>VIAD01000005.1 GCA_006546595.1 Moraxellaceae bacterium AER2_44_116 | reverse complement strand
CGCCGATGATAGTGTGGCATTCGCCATGTGAAAGTAGGTCATCGCCAGACTCCAAATACCAAATACCCCCATCTAAGTAATTAGATGGGGGTTTTTTGTTTTACAGAACACAATAATCCATAACTTGATTGGAAAAAAATACTATTCAGGGTATCCTCTTGAAAGTAATCACTTTCTTTTGAAAATAATCCTATGGATATTCTTCGCCTATTGTCTGATGGTCAATTTCATTCAGGTGTGCAGTTGGCTGAAATTGTGGGTGTTAGTCGCACGACAATTTCAAAGCGTATTGCACAATGGACAGAGTATGGATTAGTGATTGATAGTGTGATTGGTAAGGGGTATCGTCTTCATTCACCCATACAGTGGTTAGATAAAGAGCGAATTTTGTCTGCAATTCCCCGTCTCATTCAGTCTTATATTTCTATTTTTGAAACGCCTTCTTCTGTGTCTTCAACAAACGACATAGTGGCCGCCCATTTATTGAAAAAACCTCAGTCAGGTGTTGTGTGCATTACCGAAATGCAAGGAGCTGGACGTGGTCGGCGTGGTCGAGAGTGGTCGTCACCACCTGCGGGCAATTTTTACGGTTCTGTAGGTTGGGTTTTTAAGGAAGGATTTTCGGCCATAGAAGGATTGAGTTTAGCGGTAGGTGTGGCAGTTATTAAAGCCTTAGAGTCGATGGGAGCTCAAGACTTGCAGCTTAAATGGCCTAATGATGTCTTGTATCGTGGTCATAAAGTGGCGGGGGTTTTAATAGAAATGACGGGGGAGGCTGATGGGGCTTGTCAGGTTGTGATTGGCGTAGGTGTTAATTTGCATTTGCCAGAAACGATCAAGCAACAAATAACTCAACCTGTGACTGATTTATATACCATTTGTGGGCAGGTAATTGATCGGCAATTAATTACGGCGGCAATTGTTTCTGAGTTGATAACGTTGTTAATTGATTATCATAAAACTGGCTTTACGAAGTGGCATGATGAATGGTTAAAGTACGACGCTTTTAAAGATCAATCGGTCGTGATTGTTGGCATGCAAGAGCCAATTAATGGCATAGCTCAAGGCGTGGATGAGCGTGGTAACTTTATTGTAGAGACCAAGAGTGGCCTTATGCATATTTGTGGTGGTGAAGTGTCTTTACGTCAAGCGAAGAGTTCTTAAGTTATGGCTCGTTCATGCTTTATCGATATGGGTAACTCTCGGATTAAATTATGGCTATGTGATAATGAAAAAATAATTGCTAGTTATGCCGTGGCACATCAGTACTCTCCAAATATATTAATGTCGGGTTTGCCCAAAGAGTTTTATGATCATGTCGATTTTGTTGGCGTTTCTTCTGTTCTAAATGATAAAGTGAATCAAGAGTTAGAAAGCTTGTGTTTGTTGCTATGGCGATGCACTCCTCAGTTTGCTCATACAGATTATGCGACATTAGGCATTCAATGCGCTTATAAAGACCCTGCTTTGCTGGGGATAGATCGTTGGTTGAATATACTTGCTGTAGCGGGGCGGCAACCTGTTTGTGTGGTGAGTTGTGGGACAGCATTAACGATAGATGTGGTTAATGATAATCAACATTTAGGCGGATATATTTTCCCTGGTATGAATTTACAGTTATCATCACTACTGCATGGTACACAACGTGTACGTCCGCATGATATAACGTATGCTACGCTCGATTTTGGTAAAAATACCAGCGAATCTGTACATCATGGTATTTTACTGGCGTGTATCGCTGCTATTGAAAAAGTTAATGCAACACTAAAACAAGTGACTGATAAAGATGTTCAGCTGATTTTGACGGGCGGCGACTCTGAAAGGCTAAGCCCACATTTGCAAATTGCACATGAGATGATGCCTGAATTATTGCTAATGGGTTTGCAACGCTATTTTGGCCATTCATCATAAGCCGATATTAATAAGAGGAATGGATATGCCTTTAGTCTTTGGACTGTTGGTGGTATTTAACGCTGTTTTCTTGGCGTGGCAGTTTTTTGAACAGCAAAATCGGGGACAAGCTATCGTCGTCATGGTAGAAGAGCAAGAGGGTAAACCATTGCAACTTCTCTCAGAGCGTACGGATCTCGTTGCTACAGACACTCCTGAGACAATCAATCAAAATACGCCTACGGTTAAAACACGTGATGACCTTGCGTGTTATCGTGTCGGTCCTATTCTTGATCGGGATATGTTGAAGCAGGTGCGTGCTATTTTTGAAAAAAGCGGCTTTGATGTCAAAGTCATATCCATGAACAGTAGTAGTGCAAAGTATTTAGTGTATATCCCTCCTTTGGCTTCGGCGGAGAAAGCTCAGTCTGTGTTAGCCGAGTTACAAAAAAGTGGTGTTGATGGCAGTATTGTTACCGAGACGCAACTGGCAAATGCAATCTCATTAGGTACAGTGAGCAGCCTTGATAAAGCAGAGGCATTAAAAAGTCGCCTTAGTGCTTTGGGTTACCGCGTAGAGTCTCAATCTACTTTTTCGGCTCATGATGAGCAATGGTTATTATTAACGCATGTTGGTAGCGTTGCTAAAACACAGATTGATCGAATCATTACGGGTAGTCCTCAAATCAGAAGAGAAACGACTTCTTGTCCTTAGCTGTGGTTTATTCGTTCTTTTTATCCTAACTGTTTTTTATGGTGGTACGTTGCATGTTTTATGCTACGAGTCACTAGATGTCTTCTTGTTTTTATGGTCATTTTAAAGGTGTATGTGCATGAATTCTGAGACAGATACCCCGTTAGTGTCCATTCGTGAGCTGAGCTTTAGTCGAGGAAGTCGTCCAATTTTTGAAAATGTAAGTTTGGATATTGCTCGAGGTAAAGTAACAGCAATTATGGGGCCGTCAGGATGTGGAAAAACCACCTTGTTGCGTTTTATTGGCGGACAATTATATCCTGATAATGGTCAAGTTTTAGTAAATGGCGATAACGTGCCAAACATGAGCCGTCGTGAGTTATTTACCGCACGCGCTAAAATGGGCATGTTATTTCAAAGTGGTGCATTATTTTCTGATTTGTCGGTTTATGAAAATGTGGCTTTTCCGTTAAGGGCACATACTCAACTGTCTGAATCGTTAATTCATGAGTTAGTATTAATGAAGTTGGAGGCAGTTGGCCTTCGCGGCGCGTGGAGTTTAATGCCTGCGGAGTTGTCGGGGGGCATGCAACGTCGTGCAGCACTAGCACGGGCAATTGCACTTGATCCTGAGTTGATTATGTATGACGAGCCATTTGCAGGCCAAGACCCTATGGTAAAAGGCGTTTTGGTGACGTTAATCCGTACCTTGCGTGAAGCCTTAGGATTAACGACAGTCATTGTTTCCCATGATGTTCCCGAAACACTACATATTGCAGACTATATTTATCTTATTGCTAATCGTTCAATTATTGCATCAGGTACACCTGATGAGTTACGTCATTCAGAGTCTCCTTTTGTGCAGCAGTTTTTAAATGGTAGTCCTGATGGGCCTGTGCATTTTCATTATCCTGCTAAAAGCTACAGTGAAGAATTAGGAGTGCGCGTGTGATTGTTGACTCTATTCGTCGTTTAGGTGCAAACACGCTCGCTAAATTACAATCCATTGGTTCGGCAGGGATATTTTTGTGGCAAGCCTTAGTTGCTGTGCCACAGCCACGCACCTCTTTTCCATTATTAATTAAACAGTTATATGCCGTTGGTGTGTTGTCTTTTGCCATTATTATTGTTTCTGGCTTGTTTATTGGTTTGGTGTTGGGTTTGCAGGGCTATAACATTCTAATTACCTATGGCAGCGAGCAAGCATTGGGTACATTAGTTTCTTTAACATTGGTTCGTGAGTTAGGGCCTGTAGTAACAGCTTTATTATTTGCGGGTCGGGCTGGTTCGGCATTGACCGCAGAAATTGGTTTGATGAAAGCAACAGAGCAATTAGCTAGTATGGAAATGATTGGCGTTGACCCATTACGTCGTATTATTGCGCCACGTTTTTGGGCTGGGTTTATTAGTATGCCGTTGTTGGCCTTGATTTTTTCAGCCGTCGGTATTATCGGTGGGATGTTGGTGGGTGTGGATTGGTTGGGTATTTATTCGGGATCATTTTGGGCGAATATGCAAAATTCGGTCGAGTTTGTTGATGATGTCGTCAATGGCATGATCAAAAGTGTCGTCTTTGGTGTGGCAGTGACATGGATTGCCTTGTTTCAAGGGTATGACTGTGAGCCAACAGCAGAAGGTATTTCAGTCGCCACGACACGCACCGTCGTTTATGGTTCTTTATCGGTGTTAGCACTCGACTTTATTTTAACTGCCGTTATGTTTGGAGATTTGTAATGCGTACTCGCAACCTAGAGCTTGGCGTGGGCTTATTTTTAGTCGCGGGTATAGCGGCATTATTCTTTTTGGCCATTAAAGTGAGTGGCTTGAGTAGTGAAGTCAATCAACCTAGCTATAAAGTGTATGCTCACTTTCAAAATATTGCGGGTTTAGTGCCTCGCTCTAAAGTGACAATGTCGGGCGTGACGATTGGTCGTGTGGCGGCAATTGAGCTAGATAAAAAGAAATTAAACGCCAAAGTGACATTAGAAATTTATAATGATGTCAATGAGATTAGTACAGATTCTGTAGCCAGTATTTTGACCGCTGGCTTATTAGGCGAGAAGTACATAGGTATCGTACCGGGAGCTGATGACACTTTTGTTAAGAACGGTGACGAAATCGAACAGACACAATCCTCACTTGTGTTAGAAGATCTAATTGGAAAGTTTCTCTTTAATAAGGCTACGGAAAATAAGAGCAGTACGCCTGCTCCCGCTCCTACGCCTGCCACAGCAGAAGAGTTCTAATTGATACATGCCGATGGCTTTTATGACTATCGGTTTTAATGAGGATGATGATATGTTGAAGTTAATACAACGCAGTTTTTCGATAATGTTGATGGGTGTTTTATTGTTAGGCGCACAATTAAGCTCTGCTGCCGAAAATCCCAAAGATTTTGTCCAACGCATTTCTGAGCAATTAACGACACGCTTAGTGAAAGAACGTGCTGCGTATAAAAAAGATCCACAATTGTTGTTTACCATTGTGCAGGAAAATATTGAGCCGTATGTGGATTTTACGGGCTTTGCCAAAGGGGTGATGGGGCAGTTTTATCGCCAAGCCAATGACAAGCAACGCGTGGATTTTACAGCGACCTTTAAGCAAAGTTTAATTCGCACTTATGCTAATGGTTTAGGCGCGTATGAAAACGAAAAATTTACTGTCAAACCTTATAAAGCAGGTGATGACCCGAAAAAAGCCCAAGTCGATATGGATATTCAAACCAGTAGCAACGGTGTTGTTCCTGTTACCTACCAAATGGTTTTAGACGCGCAAGGGCAATGGAAAGTACGCAATTTGATTTTGAATGGTATTAATTTAGGCTTAACCTTTCGTAATCAGTTTGCTTCTACTGTCGAAGCCAATCATGGTAATTTAGACAAAGCGATTGCCAATTTTGTTCCAGCAGCCGAGCCTAAAAAAGGTAGCTAATATGACCGAAAGTGTAGCGACATTAACGCTGCAAGACTCGCGCCTCCATTTAGGAGGCGTTGTGCATTTTGATAATGCCGAAAAAGTCTGTGCGGATGGCGTAAAGTTACTCAAGCAAGCCGGTAAATCGCTGGTGATTGATATGCAAGAGCTTGCTAGTAGTAATAGTTTAGTGGTGGCCATTTTGGTGTCGTGGACACGAATCGCATCTAGTTCACAACAAAACTTGCATATTAGCCATATGCCCGACAAACTACGCGCCATTATTAGTGTCAGTGGTTTAACCACCGCGTTACCTGAATTACCGTAGGATAGCAAATGAATCCCGAAAGCATTAAATCCGTTTTAGTCGCCGCTTTTCCTGAAGCCGTTGAAGTCAATGTCACCGGTGAAGGCGGCAAGTTTCAAGTCACTATAGTCAGTGAAGAGTTTGCCAGTTTACGTCCTGTCGCTAAGCAACAACGTGTTTACGCGCCCTTGAACGAATATATTGCCAGTGGCGCAATTCACGCAGTCACTATGCGTACTTTAACGCCCGAAGAATGGCGCAAAGCAAAATTATTTGGTTAATCCATCCCTCCGCATACAGAGAATAAGTCATGGATAAGTTAGCGATTACAGGTGGCACTCGTCTCGAAGGTGAAGTGCGTATTTCTGGCGCAAAAAACTCCGCTTTGCCGTTGTTAGCAGCAACCATTTTAGCGTCAACGCCTGTCACGCTTAACAATGTCCCCGATTTACACGATATTAAAACCATGATGCGTATTTTGTCGCACATGGGCATGACGATTACCAAAGGCGAAAATGGCCAAGTAATTATTGATGCCAATACCTTGACTCAAGCCGTTGCCCCTTACGAATTAGTCAAAACCATGCGCGCGTCGATTTTTGTTTTAGGTTCGTTGGTCACACGCTTCAAAGAGGCCTATGTGTCTTTACCAGGTGGTTGTGCCATTGGTTCTCGACCTGTAGACCAGCATTTAAAAGCTTTAGAAGCATTGGGCGCAGTGGTTACCGTGGAAAAAGGTTATGTTCATGCCAAAGTTGATGGTCGTTTGCGTGGTGGTCGGATTTTGTTTGATGTCGTGACCGTTGGTGGTACAGAAAACGCGATGATGGCGGCAACACTAGCTGAAGGCACTACGATTATTGAAAATGCCGCGCGTGAGCCTGAAGTGGTTGATTTGGCCAATATGCTGAAAAAAATGGGTGCAAACATCGAAGGTGCAGGTACGGACCGTATTGTTATTGAAGGTGTGGAAGCATTAACGGGTTGTGAGTATTCGGTGTGTCCAGATCGTATTGAAACGGGCTCTTATTTGGCGGCAGCCGTAGTGACTGGTGGACGTATTCGAGCCACGCATACAGACCCTAAATTATTAGATGCCGTATTACTTAAGTTTTTGGAAATGGGCGCATTGGTGAGTACAGGCGAAGACTGGATTGAGATTGATATGCAAGGCAAACGTCCGCGCGCCGTCAGTTTCCGTACGTTACCGCATCCTGCTTTCCCTACCGATATGCAAGCTCAGTTTATGGCCATCAATGCTATTTCTGAAGGTACAAGTACGGTTAACGAAACGATTTTTGAAAATCGGTTTATGCATGTCCCTGAATTAAATCGGATGGGTGCAAATATTGAAGTGGATGGCCATACAGCTGTAGTTCGCGGTGTTGGTAAATTAGATGGCGCACCTGTGATGGCGACAGATTTACGTGCTTCAATGTCATTGGTGTTGGCCGCGTTAGCCGCTGAAGGTGATACGGTAATTGACCGTATTTATCATATTGACCGTGGTTATGAGCGTGTGGAAGAAAAACTCTCGTTATTAGGTGCTAAAATTCGCCGTATTTCTAGTCGGGTAAATGCTTAAATGTCGCAGTTGATTATTGCTTTATCGAAAGGACGCATTTTAAAAGACACTCTCCCGTTATTAAAAGTAGCGGGCATTGAGTTATTGGAAGACCCTGAAAAAAGTCGGAAACTGATTTTCCCGACCACTCATCCGCAAGTACAAATAGTCATTATTCGTGCCACTGATGTCCCGACTTATGTCGAAAATGGAGCGGCTGATGTTGGTGTTGCTGGCAAAGACGTGTTAATGGAACATGGTGCGAGTGGTGTTTACGAGCCTTTAGATTTAAACATCGCCAAATGCCGTTTAATGGTGGCAGGAAAAGTGAATGCTCCCGCTGTGCATGGCCGTTTGCGGATTGCCACTAAATTTGTCAATTTAGCGAAACAATACTACGCTGAAAAAGGCGAGCAAGTTGAAGTCATTAAACTTTACGGTTCAATGGAGTTAGCGCCGTTAATGGGTTTGGCCGATCGTATTGTTGATGTGGTTGATACGGGTAAAACACTGGTTGAGAATGGTTTAGAGCCGTTGGAATTAATCGCGCATATTTCTTCGCGTTTAATTGTCAATAAAGCCAGTTTTAAACGTAAAGCCGATTTAATACAGCCTTTGTTGCAGCAATTAAGTCATGCGGTAGAGCAATCAAGGGTATAAAAATTGCTTGACGAGTACTTGTGTGATTGAAGTGCTCGCCCGTTTTGTCGTAGTTTTCTTCTCTCAAGCTAATCGCTTTTCATCTTTGCCTATACGGATTAATACTTGTGAAAAACACGGTTACCATACGCCGCTTAACCATCCAAGATGCTGATTTTTCGACGCAACTCAACTCGTTATTAGCATGGGAATCGGTTAATGATCACCAATTGCAGCAAACGGTGAGTGATATTTTGGCGCGCGTCAAACAGCAGGGCGATAGTGCGGTGCTAGATTACACTCGTCGTTTTGACCAAGTCACTGCCAGTCAGTTTTCCGCATTAACCATCTTGCCAGAGCAGTTATTAGCTGCGTATGAAGGTTTAGGCGATGAACAGCGCGAAGCCTTATCTGTCGCCGCAGAGCGTGTGCGTTATTATCACCAAAAACAAGTGCAAGTCTCATGGCAATACCAAGAGGTTGATGGCACGATTTTAGGTCAACAAATTACGCCGTTAGACCGTGTGGGAATTTATGTCCCCGGTGGTAAAGCAAGTTATCCATCATCGGTATTAATGAATGCTATTCCTGCGAAAGTGGCGGGTGTAGCCGAAGTGATTATGTGTGTACCAACGCCGCGTGGCGAAGTGAATCAACTGGTGTTGGCGGCAGCTTATTTAGCAGGTGTCGATAAAGTCTTTACCGTTGGCGGCGCGCAAGCGGTGGCGGCATTGGCCTATGGCACAGAAAGCATTCCCAAAGTCGATAAAATTGTTGGCCCGGGAAACAGTTATGTGGCAACCGCTAAACGATTAGTGTTTGGTCAAGTTGGCATTGATATGATTGCAGGGCCGTCAGAAATTTTGATTTATTGTGATGGTAAAACCTCACCTGATTGGATTGCCATGGATTTGCTGTCGCAAGCAGAACATGATGAAGAAGCACAGGCGATTTTAATTAGTCATGACGGTACTTATTTGGATGCGGTTGAGGCTTCGCTGGATAAACTGTTACCTAGTTTAGAGCGTGCCAATATTGCTCGTGTCTCATTAAGTAATCGGGCGGCATTAATTCAGGTTGAAAGTGAGCAACAAGCACTTGAGTTAATCAATCGTATTGCGCCTGAGCATTTAGAATTATCCGTAGAAAATCCTGAGGCATTGTTGCCGCATATTCGCCATGCAGGAGCAATTTTTATGGGGCGTTTTACCCCTGAAGCTTTGGGTGATTATTGCGCAGGGCCGAATCATGTGTTGCCAACTTCGGGAACAGCACGTTTTTCGTCACCGCTCGGTGTTTACGACTTTCAAAAACGTTCGAGTGTGATTTATTGCTCGGCTCAAGGCGCAGATCATTTAGCGCGTGTGGCTTCGGTATTAGCGCGTGGTGAAAGTTTGACGGCGCATGCGCGTTCCGCCGAATATCGTTTTCAAGACTAATTCTTCAAAATTAATGTCATTGTGATTGAGAGTACAGCATGAGTCAGCACTATTGGAGTCCTGTCGTTCGTGGACTTGTTCCTTATGTTCCAGGTGAACAACCGAAAGTTGCCAATTTGGTTAAACTCAATACCAATGAAAATCCGTATCCGCCATCACCGAAAGTTTTTGAGGCAATACATGCAGCGGTGAATGATAGTTTACGTTTATATCCTGATCCTGATGCGAGCGCATTGAAAAAAGCCATTGCCGATTATTATGCGGTTGATAGTAGCCAAGTCTTTGTGGGTAATGGTTCGGATGAAGTATTGGCGCATGTGTTTTTAGCCTTTTTTAAGCAAGCACAGCCGATTTTATTTCCTGACATTTCCTATAGTTTCTATAAAGTCTATTGCGGCTTATATGAAATTGACTATCGGACGATTCCACTTAATGAGCAATTTCAGATTGATGTCGCTGATTATCATCATGTTAATGGCGGGATTATTTTCCCCAACCCCAATGCACCAACAGGGTGTTTGTTGTCGTTAGCAGCAATCGAAACTTTGCTACAAGCGAATCCTGATAGTGTTGTTGTCGTCGATGAAGCTTATATTGATTTTGGTGGTGAAACTGCCATCAGTTTGGTCAATCAATATCCGCAATTATTAGTGACTCAAACCTTGTCTAAGTCTCGTTCTTTAGCAGGTTTACGCGTGGGTTTGGCAGTCGGGCAAGCACATTTAATTGAAGCCTTAGAGCGCGTTAAAAATAGCTTTAACTCCTATCCGATGGACAAATTAGCGATTGTAGGTGGCGTAGCTGCCTTTGAAGATAAAGCTTATTTTCAGCAAACTTGCCAAGCCATTATTGATGGCCGTGAGTTATTGGCGCAGCAACTCAAAGACTTAGGTTTTGACGTGTTGCCATCCGCCGCGAATTTTGTTTTTGCTCGTCATCCGCACAAAGAGGCTGTTCAGATTGCCGCTGCTTTACGTGAAAAAGCCATTATTGTTCGTCATTTTAAATTGCCGCGTATTGAGCAGTTTTTACGGATTACGATTGGGACTGAGGCGGAAAGTCAGGCTTTGGTTGAGGCGTTGAAAGCTTTATAGGCTTTTGAAAGTACTCTCTTTTCATCAGGCTTCGACTCCGCTCAGCCAACGCATAAATGCTCCCTGAGCGGAGTCGAAGGGACTGTTAACTAAACAGCTAGATGGTTTACTGCTCTTCGTCACTCATCTCAGGCTGTTCAACTTTTGGTCGTTTGCCGACTTTCACCGATAACTCCACTTCCTGTTTCTCACGTTTGACGACAACACTAATAGCGGTATCAGGTTTGATGCCCGCGATCATTTTCACTAGCTCTGAGTCGTTTTTCGTTTTTTGGCCGTTGACACTTAAAATCACATCATTCGGTTTAATGCCGCCTTCTGCCGCAGGGCCACCTCGTACCACACCAGCAATTACTACGCCTTCGCTGGTGTTATTATTCAGTGAACCATCTTCATTGAAGTTTTGATTCGCTTGTTTGATTTCTACGCCCAACCAACCACGAACGACTTGGCCATGATCAATAATATCTATCATCACGGATTGCGCGAGTTTGGCAGGAATAGCAAAACCAATACCCATTGAGCCGCCTGAGCGTGAGTAAATCGCGGTATTAATACCAACTAAGTTACCTGCGACATCAATTAGCGCGCCGCCAGAGTTGCCGGGGTTAATCGCAGCATCGGTTTGAATAAAGTCTTCAAAGGTATTAATGCCTAAACCATTACGCCCCAATGCCGACACAATACCTTGTGTGACTGTTTGGCCGACACCAAAAGGATTGCCTATTGCTAAAACGACATCACCCACTTCTGTCGGTGTAGTTTTAAAGGGCAGGGTGGGCAAGTCTTTCAAATCTATTTTAATAATCGCTAAATCGCTGTCGGGATCTGTACCAATCACTTTGGCTTTGGCTTTGCGGCCATCTTGTAAAGCGACAATAATTTCATTGGCTTTCCCCACCACGTGATTATTGGTGAGGACATAACCTTCTTTAGAAACAATAACACCCGAGCCTAAACCAGAGCGTGGTTCGGATTCTTGTGAGTTCATGCCGTGAAATTCAAAAAAGCGGCGAAACATTGGGTCGTTCATTAAAGGATGATTATTATGTTTAATGATTTCGGTAGTGAATATATTGACCACCGCAGGCGCAGCCGCTTTGACCGCAGGCGCGTAAGAAACCACACCACTGGCATTGCCTTGAATGGTCAATGGCCGTTCTTGGCTAATAGTGACATTGGGATGAGTGCTTTGTTGTTCCGCTTTTTCTTTTGGTTGGCAGCCTGATAATGTGACCAAACTGCAAGCAATCATAAGGCTTGATACATGGCTAAAGCGTGACATAAATCAGTCCTGCTAATGAAGTGATAAGTAAGATATTATATTTAATGAAAATTTTAAACTCTGCAAGGAATCATCATGGCTTCGTTACGACAAGTTGTGGATTTGTTACAAAGCACACTTAAGCCTCAGTTATTTAATGACTATTGCCCGAATGGTTTACAAGTGCAAGGTAAAGACCAAATTCAACGTTTAGTGACAGGTGTTACCGCGAGTCAGGCTCTGATTGATGCAGCCATTGACTTACAAGCGGATGCTATTTTGGTGCATCACGGTTATTTTTGGAAAGGTGAAAATGCCTGTGTCGTGGGGATGAAAAAAAATCGGCTGAAAGCGTTATTGATGAATGATATTTCTTTATTGGCTTATCATTTGCCGTTGGATGCTCACCATGAATTAGGCAATAACGTGCAATTAGCTAAAAAGCTTGGTTTGGGTATTGCCGAACCCTTGTATCCTGAAAATCCTAAACAAGTCGGTAATATTGCGGTATTAGATGAGCCAATGTTGGCAGAAGAGTTTAGTTCGTTATGCGAGCGTGTTTTAGGCCAAAAACCGATTCATATTGCAGGTGCGAATCAGTTCATTAAAACCATTGGTTTTTGTACGGGCGCGGCACAAGGTTTTATTGAGCAAGCCGTTGTGATGGGTTGTGATGCCTATTTAAGTGGTGAGATATCTGAGCCAACGGTGCATACCGCGCGTGAGACTGGGATTCATTATTTTGCCGCAGGCCATCATGCGACGGAGCGTTATGGGGTGCAAGCAGTGGGGGAGTTTTTGGCAGAAAAATTAGGTATTGAGCATGTGTTTGTGGATATTGCCAATCCTATTTAATCGTTTTTATGGCTGTATCTTTTGTTATGTAGGTTATATGATCAGGCGTTGGTAATATTTGGCAGGGTCGTATATTTAGTGCTACTCAAGCAGGCGGTTTAAAAAAACCCATAATAACCAGAAATAGGACTACCTATGAAATTTCGCAGCTTGCTTTTTTTAAGTTTGTTTTTCTGTAGCTCATTCGCGCAAGCCACTGATGAACTCGACGATTTGCGTGCGGTGAATAAGAATGAATGGCGGTTATTGAAAAATGACCAGCGGCAAAAGATCAAAATATGGACTAAAAATGAGGACGATAAACCCATTCGCTCATTTAAAGTAGAGTCCGTTATTAATGAACCTATTGAGTCATTAATGCGGCTAGGGGCAGATATTCCCGCCATGTCGCGTTGGTTTTTTCAAATGAAATCCGCCAAAGTTATCAAGTTAATTTCTGCCCATGAGGTGATTGTCTATTTGGTATTTGACGCGCCATTGGGCGTTCCCGATAGAGATGCAATCGTGCGTATTACTATGTTTCCGATGAGTTCAAAACAGCCGTATAGCTTGGTTAAATGGGAGGCTTTACCTGACCATCTGCCGTTAAAGCCGCCATTTGTGAGAATGCAAGCTGCCAATTTTACGGCGAAATTGACACCACTCAATGAGCGTCAAACAGCCTTCGATACCGAAGGGTATTTTAATCCAGGTGGCAATGACCCCGTATGGGCAGTTAACTTTATGCAAACGAGAGCTCCTTATGTCTCGCTTCTTGGATATAGACGGGTGGTTGCAAATCCAAAATATCAAGACCCATCGCAACCACAGATATTCCAAGCGGAGTAAGGTTTCTCAGCGGTTCTTGGTGAAAGGAATAGAGAAAAAAGGGACTGAGTTATGTCCCTCCGTAATTAATGGCGAGACAAATCATTCGGCACTTCTAGACAAGCGATTGTGGTGAAATACGTATAGTCACGTTGTACTCGTTTTCTTGCATTTGTCGAACAAAGTCTGGCAGCCGTTTGCCAGACTCATCAGGATAATGTTCAGACAATACGGTTAGCTGTTGAATTCTATCTAGGCGAAAATTACGAAAGTCTTGCCGTTCTTCACACCAAGCGCCGAGCGTCCATGTATAACCCCAAAAATACAGCGCGAGCGGCCAAATATGACGTTGGCTCGGTTGATGTTTAGCATCGGAATAACACACATCACAACGCCATTGTAATTGGATGGCTTGGTGAATTTGATCAAACAAGGTAATGCCGTTTTGGCGTTGTTGCGGACACAGTATCGGCGCATATAAATGCGTGCTATCAATACTGTGTTGTTTGCTGACAGGCAAGGCCGAAGTGATTTTAGCCAATGCTGAACGGGCATGATCACCTAAGTCGTCGCCACTCCATGCGCTTACCATGCGCGCGCCAATGGTCAGGGCTTGCAGTTCATCTTCGGTAAACATAATGGGTGGAAGATGAAACTCTTTACGCAAACGATAACCTACACCACTTTCACCTTCAATCGGCACGCCCGATGTTGATAACACCTGAATATCCCGATAAATAGTACGCTCAGAGACCTGTAACCATAACGCGAGTTGTGCCGCCGTCGTTAAACGTCGTCCTTGTAAATAATGAACGATTTTAAACAAGCGGTCGGCACGGCGCATCTTAACTCCTATGCTTGTAACGCATGTAAGCCAATTTTATTGCCTTCACTATCTAGGATATGAGCAAAAAAGCCCATACCTTCGGGTAAGGCCACTGGGGCTAAGGTCACTTTACCTTCCGTACCTTCAATACGTGCTAATGTCGCGGACAAACTATCACCCGCATTGAGATACAAAATAGAACCTTGAGACGAGGGCGTATACTCAGGCATCGCAATTAATGCGCCACCAATCCCTTGTTCTGGCTGATAAGGAAACACAGCGAGTGTCATACCGCTACAGTCTTCACGTCGAAGTGCGGTTGCCAACAGTGTTTCATAAAAAGTCACCGCACGTTCAAAATTAGCGGTAGGAATTTCAAACCAGTTAATGGCATGTTGTTGAGTCATGTTATTTGCTCCATTGAGAGTGTTTAGTGAACAAATCCATTAAAACACTCGGCTACTGACAGCGTTATGTCAGTAGTCTGTCAACGTCGATACAAATAACCTGTGACTTCTTCTCTATCATGATACAACTGCTTAAACGCCAACTGATAATGCACGCGCTTATCTTGCAAAATATCTTCCATCAATTCTTTGCAATGTTGTAGTTCTTCAAAACGGCGTTTCATGGGAAGTTTGAGATTGAAAATTGCTCGCTCGGCATCACCATCAGCAATCCAACTGGCAATTGTGGTTGCAACGCGGGCAGGACTTTCAATCATGTCACAGACCAACCAATTGACTTTACGTTCGGGGCGAAATTTAAAACCATCAACCCGTAAATGCTCAACTTGTCCGGTTTGCATTAACGCTTTATCCATCGCACCATTATCGATAGCAATCACTTGCAAACCTTTATGCACTAATTGCCACGTCCATCCACCAGGGGCTGCGCCCAAATCCACGCCTGTCATACCTTCGCGTAGCCAATTTTGTTGAGTTTCTTCATCCAAATAATAATGAAAGGCTTCTTCCAGTTTTAAGGTTGAACGACTCGGTGCATCTTTAGGAAAACGCAAACGCGGAATACCCATCGACCACGTTGAACTATTGTCAACATAGCTATAACCGACATATACAGCCGTTGAGTCTAAAAAGAATAAATGCAGATTTTTCGGCGATTTTTTCCGTAAAATTGCGCGTTTTTGCAACACAGAAGTTAATGCAGGCGTAATCGACTTAAAAAAGTTACTTAACGATTTGCCGTCATTGGTGTCTGCGCCTTCTAACTCCAACTCTTTAAAACTTTGGCCAACTAAGGCGGCAATAATGGGCGAAATACGGTCGTTAGCTTCTAATCGTAATGGTTCTGCGTTTTGGATGAATAATAATTGCCGAGCAAACACCAATTCCCGCCATTTTGGGGCGTTATCGCCTGTCTCGGGCAAGTCTTCACCACAGAATAAAACATAGGCACTATCGGCCTTCGCTTTGATATAACCTTGCCAGCCATACTGGTCGGCAAAGTGCTGTAATTCGAGAGCTGCTTCTTTTTCGAAGCCTGCGCGACAATAAATCAGGTATGCATTGGCCATAAGGCTAGAGTCTAAGTGAAAGAGGCGCGTATAATTGCGCTCTTTTCTACTCACTGCAAGTTGTTGAGGAATATTTATGTCATTAGTAAAACCGCATGGTAGTGATGTTCTACTGCCATTGTTATTAGAAGGCGAAGCTTTAGTTGCCGAATTAGCGCGCGCTCAGTCCTTAAAAAAGGTGGTCATTAGTTCGCGTGAAAGTGGCGACTTGATTATGTTGGGTATTGGCGGCTTCACTCCGTTAACGGGTTTTATGGGACATGCGGATTGGTTAAGTGTTTGCACCACCATGCAAATGACTAACGGCTTGTTTTGGCCAATCCCGATTACTTTATCGACGACACCCACAACAGCAGACACTATTACGATTGGTGAAGATGTTGCGTTAGTGGATAGTGAAAGTGGCGAAATCATGGGCACGATGACGGTGACTGAAAAGTACAGCATCGACAAAGATTTAGAATGCCGTGAAATTTTCCGCACCAATGACATCGCTCACCCCGGTGTCAAAATGGTGATGGAGCAGGGCGACGTTAACCTTGCAGGCTCTGTCAAAGTCTTGTCGCAAGGTGAGTTCCCAACAAAGTATGCTGATACTTATATGACTCCAGCGCAAACGCGTGAGTTGTTTGAAGCCAAAGGTTGGAAAACTATTGCCGCTTTCCAAACCCGTAACCCAATGCACCGTTCGCACGAATACCTCGCCAAAATCGCGATTGAGATTTGTGATGGTGTGATGGTTCATTCCTTGTTAGGTGCGTTAAAACCGGGTGATATTCCTGCCGAAGTGCGTCAAGAAGCGATTAGCGTGTTGATTGACAAGTATTTTGTCAAAAACACGGTTGTGCAATCAGGTTATCCCTTGGATATGCGTTATGCAGGCCCTCGTGAAGCCTTGTTACACGCCTTGTTCCGTCAAAACTATGGTTGCTCACATTTAATCGTCGGTCGTGACCATGCAGGCGTAGGCGAGTACTACGGCCCATTCGATGCGCAAACGATTTTTGAACAAATCCCCGCAGGCGCGTTGCAAACTCAGCCGTTGAAAATTGACTGGACGTTCTGGTGTAATGCGTGTGGTGGTATGGCTTCGACTAAAACCTGTCCACATACTCCGGCTGATCGTGTTTTGGTTTCAGGTACGAAGTTGCGTAAAGCCTTGTCTGAAGGTGAAGCTGTTGCCGATAACTTCTCGCGCCCTGAAGTATTAGAAGTGTTGCGTAAATATTATGCGTCTTTAGAAGAGCATGAAAAAGTGAAAGTGGAATTGACTGGGCATTCGGCTAAGTAAGCGGATAGTTTGGTGTGAGAAGCCCGCTTTTTTGGCGGGCTTTTTGTTGGAGAAAGGCCTAAAGGATAGCCTTCTTGCTAGTGATGAATAACAGACATTTGGGGTGAAGTATCGGTTTTTTCGCTTGCAAAGTTGGCCATCATGCGAAAATAACGACCTTTTTCTTCATGAGATTCAAAGTTAAACAACTGATCTGTGTATTCGCTAACCATATTGAGTTGATTGCGAATTTCTTGTTCTTTTTGTGTATTGGCAGAATAAACAAAATAGAACATAGCGTCATCTCTAACCTTCTTTCCTTCAAGAAAGCTCATGATTTTCAGACCTGTTTCTTTTTGCTTTTCTTTTGGGTTGTGTACGTTGTAATCAACTGTTTGAGTTACACGTAGATGACCATTTTTTAAAGCAAAGTCGGCAGATAATCCCATTTCCTCATTAAGCAAATAGTGTGGCACAACCTTATGATATTCAATTTCATGAGGCGTACTCGCCAATATACGAAGGTCTTTAAACTGGTTTTTGATGTTAGTGTAAAAACGAGAATTTTGATGCTGTACGTCTCTTTTTGCTACAGTTGGTTTAACAAGCAGATTAAAAAGTTCTTGTATTTTTGGTTCGTACTCATGGATTGCCATAATAGAAAAATACGCTTTTTCAGACAAAAACACGCCATGTGTAGCCGATGTAAGTATGTTGTAGCGTTCACTCGGCTCATCGACCATAGCAGACAAAAACTCCCATGACTTTTGAAAAGATAAAAGTTTATTGTCATTTAAGTTGTTGATAACTTTATGAGCATGAGGTAACACACGAATATCAATAGCAGATGACTTGAATACAATTAGGCCGATATTGAAGATTTCGCCTCTTTTTGGGTCAGGCATATACCTAATCAGTGCGTAATCAAAAAAGTGCATTATCGTATCTCCGTCTTTAGTCTAGTGATTCGCTCGGTTTTCGCCGATGAATCCCACCATGCAACGACTTCTTGTCTTTGTTGCATAGAAAACCATGAATCAGGCATAAGCCTTAGTATCTGTTCTATTTTGTCTATTGAGATTTTATCAATCTCGGTTAAGGTGTTTCTTGCTAACTCAGCATCAAAATAATACTTGGAGGCTTTAATGAGTTTATGATGTTGGTAAGTATCATATTCAGGATTTAGAGCCTGATAGCCAAATGGATCAACGCCTGCATACCACGCCATACTAAAATCAAACGCAATAATTGAGTGTTTTTCATGTCTTGAGCAAACTAAATAATTATTAAAATGTCTATCCGTATTATTAACAAACAAATCAAACGCGTAAATTTTACTTAAAATTAATTTTGGATTGTTAGTTTCGATTTCGCCCATCAACACACGAGTCAGCGCATCATTAATATCGACACCACCTTCCCATACAGAGCCGAAAGCTAGTTCATCATCCTTGAGTTTTACTATTTCATAATACGGCACAGGTAAAAAAATTGCTCTGGCTAACTCATAACAAAACAACTCAGAGGCTGGAATTAAGCCGTTGTTATCTTGCTCACAGACTCTTTTGACGGCATATTTCTTTCCGTCAATACCCGTGCCAATAATTTTTAGATGCTTGGTGGAATGATGAGTTGTTGTCTCTAGTATGGGTACAGGTAAAAGAGAGGATTGATAGTCGATCACTCTTGCTACTGTTGTTAATGGATATTCTTGGTTGGCTCTATCCATCATAGTCAATCCTTTGTTATTTGTTAATGGTAGTCACATTTTCACAAGACATAACCTGACGTTTGAGTTTCAATGAATGAAATATAAGGTGATATTTTGCGTTTAGTTGACTACCGCAACCCATATTCTTCATCCAGCATCCCTTTATCATGTGGACTTTTAGGCGCGTAATCACGCGGGGGCTCAATAGCGGATAAAAACTTATCGTCATTCAGTAACGCAGGTTGTGGATAAGCATCTTTAGGTGTTGCCAACCCTAAAAAGGCATTGGCAGGATTACTACTGGTGTGACGTTTATTATCGGCACACAACTCGTTAGCACCTGTTTGCAAATGCTCATGCACTTCTCGGTAAGCGTTAGTTAAATTGTTCACCAATTGCGCCGACTGAGAAAAATGCGACGTCACTGTTTCTTGATAGCTCTCATATTTGCCCTGAAGTGACTTCAAATGGTCTTCTAATTCACGCACACGGTTATCACTGTTGCGATAAAATTGTAAAAAGTAACCTGCTGCGACACCGATCGCAAAAACTAACACATACAGCAGCCACTCCATAGAATCCCCCAAGTACAGTATTTAATATTGGCGTTTGCGTCGCTAGTCTATAACATTCCCAGATAAATTGATTGTCGAGTATCAACATGACTGCAACAAGCTATGTGCAAGGCCAAACGGGTCGCCTAGAAACACGCCTCACAGTACCACCAACGCCTAAAGTCGGGCAAGTAGCAGTCGTTTGTCATCCTCATCCACTATTTGGTGGCACGATGGACAATAAAGTGGTGACGACGGTTGTTCGTGCGTTTAAAGAGGCAGGAATCCCCGTCGTGATCTTTAACTTTCGCGGTGTCGGTCATAGCGAAGGCGTGCACGATAACGGCAACGGTGAAGTTGATGACGCGGTGGCGGTGATTACATGGGCTTTAGCACAAACACAAGCCACTGAATTATACTTAGCGGGCTTTTCGTTTGGCGCGTATATCGCAGCCGCTACTGTGAGTCGTTTGTCCTCTGTGCTTGTACACTTGAAACAGTTATGGTTAGTCGCGCCGCCTGTTCATCATTACCCGATGGCTCATTTACAGTTGCCAACGAGTGCGATGGTTATTCAAGGGGATGCAGATGAAGTTGTACCCGCTGATGAGGTTTTTGCTTGGGCAGCACAGCAATCGCTTAACGTGATTCGCTTGGATAGTTGTAGTCATTTTTTTCATGGTCGTTTAACGGAATTACGGCAGCGTATTTTGGAAAATTTAGTATGAGTTCTGAGTCAGCCCTTATTTTAAGTCCATTGGCGCGTTATCAGCAGGATATCGCCAGTGGAATATTTCAACACGATGCGGCACAACAAGCCGCCGTTGAAGCACTACAGCGCATTTATGAGGCCTTAAACGAGCGTTACCAAAGTACCCAAAGCCGTAATCCGTTGAGTCGAATTAAGCTCGCTAAAGAAATGCGAACGCCAGTTCATGGCTTGTATTTATGGGGAGGAGTTGGTCGAGGCAAAACCTATTTAATGGATTTATTCTGTGAGTCTTTGCCCTTTAGACGAAAAATTCGTATTCATTTTCACCGCTTTATGCAGCGGGTACACAAAGAGTTAAATGATTTAAAAGGTGAGAAAGACCCCTTAAAAAAAGTCGCTGATCGCATTCATGCTGATGCCGTTGTCATCTGCTTTGATGAGTTCTTTGTCACAGATATTACCGATGCCATGTTGTTGAAAGTCTTATTTGAAGAACTATTTTTGCGTGGTGTCACGTTAGTCGCCACCAGTAATATCATCCCTGATCGCTTGTATGAAAATGGTTTGCAACGTGAACGTTTTTTACCTGCCATTGCCTTAGTGAAAGAGTTTTGTCAGGTGTTGAATGTAGATTCAGGCATTGATTATCGTTTGCGCGTGTTAACCCATGTTGAACTCTATCATTCCCCGTTAGATGCTGAGGCGGAAAGTAACCTACAGAGCAGCTTTAATGAGTTGGCACAGGGTGCAGTCATTCACTATGATGAAATCATCGTCAATGAGCGTGTGGTGGCCGTACGGGCGCGAACAGAAGATGTTTTATGGTGTGATTATCACGAACTATGTGAAAAGCCGCGTAGTGCCTCCGATTATATTGAGATTGCTCGAGAATATCACACGGTATTACTCAGTAACGTCCCGATTATGGGTGAAAAAAATGATGACTCGACGCGCCGTTTTATTAACTTAATTGACGAGTTTTACGATCGACAAGTGAAATTAATTGTCACCGCCGCCGCACCCATCGAAGGCATGTACAGTGGTGGCCGTTTAAACTTTGAAATTCAGCGTACCCGTAGCCGTTTACAAGAAATGCAATCCCGAGAGTATTTGGAATTGCCGCATTTACCTTAGCGTTTGATTTATTGTCTCTTCGACTCTGCTCAGGGAGCGTATTAGCGTTTGCTGAGCGGAGTCGAAGCCTATCGAGGTATTAGTCATGTCCTACGAACAGCAGCAAATTAAAGCAATTCAATCGTGGCAAGGGCAATCACCCAAACTTTCCTCCATGCTGATGGGGTTGGCATTAACCCCCGCCGCTAAATTAGTCGATTTGGTGGTTCCTGAAGCGGCGTTACATGCGGCGTTGGAAGCGTCGTGTAAAGTGGGTGAAAAATTAGCAAATCCTGACGCGGTGTTAAAACAAGCAGGCATTAGCCATATTGGTGAACTATTTTACGCGGATATGAAACTGTGTGACAGCTTGGCGGATACCGCTCACGATCGTGCTATTGCGATGGCAGCGGCGGAAGGAGGGGTAACAGGAGCAACTGGTTTGATTGGTATTGCTGTGGATGTGCCAACGTTAATGACCTTGGCCTTACGGACGATCTATCAAACGGCTCTGTGTTATGGCTTTGAGTTGAAGGGTGAAGAAGGTCGCCATGTAGTGTTACGGGTGTTTAGTGTTGCGAGTGCCAACTCACTGAAAGAAAAAGAAGCCGCTTTGGTTAGTTTGGTAGCAATCAAACAAATGCTTCAACAACAAACATGGGCGCAAATTCAACAGGCTGCATTTGCGACGATGGGTAAAGAAGCCCTGATGGTGGCGTTAAAAGACCTCGCGGGGCAGTTGGGAATTAATCTCACCAAGCGAAAAGCACTGAATATTGTGCCGCTTGTGGGGGCGGCAGTAGGGGCGGCAGTCAACGCGAGTTTCATTAAAGATGTCGGTTGGGCCGCACGACGTACCTTTCAAGAAATGTGGTTGTTACAACATGGGGGTGACATTGGCCATCAATACCGTTTAAGCTACGTCCCTCAGTAGGCCAAAAAACGGACTTTCACTCAGAAAAAATCGAAAATTTTAGTTTTTTTGAAAATGGCACATTCTTTTTGTTGTCAAATGACTGTCTGTTGAGTAATATCCGCCTTCTATTTTAGCAGGGTTGTAACAAATCCTGTGTCCTTGACTCTAAAAAAGGCCTTGTAGCAATGAAAACGTTCAGTGCCAAGCCGGAAACGGTTAAGCGCGACTGGTATGTGGTTGACGCATCCGGCAAGACGCTTGGTCGTTTGGCATCCGAAATCGCTAGCCGTTTACGCGGAAAGCATAAGCCAATCTACACCCCACACGTTGATACGGGTGATTACATCATCGTTGTTAATGCGAGTAACATTGTTGTTACTGGCACTAAAGGCGAAGATAAAATGTACTATCGCCATACAGAATATCCTGGTGGAATCAAAAGCATTAACTTTAATAAGTTAGTAGCTAAAAAACCACAAGAAGTGATTGAGAAAGCTGTCAAAGGCATGCTACCTAAAGGTCCTTTAGGTTACGCCATGTTCAGCAAGCTCAAAGTGTATGGTGGTGCAACGCATCCTCATACCGCACAGCAACCTTTAGTTTTAGATATCTAACGGGTGAATTATGACAGCAACAACTAACTACGGCACTGGCCGTCGTAAAACTGCTACCGCCCGTGTGTTTTTAAAAGCAGGTTCGGGTGCAATTACAGTTAATAATCGTTCATTAGATGTTTATTTCGCTCGCGAAACAGCACGCATGATCGTTCGTCAGCCTTTAGAGTTGATTGAAAGCGTTAACAAGTTTGACTTCTACATCACCGTCGCTGGTGGTGGTATGAGTGGTCAAGCTGGCGCAATTCGTCATGGTATTACTCGTGCGTTAGTACAGTACGATGAGACGTTGAAGTCGGCCTTGCGTCAAGCAGGTTTCGTGACTCGTGACTCTCGTGAAGTTGAACGTAAGAAAGTGGGTCTGCGTAAAGCGCGTAAGCGTCCGCAGTACTCCAAGCGTTAATCGTTTATTCGGTTACAGCTTCAACAATCCCCAGCTTGTCTGGGGATTGTCGTTTCTAAAGTCGTCAATTTAGGTTTAAACTGACGCGAACATCAAATCCCTTGCATCTCTGTGGCTTTTTTCTTGTAACAACACGTTAATTTCTTTAGACTTGCGGGGCTTTTAGGTGGGCTTTGCAGCCATTTGCTGCACGGCCTCTTTGTGCTTGTTTGGGGGAGTACGTGAATGAGTACTGACGGCGTAGATCTTAGCCGACGACGTATGCTTGTCGGCGTAACCGCAGCAGTAGGTGCTGTTGGTATCGTTGGCGCAGCGGTTCCGTTTGTGAAATCGTGGAATCCGAGTGCCAAAGCCAAAGCGGCTGGTGCACCTGTGACTGCTGATTTAAGCGGACTTGAGCCAGGTCAACAAATGGTTGTTGAGTGGCGTGGTAAGCCTGTTTGGGTGGTGCGTCGCACGCCTGAAGCATTGGCTGATTTAAAGAAAGTTGAGGGTAGCCTGCGCGACCCTAATTCTGATGAGTCAGTTCAACCAGACTTTGCCAAAAATGAATATCGTTCCATTAATAAAGACTATTTGATTTTGGTTGGTATCTGTACTCATTTGGGTTGTTCGCCGACATATCGTCCAGAAGTTGCACCTGCTGATTTGGGGCAAAGCTTTCGCGGCGGTTTCTTCTGCCCTTGTCATGGTTCTACTTATGATATGGCTGGGCGTGTTTATAAGGGCGTACCCGCTCCGTTAAACTTAGAAGTACCACCCTATAAATATGTGACTGACAGTGTTGTCATCATAGGGGAGTCTGCCTAATGAAAATATTAAGTAACTTGATGTCATGGGTAGATGCGCGGTTTCCTGCTACGGAAACCTACGAATACCACATGTCTAAATACTACGCGCCAAAAAACTTTAATTTTTGGTACTTCTTCGGCGTGTTGTCGATGGTGGTATTGGTTAATCAATTAGTGACTGGCTTTTGGTTAACGATGATTTATACGCCTACTGGCGATGGCGCGTTCGACTCTATCGAATACATCATGCGTGATGTGGATTACGGTTGGTTAATCCGCTATATGCACTCAACGGGAGCTTCGGCTTTCTTCGTAGTTGTTTATTTGCATATGTTTCGTGGTTTGCTTTACGGTTCTTACCAAAAGCCACGTGAATTAGTCTGGTTAATTGGTATGGGTATTTACCTGTGCTTAATGGCCGAAGGCTTTTTCGGTTATTTGTTACCTTGGGGTAATATGTCCTACTGGGGCGCACAGGTTATTTTGAACCTTGTCGGTGCTGTTCCTGTGGTGGGCGATGCGTTGGTAACGTGGGTTCGTGGCGACTTCTTGATTTCTGGCGCAACCTTAAACCGTTTCTTTGCGATTCATGTTGCGGTGATTCCGTTGGTGCTTGTGGGCTTAGTGTTTATTCACTTAGTGGCATTACATCATGTTGGATCAAATAATCCTGATGGCGTTGACATTAAAAAAGTCAAAGGTGCAGATGGCATTCCTTTAGATGGTATTCCTTTCCATCCTTATTACACCGTTCATGATTTGGTGGGCATTGTTGTTTTCCTCTTTATCTTTTCTATTATTTTGTTCTTCTTCCCTGATGGTGGAGGTTACTTCTTAGAAAAGCCGAACTTTGAACCGTCTAATCCGCTGAAAACGCCTTTGCATATTGCTCCTGTTTGGTACTACACGCCATTCTATGCCATTTTGCGTGCAGTCCCTTCTAAAATCGGCGGTATTATTGCCATGGGTGGTGCGATTGCCATTCTATTCGTCTTGCCGTGGTTAGATAAGAGTCCCGTCAAATCTATCCGCTATAAAGGTTGGATGAGCAAAGTGTGGTTGGCTATTTTTGTGGTTAGCTTTGTGGGTTTAGGTTATTTAGGTGCTGTACCTGCTGATCCAATTAAAACCATTTTGTCACAGATTTTTACTGTCCTTTACTTCTTGTTCTTCCTGTTGATGCCAATTTATACGTCAATTGAAACGTGTAAACAGCCGCCAAAACGGGTCACTGGAGGGTCGCACTAATGAAAAAGTTCTTTTTATTATTTGCTTTATTCCTCAGTCCAATGATGGCAATGGCGAATGTGGGGGGTTGTGGCGAAGTACATTGTGAATCAGCACCTGTTGATTTACACAATAAAGAATCGTTGCAAAACGGTGCCAAAGTGTTTATCAGCTATTGCCTAGGTTGTCATTCAGCGAAGTATTTACGTTATGAGCGCATGGCGCAAGATTTAGAGATTGATCCCAAATTAGTCTCTGAATACATGATGTTTACCACTGATAAGATCGGTGATCCAATGGATACTAAGGTGGACAAAAAGGAGCAAGCCAAATGGTTTGGTAATGCACCGCCTGACTTGTCTTTAGAGACGCGCTTGCGTAGTCCAGATTGGGTTTATACTTATTTGTTGAATTTCTATCCTGATGACAAACGTCCTTGGGGTGTCAACAACCGTGTATTCAAAGATGTGGCGATGCCTCATGTGTTGACTAATATGGAACAAGAGTTAGGTCCTGAGGGTTATGAAGAAGCCGTAGGCGACTTGGTTAACTTTATGACTTATATGTCGGAGCCTAGCCGTACTGAGCGTGAAAGCTTGGGTTGGTGGGTACTTGCGTTCTTAGCCATTCTCTTTGTGCCAGTGTATTTGCTGAATAAAGAGTACTGGAAAGATGTAAAATAACGCCCAGTTTGACTGGTGTGTGTACAAAAGGGCGACATTCTGTTGCCCTTTTGTTTTTGGGGATTTTATGAAAACGGAGCGAAAAAATGGCAGTGGTCAGTAAACGCGCAGGTATGACGTTTTATTCCGATGCAAACGATCATTACAGTCATCGCGTGCGTATCGTGTTAGCGGAAAAAGAGGCCGCAGTGGATATTGTTTCGGTTAATCCACACAATAAGCCCGAAGACCTTGCAGACTTGAACCCTTACAACACCTTGCCGACCTTAGTTGACCGCGAGTTAAGTTTGTTTGAAACCAAAGTGATGATGGAGTATTTGGACGAGCGTTTTCCTCATCCGCCTTTATTGCCTGCCTATCCTGTTGCTCGCGCCCAAACTCGCCAATATGCCCATCGTGTTGAGCGTGACTGGTGTGTTTTGGTTGATACTATTTTTCACGATAAAAATGCAGAAAAAGTGGCAAATGCGCGTAAGTCATTGCGTGAAAGTTTAATTAGTATTGCGCCGATTTTTTCGGATAAGCCTTATTTTATGAGTGATGAGTTTTCGATTGTTGATGCCATGTTAGCACCTATTTTATGGCGTTTACCGATGATGGCGATTGAGCTGCCTGAAAAGCCTTGCAAGCCGTTATTGAATTATATGAGCCGATTGTTTGCGCGTGAGGCATTTATTCAGAGTTTGAGCAACGCAGAAAAAAATATGCGTTAATCAGGACTTACACATTTCACCGAAATTAGCGCGTTTTGTGAACCAAAAATCGTTGGAAACGATTCTTTAGTCAGCAACTAAGCGATAAGCGCGTAAGTCCACTAATGTGAGGGTGGTGTTTCGTCGCCTGAATCTCGCTAAGCGTGTGAAAATAGTTAGAATAGACACCCGTATCATCCCTAAAAGTAGAGGAGAGCCAGTATGATGACTCCAAGTCGCCCCTATTTAGTTCGTGCTATTTATGAGTGGTTAGTAGATAACAATTCAACCCCTTATTTGTTGATTGATGCGACTAATCCTTTGGTGCGAGTACCGCCTCAACATATTAAAGATGGCAAAATCGTCTTAAATGCTGCTCCTCATGCGGTGAAAGATTTTTTTATTCAAAATGAGGGGATTTCATTTACCGCGCGTTTTGGTGGTGTACCCATGATGATTTCTGCCCCTATGGTGGCGGTATTGGCTATTTATGCGCGTGAAAATGGTCAAGGTATGTTCTTTGATAGCCATGAGGAATTTGTTGACCAAGCAGAAACGCCTCAGCCTGAAGTCACCGCACCTGTCTTGTCGGCTGCCCCTGTGTTGTCTGCTGCGCCTACGGTGGCGACAGAAACGAATAGCGATGAAGCTGTATCGAAGCCAAAAGTAACAGGCCGTCCGAGCTTAAGTGTCGTCAAATAATACATATTAGGACTTACGCAGTTATTACTTATTGATTCACTCCTTCACCCTCCGCTACGCAACTCCCTCTCCCTGAGGAAGAGGGTTGGGGTGAGGGTGAAAACGCGCTAATCGCGGTGCGTAAGTCCTGAAATTCTTGCTGAGTGTAGAGGCGGTTTTAACAGCTTTTATCAGTCTACTTGCCCGAGTTAAGCGTCTAAATAGTCCACCATTTTCACAATCTTGTTAATATCTGGCACTGACTTAATCAATTCAATCGCTTGTTCTGTTTGGGCTCTAGTGAGTTTACCCATTAAATAGACAATGCCACTTTCAACTAAAACTTTGGTTTGGCTACTGGGAAAGTCTTTCGCAAAGATAAGTTTCGTACTAATTTGGGTACTGATGATGCTGTCTTTTGTCCGCATTAAATAGGAGTTAATGACGGGGTTAACTACTAACTCATTATGTATTTGTTTGACTTCTCTCATAGAACGGACGGTTTCTTCGGCCAGTTGTTTTTGTTTGGCATTGAGCACTTGCCCAGCAATTAAAACATTACTGTGAAAACTCATAAAGTTAACATGGGCATTTTTAAATTCAGGGTCAATTTTATAGAGGTTAATACTGGCAGTGCGTTCAATACTCATGTCTTCAATGCGTTGACTGAGTGTGCGCTGACCTTCTGTTGCCCCGACAGGCTCAGAGCCAGAAGCCGCTGCCAACATTTGAGCGCAGCCTGTCATCAACGTAGTCAGGCTAATAGTGGTGATTAAAAGTAATTTATTCATATCAAAACCAGTTATCAAATTATTTAAGCTGCTAAAAAAGCGGCGGGAATCCAGTCAATGTGCCAATCTTGCTCTTGAGGATGAATTGCAATCACATCAAAGCGTGCGGCAAGATGGCTGTAGTTGGGGTGATGATGCAAAAAGTAATGTGCGGTGGCAATTATTTTTTGTTGCTTGGATCGTGTCACCGACGCTGCCGCATCACCAAAGTCCTGACGACTACGAAAGCGCACTTCAACAAAAACTAAGGTGTCTTTATCTAGCATAATGATATCAATTTCACCTTGACGCGCGTGAAAATTACGGGCAATCAGCGTCAATCCGTGACGTGTCAAATAGGAACTCGCCGCTTGTTCAGCGGCTTGTCCCAACAGTTGTTTGGGTGAGGGTTGCTTTTCCATCCATGACTTCCGCACAAACGGGGGTACGTTGTACTTGCCCGTTGATTAAATTAAGTAGTCCCGTTCTGCCTGCAATGGGGTGTTTTTTCGGGTTGTTGAGTTGTTGGCTGACCGTCCAAGCATCCGCACCAAAAGCATATAAACGGTCGTAGTTTGCCTTGTTAATGCTTAACACATCACTGCTATCTTGCCATTTTTGTGGGGTAATTAACCACGGCAAACCACAAAAGCGCAGACCATTTAAGTCCTGACGTTCAAGTTGGCTTTTTTCGGCATCATAGCTTTGCGAGCCGCTATACACAGGAATGGGGATCCGTTGATAGAAGTTGAGCAGCGGTAGGGCATAGAGCGACAACTGCGGGCTGGCTAAATAAAACGCCTGTGCTTGAGCTGTTTGTGGCTCTGCTAACAATTGTTTGATGTTGGCGGTTAGGCCATCCGTATCCGTCGATTTTAAGATGTAGACAGGGAGTAATTCACCACCTTGGGCTTTCCATAGTTGTTCAAACGATTGGCGTAAGCGTTCGCTATTGGCATCGGCTTGCATCAGTGTTCGTACTCGTTGAATGCCTGATTGGCGCATCAAGGTCACTAACGGTAAGGTTTCTTCTTCGGGAGCTAAGGCAAATTGCCATACTCCACCGCCATTTGTATTATTCACTCTGTTTAACGCCAACGTAGGTATATTAGGCGTGTGTTCTAGAAGTTGGCTGACGTGTTCTTTCAGTAAAGGACCAATAACGAGCGTAGTTTCTTCGTTAATGGCAATATCTAATAACGGTTTTAAGTCAGGATAGGGGGTAGTATCGTAAAAATGTAGGCTATGACTGGCCTTATCGACCGCTAAAGCCTGATAATAGCTCGCTAACAAACCATCACGAATACTTTCAGAGGCTTTAGCTGTTGCACCTGTTAAGGGTAACAAGACGCTAATATCTGCGGCAAGCGCAGAAAGCGGTGTTGTTGCTATGACTAAGGCAACGGCGAAATAACGAGTCCACGACATAACCGAGTTCCTACACATGACGGGCGTACTTTATGTGGTTGCCACCCCTATTGGCAACCTAGATGACATTAGCAGACGTGCTATCCAAATTTTGGCGCAGGTAACACGTATTGCGGCAGAGGATACACGACATTCGGCACGACTTTTACAACATTTAGATATTAATACGCCATTGGTGGCGGTACATGACCATAATGAAGCGGGGCGTGTACAAGGCTTAATCAGTCAGATACTCGCGGGCGAAAACATGGCTTTGATTTCCGACGCAGGTACGCCGCTCATTAGTGACCCCGGTTATCGCTTAGTGGCGGCAGCTCATGAAGCCAATATTCAAGTGATTCCTATTCCCGGAGCGTGTGCAGCGATTGCTGCGTTATCTGCCGCAGGTTTGCCAAGTGATCGTTTTACCTTTGAGGGCTTTTTATCTGCCAAAACGACGGCTCGACAAGTGCAGTTGCAGGCTTTAGCCCACGAAACACGCACGCTGATTTTTTATGAAGCGCCCCATCGTATTTTAGAGTGTGTACAAGATATGTCGTTGATTTTTGGTGGTGAACGGCGTGTGGTCTTGGCGCGTGAGATTACCAAAACCTTTGAAACTATTAAGCAGCAGACCTTGGCGGAGTTGTGCCTTTGGGTAGAGCAAGATTCAAATCAACAACGTGGTGAAATTGTCTTGGTGGTTGAAGGTGCACCTGTCAATTCAGGACAAGCTGCTGAGGCAGAAGTTGATGCCTTATTGTTGAAATTACTCAAATATTTACCTGTGAAACAAAGTGCTCAATTAGCAGCAGAGTTAACAGGGCATAAAAAAAATGCCTTGTATGATCGGGCGTTGTTGTTGCAGAAGTAGGCACAAGAGGTTGTGGCTTTGATTTAGTGCGTCACAACTCGTCATTTCAGTTAACATGAGACTATACGCCGCGCTAAGGCTATTTTATGATTTACGCAGGCAACATTACGCGTCATTTACGCTGAATCCTATTTATCTTATCTTTCGACATTGCTAGGACAATCATGACGGCCACGCTAGTCACAGACTTTACAGAAAGCCGTTCTTTAGCGGATTTTACCGAACAAGCTTATCTTAATTACTCCATGTACGTGATTTTAGACCGTGCCTTACCGCATATTGGTGATGGCCTAAAACCCGTGCAACGGCGCATTGTCTATGCCATGAGTGAGTTGGGCTTAAAAAATAATGCCAAACACAAAAAATCGGCGCGTACCGTCGGTGATGTGTTGGGTAAATATCACCCTCATGGCGATTCGGCGTGTTACGAAGCGATGGTGTTAATGGCGCAGCCGTTTAGTTATCGTTATACCTTAGTCGATGGTCAAGGTAACTGGGGTTCACCCGATGATCCCAAATCATTTGCCGCGATGCGTTACACTGAATCCAAATTATCTGCCTATGCCGATGTCTTATTGGGTGAAATTAGCCAAGGCACGGTTGATTGGACTCCCAACTTCGATGGCACAATGGATGAACCCTCGTTATTGCCTGCCCGTTTGCCCAATTTGTTGCTCAATGGTACGACAGGTATTGCGGTCGGTATGGCCACCGATATTCCGCCACATAACTTGCGTGAAGTCACCAGTGCTTGTATTGCCTTATTAAAAAAACCGACGATGACGCTTGAGGATTTAGTTGCTTATATTCCTGCGCCTGACTTTCCTACCAGTGCCGAAATTATCACGCCCAAAAGCGATTTAATGGCCATCTATACGACAGGCCGTGGCTCGTTAAAAATGCGCGCAGTCTATGAAATGGAAGAGGGTGATATTGTTGTCACTGCCTTGCCACATCAAGTATCGGGCGCAAAAGTACTGACCCAAATCGCCGAGCAAATGAACGCGAAAAAACTGCCATTAATTGCCGATTTGCGTGATGAGTCTGACCATGAAAATCCGACCCGTTTGGTGATTACACCGCGCTCGAATCGAGTGGATGTCGGGCAATTAATGAATCATTTATTTGCGACGACGGATTTAGAATACAGTTATCGTGTCAACATGAACGTCATTGGTCTCAATGGACGGCCACAGGTCAAAAATCTGAAAATGATTTTGAGCGAATGGTTGGTGTTCCGCCAAGCGACTGTTCGTCGTCGGTTACAGCATCGTTTAGATAAGGTTTTAGCGCGGCTTCATATTTTAGATGGCTTATTGATTGCTTATCTAAACATTGACGAAGTGATTCGTATTATTCGTTATGAAGATTATCCCAAAGTCGAATTGATGAAGCGTTTTGGCCTCAGTGATTTACAGGCCGAGTCCATTCTCGATTTAAAATTGCGTCATTTGGCGAAATTGGAAGAAATGGAAATTCGTCGTGAGCAAGATGAATTAGCCAAAGAGCGTGACCACTTACAAGGTTTATTAGCCTCACCTGCGTTGATGGACAAGCTGATTATTAAAGAACTGAAAGCGGATATGGATAAATACGGCGATGATCGTCGTTCGCCCTTAGTGGTGCGTGGTGAAGCCCAAGCCCTGAAAGAATCTGATATGACACCTGCTGAACCTGTCACCGTGATTTTGTCCGCGATGGGTTGGGTACGCGCTGCCAAAGGCCATGACGTTGCCATTGAAAGCTTAAACTTTAAAGGTAGCGATCAATTTTTAATGTCAGCACAAGGTAAAAGTAATCAGCAGGTGTACTTCTTAGACAGCGCAGGCCGTAGTTATTCGTTATTGGCCAATACCTTACCGTCGGCGCGTGGGCAAGGCGAACCATTAACGACAAAACTGAATCCCCCTTCAGGCGCATCATTCAAGTCCTTAGTCATGGGCGAGCCGCAACAACATGTCATTCTAGCCACGGATGCCAGTTATGGTTTTGTCACCACCTTAGGGGATTTAGACGCAGGCAATAAAAACGGTAAAGCCTTAGTGACAATGCCTGAAGGCGCAACGATTTTAACGCCGTTGTTTGTTGATGACATTGAAAAAGACTTTTTGGTCATTGTTAGTAGTGAAGGGCGGTTATTAGTGTTCCCCGTCAAAGACTTGCCTAAATTGAGCAAAGGCAAAGGTAATAAACTGATTAGTTTAGATGCCACCGAAAGCCTCAAGTCGCTCGTGATTTGTAAGGCGGGTGATAAAATTGTGATTAATACCAGTAATCGTCATTTGACACTGAAGTGGTCGGATGTTGAACATTATCGCGGTGAGAGGGGCAAGCGTGGCGCAAAACTACCACGCGGCTTTCAGCGCGTTGAATCGGTGACCGTAGAAAAATAACCTGTAGGGGCGAATTTATTCGCCCGTAAATGGCGTAAATCCCGTAAATACGGCGGTTAAAACCGCCCCTACAATCAATTAAACGGCTTCGGTCGGTTTTCTCCGCTCTAAAATGCGTTTTTCCAAAACCGTTAATTCATCTTCAATAGTAGCTGCTAAGGTTTCAATAATCTGAGCTTGAATTTTAGCGTTGGCAGAGCCTTCTTCTGCTTCAAAAGTTTTTAATTGATGTTTGCTTTGTAAGTCACTGATCACTGTGTCACTGGCGGTAATCATTAACTGATTAACCGTGGCGATTTGTGCCAATCGTTGCACTTGGTTTAGTGCAGCGTTGTCATCTAGTTCACCCAATTCTAAACCAGCCGCTTTCATCCGTAAGGCAAATTGTTTAGCCGTACGACGTTGCTGATACGCGGTGTCGGTGAGTTTTAATAATAATCGGCCACAGACTAAGGCACGATTCATACAATCCTGAGCAGTATCACCATCAAAACGTACCACTGCACCTTCAGCCGTCAAATTGACAGTGACTTTCCCCATATACAAGCGTGTTGCCCGTTTTAATAATTTATCGACAATCAATAAAAATTGGTCTGCGGTGCTCATGTTGACTTTTTGCATTAAGTTTTTACGGTCATCAAAAGCAAATTGTAGAAAAACGCTGGCGGCAGCTTTGACGGGTTCAGGCTCTACTTCTGGCGTGGTCACAGGTTCAGGCGTGACAGGTTTTGCCTCAGACGGTAAAGGCTGTAAAATAGGAATGCGAATATTTTTATAGAGTTGTGGCCAGCCAATCCATGTCACTAAAAAAACATGAATGATCAGTGAGATGAGTAAATTCAGCACACTATCACGAATAATATCACCACGCGCCCGTGATGCTAAAACGATTTCTGCCTGCCCCAAGGTTTGTTTTTCTAAGACAATATCAGCTTTAAATACATTACCTTGTTGGCTTGGTGCACCACCGCCACTGGCAATCACTTCATGGCTGCTATTGAGCAGTCGTAAACTTAAAATGGCAGGTGTTTGACCAAAGCGATTGGCTAATAGTCCTAAACCGACGGTATCTTTATTCATCATCAACGTGGCCGAGTTAGCGGCTAATTGCTCCGTTAATAACTTTCCCACCTGTTGTTGAGCATTACGCAACTCGCTATCGGCACTATTGACCAACAGCGTGGCATGAATGAGGTAACTCACCACAAACAACATAATCAGACCACGAACTGGGTTCAAGTTGTATTCCTCACCGACTGAGCGATAACGTGTAAAATAGGGCTTATGCAAATTATCAGCGTAAGCGTCAAAAGGCCATTATAATCATTAAGCTTGGTCATTGGGCATAGCTGATTGTTAGGCAATCGCCTATCATGCAATTTATTTTCACCTAATTGTTTTAGAGTTTATGCGCGAAATCATTTTAATGTCATTTTCAGGGCCAGATCGCCCACAATTGAGTGCCAGTTTGATGCAGGTATTGGCGGCGCATTCCGTCAATATCTTAGATGTCGGTCAAGCGGTCATCCACGATCAATTATCGTTAGGTGTGGTGGTCGAGTCACCTTCTGCCCAAGAGTCAGCGATGTTGATGAAAGATGTGTTATTTCGCGCTCACGATATTGGCTTATTAGTTCGCTTTACACCCATTAGTATTGATAGTTATCACACATGGGTCAGTGGTCAAGGGAAGGCTCGTTATATTGTGACCTTGTTGGCGCGAAAAATTACCGCCGAACAATTAGCCGCTGTCTCGCGTATTGTTGCTGACAATGGTTTGAATATTGATGGTTTAAATCGACTATCTGGCCGTGTGCCTTTGGAAGATGAAAACGCGGGTTTAGGTAAAGCGTGTGTTGAGTTTTCGGTGCGCGGTGAGCCTGCCAATATTAATAGTATGCGTGCCGAGTTTTTACGTTTAGCGAATGAACTCAATATGGATATTGCTTTTCAGCGTGATGATGCCTATCGCCGTAATCGTCGTGTCGTCTGTTTTGATATGGACTCGACACTGATTGAGCATGAAGTCATTGATGAATTAGCCAAAGCCGCAGGTGTTGGTGAGCAAGTCTCAGCGATTACTGAACGTGCGATGTTAGGTGAGTTAGATTTCAAACAAAGTTTTGAAGCCCGTGTGGCATTATTAAAAGGTTTAAATGCCAGCGTTTTAGCCGATATTGCCTCAAGTTTGAAACTGAGTGAAGGTGCGGAAAATCTGGTAAAAACCTTAAAAGCACTAGGCTATAAAACAGCAATTCTATCGGGTGGATTTACCTATTTTGGCCAATATCTCCAACATAAGCTCGGTATTGATTATGTCTATGCCAACGACTTAGAGATTGTTGATGGTCAAGTGACGGGGCGTGTTGTTGGGCAAGTGGTTGATGGTCTGCGTAAAGCCGAATTGCTTCGGGAAATTGCGCTCAAAGAAGGTGTGCGCTTAGAACAAGTGATTGCGGTCGGTGATGGTGCAAATGACTTGCCGATGTTATCCATTGCGGGTTTAGGCATCGCTTTTAGAGCTAAACCCTTAGTGCGCCAAAATGCGCGCCAAGCCATTTCTACTTTAGGTTTAGATGGTATTTTGTATTTGTTAGGGGTGAGAGATCGCGATTTAGAGTTGGGGCGATAATGTGAACAGAGGGGGCGGTTCGTGAGCCGCCCTTGTTCTTAAGTTGTTTATTGAAAGTCGCCCCACAACCAATGCAAAACGCTTAATACGGCAATTGGTGCTGTCTCAGTACGCAATACCCGTTGACCTAAACACCACGATAAAAAGCCTTGTTGTTGCGCGTGATTAATCTCGCGCTCCGTTAAACCCCCTTCTGAGCCAATTAATACTGCAACACTTTGCGGTTTTTGTGTGGCACTAGGAAAGCCTTCTAAACTCGGGGCTAAAACAAAACGCAACTCGGCAGTGGCGTTTTGTGTCCATGTTTCTAAACTTTGTGGCGGGTGAATAACAGGCACTCGATTTAAGCCACATTGCTCACAAGCACTAATGGCGACGCGTTGCCAATGCGCCAGTTTTTTGTCTTGACGGTCATCACCGCCTAAACGTACTTCGCAGCGTTCGCTAAACAGAGGCGTGATTTCAGTCACGCCCAACTCTGTGGCTTTTTGAATAGCAAAATCCATGCGTTCGCCACGCGATAATACTTGGCCTAAATGTACCTTGAGGGGTGATGTTTTATCGTTGGCGATAAACTGATTGAGGGTGACATAGGCGTTGCGTTTATCAGCTCGACTCAACACACCATGATATTCGCCACCTTCACCATTAAACAAACAAACTTCTTCGCCCACGCGGGCGCGTAACACTTTGATGAAGTGATGAGCCGCTTCTTCGGGTAATTCGATTTCGGTGTTTAGGGATAGAGGGCAGGGGGTGTAGAGTCGAGTCATGGAATTACTTTCGCTGGGGATGAAAAGTGGTGATTTTAAGCTTAAAACGAGTTCAATATCTAAAAAACGGCAAAAAAGAGTTCATCGTTTAATCCTCTATAACTATACGCATTGTTTAACAATCCTTCTGTGCGGCGTAAGTCCTAACATAATTAATGATACAATATTTGCACATTACTTTTCTGAATATGAGTAATGGCTGTAGTCGCAGATATGCAATTTTATGGAGTAGAGCAGTATGTCAGTAGTGATAAAGTCAACGTTGGTATTTCATGGCGTAAGAACGCTGATGATGGCATCTATTATGGGATTAGGATTGTCGGGTTGTGGTGATGAAACAACCACAAACACCACGAACAATGTGATTGATGAAGCTCCGTGGGGTAATTACAACGTTAGTGCGAACTGCAATGGCGTTATTTCCTTAGATGCCAAAGGTATGTACGACCCAGAGGGTAAGCCATTAACCTATAAATGGAAGGTAGTAGAGTCTCCTGTAGGAAGTAAACTGCAAACATTATTTGACAATGTAACAAGTCAGCAAGTCTCTGTATTAGCTGATAAAACAGGTACTTATGTGTTTCGGTTGGTGGTGTCTGATAGCTCAAAACAAACGGTAGTGACGACACCAGACGTATCAGCCATTAAAGCAGGTGATGAGCCTAACGGGCAGAGCTGTAATAATCCTATTGTTTTTGCGGATGATGTCAGAAAACGGTTATTTAATGCACGTCCAGCGACGGCGTTAAATATAGACGGCAAATTAGTTGGCGTAAGTGATACCGAACTTGTTTATCAGTGGAAGGTTGTGAAGTCGCCAACAGGTAGCAAACCTGTTACCGCCAATGCCAATACTGCAGTTGTTGCGTTTACTCCAGATCAAGTTGGAGACTACACGCTCAGCGTAGAGACTACGACAAAAACAGGGCAAGTATTAGCTGCGGCAGTGGTGAACGTAAGAGCCTCAAACTTACAAGCTACCCCGCTTGATTACACGGTGACACAGGCTGCATTTATTACAGGCACGCATAAGTTAGCCAGTATATCGGGTGATGATACATTCAAAATCAAAAACTTGGATGATGGCACAGTTAAGAGTATCCAACTGCCAAGCTTAATCAAATCATTCGCGCTGAGTCCTGATGGCACAAAGGCATTAGTTGTGCAAAAAAATAAGTTGTCCACCATTAATTTGACCAATCAAACAGTGGTGAATAGCTGGCCGATCACGATAGGAAATACTGTCAGCGAGGCTATTATGACAAATAACAGTCAGGCTTATATTTTACAAACGACCCCTGCAGATTCTAATAGTCGGTTATATCCTCTTAATGTTGATACGGGTATTGTGGGTGTGGTCGAGAGTATGGACTATTACAGTTATTATTCATCGTTGTCAGGTTTGCAGCGCATGTCATCAACAGCCTTTTTTGCCAACACCAATTATTCTAACTTGATGAAGTTCTTTTTAAATAAAGATGGTTTAATTGAAAAAAGCAAAGCATTAACAAATAATTGTTCTTTGTCTATGTTGTCAGACAATTTGCTCAAGGGTTGCGATACGATATTTAAACTAGCAGATGATACAAATACGCTGACATCTTTAGGCGCGATTGAGATTAGTGATAATATTAATCGGTCACCATCTTTTTCTTACCTTGCTTTAACAAAGCTGGTATTAAATGGGGACGCGGCATACGGTATTAACACAACATACAACTACAATTTTGGTCAATACTCTTCAATGCTTTCGTCTCTACTCTTTGGACAAGCGCGAAGTGCAGAGGTGTTCAAAATCAATACAACGACATGGCGTGATGAAGCCAAAGTGTATTTACCTATGATAACGTCAGAAGAGGAGTTGCAATTACCATTACCACAACAGGTATTTAGTGATGCATCAAATCCGTTAGTGGTATTAGCTACAGTGCCTTTGAAGTCAGGTAAACCCGCTTATTTTATCTTAAAGCCATAAATGAGTGGTTGAACTAAAAAAGCCTCCCTCTCGTGGAGGCTTTTTTATGGGGTATTAAAAGTATAGTTAATTGACAGCTTTTATAGATCAGTCAAGTTATAGAGCTAACATGAGGCTAATAGAATGAGTCAAAGTATCATCTAATTTGCTATCTGATAAAGTCACTTCTGATTGGATAGTATTTAGATTATCAACTGTTGCATCATTATTTGCTGTAAAAGTAATAAAGAGTTCACTATTGGCTAAGTACGCAGATGCACTAATGCCTGAAGCATGAATCGGTTGGGTGATTAAAACAGAATCTATATTGGGTAAAACGGAGTATTTAATAGTTATTGATTCGCCCTTTTTGATGTTGATAGGGGTTTGTACGATGTTAGGTAGAATACTAAAGAACATTTCATTTTCACTAAAGTTGCCACTTTTATCAGTAGCTCTTAACGTAATGTGACCAACACCGACTGGAGTGTTAGCAGTAATGTTATTAAACGAAATGGTATTGTCTGAACTTATACTAACTTGAGATTTATTTAAACCCGTAACCTTAGTAATAGCTAAGATAGCCGTACCACTATCGTCGTTAGCTGTTATTTTATTTTCAGGGAATGGCGTGACTGAGATTGCAACCTCACCTGTTAAAGGAGGTTTGATAAAACCTGCAAAAGCTTCGTCTATGAATCTAATTTGGGGTTTTGTTGTGTCTGCCGCACTCGCACCTATAGGGTCACTTGAATTTTCGTTACAGGCAGTTAACGAAGTAATTATTATTAAAGACAACAAACAGCGTAATGATGTATTCAAAAAGAGCCTCTTTCAAAAAAGCATGAGCGATTGTATTAAATTACAAAAAAGTTCAAAACCTCAAGGCAAACTCACCCCAACATCACTCCCACTAGCAGGCGCATAAGTCGCCTCATCAACTGCCTCAGCCGCCACCTCAACCACCCAACGCAATTCATCATCAGTAATGACATAAGGCGGCATAAAATACACCGTATTGCCAATCGGACGTAATAACACGCCTTTCGCTAAAGCCGATTGAAACACCTGTAAACCCCGACGTTCACGCCAATCAAACGGTGTTTTTGACGCTTTATCTTGTACCAAATCAAAAGCCGCAATCGTGCCTGTTTGTCGAATATTTGCGATATGCGAATGTTGCTGCAATGGTTGTAAAGCCTGAGTCAAAACCGCGTTGATTTGTTGTTGCCGTTGTAGTTGTGGGTCTAGCGCGAATAACTCTAAAGAGGCCAACGCAGCCCTTGCCGCTAAAGGATTACCCGTAAAACTGTGTGAATGTAAAAATCCTTTAAACGTTGCGTAAGGGTGATAAAAACCTTGATAAATGGTATCGGTCGTTAATACGACGGACATCGGCAAATAGCCTGCGGTTAAAGCTTTGGATAAACATAAAAAATCGGGGCAAATATTGGCTTGTTCACAGGCAAAAAAAGTGCCTGTGCGTGCAAAGCCAACGGCTATTTCATCGGCTATTAAATGCACGCCGTATTTATCACAGGCGGCGCGTAATAACTGCAAATAAACAGGATGATACATTTTCATCCCTGCTGCGCCTTGAATTAACGGTTCAACAATCACTGCACAAATTTCATCGTGCTTTTCGGCAAGCAAGCTTTCCATGGTTAAAAACTGCTGACGAGCAAAGGCTTCGGGCGTTACACCATCAGGCGCTTGCGTCCAATCAGGCGAAGGCACACGGTATTGTTGGGTCAATAACGAAGCATAGGTTTGCGAAAATAAGGGAATATCAGTGACGCTCAACGCGCCTAAGGTTTCACCATGATAACTTCCACTTAACGAGACAAATCGAGTTTTAGCGGTTTCGCCTTTATTATGCCAAAAATGCATACTCATTTTTAACGCCACTTCGATAGCGGCAGAGCCATTATCGGCGTAAAAACAACGGGCTAAACCTTTAGGGGCAAGAGCGAGTAATTTTTCGGACAACGTAACAATCGGTTCATGACTAAAACCCGCCAGTATTAAATGCTCTAAAGTATCAAGCTGTTCTTTAATAGCATTGTTGATGTGTGGATTAGCGTGCCCCCAAATATTCACCCACCATGAGCTAATGGCATCAACATAACGTTTGCCGTCAAAGTCCGTTAGCCATACGCCTGATGCTTTAGCGATGGGCACGATTGGAATCTGTTCGTGGTCGTGCATTTGGGTACAAGGATGCCAAAGAACGGCTAAGTCACGTTGCATTAAGCTGTGGTTATTCATCGTATTTAGTCAAAAGTGGGTAAAGAATTATAAGTCGTGTTGACGAATAGGCAACAATCCGTTTCATTGATTGCTCTTACCTAAACAATAAGATTGCAGTATGTTTGCCAGCATCCCATTGATGCAACTTTTGCCTCAAGTTATACACCATCGACTTGCCGAGAAAATACCATGATTCGTCCTATTGCTTCCGCCTTGTTAGTGTCGTTATTAGCGTTTACTTCTGTTGCTTTTGCTGCGCCAGATACTAATCCAGCTAATTTGCCCGCAGGGAATTATGTGTTAGATAAAACCCATGCCAGTATTACCGCTAAAGTCATGCACCAAGGCTTTTCTTTATACGTGTTCCGTTTTAATAAGTTTGATGCAGGTTTTGGTTATGACCCCAAAAATCCTGAAGCATCCAAAGTACAAGTAACCATTGATACTCAATCGATGAGTACTGGTTGGGAAAAAGCAGACAAGCAATTTCCTGCTGAATTCATCAAAGCCGATAAGTTTCCTCAAGCCACGTTTACATCAACTTCTATTAAAACCACGACAGGCAACAAAGGCACAATGTCAGGTAATTTAACACTGGCTGGCGTAACTAAGCCTGTGACTTTAGATGTGACTTTTTATGGTTCAGGTAAAGGCATGATGGGGGAAACGCGTACAGGTTTTGCAGCAACTACGACTATTAAGCGTTCTGAGTTTGGGGCAGACCGATATGTGCCTATGATTGGTGATGATGTGGCTTTAGAAATTGAAGTCGAATTCACCAAGAAGTAAGCAGGGAATAAACCATGAACGCCACGCGCAATCGTTATACCAACGTCGCTATTATTTTACATTGGTTGATTGCCGCAGCCATTATTTTTCAAATGGTACTGGGGTGGCGTTTAGGTGATGCTCCAAAAGGCGCGGCGACTTATGCCTTGTTTCAACTGCATAAGTCGATTGGCTTTACTATTTTATTTTTAAGTTTGGCGCGTTTGGCGTGGCGATTTATGCACACACCACCAGCCTTGCCTAGCCACATGAAAGCATGGGAAAAAACGGCTTCCCACCTCGTTCATATTGGCTTTTATGGCATTATGTTGGGTTTGCCTTTAACGGGCTGGCTGTTAGTTTCGACCAGTAAAATCAACATTCCTACCGTATTATTTGGCGTGATGCCTATGCCGCATCTGCCATTCTTATCTGAATTAGCCGTCACGACGAAAGCCATGCTGAATGATGCCGCAGGTGCAGGGCATGGCTTATTGGCGTTGTTAACTTGTCTGTTGTTACTGTTACACGTTGGCGCGGTATTAAAGCATCAAGTCATTGTTAAGGATAATGTATTTGCACGGATGGCGGTTGGTGCGCGGGCGGGTATTACTGAGCCTAGATTATGGTTAGTTGGTATGACGGGCTTGCTGGTGATGTGGTCGGCGTATGTGTATATGCCTACGCTAAAAGCAAAAGCAATTCCTGTTGTTGCAGTCGAAGCCGAAGAAACGGTGACTGCCACCGAAGTAACTGAACAACCTGCATCCGTTGATAAGGTAGCAAGCACAATGCCGTCTGTTGCTGCAGAAACAAAGCCAACACCTGTTGATGCTGTACCTGTCTTAGCGACTGAAACTGTTAAAACGATGCCGTTGTCCCATTGGCTAGTGAGCAAAAATGCTCAATTAGGTTTTGCGACACAATGGACAGGCGAGCCTGTTGTCGGTAGTTTTAAACAATGGACAGCTGATATTGTCTTTAGTCCTGATGATTTAAAAAACTCTTCATTAACGGTGAAGGTTGATTTAGCGTCAGTTGCTACGGGAGATGAACAGCGGGATTCTGCTTTACCGAGTGCAGACTGGTTTGATGTCGCTAATCATCCCACAGCTATTTTTAAAGCCAGTCGTTTTACGCGAGTCGCAGAAGGTAGTTACAAAGCAGACGGCACTTTGTCGTTGCGTGATAAAACTGCGCCTATCGTGTTAAGTTTTAAACTCAACATAGATGGCGACAAAGCAACGGCTAAAGGCTCAACGACTTTAGATCGAAATGTCTTTGGTGTGGGTCAAGGCGAGTTTTCGGCCACTGACCAAATTCCTGCGGCGGTTAAAGTGAGTTTTAATTTGACGGCGATGCGTAAGCCATAGCAGTTGTAGGGGCGAATTTATTCGCCCATGTTCGTTACAGGCAAATTCGCCCCTACAGTGGATTTACGCTTTATTACCCAAATACTGTTGTTTAATACTTTCTACCAACGCACGGCTATCATGCTGCCACGGATGAAAGTCACGGCGATAGTAACGTAAATACTCAGGAATCATTTTTCTGAAAATGCCTGTTGTACCCCAATAATAATTAATGCCTTTTGCCCACATTTTGACATCACCTTGACGGCCAGAATGACGCATCAAGCTAATAAAGTCATAAGTCGAAAAGCCTAAAAACATCACCGTACAAATCGCCATTTGTGACCTGCGCACCCATTCACTGTCAACAGCTGTTTTATAGACATCAAAGGCAACGGCTTTGTGTTCGGTTTCTTCAATGGCGTGCCATGCCCAAATGCCTGCCATGCGCGAGTCCATTTTTGCCAACTCATCACTATTGAGTAAGTATTTTTCCGCCATTAACGCGGTAAAGTGTTCGACGGCAGCCGTATGTGCCAACTGACGGGCAGGGCTTAAATACTTGCGATACCAAGACATCGCCATGCCTACGCCTTTATCAATACGCGAAATCGGATAACCGCGACTTTCCAAAAAGTCATTTAAAATTTTATGTTCTTTGGAGTGATGCGCTTCTTGGCCGATAAAAGCACGAATCGCTTGGCGTAATTCGGGGTCTTTAACGTGCTCTTGAAAGTGGCGTACGGAGTCAATAAAAAACCGTTCACCTTCGGGAAAGCCACCCGATAAAGCGGCAAGTAATAAAGTTTTAAACGGGTCGTTATCGTACCAAAACTCAGGAATATCATCGCTAAACTCAAAGTCCATGTGCCGAACTTTGAGATCGTGATGGTGAGTAGGAACGGCTTGCTTTACGGCTTGATTGATAGCAGCAGTCATAATCTTTACCCCTTGAAAATTTTTTAGCTAGTTGAATAGTGGTTTCAGCTAGCTTTTTTGATAGCTCAGCATAATTGTCTTTAGCGATTAAACGTGAGACGCTAGACGGCCAAGTCACTTATCATTTGTGGCCATTAGATGACAATTAGCAGCGAAAAAAACCATTGGTTGCGCCAACCCTATATGCCCGTTAGTTATGCCACTATTTATTTGGACTTAGCGGTAGAGCGCGGTGTGCCTGCAACAGAGGTATTACAACACGCAGGATTAAATGCTCGTTTACTATCGGATTTAACGGGGCGTATTTCACCACAGCAATATGTGAACTTGATCGCTGCCGTATTGGCATTAACAGGGGATCACGGTTTAGGTTTTGAAGTGGGTGCACGGCAACCATTAACGGCGCACGGCAGTTTAGGCTATGCCTTGTTGTGTTGCAGTCGTGTTGATGAAGCGATTTCGCTATTACTCCGTTTTTGGCATATTCGCGGCCGTGGTATTCGCTTGAGCAGTTTTCAACAGTCAGAAAATCTAGTCTTTGAGTTTCACTCAGATATGCCTATTAGTGAGGCAATACGACGTGTGTTGTTTGATGCCATGTTGAGTGGTTTCTATCATAGCTTGCGTTTTATTTTGTCGGAATCTCAGTTATTGGGTGAGTTGTGGTTTGATTATGCCCAGCCTGAATATTTATCACGGTTTAGCGAGCATTTACCCACATTGCGCTATCAAATGCCTGCCACCCAATTACGCATGCCTCTTGAGGTGACTGAACGCCGTTCGGCGATGGCTAATCCCGAAGCCTTAGCATTGGCGATTGCTCAATGTGAACGGGAGTCTCGTTTATTAGCCGAAGAAGATAGCGATATATTAGTCAGTGCGCGGGCGGCAATGGTGTTAACCGAGCAAGGTTATCCGCATCCTGAAGCATTAGCCGAGCGTTTGCATATTTCTGCACGGACTTTTCGTCGACGCTTGCAAATGCAAGGCGTGAGTTATCAAGGGTTGTTGGAGGAGGCGCGCCGTCGGGATGCTCTAGTGTTATTAGAAAAGCCGAATATTGAAATTCAAAAAATTGCTGAGTTATTGGGTTATAACAATCCCGCTAATTTTACCCGTGCCTTTAAAGAATGGACGGGTAGAACGCCAAGTCAATTTCGTGCAATTAGAGCAATCTAACTCGCTTTATTAAGACTAGCTCGTCTTAGTAGTTGAAGTGTTTTTAGCTGTATTTACGCACTATAAACCGTTCGTGGTGAGCCTGTCGAACCACCCTTCGACAAGCTCAGGGTGAACGGATAAATTGCCTAATTTCAACTAAAAAATGTCGGAAACGCGTTTCAATTGTTAGCACGAATATAGCTGTTATTAAGGGCTGACGACCACAGTTTTCGGCAACACCAAACGATGCCACAGCAAACCGCCAACACCACAAATGGCCATCAACGTTAATATAGGTAATGCGCTAGCACTCTGCCAAAAACCTAATGCCGCACCGATGATAGACGCTAAACTAAATGTCAATACGCCCATGAGTGCCGACGCTGTGCCTGCCTGATGCCCTTGATTAGCCATAGCCGCAGCACTTGCATTGGGCGAGATAAATCCCAAACTGGCGATATAACTAAAAAATCCAACTAATAGTAACGTTAGTGAACTCATCCCTGCTAATTCAGCAACTAACAAGCAGCTACTCGCTAGAGCAGGAAAGTAAATTGCTATCCGTAAAATATGCAACATGGCATAACCACGGCGCAATAAATACGCATTTAATTGACTAGCGGCAATAAAGCCAAAGGCATTACTGCCAAAAATCCAGCTGTAATGGGTGGGCGAAATGTGGTGCAACTCAATAAGGGCATGAGGTGAGCCGGCGATGTAGGCAAACATTCCCGAAAACGTCAAACCGCTTGATAGGGTGTAACCCATAAAGGTGCGATTGATTAATAAATGGCCATAGTCACTTAATACTTTAGCTAATTGCAACGGTTGACTGCGAGTGTGATGTGTTTCCGCCAGCGTAAAATACACGGCAACTAAACATAAACTCGCAAAAATACTTTTAAACCAAAAAATACTTTGCCAGCCATACGCAACTAAGAGCCAACTCCCTGCTAATGGCGCGAGGATAGGGGCTAAACCCATCACCAACATCAACATCGAAAAAGCTTGTGCGGCTTGAGTTGGCTCGCATCGGTCACGCACGACCGCACGGCTAATCACCATGCCTGCACAACCACCAAAACCTTGTAAAAAGCGGCCAAAGACTAATTCATTCATCGTGGTTGCTTGGCTACAGGCAAACGAAGCCAACACAAATAAACTCAAGCCGACGAGCAAGGGCGGTTTACGGCCAAAACGGTCACTTAAAGAGCCATATAAAACTTGCCCCATCGCCATGCCAATAAAAAAACTGGCCAAACTGAGTTGTACGCCAATACCAAGCTCTTTTTCCAGTGACGGAAAGCTCGGTAAGTACATATCAATCGACAACGGGCCAATCGCGGTTAATGCGCCTAAAAGTAATAACCAAGGCGCAAACCGTAACGGTTCGTGAGACTTCGCGAGCATAGTTTTTTCTAAACTGTTTGGTTGGGAATCAGTGATAAATCCCAAAACTCAGGACGGGGTGGCGGTGTGTTGACGTTCGGTTTCGCGCATAAATGGCTGGTCAATAATCGACACCATAAACGCAAATAGTACTCAATGATGGAGTCATTAAAGACAAGATGTTTATCCATCGCCATGCCACGCAACATCCATTGTGTCAGTGTCATCAAATGACGGACATTATCTTTAGGTGTTTTGGGCATGAGGTAGTGTTCTGCGGCCACGCCTAGTGTTTCAAAAGCCGACATCCACAATTTTTGCAACATTCCTGCTAATTCAGGGTCGCGGCGACTAGCGACAATTAACTCTAAAATCACGGCATTTTCGGTCGTGCCAAACACTTGTCGCCATGAAGTCATAATTAACGCGGTGAGCTTATCTTCAGACTCATCAATATGGCGCATTGCTACACCTAAATGAATATAAATCTGCCGCATTAAATGTTCAGCCGTCGCGGCAATTAACGCCGCTTTTGATGGAAAGTGATGGACAGGCGCACCACGAGAAACCTGTGCCGCTTCGACAATTTTTGTCACTGTCGTGCCAATATAACCATCCGTTTCTAAACATTTGAGCGTCGCATCAATTAAACGTTGGCGCATGGCTTCGCTACGTTCGGCTTGAGTTCGGCGGGGGGCTTTTTGCTGTGGAGTTTCGAGTGTTGCAGTGTTTGTCATGATGTCACCAGTAGCGTTGTTGTTATTGTAATCGCCTAAGGTCTTTGAAAAAACTATACACGGCGAGATTAAGGCAAAAAATGTTCAAATTTGAGGAATTGTCGTAAAAAACGCTTGCTCATTCAGTCTAAACCCCGTTTTTTGCTGAGCTTCGTCGTTTTGTTGTGATCAAGACTTGACGAAAAGGGGTAATAATTGGTATTTATTATACATACTGTACGTCCGTATTGTAAATTGGACTTACGCATCGCACCGCGATTAGCGTGTTTTGTGAACATGAAGCCGCCTGAAGCGGCTGAAATGTGAACAAATAAGCGATAACCGCGTAAGTCCTAAAAATAAAGGAGAGCCACCTTGAGTAACTTGCATATTCCCGACAATTTAGCCCCGATGATTCCGCGTACTTTGTTTAATAGCGACCATGAAGCATTCCGTAAAACTGCACGTCGTTTTTTTGAAGAAGAAATTGCCCCGTTCCACGAGAAATGGGAAGACCAACAACATTTAGACCGCAGTTTGTGGAATAAAGCAGGTGACTTAGGGTTATTGTGCCCAACAATGCCCGAAGAATACGGCGGCTCGAATGTTGATCGTTTGTACAGTGTGGTGATGATGGAAGAACAAGCCCGCGCAGGCGATTCCGCGTCTGGTTTTTCTTTGCATTCCGATATTGTTGCCAACTACATTAATAACTTTGGTAATGAAGAACAAAAGCAATATTGGCTACCGAAAATGGCCACAGGTGAAGTCGTTGGTGCGATTGCTATGACTGAACCCGGTACAGGTTCAGATTTGCAAGCGGTTCAAACACGCGCCATTGATAATGGCGATCATTATGTTTTGAATGGTTCAAAAATCTTTATTACCAATGGTTATCTGTGCGACATGGCGGTAGTGGTTGTTAAAACAGGCACCAGCGAAAAGGGCGCGCAAAACATTTCCTTGTTGATTGTTGATGCTCATAGCGAAGGCTTTAGCAAAGGCAAACCACTGAAAAAAGTTGGTATGAAAGGCCAAGATACCTGCGAGTTGTTTTTCAACAACGTCAAAGTTCCTAAAGCAAATTTGTTAGGCATGGAAGGCATGGGCTTTATCATGTTGATGAAAGAATTGGCATGGGAACGAATGATGATTGCCGTCATTTGTGCAGCAGGTGCAGAAAGCGCATTGGCTCATACGGCGGATTACGTCAAAAACCGTAAAGTGTTTGGTAAGCCCGTTTCTGCGTATCAAAATACCCGTTTCAAATTAGCGGAATTGCGCTCAGAAACGCAAATTGCCCGTGTTTTTGTTGACCGTTGTATTGAACAAGTCTTAAAAAATGAATTAAGTGTGGAAGCGGCCTGTGCGGCTAAATACTGGGTCTCTGACTTGTTGAGTAAGGTCGTTGATGAGTGTGTGCAGTTGCACGGGGGTTATGGCTTTATGCTGGAATACCCGATAGCTCGTGCGTACATTGATACCCGTGCTAACCGTATTTACGGTGGTACGAATGAGATTATGAAAGAGTTAATTTCGCGTAGTATTTAACTTTTGTGAGGTAGGGGCGAATTTATTCGCCCTTATTTTTTTATGACATCTGTCAATGTCACTAAGCCCATTCAATAAATTCACTCATAAGCGTCCAACGGTCGCATCTTATCTAACGGGCTAACATCGGATAATACTAGATTTGTTACAAGCCGATTAGCTCTCTATGTGTCTTAACGGACATACCGTTCATCAAACTAAGTGATACTGTCATCATTAGCAGAGGCTATCTTGCCTGTTGTTCTGATCAAGTAGGGCGTGGCCACTCGCATACAACTTACTTGACATTGAGGCGATGATGATTCCATTAATTGATATTCTCAACAGTAACATCTTAATTGTTGATGATCAGCCCGCTAATGTCATGCTTCTTGAACGCATGCTGGCGAATGTGGGCTATGTACGGTTGACATCAACGACGGATTCACAAGAGGTTGCTGAGTTACACCTGACAAATAACTATGATTTGATTCTCCTTGACTTGCAAATGCCCAATATGGATGGCTTTGATGTCATGGCGCAACTGAGAGAAGCACAACCCAACGCCTATTTGCCTGTCCTCGTGATCACCGCACAACCGCATCATAAATTGCACGCGCTGAATGTGGGGGCTAAGGATTTCGTCACCAAACCGTTTGAACTAGCAGAAGTACTGGCACGTGTACACAATATGTTAGAAGTACGATCGTTGCATAAAACCTTGCAATCCTATAACGACCTTCTAGAGCAACGGGTACACGAAAGAACAGCGGAATTGCATGAGAGTTATTTGGATACTATTTTTACCATGACTCGCGCCGCCGAACATAAAGATGAAGATACAGGAGCTCATGTCCAACGTATTAGTTATTACAGCCGTGAATTAGCAAAAATATTAGGCATGGATGAGGTGTTTGCCGATGAAATATTTATTGCCAGTCCAATGCACGATATTGGCAAAATAGGGATTCCTGACCGTATTTTACTCAAGCCCAGTGGTTTTACACCTGATGAGTGGGAGATCATGAAAAGCCATGCGGCAATGGGTGCAAAAATTCTGGGCAATAGTAAATCACGCTATCTCAATATGGGATCGGAAATAGCCCTGAATCATCATGAGCGTTGGGATGGAGGCGGCTATCCTGCGGGCAAGCAAGGTGAGGAAATTCCTTTATCGGCGCGGATTATGAATATTTGTGATGTTTATGATGCGCTACGCAGTAAGCGTCCGTACAAAGCTGCTTTTGATCATAAAACCGCAGTAGAGATTATTACTCGTGGTGATGGTCGAACGCATCCTCAGCACTTTGATCCAGTGATTTTGGCGGCGTTTAGTCAACATCATCAAATGTTTGCTGATATTTTTGCATCCCTATGATTGCAGTTTTAGTTAAGCACTCCGTACTCTACCGAACAGACCAAATTCGCTCCTCAATGTAACAATGCCTAAGCCTCAAAGCGCGGCATTCTTACAAAGAGCTTCTATTGAAAACTCCCAAACCCACGATGAGAAGTACTACCGTATTTGAGCGGTCAAGTCGTCTTAAAAAATCCATTATGCAGCTCGCTTTCGGTCAAGAGCCTTGCGCGAACCCTCCTGAGACTGACGATCAAACACCATTACGAGCGGACTTGTTTAGTGATTCGCAAATGGAGCAACACGGTAAATGGTTGGCAACTCAGCATCAATTAGCACAATCTAAACAACCTGATCGTTTGCTGAAACGATTGGATGACAATGAAATTATCATTTTTGAAACCTGCACTCTGCTGACCTCAACGATTACCGCGAAACGACGGATAGCACCCGCAGGCGAGTGGTTGTTAGATAATTTTTATCTGATTGAAGAACAAATTCGCACCGCTAAAAAACATTTACCTAAAGGCTACAGTCAGGAATTGCCACGACTTGCCGCAGGTGCTTCTTGTCATTTGCCACGTGTCTATGACATTGCTTTAGAAGCCATTTCTCATGGCGATGGCCGTGTTGATGTTGAAACACTTGATCGTTATATCATGGCTTATCAATCGGTAACTCCTTTAATGTTAGGGGAATTATGGGCTATTCCCATTATGTTACGGTTAGCATTGATCGAAAATTTGCGCCGTGTTGGTGTACGCGTGATGACGGCGAGAACCCATCTGAATCAAGCGCAAGATTGGGCAAAAAGAATGATGGAGGTTGCGGAAAACGATCCCAAAAGTTTAATTCTGGTGATTGCTGATATGGCGCGCTCGCGTCCGCCAATGGTCAGTTCATTTGTTGCCGAATTGGCACGTCAATTAAAAGGGCATGGGCCTTCGTTAGCGTTGCCGTTGACGTGGATAGAACAACGTCTGGCCGAGGCTAACCAAACCATTGAGCAGATGGTGTTGGCGGAAAACCAACAGCAGGCATCGGAACAGGTGTCGATTAGCAATACCATTGGTAGTTTGCGCTCCTTAGGAGCGATTGATTGGGGCGAATTTGTCGAAAAAGTCAGTTTTGTCGAGCAGGTGCTACGTGAGGATGTTGGCGGTATTTACGGTGCGATGGATTTTGCCACTCGTGACCATTATCGCCATGTGGTTGCGGGCATAGCTAAATACAGCCTGTTGTCAGAAAGTGAAGTTGCTCGTACGGCAATAAATCTAGCACTGCCTCATGCCAGTGGCGACGATCCTGCGGCGCACGTGGGGTTTTATTTGATAGGCGAAGGTTTGGCGCAATTAGAAACGCTAGCGGCCATGCGTTTGCCAGTCGCTCATTCTTTGCAACGAAAGATCAGTCAGTTTCCGCTAACATTATATTTAGGCAGTATTCTGTTTATGACCTTAGTGTTTACTTCAGTCATTGCCATGTTAGCGAGTGCAGAAGGCGTAGCAGGTTGGCGTTTAATGCTGTTGTCTTGTTTGTTGTTATTGCCAAGTAGTCAATTAGCCTCAGCATTGACGGGATGGTTGGCGACATTAATCATCGCGCCTGAACGTTTACCGCGTATGGATTTTAGCGAAGGTTTGCCCGCTAATCGGCGAACTTTACTGGTCATTCCGACGATGTTGGATTGCGTTGATACGGTCACCGAGTTACTGGATGCTTTAGAAGTCAGGTTTTTAGGCAATCGAGATGAGTATCTGCATTTTGCTTTATTGACAGATTTTTTGGATGCCAAAGAAGAAGTACAAGACGGCGATGCGGCGTTAGTGAAACAGGCAAGGGCGGGAATTGAACGGCTTAATGAGCAATATAGAGGTACAGGAGTCGATCGATTTTTTCTCTTTCATCGGCCACGTCGATGGGAATCGGCAGACCAATTATGGATGGGTTATGAACGTAAACGGGGCAAATTAGCCGCGCTTAATCGCTTGTTGCGGGGTGAAGGCGAAGAGTGTTTTTCATTGATTTTCGGTGATTTACACATACTGCGACAGGTCAAATATGTCATCACGCTCGATACCGATACACAACTGTCACGAGAGTCCGCTCGGCAATTTGTTGCGGCGATGGCACATCCACTGAATCAACCGCGCTTTGATGAGCAACACCAACGCGTAACAGCAGGTTACGGCATTATGCAACCGCGTATGGCTTCCAGCCTTGCTGGTGCAAGTCGTTCTCCCTATGCGCAATTGTTTGGCGGTGAGTCAGGTATTGACCCATACACGCGCTCCGTGTCTAACGTCTACCAAGATGTATTTGGCGAAGGTTCGTTTATTGGTAAAGGTATTTATGATGTGGATGCCTTTGAGCAGGCATTAAAAGGACGTTTTCCCGATAATCAAATTTTGAGTCACGATTTGTTAGAAGGGTGTTATGCGCGCTCAGGATTATTAAGTGATTTGCACCTGTATGAAGAACATCCGACACGTTATATGACCGATGTCGGTCGGCAATCCCGCTGGATTCGTGGTGATTGGCAGATTCTCCACTGGTTGTTACCGCGAGTGCCTAGCCCGACTGGCTCAAGCGTTGTCAATCCTTTATCCACATTATCGCGTTGGAAAATATTGGATAATTTACGCCGAAGTTTAGTTTCTGCGGCGATGATGCTGTTGTTACTGACGGGTTGGTGTTTATTACCCCAAGCGGGTTGGTGGACATTGGCGTTGGTCGGAGTTTTTCTGCTTCCCCCGACGTTTATGACGATCTATGAACTGTTGCGTAAGCCGCATGATATTGTCCTCGCGCAGCATTTGACGACGGTGATGACCACGGCAGGACGGCATTTGGCGCAAGCAGGCTTTCGTTTGGCCTGTTTACCGCATGAAGCCTTGTTTAGCCTAGAGGCGATTTTGCGCTCGCTGTGGCGCATGATAGTGACGCATCAAGGCTTATTAGAGTGGCGCATATCAACGCATTCATCGCCCTCAAAAACCACGCTTCTTACGACTTACCGTATGATGTGGATCACTCCGTTTGCTGCGCTCATCACACTGGTGATTGGCAAATTTGGTATGAGCCATTTCTGGGTGATGTTACCATTTTTGTGTTTATGGTTGGCTGCACCTGCCCTTGTTTGGTGGATGAGTCAGCCCATCGCGCGGCGAGAAGTGGTGCTCAGTAGCGAGCAAGTGCTGTTTTTACGCAGAATGTCGCGCAAAACGTGGGATTTCTTTGAGAAGTTTGTTGTTGCCGAAGATAATTGGTTGCCGCCTGATAACTTTCAAGAAAGTCCCTGTTCCGTCATTGCCCATCGGACGTCACCGACGAATTTAGGTTTGGCCTTGTTGGCGAATTTATCGGCTTATGATTTTGGTTATATTCCACTAACGTCCTTGTTAACGCGCACCGAGAATGCGTTTTTGACCATGTCACGCTTAGAGCGTCATCAAGGACATTTTTATAATTGGTACGATACCCAAACCTTACAGCCATTGCCGCCACGTTATATTTCTGCCGTCGATAGTGGCAATCTAGCAGGTCATTTGTTGACCTTGCGTATGGGGCTACTTGCTGTTGCCGATCAGCCTATTATCTCCGATCGCTTGTTTGTTGGCTTGAGTGATACCTTTAACGTCCTGCGCGATTTTCTTCCTGACACCCCTCCTGCCGTCTTTACTCACTTAGAAACTCTATTAGTCGAATGTTGCGCTCGGCCTCCGATGTCGCTGGTTAAAACAGGATTGGCTTTAGACGATTTATGTGGATATGGCCTTGCCTTAGTGGTAGACCTTCCTGTTGATATGGCTGTGGAAGGCAAAGAATGGGCGAATAACCTGTTAAGACAATGTCAGGTAGCACAAGAGGAATTGGTCTTTTTAGTGCCGTGGTTAGATATCGCTGTTGCTTCACCTGAATTAGCGGCCTGTGCCGAACTCGACCACATCCCAACATTGAATGGACTGTCGACGTTGGCTGTACGTTGGTTGCCAATCTTGGATGTTTGTAGTCAAGAAAAGTTAAATAAAGTGCAGCAAGATTGGTTAAGTACACAACGCCAGCGACTGGTATTAGCCAGTGAGCGCGCCAAGATACGCTTATTAACGGTAGAAAAATTGGCGCGACAGGCGGCTGATTTTGCACTGATGGAATACGGTCTTCTCTATGTGAAAACACGGCATTTACTGGCCATTGGTTATAACGTCGATGAGTCACGGCGTGATACCAGTTACTACGATTTATTAGCTTCCGAAGCGCGATTATCCACCTTTGTTGCCATTGCTCAAGGCCAGTTACCGCAAGACAGTTGGTTTGCCTTAGGACGTTTGTTAACGACAGCGGGAGGTGAGCCGATTTTGATGTCATGGAGCGGCTCTATGTTTGAATATTTGATGCCGATGTTGGTGACGCCTAGTTATCAAGGCTCATTATTAGAACAGACCTGTCGCGCGGCGGTAGCACGTCAAATTGCTCACGGCAATCAACGCGGTTTGCCTTGGGGCGTTTCTGAGTCGGGTTACAATGCCGTCGATGCTAGTCTTAATTATCGTTATCATGCCTTTGGTACTCCCGATTTAGGCTTAAAGCGCGGCTTGTCTGAGGATTCTGTGGTTGCGCCTTATGCCTCAGCATTGGCGTTAATGGTAGAACCCGAAGCGGCTTGCGAAAATCTGCAACGGCTCGCCGCTTTAGGTTTAGATGGCCGTTATGGCTTTTATGAAGCGATTGACTATACGCCATCGCGTTTAGCGCGTGGGCAAACGGGTGTCGTTGTGCAATCGTTTATGGCACATCATCAAGGGATGAGTTTGATTGCCATTGGTCATTTATTACTAAATCGGCCGATGCAGCGACGATTTGAGTCTGACCCTTTGATTCAAGCCTCGTTATTGTTATTGCAGGAACGTATTCCTAAAACAGCGATTATTCATCAAGACATCAGTGAACCTTTGGCTGGCCAAGACTTTTTAGACGCGACCAGTCCTTCAGTTCAGGCCATGATTGTTGCTGATACGCCGATTCCCGAAGTGCAATTATTATCCAATGGTCGTTATCACGTCATGCTCACCAATGCGGGTGGTGGCTATAGTCGTTGGCGCGATTTAGCGGTTACACGCTGGCGAGAAGATAGTACCTGTGACAATTGGGGCACGTTTTTGTACCTGCGTGATGTCATCAGTGGTGATTTTTGGTCAGCAGCCCATCAGCCGACACTAAAACGTGCCAGTAGTTATGCGGCGATGTTTTCGGAGGGTAGGGCAGAGTTTCGTCGTCGGGATAATGACATAGAAACTTACAGTGAAATTGTGGTTTCTCCTGAAGATGATATTGAACTTCGGCGGCTGAAAGTCACCAATCGTTCGTCCATTCGCCGCACCATTGAAGTCACTAGTTATGCCGAAGTGGTACTGGCATTACCCGCTGCCGATAATGTGCAACCGTCCTTTGGTAATTTGTTTGTGCAGACCGAAATTATGGCCGCGAGTCGCGCCATTTTGTGCACACGCCGCCCGCGCTCATTGGGTGAACACACGCCGTGGATGTTTCATTTGATGGCGGCGAATGGCACACAATTGGGCGAAGTGTCTTACGAAACGGATCGGATGCGTTTTATTGGCCGTGGTCGCACACTAGCCTTGCCACAGGTTTTAGCCAGCAATAATAGCCTCTCAGGAACACAAGGTTCGGTACTTGACCCCATCGTCGCCATTCGCTGTTTAATCACGCTTGAGCCCGAACAATCAGCCACTATTGATTGGGTTTTTGGCGCAACAGAAAGCAAAGAATCGTGTTTGGCTTTAGTCGATAAATACCAAGATCGACATCTTGCCAATCGCGTGTTTGAGTTAGCAGGTACACACAGTGGCGTGACGTTACGGCAGATTAATGCCAGTGAAGCCGATGCGCAAATGTATCGTAGTTTGGCCAGTTCCGTACTGTACGCCAATGCCTCACTACGCGCCGATGCCAGTCTGTTACGGCAAAATAGACGTGGGCAATCAGGGTTGTGGGGTTATGCAATTTCGGGTGATTTACCGATTGTGTTGCTAAAAATTGCCGATACCAGCCATATCGACCTCGCGCACCAATTGATTCAATGTCACGCCTATTGGCGATTAAAAGGCCTAACGGTTGATTTAGTGATTTGGAATGAAGATCACGCAGGCTATAGACAGCAACTACAAGAGCAGATTTTGGCGTTGATTACCACAGGCTCAGAAATTCATCATATTGACCGTGCAGGGGGCATTTTTGTTCGTTCGGCAGAACAGATTTCTCATGAAGATCGTATTTTGCTGCAATCGGTTGCGCGTGCCATTATCACCGATACGGGCGGCACACTCGAAGAACAACTGCGTCGGCAAGATTTTCCCATCAAAAAAGTGCCACGATTGACGATCGCACGTTCACATCGTATCGACCCACCCGCAGACTCCGCACAGCCTGAGCCTAACCTTATTCTTGCTAATAATTTAGGTGGTTTTTCAGCGGATGGCCGTGAGTACATCATCACCAGTACTCAAACCCAACGAACACCTTTGCCGTGGGTTAATGTGTTGGCTAACGCCGATTTTGGTACGGTGATCACTGAGAGTGGTCAAGCCTACACATGGAGTGAAAATGCCCATGAATTTCGCTTAACGCCGTGGAGTGATGATGCCGTCAGTGCCTCGGGTGGTGAGGCCATGTACCTACGCGACGAAGAAAATGGCCATTTTTGGTCGCCTACGCCATTGCCCTGTAGCGGCGCAATGCCTTATCGCACCCGTCATGGTTTTGGTTATAGTGTCTTTGAACATACAGCAGGTGGTATTCATTCGGAGTTATGGGTTTACGTTGATATTAAAGAGTCGGTTAAGTTTTCGGTATTGAAAATTCGTAATGGCTCAGGCCGTACTCGACGGTTATCGGCAACGAACTACATCGAATGGGTGCTAGGTGATTTACGACCAAAATCGGCGATGCACATTGTTACCGAATATGAGTCCGACAGCGGCGCATTGTTGGCGAGCAACGCCTATAACAATGAGTTTGAAGGCCGTGTCGCGTTTTTGGCGGTGGGCGATGTGCCACACACAGTAACGGCGGATCGTACGGAGTTTCTTGGCCGTAACGGTTGTATTGCCAACCCTGATGCCTTGTCACGCGCTCAACTTTCGGGGCGGGTCGGTGCTGGACTTGACCCTTGTGCCGCGATCCAAGTGCCTTTTGAACTGGCTGATGGCCAAGAACGAGAAATCGTCTTTTGTTTGGGCGCAGGACGAGATATGGATACCGCGCGTGATTTGTTACACCGCTTAAATGAACCAAAATCAGCCGAAATCGCGTTGCAAAAAGTCCAGCAGTTTTGGCGTAATACCTTAGATGTGCTGCACATTGAAACGCCTAATCCTGAGCTTAATGTCTTGACTAACGGTTGGCTAGTTTATCAAACCTTGGCTTGCCGTTTATGGGCGCGGAGTGGTTTTTATCAATCAGGTGGCGCGTTTGGTTTCCGCGATCAATTGCAAGATGCGATGGCTTTAGTGAATTTAGAGCCACAACTATTACGAGCACAGTTATTACTCTGTGCGTCTCGTCAATATCCTGAAGGTGATGTGCAACATTGGTGGCATCCGCCGATGGGACGAGGCGTGCGAACTAGATGCTCGGATGATTATTTATGGTTGCCTTTAGCCGCCTGTCGTTATGTCAGTTGTACTGGCGATGTCGCCATTCTGTCGGAAGAAACGCATTTTTTAGAAGGGCGATTATTAGACGCAGAGGAAGAATCTTATTACGACCTTCCGCATTGTTCACGCGAACGAGCGAGTCTTTATCAGCATTGTGTCCGTGCGCTCCGTCATGGCTTGCGTTTTGGTGAACATGGCTTGCCGCTAATGGGTTCAGGCGACTGGAACGATGGCATGAATTTGGTCGGTATTGAAGGGAAAGGCGAGAGCGTTTGGTTAGGATTTTTCCTCTACGACGTGCTCAACGCTTTTGCTGATATTGCGACAGGTCAACACGATGTAGCTTTTGCCAAAGAGTGCCAAGAGCAAGCCGCACAACTAAAACGACACCTTGCCGAACACGCGTGGGATGGTGCTTGGTATCGTCGGGCATGGTTTGATGATGGTACACCCCTAGGCTCGTCGGTGAATCCTGAATGCAGTATTGATTCGATTGCTCAATCTTGGTCGGTATTATCAGGTGGCGGTGATGTCGAACGGTCACGGCAGGCTATGGACTCTTTAGATACGCGCCTCGTCCGTCGTGAAGCAGGATTAGTGCAATTGCTTGACCCACCCTTTGATAAATCCGCAATGAATCCGGGCTATATCAAAGGTTATGTTGCGGGTGTGCGTGAAAATGGTGGCCAATACACCCACGCGGCGATATGGGCTGCAATGGCTTTTGCCAAACTCGGTGATAATGCCCGTGCTTGGGAGTTACTGGGCTTAATCAATCCACTCTACCATAGCCGTGATAGTCAAAGTGTCGCCATTTACAAAGCTGAACCTTATGTGGTGGCTGCCGATGTTTATGCCGTTGCTCCGCATACAGGGCGCGGCGGTTGGACGTGGTATACGGGTTCGGCGGGATGGCTCTATCGACTCATCACCGAGTCTTTACTGGGCTTAAATCGACAGGCGGATCAACTCACCATCACACCTTGTTTGCCAAAAGACTGGCCGAGCTGCGCGATAAATTATCGTTACGGGCAAACCCTTTATCGCATCGTCGTCAAACAGTTAGCCGTAAATGACAGAAAACGATTGCCGATACTGCTGTTGGATGGTGTGCAACAGTCAGGCGATGTGGTCACTCTCATAGACGATCAGAAAGAACATTACATCGACCTTCGGCTCTATCTTGCCAGTGACGGGCAGCGTGAGGACAGTATATGAGTGCAACTATTCCCCTGACGCAAAAAACCGAATGGCACGACTTACAACATCATGCGGTGCAGATTGGTCAGCACCATTTGCGTGAGTTATTTGCCCACGACCCTGAACGTGGAGAACGTCTTCAGGTGTCAGCGGCAGGTTTATATCTTGATTATTCCAAACAACGCGTCACGGACGAAACGCTTGATCTGCTACTGAAATTGGCCGAAGCGTGTGGCTTGCAAGAACGTATTGAAGCCATGTTTCGTGGTGAGTTGATTAATACCACCGAAGGTCGCCCCGTTTTACACACCGCACTGCGCGCTCCTAAAGGCGAGAGCATTTGGGTGGCAGGACGAGATATCGTGCCAGAGGTACACGCTGTCCTCGACCGTATGACCGAATTTAGCAATAAGGTTCGTAGTGGTACTTGGCTCGGTTATACGGGAAAACCCATTCGTAACATTATTAATATCGGCATTGGCGGTTCTGATCTGGGGCCAGAAATGGCATTTGAAGCACTGCGTCATTATAGTCGCCGTGACTTAGTCTTTCGTTTTGTCTCGAATGTGGATGGCACGGATTTTGTTGAAGCGGTGCGTGATCTTGAGCCAGATGAAACTTTATTTATTATTTGCTCGAAGACCTTTACCACCGAAGAAACGCTGGTTGATGCAATGGCCGCCCGCGACTGGTGTGTCAAGCAATTGGGAGCAGGGCAGGCGCTAGCAAATCACTTTGTGGCTGTCTCTTCCAACCAAGTAGCGGTTGAGCGTTTTGGTATAACTATTGACCATATGTTTGGTATGTGGGATTGGGTCGGTGGCCGTTATTCGATGGATTCTGCCATTGGCCTATCGACGATGTTGGCCATAGGTTCGGAAAATTTTCACGCGATGTTGGCGGGTTTTCACGCGATGGATAGCCATTTTCGTCATGCGCCATTGGCCAAAAATGCACCCGTAGTGCTGGGATTATTACAGATTTGGAACACCAATTTTCTCGGCGCACAAACACTGGCTATTATACCGTACGAACAATATCTGTCGCTTTTTCCTGCGTATTTGCAACAATTGGCGATGGAAAGTAACGGTAAACATTTCACTGTTGATGGTAATGCCGTTGATTATGCCACCAGTCCGATTTATTGGGGCGCAGCAGGCACGAATAGCCAACATTCATTTTTTCAATTATTGCATCAAGGGACACTGCTCACGCCTTGTGATTTTATTGGCTTTTGCCAATCGTTTAATCGCTTAGGTGTGCAGCATGATCTGTTAATGGCGAATTTATTTGCTCAAAGTGAGGCCTTGGCTTTTGGTCGCAATGCTCAGGAAGTACGCGATCAAGGAATTGCTGAGAATCTTGTTCCGCATCGAACATTTGACGGCAATCGACCCAGTAATACCATCCTAGCACAATGTTTAAATCCTCATGCGTTGGGGGCATTAGTTGCTCTTTACGAGCATAGTGTGTTTGTACAAGGTGTTATTTGGCATATTGATTCTTTTGATCAGTGGGGCGTGGAGTTAGGCAAGGCGTTAGCGCGGAAAACCTCAGCCGAAGTGGCAAGTAGTAGCGATGCTGTTTTGACGCATGATAGTTCGACGAATGCGTTGATTAGGCGGTATAAGGGGTGTCGATGAGGTGGGATTTTTGGTGTAAGTTTTGCCATTTGGTAGGATGGGTAGACGGAGGAAACCCATCATTTGCGGGGTGTCAATAAGCTATTGATTATGATTGGTTTCGTATCTCTACCCATCCTACGCTTGCTACATTAAACCAACGGCTTCACTTCTTCTCGTAAGTATTTAACCAGTTTTGGCCATTCGATAGGCAGAGAGGCACGATTAGCGCCAGGCCACAGTGGTTTAGCTAAACTGACAGCTAACTCCTCAAAATGAGGGCTATTAGCTAAACGAGCGACAATTAAACAACGAGGGGTGTATACGCCTCTATTTTGGCTTTTTTCTTTAAAACGAGGATTAAAGTCCCCACTAAGTAACCTATCCAAACCTTTTATATTTTCGGCAATAGCTAAAGCCTTTAAAAATCCATCTTCAATCCATTGAAGCCGTGTTGCGATATCTTCTTTGGTTTTTAATTTCAGTTTGCTACCGTCTTCTCTCAGAAACTCAGATGGGGGGGGAGGATATAAATCATCTAGGAGTAGCATTTCAACACTATTAGCGTTCTTTTCTTTAAAAAATTCGAATCTATTATAAATATCTTCCACCATAGGAATGTCTATATAAAGACATCCATTTAAGCCATAGTCACCCTCTTTATCTTGTGTGTAACCTACGGAGATATATTGAATACCGTATGTGGTTTTTTTAATATACATAGGTTTCGTGCTGGTTGGGGTCAGTAGTTCGTAACTCAAGCCATATCTTGCCATTAACTCGTGCATTAACGGCTGTGCATAGTCTTTAAATTCATTAAGATTTTTGAAAACTTTATCGCCAAAATAATCCTCTTCCATTAACCAGTAAATGGCTCGATCATCGGGCAATGCTTTTTTTGAAGGAAGGTACGCTGCACCTAATTGGTCATCATAAATGACTAAATTAAATGCCGCCGCTGTACTGCCTAATGCTTTGAGTAAGGGTAGATAGTTGGCATAAGGTAGCTCTAAGCTATGCAAGGCGTATTGGTGTTGTTTAAATTGCGCCACAAGATTGTGGTAAAGCTGTTTAGTTGGTTCGTCAAACACCTGATGAAAACGAGCTAAATCTTGTATACGTTGAGCAAAAGCTAATATTGCGCTGCTGGGGCGTTCGGGCTTTTCAACTAATTCATTAAAGGTTTTAAAGACTTCATCCATGTTTTTAGGTACGCCATGATCGGTGGCATCCCATAGATACAGCATTTGTCCACTCATGTTTTTTATTCCTAAATGAGTAATCGTAGCTCGCAAACATTGCGGGATAATTCATCCCTCAGCCGATAAATCAGCCGCCATTTGCGCTTTTTTCGCCAACCAATCAGCCACATCTTGATGTTGCACACGCTCGTAAATGGCTTCGACACTAAGCGTGAGTCCAATACTATTAAACGTCACATCATCACCCAAATAGTAGCATTCAGGTCGCCAACCTGCCTGTTTTCGTAAAACTTCAACTTCAACGATTTCCGAGTCGATGAGGACGTATTCCTCTAAACTGGCTATTTGGGTATAGCTCAACAGCTTTTTGGTTTTATCGGTTTGACGTGTCGATTTCGATAGCACTTCAATAATCAACGTCGGGCTTTCGCTGAAAGTGCTTTGGTCTGACAAAGAACTGCAATCAACAACAACATCAGGATAAAAATATTGACGACCGACTTTTACACGCAGATCAGACATATAAGGCTGGCAAGGTTTGCCTTCTAAATGATTGCCGATGTGTCTATAAACATTGCCTGCAATACGATTATGGGCAGCCGTTGCTCCCGCCATCGCATAGACATAACCATCAATATATTCATGACGACACTCTGAGTATGGCTCACTGTCTAGGTAAGCTTGCTCTGTCATGTGATGGTGTAAATAATCTTTGGCGGGAGGACTCATGGCGTACCTCAAATAGGAGCGAGTTGCCTATTATCGTACAGAAACTAATCTGCAAATAACAGGCGTATCGTTTAAGATAAATCTCTGGACTTATGCATCGCACCACGATTAGCGCGTTTTGTGTTCATAAAGCTGTCTAAAGCGGTGAAATGTGAATATATAAGCGATAAACGCATAAGTCCTAACAGAGTTAAATCTTCTTCACAAACTCAGACTTCAATTTCATTGCACCAATGCCATCGACTTTACAATCAATGTCATGGTCGCCTTCAACTAAACGAATATTTTTAACTTTTGTACCGACTTTAATCACCAGTGAAGAGCCTTTGAGCTTCAAGTCTTTAATCACCGTTACCGTGTCGCCATCTTTTAATTCATTGCCATTAGAATCACGAATGACTTTGGTTTCTTCGGCATTAGACGCTGAGTTTTTTGACCATTCATGGCTACATTCGGGGCAAATATACATATCACCATCTTCATAGGTGAATGCAGAACTACATTGTGGACAAGACGGTAAATCACTCATGGAAAAATCCTAAAAACGAAAAGTAGGGTGGGTTGTCACCCACCAATCAAACATCAACCTAAACCCAACATCTTGCATAAACGTGTGGTCGGTTGTGCCATATTCATGGTGTAAAAATGCAAACTCGGTGCGCCACCTTGAATCAAGGTTTCGCAGAGTTTCGCTATCACTTCCTCACCAAATGCTTTAATACTGGCACTGTCGTCGCCATATGCTGCTAACTGTTTACGAATCCAACGGGGAACGTCAGCGCCACAACCATCGGCAAAACGAATCAAATTACTGGCGTTAGTAATGGGCATAATGCCTGGCACAATTGGAATATTGACACCCGTTTTACGCACTTGTTCAACAAAATAAAAATAAGCATTAGGATTAAAAAAGAACTGCGTAATCGCGCTATTTGCGCCTGCTTTGGCTTTATTAATAAAGTTAGTTAAATCGGCTTGATAGTCGGCAGATTGTGGATGCATTTCAGGATACGCCGCGACTTCAATATGAAAATGATCGCCTGTTTCCTGACGAACAAATTCCACCAAATCACGGGCATAAGGAATTTCACCTAAACCGACTTGGCCAGAAGGTAAATCGCCACGCAACGCCACTAAGTGCTTAATGCCTTGATTTTTATAACGATGTAATAGGGCGGAAACTTCGGCTTTGTTATCACCAATACACGACAAATGAGGCGCAACAGCAATGGTTGATGCCTGTTGAATGCTATCTACTGTCGATAAGGTGCGCTCGCGAGTTGAACCACCTGCACCATAAGTCACGGAAAAATATGACGGATTTAAGGTGCATAACTGTTTATGCACTTGCAGGATTTTTTGCGCGCCTTCATCTGTTTTCGGCGGAAAAAATTCAAAACTAATGGGGATGTTTCGAGACATGACAATCGGTCATCCTAGCAAAATTCGCCCTCACCCCAACCCTCTCCCTGAGGGAGAGGGGGAAAATGCATTTAGAGAGAGGGCTACATATTAATACTTATAGCTTTCTGGCTTATAAGGGCCATCCACGGCCACGCCAATGTATTCCGCTTGGCTATTGGTTAAGCGCGTGAGCACTCCACCAAAACCCGCAACCATCGCAGCGGCGACTTCTTCATCGAGTTTTTTAGGTAGCACTTCGACTTTTAACATCCGTTCTTGTACCGCAGGTGAATGACTCGCAAACTTCTGTTCGTACAAGTACATTTGCGCTAACACTTGGTTAGCAAATGAACCGTCCATAATACGAGATGGATGGCCAGTTGCATTGCCCAAATTCACCAAACGACCTTCGGATAACAATAACAAGTAGTTGCTGTCAGAAGGATTAACGACACTGTTTTTAGCGGTGCGATAGACTTTGTGAACTTGTGGCTTCACTTCATCCCAATGCCAGTTGGCGCGCATATAAGCGGTGTCAATTTCAGTGTCAAAGTGACCAATGTTACAGACGACAGCACCATTTTTTAAGGCACGCAACATCGCTGCGTCACAGACGTTCATGTTGCCTGTCGTGGTGACTAATAAATCCGTCTCGCCCAACAAACGCGTGTCGATATCGGCATCTAAGCCAGTATTCAAACCGTTGATATATGGAGAGACGATTTCATAACCGTCCATACAGGCTTGCATGGCGCAAATCGGGTCAATTTCAGTGACACGAACAATCATGCCTTCTTGACGTAAGGATTGAGCAGAGCCTTTACCGACATCGCCATAACCAATGACTAAGGCACGACGACCTGCCATTAACATATCGGTACCACGTTTTACCGCATCATTGAGCGAGTGACGGCAACCGTATTTGTTGTCGTTTTTCGACTTAGTCACGGAGTCATTGACGTTAATCGCAGGTACTTTTAATGTGCCTTTTTTCCACATTTCGATTAAACGATGAACGCCAGTCGTGGTTTCTTCGGTAATACCATGAATGCTGTTTAACATTTCAGGATATTTTTCATGGACGATATAAGTGACGTCGCCGCCATCATCCAAAATCATATTGGCATCCCAAGGCTTACCGTCTTTTAATACGGTTTGCTCGATGCACCACCAAAATTCTTCTTCGGTTTCGCCTTTCCATGCAAACACAGGAACGCCCGCAGCAGCAATAGCGGCAGCCGCTTGGTCTTGCGTGGAGAAAATATTACAGGATGACCAACGAACTTCGGCACCCAAATCAATTAAGGTTTCGATGAGGACGGCGGTTTGAATCGTCATGTGGATACAGCCGATAATTTTTGCACCCGCTAATGGTTTTGCAGCAGCATAAGTACGGCGCAGACCCATTAAGGCGGGCATTTCGGCTTCGGCAAGGATAATTTCTTTGCGTCCCCAATCGGCGAGGGACATATCGGCAACTTTGTAGTCGCCAACGGTTGTCATTGATGTCATGACAGACTCCTGTTGTGTAGGATGGGTGACGTTGGCAACTAAAAAAAATTTAAGAGTCTATTGAGCCTAGCCGTCTTTGGTTGTGACGGGTGCAGCACCCCTCAATAGAGCGAGTGATTCTAGCCGAAAAATGACTTTAAGGCAAAGCCTAGTCTTTTTAGTGTGGTGCGACAAGCGTGAGACATGTGATTAACTCATGCGGACAATTATGTGTCTGGATAAGTTCCTTATAGTATTACCCTTGCTCCAAATAACCCACAATCATATTCACCAAGCCATTACGCACCGACTTTTCCGATAGTAAACTTTCGTGTTGCTGACTCGCCAAACGCACCATGGTAAATAAGGTGCTGTTAATAATAATAAATAAGCGCACCTGTAAATCGACAATCGGGTACTGTTGAAAGTGCTTAATAAAGTACATCCGTGCTGTTTCAGAAAAGTGTTGTTGTAAGACATCCGCGACTTGTTCGGTCGGCAATCTATGCCAATTACGGACTAACTCTAAATATAAGCCATCGCTACTATTCAATAAACTAAAGCCCATATCGATGGCTTGTTCTATCAATGTCCGCAGTGTCACTCCTTCACGCGCAGGAATATGTTTTAAGGCTGTGCCGACATCTAAAGCCAACTTATTTAGCAATGCCGCCAACAAAGCATCTTTACCATCAAAATATTGATACAACGAACCGACACTGACACCTGCAATTTCGGCAATCGCAGGGGTACTGGTGTTATCAAGTCCACGTAAAGCAATACATTTGGCCGTTGCTTCTAGCAAGGTATTAACCATTTGTTTGGAGCGTTGTTGCTGTGGTGATTTACGCATAACACGATTTTCCAAAAAACGAGAACTTAGGCAGAGCATAAGTTAAAAAAGAGCTAAACGCGAATTGAATGCGAATATAGTTTCGCATTATTGTCGGAACTATCCTAGTCACAATTGTGAGAAAGCATCATGAATTCTGCCACCGTTGAACGCCGTCCCGTGCCTAAACGGGCAAGACCTTTTGCTAAAGCCCATAAACACACGCCCAAGTTACTAAAATTGTTTCTTGGCCGCGATTTATCACCAAGCCGTGTCGAATATGACTGTGTGGTTGATGCGTTATGGGATGGCGATGTGGAAATGGATAAATTAATGGCATGGATGTATGACTCTGATACGGCTGCTGCGCGCAAAATGTTTAAGCAGGCGATGGATCATGGTGTTGACAGTATTCCTAATGCGCCAGAACCGTTACGCCACTTTTTTAATGTCATCGAAAAAACACCTGCATGGCTAGACAAAGACTTACTCAATGAAGGTATGTTGTTTATTCATGGGACAGGTTTAGCTTCGACCTATGTCTTGCGTGATTTAGCGTTAATGGGTGGCTATTTGCTGTCGGGTTTTAATCAATCGTTGGTGATGACAGGGGCATTAAACCGAGGCACAAAACAACGAGTTGCGGAAACAGGTAAATGGTGGATGGATTGCACTACGCCCAATGGTTTAGAGCGTTTTGGCGATGGTTTTAAAACGACGCTCCATGTGCGTATGGTTCATGCTTTGGTGAGGCGTAATCTCGCCGCTCGACCTGATTGGGATAGCAGCCAATGGGCATTGCCGATTAGTCAAATTGATATGGTCGCTACTTATTTAGGTTTTAGTGTGGTGATGTTGGGTGGTTTGCGGATGTTGGGTATTCCTATCACTCCGCGTGAATCAAAAGCGGTGATGCATCTATGGAGTTATGCCTGTTGGTTGATGGGCGTAGAAGAAAAATGGCTAGTCTTTACCGAACGTGAAGCGATGGTGCTGTTGTATCACACGTTTATGACGCAAAGTAAACCTGATTCCAGTAGTAAGGAATTGGCGCAAGCCTTAGCTCAAGAGCCATTAGAGCGTAGTTTCCCCGCCATGCAGTCTTTGCGTCGTAAATTGTATTACCACCAACATCTCAGTATTAGCCAGTATTTTTTAGGCACTGAAAAAATGGCACAACTAGGCTTACCTGAGCATATTTTACCGTGGTTTCCAGCACTGACTTTTGCGCCTCGGTTTACTCAGTATAGCTTACAACATTGGCTACCAAATCAACGTCAGAAGCAACAGCAAGAAGGCCGAAAGCTACAACAAGAGGCGTTGGATTCGTTGTTTGGTGATAAAGAGCAGCGAGTGATTCAGCCCAATGCAAGTCATCCCGCGCATTAAGGAGAGCCTAACGTGATTTTAATATTAATTTGGCTATATAAACGTTATGGTGGTATTCGCTAATGGTAAATTTACCTTCGTTAGGTTTATATGGCAAAATCGTGATGGTGACAGGTGCCTCAAGCGGTTTGGGCTTGTATTTTGCGCAATTATTAGCGGCTGCGGGCGCAGAAGTGGTGTTAGCAGCTAGAAGCTTAGATAAATTACAAGCGACGGTGAATGAACTACACAGCGCAGGACATCGTGCTTATGCGGTGGCGATGGATGTCAGCAATAAAGCCTCTGTGCAACACGCTTTTGTCGAAGCAGAACAATTATTAGGTGGTCGAAGCATTCAATTATTGGTCAACAATGCAGGCTGGTGTGGTCGCAGTTTTTTTCTTCATGTGGAAGAAGAAGAGTGGGACACGGTGATTGATACCAGTCTCAAAGGCTCGTATTTAGTGGCGCAAGAGATGTCTCGTCGTTTAGTGGCCGCTAAACAGGCAGGCAGTATTGTCAATATTGCTTCGATTTTAGGACAACGAGTGACCAGTGCTGTATCGCCTTATTGTGCCGCCAAAGCAGGTTTGATTCACTTTAGTCAAGCAATGGCGTTGGAGTTAGCGCGTTATCAAATTCGCGTTAACGTATTAGCACCAGGTTATATTGAAACCGATATGAATCGTGATTTTTGGTTGACCGATGCAGGTCAACAAATGTTAAAACGTATTCCTCAGCGTCGTTTAGGTCAAACAGATGATTTAGCCGCGCCGTTGCTATTATTGCTATCAGACGCAGGACGTTATCTCACAGGTAGTACCATTACCGTTGATGGCGGCCATATTTGTAACAGTATCTAATCCTATCTTTGAGGAATCACGCGCATGGATTTTTCCCTATCCCCCGAAATTAATGATTACCGTTTGCGCGTTCGTGCTTTTGTCGAACAACACGTTATGCCTTTAGAAAAAGATCCAACCGCGTTTGATGCTCATGAAAATATCCAAGAGTCGAGGGTTGCAGAAATTCGCGCCTTGGCGAAAGCAGAAGGTTTGTGGGCATTTCAAATGCCGAAAGAACGCGGTGGCGCGGGTTTAGGCGTGATGGGTATGGCGGCGGTGTATGAAGAAGCGGCACGTTCACCCTTTGGCCCTGTGATGTTTAATGCTGCACCACCCGACGATGGTAATATGATCGTCTTAAATAAAATTTTAGCCACTGAAGAACTCAAGCAACGCTGGTTACAACCGATTATCGACGGTACAGTTCGCTCTGCGTTTGCCATGACCGAGCCGCAAGGCTGTGGCTCTGACCCTTCGTTGACCTATACCACCGCGACCAAACAAGGTGATAAATGGATTATCAACGGTCGTAAATGGTTTATTACGGGTGCAGAAGGCGCACAGCATTTTATTTTGTTAGCACGTACCAGCGACGACGAACGTAAAGGCTTAACCGCGTTTTTGTTTGATGCCAAGCAAACTGGTTGGCGTATTGAACGTCGTATTCCGATCATGGGGCCAGAAGAGCATGGTGGCCATTGTGAGTTAGTTTTTGAGGGTCTAGAAATTCCTGATGAAAACCGTTTGTTAGGTGTTGGTGATGGTTTAAAGGTGACCCAAATTCGCTTGGGAACAGCCCGATTAACGCACTGTATGCGTTGGTTAGGATTGAGCAAACGCTGTTTGGAAGAAGCTTCGGCTTATGTCGCCCATCGTATGAGCTTCGGCCAAACATTGGCGGCACATGAAGGCGTGCAATGGATGTTGGGTGATGTTGCTAAAGATATTCAAATTGGCCGACTGTTAACGATGCAAGCGGCATGGAAATTGGATCAAGGCGATTTTGCCCGTAGCGATATTTCCATCGCCAAAATTCATGCCGCCGATACCTTACACAAAGCAGCCGATACCGCGATTCAATTATTGGGCGCGCGTGGTTATTCCAAAGACACCATTGTCGAATGGATTTATCGTTATGCACGTCAAGCGCGTTTGGTTGATGGCGCGAGCGAAATTCATAAAATGGTGTTATCGCGTGCCTATTTGAGTGAAGGTCAAGACTTCTTTCGTTGGGGAGTATGACCTCTATGTCGGCCATATCAGCGACCATGCCCTTACAGCAACAGCAAGCGATTAGTGATTTTCTCTGTCGTGTTGCAGAGGCGCAAGATGTGCAACTGCAAACGGTAAAGTTACTCACAGGTGGCGCAATTCAAGAAAATTGGCTACTTGAGTTAGAGGTGACAGGCGGAAATTACGCAGGTCATTTGGCTGTAGTTTTACGCTCGGATGCGGCATCTGCCGTTTCATCTTCTCATTCTCGCGCGCAAGAATTCGCCTTGTTACAAGCCGCGTTTGCGGTGGGTGTTACTGTACCCGAGCCTTTATGGTTAGGAGAGAAAAGTGTCTTTGGCCGTGATTTTTTTATCATGCGTAAAGCCAATGGTATCGCGGCAGGGCATCGTATAGTTAAAGACTTGAGCTTAGGTGGCGACCGTGAATTATTGACAGAGCGTATGGGCGAAGAAATGGCGCGCTTGCATCGTATTCAACCGCCTCATGAGCGTTTAGCTTTTTTACCTATGCCTGAATTGTCGCCTGCCCTGCAAGGCATACAAACTTTCCGCCAGTTTTTAGATGGCCACCACACGCCATTTCCTGCTTTAGAATGGGGAATTCGTTGGCTAGAACGTCATGCACCACAGACAACAGAATTGGTCTTGGCGCACCGTGACTGGCGCACTGGAAATTATATGTTAGATGAGCAAAGTCTAACGGCAATATTAGACTGGGAGTTTGCTGCTTGGTCAGATCGTTTAGAAGATATTGGTTGGTTTTGCGCGCGTTGTTGGCGCTTTGGCCAGTTTAACAACGAGGCGGGCGGTATCGGCTCGCGGGCAGCGTTATATCGGGGTTATGAACGCATTTATGGTCAGCCATTGGACTGGCAAAACGTTTATTACTGGGAGGTGTACGCTCATGTGCGTTGGGCGATTATTGCCATTCAACAGGGTGAACGCCATGTCTCGGGACAAGAGCCATCTTTAGAGTTAGCGTTAACGGCTCATATCGTCCCAGAGTTAGAATTAGAGATTTTAAGGATGACGTTAAATCATGCGTGAACAACCTGATGGCCGAGCTTTATTAGCGATTGCGCGCACCGTGTTGCGCGAACAGTTATTGCCGTTATTGCCAAAAGAACAACATTACAGCGCATTGATGATTGCCAATGCCATGAGCATTGCCGAACGACAATTACAGTACGGTGATGCACCACAACAAGCCGAGCGTCAAGCCTTGGTGGCGTTGCTGCAACAAGATGGCGATTTAGTATTATTACAGCGCGAATTAGTCCGTCGAATACGTTTGGGTTGGCTTGATGAGCAGACGGAAGGACAACAATTATTGTGGAATATGACGGAGCAACGGGTAAAAGAAAGCGCGCCTAAAAGTTTGTAGTCTGATGTGATAACTTTTGAGAAAAACGTATGACTTGTTTGGCTAGATTAACCATCCTACGCGTGCTGACATTCAACTAAGGGCGAAAGTTATTTCACCCTTGTTGAACGACAATAGTGAGTTATAGTCCTGCGAGTTTTAGGCGATTAGCCTGCGTGCGATAGATCGTCACGGGATCAGTAAACCAACTAACCAAGCCATAAGTCGCATTGACTTCATCATCATGATTCAGGTTATAGTTATCTCGAATAACCTGACCAAAGTGACTAGAGCAACGTGGTACGATACCATCACTTTCTCCCGAAATTAACAAAGAAGTTGCAGCAAATAAGATATCGGAAGGGTCAACTAAGTTAGTCATTATGCCTGTACCACTCCATGAGTACAGTCGAATGCCATTAGCAGTATAACTACCTTCACCACAAGCAGTTAAGGGAATGCCTTGCGGATGTCTAACATTAAAGGCAGCTGCACCTGCTGACGACAGAGAGGATAAACTAGCAAGCGATTGTTGGTCATAATGCAATCCTTCCGTCATATCCATCAATGAAAAAAAACTGTCAATGGCATTGGAAATAACAGGTGTCAAGACTGACCCTATGATAGGTAATGTTGATGCCTTGCTAATTAAATCGGCGATAGGAGTGCCTTTATGTGGAGAGCCTACCGACGTAATTGATGCAATTTTGGTTGGGATAATTGAGGCTACATAACGCGAATCTAAGCCGCCTTGACTGTGAGCGATTAAATTAACTTTTTGTGCACCACTAATGGCTAAAACTTGTTGCACTTGAGCCAGCAACTGCTCTCCACGTTGCTCGGAAGAGTTCATGCCGACTACTTCTGTTTCATATACTCTAGCCCCGTTGGCGGCTAAGTCTTTGGCTATGCCATAAAAATATTGATTGCTGTTGGTATTGTGTGAGCCAGCTAGACCTTGAGCTAAAACAATGGGATAAGTGGTTTTGGCATAAGTTGAGTAAGAGGAAAAGGCAACCTCTTGACTACAACCGTTTATGGTACAAAATTGATAAGCTGCTGTTGAAGCAATTGATGCGCCACTCAATAACAATAGGCACATACCCGAAAAATAGCGATTCATAACACGCTCCTGCTGAGAGTTTTAATAATTCTATCTGATAACATATCTATGTTAAGGAGATTGATTTTTGCAGTTATTTCGAGATGTGTCAAACTATCAAACTGTTTTTCCGATTAAAGGTCAGCTGCAAACTAACCCTATAGTTTAGGTGTTTTGTTGCTCTATGTATTATTCATGAGTTAAGGATAAGGGCGCGGCTCTTTCGCCTGTAAACTAAACGCATCTACTCGCGCTGGATTGTTAGATTCATGAAATGCTTTCCGCGCATACCACGCTTTTTTCAACCGATAAAACGGAATCGTCGGATACAAATGATGCACTAAATGCCAGTTTTGCCCCATCATTAACGGAGTCAATAACCATTCCCACCCGTCACGCAACATTGTCGCACCATAAAAATCATCTTTTTGCAAAATGGTATGTGGATGATGTGGTAAATAAACAAACACCAATACAATCAACGCTAAACCCATACGCGAAGCTAAGAACCAAAAAATAAACAATTGCCACCCACAAAACCAAAACAATATCGCTAATGCCGCTACGCCTAAGGGCAGTTGTAAGATGATTTGCCGTACTTCACTTTTGGGGCGTTGTTTAGCAACACGAAAGTAAGCAGGCAAATACGATAATTCAAAAAAAGGCCATAGAAAATAGCTATACCAACGATGTGTTAACGACGCATCGGGGTCTTTACCGACTTCATTGGTAAAGCGGTGATGCTGCATGTGTCCCCAGCGTAAGGCTTTAGGCGAAATATAAGGCAATAACAGATTGATGGTCAGCATTGCCAATAAATCGTTAATTTTCTCGTCATTAGATGCCGAACGATGCACCGCTTCATGGATAGGAGTAAACAGATAATAGCCAATAATTGCACCGGGAATCGCGGCTAAAACGGGGTTAATCCATTCGCAGGTTACAGCAACAATTAAAAATAACGCCAACGGTAAGGTGACCGCCAAAATAGCGACGACAGGCCACGAAATCTTGGGCTTGATGTGCAGACGTTTTAATAATTCTGGGTTGTCATCCGTGGTAGTGAAGGTTGGGGTCTGGTTCATAGCAAGACACACGCGATAGATAACTGGGGAGTTTGACTATTGCGTAGTAGAGATGTTTATGAAAGGGTTAACGCTGCCAGTTGGTAGGATAATGCTGCCAATCGTGTGAGACGGACGATGTACGGTGTAGGCTGTGCTACGTTTATTTATTTTCCATTAAGTAATTGACATAGTATCTTATTTTGATACTGTTGTATTCATAATGGCCATTTTAAAGAATAGCGATGAAGCGTAAACACATAAAAACCCTCGCTGCTATTTTTGCCCGACCCGTATCAGGCAATGTGCAATGGCGAGATATTGAGGCCTTGTTTAAAGCATTAGGCGCAACGATAGAAGAGCGTGAAGGCTCACGAGTTGCGGTTATTTTGTTTGGACAGGTGCAGGTCTATCATCGTCCGCATCCATCGCCAAACACTGACAAAGGTGCAGTAGCCAGTATTCGCCGTTGGTTAGAAAGCAATGACATCTCCCCTGAATTGATGAAGGAGCAAACTGATGATGAACAATCAAATGACGATTAACGGCCATATTGCCGTGATTAGCTTTGACCCTGAAGTGGGCTTATTTCGAGGTGAGTTTATTGGCTTAAATGGTGGCGCAGATTTCTACGCTGATAGTGTCGAAGGTTTGCACAAAGAAGGCGAAGCCTCGCTGAAAACCTTTTTAGCCGTTTGCCAAGAGCAAGGTTTAGAACCATACAAACATTTTTCAGGTAAGTTTATTACCCGTATACCTGCTTCTTTACATGAACGCATTGCAACTGCCGCAACTGCCGCAGGTATGAGCCTTAATCAATGGGTACAAACGGCGTTAGAGCATGAAGTGGCTCATGGTTAAGGTTTTGGGTGACATTTCAGACCTGTTAAACGATAAACGCCAATTCAATACTCATCATATTCGGGCATTGTGCAAGCGATTTGGGGTATCGGCGGATACATTTTTGTAGGCTAAGCCGTCGTAACTTGTTGGCAACACGGGAAGTGTCAGAAGCGATCACAGAGTTCTTTTTTATCGCAGGTTTGCGCCGCAGTTTTTGTGGGCACTGAGGGAAAATAAAATGAGTAGCAAAGTATTATATTTATGGAGTGTTGCACAGCAGGGTTTTATTGATACCCATGTCGAAGCACAAGCTATTTTTATACGGTTGATGGACGAACAAGACACGCCATCTGCACTGGCAGAGCCAACACCACAGCAAACAACATGGGTAATGGCGTTTGCTGAGCATTTACAACAAGCTGCTCAAAATAAACAAAATATTCCGCTAGAAAGCCGCCAACCTTTTATGCACAGCAGCAAAGGGCTGGCAAAATATGCCCAGAATCATTTGTTGGTACTAGAATTACCTAATTTGCCTGAAGCCATTTTTTTACCGATGTTATTAGAAATCATTGAAATTGCTAAAAACCTCAATTTAGTGATATTTGATGATGAAAAACTGGGTATTTACTTTTTACCGTCAGGCGATATTTTACCTACCGAAAAAGAGGATTTATGGCTAGGTTATATCGAATATTGGGAAAGCCAACGCGACACTACATTTAATAATCTTGCCGAACTTAAAAACTACATTGAGCCTTTGATTAAAAATCTCATGAATGACAAAGGTTTTTTATTAAATTATAAAGAAACTATTGAAAAAAAATATGAGGAATATATGTATGATTATACCAAAGAAACACCAATAGGGCCTTATTGTATAAGCTTTTATTTGGGTATCACTAAATACGGATACAAATTAAGTGTAAGATTATCAATTTATTTAAAACTTCCTGATTTTGATTATTCTAAAGTACCATTTATAGACAAAAAATCAGAAATAATTAATAATTTTAAAGGGTTACCAGTTGGTTACCCAATTATATCCTTTATCCCTAAAGAAAAAAGTTCCACACTCAGTAGAAATTTAACGCATATTAAAAATATAGCAAATGTACAAGCTGCTATGTTAGACATAAAAAATATATTATTTTCTCTATTTCCATTATTAAGTGGCCATATACAAAACCTTGTTTTAATAATGAAAGAATCGTATTATTTCAGAGATGATTATTATAAAAAATATGGCGACATATATGACAGCATACCTTATTTATTTGCGTTTCATTTAGCGAGTGATTCAAAATTTGAAGTTTTAGTGAATGATTTTAAAGTCTCTATTAAAGATAGTTCAAAACCTTTGCTAGAAGATGAGTTTTTAGCCTTTGTGAAGTTTTTGCGTGAAGAAATTAAGCCTTTGGTTTAAGTTTGGCAGGGTGCGTACCACGCATCATCATCTCAAAATAGCTGTGCGCAATGCGCACTCTACGTGGCTATTCAACTAAAAGTTAAGACTCCCGCCGTAAATACTCCCCCAAAGACATGCCAAACCACCGTTGAAAAGCCCGTCTAAACCCAGACGTATCGCTATAACCCAACGCCGCCGCCAACGATTCCGAAGTATGTCGTTTATCATTAAGATAAATCACTGTTTGTCGATGCAGCTCAGCATCGTGCAGCGTTTGATAACGTAATCCTTCGTCTTTTAAACGACGCATCAAGGTACGCTCCGATAAATGTAAAGCCTTTGCCACTTCGGGCAATGTCCACAATCGGCCAGTATGAGCGCGTAATAATGCCGTCACTTGTGCGGCAATCGACGGTTGATATTGCAAGTCTCGAAACTGCTGTTCACATTGTTGCTCGGCTTGTAATTTAGCAACGGGGTCGGCAAATAATGACGGTAAACGCAATAATTGAATCGGTAAAATCACTGCGGTTTGTGCTTGGTTAAACTCAACAGGCATATGAAAGTAATGGTAATACTGTTCGGCATGGGCAGGTGGGGCATAAGCCAACTGTAAACGCGCCTGCTGTATAGGTATGCCCGTTATAAATTCTATGGCTGTTTGTGCGCTGGCAAGAAAAGCCTCTAATAAAAACATTCCTACGTCATTACATTCGGTGCGTAACAACAGCTTGATGATGATGTCGTCGGCAGTGCTATCAAGCTGAATATCAATAAACTGACCACGAATACTGTAATAACGGGCAATCGTCGAAATCGCTTCGCCTAAGGTGCTACTGGTATAAGCAGCCACGCCAATTGCGCCGTGAGTGGCAATTTGCAGTTGACTACCAATATGCAACCCAAAGGCTGGGTTATGACTTAACGATAACGCTTTGCTGAGTAAAGTGACGTGTTGGTCTAAAGGCAAATAGCCATTCAGTTGAAATAAGTCATTGTGGTCTATGCCACTGTCTTCAAGCAACGTTTGAACTTGCTGTTCATCTAAGGCTAAAGTGCGAAGCAATAGCCGTAGATAAGCGGTGGCTACCAGCATAATGAATGACCTAAAAAAATCGTCAATAGGTTGTTAGTATTGATGAGTCGTGATGATTTTGACATTGACAGTATTCCTAATAACGCAAAATGCGAATAGATATTCACTTATATTGCCAGTCTGTGCAAGTGCTTGTTATTAGCGCATTTCTGTTTGTATTCATCTTATTTATCGTCGCAAAAGTGCGAATTGTCTGGACACAAATCGCAATAGCATTTGCCCCTTTAGCGCAATTCAGCGACAATTGCGCCCTCATCAGTGACTGTGCTGAAAAAATCAGCCGCCACTTGATTCTGAATTTTAGCCGTTGCCCGTTTTTGGAGTCGCTTTATGACCGCCGTTGCCTTACCTGAACGCCGCTTTGCCAATGCTATTCGTGCCCTTGCTATGGATGCTGTTCAAAAAGCTAACTCTGGCCATCCAGGTGCGCCAATGGGCATGGCCGATATTGCCGAAGTGTTATGGCGTGGCGTATTGCGTCATAATCCTAAAAATCCGCAATGGCCAAATCGTGACCGTTTTGTCTTGTCTAATGGTCATGGTTCGATGTTGCAATATGCGTTATTGCACTTAACAGGTTATGACTTAGGGATTGAAGATTTAAAACAATTTCGTCAAATGCACAGCCGCACCCCCGGCCATCCTGAATATGGTTATACCGCAGGTGTTGAAACAACGACAGGCCCACTCGGTCAAGGTTTAGCCAATGCCGTCGGTATGGCTCTTGCCGAAAAAACTTTAGCGGCGCAATTTAATCGTGATGGCTTTGATGTCGTCAATCACCATACTTATTGCTTCTTGGGTGATGGTTGCTTAATGGAAGGTATTTCTCATGAAGTCTCTTCATTAGCAGGCACACTCAAACTCGGCAAATTAATTGCTTTTTATGATGATAATGGCATTTCCATTGATGGTGAGGTGGAAGGCTGGTTTACCGATAATACAGCTCAACGTTTTGCTTCCTATGGTTGGCAGGTGTTGGGTCAAATTGATGGTCATGATAGTGTCGCCATTCGAGAGGCAATTATTGCTGCTCATGCAGATACCTCACGTCCGACGTTAATTATCTGTAAGACGGTGATTGGTTGTGGCGCACCCACCAAACAAGGCAAAGAAGATTGTCATGGCGCACCGTTAGGCGCGGCAGAAATTGCAGGTGCGCGTGAAGCGATGGGTTGGGAATATCCTGCCTTTGAAATCCCTGCTGATATTTACGAAGCATGGGACTGCACCGCTAAAGGCGAGGTTTTAGAAAAAAATTGGACGGCTAATTTTGACGCTTACCAAAAAGCCCATCCAGAATTAGCGACTGAGTTAAATCGCCGTTTAACAGGTGAGTTGCCCGCATCGTTTGCCTTACAAGCCAAAGCGTATATTGAAGAAGTCGCCACCAAAGGTGAAACCATTGCCAGCCGTAAAGCTTCGCAAAATGCCTTAAATGCCTTTGGCCCCTTGTTGCCTGAGTTATTAGGTGGCTCGGCAGACTTGGCGGGTTCAAATTTGACCTTGTGGAAAGGTTGTCATGGTGTACAAGAAAATCCCGCAGGCAACTACGTGTTTTATGGTGTCCGTGAGTTTGGCATGAGTGCCATGATGAACGGTATGGCCTTGCATGGTGGTTTTATTCCTTATGGCGCAACGTTCTTAATCTTCATGGAATATGCCCGTAACGCCGTGCGTATGAGCGCGTTGATGAAACAACGAGTGATTTACGTCTTTACCCATGACTCCATTGGTTTAGGTGAAGATGGTCCAACGCATCAGCCTGTTGAACAATTGGCTAGCTTACGTGGCACGCCAAATATGTCGGTTTGGCGACCTGCTGATGCTGTTGAATCAGCAGTGGCTTGGCTAGCTGCTTTGCAAAAAAACAACGGCCCGACCTCGTTGATTTTCTCCCGTCAAAATTTACCGCATTTAGAACGTAATGCCTTGCAGTTAGATAACATCAGTCGTGGTGCTTATACTTTGGTGCAAGAAACGGGTGTTCTTGAGGCAATTATTATTGCTACAGGTTCAGAAATTGAATTAGCCGTGAAAGCACAATTAGCGTTAACCGCTCAAGGCAAAGGTGTACGTGTCGTTTCTATGCCTGCGGTAGATGTCTTTATGGCACAAGATGCGGCGTATCGCGACAAAGTGTTACCGCCAGAAGTGCGTGCGCGGGTAGCAGTTGAAGCCTCTCATGCTGATTATTGGTATAAATTTGTCGGTTTAGACGGTAAAGTGATTGGCATGACTACTTTTGGCGAGTCCGCACCGATTAAAGACTTGTATCAGCATTTTGGTATTACCGTTGAGGCGGTAGTGGCAGCGGTGAATGCCGTTTCTCAGTAGATCGAGATTGGAGCAGGTTTTTAAGCTTGCTCCTTTATCACGACTCAGTTGTTTATCAATAGGAATACGATAGTTTTATGAGTGAGTCTCCGCTTCGTATTGCTATCAATGGTTATGGACGTATTGGCCGTAATGTCTTACGGGCATGGGTTGAGCGTGGTTGTCCATCACAATTAGAATTTGCTGCGATTAATGATTTGGGTGAGCCTGAAGCATTGGTTCATCTAACCCGTTACGACAGCACACATGGCCGATTTACTGGCAAAGCCGATTTAGAACATACTGATTTAGTCATTAAAGCAGCAGAAGGCGCAACAAGTTACCGTATTCCTTTATTGCAGCAAGCACAGCCTGAGTTATTGCCTTGGCAAGCGTTAGGCGTAGATGTGGTGCTAGAATGCACAGGTTTTTTTCGTGCCAAAAAAGAAGCGGCTCGGCACTTACAAGCTGGAGCAGATAAAGTCATTATTGGTGCTGCACCTTTTGATGAAGTCGATGCAACGATTGTTTATGGTGTCAATCATCTGCAATTGACGCATGAGCAAAAAATCATCTCTAGCGTTTCATGTACGACACATGCACTCGTACCAATGATGAAAATTTTGGATGAAGCCTTTGGCATACAGTCCGCGTTAATGACAGAAATTCATGCTGTCACCTCTGACCAAGTCTTATTAGATCACACCCACAGAGACTTACGGCGCAGTAGAGCGGCAGGGCATAACATTATCCCCACCACATCGAGCAGTATTGGCGCACTTAAGCGTGTGTTGCCACATTTAGCGGATAAAATTGCAGGCTATTCAATTCGTGTCCCTACCTTAAACGTTGCGGCAATCGATTTAAGTTTTGTGGCTGAGCAGCCTATGACCATTGATGCTATTAATGCCTTGTTTAAAGAGAAGTCCATTCACGAATATCACGAAATTTTAAGTTATTGTGATGAATGGTTAGTTTCTAGTGATTTTAATCATTCACCGTATTCATTAATTTTTGATGCCACTGAAACCAAGATTGTGGGGCAGCAAGCAAAAGTATTGGCGTGGTATGACAACGAATGGGGTTATGCCAACCGTTTATTAGATTTGTGTTTGGTTTTAGCAAAAATGCGCTAAAAATCGCGATTTCGTCATAGGTTTGTGGTGTAAATCGTGATGAAATAACGCCCAATAATCTTCATTAATTCTAGAGCTGATTTACCGCAGTAGGAGTCCAGAATGTCTGTTTTGAAAATGGCCGATTTAGATTTGAACGGCAAACGTGTATTAATTCGTGAAGATTTGAATGTCCCCATCAAAGAGGGAAAAATTACCAGTGATGCCCGTATTCTTGCGTCATTGCCCACCATTCAATTAGCCTTAGCGAAAGGCGCATCGGTGATGGTGTGTTCACATTTAGGCCGTCCGACCGAAGGTGAATCGTCTGTCGAAAATTCGTTATTGCCAGTCGCCGCTTATTTGAGCAATGCATTAGGTCGCCCTGTCGCCCTAATTGAAAACTATGTGGATGGTTATGTCGTTCCTGCGGGCGAAGTCGTGTTGTTTGAAAACGTCCGTTTTAACAAAGGCGAAAAGAAAAACAGCGACGAATTAGCACAAAAATATGCGGCATTGTGTGATGTTTTTGTCATGGATGCCTTTGGTACAGCTCATCGCGCTGAAGCCTCAACTCATGGAGTTGCTAAATTTGCTCCCATCGCTTGTGCAGGCCCTTTATTAGCCGCAGAACTGGCAGCCTTGGCTTTAGCCTTAGACAACCCCGCTAGCCCAATGGTGGCGGTAGTTGCGGGCTCTAAAGTATCAACAAAATTAGATGTATTAAAATCATTGGCCGAAACCTGTGATCAATTAATTGTTGGTGGTGGTATTGCCAATACTTTCTTGGCGGCGGCGGGTTATAACGTCGGTAAATCACTCTACGAACCAGACATGCTCGAAACCGCGAAAGAAATTGCTCGTAGTGTTAGCGTGCCCTTACCTGAAGATGTTGTCGTTGCTAAAGAGTTTTCAGAAAGTGCAACAGCGACGATAAAGTCAATCAAAGAAGTCGAAGATGACGACATGATTTTAGATATTGGTCCATTAACCGCAGCCCGTTTTGCCAACTTAATCAAATCCTCAAAAACGATTTTATGGAATGGCCCTGTGGGTGTTTTTGAATTTGACCAATTTGGTGAAGGCACAAAAACCTTAGCATTGGCGATTGCTGGCAGCAAAGGCTTTTCCATTGCGGGCGGTGGTGATACCTTAGCAGCCATTGATAAATATGGTGTAGCTGGTCAGATTTCTTATATTTCTACGGGTGGTGGTGCATTCCTTGAGTTTGTCGAAGGTAAAAAATTACCTGCGGTAGAAGCATTAGAAGAAGCGGCAAAACGCGCTTAATTTTTTATATCCTTTCCGTTGTGCAATGAACGCAACTGAGAAAGTCGATTTAACATATAGGAAGGAGAATACAAGTGGCTTTAATTTCGTTACGTCAAATGTTAGACCATGCCGCTGAGTATGGTTATGGCATTCCTGCATTTAACGTCAATAACTTAGAACAAATGCGCGCGATTATGGAAGCGGCAGACAAAACCAATTCACCCGTTATCGTGCAAGCCTCCGCAGGTGCGCGTAAATATGCAGGTGCGCCGTTTTTACGTCATTTGATTTTAGCGGCAATTGAAGAATTTCCGCATATTCCTGTGGTGATGCACCAAGATCATGGTACTAGCCCTGCGATTTGTCAACGCTCAATTCAATTGGGTTTTAGTTCGGTGATGATGGATGGTTCTTTAGCGGAAGATGGTAAAACACCAACTAGCTACGACTATAACGTCAGCGTCACACGTAATGTTGTGGCTTTGGCACATGCTTGTGGCGTGTCGGTAGAAGGTGAGATTGGCTGTTTAGGTTCGCTAGAAACAGGTATGGCGGGTGAAGAAGATGGTGTCGGTGCAGAAGGTGTACTTGACCATTCGCAATTATTGACCAGTGTCGAAGAAGCCGCAAGCTTTGTCGCGGATACAGGTGTAGATGCCTTGGCGATTGCCATTGGCACATCTCATGGTGCGTATAAATTTACCCGTCCACCGACAGGCGATATTTTAGCGATTGACCGTATCAAAGAAATTCACGCCAAGATTCCCAATACCCATTTGGTTATGCATGGTTCAAGCTCTGTACCGCAAGATTGGTTGGCGATTATTAACGAGTTTGGTGGCGATATTAAAGAAACCTATGGTGTGCCTGTAGAGCAAATCGTCGAAGCGATTAAGCATGGCGTGCGTAAAGTCAATATCGACACTGATTTACGTTTAGCGTCGACAGGGGCAATTCGTCAGTTTATGGCGAAAAATCCAGCCGAATTTGACCCACGTAAATATTTCGCCAAAACTATTACCGCGATGCGCGATGTCTGTATTGATCGTTATGAAGCCTTTGGTACTGCGGGTAACGCTAGCAAAATTAACCCCATTTCTCTAGAGAAAATGGCGAGCCGTTACGGTAAGTAATTGCGCTTTACATAAAAAGTCGGCTGTAAAGCCGACTTTTTTATTTGTATTTTTTCAGTTGTTCCCTCACTGCTAAACGCGCTTGTCGTCTAATTTCGGCTGACTCAAAACGTTGTTTTTCGCGTTCGGTGTCGGGGATAAATTCAGGAACACTGACGGTTTTGCCATCATCATCTAAGGCTACAAAGGTAAAATAAGCTGAGACGATATGACGTTTCGTTCCTGCATAACTGTTTTCAGCATCGACACGCACGCCAATTTCCATCGACGAACCCCACGCTTTATTGATAGAAACACTGAATAATAATGTATCATTTTCCTTAGCAGGAGCAACAAAATGCCATGAATCCACTGAAGCGGTTACACAGGTTTGACCACTATGTCGCTCGGCAACCACCACGGCAAGTCTATCGGCCATACTCATAATTAACCCCCCAAACACCGTTTTTTTGGCATTTAAGTCATTGGGGAAAATTTTATACACTTGATTGTCAATGCGTGACGCGGAACTGGTTTTGGCTTGTAGTTGCGTCGGTGTGTTGTTAGTCATTAGTATTCTCAATATTTTTAATGGGCTAGATCAAGATTAAGTGTTAACAATAGAGCGTCTGTAAATATAGAGGCTGTAATTCTTAGTAAGATTTGTGAGCAGAATTGAGGGGGAGGGCTTTAATGACTTTAATGAGATGTTAATGGTCATGATAGCGTTGGAGCCAAAAAAAGCAATAAAAAAGGAGAGCATAAGCTCTCCTTTTTTGCTAAGTAATAAATTACTTAGGTGCAGCTTCTGGTGCTGGAGCAGCAGCGGCATCAGCAGCAGGTGCTGGAGCAGCAGCGTCAGCAGCAGGTGCTGGAGCAGCATCAGTAGCAGGTGCTGGAGCAGCAGCAGCGTCAGCAGCAGGTGCAGCAGCTTCTGGTGCAGGTGCTGGAGCAGCAGCTTCAGCAGCTGGGGCTTCAACAGCAGGCGCTTCTTCTTTCTTTGCACAGCCAGCGAAAGCTAAAGCGGCAACGATAGCAGCAGTTAAGGCGATATTCTTGATTTGCATAATGTCTCTCTCAAGTTGCATGGATAATGCTGATTACGATCCCGCTTTTTGAACGCTTACACAGGTTGTGTGTAGGTTATTAGCATCTCACTAAGCGGCGCGAAAATAATACCACTTAAATTTGTAAAATGCATTCTTTTTGTAGGACAATTTGCAAGCGGATGTTTTTTGTTAGAATAGACTATTTTTCGGGAGCTTCTGATAATATTGGGCATGTGATAACTACAATACAGTTTATAGCTTATGTCAGTCAAAAAAATATTTAGCAGTTTATCTGTTTTGGTCGCTGTTTTTTGTGTATCAGGATGCAGTTCGATTTTAGAGAAAAAAGGCCAGCATTTTGCAAATAGCTTTTCGTCGGCCATATTAGAAAGTGATGATCCTGTGATGATTGAGCAGGGCATTCCCTCTTATTTGTTATTGCTTGATGCGTTGGTAAAAAATAATCCCGAGCAAACGGCATTGTGGCAGGCTGCCGCGAGTTTGAACAGTGCGTATGCAGGTAATTTTATTAAAGATGCTGGGCGCATTAAAAAAGTCAATAATAAAGCCTTGCAGTATGCATTTACCGCATTGTGTCAGCGTGACAAGCGTTTGTGTCAGCCTCGGGAGTTGGCTGTTGATGACTTGACGGTTATTTTGAAGCAGCTTGATGAAAAATCGCTATCAACATTATATGTCGCGGGCAGTGTGTGGGCGAGCTGGATTCAAGCGAATAGTGATGATTGGAATGCAGTTGCCGATATGCCGCGTGTAGAAGCAGTCATGCAGCGTGTTTTAGCCTTAGATGAACGTTATCAGCAAGGCGCAGCACATTTATATCTCGGCGTATTAGCAACTGTTTTAACCCCAGCATTGGGTGGCCGCCCCGAAGTGGGTAAGCAGCATTTTGATCGTGCGGTGACATTATCAAAAGGTCAAAACCTCATGGCAAAGCTCTATTACGCAAAAAATTATGCTCGTGGAATTTTTGACCGAGAGCTACATGATAAACTACTACAAGAAGTGATTGCGGCCGATCCTCATGCCCCTGATTTAACCTTGAGTAATATTATGGCGCAACAGCAGGCAAAAGAACTTTTGCAATCTGCGGACGACTATTTTTAGGCTGAAAATCCTGTTTTATTTTTACATTGTGAAAGGCGCATATTGATGAAACGCTCCCTACTAGCTACCTGTTTATTGCTGTTAATGACACAAACTCATGCCTTAACCTTAAAAGTGGCGACATTATCACCCGATGGCTCGGCTTGGATGGTAAAAATGCGTGCAGGTGCGTCAGAAATTGAAACGCGTACGCAAAAAAGAGTGGCGTTTAAGTTTTATACGGGCGGCACAATGGGGAATGATAAAGCCGTATTAAATAAAATTAAAATTGGTCAATTACAGGGTGGGGCGGTTACCGCAGGCAGTTTGGCTGATTTTTATCAGGATGCACAAGTTTATACCTTGCCTTTGCGTTTTAAGAATTTTGCCGAAGTGGACTATGTGCGTAGCAAAATGGATGCGTCGTTATCAAAAAGTTTAGAGCAGGGGGGAATGGTTAATTTTGGTTTTGCTGAGGCAGGTTTTGCTTATGTGATGTCAAAAACAGCTCCTATCCCTTCTGTTGTTGAATTGCGTAAGCGCAAGGTGTGGATTCCTGAAAATGATCCTGAAGCGGCTGAAACATTAAAGGTCTTTCAAGTGACTCCTATTCCTTTATCTTTGGGTGATGTATTGCCAAGTTTGCAGACAGGCATTATTGATACTGTTGCATCCTCACCGATTGGAACGTTAGCGTTACAATGGCATACACAGGTCAAATACATTACTGAATTGCCGTTAAGTTATATTGTTGGTGTTTTAGCGATAGATCAAAAAGCATTCAATAAAATGGACGCTCCCGATCAAGTCGTGGTACGAGAAGTGATGTCGCGTGTTTTTAAGGATATTGACAAACAAAATCGTCAAGATAATTTGGCCGCTTATGCGTCACTCTTGAAACAAGGCATCAAACCCATCAAGCCCAATCCGCAAGAGTTGTTGGAGTGGCAAAAGTCGGGTGGCATGGCGACAGAACATATTCAAAAAGCGGGATTAATTAGCCCTGCGATGCTGCAAGTGTTAGATGGCCACTTAAAAGCATTTAGAGCGAACCAAAAGTCGTGAAGCAAGCATTAGCGCGTGTTTTATGGTGTATTCATCGCTTAGAAGATCTGTTGCTTGTGGGCTTACTGCTGAGCATGATTAGCATTGCTTTTACGCAAATTGTGCTGCGTAATGGCTTTGATGGTGGGATTGCGTGGGCAGACTCACTGTTGCGTATTATGGTGTTGTGGATTGCTTTGATTGGTGCATTGGTTGCCAGTCGGGATCAGCGTCATATTAATATTGATTTAATCTCACGATTTTTACCGCCACTGGGTAAGAGAGTGGCTGGTGTTGTTAGTACACTGTTTACCATGATGATTTGTATGGGGTTGGCATATTACTCTTTTGAGTTCGTGAAAATGGAATATGAGTCGCCAAGCCCTGCCTTTGCACAAGTGCCTACATGGGCGTGTGAAAGTATTATGCCGATAGCCTTTACGCTAATGGCTATTCGTTATTTTATCCATAGTGTGCAGATGGCAATTATGGGTTCACCTGTGGAATCCTCCGTGTGATAGAGCTTCTTTCCCTTGCCTTGATTGTCATTGCTTTGTTAGGTGCGCCCTTGTTTGCCGTCTTAGCTGGCGCAGCTATGTTAGGTTTTACCAATAACGAAACGCCGTTAGCGGTATTGGGTGTTGAATTATATCGTTTAGTGGATACACCCATTCTGTTGGCTTTGCCGTTGTTTACTTATGCGGGCTATGTGCTAGGTGAAGGCCAAACATCGCACCGCTTAGTTCGGTTAACCCGTGCGTTATTAGGGTGGCTACCCGGTGGATTAGCGATTGTTGCCTTTTGTACCTGTGCATTTTTTACCGCATTTACAGGGGCAAGCGGGGCGACAATTGTAGCTTTAGGCGCATTACTGTATCCAGCATTGAAGCAAGCAGGCTATCCCGATAAATTTGCATTAGGTTTGGTCACGACATCAGGCTCATTAGGCTTGTTGTTACCCCCTTCGTTACCGTTAATTCTTTATGCAATTATTGCTCAACAGTTACCGCAAGGCGCGGGGGTCAGTATTGAGGCAATTTTTAAGGCGGGTTTATTACCTGCTTTGTTAATGGTTTCTATGTTGTGTCTTTATGGTTATTACGTGACACGTAAACATCCCATTCCGCTGTATGATTTTTCGTGGTCAGAGTTGCGTGCTGCTGCCGCAGAGGCAAAATGGGAGTTACCTTTACCTGTTTTTGTGCTGGGTGGTATTTATGGCGGTTTTTTTGCGGTGTCAGAAGCAGCAGCGGTCACGGCTTTATATGTCACGGTTATGTCTGTGCTCATTTATCGTGAGATTTCGTTATCGCAACTTGTTCATATCATGCGTGAAGCAATGGTGATGGTCGGGGCTATTTTGTTGATTCTTGGCGTGGCAATGGCGTTTACCAATTGGTTGGTTGAGGCGGAAATTCCCACTACGCTCTTTGAATTGGTTAAGCAGTACATTGAAAGTAAATGGACGTTCTTGCTGTTATTAAATATCTTTTTATTAGTCTTAGGGTGTTTTTTAGATATTTTCTCCGCGTTGGTGATTATGGTGCCGTTGCTGTTACCCATGGCGATTGGTTATGGCATTAACCCTGTGCATTTGGGAATTATTTTCTTGGCTAATATGGAGTTGGGATATTGTACGCCACCTGTTGGCATGAATTTAATGATTGCCAGTTTTCGCTTCAAACGCCCGATGTCAGAGTTGTATCAAACAACTCTGCCATTTTTATGTGTGTTGATGGTGGCGGTGTTAATTATTACCTATGTACCGTGGTTAAGTTTGGCTTTTTTGTGATGGTCTAGTTGCCACACATATTTGCAATTTTTTTACTTTCGGGTGTCAGTAGTGGACAAATATCGGCTTGCCGTTCGTAAGCTCCGATAAGGCTTAAAGCAAAAATGAGTTCTCTATTATTTAACCTGTCACCCAGTTGCCACGTTAAAGACTGTTCAACTGCGTTTGCAGTAACTAGGCGCGTTTCTGTATTCAGTTGATTCCAGAGGGGCAGTCCGATTTCAAGCGTGATATGCAATATCTCAACTTCTCTCGCCCCCCATTTATTAGCAGTTTGTAAGGCGTGTTGCATTTCAGCATCTACTTCGCCAAAACGTACTTTTGTAGCAGCAAAATCGACATAGGTATAAGGCCAAGATGGTCGCTGTTTTAATGCGCTACGATAATAATTTAATATTTCTTGTTTGAGCGAGTCTCGTTGTGTTGGAGACAGTGTTTTGTTGTTCAGAAATTGCCACATTTGTATATTTGCGGCCAATATCTGATAGTCTGCATTATAGGGTGTAAGCTCGATAGCCCGTTGACTGGCATGTAATGCCGTTTCATAGTCGCTATTTGTGGAATGATAGGCGTTGTTTTTGAATAATTGTTGGTTCCAAAGTTCCAAATAAGCGTTGGCTTGAAAATTATTAAGCCCAGCAATACCTGTCATTCCTGCCCACACCGCAAACGATAAACCGAAAGCGAGAAGGGGAAGGCGAACGGCAAAAGACGGTAAAGAGAGTGTCAACATAGCATTAAAACGCAAAAAATCAGTATATTGCTCGCTATATACCACAAGTTTACAGCTTTTGTTAGCTAGTATCTTTTATCCCTGCACAAATTCCCGTACAATGCTCGCCCTTTGAAGGCTATTGGCCTTAACCTTGTTTTTCTGGAATACACATTATGGTCGTTATTCGTTTAGCTCGTGGCGGTGCCAAAAAGCGTCCTTTTTACCAAGTTGTTGTGACTGACAGCCGCAATGCCCGTGATGGTCGTTTTATTGAGCGCGTAGGCTTTTTCAACCCAGTTGCTAAAGGTGCTGCTGAGGCTGTGCGTATTAATGCTGATCGTTATAACTACTGGATCAGCCAAGGCGCGCAACCGTCTGAGCGTGTTGCTCAAATCGCTAAAGCATCTGTTGCTGTTTAATTCGCACTACGATAGAGCGTATTAGTATGGCAAGTATCCCTTCGTCCGATCAACTATTGTCGATTGGACGGGTACAGACAGCGTATGGCATTAAAGGTTGGGTTTGGTTGTATTCTAATACTGCACCCACCACCAATATCTTCGCCTATACCCCGTGGTATTTGCAAGTCGGCAATGAGTGGCGAGAAGTCAAGGTTGCTGAATGGCGAGAGCAAGGTAAAGGTTTGGTGTTGCGCTTTCCTGATTGTCACGATCGTAATGCTGCTGAGGCGTTACAGGGGGCGGTCATTTGGACAGCAAAGACTAATTTGCCTGCGTTAACTGACGGTGATTATTACTGGTCTGACTTGCTTGATATGTCGGTCTGGACGGTAGATGGTCAGTTGTTGGGTAAAGTTGACAGCATGATGGAAACGGGTGCTAACGATGTCTTAGTCGTTAAGCCTGTTGCAGGTAGCATTGATAAAACTGAGCGATTGATTCCTTGGTTGCCCGATCAAGTGGTTACGGCTGTTGATGTTGCTAATCGGCGTTTAACCGTTGATTGGGATATTGATTTTTGATGATGACTTATAGTCTGTCATCTTGTGGCTACTAAAGTCTGTTGAGTGTAGCCATGTGGTTTGGTGTGATTAGCTTATTTCCTGACATGTTTGCCGCGATTCGTGATGTAGGCATGACAGGGCGAGCCATTAATCAAGGCTTGATTCAGCTAGAAACATGGAATCCTCGTGATTTCACTACCGATAATTATCGCCGTGTTGATGAACGGCCATACGGTGGTGGGCCGGGCATGGTCATGCTCATTGAGCCATTAGCGCAAGCCATTGCTGCTGCTAAAGCGCGTGCTGCTAGTTTAGGTATTGATGATGCACCTGTGGTGTATTTATCGCCTCAAGGCCAACGCTTTGATGAAGCAGCAACGACCGAGTTAGTCAAGCAAAAAGGTTTGATTTTCTTGTGTGGCCGCTATGAAGGTATTGATGAGCGTCTGATTCAGCGTTTAGTTGATGCCGAATGGTCGATTGGCGATTATGTCTTATCGGGTGGGGAACTGCCTGCAATGGTCATGATTGATGCGATTAGTCGGCGTATTGACGGTGTTTTAGGGCATCAGCAATCGGCAGAGCAAGATTCTTTTGCGACGGGTTTGCTCGATTATCCCCATTATACGCGTCCTGAAGTGTATGACGGTGATTCAGTGCCTGCGGTGTTGTTGTCTGGTCATCATGCCGATATTCAACGCTGGCGATGGCGTGAAAGTTTGAAGCGGACGTTGTTGCGTCGTCCCGATTTATTAGACTCTGCGCCTTTAAATGCAGAGCAACGCCGTTTGTTAGCTCAACTGAAAAAAGAGCAAGCAAGCGGTGATTTAGGTCAGTCTAATTCTTAGGCTGTGACTATCACGGTTATATGCGCCGAGCAACTGCTCATAGCCTCTGTAACTATAGAATTCTCGCTTATTTGACGCGCGAGTTCGCATTATAGGAGTCCTACCATGAGTGGTAAGCATCCCCTCGTTCAAAGTATTGAACAGGCACAATTGAAACAAAATATTCCTGCATTTGCTCCCGGTGACACCGTGATTGTGCAAGTTAAGGTTAAAGAAGGCGAGCGTGAGCGTTTACAGGCTTATGAAGGCGTTGTTATTGCCAAGAAAAATCGCGGTCTGAACTCTGCATTCACCGTCCGTAAAATTTCCAATGGCGTGGGCGTAGAACGTGTTTTCCAAACACATTCGCCTGTTGTTGCGTCGATTGAAGTCAAACGTCGTGGTGCGGTACGTCGCGCTAAACTGTACTATCTTCGTGATCGCACAGGTAAATCTGCACGTATTAAAGAAAAACTCGTTGCCCGCAATCGTTAATTGCTGGTTATTGAGTAAAAAAAAGGCGACCATTGTGTCGCCTTTTTTTATGGCTCATATTTTTACATCATTAACATAAGCACTCTCATGGCTGAAATAAAAGAATCATCCCAGAAAAAAACAACGCCTAAGCCTCGTCGTCAACGTGCGCGCTCTTTAGCGGCGATCCCTTTACCCGATGATAAAAGTGGTGCTGAATTAGTTTGGCTACGTGACCGTTTAATTGCACAAGCGCTGAGTCAGCACAGTGTTAATGCGTATATCAGTGATTTAAAGCAATTGGTGTTATGGGCAAATAAGCCTTTGTCTTTATTAGATAAACGTGATTTTGATGCATTTTTGGTCAATTTGGCCGCTCAAGAGCGAAGTCCACGTTCAGTGGCTCGTTGTTTGTCAGCGGCTCGTCATTTTTATCGCCTGCAAATTGCCGAAAATCATTTACGTGTTGACCCGACCTTAGATTTAGAAAGTCCTCGTTTGGGGCGGCCATTACCGAAAGATATTTCAGAGTTTGATGTTGAGGCGTTATTGGATGCGCCCGATATTAGCACAGCACTGGGTTTGCGTGACCGTGCCATGTTAGAGCTGTTATATGCCTGTGGTTTACGGGTCTCAGAATTGATTGGTTTAACCATTGATGAACCCAACATGCAAAAAAGTTTTGTGCGCGTGCGTGGTAAAGGGAGTAAAGAGCGTATTGTTCCTGTGGGTGAAATGGCACGAGACTGGTTAGTGCGTTATTTACAGGAGGCACGGCCAGCATTGGTGGTTGGGCGGGCGAGTGATGCCATGTTTCCGAGCCGTACGGGTGGTTTTATGACCCGACAAAACTTTTGGTATGCTATTAAGGCGTATGCCAAATTAGCAGGCATTGAACGTGAGTTATCTCCGCATACGTTACGTCATGCTTTTGCCACTCATTTGTTGAATCATGGTGCAGATTTGCGTGTGGTACAAATGTTATTAGGCCATAGCGATTTATCAACCACTCAGATTTATACCCACGTGGCTCGTGCCCGTTTGCAATTGCTCCATCAAGAACATCATCCTCGTGGATAGTGATATTTAGTCTGTAAAGTTAAGAAAATGACACAATTTATTTCGATTTCTGCGTTAAGCTTGGTCAAATTTAGGAGCGTTTTTATGAAGTTTCATCGTTTGTTATTACCGAGTGCGTTATTAGTGATAAGTGCCTGTTCGCAAGCAGAACCGCCTGTTAATACGGCGCAAACGGCTAATGTGATGAATAGTTCTGTTTCTGCCAAAGAAGAAGATATTATTCGTTCAAGTTTAAAAATGGCGATTCCTGATGCTGAAATTACCGCCATTAAAGAGTCGCCCTACAAAGGCTTATTTGAAGTAAAAGCGAAGGGATACGGCACGGCCTATATGAGTGCGGATGGCCGTTATATGTTGCAAGGTGAGTTGATTGAAATTAATGGCAGTAAAATTATCAATGTCACTGAGCAGGGCATGGCAGAAGAGCGGAAAGCGGCATTGGCAGCAGCCCCTCTAAAAGACATGATTGTGTTTCCTGCGGTGGGTAAAACCAAAGGCATTGCTTATGTATTTACTGATATTGACTGCGGTTATTGCCGTAAAATTCATAATGAAGTGCCAACAATGAATCAAATGGGTATTGAGATTCGTTATTTGGCGTTTCCTCGAGCGGGTTATCCCTCACCAACATCAAAAGGTATGGACTCTATTTGGTGTAATGCCAATCGTAACGAGGCGTTGACCAAAGCCAAACTTGGAGTCCCCATTCCAAGTGCTAGTTGTGCTACGCCAATTAAAGCGCAATACGAGTTAGGTCAGACGTTGGGTGTTCGAGGCACGCCAGCCGTATTTACCGAAAGTGGTATGCAGGTTGGTGGTTATTTGTCACCGAAAGACTTGGCGGCGGCTATGAACATTAAGTAATGTTTCGTTGATGTCAGAGGGGGTGAGGATTGCTATCTTCATTCCCCTTGCACAAAGCTTCGTCTTAATCCTGTCTTTTTACGCTGTTTTCCCGTTGTACATTGTCACTAGACGGTACATTTTATCTTCAAACCGTTATATCATCACTCTACTTCTAAGACTTATGCGATAAACGCTGATTTGTTCACATTACAACCGCTTTTGGCGGTTTTATGTTCATAAAATGCGTTTAATGTGGTGCATTGCATAAGTCATCTCAAAAAACGTGGCAAATTGCTGCTTGTGGGCTTTGAAAACATAGGTGATAGGGTGAAATCGGTCAAAATTGGCATTGTAGGACTGGGAACAGTCGGTGGCGGTGCATTGAACTTACTGCAAGCAAATGCGGCAGAAATTAGTCGTCGAACAGGCCGCGATATTGTCGTGACCCATGTCGGCGTTCGTCGTGACTATCCGCAATACAACTTAGCAGGCATAACCGTTAGTCGCGATATTTTCGCGGTTGCTAATGACCCTGAGATTGATATTGTTGTCGAAGTGATGGGTGGTACAACTACGGCACGCGAATTGGTATTACAAGCGATTGCCAATAGCAAACATGTTGTCACCGCTAACAAAGCCTTATTAGCACAATACGGTAATGAAATTTTTTCCGCTGCCGAAGCCAAAGGCGTATTTGTTGCCTTTGAAGCGGCGGTTGCAGGCGGTGTGCCGATTATTAAAGTATTACGTGAAGGTTTGTCGGCTAATCGGATTGATTGGTTGGCGGGCATTATCAACGGTACGGGTAATTTTATTCTCAGCGAGATGCGTGAGAAAGGCCGAGATTTTGCGGATGTTTTACAAGAAGCCCAAGCCTTAGGTTATGCCGAAGCTGATCCGACATTTGATGTTGAAGGTATTGATGCCGCGCACAAACTCACGATTTTAGCTTCGTTAGCGTTTGGTATTCCTTTGCAGTTTGACAAAGTGTATATCGAAGGTATTAGCAAGTTGACGCGTATTGATGTCAGTTATGCCGAAGAGTTGGGCTATCGTATTAAACATTTGGGTATTGCGCGTCGCACTAAAGACGGCATTGAGTTACGTGTTCACCCCACTCTCATTCCCCAAGAGCGTTTAATCGCCAATGTTAACGGCGTAAAAAATGCGGTATTAGTACAATCCGATGCCGTAGGTTCAACCTTGTATTATGGTTCGGGTGCGGGTGCAGGGCCTACAGGCTCGGCGATTGTTGCGGATATTGTTGATATTGTGCGTTCGTTCACGGTCGAAAATCGTTGTGCTGTCCCACACTTAGCATTTCAACCAGACTCCTTAGCGGATACGCCCATTTTGTCGGTTGAAGCAATCAAAACGGCCTATTATTTGCGTTTGCAAGCGAACGATAAATCAGGCGTGTTAGCTGATGTAACCCGTATTTTAAGTGATAACGACATTAGCATTGAAGCGATTCTACAAAAGCCGTTGCATGAAGCGGGTACTGTGCCTGTCATTATTTTGACCAAGCCTGTACTTGAGCGTGAAATGAATCGTGCGATTGGTAGTTTAGAAGCCTTGGCTGATATTGTCGCGCCTGTGGTTCGTATTCGTTTAGAAACCTTAGACGCTTAATTTGAGACACTCTCTGCTAACCTGAATGTTAGAGAGATTAAGATACACTGTTTAGAGAGAAACACCATGACTGTTGGGAATCGTTATACTGGCCTCATCAATAAATACCGTGATTATTTACCTATTTCCGATGACACACGCATTATTTCTTTAGGTGAAGGTAATACGCCACTCATTCGGCTAAAAAATATTCCACGCTTGTTGGGTAAAGATGTCGATATTTATATTAAATACGAAGGCTTAAATCCAACGGGTTCATTTAAAGACCGTGGTATGACGATGGCTGTCACCAAAGCGGTTGAAGAAGGTAGCCAAGCCGTTATTTGCGCTTCTACAGGTAATACCTCAGCCGCAGCGGCAGCCTATGCAGCGCGTGCTGGCATTAAAGCGTTTGTGTTGATTCCTGAAGGCAAAATTGCGATGGGAAAATTGGCGCAAGCGATGATGTACGGTGCAATCACTTTACAAATTCGTGGCAACTTTGATGATGGTATGGAGTTAGTGAAACAAGTGGCGAAAGAAGCCCCTGTGACCATTGTAAACTCCGTTAATCCGTATCGCTTACAAGGCCAAAAAACAGCAGCCTTTGAAATTGTCGAAGAGCTAGGTCGTGCGCCAGATTATCATTGTTTACCTGTCGGTAATGCAGGAAACATTACAGCACATTGGATTGGCTATTGTGAATATTCGACACCTGCTGGCCATAAAGTGACGGATTCTTGTTCGTTCTGCAATGGTCATTGCCGTTTTGCGGGTGGCCCGATGATTGGTAGCCGTCCCAAAATGATTGGTTATCAAGCGGCAGGTTCTGCGCCGTTTATGCGTGGCGGTGCAGTGGCTAATCCTGAAACGATTGCTACCGCTATTCGTATTGGTAATCCACAAAGCTGGGAACAGGCGTGGAAAGTGAAAGAAGAGTCGGGTGGTTGGTTTGATGAGTTAGGCGACCAAGAAATTCTAGATGCACAACGCATGTTGTCGATGTACGAAGGTATTTTCTGTGAGCCTGCATCGGCTGCTTCTTTGGGTGGCGCGATGCGTGACATTAAAAATGGCCGTATTCCTGAAGGTTCAACCATTGTTTGTACGTTAACGGGTAATGGTTTGAAAGACCCTGATACGGCGATTCAACAATGTACTAACAGCGCGACGTTGTTGACCATTGATGCGAATTTGTCACAAGTGCGTGACAGCATTTTGAAATCGATGGGTGCTTAAGTTGTAAAAAACCTTGCAGGTTTAATGGGTTGAATCTGCAAGGTAATAAAAACACGAAAGGACTTGAAAATAATGACGGTAAGTTATCCTGCTTTTGAACGTGTTTTGTATGAGTTGGCAAATGCTACTCTTGAAAAAGAACATTTAAATGAAAAGCGCGCATTCACGTATTTAAAAGGAGTATTTGCTGATGAGTTACCAGAGAGCTATGAAGTTGATCTTAAAGATTTAATATCTGCAGCAAGAGAAATGTTAGATTCTGCTTATATTATAAATACAAATGATAGACCTAGAAGTTTTAGTAAAGATTTTAGTATTACAGACTATGGAAGGGGCTTTTTATTAAAAATCCATAATAAGAGAATATCGTTTATAGAGATGATGGCCACAGATTTTTTTATAGATTATATTCACTTTAAAGTTGGTCATGAATTATGTGTCCCTTTTTCGATATGGCATAGACAACATGAAGGTGTGCGTAAGTTCTCAAGAGTAAACTTTGAAAAAGATGAAAATAAGAGGATCTACGGAGAAAAAGGAGATGGTTTTTTAAACGAATATATTAAGGAAATAGAGTGTCGTTTGAGTTTCTTTCGCGTCTATGACATGAAAAAAGAGGATGTTGACTTAGACGCAGTTAAAAAGTTACAAGTTACTAGTGCAATCCTCCATTGTGTGAGTTTATTAGGAGGTGAAAGCGAATCTCAGCGAAAAAAATCATCAATCAACAATATTCCGAGCATGATAGCAGAGCAAAATAAAAAGCTTCGTGAAGATTTACTGGCCAAAATTAAAGTCATTACCCCCAAGCAATTTGAAGAATTATCCGTGTTGATTTTGGGACATTTATTGTATGAAGGCCAACCCCTGAGTGAGTTTAAAAAACACCTCAAACAACAAGGCCAATCGGGAGATGGGGGTATTGATGGCATTGTCACTAAATACGACCGTATTCGCGGTAATGTCATTCACTATGTACAGTCAAAGCGATATACCACTAACTCCGTACAACGCCCAGAGGTACAGCGTTTTGTCGGCGCATTAGACCCACATCGCGCCAAAATTGGAGTATTCATTACGACTTCTAAGTTTACGGAAGGTGCGGAAGAGTATGTTAAAAGTCTCAATCTATATGATGTGCGTTTGGTTGACGGTTATGAGTTAGTTGAGATGATGATTGAGTGTGGTATTGGCGTTAAAAAAGTTGCTGATGTAGCCCTGATCGAAATAAATAACGCGTTTTTTGATACAGAAGCGTCATTGCTGGCTTAGAGTCTGTTGACGTTTTTAAATTTAGTTTTTTCGCTAAAAGATTTAAAAATGAGGCTTGGCTTCGACTCCGCTCAGCCAGCGGAAAAATGCTCCCTGAGCGGAGTCGAAGGGTAATTTCAGCCAACGTCAACAGAACCTAGCGACTAAAGCGGTCGTCAATCAAATAAATCTTACTTTCTGCGCCATTGAACTATCGCTACACTAGCTGTCTTATTTTTAATACTTGTAGTTATTTTTGTTATGACAGCCAAACAATTAAAAGCGCGTGTAGTTCCTGTGATTCCTGCGGACTTACACGCACTTCATCCTGTCTTAGCCCGTATTTACGCGGCGCGTGGCGTGCAGTCACCCGATGAAGTTCAACATTTACTGAAAAATTTAGCCTTACCACACCAGTTTTTAGGTATGCCACAAGCGATTGCTTTGCTGACAGCAGCATTACAACAGCAACAACGCATGGTGATTGTCGGGGATTTTGACGCGGATGGCGCAACCAGTACTGCCTTAGTGGTGTTAGCATTACGGGCAATGGGAGCAAAACACGTTGATTATCTTGTGCCGAATCGTTTTAAGTTTGGTTATGGTTTAACGCCAGAGATTGTGGATGTTGCCATTATAGACAAACAGCCCGATATCATTATTACCGTCGATAACGGGATTTCCAGTCGGGAAGGGGTAGAGCGAGCGAAAGAAGCAGGGGTAAAGGTTCTGATTACCGATCATCATCTCACTGGTAAAAACTTACCTATTGCCGATGCGATTATCAACCCCAACCAGCCAAACTGTCCTTTTCCCAGTAAAAATATTGCAGGTGTGGGCGTGGCATTTTATGTCATGGCGGCTTTGTGTTCTCATCTGAAAAGCATTGGCTGGTTTGCCGATAAACCGATGCCTGTGATGGCTGATTTTTTAGATTTAGTGGCATTAGGCACGGTCGCCGATGTCGTGCAATTGGATGGCAACAACCGTATTTTAGTGTCACAAGGTTTAGATCGTATTCGTGCGGGCAAATGTCGTGAAGGCATTAAAGCCTTATTAAAAGTGGCAGGACGCGAGCCAGCTAGTCTTCAAGCGATAGACTTAGGTTTTAGCGTAGCCCCGCGATTAAATGCGGCAGGGCGGTTGGATGATATGTCGCATGGCATTGAGTGTTTGTTAACAAGTTCTCCCGTTTTGGCGCAACAGTTTGCCGAAGAACTCGATAGCATGAACGTTGAACGCCGTAGCATTGAAGGCACAATGCAAGAAGAAGCTCTCCAATTATTAACTCATCTTGAGTGGACCGCCGAAAATCTACCGCCTGCAATTGTGTTATTTAATGAAGATTGGCATCAAGGCGTGATTGGTATTGTTGCAGGTCGACTAAAAGAAAAATTTCATCGCCCCAGTATTGTGTTTGCCCCTGCGGATGACAAGGGGGACTTTATTAAAGGTTCTGCTCGTTCAATCAGTGGTATTCATATTCGTGATGCTATTGAATTGGTAGCGACGCAATATGCAGGCTTAATTACTCATTTTGGTGGCCATGCGATGGCGGCAGGAATGACAATTCCACGCGCTAACTTTGATATTTTTCAACAAGCGTTTACTCAAGTCATCAAAAAGGTCGCTACTGTTGAGCATTTAACGGCGGCTTTAGCCACAGATGGCGAATTAGAAGCGCAATATTTTACCCTCGAATTAGCACAGTTATTACGCCGCAGTGGGCCGTGGGGGCAGGCATTTCCCGAGCCTATATTTACAGGCGAGTTCGAGTGTTTAGATCAGCGGGTGTTAAAAGAAAAACATCTCAAATTACAACTCAAACATCCCTTAACAGGCCAAGCCTTAGAAGCAATTGCCTTCAATGTTGATATTGCTCATTGGCCGAATAACCCGAAAAAAGTGTTATTAGCGTATCGTTTAGATGTTAATTCCTTTAGAGGCGAAAGCCGATTGCAGTTAATGGTGGAGTATTTAGAGGCCATTGGCTGAACAGTTAATCATTGCTCTATCCAATCACTGTTTCTCAAAAACAAGAGCTTGAGCTGATGGCTTAGGTTTCTTGCTGTCTACTTTTTGGCATATTTGCGTTTTTTTCTCAGTCATTTTATAAAACGCGAATTGAATGCGAATGAATATTCGTACTATGGTGCGGTTAAGCATATTGTCTATCCATCAACATGAATTCTATGTGCGTATTAACTTTTGGCTCATCAACACACTCACTGGAGTTTTACAATGAAAATTGAACATAGCGTTGCTGTCATTACGGGCGGTGCATCAGGTTTAGGGCTAGCGACGGTGGAAAAGTTTGTTAGTTTGGGCGCAAAAGTAGCGATTTTTGATTTCAATGAAACGCTTGGTTTAGCGGTTGTTGAACGTTTGGGTGCACAGGTGATGTTTGTTAAAGTCAATGTTGCTGATGAAGACTCGGTACAGGCGGCAATCGACCAAACCATCGCGCATTTTGGTGCGATTCATATCTGTATTAACTACGCGGGTATTGGCAATGCGGGTAAAACATTAGGCAAAAAAGGTGTATTGCCGCTTGCCGACTTCAACAAAGTATTACAAGTGAATCTCGTTGGGACGTTTAATGTGTTGCGTCTTGCCGCCGAACAAATGGCTAAAAATGAGTTAGTCGATGGTGAGCGCGGTGTGATTATCAATACTGCATCGGTCGCCGCTTATGAAGGGCAAATCGGCCAAGCGGCGTATAGTGCGTCTAAAGGTGGTGTAGTCGGTATGACATTGCCGATTGCCCGTGATTTGGCTTCTTATGGCATTCGCGTTAATACGATAGTCCCGGGTTTGATTCACACGCCCATGTTCGACAGTTTAGAGCCGAATGTCATTACCGCTTTGTCTGCGACTGTCCTCAATCCACAGCGTTTGGGTCGTCCTGATGAAATTGCCCATACGGCTGTTTATATTGTTGAAAACGGTTATGTCAATGGTGAGTGTATTCGTGTTGATGGTGGCATTCGTATGCAACCGCGCTAAGCAATCATAATCGTGTTATTTAGCGGCGTGATAATTATACGCGCATTTAATCACGCCTCGACTTAGGGTAGAATTGCCGCCTTTACTTTTACAAGCTGCAAAAAACCGTCATGGAAATCAATCCCTACGTCAAACACATCAAAGACCTCATCGAGCGTGGAGAAACGCTCAGGGGGTATCTTTGACTACGACCAGAAGAAAGAGCGTTTAGAAGAAGTCTTACGCGAACTTGAAGACCCCGCTATTTGGAATGTTCCTGAACAAGCCCAAGCTCTAGGCAAAGAGCGTTCCGCGCTGGAAAACAGTGTTGGTGTGCTCGATAAACTCACGTACTCCGTCGGCGATGCTCAAATGATGCTAGATTTGGCGGTCGAAGTCGATGACGAAAGCCTATTGGACGATGTTCAAGTCGAGTTAGCCAGTGCCGAAAAACTCGTCGCTGATTTAGAGTTCCGCCGTATGTTTAGCGGCGAAATGGATATGAATAACTGTTTTGTCGATATTCAGTTTGGTTCAGGCGGCACTGAGGCTCAAGATTGGGCAGGTATGTTGCTACGGATGTATTTACGTTGGATTGAACGTCACGGCTTTAAAGGCGAATTGATGGAAGTCTCTGACGGTGAAATTGCTGGCATTAAAAGTGCCACTATTCGCGTTGAAGGCGATTACGCCTTTGGTTGGTTACGCACCGAAACAGGCGTGCATCGTTTAGTGCGTAAATCACCGTTTGACTCAGGTAATGGTCGTCATACCTCGTTTGCGGCAGTGTTTGTTTCACCCGAAGTCGATGATAATATTGAAATTGATATTAATCCTTCGGATGTTCGTACAGACACCTATCGCGCCAGTGGTGCAGGTGGTCAGCACATTAACAAAACGGACTCAGCGGTACGGTTAACGCACATTCCTACGGGTACAGTCGTTGCCTGTCAAAATGAGCGTTCACAACATGCTAACCGTGACACCGCATGGAAAGTCTTGCGCGCCCGTTTGTATGAGTTGGAAGTGTTAAAGAAGAATTCCGCCAAACAAGCTCTAGAAGATACAAAGTCGGAAAACGGTTGGGGTAGTCAAATTCGCTCCTATGTACTCGACCAATCACGCGTCAAAGACTTGCGGACGAATGTCGAGCATTCACGTCCTGATACCGTATTAGATGGTGATTTAGACGCGTTTATTGAAGCTTCTTTGAAGATGGGTTTGTAAGCAACCCTCCAGCCCTCACTCTAACTCTCTCCCTCGGGGAGAGAGGACTTTGCTCCCTCTCCCAAGGGAGAAGGTTGGGGTGAGGGGACAGTATTTGCCAAATTAAGAGAACATCATGAGTCAGCCCACACCCGAAGTTCAAGTTTCCGAAAATGAACTGATTGCTTTACGCCAACAAAAATTGGCCGACATTCGTACTCAAGGCCAAGCGTTCCCGAACGATTTTCGTCGTCAACATTATGCTCAAAATTTGCAAACCCAATTTGCCGATAACAGCAAAGAAGAATTAGAAGCAGGTGAGAAACAATATGTTTCCATCGCCGGTCGGGTCATGCTCAAGCGTGTCATGGGTAAAGCCAGTTTTATTACTGTGCAAGACATGACAGGGCGTATTCAGTTTTATGTTGCCCAAGGCAGTGTCGGCGAAACGGTCTATGCCGATTTCAAAACGTGGGATATTGGCGATATTGTCGGTGGTAAAGGTTATATTTTCAAAACCAAAACGGGCGAGTTGTCGCTACATATCGAAGAAATTCGTTTGTTAACCAAGTCGTTACGACCATTGCCTGATAAGTTTAAGGGTTTGTCTGACCAAGAAATTAAATATCGTCAGCGTTATGTCGATTTGATTATGAACGAAGACACGCGCAACGCCTTTAAAATTCGTGCCGAAGTGATTGACGGTATTCGTCGGTTCTTACGCGCTCGGGATTTTATGGAAGTGGAAACACCCATGATGCACGTCATTCCGGGTGGTGCAGCCGCTAAGCCGTTTGAAACGCATCATAATGCTTTGGATATGCCGTTGTTTTTGCGTATCGCACCTGAGTTATACCTCAAGCGTTTAGTGGTGGGTGGTTTTGAGCGTGTGTTTGAAATTAACCGTAACTTCCGTAATGAAGGGGTTTCTGCGCGTCATAATCCTGAATTTACCATGATTGAATTTTATCAAGCCTATGCCGATTATAAAGACTTGATGGATTTAACCGAGGCGATGTTAAAAACCGTTGCTCAAGACGTATTGGGTAAAACTGAAGTCGATTATCAAGGCGAAGTCTATGATTTTGGTGCGCCTTTTGCGCGTATCAGCATGGTCGATTCGATCTTATTGCATAACCCGCAATATACCCGTGAGCAACTGTGGGACAGAGAACAAGCCGCCGCGATTGTTGAAAAAGACATCAAAGAAAAAGTGAAACCATCTTGGGGTGTAGGCAAATTACAAACCATTATTTTTGAAGAAACGGTCGAAACAAAACTGCGCCAACCGACATTTATTACCGAATATCCTGCGGAAGTGTCGCCATTAGCACGTCGTAATGATGATAATCCGTTTATTACCGACCGTTTTGAGTTCTTTATTGGTGGCCGTGAGATTGCCAATGGTTTCTCCGAGTTAAATGACCCAGAAGACCAAGCCGCCCGTTTTATGGAACAAGTGGCCGAAAAAGACGCGGGCGATGACGAAGCGATGCACTACGATGCCGATTATATTCGTGCCTTAGAATACGGATTGCCGCCAACAGCGGGTGAGGGCATTGGTATTGACCGTTTGGTGATGTTATTTACCAATGCGCCGTCGATTCGGGATGTGATTTTGTTCCCGCATATGCGTCCTGAATCATTGTAATGTAGCTTGGGGGATGATTTATCTTCCCCCTATTTATCTGAGCTTAAAAGGAATTAACCGTGATTGAAGCCGTGACCAAAGATAATTTTGAAGAGCTGTTAGGCTTGATGAGGCAATACCAAGATTTTTATCAAGTCTCTTCGATTTCCAATGTTCGCAACCGCGAGTTTTTTGCCCAATTTGGCGAACATAGCCCGTTGGGCTGTCTGTTTTTATATCGCCTAGATCATGTCGCTGTCGGTTTTGCGACCGTCTATTTCTCTTTTTCATCCACGGCAGTGGCAAAAGTCGGGGTGATGAATGATTTATTTACACTTCCTATTGCGCGTCGTAAGGGTGTGGGCAATGCCTTAATTAATCATTGCTTAGACTATGCGCTGAGTCATAATGCCATTAGGTTGCAATGGACAACGGCTTTAGACAACGAAGTGGCGCAAGGGTTGTATGACTCTTTGCCAACATCCAAAAAGCCGTGGCTATTTTATACCTATCAAAAATAAGCAAAATCCTAAAAGAGTATAAGCAAAGGATTGACTGTTTTTATTCGGCAGCTTGCATTTGCTAATGAGAATTATTATTATTTATGGGTAAGCTCATTACCAAGGATAAGCTCATCATGTCAACGCCAGATAATAGTAAAGCAATGGTCATCACGCATCGTTTTCCAACGATTGACTCCAATAATCTGTTTGCCGTCAGTCGTGAGATTCGTATCAATCACGAAGGTGAGGAGTATCGTTTGCGGATTACCAGCAATAATAAATTGATTTTAACTAAGTAGTTTTTGAATCCCTTCTACTCCACTCAGAGAGCGATTAGGCGTTAGCTGAGCGGAGTCGAAGCCTATTTTTTAGGTGGTTTACGATGGTCTAACCACAATTTTTCCATCATCAAATAGGTAAACGAAGCCGACCAGCCAATCATTAATAATCCTGCTAACCCTTCCACCCCCGCAATTAAGCGCAAATGACCTTGTGGCAAAATGTCGCCAAAGCCAACCGAGGTATAAACGACTACCGAAAAATAAACAAAATCAAAAAAATCGGTTGTTCCTAAGCCATGAAACGCACCCATTGCTAAATGTGTACTCAGTAAATAATATGCTAGAGCAAAGACCCAGACCTCTAAGGTATGTGCAAAAAACGCCCCATAAATCACCACTAAAATCCGTACTCGCGGTTGCATTTTAAGTTTGGGAATGATTTCAGAAATCAGCCTTAGCACTTCATAGTGAATAGTGACAGTGACAAACACCAAAAAAAGTGTAATGGCGGTTGCAATTAGAAAATTAAATTGGTTGATCATATCGAAATCTAACGTAGCCTAAAACAGAAATCAATAACGATCATAGCAGGTTAAGATGCTGATCGTTGAGTTTCATTTTAGACACAATTTATGCTCGGTTAAATGAGTCTTTCGACTCCTCGCAGGGCATACTCGAAGCCCATTTATTTTGATGTGATTGAGCATTATTAATGCGTAATCGCTTGAGTCTAAGGCGTTAAACGTATCGCCCGCGAGCGACAGACGACGATGCTTACAATGTGGGGGCGGCTTGTGAATCGCCCCATTGTTTGAAAAATGATTGATTAGTGTCGATGAGCTTCAGTCACAGGAATGAGGCATTCACCCCATGCTTCGGGGGTGTCAGCTTCAGCTAATAACATGAAAAAATTATTAACAGCAATAAACAGTGTGTGTAGCAATTGATTGATAAGTAGCATAATACACCCCGATTTTTTGTTGGTTATGTTCTATTGAGTGTAGGCTAATCTCAAAAAGATGCTAGTGTTTAAAAAGCCTTTTGTCGTGTTATATCAACCGCCTAGTCGAAAAAATCGCTTAATGCCATCTAAAATGCGTGCTTGATGCTGATCGTGGTTTTCAGCAACACCTTGTTGTACCGCCACTAATTGCATATTACGTTCACTGAGAATATGAGCAAACTCTACCGCTAATGCGGGGCGAGAATGGATAATCAGTTCAAAGCTGGGTTTGTCGATGCGGTAACATTCGACATCAGACTTAGCAATCACGGTGGCACGACGGGGCTCGCCTGTCATTAATCCCATCTCACCAAAAACATGGCCTGCGGGGAGTGTGGTGAGCAGTTTGCGCTCGGTTTTATTCACTTCATACCAAATATCCACTTCACCACTCACCAACACATATAACCAATGTGCTACTGCACCTTGACGGGTAATGATATCGCCTTTGACAAAAGGGGTATAAGTCAATGTTTTGGCAAGATGCGCGCATTCTTCGTCTGATAGTGTGGCAAATAATGCCATTTGGCGTAGGGTACGTTGGCGAAGGGCGAGTTCTGTTTCATGCAATTGCGTATCTCGCTCTACAGACTCAGCGGTCATGTGTACGTCTAACGCTGGCGAAGCCAAAGCATAGCCTTGACGTTGCAACGCAGCAAAAATATGTACGCGTACCGAACTATCTGTAGGGTCATCCACTTGGGCATTGGTCAGCCAGTAGCGCATGGCATAGACAGACAAACCATCTTTATAGTCCATGAGCACACATTGTGGCGCAGGGTTTTTACTGACGAGGGGGATTTCCGCTTCGTGTAAGGCTTTTTCTAAGCCCTCAATGACGCGTTGAGGGGGAATACTATTACTGAGCGAAAAGTAAATCCAACGTCGCCATTGAGTCACGTCTTCACTACCGACAATAGTGACTTTTGCTTTCATTAATAGGCTATTGGGAATGACAATGATTTCGCCGTTACGGGTACGGACAGCGGTATGTCGCCAATGGACTTCAATTACTTGGCCGCTAATATCATCCACTTTAATCCAGTTGCCAATACTGACCGAATTATCCAGTTGTAACGCTAAGCCACCTAAAATATTGCCAAGTGTATCTTGCATTGAAAAGGCAATAATCCCCGTAATCACCGCCGATGTCGTCACCAAGCCCGATAAGTTCACACCCGCTTGACTCATCCGTACCATGCCCCATGCAACATAGGCCAACACAAGAATAATATCTTCTAGAATGCGTGGTGGCGTTAAGCGAATACTGGGTAAAAACACCCGAAACAAAGATAGACCAAATAGCCGAATCGTCAGCAAGCCGACAATAATGATGGCAACTTCATCGAGAATACGTGCAGGTATTAGCATATCTAAAAAATAGCTGACACTACTGGCCAATGCCGACAGTACGGCTAATAACAAAAAAACAAACGAATGTTTAAGGATGCTCCAACCTTCAGTACGAACATGTACCAATACAAATAATAGGATGGCAATTAAAACCAAGGCATTCACATATTCATGATGCCAAACAAGAGCTAACGATTGACTAAAGTCATGGCTGACAGAATCGAGCATGGAGAACCCTTACATACATTCAAAAAAGAGACGTAATCGATAATGAGTAAGTCGCCCGTGTGAGAAAACACGGGCAGTCAGTAAAGCATAAACCAAACATGAGTGATTTTGGCGGATGTTTTTCTCGTATTCCATACAGGCTATGGGGCTACGTCACATAAAAAGGCTTGGCTTCGACTCCGCTCAGCCAGCGTAAAATGCTCCCTGAGCGGAGTCGAAGGGTGAGCTTAACCAAATGCCAATCACACCTAATGAAATTAACAGCATAAAAAAAGCCTCGTGATTCACATCAGCGAGGCTTTTTAGGAGTAGCAGCGTAGAAACTTAACGCCGCATGTATTCAGGTAAATGCGGTGAAATGGTTGTTACTAAGGCTTTCATCACGCGAATATTACCTGCAACAATATTGCCTGTTTTTAAGTAATCGTGACCACCTGCCATATCACAAACAAAACCACCTGCTTCTCGAATCAACAAATCGCCTGCGGCCATATCCCACGGCGATAAACCAAGTTCAAAAAAGCCATCCAAACGACCTGCAGCGACATACGCTAAATCTAACGAAGCTGCACCCGCACGACGAATCCCCGCAGTGTTTAACGCTACTTCTTTGAAGGCACTTAAATAGGAGTCTAAATAACTGTGTTGGTCTGGACGGAAAGGAAAGCCTGTACCGATTAATGCGCCTTCTAAACCACGACGCTCACTAATACGTAAGCGACGACCATTTAAGGTCGTGCCTGAACCACGACTGGCGCTAAAACATTCTTCATTAATTGGGTCATAAACGACTGCGTGTTCGGTAATGCCTTTATATTGCACGGCAATACTGACGGCAAATTGCGGAAAACCATGAATGAAATTGGTTGTGCCGTCTAAAGGGTCAATAATCCAAACCCATTCTTTGCCTTCACCTTTACCTTCGATATAACCGCATTCTTCGGCCTGAAAGCTATGAATCGGGTAAGCTTTGCGAAGGTTTTCAATAATAATGCGTTCAGCATCTTTATCCACACGGGTCACAAAGTCATTAACGCCTTTCGCTTCGACTTCAATATCAATAAATTGGAGTTGTTGGGCGGCCTTGGCAATCATTTCGCCTGCCTGTTTAGCAGCGCGAACAGCCATTGTGAGCATGGGTTGCATGGACATTGAATGAGACTCTTATCTTAAAGAACTAAAAGGGCGGCATATTATAGCAGAGAGTTGGCGGTTAATTTGCTAACATTGTCGGGAAGTCCTTTCTGATTGATGAAAAAAGTATGTTTAGTAATATTCGCATTGTCTTAGTGAATACCAGTTTGTCCGCCAATATTGGTTCTGCCGCCCGCGCCATGAAAACGATGGGCTTGCGCCAATTAGTGTTAGTTGATCCCAGAATTTTTCCGAGTAGTGAGGCGACAGCCTTGGCAGCGGGCGCGTCCGATGTTTTGGCAACTGCTAAAGTGGTGGCTACCTTAGAAGAAGCCATTGCCGATTGCTCTTTGGTGATTGGCGCAAGTGCGCGGAGCCGTACAATCCCATGGCCATTATTAGATGCCCGTGAAACAGGCGAATTAGCCCGTTTAGAGTCTGAGCGTCATGCGGTAGCGATTGTGTTTGGTCGTGAAGATCGCGGTTTAACCAATGAGGAGTTACATCTGTGTCAATATCACGTGTCGATTCCCAGTGACGAAGAATATGGCGTGTTGAATGTTGCCTCGGCGGTACAGGTTATTGCTTATGAAGTGCGAATGGCGCATCTGTTAGCGGAAAAAGGCGTCGTCAATGATCGAGCAATGCCCATTTCACACGCGCCGTGGGATGAAGATTTAGTGCCAACCAGTGAAATGGAGCAATTTTTTAGCCATTTTGAAGCCGCATTGGTTGATTCTGGCTTTTTTAACCCTGCAAATCCCCGACAAATGCCTGCACGGATCAGACGGATGTTTGGCCGTTTACGTTTAGATAGATTAGAGTACAACTTGTGGCGTGGTATTTTTAGCCGCATACAGGCAATGGCCGCAGAGTTAAAAAAGTAAACGTGTTCTAAAAAGAGAAGGGTTAATGATGAAGTTTCCATTGTTAGAGCAGTTACGTGAAGACGTGCAATCGGTATTTGCTCGTGACCCTGCGGCGCGAAATACCTTAGAAGTGATCATTAATTACCCCGGCATTCATGCCATTGCATTGCATCGTGTGGCGCATGGTTTATGGCAATCAGAATTAAAAGGCACAGCGCGCGCGGTTTCTACTTTTGGTCGTTTTTTAACAGGCATAGAAATTCATCCCGCCGCTAAAATTGGCCGTCGCTTTTTTATAGATCATGGCATGGGTGTCGTGATTGGTGAAACCGCCGAAATTGGTGATGATGTGACGCTCTATCATGGTGTGACGTTAGGCGGCACGACATGGCAAAAAGGCAAACGTCATCCAACCTTAGAAGATGGTGTTGTTGTTGGTGCAGGGGCAAAAGTACTAGGGCCTTTTACGGTGGGTAAAGGTGCAAAAATTGGTTCGAACGCGGTGGTGACTAAAGCTTTACCTGCGGGCGCAACAGCAGTGGGTAATCCTGCACGAGTGATTTTGAAACAAGTATTAGAAACTGCACCCGACGAGCAATCCCGTTTAGAGTTTGCGCAAAAAATTGGTTTTCAGGCTTACGCAGCAACGCCTGATTTGCCTGATCCTGTCGTTGAAGCATTGCGAGTGTTATTAGACCACATGCAAGCCACCGATAAGCGTTTAGATAAAATGTGCGGTGCATTAAAACGGGTGAATAAAGACTTTTGTGATGAGCGGCCTGAGGAGTTAAAGGCGGAAGATTTGGTGGTGATGCAAGGGGAAGGACGGTAAGTCAAGTTATGTCGCTTGGTGTAAAACCACCGTTTGATATTGTTCTGTTTGTCGTTAGAATGGCGTGCTATTTATTAATAGCGAATAACAATAGGAAAGGATTATGAGTGGTGTAGAAAAGCTTGATGCAGTAAAAAAGTTGTGCCAGTTATTGATGTGGGATAATAGCGAATTAGCCCAAAAACGTTTTGAGGATTTTGAAGGTTGTTTTGAAAGTGACGCTTTTGAAGACGAATCACTTGATATTATTGATCCTATAGACACAGCTTTAGACGGAGTATTATCTCATACTGACTATGATGAATTTGATCTGATGCTGGTGAATTTACAGCGTATTGCGAATATTCGCCACATCCCCGTGCAATTAAATGCAGACGGAGGTCTAGACTTTGACGATCCTGCTGAGTTTTTTCTTGATGTTAACAACGCATTTGCAGAACATGGCTTTCATGTGTGGTATTGGGATACAGGATGGAGCTCCTATCGTGTATTTATAGCGAAAGCTAAAGATGATTCCGATATAGATTTAATTGCTGAAACGCTAGGGTTAGAGTTTCATTGTGCAGATAATTTGAATTGAGTCTTGGTAGGGTGAGCATTGTGCACCATACATCTTTAGGTGAAAATGTATATGCGATTTTTAGTTGCTTTATTAGTGATGTTGAGTGTTTTTTCGGCTCATGCAGAAATTTATACCTGCGAAGAAGCAGGTCGAAAAGTTTTTAGTCAGTTACCTTGTGGCAAAGATGCCAAAACAGTGACCTTGCAAAATGGTGTCAAAAAAATAGCCCTAGACATGGAAAATAACCCTAATGCCCCCGAGGAGTTTTGTAATGTCGTCACGGGCGGTTGGGATATGGCGGTAGCTAGTGGTCATGTGGGTAAAACAAAAGACACCGTCACTATTGGACGCATAGAAGCATATATGCGCGAGCGTATAGCGAATATGAGTGAGCTTCGGCAAAAAGGTGCTAATCCCGATGCGATGCTGCAACGCCTTGCACAACTCATGTATCGTGTTTCTAAGGCAGAGCCTACGCCCTCATCAAGTTCGCTAAATGAGTTTAGGCAATCTTGTAATGCGGAGATTACTACTCGTTTGGAGCGTCTCAGATATTTTAAACAGCAGATTAACGCGCTGAAAAATATGTAGGCTAGTCAGCTAAGTGCCTAAACGAAAGTTTGTTTGTGTTTTCCGTTCGCACTGAGCTTGTCGAAGGGTGGTTCGAGCCCCGCAGGGAATCCCCTTGGGGGACAGGCTTACCACGAACGGTGAAACTTTTGTTGTTATCTGCTATGAGGTTGACGAAGCGAAGTCTTCAAAGTCCGAAGACCCGTTTCTTAATACTTTTTATTATCTAATAAAAAATCTTTATGAACCTTATACTCTTAACCCCCCAAGACTGTCCTCAAACTAACATTGCTATTTTAACAGGTCGTCGTTTACAACACGTTTTATCGGTACATCAAGCGCAAGTTGGGCAAACATTACGTGTTGGCATGATGAATGGACAGATGGGCGAGGGTGAAATTATTCGCTTGGATGATCAAGCCTTACACCTCCAATTTCAGCTCACCCAAGCTCCGCCTGCAAAATTACCGTTAACTCTATTGTTAGCATTGCCGCGCCCGAAAATGTTAAAACGTATTTTGCAAACGGTGGCGACAATGGGTGTGCCGCGTTTGATATTGATGAATAGTTATCGTGTGGAAAAAAGCTTTTGGGATAGCCCATTTTTGCAGCCCGAAGCGATTCAGCACGAATTAATCTTAGGTTTAGAACAAGCCCGCGATACGGTATTGCCCGAAGTGATGCTCGAAAAACGTTTTAAGCCCTTTGTTGAAGATCGTTTGCCGAGTTTAAGTGCCAATAGCTTGCGTTTAGTTGCCCATCCCATTGCTGAACAATCTTGTCCTCGTGCTGTCAATCAATCGGTGACGTTGGCGATTGGTTGCGAAGGGGGATTTATTCCTTATGAAGTGGATTTGCTTGCGCAGCAGGGATTTACAGCGGTTGAATTGGGCGAGCGGATTTTACGGGTCGAAACGGCGGTGACGGCATTGATTGCAAGGTTGTTTTAGGCTTTGTTGAGAGTTGGATTTTTGGGCTAATCAGTCTAAGCTCAATGAGCTCAACATTAGGCTTGGCTTCGACTCCGCTCAGCCGCCATGACTCCGCTCAGTCAACGCTTAAACGCTCCCTGAGCGGAGTCGAAGGTTAAACATCTAAATAAATCACATGGAGATAACAATGACCAATAGCATCAAAAGCCAAGTATCCCCCGAAGAATGGCAAGCACGAGTGGATTTAGCCGCCGCCTATCGACTGGTGGCTCTTTATGGTTGGGATGATCTGATTTTTACCCATATCACGGTAAAAATTCCGAATACTGAACACTTTCTGATTAACCCTTACGGCATGATGTTTGAAGAAATCACTGCATCATCCTTAGTGAAAATTAATTTAGCAGGAGAGAAAGTGATTGACTCTCCGTATCCGATCAATCCCGCAGGTTTTCTGATTCATAGTTGTATTCACGCGGCTCGTCATGATGCAATTTGTGTTATGCACACGCATTCAGTGAATGGTGTCGCCGTGTCAGCACAAAAAAATGGCGTGTTACCGTTATCACAACAATCTTTTTTCGTCTTGTCGTCATTGGCGTATCATGATTATGAAGGTGTTGCGTTATTGGAAGGTGAAAAGCCGAGATTGCTCAAAGACTTTGGCGATAAAACCTTTTTGATGTTGCGTAATCACGGGATGTTAACCGTCGGTTCTTCCGTCGCCGAAGCCTTTTTAGCGATGTATATTTTTGAGGCCGCTTGTATGGTGCAGGTACGCGCTCAATCAGGTGGCGGCGAGTTGATTCATATTCCTGATAGTATTTTGGCGATGGCCACGACTCAAGTGGCGCAAGTGACGTTAGGTATGGGTGGTGCGCTGGCGTGGCCGGCGTTGTTAAGAAAGTTAGATCGAAAAAATCCCGGTTATCAGGATTGATAAACTGACTATTTGATACATCGTAGGGGCGAATTCATTCGCCTTCGCCTTGTCTGCTGCTCTATGGGCGAATAAATTCGCCCCTACGCTAAACGCGCTTGCAACCACTGAGAAATATCCGCCACTTCTTCCATGCACACTTCATGTTCCATTAAATAACTTTTATAGACAGGGCTAAAACCTTGACGACGTAAGGCCTGTAAGGCTTGGCCGCCGAGTGTTTCACTGACGACACTGTCATAAACGCCATGAAAAATGGCAATAGCTAATGTTGCGTTGGCTGCATTAGGCACTAAGGTTTTATGCGTTGCAAAATAGCTTGATAACGCCATTAACCCCCCTAAAGGTTTTGGATAACTTAATGCTGCGTGATAAGCCACTGCTCCGCCTTGTGAAAATCCTGCGATAATAATGCGCCGACTATCAATACCTCGCTCAATTTCACGATCAATTAATGCACTAATCGCATGACTAGAGGCGAGCAGTTGTGCTTCGTCAATTTCACGCTCAAGATTCATCGCTAAAATGTCATACCATGCAGGCATGATATAACCGCCATTAATCGTGACAGGAATAGCTGGCGCATGAGGAAAAATAAAGCGCACCGCCATTGAACTAGGGAGCTTTAGCTCAGGAACAAGAGGCGCAAAATCATGACCATCAGCACCTAAGCCATGTAACCAAATCACGCTGGCGGTAGCGGGTGTTTTGGGATTAATTTCAATGTGAGGAAGTAGGTCTGGCATAGCTTAAAACGTCGTCTTGGATTTTAATTCCGACAGTTTAATCATGTCGTCAGCCACCACTAAGCCTATTTCCATTGTGTGTTCTTGTGAGGATTTTTCGCCTAAAATCTCTTTGCTTTCAATCAGTTTAAGGGAAAGCGTGCCTGACAAACCTTCTTGAGTCGTGATGTAGTTGATATCTTTCAGATCAAACTGTTCTTGCGTCGCAAAGTGCCAATTGGCTTTGATTTGTTGTAAGTAGTCCGCTTTGCTGAGGGTAAAGGTTTGTTCCATTTTTAGTAAGTGCAATTTGATTTTTGCATTATCGGCCACCATTAAATCCACTTTTTTATAATCATGTTTTTTAATGGCACTATAAAAGTCTTGGATGAATTTGTTGGCGGAACTTTTATTTAAGATGGAGTCAGCATAACTCATGTTGCTCAATAGCAATGATAACACGCCTGCGGCAAATGATTTTTTCATGATTTACTCCTTACCATCCGTGCATTCAGCGCGATTAGATTGATTTTTACAGCGTACTTTTTTCAACAAGCTCATCATCTTGGTGTCATAAATGCCTTCTTGGGTCATGCTGATGCGGGCATCGCGCAATAACGCTTGGTAGTTATCATATTCGCCATCGGGTGCAGGAAAGAAATAGAGAATTTCTTGTTCTGCCTGACGAGTTGGTTTTAATAAGCTATCAAACATACTGGTAAAATACGTACGTGATTTTTGGCCATAATTGGCAGGAAATTTGTCGCTGCGTAACAGGACTTGTAGGCTTAAATAGCTAATTGGCATTTTTAGCACCAAGCCTTTATTGCCAACCCCTTTGAACAGTTCTAAGGGCATATAGGCAATCGCAGGCGCAGGTAAAATATCCGCATTGCCTTGGTTGAATTTAAGAACAAAGTCATCAATGTCGGCGGCTAAGGCTTGAAAGCCTAAGCGTTCGGCTAGGCGTAATTGCACGAGGTCATGTGCAAGAATAGCGATTTTTTTACCTTTGATTTTGTCAACGGAGTTAATACTACGGTCGTTTAAGAATAAATACACGCCACCAATAGGTAATACCCCTGCAACTTCATAACCGTCTTGCGCCATTAATTTGGCGGCTTCGGGGCGAGAAATCGTTTCAATGACGCTTTTCATTTGCGCGTCATTGTTAATGCCACCAATTGCCTCAATGCTACTCGAAAATAGGTTGAAATCACGCGCACGAATTCCCGTAATGGAGATTAAATCACAGACACCAGAGTTGAAATCTTCTACCGCTTTTTCTTCGTTGGTATACGGTTTGAGTTCGAGTTTGACCCCCCATTTACGGGCAATGGTCGAGTATTCGAGCATCGTGCCATAAAACGGCCCTTGTACGCCAAGCACATCAAAGACACAAAACGTTTGCGCTTGTGCCGTGTTTGCTAAGAGCATAAATGTATAAGCCATGATGGCGAGACAGCGTCGCTTGGCGTGGCCAAGTACCGTATTGAAAAGGCTGTTCATGACGTGAATGATTCCCTATTCATTAAAAAAGATGGGCAAGTGAGTTGGATAAGCTGGCATTTTACCCGAATGTCGGTAATCAACCCAAGCATCCTGTTTTATTGTTGGCTTGTTTCTACTCGTTTGGTCGCTTGTCGATGCTTTTTACGTACCACATCGGGCGTTTCACCACCCCATTTTTGAAAGGCGCGAGTAAAACTGGCTTGATCGCTGTAACCCACCACGCCTGAAATACGCGCAATACTTAAATTCGATGTTTTTAGATAGCTTGTTGCTGCGTCCATGCGGACTTGCAGGCGAATATCGTTGAAGCTCATGCCGATGTCGGCCAAACGACGGCGTAGTGTTCTGACGCTCATGTGAAAATGTTGCGCAGCATCTTCGGCACTGACTGGTTGATCGACTTGGGTTAAGAGATAAGCACGCATTCTGACCGCTAAACCATGATCTTCAAAATCATCCTTATTTTCGGTGACGACGGGGGATGTGGTATGACGATGCAAGTCTGAGCGAATCTCATTAAAGCTTGTGCCATTGTTGGTTAAACGATGATGTAGTGTATTAACATTCATTTTAAAGTGTGCTGCGGTATCTTCAACTGAAATCGGCATATTGGCATGGCTTAACAGATAGGTTCGTATTCTGACGATTAAATCGTGGTCGTTAAGAGCCTCAGTTTTTTCGATGCTTAAAGAAGAGGTGTGATGAGTCTGCTTAGCAGCATAAATACGAATTTCATTGCAATGATGGCCGATTTCAATCGGTGCGCTAATTATTTTCTCAATACCACGCGTATCAGACAAAACCCGACTTTCAAAGTGCAAGGTACAATGTTTAGTCACCATGGCGACTAGGGTGTACATGCTGCTCAAAAAAACTTGTGTCACAAACGATTCTGTTTCTTGTAGGTGATGGCGATAGCTGACACCAATGGCAATGTAGTTGCTCTCATGGCGAATACTCAACACCATCAAGGGGATACGTACCTGCATATAGTACAAAATATGGGTCATTAACTCACGAAAGGGCACACGCGCACTAAAAACATAAGCAAATAAGCCATGCGTCATTAGGTCTAAGCGTTGACCAAAGTGTAAACCTGCGAATGGCTGCTGAGTCAGTGCTAGATAGTGGTTAATCACGGCACGCGCTTGATAGACCGACAAAAAAGCTTCTGGTTTGGTCATGACCGAGCTATTAATGCCACATTCCCGAAAAATCTGTTCGGTTTGAATGTTTTCTTCGGTCATTTCTTCGACTAGCTTATTGAGGTAAATCACAGGCAAAAAAGGCAGGTCATTAATGTCCATATTTATTCATCGTTTTATTCATTTAATTTTTTATTAGTGACAAGTGTAACGCGGGCAAATCCTATGTGGCTATGAAAAATTATCGCATTGGCCGTTTAAGCACAGATTATGGCCGATTAGGTGGATGACTGGTAGTAAAATTCCGACGAAAATAACACTGTAAAATAAATCAAAGAAGAAAAAAACATGAAAACTAACTCTGCCAAGCATTCTCTGAGCGCAATTTACAAACCTGTCGCTCGAATTGATGTCCATGACATTCGCCAAATGTATGGTATTTACTGCCAGTATTACGAGAACACGACATGGGATATTTTCCTGCGTGACCTGAGTAATAAAACGGGTGCATTTGTGCTCTATGATCCTAAAGAAGACCGAGTGGTTGGTTTTTCGACGGTGATGACCTGCGATATTGTTGTTCAACGCAAAGCCGCCCGTGCGGTCTTTAGTGGTGATACCGTGATTGAAAAAGCCTACTGGGGTTCAAGAGCCTTACAGATGGCATTCTATAAGTTTATGATCGCTGAAAAAGTACGTTATCCCCGTCAAGCCATACATTGGTTATTGATTTCTAAAGGTTTTAAAACCTATTTATTATTGGCTAATAATTTCTTTAATTATTATCCTAATCCTGAAAACAAAGACCCTCATCTTGCAGAAGTGGTTGATAGTTATTGCAAGCAAATGTTTGCGGACTATTACGATGCTGAAAAACGCATTTTAGATTTTGGTAGCGACTATCAGTGCTTAAAAGGGGATGTCGCCGACATTACCGACACCATGCGCCGTGAAAATCATAAAATTGATTTCTTTGAGCAACGTAATCCTGAATGGCGACGCGGCACAGAGTTACCCTGTGTAGGGGTTTTTGATTGGAATACCCTCGGAAAATATGCCTTACGTTTTGCCACTAAGCCCATGAGCAAAGGCCGAAAAGAGGCTTTACAAGCGAAGGCTCGTCAAACAAAACCTGTGATGGCAGAAGTGCGTCCGCTGCACTCTTTTGATGATGTTGTTACGCCCATCAAACGTCGCGCTTAACGGCGTTAGGAGTTGTTATGTTAAATCGCCTAACCCATCAAGCGTTACAATTGGCTTGTCGTCGTTCCGATAATGCGTTTCGTAAAGACAGTAAACACTTGGAGTTTGTGCAGCGGCAAAAGCAGGCTAATATTCTGCAACAAGTGACGGCGGCCAATGGTCGTGTAAAAACCTCTATTCCGACATGGGAAGAGTTTGCTGTTAATCAGCCTGTCACGCGTTACGGACAATGGCAAGAGGCGATTAACGCACAACGTCGGGGTGAGTCCTTGCTCACTAGTAGCCCTTTGGTTCGTTATCAACCGACCAGTGGTTCGTCAGAAAAACTCAAACTGATTCCCTATACCAAAGCCTTTATTGATGAATTGGACTCCGCGATTGCGCCTTGGTTGGCGAGTATGTACCGTCATCATCGTGGATTGAACGGTGGCACCCATTATTGGTCGGTGTCGTGGTTACCACAAAGTCAATTTGCTGAATTAAGTGGAAATTTGAACGACGATAGTGAATTGTTAGGCACGGTAAAACGTGTTTTAGCGGGACAATCACAAGCCGTTCCTGCGGATGTGGCGTTGGCGGCTAGTGCCGATGATGCGTTATTCGCAACCTTGTGTTTTCTTGTGGCGAATAACGATTTACGGATGCTGTCAGTTTGGAGTCCAACCTTTGCTTTGCAGTTGTTAGAAGCGATTCCTGTCTGGGCAGAGCAAATTATTGATGTCTTGTCCTCTGGCAATTGGCGGCATCGTGCGACTTCATTAAAAAACTTAAAAGCACCACACGCACCTAAACGAGCAAAAGAATTAGCGCGGGTATTACGCTTACATCCGTCGGTGTTAGGTGCAGAGTTATGGCCAAATTTGGCGTTGGTTTCTGCTTGGGATACCGCCGATGCAGCACCGTGGGCGCAACAATTGAAAGCCTGTTTCCCTCAGGCAGCCTTTGAAGGCAAAGGCTTATGGGCGACCGAAGGTGTAGTGACTATTCCGATAGATGGTCAGTATCCTTTAGCCTATCGTAGCCATGTTTATGAATTTGAAGACTTACAAAATGGCGGCATTCTCGCGCCGTGGGAATTAAAAGAGGGCGATATTGTTAGCCCGATCATTACCAGTGGTAACGGTTTATTACGTTATCAATTAGATGACCGAATTGCTGTTGATGGTTTTTGGGGTGATGTGCCGTGCTTTAAATTCATGGGGCGACGTTTTGGTGTCGATTTAGTCGGCGAAAAAATGTCTCCTGAAGCAGCGCGCCAAGTATTAGCCAGTGCTGCGAGTCGTTTTGGTTTAGAGCCAGTGACCTTAATGGCGGTGAATGGCGAAAACCAAAGTCGTCCGCGTTATATTGCTTTGTTTAGTAGTGACAAAGAACAAGCATCGTATCGTGTGTGTGCCGAAGCGTCAGCATGGGTCGAACGTGAATTGCGTGGTCATTTTCATTATGAACTCGCGCGTGATTTACGCCAATTAGAGCCAGCAATGGCGATGATTGCTCAAGATGGTTGGCGTATTTGCCAAGATGTCGCGATTGCGGGCGGTATGATTGAAGGCAATATCAAACCTGAGCCTGTACGTCGAGTGCAACGTCAAGCGGTGCAAAAAATATTGCCCGAATTGGCTTTTGCTTTAGTCGCGGATAGTGTCTTGGAGCGTGCATCATGAGTACGCCTTTTGCCATTCGTCCCGCTACTTCCGCCGATAACTCAGCTATTTTGTCGTTGATTGGCTCGCCACAACCTTCAAACGGAGTGCAATTTGCTTTTGAGCGCACGCCTGATTATTTTCAATCGGCGTTAGTGTCACATCAACAACCCCATACCTTAGTCGTCGAGCGTCGTAGTGATAACGCGGTGGTGGCGATGTTAAATTTGGGTGTGCGTGATGTCTTTGTTGATGGTACAGCGCAAACCATTCGTTATGGTTCAGATTTGCGGATTGCCCCTGAATATCAAGGCAGTCGGGTGCTGATTTATATCAATCGTGCCGTAAAAGAGTGTATTCAAGATACATGGTATCAGTCAGTGATTTTAGAAGAAAACGAAAAGTCACGTGGCGCTTTAGAAGGTGGTCGCGCAGGTTTGCCCATTTTCAAACCGATGGGCGGCATCGTCACGCACACAATTACAGGTTGTAAACGCAGCAGTCCCGCTTCGACAAAAAAAGTACGCAAAGCCACTGTTGCTGATATTCCCGCGATGAATCGTTTTATTAGTGATATGGCAGCGCATTATCAGTTTTTACCTGCCTATAACTTTTGGGATGTAGAAGCAGGTTTGCCGTATTTTAATGGTTTAAGCATCGGTGATTTTTTGGTTTTAATCGACAGTGATAACGATGTCTGTGGCTTAGTCGGTTTATGGAATCAAAAGTCGTTTAAGCAAACACGGGTGGTTGATTACAGTCGTTCGGTGGCGATGTTTCGTCCGTTTTATAATGCGTGGAGTAGTTTCAGAGGCGGTTTTATTTTACCCGCTAAAGGTAAAACCTTTGACTATTACGCCTTACATTCGCCTTTAACCCATCCTAGAGATAGTGATGCGTTTCGTGATTTATTACATAGCGCGTGGCAACATGTGATGGAGCGAGGCAGTCGTGCGATGACCTTAACATTATCCAACGAAGACCCTCGTTGTTCCGTGTTAGACGAATTTCGTACTATCCCCCTCAAAGCAACACAATATACAGTTGCCTTTAAGGATGAGTTCCAACCTGTATTAGACAGTCATCGGATTCCTTATTTTGAAAGTGGCAGGCTTTAACATGAAGTCATCAGTTCCCTCCGTCCCAACATCCACCGCGCAAAAGCGCGGTTTTGCCTTTACTGCACTACTGTGGGCGATTATTTTGACGGTGTGGTGGTGGCCAGACGAATCACGCAGCAAGATGGGTGCAGAAGAAAAGTTTTTAGAGTTAAGCCCCGCGGATATTGTCACCGTGCAATCCGCACGTTTTTCCAATGATATTCATGTCACAGGCACAATTGCTCCTGTTCGGCAAACGATTTTAAATGCCCGTGTTGCAGGTGAAATCAAAGCCATAGGCGTGCGCGAAGGGCAGAGTGTGCGTGCAGGACAAGTATTAGTCACGCAAGATGATCGTGATTTAAACGCACGTTTACAGCAAGCAGAAGCCTCGCTGTTAACTGCACGTGCAGAAGCTGCACTCACGCAACAAAACTTAGAACGCATCAAACCGCTACAACAAAAAGAATATGCTTCCGCTACCGAATTAGCCAATGCCGAGAAGCAAGTTGATATTCGCAATGCTCAAGTCAAGTCGGCGGAAGTATCAGTGTTGCAAGCGCGCCAACAACTAGCGGATATGGTCGTTCGTGCACCTTTTGCTGGCGTGATTTCTGAGCGTTTAGTGGATACAGGACAAAGTGTTGCCCCAAATACCCCAGTATTAAAAATTGTCGATTTGTCACAAGTGGAGTTAGTGGCGCAAGTGGCCGCTACGGAAGTGACGGCCATCCGTGTTGGTCAATTATTGTATTTTACTGCTGATGGGTATGCCGACAAAACCTTTGTTGGTCGTATCACCCGTATCAATCCAGTGGCGCGTGGCGGTAGTCGTCGTGTCGATGTTTATGCACTGGTCAACAATAACTTAGGTTTATTGCGTGCAGGATTATTTGCCAAAGGCGAAATTCGGGATGATAACGCAGTAGCAGGCGTTTCCGTGCCATTTTCATCGGTGCAAGATAATAAAGGCAAAAGCCAAGTTCATGTCATCCGTGATAATCGTTTAGCGGCGCAAGAAGTGATTTTAGGTCGTCGTGATGAAGCTAAAGGCGTGGTCTTAGTCAAAGGCTTACAACAAGGAGAACGCGTGTTATTACTGCCACCATTGCCAAACAATGAAGGGCGAGTAGTGCATATCAAAGGAGGTCGTTAATCATGTGGTTAACCCGTATCTCCATTAAAAATCCCGTTTTTGCCTCCATGATGATGTTAGCCCTGATGGTATTAGGGCTTTTTTCGTGGCGCGAGCTCAGTGTCGAGGAGTTTCCCGATATTGAGTTTCCCTATGTCATGATTACTACCGATTACGCTGGCGCATCACCCGAAGCTGTCGAAAGTGATGTTACTCGTAAACTCGAAGACAGTATCAACACCATACCTGGTGTGCGTCGGATTATTTCTAAATCCTATGAAGGTCGCTCAAGCATTGCTGTTGAATTTGCTTTGGGTGTGTCGATTGGCACAGCCGTGCAGGACGTGCGCGATAAAGTCGCCTCAGTTCGCACACGTTTTCGTGGTGATATTAAAGAGCCTTTAGTTGAGCGTTATCGTCCAGAATCGTCACCCGTGATGTCGATTGCATTTCAGTCGGCTACCATGAGCACTCGTGATTTAACCACTTTAGTCGAACAGCAAGTGGTACGTCGTCTGCAAAATGTCGAAGGTGTGGGCAAAATCGAAGTAGTCGGCGGATTACGTCGAGAGATAGCGGTACAACTACAGCCTGAGCGGATGCAAGCTTTAGGTGTGGGTGTCGGTGAAGTATTAAATGCGCTGCGTGCCGATAGCGCGGATATGCCGACAGGTACGGTGGTGAGTGGGGTACAAGAGCGTGTTGTTCAATTAGAAGGACGCATGACCTCGCCCGAAGACTTTCAAAATATGATTGTCGCCATGCGTGGTCAATCACCCGTCTATTTATCGCAAGTTGCGGACATTAAAGACAGCGAGCAAGAGCCGAGTTCTTTGGCTTTAGTCAATGGTCATCGTGCCGTCAGTATTGATATTGTCAAAATGTCAGGAGCAAATACCATTACCGTCGTTGATAGTGTGCGAGCTGCTGCCGATGATGTCCGTACCAGCTTGCCATCAGGCGTAAGCATGTTAGAAGTGGCAGACAGTGCGCGTTCAGTACGTGCATCGTTACATGATGTGCAATCGACCTTGTTTGAAGGCGCAATTTTAGCCATTACCGTGGTGTTTTTATTTTTAGGGTCATGGCGGTCAACCGTCATCACCAGTTTGACCTTGCCGATTGCCTTATTAGGCACGATTTTTTGTTTATATGTTTTTAATCTCTCGCTCAATACCATGACCCTAATGGCGTTATCGTTGTGTATTGGTTTATTGATTGATGATGCCATTGTGGTTCGTGAAAACATTGTTCGTCACGCGGCAATGGGTAAAAGTTCGTATCACGCGGCAATGGACGGTACACGCGAAATTGGCTTGGCGGTATTAGCCACGACCTTAACCATTGTGGTTGTCTTCCTTCCTGTGGCTTTTATGGGCGGCATTATTGGTCGATTCTTTTATCAGTTTGGTGTTGCCGTCGCCTGTGCGGTGTTGTTGTCGATGTTTGTCAGCTTTACCTTAGACCCGATGTTATCGAGCATTTGGAAAGAGCCGCATAACCATCGGCCAACGCATAGCGATGATGAAAGTTTAAATAAGTTTCTTCAGCGTTTTAATAAAAAAGATCAAGCAAGCACAGTGTTTGGTCAATTCTGTGAGCGGATTTTTAGTCGTTTTGATGCGTGGGTGGAAAGTCTAGGCCAAGTGTATGCGCGTGTGATTCGTTGGGCGTTAAGACATCGTCGTGAAACCTTAATTGTTGCTTTCTCCTCGTTGTTATTGGCGTTGATGTTATCGACCCAAGTTGGCAAAGAGTTTGTCCCTGAGCCTGATTTAAGTGAAATCAGCATCAAATTATCTACGCCTACAGGTTCATCATTAGCGTATACCCAACAAAAAACCGAACAAGTAGAAGCGGTGATTCGCGGTTATGAAGGTGTTGTTGCCACGTATGCCACCATTAACAGTGGTATGGAAGCAGGTAAAAATCGCGTTGGTATTCGCGTAAGGTTAGTGCCAAAAGCAAAACGCAGTATTTCGCAAAAAGAACTGGTTAACGTGCTGCGTGAACGTTTAAGCAATATGAATGGTGTTGAAATTAGTTCTGTCGCTGCCGCAAAAGAATCTATTGGTGGCGGTTTAAAACCGATTCAAATTTCACTCCAAGGGCAAGATTTAGCACAGTTAAGAGCGATTGCTGCCGAGTATCAAGCGAAAGTCAGTAAAGTAGAAGGTGTTGTTGATTTAGAAAGCTCGCTAAAATCGTCTCGTCCCGCTTATGCCATTAAAGTCGATAGAGAACGAGCTGCCGATGCAGGTTTATCCGTTAGTCAAATTGGCATCGCTTTACGTCCGTTATTAGCAGGTGATGCCGTAACAACATGGCAAGACCCACAAGGCGAAAATTACGATGTGCGAGTGCAATTAGCCGAATCGCAACGTCATGACAGCGACGATATTTGGGGCTTGCCGCTTGCCAGTAGCCGTATTAACCCAGTCACAGGCCAACCTGAAATGGTGGCTTTAGGCGAGGTTGCACGGATTGATGACGCGCAAGGGGCATCACAAATTAACCGCCGTAATTTATACCGTGAAGTGTTGTTCTCCGCCAATGTCATGGGCAGACCCGCAGGCGATGTCGGTGCCGATATGAAAGCAGTCGCAGAGAGTATGGCTTTGCCCGCAGGTTATCGCTTTCAAACCCAAGGCCAAAATAAAGATATGGAAGAATCGTTGGGTTATGCCAAAACAGCCCTTCTGTTAGCAGTGTTGTTTATTTATTTTGTCTTAGGCGCGCAGTTTAATAGCTTTTTGCATCCGTTAACGATTATGTCGTCGTTGCCTTTATCGTTAGTGGGTGTCTTTTTATCGTTATATATTTTCCATAGCACACTCAATATTTTTTCCATTATTGGCATTGTTATGTTGATGGGCTTAGTGACGAAAAACGCCATTCTGTTGGTTGATTTTATTCAAAAAGCCGTTGCCGATGGCATGAACCGAGAACAAGCCATTATGTGCGCTGGTCGTACCCGTTTACGTCCTATTTTAATGACCACCGCCGCGATGATTATGGGGATGGTGCCGTTAGCAATGGGCTTAGGCGAGGGCGCAGAACAACGCTCGCCAATGGCTCATGCGTTGATTGGCGGTGTTTTAACATCTACCTTGTTGACGCTGATTGTTGTGCCTGTGTTGTACACCGTGTTTGATGATTTATCGAAGATGTTTAACCGAAAAAATCAACGCGGCACAATGCAACACAACACCAGTGCACAGTTAGTGGCAATTAAAGATGACCAGTTACTAAAATGAATATCATGGGTTTAACGATGACCGCAGGCGGTATTTATATCGCCTTGACCATTTTTTTTAATGTCTTCGGGACATATTTAGCGCGTGTTTATGCCTTTGAAAATAAGGCTATTTTTATGGCGATGGCGTTAGTTTCTTATACGGTTGCTTTTGTTACGTGGTCAAAAGTATTGAAGGTATATGACTTGGGTTTTGCTTCGTCAGTGATTACGGGTTCGGTGTTGACTATTTCGAATTTGATTGCGTTTTGTTTTTTGAATGAAGTGTATTCGGTGAGTAAATTGTTTTTTACTGCGCTAATTGTGGTTGGGGTTATTGGGGTGAATGTTTGTCAGTCGTGATGTAGGATTGATGTGTACTAACACTTAAAAGACGCCTAGCCGCGTCTTTTTTGTTATAGTCAAAGCCATTAATTCGAATGCTGAGTAACGATTATGTACGCATTACGCCAAATCTACGACCATCCTCAAGATATGATTCCAGTGCCCGAGCAAATGCGTAATCATCGTGTTGAAGTCACGTTTATGGTACTCAATACAGATGATGTCGTAACGGATGCAGGTTCATTGTTGATGGGTAGTTATTTATTGAGTTTTTTTAAAGACGTGCCGCCCGCGCAAAATCCAAATGAAGAATTAGTGATTGAACCAAGAAGCCAGCAGCAAGACAGAAGGGTGGATTTTGAATGATTTTACTGGATACCAATGTCATTTCTGAGTTGATGCGTCCAAACCCTCAGACACAAGTGACAGAATGGCTTTATGCTCAGCCTCTAAGCTGTTTATTTACCAGTTCAATCACCATTACAGAAATCATGTATGGACTAAAACGTATGCCCGAAGGTAATCGAAAGCAAGCGTTGCTGATACAGTTTCATCAATTCGTTGAAAATGGATTTAAGCAGAGGATACGGGTGTTTGGATACGAAGAAGCGATAATAGCGGCACAACTTCGTACTTTTCGTGATGATATTGGTCAACCTTTGAGTTTTGCCGACGCACAAATAGCCGCTATTGCGCGAGTACATGATTTTGCGATAGCAACACGCAATATAAAAGATTTTGAGAATTGTGGTCTTCGTTTAATCAATCCGTTTGATGGCGGCAGCAATAAATCATAAGAGCAAAAATTTCACCCTTATGACTTTCTTGATGAGCTAAGTCTTACTTACCCAACCAACCATTCAGCTCTTTAATATCCACTTCGCCTAATTGTCCACTGGCAGCACGTAGTTTTACTGTGTTAATCACATAGTCATAACGCGAATTGGCGTGGTCACGTTTAGCCGCATAGACATTACGTTCTGCAAGCAACACATCGACAATATTACGTGTACCCACATCATAACCTGCTTTGGTAGCCGCCAACGCCGCTTCCGACGATTTGACCGCTTGTTGACGCGCGGCAACCCGATAACTATCGGCAGAGGCATTCAAATAGGCAGTACGTGTTTGTGCTGTCAATTGACGCTCAACCGAAGTGACTTGGTCACGCGCTGCATCACTGGCATAACTCGCTTGTTTAATGGCGGTTGCTGTGCGTCCACCCGTATATAACGGCCATTGCATTTCAATACCAGCAGCCATTTGCCGACCATTATTAAAGGAGGCGGCATTACCACTACCATTATCACGATTGCTTAACGACGCAACAAAATCAATGGTAGGACGATAGGACGTACGCTGTTCCTCCCGCGCGACTTGTGCTGCTTGATAGTTAAAACGCGCCGTGGCTAATTGCGGATTTTTTTCTTGCGCTAACTTTACCCAGTCATCGGGATTATTAGGCTGTGGTGTGGTGACAATAAAGTCGGTACGTAATGAAGATAAGGCACTAGCATCACCACCAATAATCGACGCTAATACTTCTCGCGCACTGGCTAAACCCACTTCTTGGCTAATACGGTTGGCGACTGCCCCGTCTAATTGTGCTTGTGCTTCTAAAACATCCGTTTTGGCAATCAAACCAACATCAAAACGCTTCTGTGCTTGCTCTAATTGGCGTTTTAACGCCGCTTCTTCGGACTTGGACGCACCTAACGTTTCTTCGGCGCGTAAGACGTTAAAATACGCCTCACTGACTCGTTGCACTTGCTCTTGTTGCTTTTGGCGATACGTCGCTTCATTCACCGAGGTTAATGCTTTTGCTTTTTCATAGGCTTTCCACAAGTCCGCACGATACAAAGGTTGACGTGCTTGGATCGCCAATTGTGTCCCTGTGTAGCTATAGCTAGAACCCGTATCTGGGCTAACATTATTACGGTTCACTGAACCCGTAAAGCCGACTGTTGGCCGTAAAGCTTCACGGCTTAGGTTTTCTTTTTCGTTTTCAGCCAAATATTGATTGGTGATCGAAGCCCATTGAGGGTCATTTTTAAGTGCTTGTTCATAGGCTTGCGCTAAATCTAAGGCATAGCAAGTAGAAGCCGCAGTGGAGGCAATCAGTAACACAGGAAATAAACGACGCATAACAACATACCGATGAGTATGGACAATGATGCGAGGGTATTGGTTTATCTCTGCTAAAGCAATATCAACTACAGAATTTTACACGCAGATTATCACGTAGCAGGCTTGGCTAGTAGCACAAGGCTAAGGACAAGGGTATAGTCGCCACCATTCTTTCGCCGACTCAAAGACACAGATTTTCGTATGACAACTTCCCATTTTTTAAGTGAAAACGCCCAAGTCGATACCGCCTCCGTAAAAGGCTTTCCTTCTTCCCATAAAATTTATGTGCAAGGCTCACGCGCTGATATTCAAGTGCCCATGCGTGCGATTCATTTAGATGATACGCCGACAGGCTTAGGTGGCGAGAAAAACCTACCCGTCGTCGTCTACGATACTTCTGGTGTTTATACTGATCCAAACGCCACGATTGATATTCGTCAGGGTTTACAAGCCATCCGTAACAACTGGATTGTTGAACGTGAAGATACCGAACAATTACAGGGTTTAAGCTCGTATTATGGTCGTCAACGTGAAAAAGATATTGCCCTTGCTCCGTTACGCTTTGGTCATTTACGTCAACCTCGTCGGGCATTGGCAGGCAAAAATGTCAGTCAAATGCACTATGCTAAACGCGGCATTATCACCCATGAAATGGAATATATTGCCATTCGGGAAAATTTAAAATTACAAGAAGCCCGTGCCAATGGTTTGTTAAATCAACATGCGGGTGAGTCGTTTGGTGCGTCTATCCCTAAAGAAATTACGCCTGAATTTGTCCGTCAAGAAGTGGCATTAGGCCGAGCGATTATTCCTGCCAACATCAACCATCCTGAATTAGAGCCGATGATTATTGGTCGTAATTTTTTAGTGAAAATTAACGGTAATATTGGCAACTCCGCCTTGGCTTCGTCGATTGAAGATGAAGTGGCAAAAATGACGTGGGCAATTCGTTGGGGTTCAGACACGATTATGGATTTGTCGACGGGTAAAAATATTCACGAAACCCGCGAATGGATTTTGCGTAATTCGCCTGTCCCGATTGGTACAGTACCGATTTATCAAGCCTTAGAAAAAGTGGATGGTATTGCCGAAAATTTAACATGGGAAATCTTTCGTGATACCTTGATTGAGCAAGCCGAGCAGGGTGTTGATTATTTCACGATTCATGCAGGCGTACTGTTACGCTATATTCCGCTAACGGCCAAACGGTTGACGGGCATTGTCTCGCGTGGTGGTTCAATTATGGCGAAATGGTGTTTAGCGCATCATAAAGAAAACTTTTTATATACCCATTTTGAAGACATCTGCGAAATCATGAAAGCCTATGATGTGTCGTTTTCCTTGGGTGATGGTTTGCGTCCGGGTTCGATTCAAGATGCCAATGACGAAGCACAATTTGGCGAGTTAAAAACACTGGGTGAGTTAACCAAAATTGCGTGGAAACATGATGTGCAGGTCATGATTGAAGGGCCGGGTCACGTCCCCATGCACATGATTAAAGAAAACATGGACTTGCAGTTAAAATGGTGTGATGAAGCCCCGTTTTATACGCTTGGCCCATTGACGACGGATATTGCACCCGGTTACGACCATATTACCTCCGCCATTGGCGCAGCGATGATTGGTTGGTACGGTACAGCGATGTTGTGTTACGTCACGCCGAAAGAGCATTTAGGCTTACCGAACAAGAAAGATGTCAAAGATGGCATTATCACTTACAAAATTGCCGCTCATGCAGCCGACTTAGCCAAAGGTCACCCCGGCGCACAAATTCGTGACAATGCGTTATCAAAAGCACGGTTTGAATTTAGATGGCAAGACCAGTTTAATTTGAGTTTAGACCCCGATACAGCACGCTCTTATCATGATGAAACCTTGCCGAAAGACGCGCATAAAGTCGCGCATTTCTGTTCAATGTGTGGGCCTAAGTTTTGCTCAATGAAAATCACCCAAGATGTTCGTGATTATGCGGATGGCTTGGATGCGGCAAAAGCAGCGGAAGATGGCATGAGCCAAAAGTCGCAAGAGTTTAAAGAGCAAGGCAGCGAGATTTATAAGGTCGTATAATTATCATGACAACCAACGGTTTTACGTGTGAGCAAGATGTTGAAATCATTGAACAGCGTTTGGTTTATCAAGGCTTTTCACGCTTAGAAGTGGTACGTTTAAAGCATCGCCAGTTTGCGGGTGGCATGGGCGTCGTGATTCAACGTGAGCTTTTAATCAAGCCTGAAGCCGTTGGTGTGTTAATTTATGATCCACAACGTGACGAAGTGCTGATGATTGAGCAATTTCGTGTCGGTGCATTAGCAGAATCAAACCCGTGGCAGCTTGAAATTGTCGCGGGCTTGGTAGATAGTGTCGATGACGACGAAACATTGGAAACCGTGGTGTGTCGTGAAGCATTAGAAGAAGCGGGTGTCACGTTGACGCATGTTAAAAAAGTCATGACGTATTTGATGAGTCCGGGTGGTAGCAACGAAAAGTTTACACTGTTTGTCGCACAAGCGGATTTGAGTCATGCAGGTGGCTTGCATGGCCTACCCGAAGAGGGTGAAGATATCAAAGTCACGGTACTCAAGGCAGAAACCGCTTTTCAGGCACTCATGGATGGCCGCGTCAGTAACGCTCCTGCATTAATTGCGTTACAATGGTTGATGCTAAATAGACAAAACTTAGCAATATGCCGTGAGTAGAGCGTTTTGTGAGCTTAAAGCCGACTGAATCCGCTGAAATGTGAACAAATAAATCATAGATGCGTAAGACATAAAATGCTTATTTACAGCGCAGTTGGCAAATTTGAATAAATTTGGGCGATTTGTTGATTGAGTCGCTGGAAAAAAGTTGTATTCTTGCGTTTAATACAACTATAAAGACAGGACTTACATACTTCATCGAAATTAGCGCGTTTTGTGAGTGCAAGGCCGTCAAGTGCGGTTGAAGCGTGAGCAAATAAACACTAATCACGTAAGTCCTAAAAGAGTCCGCTTTAGGGATGGCATCTTGAAAAAAAACACACAACGACCACTACGCGTGGTTCAAGTTTCCGATAGTCATCTGTTTGCCAGCACAGAAGGGCGGTTGCTTGGATTAAACACCGAAGATAGTTTGCGTCTAGTGCTGGAAAAAGTTCAGCGCGAACAAACGCATATCGATGTGATTTTAGCAACGGGCGATATTGCTCAAGATGCGTCTGAAGCCGCTTATACTCGATTCCAACAGCACTTAGCCCAATTTCATGTACCCAATTATTGGTTGCAAGGTAATCATGATATTACCCAACCCATTCTGAACACCCTAAACGACAAAACGCATTTAAGTCCCTGTGTCATCCACAAAGATGGCTGGCAAATTATCATGCTGAATTCCAGTGTTGAACATGAAGTTCCGGGAAATTTTGCGCCAAACGAATTACAGTTTTTGCAACAAGCCTTGTCTGCGAGTACACGTTCTCATGTGATGGTCTGTTTGCATCACCATCCCATTCCAATGGATTGTGCATGGTTAGATAATCAGGTGGTGGCCAATGCCGATGCGTTTTGGCAAATTATCGACCAGTTTAGCCACATAAAAGCCATTATTTGGGGGCATGTTCATCAAGAGTCGGATCGTGTGCGTAAAGGGGTGAGACTGCTGTCTGTGCCTTCAACCTGCGTGCAATTTAAGCCACTCAGTGATGATTTTGCGATTGATGATTTATCTCCGGGCTATCGTTGGCTTGATTTGTATGCCAACGGCGATATTGTGACGCAAGTATCGCGTGTTGAAGGGGTGAAGTTTGTTGTTGATTGGAGTGTCCGCGGCTACTAATCACAGCTATTCAGCCGATGAAAATTGGTCATTAAGCGCAACGCATGGAGCGCACTTGATGTCTCGCGGCAAATTTCTTTTATCTATTTATCTTTAATATTCATTCTGCTGTTTTCCATGTCGACTCTTATTTATATTCACGGTTTCAACAGTTCTCCCCAATCTCATAAAGCAGGTTTGTTACGCGAGTGGTTAGCTCAACATCGTCCTGATATTCAGTTTATTGCACCTGATCTCAATATCTTTCCTGAGCAAGTCGCCGCGTTATTAGCGAACTTAGTGCAACAATATCCCGATGCAGGTTTATTGGGCAGTTCCTTGGGGGGATTTTATGCCACATGGCTCAATCAGCATTATGGCAATAAAGCAGTACTTATTAACCCTGCCGTCAAAGCCTATGATTTATTGGCGGAGTTGTTGGGTGAGCAAAAAAACTATCATACGGGAACTGGCTATATATTAACCGTTGACCACGTTCAGCAATTGTTAGCGTTAGAAGTTGACGCTTTACGTACACCAGAACGACTTTGGGTACTATTACAAACACAGGATGAGACTTTAGACTATCGCCTAGCACTGGCAAAATATCCGCACTCGCCCCGTTTGGTGGAGGAGGGCGGTCATCACGCCTTTGATACGTTTGAGCAGCACATCCCCGCCATTGTTTATTTTTTAATGCAGTAAGATTTATGACGACTTATAACGCCGATGCCATTGAAGTTTTGTCAGGTTTAGACCCTGTACGCCGCCGCCCTGGTATGTACACCGATACCAGTCGCCCCAACCATCTTGCCCAAGAAGTCATTGATAATTCGGTTGATGAAGCGATGGCAGGTCATGCCAGTTATATTCAAGTGATTTTGCATGAAGATAACTCATTAGAGGTCATTGATGATGGCCGTGGTATGCCTGTTGATACTCACCCTGAAGAAAAAATGTCAGGTGTCGAGTTAATTCTGACCAAGCTTCATGCCGGTGGCAAATTTTCCAATAAAAACTATCAGTTTTCGGGTGGTTTGCACGGTGTTGGTATTTCGGTGGTTAACGCGTTGTCGACACTGGTACAAGTCAAAGTCAAGCGTGATAGCCAAGAGTACGCGATTAGTTTTGCTAATGGGAATAAAGCCAGTGAATTAGCTGTCGTTGGTAGCGTGCCCAAACGTCATACGGGCACGAGTGTGCGTTTTTGGGCTGACCCGCAATATTTTGATACGCCCAAATTTGCCACCAAAGCATTAAAGCATTTATTAAAAGCCAAAGCGGTGTTATGCCCCAATTTGCAAATTAAATGGGTTGATAAACAGGCTAAAGAAGAAGAGGTGTGGTTTTTTGAAGATGGTTTACGCGCCTATTTAATTGATAGCTGCAAAAACGATGTCGTATTACCTGCTGAACCCTTTGTTGGTGATTTTAAGGGGGAACATGCCGCTTGTGAGTTTGCGGTATTTTGGTTGCCCGAAGGCGGTGAAACAATTCAAGAATCTTACGTGAATCTCATTCCAACGGTGCAACACGGTACGCATATCAACGGATTGCGTCAGGGTTTAACCGATGCGATGCGTGAGTTTTGTGAGTTTAGAAACTTACTACCACGTAACCTGAAGCTTGCGCCCGAAGATGTCTGGGAAAAAGTGGCTTTTGTCTTGTCAATGAAAATGCAAGAAGCGCAGTTTTCAGGTCAAACCAAAGAACGTTTATCTTCCCGTGAAGCCTCGGTGTTTGTGCAAGGGGTGGTCAAAGATGCTTTTTCGTTATGGCTGAATCAACATCCCGATGTCGGTCAACAAATTGCTGAATTGGCGATAGCCAGTGCCAATAAACGCTTGAAAGCAGGCAAAAAAATCGAACGCAAAAAAATCACGCAAGGGCCCGCATTACCCGGAAAACTGGCTGATTGTGCAGGTCAAGATATTATGCGTAGCGAGCTGTTTTTGGTGGAAGGTGATTCCGCAGGCGGTTCAGCGAAACAAGCGCGCGATAAAGAGTTTCAAGCCATCATGCCGTTGCGCGGTAAAATTTTGAATACGTGGGAAGTGGCTTCTGACCAAGTTTTAGGCTCGCAAGAGGTTCATGACATTGCCGTTGCGATTGGCGTTGACCCTGGTAATGACGATTTAGCGAGCTTACGTTATGGCAAAATTTGCATTTTAGCCGATGCCGACTCCGATGGTCTTCATATTGCCACATTGCTATGTGCATTATTCGTCAAACATTTTGCCTCATTGGTGAAGCGCGGCCATGTATTTGTCGCCATGCCGCCGTTGTATCGTATTGATTGTGGCAAAGATACGTATTACGCGCTAGATGATAGTGAAAAGCAGGGCATTTTTGACCGTTTAGCAGCGGAAAATAAACGCGCTAAACCACAAGTGACGCGCTTCAAAGGTTTAGGAGAAATGAACCCGTTACAACTGCGTGAAACGACGATGGATCCTAATACCCGTCGTCTTGTGCAATTGACTCTAGAGGATGTACCTGCTACTGAAGCAATCATGGATATGTTGCTCGCTAAAAAACGGTCGGGTGACCGTAAAACGTGGTTGGAAGAAAAAGGCAATTTGGCGGAAGTGATTTAGGTGCTTCGCCACTCATCTCGTCTTTTGGTGGCTTTGTCATTCACGATCATCTCTAATGACATTAGGAATGTACAAATGCGGTACGTGTTCCTATAATCAGTGAGAACTCTGTCACAAATGATAACTATTTTGTTTGGTTGATGTCTCTTTTGTTAAACGCATGATTTTTGTGATGGTATCAATTCTTATAATTATAGATAGCTTCTAAGGAGAGGAGTCGTGCTTTCAGCAAGGATGCTGTCATAGGGACACACGATTAATGCTTTTAGCTCGTCAACTTTTGATTAAGTGCTTCTCCTTTTTCTTGCTTGCTTTAACGCTGTTAGGTACTCAACAGGTTATAGCGGGTGGTGTGCGTGTTATTCAAAATCCGTCTTTTGAAATTCGACGAGATGGTACTCCTGTCACTATTCCTACACCGAGTGGCACTACATGGTATTACTGGGGGGATGATACTTGCGTCTCCCGAGGTTCTCAAAACTCTTGTATTGCAGGTTGGCGTACGACGGATACCGGACAGTATGTAGAAGTCGGTTATGCGTCCACCTATGGTGGCTTTGGCTTTGATAATAACCGTATTGTTGCCGAGTTAAATGCCAGTAGCCAGTCGCGCTTGTATCAGCCCATTTGTTTACAAGCGGCCGAAGTCGTCACGATGAATTATTATTTCTCTGCGCGTTTAAATGCAGGGGGAGACCCACAACAAGTTACGGCAGGTTTATGGAATATTAACGATACGGGGCCTATTGGTGGCGCATTATCCAGTCAAAACTCTAATTTCTCGCTGCAAAGTTCAGCCGTATTTGCGCCACAAACAGCAATTTTTTCTGCGCCAGCCGATGGTTTGTATCAAATTGGCTTAGAGGCGGTATTACCTGCAACGGGTAGTAACGGTAACTTAATTGACGATATTCGGGTCATTTTGAAACCATTGGTTGACTTAAATACTGCCCCTAGATTTACCATGCCCGAAGGCACATCAGGTAATTCCTTACAATTACGGGTTAACGGTACGGTACAAACGCCAACTGTCGTCGCTTTGCGTAAAATTAGTGGTTCGGCCAGCTCTGATATTGACTTTACTTTAGGAACTCCTGTTGGCTTAGTGGGAACAACGCCCACGATAAGTCATGCGGCTAATTCCAACTTATGGTTGGTGACGATTCCCGCAGGTGAGTATGATGCAGGGCAAGGCATTTTTGGTAATGCTAAATATGGTATCCAAATTCCTGTTCAATCCAGCTATGACGTATTACGAGAAGGGACTGAGCCGCTGATTTTTGAGTTGCAAACACCGGGTGCTTATGACTCTGATCCCTTAGAAAAATGGGGTAGAACCAATCCGATTTGCGAAGGGCCATCAACGAATCAAGTGGAAGCCGAGATTGTTGAGGTGCTGCCTGTCATTAAGGTCAATAAAAATCTAATTGGCCGAGTCGATGCAGCCGATCAATTTACCACTGTGATTAAAGATAGTTTAGGCAATGTTGTTTCTTCGACCGCTTCATCATTAACCAGTGGTGGAGGCGTAACGACGACGGGTGCAACCACGGGGGTATTTACTGCAGCGGGTAAATTTGAAGCCGATTTTGATCAAACGTACACCATTACCGAAGTGATGGCCGCTGGGAGTGTTAATACTCTAAGTGCTTATACTTCCAGTATTAGTTGTACCAATGCGCGTGTGATTGGTGTGGCGACAACCCTACCATCGGGTGTTGGGCAGACATTTACAATAGCACCAAAAGACGCTGATGATATCAACTGTACTATCACCAATGCCCCTTTGCCTGTACTGACATTAAATAAAGCTTTAGCCAGTACGCGTGCGGCACCAACAGATCAATTTATCGTACAGATTAAAAATGGAGCGAGTGTTGTTAATTCAACAACAAATAGCACTTCAACGGGCGCAGGCAGTACGATTACTGGGGGAACAACGGGCGCGACCATCCTTCAACCAAGCATTAGCTATACATTTACTGAGGTTGGGGCTGGCTCTCCGACCGCAGATTTAAGCCTTTATAATACCTTTATCGCTTGTACCAACTCCTATGCAGGAAGTTCGACTGTGTTACCTTCGGGTAATGGCCAAATTTTTAACATTACGCCACAAGGTAATGACAACATAAGCTGTACTTTAACGAATATCGCTCATCAACCACGTTTAACACTACAAAAAGCGTTAACTGCTTCGGGGCGTTTAGATGCGGCTGACCAGTTTACCGTTCAAATTAATCAAGGTGTTTCTACCTTAGCCAGTGGTACTACGGCAGGCGCAGGGAGTACGGTAACGGGTGGTGTTGCAGGGCCTATCTTTTTAAGTGCGGGTGTAAACTATACTTTAACCGAAGTGATGGCGGGCGGTTCTGTCAGTGCCTTGTCTGCTTATAATTCGCGTATTGTGTGTACCAATACCAATGGAAACACTGTTTCAACCTTTAATGGGAATAGCGTTAGTATTACGCCACAGTTAGATGATGTCATTAGTTGTACCTTGACCAACGGCAATCCTCGTTTACGTATTAATAAGACAGTGTCTAGTGTCCGCAATGGCACAGACCGTTTCACCACTCAAATTCGTACAGGTGGGGCAGGGGGGGCAGTCGTTTCAGGGACAACGGCATCAACGACGGTGGGTGGCGGTGTTTTAACCACGGGTGGTGTCGGTAGTTATTCGGCAACGGGATATTATGCGGCGGCAGTGGGTACGGTTTATACCATCACCGAAGCGATTTCCGGCGCAGGCTCGAACATTGCCAATTACAGTAGTAGCATCAGTTGTACCAATGCCAATGTGGGTAGCAGCACTGTGCTTCCTTCAGGAACAGCCGCATCATTTGATGTCACGCCACAATTTAATGATGATATAAATTGTACGATTACCAACATTACTCATCCACGTATTGCGTTTGCCAAAGCACTCAGTACGACAAGATTGGCCAATACCGATCAATTTACCATGCGTTTAATTGGTGGGGCAACAAATGTCACCACCACTACAACAGGTACAGGCGCAACGGTAACAACAGGTAGTATCGCGGCAACCCAAGTGGTTGCGGGTACAAGTTATGCGCTCTCTGAAATTGCAGCGGATACAACCAATTTAAGCACTTACAATAGCACCATCGTCTGTACTAATACCTTTGCAAGTAGTGCAACGACATTACCTTCGGGAGCGGGTACAAGCTTTAATCTGACCCCACAGTTGGGTGATGATGTGAGTTGTACGTTAACTAATGGTCGTGAACCACGCATCAAACTCAATAAAGCGATTGCGACGGGATTGGTCGATAGCAATGACCGTTTCACTACTCAAATTCGCGACAATACCGCTAATAAAACCATTTTATCGACGACAAGTAGCAATGCTCAAACAGGTGGTGCGGTGACGACTACAGGTGGTGTAGGCAGTTATACGGCGGCAGGCAATTTAAAGGTTGTTTCAGGGACAACCTATAACTTAACAGAAGTTGTTTCAGCGGGAACGTCGGGTCGAACACAATATGACACGACTATCAGTTGTACCAATAATGGTGTCGCAATGGGTTCACCGTCTGGCAGTGGTCAAAACTTTACCATTACCCCCGCAACGGGTGACAATATTGTTTGTATTTTGACCAACTCACCTAAACTACCCAAAATTAAATTAAATAAGCGAATTTCAGGTGTTATTGATAATGTTGACCCTGTCGATACATTTAAAACCCAGATTTATAACGGCGCGACCTTGTTATCAGATGGCAATACCGCAACGGGCACAGCGTTAACAACAAACACGTCAGCAACTTCTTTTCCTCAAACCTACTCCGCAGTCACTGCATATACTGGCGCAGCGGGAACAACCTATACGCTGACGGAGGCGATGAATACAGGCTCTACGGCAGTAGGCACATATTCTACGTTCATTAATTGCTCGAATACCCGTAGCGATGGTCCATTTACTGTGTTACCTGATGGTGCAGGCCAGTCCTTTAATATCACGGTTTTAAATGGCGATGACATTACTTGTACTTTAGATAATGGCCCTGCACAAATTACCGTCATTAAAGACTTGGTCAATACCCGAACCAACAATACCGATCAGTTCACTATGCAAATTAAAAGTAGTGGCGGCACGGTGCTTAATTCGTTAGTGAGTAGCACCACAGCAGGTCAGTTGGATGTGGTGACACCTGGTTCTGGCACAACCGATATTACTTATGTCGCAGGTGGTGGTACTTACACCTTAACAGAGGTTGCTTTTGGTGGTACGACCATGACTAATTATGAGTCACGTATCGATTGTACCAATGCGAAGGTGGGGTCAATGACAGTGTTGCCTTCAACGCCTGCAAGTACCTATACAGCGACTCAATCATGGACAGTGATACCTACAACGGGCGATATCATTGCGTGTACCATTGCAAATAAACGCACTGCTCCTCGAGTTCGTTTAACCAAAGCATTGGGCGGGCCACGTTACGCGGCGGCTGATCAATTTTTATTGGAAGTGCGTGACGCGACGAATACCACGACAGTAGCGACATTGGCTACCACGACAGGTTCAGGAAGCACAGTCAATACAGGGACTGGTGCGGCATCCGTCACCACAGGTACAACATATACCTTGCGTGAAACGATGGCAGCAGGTTCATCCAGTCTATTGACTGATTATATTACGACCTATTCCTGTGTGAATAATGCCACAGGTGCAACGACCAGCGGCTCAACCACAAATTTCTCATTTACAGCGGCTAAATATGACGATTTGGTTTGCACGTTTACCAATTCGCCTAAGCCGCGTATTAAAGTCAATAAAATCGTCGCGACAGGCTTAACTAACGGTACGGATCGTTTTACGACACAAATTCGGACGGGTGGAGTCAGTGGCGCGGTAGTTTCAGGAACAACAGCTTCAGCAACGGCAGGTGGCGGTGTTTTGACCACAGGTGGTGTGGCTACTTATACGGCGACAGGTACTTATCAAGGTACAGCAGGAACAACGTACACCATTACCGAGTCGGCTTCGGGTGCAGGTGCATCTTTAGCGACGTATAACACCAGTATCAGTTGTACGAATGCAGATACTAATAGCACAACGGTTTTACCATCAGGCACTACGCCACCATTTGATATTACGGTTCAGAATGGCGACTCCATCACCTGTACTTTAACCAATACGCCATTACCAAGATTAAAAGTGAGTAAAGTCGTCGCCAGTATTGCCGATGCCACAGACCGCTTTACGACACAAATTAGAACAGGTGGGGTGAGCGGGACGGTAGTTTCAGATACAACGGCTTCGACGACTGTCGGGGGTGGTGTATTAACCACAGGCGGTGTGGCGACCTATACCGCGACAGGTAAATATCAAGCGACAGCAGGAACAACCTATACCTTTACGGAGATTTTATCGGCAGGTGCTTCGGATATATCTCAATACAGCAATACGTTGAGCTGTACTAATGGTTATGTTGCGAGTACCACACCGTTACCAACTGGCGCGTATCCTTATGAAGTCACGCCCCAATTAGGCGATGATATTAGTTGTACGATGACCAATAATGTCGTTGCTCCTAAAATTCGAGTGCAAAAAACGGTTGTCGCTTTGGCCGATATTGATGACCGTTTTATCACCCAAATTCGTACAGGTGGTGTGAGTGGGACAGTCGTGTCGAACCCTAATTCATCGGCAACGGTGGGTGGCGGTGTCTTTACTACGGGTGGAGCAGGTACATATCCTACTTTGGGTGTATATGTAGCAACTTTTGGTACAACGTATACCTTTACCGAAGTATTTGCCGCAGGGACATCAGGTTTTAGTCAATATACAACGTCAATGAGTTGTACTAATGCGCGAAGTGCAGGACCAGTGACGACCTTACCATCAGGTTCAACAGCCCCATTTAATGTAACGCCTAAAGCGGGTGACGATATTACATGTACGTTGAGTAACGATATTATTCAACCTAAAATTAATGTCAGTAAAATAGTCTCTAGTTTAGTTGATGGTGCTGACCGTTTTACCACGCAAGTACGTACAGGCGGTGTTGCAGGAATAGTGGTATCAGACATAACGGCTTCAACCACAACGGGTGGCGGTGTTTTAACAACAGGTGGTGTCGCAACCTATAGCGCGGCAGGTAACTATCAAGGCGTAATGGGAACAACCTACACCTTAACCGAAGTGTTGACCGCAGGTTCGTCTGATTTAGCTAATCAATACGATACTGCCGTTGCCTGTATCAATACTCGGCCTAATGGCCCAACAACAGTATTACCAACAGGCAGTATACAGCCCTTTAATATCGTGGCTCAGGCAGGGGATGATATTAGTTGTACGCTAACGAATACGGTCAGACAGCCTAAATTACGCATTCATAAAACGGTCAGTAGTTTGGTAGATGCCAATGACCGTTTTACCACGGAGGTTCGTCTCGTTTCTGATAGTAGTTTGCAATCGGGAACAAGTGCCTCAACCACAACAGGCGGTGGTGTATTAACCACGGGGGGCGTGGCGACTTATAATGCAACGGGTTCTTTCCAAGGTGTTGTTGGCACGGCCTATAACGTGACGGAAAGTATTTCTGCGGGGACATCGGTGTTGAGTCAATACACCACGGCAATTGCTTGCACGAATGCCTTTGCAACCAGCAGTACCGTCTTGCCAGCAGGACAAAGCCAGCCATTTAATGTCACTGCAAACTATGGCGATGATATTAGTTGTACCTTAACCAATAGTATTAAACAGCCCGTCATTCGAGTGCATAAAACAGTCAGTAGCTTGGTTGATGTCAATGATCGCTTTACGACACAAGTTCGGACAGGCGGTGTATCAGGAACAGTGGTATCAGATACTTCGTCGTCCTTAACGATAGGCGGTGGTGTGGTGACTACGGGAGGGCTGACAACCGATAGTGCAACGGGTACTTATCAGGCGGTGATTGGTACAACCTACACGATGACCGAAGCGGTATCGGCTGGGACATCGGCACTCAGTCAATACAATACCAGTATCAGTTGTAGTAATGCGCGCGTAACTGGATTGGCAACAACCTTACCGACAGGATCAACACAACCTTTTAATATTGTGCCCAAAGCGGGTGATGACATTAGTTGTATTTTAACAAACAGTGTTAAGCAACCTTTAGTGCGAGTGCATAAAGTGGTCAGTAGTTTGGTGGATGCCAATGACCGATTTACCACAGAAATCCGCAATGGCGCAGCAGTCGTCTCAGGGACAGGCAGTTCAGCAACTCTTGACGGTGGTGTATTAACAACAGGTGGCGCGGCAACTTACAACGCAACTGGCAGTTATCAAGCGACCATTGGTACAAGTTACTTGCTCACCGAAAGTATCTCCGCAGGGACATCAGCACTCAGTCAATACAATACCAGTATCAGTTGCAGTAATGCTCGCGTCACGGGACTAGCAACCACCTTGCCAACAGGTAGCGGTCAAAGTTTTGCCCTGACGACAAAAGCGGGTGACGACATCAGTTGTACCTTAACTAATAGCATTAAACAGCCCATCATGCGTGTCAATAAAGTTGTATTGAGCTTAGTGAATAGCGCAGATCGTTTTACGACAGAAATTCGGACGGGTGGTGTCAGTGGTACGGTGGTTTCCTCCACATCCAGTTCCGCAACGCTAGGTGGTGGAGTGCTTAGTGGTAGTGCGGCGGTGGCTTATATTGCATCAGGCAGTTATCAGGCCGCCATTGGTACAACTTACACGCTAACCGAAATCATGAGCGCAGGGACTTCTCTATTGAGTCAATATGTCACATCAATCGATTGTAGTAATGCGCGTACAACAGGTTTAGCGACAACCTTACCCTCTGGTTCAACCCAGCCTTTCGATGTTGAGCCAAAAGCAGGTGATGATATTACCTGTCGAATTACCAATGCGGCCAATAACTATTCCCTTCAAGGTAAAGTATTTTTGGATAACGGCAAAGGCATTGCCACTCCGCATAATGGCGTTCAAGAAGCAGGCGAATTAGGTATTGGTAACATCACCATGACCTTAACAGACTGTGCGGCTACAACCTATCAAACGGTGTTAACGGACGGTGCGGGAGCATATAGCTTTGCTGTTCCCAATAGTTTAACGACAGGCGCAACCCTGTGTGTGGAAGAGCATCAACCGTCAACATTGGTATCGGTGACAGGAGCTGTTGGCACAACAGCAGGGGCTTACAGCTTAGCCAGTGATCGCACGCAGTTCACGTTGACAGTGAGCACCAACTATACGGGCATTAATTTTGGTGATGTTGCCGAAAGCCAACTCACAGGAACAGGCTCGCAAACGATTTCCGCAGGGACAACCGCAAATTATGTTCACCAGTTTATTGCAGGTACAGAAGGTATTGTGACGTTGACGACAGCACAAGCCCCTTCGCCGAGTTTATCGGGTTGGACATCGTTGATGTATTTGGATGCAACGTGTGACGCGCAATTGAACGCGGGCGATACGCAAATTACCGCCCCCATCAGTGTTGTTGCAGACCAATTGGTGTGTTTGATTCAAAAGGTACAGTCGCCCGTGACGGCAACGAATGGCGCGATGGATATTTCAACGGTTTCTGCCAGTTTTGCCTTTGCTGCTCCAAGCATGATCATTCGTCCTTATAGTCAGCCCGATACCACGACTATTATGGATGCCAGTTTAGTATTGATTAAACGGGTACGCGAAGTCAGTTCTTGTCCATCGACAGGAGCGGATGTGAATCCGTTTACGACCAATAATCAGGCGTTGCCGAATGCGTTGATAGAGTATCAGATTATGTATAGTAATCCGTCTGCTTCGACGTTATCGAATATTACTGTACATGATATGACCCCTGCATTTACGGAGTTTAGAAGCGCGAGTTGTACGACCACCCCGAGTTCTTTACTGTGTGCGATACCGAGTTCAGGCAGTGGTACTGCGCCAAGCATTGGCGGCGTGGGTGATATTAATTGGGTCTTAACCGATAATCCAACGGGCTTGGGAGCAGGGCAAGGTGGTGAGGTTCGTTTTTGTGTCCGTATCTCGCCCTAGTTATTTGCAACATGAGTTCAAAAGCAAGGATGCTTTGAGTTCTAAATTCATTAGAGGCTGTTAGCATTTTGAACTGTAGCGAAAAAATCTAAGCTCACTTCAAAGTAGTCTTCGATTCCGCTCAGCCAACGGCAAAAATGCTCCCTGATCGGAGTCGAAGGGGAGAATATCTCAGCGACAAATCAGATAAAAACCTTGCCCTATTAAAAAAGCCTGTTATCCTTCGCGCCGAGAGTTGGCTGGATGATCGCCGCTTGTGCAAACAAGGGGAGGAAAGTCCGGGCTTCGTAGGGCAAAGTGCTAGGTAACGCCTAGGCAGCGTGAGCTGACGGAAAGTGCAACAGAGAGCTGAACCGCCGATGTACGGGTAACCGTGCAGGTAAGGGTGAAAAGGTGCGGTAAGAGCGCACCGCGCACTGGGCAACCAGTTGCGGCAGGGTAAACCCCACTTGAAGCAAGACCAAATAGGCATCCATTGGCGTGGCCCGCGCTGGATGCGGGTAGGTTGCATGAGCGTACAGGTGACTGTACGCCTAGAGGAATGATCATCCTCGACAGAACCCGGCTTATAGGCCAACTCTCACTTTTTTATCCTCCCTTAAATTCATGTCCTGAAAATGGAAAGTCCTGTCACAAAAAAGCAACAAAACAGTCAAATTAAAGTGAATTATGAAGAGAATCATTTAGTCTGTTGATTTATGATTTTGACACTTCATTTTTTGCATTTAAGTGTCTGAAAAATCAGGTTAAAATACTCTCGTCATCCGCTTTAATACCCTTGACGCTGATTTGTAGCCTCTCTATAGTTTGTGGCCTGTTAAATGTGTTAATCATTTGATACTTATTTCCTTGGCCTAAGTCGCCCTTTCCCTTATATGTTCGTTATGTTGGCGTATTTATGACCACTCCTTTTGTGCATCTTTCTGTTCTATTAACTGAAACGGTAGAAGCGGTTCTCGCTGATACTGACGGTATCTATGTCGATGCAACGTTTGGGCGGGGTGGTCATAGTCGAGCCTTATTAGCAACATTGGGCAGCAATGCACGTTTGTTGGCTTTTGATAAAGATCCAGAGGCGATTAGTGCAGGTGAAAAGCTCATGGCAGAAGATGCTCGATTTACCATTATTCATGCCAGTTTTGCCGAGTTAGCACAGGTATTAACTGAACGTGATTTAGTGGGTAAAGTCGATGGCATTATGGCGGATTTAGGCGTGTCATCACCACAGTTGGATGATGCGAGTCGTGGCTTTAGTTTTATGAATGATGGCCCGCTCGATATGCGGATGAATCCCAATCAAGGGGTGAGTGCTGCCGATTGGTTGGTGACGGTTTCTGAAGAAGATTTAGCCAATGCCTTGTTTCAATATGGTGAAGAAAAATTTAGCCGTCGTATTGCGCGTGCCATTAAAAAAGAAGTGGCTATAGCACCCATTACGTCCACTAAAAAGCTATCGGATATTGTTGCTGAAGCGCATCCCTCGTGGGAACGTCATAAAAATCCTGCTACGCGCAGTTTTCAAGCCATTCGTATCGCGGTAAATCAAGAATTAGATGACATTAAAACCTTTTTGCCGCAAGCCTTAACGGCGCTTAAACCCAACGGCAAGTTGGCGGTCATTAGTTTTCATTCTTTAGAAGATCGTTTGGTGAAACAGTTTTTTCAAAAAGAAGCCAAAGGTGATGATTTACCGAGAGACTTCCCCATTCGTGCTAAAGATTTAAATCCACGCTTAAAAATTGTCGGTAAAAAATCGGCAGGTCAAGAAGAATTAGCCCAAAATCCGCGCTCACGCAGTGCGCATTTACGGATTGCTAAAAAGTTGAGTGAGGCTTAAACATGTTGTTAGATGTGCTGAAAAAGAGCTTTCATCCGAGTTTTAATGCACTCATCGCGATGATGGTGATTGTTGCTTTAGTGGGCTCGGCAATTAGTGTGGCCTTTAGTGTTCATCATGCGCGTCTAGCGATGCAAGAGTTACAGCAGCTACGCGAGCAACGTAAAGCATTAGATGTCGAGTGGGGGCAGTTGCTTTTGGAGCAGCACTCGTGGGGAGCGTATGGCCGTGTGGGTTTTGTGGCAACTGAAGAATTGCAGATGCAACCTGCGCCTCTACAAAATGTCGTCATGGTGCAACCATGAAATTGAAGCTTCCCAAACTATTTGGCTTTGTTGAAAGTGCCGATTTTTCGGGGCGACATGTTTTTCTGCAAGGCATATTGGTTCTGCTTTTTTTTGGCATGGCAGGTAGAGCAGTTTATCTCCACGTTTTTGACAAGGATTTTTTGCGTAAACAAGGCGATGCTCGTGTTTTACGTACGGAAACGATTAATGCCCATCGTGGCATGATTACGGATAGAAACGGTGTGCCTCTTGCGATTAGCACACCTGTGATGTCGTTGTGGGTGAATCCTAAAGAGGTTTATGAGTTAGCGCATCCCGATCAAACGGTAAAAAGACCGAAAAAACCCATGATTTTAGATGTGGCTGAATTAGCGATTGCCGTTGGTTTAGAGCCTGCTGAGTTAAGTGCGCGTATTGCTAAAAATGCCAAAAAAGAATTTGTCTATATCAAACGTCATCTACCACCTGATATTGCCCAAGTAGTGCTTGATCGTGAATTTCCTGCGGTTTATGGCGTAACGGAGTATCGTCGTTATTATCCTGAAGGTGAAGCAACAGCCCACGTCATTGGTTTTACTGACTTAGATGACAAGGGTAAAGAAGGCGTTGAATTAGAGTTTGAAGATCAACTAAAAGGCATTTCGGGGCTGCAACAAGTTATTCGTGATCGTAAAGGCAATAAGGTTAAAGATATTGCAGAAATAAAACCTGCTAAACCCGGCCAAGATATTACGTTGAGCTTTGATGCTCGTATTCAGTATATTGCGAATCGTGAGTTGGCGATAACCGTGGCGGAAAGTGGCGCGAAGGCAGGCTATTTGATTGCCTTGGATGTTGAAACGGGTGAAGTATTAGCAATGGTGAACCAGCCAACTTACAACCCGAATAATCGTAGTACCTTAAATCCGCAACAATTACGTAATCGTGCCGTGATTGATATGTTTGAGCCGGGTTCAACGATGAAAGTATTAACGGTAGCGGCAGGGTTAGAAAGTGGCAAGTTTACGCCTGAGAGTAAATTTAACACCAATCCTGGAACGATGCAGGTGCTTAACCACCGTGTCACAGACCATGAAAACTATGGTGTGATTGATTTAGGGACGATTATTACCAAGTCAAGTAATGTCGGGGCAACTCAAATTGCCTTGGCGTTACCGCGTGAAGGATTGCCGACATTTTTTCAACGATTTGGTTTTGGCAAAACCACGGGGAGTGGCTTTCCGGGGGAGTCGAAAGGTTTAATGCAGCCACCTAGCGCATGGAATCCTGTTGAATTATCAACGATGTCGTATGGTAATGGTATTGCAGTGACTGTTTTGCAGTTGATTCGTTCTTACGCCACCATTGCCAACAAGGGTGTGCAATTACCCATTAGCTTCACTAAAGTCAATCAGCCACCACAAGGTACACGTCTGATTAGCGAGCATATTGCCGACCAATTATTCCCCATGATGGAGTCGGTCGTTTCCACCGATGGGACGGCAATTAGAGCAGCCGTTCCCGGTTATCGTGTGGCGGGCAAAACGGGGACAGCGCATAAGCCAGAGGCAGGTCGTTATTCGGCCAATAAATACATGGCATTATTTGCGGGGTTTGCCCCTGTGAGTCACCCCAAAATTGCGTTGGCAGTGGTCATTGATGAGCCCAGCACCCGAAATAATGGTTATTACGGTGGTGCAGTGTCTGCGCCTGTTTTTTCACGTGTCATGGGTGAAGCCTTACGACTCATGAATGTGCCACTCGACAAGCCTTTAGATGCGCCCGTGGTGATGAAAGCATCCGCGAATCCCTCTCCTGTTAAAGCGGTCATTACTGCCCCCATTGCAGGAGAGAAGACCTAATGTTGCGTTTAGTTGAATTATGGCCAGCAACGCCTAAAGCCTATGCTGACATCACAGTACATGGTTTAAGCACCAATAGTCGTGATGTTCAGCAAGGTGATGTGTTTATTGCCTTGCAAGGTTTACGTCATGATGCGCGCGCTTTTATTCCACAAGCAATTGCCCAAGGTGCGGTGGCGGTGTTGTGCCAAACGAGCGATGACACGCAGTTAATCAACGGGATTCCCATTCTTGCTATTCCCCAGTTGCCACAGCTATTAGGCGACATAGCGGCGCGTTTTTATCAGCAGCCGAGTCAGTCATTTGATGTGGTTGCGGTAACAGGAACGAATGGCAAAACCAGTTGTGCTCAATTATTAGCCCATGCGTGTCAGTATTTAGGATTGAAGTCGGCAATATTAGGCACATTGGGCAATGGGTTGGTCGGGGATATTCAGCCATCGACGCACACCACGCTCGAAGCGCTACAACTACAAAAAAAATTGGCGAGTTTTCGTGATGCTGACGTCAAGATGGTGGCGATGGAAGCCAGTTCACACGGCTTAGAGCAAGGTCGTTTGACTGCGACAGCCATTGATACCGCTATTTTTACTAATTTAACGCGTGACCATTTGGACTATCACGGTTCAATGGATGCCTATCAACAGGCAAAGGGTTTATTGTTTCAATGGCCAACGCTAAAAACGGCGATTTTTAATGCCGATGATCCTGCCTATTTGGCGTATCAGGCACTTGTTTTACCTTCTGTTCGTTGCTGGACGTATAGCCAACAAGCGGACAGTCAGGCCGATTTTGTTGCCCTCCATATTGAACCTTCGCTACAAGGTTTAGTGCTAACGATCAAAACGCCTTTCGGCATTGTTAACTTAAAAAGTCAGTTATTAGGTCGTTTTAACGTCAGTAACTTATTGGCGGTGTTGGCAGGGCTGTTAAGTATTCATGTTTCTTTAGCGGATGCGTTAACCGCATTGGCACACGTTCAGCCTGTTCGTGGACGGATGCAATGTCTGAGTAATGATCGTATTACAGTGGTCGTCGATTATGCTCATACCCCTGATGCCTTAGAAAAAGTGTTAGCAAGTTTACGTGAACATAGCCAAGGCCAATTGTGGTGTGTATTTGGTTGTGGTGGCGATAGAGATACAGGTAAACGACCATTAATGGGTGAGATTGCTACGCGCTTGGCAGATAAAGTTGTTGTCACCGCTGATAATCCCCGTAGTGAACAAATAGACGCGATTATTGCTGACATCATGGTTGGCATTTTAAATCCGCAGCAAGTCACGATAAACCCTGATCGCCAACAAGCCATTGAATATGCACTGACCCACGCGCAAGTAGGGGATTTGGTATTAATTGCAGGTAAAGGTCACGAGGATTATCAAGAGATTCATGGCGTGCGTTATCCCTTTGATGACGCGGCAATTGTTCAGCAATTATTAAATAAATAATCTGAGCTTAGGCATTTCGATGAAATGTATAAGTCCTTTGATGTAGAGAAATTAACGATGAAATTAACCGTCATTGCTGAACATATTCATGGGCAATTGCAGGGTCATGATTTAGACGTACAGCAGTTTTCGACAGACACGCGTACGATAACTCAAGGTGATGTTTTTATTGCCTTAAGTGGAGCAAACTTTGATGCCAATGCTTTTCTAAAAACTGCCGAAGAACGCGGAGCAGTGGCTGCAATCGTTACACAATATCATGCTGACAGTGCATTGCCGCAAATTGTTGTGGCCAATACACAGTTGGCTCTCGGTCAATTAGCCAAAGCATGGCGTGAGCAATTTGACTTATTAGGTGTCGCCATCACGGGTAGTAGTGGCAAAACCACGACAAAAGAATTAACGGCCAGTATTTTTCGGCAAGCAGGCGAGACCTTAGCGACCTTAGGCAATAAAAATAATGAAATTGGTGTGCCATTAACCTTGTTACGATTAAACGATAGCCACCGTTATGGTGTCTTTGAGTTGGGCGCGAATCATCAAGGTGAAATTGCGTACACCTGTGGTTTGGTTCAGCCACATGCGGTGGTGATTAACAATGTGGGAACAGCTCATCTTGAAGGTTTTGGCGGTCGTGACGGCATTGCCAAAGCTAAAGGCGAAATTTTTAGTGGCTTATTAGCCAATGGCACCGCGATTATTAACCTAGATGATGAGTTTGCTTCCTATCATTCAGAGTTAGCTAAAAGCTATAAGATTTTGACGTTTTCAACTCAAGATCAACACGCCAATATCTATGCAACCGATGCTAAACGCTTGGCCGGTGGTGCTTGGGCATTTAATTTACACATTGCCGAACAATCGACACCCATTCAACTACAGTTGATCGGGCAACATAACGTCGCCAACGCATTAGCGGCAGCAGGACTGGCGTGGGCATGTGGTTTGTCATTAGCACATATACAAACCGGCTTAAATCAAGCACAAGCGGCAGCAGGGCGCATGGTGCTTCATCGTCGCGGCCAAATGACGGTGATTGATGACACTTATAATGCCAATCCTAATTCGGTAAAAGCGGCTATTGACGAGCTGGCATTATGTTCAGGGCGACGGATTGTTGTTCTAGGCGCGATGGGTGAGTTAGGCGAGGATGCTGCAAACCTACATCACGATGTCGGCGCGTATGCCAATGCCAAACAGTTAGATGCGCTGTATTGTGTCGGTCATTTTAGTGAGGCAACTGCCCGTGGTTATGGGGATTTAGCCAAGGTCTTTACTGAGCAGTCGGCGTTGATTGCTGCTTTGCGAGCAGAGTGTGATACGGAGGTGACACTCCTGATTAAAGGGTCACGCAGTGCGCGGATGGAAAACGTCGTACAGGCATTAATTCATTAAATAAATATTTTTAAGGAGCAACCTCGATGTTGCTATGGTTAGCGGATTTTCTTTCCGAGTATTACAAAGGTTTTCACGTATTTAGTTATTTAACTTTACGCGCCATGCTCAGTATTTTAACGGCATTGGGCATTGCCTTATGGTTTGGGCCGTGGATGATTGAGCATCTGCGTACCCTAAAATTTGGTCAATCGGTGCGTACCGATGGCCCACAAACACACTTAGTTAAATCAGGTACGCCAACGATGGGTGGGGCGTTGATTTTAGTGGCCATTGGGGTCAGCACGTTGTTGTGGTCGAACCTAAGCAATCCTTATATTTGGATTGTCTTGGGAGTGATGGTGATTTTTGGCGCGGTCGGTTGGGTCGATGATTATCGTAAAATTGTCGAAAAATCTCCTCAAGGCTTACCTGCAAAATGGAAGTACCTGTGGCAGTCTGTGGGTGGCCTTGCCGCCGCCGTGTGTTTGTATTTGTTGGCAAAAACACCTGTTGAAACCACATTAATCTTCCCGTTTTTCAAAAACTTAGTCTTACCACTGGGTATTTTTTATATCCTATTAACGTATTTAGTGATCGTGGGTAGTAGTAATGCGGTGAATTTAACTGATGGTTTAGATGGTTTAGCGATTATGCCGACGGTTATGGTGGCAGGTGCATTAGCCATATTCGCTTATTTATCGGGAAATATTAAATTTGCCGAATATCTCCATATTCCCTATGTGGCGGGTTGTGGTGAGTTAATTGTCATCTGCGGTTCTATTATTGGCGCGGGTTTAGGCTTTTTATGGTTTAATGCTTATCCTGCACAAGTGTTCATGGGTGACGTTGGCGCACTGGCCTTAGGCGCAGTATTGGGCGTGATTGCTGTGATTGTTCGTCAAGAGATCGTCCTGTTTATTATGGGCGGTGTGTTCGTCATGGAAACTGTCTCCGTCATTTTACAAGTCGGTTCATTCAAGTTGCGCGGTAAACGCGTGTTTCGTATGGCACCTATTCACCATCACTATGAGTTAAAAGGCTGGCCTGAAACGAAGGTTGTCGTTCGTTTTTGGATTATTAGCTTTATGTTGGTGTTATTGGGTTTAACGACTTTGAAATTACGGTAAGCCTGTTTTCTCCTGTTGATGGGGAAACGTTGAAAAGATAGGTTGGGGCGGATATGGCGGGTGTTATGCAACGTGAAGGCTTGCGAGTCGTGGTGGGTTTAGGCAAAACGGGCTTATCGTGTGTCCGTTTTTTGCGTGCGTTGGGTTATCAAGTCGCGGTCAATGATACCCGTCTCACGCCCCCTAACTTAGCAGAGCTACAGGCGGAATTTCCCGAAGTCGAAGTCAGTTTAGGTCAATTAGATGAGGCGTTGTTATTACGTGCTCACGAGATTATTACCAGTCCGGGAATCTCCATTAATGAGCCTGCATTATTATCGGCGCGTATTAATGCTGGTATTTCGGTCATTGGTGATATTGAGTTATTTTGTCGAGCCACCGATAAACCCATTGTGGCAATTACGGGTTCTAATGCCAAAAGTACGGTCACTACCTTAGTGGGATTAATGGCAGAAAATGCCCATATTCCTGTGGGTGTGGGTGGTAATTTGGGGACACCCGTTTTAGAGTTATTAAATCCAGCGATTGATTTATATATTTTAGAGTTATCCAGTTTTCAATTAGAAACCACCCATAGTTTAAAAGCGGCAGCGGCTATTGTGTTGAATGTTAGCGAAGATCATATGGATCGTTACGCCAACATGCTCGACTATCATCAAGCCAAGCATCGGGTGTATCGCAATTGCCAGTTTTATGTCACTAATCGCCAAGACGCATTAACCGTGCCGTTATTGCCAGATTCTGTGCCACATACCAGTTTTGGTTTGGATACACCAGACTTAAAAACCTATGGCGTGATTCGAGAGGCAGGGCAGGTTTACCTAGCCAAAGGCCGTGAAAAATTAATGTTAGCCAGTGAAATGGGTATTTTTGGGGAACATAATATCGCTAATGCCTTGGCCGCGTTGGCCTTAGGCGAGGCCGTTAACTTGCCGATGTCTGTGATGTTGCAAACACTGAAAGACTTTAAGGGCTTAGCGCATCGTTGCCAATTAGTCACCAAACACCATCAGGTCGCTTGGTACAATGACTCCAAAGGCACGAATGTTGGGGCGACATTAGCGGCGATACATGGTTTGGGCGCAGCAATAACAGGAAAAGTGATTCTAATTGCGGGTGGAGTCGGAAAAGGCCAAGACTTTACGCCATTGTCGCCTGTTTTAGCACGTTACGGTAAAGCAGTTATTCTGATCGGTGAAGATGCAGCCAAAATAGATGCAGCAATTACCGCTCCAATAGAAAAAGTGTATGCCAGTTCGTTAATTGATGCCGTCAATCGCGCACAAGCATTGGCTAGCGCAGGCGATGCGGTATTGTTATCACCTGCTTGCGCGAGTTTTGACATGTTTAAGCATTATGAAGATCGTGGTCAACAATTTGTCTCGGCCGTCATGACGGTCACAGGTTAAAACGATGAAATTAGCCCTGAAAATGCCAACGATTACCTTGCCTTCTATTCCACGTCATTGGATTGTCCCTAATTGGCAGCAAGAACTAACGGCGCGTCGTTTGTTGATGCTAGCCGCAGGTATTTTGGCCTGTATTGGTGTCATCATGGTGGCTTCGGCTTCGATGGGTATTGCAACGGCTGACTTTAATAATCCGTTTTATTTTTTTACTCGTCATCTTGTTTATGTCCTCATCGGTGTTACCGCTGCAACGGTCGCTGCTAATATTCCCATGCACTTTTGGCAGCGTTGGAGTTGGCATATTCTATTTGTCGCTTTTGTCTTATTGGTGATGGTACTGATTCCGCATGTGGGTCGTCGTATTAATGGCAGTGCGCGGTGGCTTGGGTTTGGTGGTTTAACGATTCAGCCTTCCGAAATCGCCAAATTTGCGATTGTTTTATACATGTCTAATTATTTAGTCCGTCGTCAAGATGCGGTACGTCAGGGCTTAGGCGGCTTAAAGGGTGCGGTGGTGGTGGTTGGCTTAGCGGGGGCATTGTTAATGGCCGAGCCAGACTTTGGCGCAAGTTTGGTGTTGATGGTGTCGCTGTTGGGGATGTTGTTTTTGGCAGGTGCGCCGTTTAAGCATTTTATTATTTTAGCGGCAGGGGCGGTTGGCGGTGCTGTGGCCTTGGCCTTTTCGGCGGAATATCGGGTAAAACGCTTAATGTCTTTTTGGGACGCATGGGATGATGCTTACGGTACAGACTATCAATTATCGCAAAGTCTTATTGCTTTTGGTCGTGGTGATTGGTTTGGTGTCGGCTTAGGCCATAGTGTGCAAAAATTATTTTATCTACCTGAAGCGCATACAGACTTTGTATTTGCGATTTATGCCGAAGAGTTTGGCTTGGTCGGTGTATTGTTATTAATGTCAGCATTTTATTTATTTGTCCAGTCCGCGATTCGTATTGGCCGTAATGCCGAGCGTGCGGGTCTGTTACAAGAAGCCTATTTAGCTTATGGCATGACTTTTTTGATTTTGATGCAAGCGATTATTAATATTTGTGTTTGTACAGGGTTATTTCCAACCAAAGGATTAACCTTGCCCTTTATTAGTTATGGCGGCAGTAGTTTGGTCGTTGCTTTTACCATGTTAGGTATTTTATTGCGTATTGATACCGAAGCCAATGAAGCAAAATTGGGAGTGTCGCAATGACCGTTAAATCTGTAGTCGTCATGGCAGGTGGGACAGGCGGACACGTTTTTCCTGCCTTAGCAGTGGCACAACATTTGGCACAACAAGGGATAAAAATTCACTGGTTGGGAACAGCCAATGGTATTGAAGCGACGATTGTGCCGCAGAATCATTTCCCAATAACTTATTTAGATGTTAAAGGTGTCCGTGGTCAAGGCTTAGCGCGTTTGTTGTTTGCACCGTTCAAAATTATCGGTGCAGTGATTGCCGCTATGCGTGTATTAAACGCCGTAGAAGCGGATTGTGTTATTGGTTTAGGCGGTTATGTGACAGGGCCGGGTGGTGTGGCAGCACGTTTATTGGGCAAACGCCTTGTGATTCATGAGCAAAATGCCGTCGCAGGTTTTACCAATAAGCAATTAGCCAAAATCGCCACACAAGTCTTACAGGCATTTCCTCAAGCGTTTCCTGCGAGTCCAAAAGTCACCACAACAGGCAATCCCGTTCGTCCTGTGATTGCTAATTTGCCAACGCCTGAACAACGCTATGGTCAACGGACAGGTGCGTTACAGATTTTAATTTTAGGTGGTAGCCAAGGTGCGGTGGCTTTAAACGAATTACTGCCTCAAGCCTTGGCGTTATTACCCGCAAATGAGCGTCCTATTATTCGTCATCAAACGGGTAAAAAACAGGTGGAACTTACCCAGCAGCGTTATCACGATTTAGGGTTAAGCGCGGACGTGCAGCCGTTTATTGGCGATATGGCTGAAGCTTACGGTTGGGCTGATTTAGTGATTTGTCGTTCAGGCGCATTAACGGTCAGTGAGTTGGCAGCAGCAGGTGTCGCGTCGGTGCTAGTGCCGTATCCGTTTGCCGTTGATGACCATCAAACGGCCAATGCCCGTTATTTAAGTGATGAGCAAGCTGCTGTCTTGTGTCCGCAAGGGAGTATTACGCCTGAGAGCTTAGTTTCAACACTAAAACCCTTATTATCCCGACCAAAATTGCTGCAAATGGCGACTGTTGCCCGTAAACTTGCGCAGCCTGAAGCAACCGCCATTGTGGCTGGTTTTTGTACCCGTAGCGAGTAATAGCCCATGATTAGTCCCAGCTCACGCAGCCGTCTTATCGAAATTCCAGAAATGCGTCGTATTCGTCGTATTCACTTTATTGGTATCGGTGGCGCGGGCATGTGTGGCATTGCCGAAGTGCTATTAAATCAAGGCTATAAAGTCAGTGGTTCAGATGCCAAAGCAGGCAAAACGACAGAGCGTTTACAAGCATTAGGCGCGCAGGTCTTTATTGGTCATGCTGCCGAAAATGTGGCACACACCGATGTGGTCGTCGTTTCAACCGCAATTGATAGCAGTAACCCTGAAATTGTTGCTGCTCGTGAAGCACGTTTGCCGATTGTTCGTCGAGCCGAAATGCTCGGTGAGTTAATGCGTTATCGTCATGGCATCGCGATTGCGGGCACGCATGGTAAAACAACGACAACCAGTTTAGTGACATCCATTTTAGCGGAAGGTGGTTTTGACCCAACGTTTGTGATTGGTGGCTTACTCAATAGCGCAGGTGTGAATGCCAAGCTAGGTGGTAGTCGTTATTTAGTGGCCGAAGCCGACGAAAGTGATGCCTCATTTTTGCATCTACAACCGATGGCGGCTGTGGTCACCAATATTGATGCCGATCACATGGACACCTATGGTGGTTCTTTTGAAAAGCTGAAAGATACGTTTATTGAGTTTCTGCACAACTTACCGTTTTATGGTTTAGCGGTGGTGTGTGGGGATGATGAAGTCATTCGGGAATTATTGCCTCGTATTGGTCGCCCGACATTGACCTACGGTTTTGCAGCAGAAAATGACATTCGTGCGGTTGATATTCGTCAAGAAGGCATGCAAACGCACTTTACGGTGCTGCGTCTGAATAAAGAGCCGCTAGCGATTAGTTTGAATTTACCGGGTTTACATAATGTCTTAAATTCTTTGGCGGCGATTGCAATTGCGACCGATGAAGATGTCAATGATAAGGCGATTCAAGTTGCCTTAGCGAATTTTCAGGGTGTTGGTCGTCGTTTTCAGCAATACGGCGAATTTTCGCTAGGCGAGGGCAACGTCTGTTTAGTGGACGATTATGGCCATCATCCACGTGAGGTTGAAGCGACCTTGAAAGCAGCACGACAAAGCTTTCCCGATCGTCGTTTGGTGTTAATGTTCCAACCGCATCGTTATACCCGTACCCGTGATTGTTTTGAAGATTTTGTCCAAGTGTTATCACAAGTCGACGTTTTATTATTGCTAGATGTTTATTCGGCAGGTGAAAAACCCATTGCAGGCGCCGATAGTCGCACCTTAGCGCGAAGTATTCGGGCGCGTGGTTTGGTCGAACCGATGTTTATTGAAAAAATGGAAGACTTACCCAGTTTGTTAAAAACGATTTTGCAGCCGAATGATGTGTTATTGACACAAGGTGCAGGAACAGTGGGCGCAATCGCGATAGAGTTAGCTCAAAACGCTTTATATCTCTGAAATTAGTAATGAATCGAGTGCAAGAAAAGATGAACTTAACATCAATGAATTTTGGACGTGTTGCTGTCTTGTTGGGTGGTACTTCCTTTGAAAGAGAAATTTCGTTAATTAGTGGTCAAGCGGTACTCGCCGCGTTGCAAGCCGCAGGTGTCAATGCCGACGCATTTGATCCTGCCGAACGTCCCATTAGCGACATTAAACTGTATGACCGTGCATTTATTGTCTTGCATGGTCGTGGTGGCGAAGATGGTACGATGCAAGGTGCACTTGAATTGTTGAATGTGCCTTATACTGGCAGTGGCGTTTTAGCGTCAGCATTGGGCATGGATAAAACACGTACGAAACAATTATGGTTAGGTTGTGGTGTCCCGACACCCACCTATGCTCGTTTAACCGCAACCACCGATTTTGCTCAAGTCGTTCAGGAGTTAGGGTTGCCATTAATGGTCAAACCAACGCACGAAGGCTCAAGTATTGGTATGCGTAAGGTTGAACGTCTTGAAGACTTGCAACCTGCTTATGAATTTGCTGCTCAGTATGATCGTGACATTATTGCCGAAACATGGATTACAGGACGTGAATATACCGTTGTGATTTTGGCAGGAAAAGCCTTACCGGTGATTCGTTTACAGCCGCATCAAAGTCACGGTTTTTATGATTTTGATGCCAAGTATAAAGCGGATGACACACAATATTTATGTCCTTGCGGCTTGAGTGAAGCGGATGAGCAACGATTACAAGCCATTGCGCTGAACGCATTTGAGATGGTCGGTGCGTCGGGTTGGGGACGTATTGATGCGATGCAAGACGAGCAAGGCAATTTTTGGTTACTAGAAGTCAATACTGTGCCAGGTATGACCGATCATTCGTTAGTGCCAATGGCTGCGCGTGCCGCAGGTTTAGATTTTCAAACCTTGGTATTAACGATATTGGCGCAAACATTACACCAAGTGGCATAATCATTGCCTATAGGAAAGATTTTGATGTCATCGCGGGTATCCACTCAACAGACAGAACAGACACGCCCTGATTACCAGCGTAATTTGCGCTTGTTGTGGCGTGTGTTAAGTTTTGTCTGGTTAGTCATTGGCTTGGCTGTAGTAGGGTGGGGCGTATTAGGCTTGGTCTCAGAGCTGCAGCATAAAGCACCATTGGCTATTATTACCGTCGAAGGTGATATTAGTCCTGCTGATCGAGATTTATTAGCCTTGCGTTTAAGACCTGTTGTGCAAGGGAGTTATTTTAGTACGGACTTAGTGGCTATTCGTGATGCAGTTCTAGCCTCGCCGTGGGTAGAGAGCATGTCCGTACAACGGCGTTGGCCTGATGGCATACGAGTATTAGTCGTAGAGAAAAAAGCGGTTGCTCGTTGGGGTGATAAAGGTTTTCTCAGTGCGAGGGGTGAAGTATTTCACCCTAAAGATGAGTATATTGTGGCGGATTTACCGTTATTGTTTGGACCTGTCGGTAAAACAGCGTATGTCATGGAACAATATCGAGCGTTTAATGACCGTTTTCGAGTCTTAAATTTACGCGTAGTGGAGTTACATCTGACAGAGCGGCGGACGTGGTTCATTAAATTTGATACGGGATTGCAGCTAATCCTTGATCCAAATCAAATCAACGATAAACTGCAACGCTTTTTGAGGCTATATACCCGTGAGTTAAGCCCTTACGCGGATCGTATCGCCAGTATTGATTTACGTTACCGCAATGGTCTTGCGGTTGCTTGGAAAGAGGGGCAGGCTGTGCCTGTCAGTAATAATCAGCTGCAACAGTTACAATAGGTTATGACATGGTAGATGCCGATAATTTCATTGTTGCTTTAGATGTCGGGACATCTAAAGTTATTGCGTTGATTGCCCAAGTCACGGCTGACCGTGAGTTGGATGTCATTGGCGTGGGTAAAAGCCCGTGTACAGGTCTAAAGCGAGGCATGGTTGTTGATATTGAAGAAACGACCAAAGCAATCAGTGCCGCCATTAAAGAAGCGGAAAATATGGCGAGTTGCCGTGTGCACTCGGCTTTTGTTGGTATTGCAGGCAATCACATTGCCAGTCGTAATCTACAAGGCGTGATTCATATTCGTGATGGTGAAGTGTCCTTAGATGACATGGAACGGGTCTTAGAAAATGCCAAAACAGGCTCGGTCTTACCTGACCAAAAAGTGCTTCATATTATTCCGCAGGAATTTAGTGTGGATGGCCAGTATGAAATCCGTAATCCATTAGGTATGTCGGGTGTACGTTTAGAAGGCCATTATCACTTAATTACCTGTGGTTTAAGTGCGTTACAAAACTTAGAAAAATGCGTGCAAGGGTGTAAAATTGGCGTTGACGATGTCATTTTAGAACCCGTTGCCGCCGCTAATGCGGTATTGACCGAAGATGAAAAAACCTTGGGCGTGTGCTTGATTGATATTGGTGCAGGCACGAGTGATATCGCCGTCTATACGCATGGTGCATTGCGTTATACCGAAATTGTTTCTGTCGGTGGCGATCATGTCACCAACGATATTGCCCATGTCTTACGTACACCCTTGGCGGAAGCAGAGCAGTTAAAAGTAAAACAAGCCTGTGCACAGTCAATTTCGGTGAAGCGCGAAGAATACATTAATGTCCCCAGTACGGGAGATAGAGCGCATCGTAAACTAGAACGTCATGTCCTCGCATCGATTGTTGAGGCGCGTTATGGTGAGCTATTTGAATATATTCGTGACCAATTAAAAGCAACAGGTCTTATTGATTATTTGAGTGCAGGCGTTGTCTTAACAGGTGGTGCTGCACGAATAGAAGGTGCAGTTGCTTTAGCAGAAGGGATTTTTGGTTTGCAAGTCAGATTAGGCGTGCCAAATATTAGAGACCAAAATAATGGTGAAATAGTCAGAAATCCACTCTACGCCACCAGCGTAGGGTTGCTGATGTCAGGCAGAGATAAAATGCTTGAAAGGCGAGTGGTAGCAACCAAACGTCCTAAAACATTAGCAGGAGCAGAAGGAATCGTGCAGAGATTACGCGCATGGTTAGAAAAATACTTCTAACGCGTGCAGTTCGGGATTGACGCATTGCGCGTAAGTCCTAATGTAAATGTAAAGTGTGTAAAATTTACGCAACATACGGTTTTATGTATTTTCAAGCAGTCAGCACTCCGATAAGAGCGTATGCTTGGGAAAGACAAAATATCTGCGTAAGTGATAATATTTAGCAGAATGATTATTCTTGGGCAGGAGAAATCAAATGGGTGTTTTTAAGTTCGCAGACGAACAACAGAGTCAAAACAGACACAATGGACCCGTGATTAAGGTCTTTGGTATTGGTGGTGGCGGTAGCAATGCCGTAGAACACATGGTGCAAAGTCATTTGTATGGTGTTGAATTTATTTGCGCTAATACCGACATGCAAGCACTGGGCAAAATGAGTTCACCGACTTCTGTACAATTAGGTGCAGAGTTAACGCGTGGCTTAGGTGCAGGCACCAACCCAGAAGTGGGGCGTCAAGCGGCATTAGAAACGCGTGAGCAAATTATTGAAGCTCTGAAAGGCGCAGATATGGCATTTATTACCGCAGGTATGGGCGGTGGTACAGGTACAGGCGCAGCACCTGTGATTGCCGAAGTCGCTCGTGAAATGGGTATTTTAACGGTTGGTGTTGTGACACGGCCTTTCCCGTTTGAACGTCGCGATTTATTAGCGGAACAAGGTATTGAAGAATTATCGCAACATGTTGATTCATTAATTACGATTCCTAACGCCAAACTATTAAAAGTGTATGGTAATAAAATTTCGTTAATTGAAGCCTTCAAAAAAGCCAACAATGTATTGTTTGAAGCCGTTCGTGGTATTTCCGACATGATTACCCGTCCCGGTATGATTAACTTGGACTTTGCTGATGTGCGTAATGCAATGCACAATCGTGGTTTGGCCATGATGGGTACAGGCGTTGCGTCAGGTACAGATCGTGCGCGTGAAGCGACGATTAAAGCGATCAATAGCCCTTTGTTGGATGATATTCGCTTAGAGGGCGCAACGGGCTTGTTGGTGTCTATTGCGGGTAATGAAGACTTAGGTCTTGAAGAATACACGACCGTTGGTGAAATCGTTGAGCCGTTGGCTGCTCAAGGTGTTGCCATTAAAATCGGCATGATTGTTGATCCTGATATTGGTGATGATATTCGGGTAACCGTTGTCGCAACTGGTTTAGTGAAAGCACAACAAGCTCCCACAGCAGGCGCGCAAGCAACGGCAACGGCATCGCGTCCTCGCCCACCTTTAGGTATGCAACCTGCCGCCGCACCTACACGTAATTATGATGACTTTGATACGCCATCGGTGTTGAAAAAGCCGCAAGCACCTGTTGCCGCAGCACCAGCCAAGCCTGCTGAAGCGGCAAAGTCTGACTTTTTGAATATCCCATCGTTTTTACGTCGCCAACAAAGCGAGTAATCTCCGTGAATGTTTCAGGGTGATTAAAAAACGCCCTGAAACAGACAGTTCTTGCACAAATGCAAAAAGATGTTAGTATGCGAGACTAACTCTGAAACATTTTGTCACAATAATGCTCCGTCAACGTACGCTCAAAAACACCATTCGCGCGACAGGTATTGGTCTTCATAGTGGCCAGAAGGTCTATTTGACTTTAAAACCCAATGAAATCGATAGCGGAATTGTATTTCGTCGTACTGATTTAGATGTTGCGGTGGATGTTCCTGCTAACGCCTTGCTAGTTAATGAAACGACCATGTCGTCGAATTTGATTAAAGATGGCGTGAAAATTGGCACGGTAGAACATTTAATGTCAGCATTGGCGGGCTTAGGTGTTGATAATGCGTTGATTGAAGTCAGTTCGCCTGAAATTCCGATTATGGATGGGAGTGCAGGGCCGTTTGTGTTTTTATTACAAGCCGCAGGCATTATCGAACAACACGCACCGAAAAAGCTTGTCCGTATCATCAAACCGATTGAAGTGCGAGACGGCGATAAAATTGCTGCTTTTCTACCTTATGATGGTTTTCGGGTCACTTTTACCATTGATTTTGATCATCCTGCCTTTTTAGATGACCATAAAACTGCCTGTGTCGATTTTTCTACAACTGCCTATGTGAAAGAAGTCAGTCAAGCGCGTACCTTTGGTTTTATGCGTGATATTGAGTATTTACAATCGCGTAATTTGGCCAAAGGCGGTAGTTTAGACAATGCTATTGTCTTAAATGACGTAGGCGTGATGAATGAAGATGGTTTGCGCTACGAAGATGAGTTCGTTCGCCATAAAATCCTCGATGCGATTGGTGATTTATACATTTTAGGCCATAGCATTATTGGTGAGTTCCAAGGCTACAAATCAGGCCATGCTCTCAATAATCAGCTCCTCCGAGCACTATTAGCACAGCCCGATGCATGGGAAATTGTGACATTTAGTGACGAAGAACTCGCGCCCATTGCTTATATCAAAGCACATCCACCTAAAGATATTCATTAAATCAAATAGTTAACTACAACTCTTCGTGTGATGCCATAACATCGCTACGTTGTCGGCTTGTCTGACGATTCTCTTGCTAATTGACGTAAAGCTTCGCTAAGCTCCACATCGGCAATAGCGTCGGCTGTTTCTAATAATAATGCTCTGACCTGTGAGGACAGTGGCGGCAGTGGTTCGTGCTGTACATGATTCACATGAATCGGGTCTTCTAGCAGAATTTGGATGCGTTTTAAGTCGCTAAAAGTTGGATGCTGGCGCAATTGTTGCAGATAGTGAGATTGAAGATAGCGTAACTGCCCTAATAAAGCATTGTTGTGCGTCTGTAATGTCAAGACCCCGTCCTTATAGGCGGAGACCCGACATTGATCTTTAATAGCCGTTAACTGCTCCGCCATGATGGTGTTGAGTTTGGCTAAATAGTGGGCTTGTGCTTTCAGTTGTTGAATGAGTGGTGAAGAGCTAACTTCTTTACTGCGAGGAACATGATCTGAATGCATAACAAGCCTTTGGGGAGTTGGTCTGTAAAAAGGCTACTCTGCTAATGACTGAGATGCAAGGAGCAGTATCAGTCCAAATAACACACGTCAGGATTGACGCAATGTTTAGCATACTTATTGTTGACGCGGTATGGTTGTCTTTAAGTGCTAAATGGTTGTTTGCGTGAATGTCCTAGCGTGTTGGAGATAACATGATGAAACTTCCTTTATGGCAGCATTACGCGAAACGCCCATTAACGTTACGCTTAACGCCATCCACCATTGCCTCCTTTGTTGGAGCAGTGAGTTTAATATCCATTACAGGACTGTCGGTAGGTTATGTCGTGGGTGCTAAAACAAGTGAAGCCCAACCTGTCACTGTCGTTCACCCCGTAGCGACTGTGACCGCAGATCAGCAACAAGCTCAGCAATTAAAAGCCATGAATGAACGCATGGCCGAAATGCAAGCACGGTTATTACGCCTAGATGCCCTTGGTCAGCACATGGCCGAAAATGCCCATATCAATAGCCAAGAATTTGAGCTGAATAGTGCTGTTGATAACAAAGGTGCGAAAGGCGGTCCTTTAGTGAATGATTTAACGATGTTGGGTGATGACAATATTGATCTTCGCCTGCAAGAGTTATCACAGTTAATGGAGCAAAAAGAGGCACAGCTTCAAGCCTTAGATAGTGTGTTAATGAGTAAACGTTGGCAAAATAACAGCAACTATTTGGCAAATCTGCCCGTTCGTAAAGGCGCGATTACTTCCACATTTGGTTATCGTACTGATCCGTTTACAGGTCGTGCAGCATTTCATGCGGGCATGGATTTTTCGGGTGTTCAAGGGACAGATATTTATACTGTTGCCTCTGGTGTCGTCAGCTTTGCGGGTGTTAAAAGTGGCTATGGCAACGTTATTGAAGTCAATCACGGCAACGGCTATGTCACTCGTTACGCTCATGCCCAACGTTTGGCGGCAAAAGTGGGTGATATGGTTGCCAAAGACCAATTAATTGCTTATATGGGCTCAACAGGCCGTTCAACGGGGACTCATTTACATTATGAAGTCATCGAAAACGGTAAACAAATTGACCCTGCTACTTATGTCAATTTGGCGATGAAAAGTCGTTGAGTTGATTTCTTACGCTCCTCCAATGTTCCGTACTTGGGGGCGTTGTCTCGTGAAAAGCCATCAAAATCTGTCCAAATAAATGCCGCCACGCTGAGTTGACGACATTTCATCTCTCAAAGTTGACACTTTAACGAATCTGCCATTTTTTCCGCGCCTAAATTCAAGGTAGAATGCGGACGATTTTTATTAATAAGATTTATGCGCGTGGGTTGTCAGTGCATAAATCAAAAATACCAATTTTTTAAGACTTACCCGTCATTTTCAGTAAGTCATGTTTTTACAGGCTTGTCTTTTGTCATCATTGCCCCCATTTGCAAATGAATGGCACGGTCAGCCGAAATTTTAAGATGAGTGGCTTTAATATGTTTGCACGCCTGATGAGTGGAATATTTGGAACGAAGAATGAGCGCGAGTTAAAGCGGATGCAAAAAGTGGTTGTGACCATTAATGCGCTAGAACCCAGTATTCAAGCTTTAGACGATGTAGCACTTGCCGCTAAGACCGAAGAGTTTCGCAATCGTTTTGCCAAAGGTGAAACCTTAGATCAATTATTACCAGAAGCGTTTGCGGTATGTCGTGAAGCTGCCCGTCGGGTGATGGGGATGCGTCATTATGACGTTCAGCTCATCGGCGGTATCACCTTGCATGAGGGCAGAATTGCCGAAATGCGTACAGGTGAAGGTAAAACGCTGATGGCCACATTGGCCTCCTACTTAAATGCCTTGAGTGGTCATGGCGTGCACATTATCACCGTCAATGATTATTTGGCAGGTCGTGATGCGGAGTTAAACCGTCCTTTGTTTGAAGCACTGGGCTTAAAAGTTGGTGTCATTCGTTCTATGCAATCGCCTGATGATAAACATCAAGCCTATGCCGCCGATATTACTTACGGCACCAACAATGAGTTTGGTTTTGATTATTTACGCGATAACATGGCGTTTCGTTTAGAAGAAAAACATCAACGGGGTTTGGCATTTGCCATTATTGACGAAGTTGACTCGATTTTAATTGATGAAGCACGTACCCCTCTGATTATTTCAGGGGCGATGGAAGGTTCGTCGCGTTTATATGAGCAAGTCAACACCATTCCCTCGCATTTAGTCGCACAAAAAGAAGAAAAAGAACTGGATGGTGGTGATTATTGGGTTGATGAAAAGCAACGTCAAATCGAACTCACCGAAACGGGTTATGACCACGTTGAAAAATTACTGACCGAAATTGGCTTATTGGCCGAAGGGGATAGTTTATATTCCGCCAGTAAATTAGGCTTATTGCATCACGTCCATTCAGCCTTAAAAGCCCATATTTTGTTTCAGCGCGATGTTCATTACATCATTCAAGATGATGAAGTCGTGATTGTTGATGAGCATACAGGCCGTACGATGCCTGGTCGTCGTTGGTCTGAAGGTTTGCATCAAGCCGTTGAAGCCAAAGAACATGTCAATGTCCAAAGTGAAAACCAAACCTTAGCAACAACAACCTTCCAAAATTACTTCCGTCTGTACCGTAAATTATCGGGTATGACGGGTACAGCCGATACTGAAGCACCTGAATTCCATCAAATTTATGGTTTGGATGTGGTGGTGATTCCGACGCACAACCCGATGATTCGTCAAGACTTAGAAGATTTAATCTTTTTAAGTAAAGAAGAAAAGTTCGAAGCGATTATTGCGGATATTAAAAAGTGTATCGAAACGGGTGCGCCTGTGTTGGTTGGTACAGCGACCATTGAAACCAGCGAGTATCTTTCGGGTTTACTCAAAAGAGAGAAAATCGCGCATCAAGTATTGAATGCTAAATTCCATGCTCAAGAAGCCGATATTATTTCTCAAGCAGGTAGCCCGAATGCGGTGACTATTGCGACAAACATGGCAGGTCGTGGTACGGATATTGTCTTGGGTGGTAACTGGAAAGCGCAATTAGCAAAAATTCAGAATCCAACTCAAGAACAAATCGACACCTTAAAAGCCCAATGGGAAAAAGATAACGCTGCCGTGTTAGCGTCGGGTGGTTTGCATATTATTGGTACAGAACGCCATGAGTCACGCCGTATTGATAACCAATTGCGGGGTCGCTCAGGTCGCCAAGGTGATCCGGGTTTAAGCCGTTTTTACTTGTCTTTAGAAGACGATTTAATGCGGATTTTTGCCAGTGACAACGTGCGTAATATGATGCGTAAATTGGGCATGCAAAAAGGCGAAGCGATTGAGCATCGTTGGGTGTCTCGTTCGATTGAAGGCGCGCAACGTAAAGTAGAAGCACGTAACTTCGATATTCGTAAAAACCTATTGAAATATGATGATGTGGCCAATGAACAACGTCGAGCCATTTATGGTCAACGTGATGATGTGCTAGCCGCTGAAAGTTTGGCCGAAAGCTTTGCAGCGATGTATGAAGATGTTGTTAGTACCGTGATGACTGAGTTCATTCCGCCACAAACTATTGAAGACCAATGGGATGTTGCAGGCTTTGAAAAAGCACTCAAAACTGATTTTGATATGGAAATCCCTGCTCAACAATGGTTGGATGAGGATAATCGTTTAGAAGAAGTGGGGCTGCGTGCCAAAGTAGCTGCTGCTGCTCGTGAAGCCTATAAAGCGCATCGCGCTAATATGGGGGATGACATCGCCAATATGATTGAAAAGCAAATCATGTTGCAAGTGCTGGATCGTCATTGGAAAGAGCATTTAGCGGCGATGGATTATTTGCGTCAAGGGATTCATTTGCGTGGTTATGCACAAAAGAATCCTGAGCAAGAATACAAACGTGAATCGTTCCAACTGTTCCAACAATTGTTAGGGGCGGTAAAGTTAGAAGTTGTACAGGCGGTTGCCCGTATTCATGTGCCAACAGAGGCTGAAATTGCCGCAATGGAGGCGCAACAAGCCGCCGAAGCGGCTGCGATGCACATGCATTTTGAACATGAGCAATTAACAGGTTTACCTGAAGAGGCTCATGTCCCCACGGAAGCAGACGACAGTGAACCCAAAGCTAATACGAACCCTTATGCCAATCAATACGTGGGTCGGAATGATCCTTGTCCGTGTGGTTCAGGCAAAAAGTATAAGCAATGTCATGGTCAGTTAGCGTAAAGTTAAACAAGTGAGTTGAATATCCCCCATTATTGGGGGATTTTTTTATGATTGATGATGAGGAGTATTCAAAATGGCCGTTGGTGATTTATCGATGCCCACCATGCACCCCGTAAAAGGTGTGCGTATTGGTATTGCGGAAGCTTACATTCGTTATAAAAATCGTCGCGACTTGGTGGTGTTTGAATTAGCGCCACAAGCAACAACGGCGGCTGTCTTTACGACCAATGCGTTTTGTGCCGCTCCTGTTCATGTTGCGCGTGCCAATATGGCAACAACATCAGCACGTTATCTCGTTATTAATACGGGTAACGCCAATGCAGGAACAGGAACAACAGGCATGACCAATGCCGTGCGTAGTTGTGCCGCTCTTGCTGAATTGGCGGGCGTAGCTCCTGAAGCGGTATTGCCATTTTCAACGGGTGTGATTGGTGAGCAATTACCGATTGCTAAATTAGAAGCAGGTTTGCCCGCTGCCTTAGCCGCTTTAGAAACTGATAATTGGGTCGCCGCTGCCAGTGGCATTATGACGACGGATACCTTGCCTAAAGGCGCAAGCGAACAGTTTACCGTTGATGGTATTACCTACACCATGACGGGTATTTCCAAAGGTGCAGGCATGATTCGCCCCAATATGGCGACCATGTTGGGCTATGTAGCGACCGATGCGGCGGTTGATAGTGCATTTTTACAGGCATTATTGCGCGATGTGACCGAACAATCGTTTAACCGCATTACTATTGATGGTGATACCTCAACCAATGATGCGTGTGTGTTAATTGCCACAGGTACAGCAGGAAACGAGCCGCTAAGCTCAAAAACAGACCCTTTGTTCGCCCCGTTTTATGCTGCTCTCCAACGCACGTTCTTGCGTTTAGCGCAATTGATTGTCCGTGATGGTGAAGGCGCAACGAAGTTTATGACGGTACGCGTTGAAGGCGGTGGCAATACGCAAGAGTGTTGTGATGTCGCTTATGCCGTGGCTCATTCCCCATTAATTAAAACTGCATTCTTTGCTTCTGACCCTAATTGGGGGCGTATTTTAGCGGCGATTGGCCGTAGTGGTGTGCCCAACCTTGATGTCAGCAAAATCAACGTCTATTTAGATGATGTGTGTATTTGCGAAAATGGTGGCGCGGCAGTTTCTTATCGGGAAGAATTAGGTTCTGCGGTGATGAAACAGCCCGAAATTACCATTCGTATTGTTTTAGGTCGTGGTGAGGCTAACGATACGGTGTGGACATGTGACTTGTCGTATGATTATGTCAAGATTAATGCCGATTATCGGTCTTAAACTGTCATCCTGTAGGGGCGAATTTATTCGCCTTTCACTCAAACATTGGCGAATAAATTCGCCCCTACAATAAAACAATTCATTAATAACAAAACAGGCGAATAGACTTCTCTTTGAATAGAAAAAAGAACACGCCTTTGCTAGTCATTACATGAGTGAGATATGAGTTATGTACATGAAAAATTCAAACATTAAGCACCACATATTAAGTGGTTGCTTGGCACTGATGTTGTTTACACCAAATTGCTATGCAGAAATATTCAAATGGGTCGATAGCAATGGTCGGACGCATTACTCTGAAAATGAAAAAGAGGCTGGAGCGGCTAAAGCAGAAAAGATTAAGGTTGTGTCTCCTGCATCATCATCAAGCGTGCCACCTGCACAGTCTTGGTCTGAACAAGTCAAACAATTAGATAAACGTCAGCTAGAAAAACCCAAACCTACAGTCGCCGTTAAGCCAAAGCCAAAAGCACTCTCTGACGGAACATCGGATGGAACAGACGCATCTCGATGTAGGCTGGCTCGCGATGTCATTAGTGGTGCTGTAGTACACCCAAATGGTGCTCCAACAGATCAATACGATAGAGATACCGCTCAAAATGAAATTCGATCTTATTGCCATTAAGCCTGACGATCACAATGGCACTCTGTATGATCCGATGGCCGCTTTATTGAGACATCTTTTCTATGCTTAACGTCGTCGCCGCAGTCATCCACAATCCTCAAGGTCAAATTCTCATTGCTCAACGGCCACTACATAAACACCAAGGCGGCTTATGGGAGTTTTCGGGTGGCAAAATAGACGAAGGCGAAACGGCATCTCAAGCCTTAGTTCGAGAGTTACAAGAAGAATTAGGCATTACTGCGACACAATATCGACCTTTGCTAACCGTCGAACATCATTACTCCGATAAGTCCGTACGCTTATCCATTTTTCGAGTCACTGCATTTGATGGCGAAGCGCATGGGGCAGAGGGGCAGCCAACACGATGGGTTAACCCTCAAGATTTAGAAAGTTATCCTTTTCCTGCCGCTAATATCCCCATTCTTAAAGCAGCCGTATTGCCAGATGTCTATTACATTACGCCAGAGCCGCATGAAGTTGATGGTGATTTATTGGCATGGCTACAATCGCGTGTGCAAGCAGGAATGTGGCTGGTTTTACGCGCTAAGTCATTGTCTAAAAGTGAGTATTTGACGTTAGCGCAGCAAGTTGCCGTTTTATGTTTGCAACGACAAGCGTCGTTGTTATTACATCATCATCTTGAGTTGTTGGAATGTGTGCCAACTGCAATGGGTGTACATCTTCCGTTTTCGATTGCTTCAACGGTCACAAAAAGCGCAATCAAAAATAAATATCTTGTCATTTCCACTCATGATGCCGAAGAATTAGAGCAAGCATGGCAGTTGGGTGCAGATTTTGTCACCTTGTCCCCTGTCCAACAGACGTTATCTCATCCCGAACAAATGGCAATGGGTTGGTCAAATTTTCAGACATTGGTGCAACAAGCCAAATTGCCTGTTTATGCGTTGGGCGGAATGACTCATCAAGATATACAGCAAGCTCAACAATTAGGCGCGCAAGGTGTGGCGGGCATACGTGGCTTGTTTGAGGATACACGCTAAAAACTAGGGTTTTATCGGGCTATCTGCTATGTTTAATGCTAAGAAATCGAATTTAACAGGGCTGGACTTACGCATCGCACCGCGATTAGCGCGTTTTGTGAACATAAAGCCGCCTAAGGCGGCTGCAATGTGAACAAATAAGCGATAACCGCGTAAGTCCTTAAGGAGTAGAAAAGCGATGGGTGGTTTAATCTTTTTAGGACTTATTGGTGCAGTCATCTTTTTTGCCATCAGTGTTTATAATGCGTTGGTCACACTACGCAATCATTTCAAAAATGCCTTTTCGCAAATAGATGTACAGTTACAACGTCGTTATGAGCTGATTCCCAATTTAGTCGAAGCCGTAAAAGCCTATTTGGGGCATGAAAAAGAAACGTTAACGCAAGTCATAGCTGCACGTAATCAAGCGGCGAGTTTAGAAAAAGCCTTAGCACAAAATGCAGGTAACGCCGAAGCAATGGCAAAATTTGCCCAAGCGGAAGGTGTATTGACGGGCGCACTCGGTAAATTGATGGCGGTGTCTGAAGCCTATCCTGACTTAAAAGCTAACACCACTATTCAAAATCTCATGGAAGAATTAAAAACCACCGAAAATCGGGTTGGTTTTGCACGTCAAGCCTTTAACGATGCGGTGATGGTGTACAACATTGAGCGTGAAAAGTTTCCAAATAGTCTAGTGGCTGCTTTTGGCAATTTTCAACAAGCATTACCGTTAGAAATTTCTCATGTTGAGGCGCGAGAGCCTGTCAGGATTAGCTTTTAGAGTTGAATGCAGAGATGGACTTTTTTAGCCGTCAAGAAGCAGCACGTCGGGCAACTGTACGTTTAGTTGTCTATTTTGTTGTTGCTGTGGCCTTGATTTTTCAGGGGGTCAACACGCTGCTTTATCTTCTTGCTGTTAGCTCATCTTATGATAATGGCAGTGGGTCGTTGTTATGGCACGCATGGTCAGCACAAGCACTGACAGGCACGTTGATGCTTGTCGGTGGCGGTAGTTTGTTGGAATGGTTTCGTTTGCGTGAAGGGGGAAAGGCCGTTGCCGAAATGATGGGTGCACGGCAAATTGATTTTGCCACTCGTCACCCTTTAGAACGACAACTGTTAAATGTCATCGAAGAAATGTCGATTGCCTCGGGGGTTTCGCCGCCCATTACCTATGTTTTAGATAATGAACAAGCAGTCAACGCATTTGTGGCGGGTCATGACTCATCACAAAGTATCTTAGTCGTGACACAAGGCACATTAGAGAGGCTTTCACGAGAGGAGTTACAAGGTGTTATCGGTCACGAGTTTAGCCATATCTTAAACGGTGATATGCGCCTGAATATGCGTTTGTTGGCTGTTTTGGCTGGTATCTTGGCTATTGGCCAAATGGGTGGCTTTTTGATGCGCTCCGTATCGGATACTCGTCATCATGCGCGTGGTAAAAATCGGAATAACGCCGTCCCTGCGATATTTATTTTTGGCTTAGGCTTGTGGTTGATTGGTTATATTGGCTTGTTTTTTGGGCGTTTAATTAAGGCCGCTGTCTCGCGTGAGCGGGAAAGATTAGCCGATGCAGCCAGTGTGCAATTTACTCGATATCCTGATGGTTTGGCGGGAGCACTATATAAAATTTCGGTGAATGGTTCGCACTTAGCCAATCTTCATGCTGAAGAAATGAGTCATATGTGTTTTGGTGAAAGTTTGGCTTTTAGTCAACTGTTTGCCACTCACCCACCGATTGACGAGCGCATTAAAGCCATTGCCCCGACGTTTTTAACGCGTGTTAAGTATAAAAAAAATCCTTCGCCTAATGCATCCGTGAATGACGCTGCACGCGCTGAGCTTAGTGAATTGATGACAGGTTTTGCACCGACACAATATACGGTAACCCCATTAATCGTTAATCAGTCTGTTGCTAAAGTCGATATAGATCAAGCCATTGAATATGAGTCAGTGTCTTTTCCTGTTGCACAAATGCCTAGCGTGCCAACTCCACTCATGAGTGCGCGTGTGGGTGATGTCACCGTGGACGATTTACAATCTGCTCAACGTTTGCATCAAAAAATACCTGTGGAAGTATCACGCGCCTTACAAAGCACGACAGGCGCAAAAGCGGTACTGTTTGCGTTGATTGCCTATCATCAAAAAATTTTTGCTAATACTATTCATGCGTTTTTTGCAGAACAACAAACTTTTGCGCTGTGGGTGGAGCAATTATCTGAGCAGTTGCAAACTTTAGATGAGTGTTTTGCCTTGCCGATTGTTGATTTGTCACTACCGCGTTTAAGTATTTTAGATGCCAAAGCCGCCAATGAATTTCTCGTTGAGTTGCGTCGTTTTGTCTTGTTAAATGATGAAGTCTCAGTATTAGAGTTTTCCTTACTCAAAATCATAGAGCAACACATTCAGCCCACACCTACCGTGTTTAAAAGCCAAGCGATTGATAAATTGGCATCCGCAGTGGCGCAATTGGTTGCTACTTTGTTGCAATATGGCGCGCATCAGTCCGCACAAAGAGCAGTCGTTTATCAGCAGTTATTAGCCCCCATTTTCACGATTGTTCCACCGATGCCCAGTGATGACCATTTAACGCTGAAAGAGTTAGACCGTGCATTAAGACAGTTTCGCTATTTGACCACCGATGGTAAAAAAACAGTGATTAATTTAGTGGCAACAACCATTCAAAGTGATGGTGTTTTGCATTTGGCCGAGTATGAATTGTTAAGGGCAATTGCGGCGTTATTGTCGTGTCCGTTGCCGTTATTGCAGCTTGAGCGGATTGTGTCTGAGCGTGAGTGATTTTTGTAAGGCGGGTAACTTGCAAAGCAGAAGTTTGCGGGTAACTAAGTTGTGCAGACCAACAGGGCAGAGGAGTTTGTCCTGTTGATTATTCACGCTACCATCTATCGGGTTTTAGAATCGCTGTACTGGGTATTTTAGCGGGAAGCTGAGAGTTGGCTAAATGAATTTGGCTCAAGACTTTTGACCAGTCGGCGTATTGGCTTAAATCTTTCGATACCGCTCTTGCGCTTTCATTTCGGATCGGTGTGACCAACCCTAATCTAATATGTGGTGCGCATTGCTTAATGCTAACAGAGTCATTACTGCACAAAACGATTTGCTCACAACGATTAGTTAATGCGCTGACAACCATATCAACAGCCATGTTTACGTCACTTTGTTTTTCTTCAAAACGGTAAACTTGTACTTTGTCGAGGGTTGGAGCTTCTGCAATTGGCTTTACTAGGCGAGAAAATGGCGTGGCTGCTACCATTTTTCCTTCAATAATCGTGACTTTGTGCGGCTGATGTTTGCGTAAAGCTTGTAGATACGTTCTTTGTCGCTTGGGTGAATCTACATCATCACTCATACGCGCTAAGACGGGGGCTGTGTAATAACGAATTTCTGAGACATCAGCGTTTTGTAAAACATGATGCTGAAACAAGGCATATAAATCGAGCCATTTGTAAGGGCTGCGTCTTAATAGTCCGTAATATAGGTTATAACCATCAATAAAAACGATAGTCTTCATTTTTGCATCCTTCAAAAATGACAAAACCGCCGTAGGGCGGTCTGTCGCCCCAAGAGCATGTACGCTAAACGCAACGGTCAAGGGGGGAGTCGTGTCCTGATTATAGACCGTATCATTGTTTTTGTGAATTGCTAAAACGTCGCTTGTTAAAGGTGTCTTTAAATATTGAATATTTGTTGCTTGGGCTTGAGTAGCCATGTTTGATAATCCCCACTGTGAAAGTGTGTCCACCACTATTAATCTTGCATTAGCGCAGCTTGTGGTGGTTTGTGTGGGAATAGTTTCTACAATCTCAGTCCAGCGATAAAGGAATTAGATAACTCAAAATAATTACGGGTAGAATTTTCGGTTTTTTATTCTGGAAAATATTTTGCTGGATTTTTTCCGATTTCCTCTCTTGCCAAAGCGGCAAGTGCATCATGAATACTCCACTCGCTTTCATCAGAGGAGTCGATACAATCGGCATACATGAGTTGATGAAGCAACGGCTCTACAGACTTTCTAAGGTTGTCCTCACCATACTCGCCCTTGTCATACAAGGCTCGACAGATGACTGTTTTTGTTGTTTTTGTGCCATGTAATAGTTCCCATAGCTTTAGATCAAAGTATGCCAATACTTTGTAGCTAGACCACTTTAGCAAATCCTGATAAGTGATTTGACGGGTAGTTTTGCCTATTTTAAATTTTTTTCTTATTAGCCTAAGCTCCTCGCCAAGCGCATCAAATATTTCATTATTTGGATAATAAGGATTGACAAGTATAGGGTACATTCCTCTAAGTAAGCTCTTGCCTTCTTTTGAAAAGTTATCTATTGCCGTTTTATGTAAATCATCTATTGGAATTTGTAATCTGCCATCTTCTGCTGTTGTGTAATTGCCATATCTACGCCATGAATCATAAAAAAACATTAAATCCCAGCCTTCTATTTGGTAAATAGCCTTTTTGTTTAAGAAGTATCCGAGAGATGCTCGCCCATCACTAGCTATGCCATATTTCTCTGAAATTCCTATATAAGGTTCATCGCTGCAATTTAAGGGATTTTCAAGCGTTAAATTCAAAAGCTCAAGTAGATATTCTTCCTGCTTATCTAGGTCAGGTTTTTTTTCAAGAGTGTAGCGATTACATTCATTTATTCCTGCCTCAATATAGAACAATAAAGTGTGTCTTCTGGCTAATAAAATGTGCCAGTCAAATGCACTGATTTTATCCATGTTACGATATTTCGATATGTCGAAATTTCTTGGCATATCATCCATTGATTTAATTATTTTTCTCATGCTTTCACTCAATACAAAGCAGTTACCCAAAGAGTCATATGTATCATTTTAGAGATAACGCTAACATTAAACACTCACAGGCAATGAATAATCACTTTTAGGCATATAACGAGGTATTTCTTCAATCAAAATATCAGCCGAAATACCTAGCCCTTTATGTAACTTTCTAATCATAGCCATAGATAAAGGACGTTTGCGATTTAACACCTCAGATACCTTAGAAGCGCTTCCTAAGTACGGCTCTAAATCTTTACGTGTTAAGCCCATTTGCTCTATACGAAACAAAATAGCCTCTATAGGGTCAATAGTGACGGGCGCAACGGTGGCGTGCTCATAAGCCTTTATTACCACTAAGAGTAAATCTAACTCGTCTGCTTGCTCGGTGTTTTCTTGAGGGTCAAGGTCAAGCAATGCGTGCAGCCTTTGCATGGCCACATCATAATCAGCACGATGCTTAATAACTTTTATTTGCATAATGCACCTCAAAAACTTTGCTTGTCATAATCAGCATGAGTACCTACCCACTCAATCACCACTAAACCACGTTGATAACGCACTTTAACCACTAAGCGGTAATGGTTGCCTTTAATGTTAAAAATGACACGGTTATCCGCCAAAAAATCAGCACTAGGGTAACGCTGTTTAATATCGTGTGATGTTTGCCAATGACTATATTCAACTTCAGTCTGCCAAGCATCTAAGGCTTTACGGGCGTTAGCGTGTTTCCGCTTAAAGTCTTGTAAGAATGGTAAACCTATGACTTCCACGTTGTTTAATGTCTGCTGATTTAATGAGTTTTAGTTTATTCCCAAATGGGGAATATGACAACAAAAAAGCCCAGAACATCACTGCTGCTGGGCTTTGTGGCCGATAACGGCTTAGCGAATTTGGTTTTTTGGCCTCCTCGACAGGAATCGAACCTGTAACTGCCCCTTAGGAGGGGGCCGTTATATCCATTTAACTACGAGGAGAAAAGCGGCGTGATTCTAGCAGAAGTGTAAAGAAAACGCTCTTTTGTCTTCAGCTTTCTCTCTTTTCATCAGACATTAACGGAAAGTGATAACTTTTGATTGCTACCAAGCAAAAAAGGGTGTCTAATCAGCCCGTCCGTGAAAGCTGCAACTGTGTCGCCTGATGTTCGAGATGTCTGGCCGTTGTTGAATTGTGTTTAGCGGCCTATATACGCACCAAATACATGGCGTATATGTTTTTTTGTAACATCAAGAGATTTGTAATATGTCTAATCGTGAACAAGGCACTGTAAAGTGGTTTAACGACGCTAAAGGTTTTGGTTTTATTCAACGTCAAGCTGGTGAAGATGTGTTTGTACACTTCCGCGCCATTCTTGGTGATGGTCATCGCTCTTTGCGCGATGGTCAGAAAGTTGAATTCACTGTTGTGAAAGGCCAAAAGGGCTTTCAAGCAGAAGAAGTGCGCACCATTGACTAATCGTCAAGATGCATAGCATTTGAAAAAACGACTCCTTGTGAGTCGTTTTTTTTGGCTTTTTTTTTGCAGACTTTTACATCGCTACTTAAAATAGGTAAAGAAATATGACCGCATTGACTCCTGATATGATCGCTCCCGCACCGTGGCACTTAAAAGGCCAAGGTTATTTGCTCGTTGTCCATTTGCCGAAATCAGTTTTAGATAATGAAGGCTTTATTAGTGATGAGTTAGTCGCGAGCCGTCGCGGTCGTTTGGCCTATGTCGCTTTTGTCGATTACCAAGAGTCCGATGTTGGGCGTTATCACGAGTTATTGTATATTGGCGGTTCGCTTAAGTTTGGTCAAAAACGTCATTATTCTATTTCTAAAATTTACGTTTCTAGCCAAGCCTCCGTCGATAATGGTCAGCTCAATTGGGGTATTCCTAAAGAATTGGCAGATTTTAAAGTGCATTATGGCAAAAACGCTAAAGACACGGTTGAAGTCAGTACAACAACAGGCGAAACCATTGCTAAATTAAGTTTCAGCCATCACTTATTGCCTTTTCCTGTCAGCACCAAATTAGCACCTAAGCGTTTAATGACGGTGGCTCAACAATGGCAAGGCCAATACTTTTTTTATCGTCCCGAAGCAGTTGGCCATTTAAAGCCCGCATTATTAACGTCAAGTCATTTTGATAAACGTTATTTTCCTGATCTAAATCAAGGTCGAGTGTTGGCGTGTTTTAAAGTCACGGACTTTAATTTGGTTTTCCCGATTGCCAAAATACAGGCACAGTAAACATCATCCTCGCACATTGTTAAGATTTATGATGCGAGGATGATACACAGATCGTAATCGCTGATATTATGTCGGTGATATGTTGACTCCAGCGCAGTACAACATAAAATCGTATTCCCATATGTATGAATGATGTGGGAGTACAAAAGACCGTTGGATTCTCCTTACACAAAATCGGCGTTTTCAACAAGATATTCCGAACTTTATACTCATTAACAACGACGACTGAGGGCACATTCCAACAAGGAAAGACTCTCTGCGTGCGGTGGCTGATGTGAGACACTTTTTACAAGATGACCGATATTCTACCTTCGTTTGACCAACTCAAACTCAATCCATTATTGCAACGTGCTATTGCCGATTTGGGCTTTAGCCATTGCACGCCTATTCAGGCAGAAGTATTACATTTTACACTGGCGGGGCATGATGCCATTGGTCGCGCTCAAACAGGCACGGGCAAAACGGCGGCTTTTTTAATTACCTTGATTAATGATTTGCTGACCAATCCACCGAGTCCTGAACGTTGCTTGGGTGAGGCCAGAGCGATGGTATTAGCGCCCACGCGTGAGTTAGCCCTGCAAATCGCTAAGGATGCTCAACAGTTGGTCAAATATACGAAGTTGCGTATTGTGACCTTAGTGGGTGGTATGGATTATGATCGACAAAAACAACAGTTAAACACGGATTTTGTTGATATTGTTGTTGCTACCCCCGGCCGTTTAATTGATTTTGTTGACCAACAAGCGTTATTTTTAGATCAAATTGAAGTGTTGGTGATTGATGAAGCAGATCGTTTATTGGATATGGGGTTTATTCCTGCCATTAAAAAAATCATTCGTCATTGCCCTCCCAAAAGCCATCGCCAAAGTTTGTTTTTCTCGGCCACTTTTAATAAAGATGTGTTGAACTTGGCTGATTTATGGTTATTTGAAGCGGTCAAAGTGGAGATTGAGTCTAAACACGTTACCAATGACACGGTTAATCAAATTGTGTATATCGTCAGTGGCGAGCAAAAATACGACTTGTTGTTTAATTTGATTCAGTCGGAAAACTTTGATCGTGTGATGGTGTTTGCGAACCGTCGTGACCAAGTGCGTCGTTTGGCTGAAATGTTAAAACACCATCATATTTCGTGTGCGGTGTTGTCGGGTGAAGTGCCACAAGATAAACGCGTGAAAACACTGGAAAACTTCCGCGAAGGTAAAATACAAGTGTTAGTGGCAACCGATGTTGCTGGACGTGGTATTCATATTGATGATGTCAGCCATGTCATTAACTTTACCTTGCCTGAACAAACCGATGATTATGTGCATCGTATTGGTCGGACAGGACGAGCAGGGGCAAGTGGTGTCAGTATTAGCTTTGCCTGCGAAGACGATGCCTTTTTGCTGCCCAATTTAGAAGCAGCCATTGGTCGTAAATTAGACTGTACCCATCCGTCTGAAGAGTTGCTAAAAAAAGCGCGTTAAGATTCGTAGCCCGTGTGAAACGCGGGCTACAGGATAATAAATAGAAAATTTCTGCCTGTGCCTTTTTTTGCAGGATGTCTTATATGCTTCATTTCATCTATCGCTGCTTATTTGTTATCTGTCTGTTGACAAATTTTGCTCATGCAGACGACTCTCCCCATTTTCAAATTGGCACAATGTACGCGGAAAAAATTCGTGGTGTTGGTTTGTATGCAGGCTTTGAAGCAGAAGAAATATTACCCAACGCTTCTGGTTATATAGACGCAACCTTACTTATTTCGGATGCCTATGATGCCGAACAGCCTGTCTTCGGTGGTGTTTCCATTGGTTTGCGTACGGCTCTTGATGTGCCGCTGTCGCCTTATGTGGGAGCAGGTTTGTATGTCGGTGAAAATGAAAAAGAAGTATCAGCCAGCCACGATAAAATAGACAATGACCACAATGGTTTTATTGATGAAAAATGGGAAACGACAACGGATAATCAATTGATGACGGCGGTTTACCCCGAAGTTGGTTTCCATTTGCAAGTGGGTGAAACCTTTTCGATACGGATGATGGGGCGTTATATGGTGTCGTCTTTTGGTCGTAGCCATGACGACTGGTTTTATGGCTTGAGTTTCGCCTTCGGCCATGACTAATACCATGCAGCACTCGAATCCGAATCATTTGGCTTATGCGGTTTTTATCGCAGTGATGATTCACGGGTTTCTGATTTTAGGTGTTACGTTTATTGAGCCGCAAGGCCAGCCTCAGGCGATGATGGAAGTGACGATGGCGTTGCATCTGAGTCCAGAAAAAAATCCGAAAGCCGATTTTTTAGCGCAAGCGAATCAAGCGGGTAGCGGCCAGTTAAAAGAAGTCGTAGAAATGACGACGACGGAAGCGGCTGATTTTTTTGATGCGCAAATTAATGACATTAAACCTGAAGATCAATTAGCGTTTGCACCACCTCCTGAAGTAGCCGAGCATCGATTGATTGTCACGCATCGTTTTTCTCGGCAACGTGTTCCGCCAAGTACTCATAAACAAGAACGGCCTGAGCAAATGGCTGAAGAGGGCGAGCTGCAAATGTCCGCACAAACCTCAGCGATTGCCAGTTTAGAAGCGCGTTTGGCCGAAAAACGTCAAGCTTATGCTAAACAGCCGAAAGTCCATACCGTGTCGTCGTTATCGGCACGTCAAGACGCTTCAGCCGCCTACATTGATGGGTTTAGAAAGAAAGTCGAAGCGATGGGTAATAAACATTATCCAGATGTGGCGAGAGTGCGTCATTTACAAGGTGAAGTGCGTTTGTTGGTGGCGTTGTTACCAAGCGGTAAGGTCAAGAGTGTTAAGGTGTTGTCGTCGTCAGGTTCAGGGATTTTAGATGAAGCGGCGCGGCGTTCGGTACGTTTGGCAGAGCCGTTTCAACCGTTTACACGAGAGATGCGGCAAAATATGGAAGTATTGCAAGTGATTCGGACGTGGCGATTTGCGGAAGCGCGGTTGCATAATGAAAAGTAGTACGGACTTACGCGTAAGTCATCAGGTAGTAGGGTGGAGAATGGGGCATTGCTTAAAAGCCATTATCGGCAGGGAACAAGACATTAAATCATTAGCGAAAGATTGGCTACATGCGGAGTGTTCAGCGTTAGCACAAGGGTTTTGGCTAATGAGTCTGACGGATGAGCTTCTTGATGACATCAATGAACTGATTAATTGTCCTGATGCGGATCCCTATACTGAGTTTGGCTATCTTTCCGCTTCATTATCTGCACTGTTGGAAACAAAATCACACCTGACAGCCCTAGCTTATATAGAAACGGATTATTTTGGTGGCATTGGCTATCAAGCGGCCATACTTTACGAAAGTGGCAAAGTCCGTATTCAACCCTTAAAAACAGACGATCTATGGGATCATCAACAGCAATTACGTGTGCAAGTCCCCACAGGAATGAGAGCAATTAACACGATTCTCAAGGCAATGGGGGTGGTGTGTGTGCAAAGAGATGTCGATGAATTTGACACAATAAAACTGGGATGGCAGCGATAACAGCACAGGACTTACGCATTTCACCGAAATTAGCGCGTTTTGTGAACTAAAAATCGTTGGAAACGATTTTTAGTTCACAAATAAGCGATAACCGCGTAAGTCCTAAGCAATAAAATGACCTACCGTCACGGTAGGCCATTGTTTACAAAGTGCGGTGTTTGTTATTGCTTCAATACCTCTGGGTGTTCACTCGCTAACTGGTCACGCATTTGTTGAATGCGTCTTAACTTTTCCTCTCCTTCGGCAATTTGTTCGGGTTTTAAGCCCATTGCTTTCGCTTTGGCAATATCAGCCTGTAAACGCGGAATTTCTACTTCTGCCGCTTTCACATAACCCTTATACAAGCGCATATTTTGTCGTGCTTCGTATTGTGCGTACAGTTTTGGACTAGCAATTTCTTCAGGCGTTGCCGCTTCTTGCACCGTATCATGAATAATGACAGGAGCGCGTGGGTCGCCGTTCTTCATGGCATTGGCCATGGATGTTGCCGCATCAACGGTACTCGGTTCTAAGGGTAATAATGGGCTATCTGTGCCAGAGATAACGGGTTCAGGAGGCGTAGCAACGTTACTAGGTGCTTGTTCGCTATTCAGACTAGGGCCAATACCTGTTGCTGTACTAACGGGGGGCTTACCTAAGGTAAAGGGTTTGGTATTGTCATCAACAAGCCACGTCCTCGCCATAAATGCTAATGAAGCGAGGACAACTACCGCAATACTAAATCCAATAATCGGCTTTTTCATAATTCACCTCTCTTAGGACTCGCTGAAAAATAGGTTAAGCGAGTCCTATTTCTTTTGAGTTTTATTAATGATGGTGATGATCTTCATCGCTAAGTGGGGCAACGACAACATCCCCCTCTAAGGTGCTACTTTGGCCTTGAAAACTCTTTTGAATATGAATGTCAGCTTGTTTAATCAAGGTCATGCGTATTTGTCGATATTCTGTGGCGGCTTTTTGACGAGCAATGGTTTGTGCCGCAGTATAACGAACACTGTCACTGTCTGCTGCCTGATAACCTTCGTCTTTCTCTGTGACCAAGAAAATTTCCCATTGGCCAATCGGCGTGCGAACGGGGCGGGAAGGAGTATTGACGGGCTGCATGAAGGCGAGTGTATTGATCCATGTTGGGTTTTTTAGATCATGAATAATCCAACCTAAATCTCCGCCTTTGTCTTTATCACTGGCAATTGAATATTGACGAGCAAGATCAGAAAATTTGCCGCCTTTTTTCAGTGCTTCGGTGACAGTAATGGCAGTTTTTTCATCGGCAACGGTAATATGCTGGGCTTTGACTTTTTCAATGCGTTTGAATTCGTCTTTGTGCTTATTGTAGTAAGCTTTAATTTCGGCTTGCGTTACTTTGGCCGCTAATCCTTTGACATAAGGGACATCATCATGAATATCTGCAGCAATACCAATATAAGAGGCAAAACCGTCATGATAGGTTTTATTGGTGATAGCTTGTTTGATACTGGCAATATCTGCCGCAGTCAGTCCTGATGATGTTTTTACCCAATATTCCATATAACGATTCACCACCAACTCACGCGCCTGAGCAGAGACATAATCACCTTCGCGGCTGTGAATTTTGTCACGGCCTTGTACGTTTTGGCTGTTATAAACGTCTAATAAACTGATTGAGCCTGCGTTTTTGTCGTCAAAACGATAATTGACTAATATCCGTTTGGCGGCAGCAACTTTGCCTGTTGCACTGAGTGCAAATTCAAGTTGCATGATTTTATTGCTAGGTAAATAAGTATCCCATTCACTGGCTTTAATGGGGTTTTCATCACTCAATGTTTTGTCTAGCTTGCCGCCAAATTGTTTTAAGGCTTCACTTAACGGTTTGGCAAAAGCGATTTGCATAACAGCTCTAAACTCTTGTTCTTCTAATACGTATGGTCTGAAACTAACGCTATTATCTTCCACGATTTTTTCTTTGCCAAAACGTTTAATGGCATATTGACCGATCAATTGATTTTCAATGAGCGCGTTTAGCACAGCAGCGCGTGAAAGTTCGGGTTTTTTGGCACTGGATACTTTGTACATGACTTCTAAAACAGCAGGGCTAATGCTGATGCCTGCAACCGTTGCCGCAGGTGCATTACGACTTAAATCATAAGTGACTTTGGCATGAGCAGATGTCATGCTCATTAATGTGGCTAATAAACTCATACGCCATAGACCTTTGGACATAAAAACCTCTTATTTATTATGTTAGTTCAGGACTTACGCATTGCGCCGCGATTAGTGCATTTTGTGAATCTCCCTTAACACCTCTTTCAAAAAGAGGGGGGATTTAGCGATAACCGCGTAAGTCCTAAGATGGTAGTGTTGAAATACCTAATATTTTTATAGTGAGTCGAAAAATAGACACAGACGCGGGTAGCAAACATGCAATGTGTCGTCTGAGTCAGATTATAGGTGTATCAGTTATCGTCAGTAAAAGTATAGCCCTGAAAACAAAAATCCCCCTAAAAAACACATTCTTAGGGGGATTTTGTGCGTGCTAACTTAACGGCTTGGCTTAGAAGCGTTCAGCAGCACGATTCAATACTCGAACCACCATGGCAATCGCATGAGGAATCACAACATTACCGACATTGGTACGGTCATTGCTGTCAGTGCTAGATAATACAATCCCACCTTGACTGTAAGCCACACCAGCGGCCTGTGTTAAGACGGGACGAATATCTGTTGCTGTGGCTGCTAACGGAGTTAAGTTGTTCAATGCCGCAGTGACTTTAGCAGGGCTATTGAACGCTAATGTATAGTAGTTATCGTTAACCCAAGTTTCCCAACCTGCATGGTTCAACGCCGAAGTTGTCCACACATGATGAGGTTGTAATAAGTCAGTGGTGTGCATCACAAAACCTAGCGTTTGTACGGTCGGTGTTGTTAAGAATTTTTGGAACCAGTATTGGCCTAAGTTATCAATCGGTTGGAACGGTGAGGTTTCAAAGTCTTGATACATGGTGTTTTTGGAGTAGCCACCTAAACGATAGTTCGCTTCGGTAATGCCATAAGCATTATATTTAGATGTTTCGCCAAACCATGCTTTTAAGCCGCCTGAACCGTCATCTAAATAGTCACCGTACAACCAGCTTGCCGCCATGTTGTCGATGTCGCCCCAAACCGTTAATTTGGCGTAGTTATAACCACCAAAGTCATTACCATGCACGTCAGAACCTTGAGTACGGTTCATAAAGTGCCAATAAGACGTATATTTAACAATGCCTGAACCTGCGCCCCAAACAGGTGCTTGTTGACAGCTACCAGTCGATGCACCACATAAATAGGTGTCAGAAAAGTCATCAACATCATACGCACCTTGGCCTAAAGCTGCGGCGAATTGGTCGATCGTCAAACCCGCGTTTGTTGCGCCAGTTAATAGTTTGGCATAGTTTGTTGTTGTTGGGTTGGCTTTCATGTAGTTCACGGCATCAATCGCGATGCGTTTATGGGTTTCTTGCGAGAATGCTTGGGCTTCCATGGCCAAACCGAGTGCTAATGTTGTGCCGACAACTAGTTTGGTGAAGTTCTTCATTATTGACCCCTAAGGTATTTGTTTTTCGTGTGTTACCAGAACAAAGTGGTTTGGTATAAAGTGTGTTAAGAATAGCCTAATTTATGCACTTTGCTTTGTGTAAAAATGACAAAAACTTAACCTATTGCGCCATAAGGATTAACGGTATAAAAAAGTAGATGAATGGCTTTTTATTGCCGATAAGTGGTATTTTTTAAGGGGTGAGTGGTTTTTTTGGGATAAAAAAAGCCCACTATGATAGTGGGCTATAAACAATGAATACGGGTTATTAGAGGCGTTCGGCCGCACGATTTAACACACGGACTACAGTAGCAATGGCATGTGGAATAACAATGTTGGCGACGTTGGTACGATCATTCGTATCCGTGCTTGATAATACAATCCCACCTTGGCTATAAGAAATACCTGCCGCTTGTGTTAACAAAGGACGAATATCCGTTGCTGTAGGAGAAACAGGCGTTAAGTTATTTAACGCAGCAGTGACTTTGCTGTTGTTATTTAATGCCAAGCCATAATAGTTGTCATTGACCCACGTTTCCCAACCCGCATGATTTAACGCGGAAGTTGTCCAAACGTGGTGAGGTTGTAGTAAATCTGTCGTGTGCATAACAAAACCCAAGGTCTGCACCGTAGGAGTCGTCAAGAATTTTTGAAACCAATATTGGCCTAAGTTATCAATCGGCTGAAACGGAGACGTTTCAAAATCTTGATACATCGTGTTTTTAGAGTAGCCACCTAAACGATAGTTTTTTTCGGTAATGCCATAGGCATTGTATTTGGAGCTATCTGACCAAAACCACCCTGTTAAACCACCTGAGCCATCATCTAAATAATCGCCATATAACCAAGTTGCGGCCATGTTGTCGATGTCGCCCCAAACGGTGAGTTTGGCGTAGTTGTAACCACCAAAATCGTTACCATGTACGTCCGCACCTTGTGTACGATTCATAAAGTGCCAGTAAGATGTGTATTTAACGATGCCTGCACCTAAGCCCCAAACAGGTGCTAATTGGCAACTGCCTGTTGTTGCGCCACAGAGATAAGTGTCGGCGAAATCATCGACATCATACGCGCCTTGACCTAAAGCAGCGGCAAATTGATCAATTGTCATGCCTGCTTTTGTTGCACCTGCTAACAATTTGCTGTAGTTCGTCGTCGTTGGATTTGCTTTCATGTAGTTTACGGCATCAATAGCGATGCGGCGATGTGTTTCTTGGCTAAAAGCTTGTGCTTCAAGGGTTAAACCCATGCTTAGTGTAGCCAAGCAAGCGATTTGAGTGATTTTTTTCATATAATTGCCCCTGATGTATTCGTGCATCGATTGTTAACAGAACAAAGCAGTTCTGTATAAAGTGTGTTAAGAATAGACTAATAAAACAGCATTTGCGTTGATGGAAGATGACAAAAACTTAACCTAACGCGCCACAGGGATGAACGGTATTTAATTGCCGACAAACGGATATTGCATGTCGACAAGCGGTGTATTTTTATCGATGAACGGTTTTTTGGGCTATCGAAAATGTGCATTTAAGTGATGAGCGAGGTTAATTGTTTTTTGAGGGCATCCATTTGGTTAAAATACGGCGTAATGACTTCATTTCGACGGGTTTTGACAGGTAGTCATCCATGCCTGCCACTAAACAGCGTTCTGTTTCGCCGCGCAGGGCATTAGCCGTAAAAGCAATAATAGGAATATGTTGATTAAGGTCTTTTTCGGCATGACGAATGGCGTGTGTTAATTCAAAGCCATCCATTTCGGGCATGTGACAGTCGCTAATCAGCATGGCAAATTGATGTTGTTGCCAGAGTTTAAACGCCATTTTGCCATCGTCTGCTAGTCGGCAAGTGTAGCCTAAATGGGCGAGTTGTTTTTCGATAACCTTTTGATTTACTGGATTATCTTCAGCGACTAAAATCAATTGTCCTTGTTGTTCTGCTTCCGAGTGAGTCAGTAATACTTGTGTGTTGGGATGTGATTCTTTATAAGGAATTCCCAATGCTTGCGCGCTTTTTTTACCACTGGCTATTTGTAAGGCGACCCATAAGTCTTCACGTCGTAAAGGCGATATCCACAGACGAATCATGTTGGCAGGTAAACTACTGCTAGTACTGGATTTGTCATGGCGAAAAGTGAGCAGTAACGTCGGCAAATGTGCGAGTGCAGGACTGGGAGTTGGCCACAAAGAACCCAACATTAAAATAGGTGGCGGTTGATTTGAGGCGCGCTTTTGGATGTGGATTTCCGCTTCTTGCAAGCTATCAACAACCCATAAATTGACCCCCCAATACTGTAAATATGCACAGACGGTACGCCGAAGAGTATTTTGTGGTAACACCGCAAGCACATGAACATCGGTTAATTGATTGAGTTGGCTTGCTTCTGCTGTTTGGGCAAGAGGGAGGTGTAAAAACACGCTAAAACAACTGCCAAAACCAACAAGGCTGTTGACTTCGATATAACCGCCCATCATTTCTACTAATTTGCGGCAAATCGACAAGCCTAAGCCTGTACCTCCATAATGACGTGTGGTTGAACTTTCGGCTTGGGTAAACGGCTCAAACAAGCGGTGAATGGATTCAGGTGGCATTCCAATACCATCATCTTCAATTTGTAGCACTAAGTCGATGGCATCATCATGTAAAGCAACCCGTTCGGCACGCAGTTGGATTAAGCCATATTTTTCTGCCGTGGCATGGGTAAACTTAATCGCATTGCCGCACAAATTAAATAACACTTGCCGTAATCTGACAGGATCACCGATAAGAAGATCAGGAATGTTGGGGCTCACAAAGCAATCTAGTGTTAATTGTTTTTGTGTTGCATTGGGCATGAGGGTTTCCGCTACACCCTCCATTACTTCACTCAATGAAAAGCTAATTTTTTCTAAGCCTAAGCGTCCTGCTTCAATTTTTGAAAAATCTAAAATGTCGTCAATCAAATTTAATAAAACAAACGAAGATTCACGCACTGTGTTGAGCATTTTTTGCTGGTCGTGATCAAGTGCTGTTTCCCGTAACAAATCAATCATACCCACGACACCATTCATGGGTGTGCGGATTTCATGACTCATCATGGCTAAAAATAAGCTTTTAGAGGCATTAGCGGCTTCGGCTTGTGCCTTAGTTTCATGTAGATATTCGTTAGCTTGAGCTAATGCCGCAGTACGATCAATCACCCGTTGTTCTAACTCTTGATTGAGTTTCAATATCGCTTGTTCAGCATTTTTATGCTCGGTAATGTCCGTCGCAACCGTTAATACTCCGAGTAAGTTGTCGCCATTAAAATGAAATGGGATTTTTGTGACATGAAAAAAACGGTCGCCAGTATGAGTTGCTAATGTTCGTTCAGGAATATCGACACGGACATTATTGAGACGTACCGTTTTATTAGCGGATTGGGCGGTTTCTAGCCAACCACTATCGATATCTGCTTTTGGGGCGATATCTTTGGTAGAACGTCCTAAAATATCGTGGATATTGACGTTATGGGCATTGGTATAAGACTCATTAGCCAAAATCATGTGGTCTTCGTGATCAATGGCATAAATTTGTTGCGGTAATAAATCAATAATATGTTTGAGATGCGTTTCACTGCTTAATAATTTGGATTCCGCCTGTAACAAGTTTTGTACTTGTTTCACGAGGGTGTCAGTGGCACGTTGATAATCTTGTTGTACTTCATCCAAGTTGCGACTAACGCGGGCAAGCGTTCGTTGTAAGTCGGTATTTTGGTCTTGAGTGATGGTTAAACTTTCTAAGGTACTGAGTAACGGTTGAACAAGATGTATTAAATTATTTTCGGCCATGAGCGGAATACTCATCAACCAAAAATGGGTGCTTAGTTGATTGAGTGTACATTCATTGGCGGAGTACACCAGTACACCTTTAACTTTGGTTAAGCGTTGTTCAACTTGCTGCACCAATACCGAGGGATTGTCGGTATAAATAGCAAATACCCGACTCAATAAATCTTTGCGTGTTGGCTGTGCAAACGTGAATCCTAAAGGGGGTGGATTGACGGTGCTGAGAAATAAGGTGGTCATGAGCCGATCAACAATAAAACATAGGTCATATTATGAAATAAATTGTCACTATAACCATGTGTTGTGCGTAAAGGGCCAATTTCGCCAAGTGAGGGGAAGCCCACTAAAGGTAATTTGCCAAAATGTTGAGTGAGGGCTGTGATTTCATGATGCAGTCGTGTACCTAATATTTTTTTGCGTCCTGCACAACTGACAACAATTGCGGCAATCGGGTCAATGTTGTTTTCAGCCGCCGCTAATGCCGCAAGTTTATAGGTTTCTTCAATCATCAGATCGGGTTGTGCCAAACAGACTTGCACTTTTTGACCCACGGCAATGCCGCCATATAATTGTAAGGCACTGTCACTATGGCCAATCTCTTGAGCAATGGAGCGCACGCGTTTAATGCCTTGCTCATGTTCGTTAATAATCATCAGCGACGTGGCATCACTGCGTAAAACAGGCTTGCCCGTTTCTTTTTCAATAAAGCGCATGGCGGGACAGTCATTAATCATTTCAATACGGTTGCCTTGTGCTTGATTAATAATGCCTATATTGCCCATGGGGGTAATTGAGTTTTCAACATAGATCGAAAAATTAATGTCCTCTGTTGCCGAGAGTGCTACGACACAGTCACTGAGGACTTCGTGATTAGCATATAGAGCGCATTTATGCCATTGTTGGTCGTCAGCCGCAAAGCCACCCACGACGGGCACATGAATTTCATGCTCTAGGACACTTTCAACTAAAGAGGCATCGGCGTGAAAGTCAGAAATCATAAAAAAAAGACGGGTTTGTTGATGGTATTGCAGTGCAGTGCGTGTGGCTAAAATGGGATCTGTTGAGACGTTTTTACCAATATGTAATTGCCATTGAATTGCGCCATCACTGCTGAGAGCGAGTGCCGAAGCACCAAAATCACTTGCGCCTTCCGTTTCGTAAACCCCATCGCCACTGTTACCAATGACAATACAGTCATGTTCTAAACCGTCATGTAAGCCTTCAAGAATATCTGCGCTATCGCCATAATCAATGGTGGTAAACAAAAAGACAACTTCGGGCATTAATGGCTTGAGTTGCTCACCGAGATAAACCCCCGCACGATAGGCATCGGCGATTTGTGTGGCGGCAGACATTGCACGCATGACTTCATACTCCTTCATGAAACTGTGCATAGTGGCAAAAGTAGGCTTCTATTCAACTATTTCAATTTAACCTGCAATCTTAATGATGATGTAGCACGATTAAATCAGCTTCGCCAGTTTTGTGTGTAAAAATGTTAGCTAGTCCAAGAAACAAGGATCGCAACGAATAGCGTTGCCATGTTTTCTTAACATGGCAAGGTTGCATCAATATTTTGCCATAGAAAATTTTAAAAGCCGAGATGGTTAATAATTGGTCAAAATAGCCCAAATAGCAATAATTCGCGTTATCATGCGCCATCTTTTAGCTGATAGGGAATAACCATCTTGCAACACTTTCGTATTTCTTTTGCCGTGACATTTATCTGTCTCGGACTGGCTTTTTGGTGGGGCTACGACCATCACCCCGATCACTCCGTGCAAACTGCATTTAAGATGTTGATGATTGCCGCTATTTTAGCGGTCATGGAAGTGTCTTTATCCTTTGATAATGCGGTGGTGAACGCGTCGGTATTAAAACACTGGGACCATTTTTGGCGTACCTTGTTTTTAACCGTGGGTATGTTGGTTGCTGTGTTTGGCATGCGCTTAGTTTTTCCATTGGCTATTGTTGCTTTTACTACTGATATGAGCATGATTGAAAGTGGTCAAATGGCGTTAAATGATCCTAAACAATATTCGGAATTGTTATTATCCCATCATTCCGAAGTAGCTGCTTTTGGTGGCATGTTCTTAATGTTAGTGTTTTTAAGCTTTATTTTTGATGCCGAAAAAGACATTCATTGGTTACATTGGATCGAAGAAAAACTGGCTGTCTTAGGTAAAGTCGATGCCGTATCCGTATTTGTTGCGTTAACGGCATTGTTGTTGTCGTTATCGTTAGTCTCCGAAGGTGAAACCTTAAAAGTCTTATTGGCAGGGGTTTGGGGGATTGTCGTGTTTTTGGGTGTGAATGTGTTAAGTGGCTTTTTAGAGGAAGAAGAGCACGATCCTGCCATTGGTGAAATGGTCAAAAGAGGCAGTGTTGGCGGCTTTTTATACTTAGAAGTGTTGGATGCCTCGTTTAGTTTTGATGGTGTCATTGGCGCATTTGCGATTACCAATGACGTGGTTATTATCATGTTGGGTTTAACGATTGGTGCGATGTTTGTGCGTTCAATGACGATTTATTTGGTCGAAAAAGGCACATTGGATGAGTTTATTTTCTTAGAACACGGTGCTCATTACGCCATTGGTGCTTTGGCTGTGATTATGTTGCTGAGTATGAAGTTTCATGTGCCAGAATTAGTGACGGGCTTAATTGGTATCGCGTTTATTGGCTGGTCGGTGCTTTCATCCATACGGCACAGTAAAAAAGAAGCGGCATAACATCATGTGAATTGTCGGTGGGGAAGGGATGTTTTAAAGTAGTCCTTGCTCATCCTGATGTTGAAATAAAGGGTGCATCTGTTGCGCCCTTTATTTTTGTTTGTTTACTCGGCAAATGATGTTTTCGGTAACAATTCTGCTATAAATCATTGTTTGAATATCATGGTAAAAACGCCATATTCACAAGCAGTATTATTTATTTAGAAAAAAGCACAAGGAGTATCTGCATGGCACTTAGTCTGCAAAAAGGCGGTAATTTAAGTTTAAGCAAAGCCGCGCCTAATTTAAGCAATATCGTCATTGGTTTGGGATGGGATGCACGCTCAACCGATGGCGCAGCGTTTGACTTAGATGCTAGCTTATTTATGGTGGCGGACACAGGCAAAGTTCGTTCTGATGCCGACTTTATTTTTTATAATCAAGCGAAGTCAGCTTGTGGTTCAGTAGAACACACGGGTGACAACCGTACAGGTGCAGGCGACGGTGATGATGAGGCAATCAAGGTGAATCTGCCGAATGTGCCAGCGACCGTACAGCGTTTAGTGGTAGCAGTGACGATTCATGATGCCGAAGCGCGTCGGCAAAGTTTTGGTCAAATTGGCGGTGCGTTTATGCGTATTGTCAACGCCTCCGATAATAGCGAAATTGCGCGTTTTGATTTAAGTGAAGATTACTCCACCGAAACAGCAATGATTTTTGGTGAAGTCTATCGAAACGCGGGTGAGTGGAAGTTTAAAGCCGTAGGTCAGGGTTATAGTGGTGGTTTATATGCACTGTGTATGCAGCATGGTGTCAACATTGGTTGATTTTTAGATTGAATTTTTTGATTTCATAAGTGGAGTAGTAACATGGCGATTAGTTTGCAAAAAGGCGGTAACGTTAATTTAAGTAAAGAAGCCCCAACGATGACCAAAATGGTTGTGGGTTTAGGTTGGGACACGCGTGCGACAGATGGCGCAGCCTTTGACTTAGATGCAGTAGGTTTTGTGTTAAATAACGCAGGTAAAGTTCGTGCCGATGGCGATTTTATTTTCTTCAATAACAAACAAAACGCGGAAGGCTCAGTAGTGCATGGCGGTGATAACCGTACGGGCGCAGGTGATGGTGACGACGAAACCATTATCATTGACCTGAGCAAAATGCCTGCGGATGTCGAAAAAGTGGCTGTTTGTGTGGTGATTTATGATGCCGAAGGCCGTAAGCAAAACTTTGGTCAAGTATCACGCGCCTATGTGCGTATTTTGAATGATGCCAATCAACAAGAAGTGGCTCGTTATGACCTGTCCGAAGACGGTTCTACCGAAGCGGCGATGATTTTTGGTGAAGTCTATCGTAATGGCAGTGATTGGAAGTTTAAAGCCGTGGGGCAAGGCTTCAAAGGTGGTTTAGGACCGTTGGCGGGTAGCTACGGTGTCAATGTTTAAATACTAAACATTGAATAAACAGGGCGAGATTATCTCGCCTTTGTTTTAATCATTATAGGAATACATCATGGATATGATTCGTGGCCAAAAAGTCAAAGTCGCTGATATCACTGCTAATAGCACTAACTTGACCGTTGAACTACAGATAAACGCCGCATTCACCATTGATTTTAGTTGTTTTGGTGTTGATGCCGCAGGCAAGCTCAGTGACGAGCGTTATATGACATTTTTTAATCAGCCTCAATCGCCCTGTGGTGGCGTTAAATTACTTAATAATCAATCTAATCAAGCTTCGTTTCAGTTAGCTCTTGCCAATATTCCCCCTGCTATCGAAAAATTAGTTTTTACGGCAGCTATTGATGGTGTTGGCACAATGGCGCAAATCCAGCCTAGCACCTTGCGTATTCGCGACGGTCAAGGCTGTGTCTTTAACTTTTCAGGTGCGGATTTTCAGGCTGAACGCGCCTTAATGGTGGCAGAAATTTATCGTAAAGACGGTATTTGGCGTTTAGCGGCCGTCGCTCAAGGTTTTAATGGTGGTTTAGATGCCTTAGTGGCGCATTTTGGTGGCGAAGTGGCCGCACCAAATTCGGCAAGCAATCCTCCTAGTAGTTCTTCTCCTGCCTCACCTGCACCTGCAAAGCCGTCATTAACTAAACGGATTCAACTCGAAAAACGCATTGAGCAAGAAGCACCACAATTAATTAGTTTGATTAAAAAAGCCCAAGTTTCGCTCGAAAAATCAGGTTTAGGCGAGCATCGTGCCAAAGTGTGTTTGTGCTTAGATATTTCCGCCTCAATGAGTCGTTTATATAGTCAAGGCCAAATTCAAGCCTTTGTTGAGCGTATCGTCGCCTTAGCGTGCCGCTTTGATGATGATGGCGAAGTGGATGTCTTTTTGTTTGGTCAAAAAAGCCATCGCGCACCTGTGATTACCTTACGCAATTATCAGCAATATATTGGTCATTTAATCGAACACTTTCCACTTGAAGGCGGTACAGAATATTCAGCCGTGATGAAAATGATTCGTCAGCATTATTTGGGCGGTAATAGCGACCGCCAATCGCCGTTAACGCCTGCCGCAGAATCGCCTGTCTATGTGATGTTTTTGACCGATGGCGCAACCAGTAATCGTAAAGCCGCCGAAAACCAAGTGTTATATGCGTCTTATGAGCCGATTTTCTGGCAGTTTATGGGTATTGGCCCAACGGGTGCATTTGAATTCTTAGAGAAGTTGGATGATTTGAGAGGGCGTTATTTAGACAACGCTGATTTCTTTAGTGTCAAAAGCCCGCAAGAACTAAACGATGAGCAGTTGTTTGCTCGTTTAATGAATGAATATCCGAAATGGTTAGAACAGGCAAAACAAAAACAATTATTGGTTCGAGGTTAAATCATCATGGATATCACCAAAGGTCAGCGTGGTTTGGTTTCGCAATTAGTCACAGGATCACTATTTCAAGTTGGTGTTAAGTCGGTTGGTGCAGTAGTTGTCGATTTTTCTTGTTTTGGTTTAGATGCCGCTAGTAAGCTCAGCGATGAGCGTTACATGACGTTTTTTAACCAAGCGAAAACGCCATGTGGTGGCGTAGAAATCATCCCTTCAAACAACGGCGATGCCACGACATTCCAACTCAATTTAGCCAAATTGCCCGCCAGTATTGACCGTTTGGTGATAACCGCTGCTATTGATGGCACAGGAACAATGAGTCAGTTGCGTGACGGTTGTTATTTGCGTTTTGTCGCCAATGGCCAAGAAAGCTCACGTTTTAGTTTTAGCGGTAAAGATTTCGCCGAAGAAAAAGCCTTAATGGTCGGTGAGTTTTATCGTAAAAATGGTGAATGGCGTTTTTGTGCCGTCGCTCAAGGATTTAACGGTGGCTTAGAAGCCTTAGTCAAACATTTTGGTGGCGATGTTGCGCCTCCGCCATCGGCCGTGCCTCCCGCTAAAGAGCCGCCAAAAGTCGATGTCGCAAAAGTTGAACCGCCAAAACCAGAAACAAAAGTATCGTTAACCAAAGTCACGCTGCAAAAATCAGGCGATAAAATTTCTCTCGAAAAACGTCAAGATAGTCAAGGGTTTGGCAAAGTACGAGTCAATTTGAATTGGAATAAAAATCCCCAAAAAGGCGGGTTTTTAGGCTTTGGCAGTAAAAAAATCGACCTTGATGTCGGTTGTATGTATGAAATGACCAATGGTGAAAAAGGTGTCGTGCAAGCACTAGGCAAGGCGTGGGGTAATTATAATCAAGCCCCGTTTATTAGTTTAGAAGCCGATGACCGGACAGGTGCTTCTACGAATGGCGAAAATTTGCTAATCAATGGCGATCACTTTGACACCATTAAACGGGTTTTAGTATTTGCTTTTATTTATGAAGGTGTGCCGAATTGGGCTGCCACCGATGGTGTTGTCACCATTCATATTGCCAACCAACCGCCTGTAGAAGTGCGTTTAGATATTACTGATAGCAAAGGTATGTGTGCGGTGGCGATGATTGAAAATATTCGCGGTCAGTTATCTGTCACTAAATTAGTTGAATATTTTCATGGTCATCCTGATATGGATAAATGGTTTGGTTTTGGCTTTAAATGGGCAGAAGGTAGTAAGTGAATAACTCCCTGCACAAAAGTATCATCGGTTATGGTGAGCCTGTCGAAGCATTGGCGCAGAACACTTCGACAAGCTCAGTGCAAACGTGAATACAAACAAACTTATGTTAATTTACTTATTAGTTTTCAAAGAGAAAAATGGAGCGTAACGAATGCCTCAATTTACCGTGACAGGTGATGTTGACCCGTTTTTGCACGTGAGTATGCAGCAAGGCGAAAAGATTTATTGCGAATCAAACGCCATGGTGATGATGGAAAGTAACCTTGAGCTAAAAGGTAAAATGACGGGCGGTTTAGGCAGTGCCTTAATGCGTACCTTTGCAAATGGCGAGTCGTTTTTTCAACAGCATATTGAAGCAATCAAAGGCGGGGGTGATTGTTTGTTATCTCCCGTGTTACCGGGTGCTATTCAAGTCTTAGACGTCGGCACGACCAGTTATATGATTACCGATGGTGCTTTTGTGGCTGCCGAAAGTGGCGTTGCTTTAAAAGTACGCACTCAAAGTTTAGGTACGGCGATTTTTGGTGATACAGGTGGCTTTTTTATCTGTGAAGCCTCAGGCTTTGGCAAATTAGCGGTATCGGGCATGGGTTCAAGTTTTGTTTTAGAGGTGGAACAAGGTAAAGATATTGTTGTTGATAATGCCCATGTTGTGGCTTGGGATAGTGCCTTACGCCATGAAGTGTCTGTGACGACCAGTGGCGGCGGTTTTATGGGGCGTTTAGTCAATAGCGTCACCAGTGGCGAAGGTATGGTGTTGAAGTTTTCGGGCAAAGGCAAAGTGGTGATTTGTTCACGCAATAAAGACAATTTTATTGCATGGTTGCGTAAAGAAACGCGTGGAAATGGCTAATTATTTTTAATCGTAAAATGAGGAATGAAGAAAATGGCAGTGAATCTCCAAAAAGGGCAAAAAATTTCCCTTGATAAAGAAGCAGGTACAGGTCTCACTAAAGTCATTATGGGTTTAGGTTGGGATGTTGCCAAAAAGAAAGGTTTTATGGGTTTTGGCGGCGGTTCAGTGGATATTGACTTAGATACCTCGTGCTTAATGTTTGATGAGCAAGGGCAAATGGTTGACATCGTTTGGTTTCGCCAATTACAAAGCAAAGACGGTAGCATTAAACACAGTGGCGACAACCGTACAGGCGCAGGCGAAGGCGACGATGAACAAATTGTCGTTGATTTAACCCGTATTCCTGCCAACGTCAAAAGCTTGGTATTTACCGTCAATAGCTTTACAGGTCAAAACTTTTCGCAAGTCGAAAATGCTTATTGCCGTATTGTTAATGCAGGGAATAATCAAGAAGTGGCACGTTATAACTTGTCGTGTCAAGGCAATCACTCGGCACAAATTATGGCAAAAGTCTATAAACACAATGGCGAGTGGAAAATGCACGCCTTAGGTGAAAATGGTAATGGCCGTACCTTTGAAGAGTTAATGCCGCAAATTCGCGCCTGTTTGTAAGATAAGTTTTGGTAGGGGCGCATCATTGCGCCCTTTTTAATGCGTGTTTTAGGCTATTTTTATGACTCGTATTTGGTACAACAAATCGTTTTCCTTTGTATATGCCGCAATTAATTTAATTAAGCAGCAAGATAACTCACAAGAATTTTATCTCTTCGCCAGTCATACCCAAGCTCACGCCCGTGCTTTATTGGTGGCGGACGAAGCGTATATAGAACCGAGTGGTTTAACAGGCCAAGCGTATGTCGAGTGGTGTTTGGCGTTTTGTCGGCAACATTCTGTTGACGTGTTTGTCGTGGGCAAAGAAGCACAAACTATCGCGACTCATGAGCAAGCGTTTTTAGCGATCGGCACGCGTTTATTATTGGTCGCTGATGCCAAGACTTTAGTGTTAATGGAAGATAAAGCACAATTCGCAGCACAATTACCCATAGAAGTGGCGATATTGCCTGAGACAATCACCGTAACCACGGCGAGTGAGTTTCAGCAGGCGTATCAAACTTTACGCAGTGTTTACCGTCGTGTAGCGGTTAAACCAGCGATTTCAGTATTTGGTTTGGGCTTTCGGGAAATTGACGAACAGCGCAGTTGTTTACAGCATATTCTCAAAGGCGATGAGTACATTATCAGCTTAGAAGAGTTGCAATTAGCGATGAGTAAACAACCGACTTTTGGTAATTTATTGGTGATGGAATTTCTCGACGGTGACGAGTGGAGTGTTGACTGTCTCGCCGATAAAGGCCAATTATGGGCGGCGGTACAACGACGCAAAGCGATGAAAGAAAAAGGTGTCCCCAGTCAATATATTGATAATAATCCTGATGTTGCCTTGATGTGTCAGCGACTGACGCAGCACCTTAATTTAAGTGGCCAGTTTAATATTCAGTTTCGTGAAGGGCAAAATGGCATTAGATTGTTAGAAATCAATGCAAGACCATCTGGCGGTATGGCCATGGCTTGTTTGTCGGGTGTAAATTTGCCCTACATGGCATTAAAGGGTTTTATTAATGGCTATGAAACCTTGCCGACACCACAGATAAAAACAGGTATTTATGTCGGTGAAGTTAGTACCGCAATCGTAATAACTCATTAAGCGCCTACCTGAGCAAAAGATTTTACCGCTCATGGTGTGCCTGTCGAACCACCCTTCGACGAGCTCAGGGTGAACGGAAAATACAAACAAGCCTTCATATGAATGCTTAAATCAACAACAAGGAGCAAAACATGGCGTTAAGTTTAAAAAAAGGTGAGGGTGTCTCACTGCGTAAAGAAGAAAATGATTTAGCCCAAGTCACTATTGGTTTAGGTTGGGATGTGGCCGAAGTGCCGCAAAAAAAAGGCTTGTTTGGTTCGTTGTTTGCGCCAAAACCGCAAGAGTTTGACTTAGATGCGGTGGCCTTTTTGCTTGATGCTAATGGCAAAGTCGTTAATTTAGGGCCGCAACAAGATTTAATTAAAGGTGATGTGATTTTCTTTAATAGTCAAAAGCATCCGAGTGGCCATATTTGGTTAACAGGTGATAATCGTACGGGTGCGGGCGATGGCGATGATGAGCAAATCATCGTCAAATTAAATAGCCTGAGTGAACAATATCAACGCATCATTTTTGTTGTCTCTATTTATGACGGCGCAAAACGTAATCAACATTTTGGCCAAGTGAAAAATGCCTATATTCGTGCAGTAGATGGCAAAGGCAAAGAGCTGTGCCGTTATAACATTAGCGGTGATTCTTCTTATGACAATATGGGTTCATTAACCTTTGCCGAAGTGGTACGCGAGGGCAGTACGTGGAAGTTTAAAGCCATCGGCACACCTCATGCGGCAGATACCTTTGTCGACGTCTTAAAAGCTTATTTACCCTGAGGTGTATATGACCGCACGACGTTTACCCGTTTATTTGCTGTTAGATACCTCGGGCTCTATGCGTGGCGAGCCTATTGAGTCGGTTAATATCGGCTTACGGGCGATGATGGCTTCGTTAAGGCAGAATCCTCATGCGTTGGAAAGTGTCTATCTATCCATTGTCACCTTCGATTCCTTAATTAAAGAAGTTTTACCACTTACAGCCCTAAAACAATTGGTGTTGCCTGACATTGTGTGTCCTGATTCTGGCGCGACGTTTTTGGGTGAGGGTTTAGAGTGTATTTGTCAAAAAGTCGATAATGAAGTGCGCTTGTCGTCACAGCCCGACGAAGGCGATTGGCGGCCATTATTGTTTATCATGACCGATGGTAAACCCTCTGATACCTTAGCGTATAGTGAAGTGCTGGCCGAAGTTAAACGTCGCCCGTTTGCCAAAGTGATTGCTTGTGCCGCAGGTTTTAAAGCCGATGCTACCGCCTTAAAACGCTTAACCGATACGGTTGTCAGTTTGGATACCATGGACAGCAGCACTTTTTCTGGTTTTTTCCAGTGGGTGTCGGCAACAGTTAGTTCTAGCCAAAGTAGCAGTCAGGTGGATAATTTTGATTTACCACCGCCGCCCGCAGAAATTAATGTGGTGATTTAATACCCTCACTCCCAACCCCTTAAACGGATTAGTCCTCTCTTGAGTTCTATCCCTTAGGAAGAGAACTCGAGAGAGGACTAAATAACAACAAGGAAACATCATGCGCCGACTACCTATTTTTTTCTTGTTAGATGTTTCTGAGTCAATGGCAGGTGATAGCCTCCGTCAACTGCAACAAGGTTTAGAGCGATTAGTACGGAGTTTACGCACTGACCCTCACGCCCTTGAAACGGTTTATTTGTCGATGATTGCCTTTGCAGGTAAAGCCAAAACACTCACACCGTTAATTGAAGTAGCCTCATTCTATCCGCCACGTTTACCCGTAGGTTCAGGCACGGCATTAGGGGTTGCGCTCGAACATTTGATGGTGGAAATCGACAAAAACGTTATCAAAACCACGCCTGACCGTAAAGGTGATTGGAAACCTGTGGTCTATTTAATGACCGATGGTAAACCTACCGACAACATCGCCAATGCTTTACGTCGTTGGCAAAAATACTATAAAAATCAAGTGTCTTTAATTGCGATTGGCGTTGGTCAATATGCCGCATTAGATACCTTGCGCCAGTTAACAGACCAAGTATTACACCTAGACGCACAAACCGAAGAGGATTTTCGTAAGTTTATTGATTGGGTTAGCCAGTCGGTGGTGGCGCAAAGCCGTAGCGTTTCTGCCAGTAGCAATGAAGGCGTCAATTTAGCCAAATTAGACGATTCCATCATGTCAAAAATTGGTGATTTAAGTGCCGCCGCCAAAGTTGATGAAGATTTTGTCATTTTAACAGGCCGATGCCAAAACACGCGCTTACCGTATCTGATTAAATATGAACGCATGCCCTTTAATTTTGACGGTGGCAATTTTTCCATGCGTTTAGACCGTTACAACATGGCGGGGGTGATGGCTTTAGAAAGTGATTATTACGAACTGTCGGATGACAGCATGGCGACACCGACGATTAATACCGATGCCTTAGTGGGTGGGGCAGGATGTCCGCATTGTGGCAATCCTTATGCAATTGCCGCTTGCGGCAATTGTAATCAATTAATGTGTATTCGCGGTGAAGGTGATGCAAGATGCCCACACTGTCAGTTTGAAAATCACTTTGGCTTTTCCGAAGGCGAAGGTTTTGACATTAGTCGAGCGCGTGGCTAGTTTTATATAAGTGGGTTGCTATGGATAAGTTAGAAAAATCACCGAAGCTGAGTTTTCAATTAGCCAATGCCGTTGTCGGCAAACCGTATGCCGAAAAACCTGTATTACTCACCTTGTCTGATAAAGTTGTGGTGATTGAAGCAATAGATGTGCGTAGTGAAGCAGGGCTAGAGTTCGATTTTCAGACAGGTCAATTGGTCGGCCAGCCCTTAGTGGCGGGTGAGTTTGACGCGCACATTAGTTATTACTGCCTCTCTCAAGGAGGAAAAACCGCACTGACAACGGTATTAAGCCGTTTTTATATTAACGCCGACCCACGCTCGTTATGGAAAAATATCCCATCGGATTCGCAACAGTTATATGCCAAGCCCGATAGTGCCAGCCAAACCATTGAAACATCCACCATAAAAATACTTGCCGCCAGTCAACGTGGTCGCTCTCACGCTCATAAAGGCCAAGCGCGTGACGATGATTTTTTTATCAACAGTGGCGAAAACTGGCAAATTGCACTCGTTGCCGATGGCGCAGGGAGTGCTAAATATAGTCGTTATGGCTCACAGCTAATTTGTCAAACTATGGGCAAGTTCTTAAGTGACTTACTTTCTCAGTCTTTTGTATTATCCGATGTTGAAAATGGATTTCGAGCTGCTTTAGGAGAATCCATCGCTCAGCTAGCAAACGAGGCGTTGGCGCAGCACACGTCGATTAAAGACTATGCCAGTACTGTATTAGCGGTTGTTTGTTTTTATGATGTCCCACAGCAAGAGTACGTCTATCTCAGTCTCGCGGTGGGTGATGGTGTCATAGCTTTATATCAACCGATGACGCAGCAATTACAACTGTTAAATCAGCCAGTGACGGGCGATTACGCTGGCGAAACCTGTTTTGTTGGCAAAGACTCAGTACTGAATATCGCTTCTCTGATGAAATTTGTTAGGACTAAAATTTCTATACCTTGCCTGTTAATGACCGATGGCGTGAGTGATGCTTTTTTTGATTCTGATAATGCCCTAAAAAATGCCAATGTCTGGCAAGCACTATGGCAGGATTTAACGCAAAATCAGGCACTGGTTGACGAAAAAAAATTATTAGCATGGTTGGATTTTTGGTCAGCAGGTAATCACGATGACCGCACCATAGTAATTGTTGAGCCAAAAAATTATGAATGAAATTATTAGTTTATTGGCCTCCGATGGCACAACAGTACGTTTTTATAATGAGATTAAAGCGTCAGGCGGGATGAAAGATGTGTATTTTTCACCCGACAGAAGTTATGTCGTCGCCTTTTTTCGCGATAGAAATAACGCCGCAACCAAAGAACGCCTAGCGATGATTACAGGGCAATATCGTGAACGTATTTTTAATCAACCGAATGGCGATTATTGGCGTTCGCTGTATTGTTGGCCAACGGCAACCGTCGAGCATCAAGGACGATTAGGTGTAGTTGTGCCGTTTTATGCGTCCAATTTTTTCTTTGAATACGGCTCTCAACAAAACGATATGTTAGGAATTAAAGGCAAAGAAAAAGAAGGAAAATGGTTTGCTTCACCGTCCAACCGTCAACGGTTTTTAGATACCCGTGAGTTGGGCGATTGGCTGAATCACTTAAAAATTTGTTTGATGATTTCCCGTTCGGTGCGTCGTTTACACGCCGCAGGTTTAGCCCATTCTGATTTGTCATATAAGAATGTGTTAGTTGATCCCGTGACAGGGCGGGCGTGTTTAATTGATTTAGACGGCTTGGTTGTGCCCAATAAATTTCCACCTGATGTTGTCGGCACACCTGATTTTATTGCCCCAGAATGTGTAAAGACTGCACGTTTAGACAAGCATGACCCCAAGCGTGTATTGCCCAGTATTCGCACCGACCAACACGCTTTGGCAGTGTTGATTTATATGTATTTATTGTATCGTCATCCCTTACGCGGTGATAAAGTCCACGATGCCAAAGACTCGCAACACGATGAAGAATTGGCGATGGGCGAGCACGCATTATTCGTTGAGCATCCTACAGAACACTCCAACCGCATCAATCCAGAACACGCTAAGCCTAGCGAAATACCGTGGAAAGATACGGCTAAAACACCTTATATCTTAACGGGTTCGTATCTTGCGCCATTATTTGAAAGAGCCTTTATTGATGGCTTACACCAACCTCATTTAAGGCCAACTGCCGACGAGTGGGAGCATGCTTTAGTAAAAACAGTCGATTTAATTCAACCGTGTCAAAACCCCCAATGCGCGCAAAAATGGTATGTTTTTGATAATAAAACCAAACCTAAATGTCCGTTTTGCGGCACACCCTTTCACGGTAAATTACCTGTGTTGAATTTGTATTCCTCACATCAAGAAGGACGTTTTTTACCTGATAATCATCGCTTAATGGTCTATAGCAACCAGTCCTTATTTTTGTGGCACGTCAACCGTACGATTTTCCCTAATGAACGTTTAACACCTGAGCAAAAAAAACGAGTGGGCTATTTTGTCTTTCATCAAAATGTCTGGTGGTTGGTGAATGAAGGCATGAACGATTTAATGGACACCGACAGTAAAGAACAATTTGCCATTGGTAGTAAGGTCGAACTAAAAGAAGGACGTAAGTTATTGTTGGCGCGTGGAGAAGGGGGGCGTTTAGTAGTGGTACAAATGGTAGAATGCTAGTTATTCATGCCGTATAGAAAATTTGAGTAGTTATGCCTTTACCATCTTCTTTTATTGTTAATTTAACCCGTGGCACATTACGCGTCGATGTGGACAGCGCATCGCAACCCGCCGAAGCCTTATTTGATTTTGCCGAACGCCGTAACCCCAAACGTGCATTTCTCTTTGTTTCTAAAGTATTAGGCCGCCACATTCCCGTCAAACCCTCTGTCATGGCGCAAAGTTTTAGCCAACTCGCCGCACAAATTCCCGATAATTTACCTGAGCCCATCTTGGTCATTGGTATGGCCGAAACCGCCGTTGGTTTAGGTGCTGGCGTGCATCGCGCGTTGCAAAGTCGTTATCCGCAAGCAATGTATTGGATGAGTACCCGCCACACCCTCGGTACACCGTTATTTGCTCGTTTTGAAGAAGAACACAGCCATGCCAGTTCGCATTTATTGCATTGGCCTATAGATGAAACTCTGAAACAACAATTGTTAGCGACAAAAACCTTGATTTTAGTCGATGACGAAGCCTCAACAGGCAAAACCTTTATTAATCTGAGTCGTGCTTTAGAAGACGCTGGATTGCAACATATTGAGCGTATTATCACTGCGACTTTAACCGATTGGTCGGATAATGCCGTGACTAAGGCTTTAGGCGAAAAAGCCAGCTCCGTGGCGTTATTGTCGGGTAAGTGCGATTGGCAATCCTTACCCAATGTGCCACCGCCTGAAATGCCGCAAGTGAATACGGTTGCTCAAGGTGCTTGGAAGCCAAACTTAGCCTTAGATTGGGGACGTTTAGGCGTGATCAATCATCGTCATACCTTAATGAATAAAATAAGAGTCAAGGCTCAAGAAAAGATTTTAGTTCTGGGTACGAGTGAATATGTATGGCGGTCGTTTTTATTGGCGGAAGATTTGGAACAGCAAGGTGCAGACGTTCATTTTGCCTCAACGACACGTTCGCCCATTGCCATTGGTCATGCCATTAAAACCGCGCGCGCCTTTAGCGATAATTACGGTTTAGGCATTGCCAATTTTTCTTATAATGTCTTGCCTGAACAGTATGACCGCGTTGTAATTTGTACGGAAACACCTGCATCAATGGTTGATCAGCAAATGTTAAACGAATTAAATGCACAGGTAATTGTTGATGACTAAACAGATGACTAAGCCTTTGTTTTTAATTGATTTGGACGACACTATTTTACAAACCGCACGCAAAATGTCGTCCGAAGACGTGCGCCATGTCGCGGCTTTAGATAAGCACGGCCAACCTTTAAGTTTTACCAATAACACCCAACGCGCTTTTATAGACTGGTTATTAACAACGGCAGATGTTGTACCTGTCACGGCGCGTAGTGTTGATGCGTTTAAGCGTGTGCAGTTACCGTTTAGCCAAGGTGCAATTTGCGCGCATGGCGCAGTAATGTTAAATGCTAATGGTGAAATTGACGAAACTTGGCATAATCATACTAAACAACAGTTAGTAAAATACCGTGTTAATTTGAGCGAAATTCAACAGCATCTAGTACAGATAGGCGAGTCTTTAGGTTTGTCATTGCGGACGTGGATTGTGGAAGAAGAAGGCACAGCAACTTATGCTCTTGCGAAACATAACAACCAAGGTGATGACGTACTCATTAGCGTCGAAAACAAGCTTAAACAAGTCATGGATTTAAGCGGCTTTTATATTCATCGCAATGCCAATAATTTAGCAATTTTGCCTAATGCTTTGCATAAGAAGTTTGCCGTACAAGAATGGCTGCGTCGTGACCGCGAGCAACACGGTGAGCGTCCCGTTTTAGGTTTTGGTGATAGCTTGTCGGATATGGGCTTTTTGCAAGAATGTCATTGGTGGGCAACACCACGTCAAGGACAACTCGCCGAGCATATTTATCAGTCATTAGTGATGAGTGGAGAGAGCTTATGATACAAGGATTTTCAGGCTCTTATTTGCCCTCAGACGTACAGTTTTTATTGCGTCAACTGAATGTTGAAGTCACCGATATTGCCGAAAAAGAACGCTTAATTCAAACAGGACAAAAACACTATTCGGAAATGCTCAGTGCTGAACCTATTCCCTCAGCCAAACATCAACAGATTTATCAACAAGCCCTCGATAGTTATGGCTTACGCATGGCACAAGATATTCAATCGTTGGCGTTAGCGTTATTGCCCTTGCAAGTGAATGGTGAATTGGTGCTCGTGTCTTTTGTCCGTGCAGGTGTGCCGATAGCAGTGCTTTTAAACAGAGCGTTAACGGCAATGGGCGTTCGTGTGATGCATTATGGCGTGAGTATTGTGCGTGATAAAGGTATAGACCATCACGCACTCAATAGCATTATTCAACAACATGGTGTTGAGTCGCTTATTTTTGTCGATGGTTGGACGGGAAAAGGGGCAATATCGCAAGAGTTAAGCCGTAGTTTAGCGCAAGATACCCGTTTTAGTGGCCAACCACGCTTAGTCACTTTGGCTGACCCGTGTGGTCACGCATGGTTAGCGGCTTCTGCGGAGGATTGGTTAATTCCTTCGGGAATGTTAGGCGCAACGGTATCCGGTTTGGTGTCGCGTTCGTTGTATAATGCTGTTGATTGGCATGGTTGTAATAGCTGTACGCACTTGCAAGATTATGATGTCAGTCAGTCGTTTATTGATTCGGTTGATACCTTACGTCAACAGCTTGATCCTAACTCTATATTAGCGAGCGAGGCATGGACAAGTGAACAACAGCAAGCCTTACAGCGGAAAAGTAAAAGCGTGATTCAGTATTTTAGTCAACAGTTTGGTGTGAGTAATATTAACCGCATCAAAGTCGGTATTGCCGAAGCGACACGCGCAGTTATGCGTCGTGTGCCTGAACATATTTTTGTCAAAAATAAAGCGGATAATGATGTCGCCTTGTTGGTGTCTTTAGCACAACAAGCGGGAATTGAAATACAAGAAGTGGGCGAGGGCTTAGGTCAATATCGCGCACTGACTCTGATTAAAGGAATGAAGGTATGACGAAAATTTCTCCTTACGCGCTCGGTGCAACCTTGTATATGCCAGCCACTCGCACTGATTTATTATCTGTGGTGCTAGGTGAAAAAATACCATCATTACGTTCGTTGGTGATTTGTTTAGAAGATGCGGTGTCTGAGTCTGATGTTGGCCACGCCTTAGATAATTTACAGCGTTTATTGATTACCTTATCCCGTAGTCAGCCCCGTTATAAAGACGCGCCTTTGGTGTTTGTGCGGCCACGAAATTTAGCGATGGCGACACAGTTAGTTGAATGGCCGTTAATTAGCTTGATTGATGGTTTGGTATTACCGAAATTTACCTTACACGATTTACCAATTTGGCAACATTTAATCGCGCCAACGCAATTATGGGTAATGCCGACTTTAGAAACTAAAGAAGTATTTGACGCAGGGGCAATGAGCGAATTAGCCGCAGCTTTAGTTAAAGAGGATTTAGGTGCGCGAGTTCTAGCACTACGCATTGGCGGTAATGATTTATTAAACTGTTTAGGTTTGCGCCGTAGCCAAACACATACGCTGTATCAAAGCCCATTAGGATATGTGATAGGAATGTTGTCGGGCGTGATGGGTGCAGCAGGGTTTTCTTTAACTGCACCTGTTTGTGAGTTATTGCATCATCCTGAGTTATTGTGCCGCGAATTAGCACAAGATATGGACTATGGCTTAGTGGGCAAAACGGCGATTCATCCGACACAAATCCCGTTAATTCATCGCGCCTTACAAGTCAGTGTCGAAGATCAACAAGCAGCTTTATTAATTCTCAACAGTTCTGCACCTGCCGTTTTTCAACATAATGGCGCAATGTGCGAACCAGCAACCCATGTGCGTTGGGCAAAACGAATTTTAGAGCGCGCACATTGGTATGGTGTGGTAGGTGAGCCATCGGTAACAGGATGAAATTACCGCACCACCCACCGTTGTTTATCCGCGCTCGCCACCCAACTATCCTGAGACGTTGTCAGCAGCAAAGCATCATAATAGCGACGCACTTCTTGCACATAAACAAGGGCTTGACCCGCACGTGGCAGTTGACGCAAATGACGACTGACATCTAACCATTTATCAGGATCATCGCCATGAGTTTGGCAGATTTTACGCGCTTTAAGTACATGAGCATAACCCATGTTATAAGCCGCTAAAGTCATCCATGTTCTATCGGGTTCATGAACCGTTGTTGGTAATTTATCGGCAATGATTTTGTAATACGCTGCGCCGCCTTCAATGCTTTGGCTGGGATTGTCACGATTAGTCACACCCATTTCTTTGGCTGTGCCTTTAGTTAACATCATTAAGCCAGAAACGCCTGTGGGTGAAATAGCCGTAGAATCCCATTTTGACTCTTGATAACCAATCGCTGCCAATAAACGCCAATCCATTTCTTGTTTATTCGCTTGTTGTTGAAACTTGGATTTATACAATGGCAGTCGATCTTGCATATCACGCTGAAAGGTTTTTACGCCAAGCGTGTTAAACGTGTTGCCTTGGCCATAAAAAGCGGTCAGCGTTTTTAACGTGCCATCTTCATTGGCATCACGTAAAAAACGATTCGCTAAACGTAATAAACTTTTATCCTTAGGACGAACAGCCCACGCTAATTGTGTGGTATTTAAACCACTGGAAATTTTCAACTCAGGAAAAGCGGCACGATGCGCGGCAAATTCTGCATCGTTCATCACTGCAAAATCGACATCACCTGAATTGACTTGTTGGAGTAGTTTTTCAGGTGTGGCGTTACGCATTTCGATAAGGTCGGCTTGCGGATTATCAATCGCTAATTCTTTAGCCTCGGCACTGTTTTTACTAACGGCAATACGTGCTTCGGTAGGTTGATTAGTATCAGTTTCTATCCGCTCAATGAGTTGTTGTTTGACCTCTAAATACGGCTCACTGACTTGAACGTGAGCTAAACGAGGGTCATCGTTAGAGAGTCCCGTAATACCAATATCAGCATCGCCCGATTTTAAGGCGCGCACCACGCTTTCGGCATTGGGAGCTTGTTCGATAATAAGGGTGACTTGAAGGTTTTCGGCGAATTTGCGCAATAATTCATATTGCAAGCCACGCGCACCTTCTGCGCCATGAGGAAGAAATGTTGTTGGGCCTGCAACACCAATGACGCGTAACGTCCCGCGTTCGGTCACTTCATCGACGGTGTTATCAATAGGCTGAATTTGCAAGGCTGCAAAAAAAATAGTGATGGCGAAGGTTAAACGCCACAGAGTATTGCTGGATTGTTTTACCACGTTTTTGGCTGGCAAGGCCATTTTGCCTGACATGCGTTAGCACCTCTCAGAGTTTCGTTTAGGCAACTGCTATTCCATATAAGCTTTTGAAATATCAGTCGTTTCGGCGTTTTCTTGAGATGTTACCCCCTGTGTTGTAGGTCAATAATTAGACATTAGGCGCGAACTGTAGTCGCTACTGTAGCAAAAGTCGAGTGAAAACCGCTGAGTAACGTCCGTTTGTAGGACAAAGTGTATCTGGTTGTGTCCATGCGAGATTGGTGATTGTGGACGAGTTTTTGTGAGATGGTGACAAATGTATCTGCATATTAAAAATACAAAAATAACAATAGATGATGCACGTCTGAGTTAATTTGCCAAAAAACAGCTTGATTCGGGTATTATATTGCCCTTCTTCAAACGGACACAAAACCTTGTTTTTTGTCCGCCCCGTTTTGTTTTCGACGTAATGAGCGAGTCTGTTATGCTGATTGTAAGTGGTGCTACGGCGTTATCCTCCTTCAAAAATCATCGCCTCTTGGCCAATTTGCAAGCGATAGTGCCTAGCGTTGCAGGTTTAACGGCACGTTTTGTTCATCTGATTGCCCTTGATGGCGAGTTAAGCGAACACGAAACCAAACAGCTTCATGAGTTGCTGCATTACGATGAAGATTTTAACGGTCAAGGCTTTGAAGAAGCCGAATACGATGCCGTGTTTATCGTCACGCCACGCATCGGCACGATCTCTCCGTGGTCTTCAAAAGCCACAGATATTGCCCGTAACAGTGGATTAAGCAAAGTTCAACGTGTTGAACGGGTGACTGTCTATTGGTTGCAAACGTCGGACGATTTAAGCGACGACCAACGCCAATTGATTGCAGCCAAATTGCATGATCGTATGACACAAAGCGTATTAGCCGAGATTGAAGAAGCGGCGATTTTATTTGAAGAACACACACCAAAGCCGCTACAAAGTATTGATATTTTAGGTGGTGGCCGTGAAGCCTTAGTGCAAGCGAATCTCGATTTTGGTTTTGCCTTATCGCCAGATGAAATAGATTATTTGGTTGATAGCTTCCAACAAATTGGCCGTAATCCGCACGATGTCGAATTGATGATGTTCGCACAAGCCAACTCTGAACATTGTCGTCATAAAATTTTTAATGCTGAATGGACGATTGATGGCCAAGTCGCCGAAAAATCCTTGTTTGGCATGATTAAAAACACCTATAACCACGCGCCCGACAATATTTTGTCCGCCTATAAAGACAATGCGTCGGTGATTGTCGGTCATCAAGCCGATCGTTTCTTTCCCAATCCTAATAGCAACACCTATGGTTACAGCAACGAGCCTGTTCATATTTTAATGAAGGTTGAAACGCATAATCATCCGACAGCGATTTCTCCCTTTGCAGGCGCAGCGACAGGCGCGGGCGGTGAGATTCGTGATGAGGGCGCAACAGGTCGTGGTGGCAAACCGAAAGCAGGTTTAACGGCGTTTACCGTTTCCAACTTACAGATTCCTAATTTTGTGCAGCCGTGGGAAACGCCTTACGGTAAACCTAATCGTATTGTTTCTGCGCTCGATATTATGATTGATGGGCCTTTAGGTGGTGCGGCGTTTAATAACGAGTTTGGTCGTCCGAACTTGTGCGGCTATTTCCGTACCTTTGAATTAGCGGCTAATGGCTTAAACGGTATCGAAGTTCGTGGTTATCACAAACCGATTATGATTGCGGGCGGTATGGGTAATATTCGTGCTGACCATGTGCAAAAAAATAGTATTCAAGCGGGTGATTGTTTAATTGTACTTGGTGGCCCTGCGTTGTTGATTGGTTTAGGTGGCGGTGCAGCGTCCAGTATGGCCAGCGGTGCAAGCGCGGAAAACTTGGATTTTGCCTCGGTACAACGTGACAACCCTGAAATGGAGCGTCGTTGCCAAGAAGTGATTGATGTCTGTTGGGCGATGGGTGATAACAACCCCTTTGTCTCGGTACATGATGTCGGCGCAGGTGGCTTATCCAATGCCATGCCTGAATTAGTGCATGAACATGATCTAGGCGCGACCCTAGAGCTACGCAATATTCCTAATTTAGAGCGTGGTATGAGCCCGCGTGAAATTTGGTGTAATGAAGCGCAAGAGCGTTATGTCTTAGCGGTTCGTCCGAATCGTTTAGCAGAGTTTGAAGCCATTTGTGCGCGTGAGCGTTGCCCATTTGCAGTGTTAGGCCAAGCGGAACAAGTTCAGCATTTAACGGTGAAAGACAGTCATTTTGCCAATAAAGCAGTGGATATGCCGATGCAAGTGTTGCTCGGTAAAGCGCCTAAAATGTCGCGTCAATTCACTACACAAACGATTGAGCAACCTGCATTCGATACCTCTGCAATAGATTTGCAAGAAGCCACCAAGCGTGTCTTACAAGTGCCTACAGTTGCTTCAAAATCATTCTTGATTACCATTGGCGACCGTTCGGTAACGGGCTTAGTGGCGCGAGAGCAAATGGTGGGTCGTTATCAAGTTCCTGTGGCTGATTGTGCTGTGACAGCGAGTGGTTTTCATGCTTACACAGGCGAAGCAATGGCAATGGGTGAACGTACTCCCTTAGCATTGATTAACGCTGCTGCCTCGGCGCGGATGGCGGTCGGTGAAGCGATTACTAACATTGCTTGTGCCAGCATCGCAAAGCTTGGTGATATTAAGTTGTCCGCTAACTGGATGGCTGCCGCAGGTTATGGCATTGAAGACCAAAACCTGTTTGAAGCGGTCAAAGCCGTCGGCATGGAGTTATGTCCTGCCTTAGATATTGCTATTCCTGTCGGTAAAGATTCGCTCTCTATGCGTACTGTCTGGAAAGAGGGTGATGACAACAAAGCTGTGACTTCACCGTTATCACTCACTGTGACTTCCTTTGCGCCTGTGGTCGATATTCGTAAAACGCTTACACCTGAACTCAAAACCGATGTTGATAGTGTCTTACTGTTGATTGATTTGGGTAATGGCAAAAATCGTTTAGGCGGATCAATTTTAGCGCAAGCCTATGGTCAACTAGGTAATGTCGCACCAGACCTCGATAGCCCTCAGCTATTAAAAGACTTCTTCAACACCATTCAACAACTCAATACCGACGGTAAGTTGTTGGCGTACCATGACCGCAGTGATGGCGGCTTGGTGGCTGCTTTGTCAGAAATGGCGTTTGCAGGTCGTGTGGGTTTAGATATTGATGTATCGGCCTTAGCAGCAAGTCAGCAAGACCTTGCCGCTGTATTATTTAACGAAGAATTAGGCGCAGTGATTCAAGTTCGCACCAGTGATTTGGCCTCTGTACAAGCTGCATTTGCTAATACGACAGTGACAGCGAGTGTTTTAGGCTCAATCAACACGCAACAAACCATTAGCTTTAATTACAATGGCGCAGCCGTATTAACAGGCACACGCGCTCAATGGCAACAAGATTGGGCAGAAACCAGTTATCGTATTCAAGCGATTCGTGATAACGCCGAATACGCTGCGCAAGAATTCGCTCTAATTGATGATGATAAACAATCAGGTTTAATTGCTCAGTTAAGTTATGACTTGAATGCCGATATAGCCGCGCCATTTATCGGCACAGGTGTGCGTCCTCGTGTCGCTATTTTGCGTGAACAAGGCGTGAATGGTCATATCGAAATGGCCGCCGCCTTTGATAAAGCAGGCTTTACCAGTGTTGATGTCCACATGAGCGATATTCTCAGTGGCCGTGTCAGCTTAAAAACTTTTCAAGGCTTAGTGGCTTGTGGTGGCTTCTCTTATGGTGATGTTTTAGGTGCAGGTGGCGGTTGGGCAAAATCGGTGTTGTTTAATGCCCGTGCGCGTGCCGAGTTTGCTGACTTTTTTGTTCGCCCTGAAACCTTTAGTTTGGGTGTCTGTAACGGTTGTCAAATGTTGTCGCAACTGAAAGATTTGATTCCAGGCGCAGAATTATGGCCACGTTTTGTCCGTAACAACAGTGAATCGTTTGAGGCTCGTACCGCATTGATGATGGTAGAAGAATCTCCGTCATTGTTCTTTACAGGCATGGCAGGTTCGGTCATGCCGATTGCGGTAGCGCATGGTGAAGGTCGTGTTTTACATCCTGAAATTAGCACCTTAAATGCCAGCGGTTTAGTGGCTTTGCGTTTTGCTGATGCCACAGGTGCAGCCACAGAAACCTATCCTTTAAACCCGAATGGTTCGCCGTTTGGTATTACCAGTGTCACCAGTACCGACGGTCGGGCAACGGTGTTAATGCCGCATCCTGAGCGCGTGTTCCGTGCGGTGCAAAATTCTTGGCAGCCAAGTCAATGGCATGAGGATGGTGCTTGGATGCGGATGTTTAGAAATGCAAGAGTGTTTGTGGGTTAATTGATGTTGTGGTAGAACGAAGAAAGGCGGATTTAATCCGCCTTTTTTTCTTCTACGGGGATTTCTATATTTAAATAATCGGTAATTCTTAATTCATCTATGGTGTCACCTTCGCGCCAAATTTTTAAAAGAGATCTGTAAAGTTTGCGACCAAAAGATTCTCTTTTAGTATCTCCTGACGTGGCTTGAAAAATACGTAACGCTTGACGAATGATTTGTAATAACTCAGTGTCAGTTTCAGTTTTTAACCATTGATATATTTCGTCCTCAGAGTGTAAATCTAAAAACTCTTCATCTTCAGGATTCCAGCCAGAGCTTTTTATGATTTTATATAAGGTGCTTTGGAGTGATTTTTTTTCAGAAATTTGCGCTTAAATTTCGTTGAGGGCGGTTATGATTTTTTCTTTTTTTGTCTGTGATAAGAAGTATTTTATATCGTTTTCTGTAAATGTTGATTTATGTGACTCAATAAACAAATCAATATATTCTTGAGTGCTTTTGTTTTTTTGTATTTTGTTAATGTGTTCAATGATTTGTTGTAGCTGCCGATAAGATAACATATCAATGTTTTCTGCAATAAAATCGGGTGCTTCTGTTAGAAAATCGGTATCATTTCCAATGAAATTATTGTTGTAGATACCCCATAGTTTTTCCAGCTTATCATTAAAGTCTTGAGTTTTTGATTTTTTAATTTCTTTTCAGATAGTTTTTGAAGTTCAAGTGTTAATTTTTCTTCATTGAAATATCCTTCTAGAAGATAGTTGATGATTTCTTTCTCATATTCTTCTAAGTGGTGATAGCCATAATTTATTATTTTTCTTCTAATAATCTCTTTTTCTTCTGATAGTTTTATACGGTAACTAAAAAAATCTTCTAGTTCTTGTAAGCTAATATTTATTTCAGTTTGATAATAAAGCCAAGTGTCAAATACAATAGTGGATACTACCTCTAGTTTTACAGTTTCTTCCATGCTTAAATATATATTTTTTAATGATTTAAAGAAGAAATCAATATTGTTTTCGATGAATTTTAATATCCTCATATTCTTTACGTTCATCGGCTCTAAAGCCTTTTTAATTATTTCAATATACAAGTGGTCTTTAAAAATAATGTTTTGATTGTATTCGGCAGATGGCTTGTACTCTATTGATGCATCAATGATTTTCTCTTTGTATTTATGAAGTAGTATTTTATCGTGTCTTGATAGCTCATTTTCATTAAAAATTATTACGATCTTATTATTATAATTTTCTTTTAGTTCAGATATATAGCCTAGGATTGTTTGTAAACTGATTTTTTTAGATTTACGCTCAATGTCATCTAAGCAAATTAAATAGTTATCTATTTTTATTTTTTGTAGTTGTTGACTGATTGTCGTGCTCTGATTTATTAATTCAATATGATTGTAAGACTTTATTTTAGAGTTGTCATTATTGATTGATTTTGATTCGTAATATATTTTTGTTTTAAGGTCGGTAATATTTTCAATGTTAAAAAGACTGACGTAGGAGTAATATTCTTTCTCTAATAGTATTTTTTCCTCTACATCGCTAAATATCTTTGTTATTATTTTATTTTGCCAGAAGTGAGTTTTGCCAACACCCCAGTCGCCCTTTATTGCTATTACCTTCAGAGTTGGATTTTTTAGAAAGGCAATAATAGATTTTTTGATGTGATCCATTTTAGTTTTCCTTTTTAGAGTCGTTTAATTTTTTGTATTGTCCATGTAGCTCATTAAGGTATTCAGAGTGATGATTTTTAAGCTCTTCTAAAATTTTTATTTCATCATCTTTAAGTAAATGTATATTGTTGGAAAGGTTGGTAATTTGGTGTGTAGTAATTTCTAATAGATGACCAATAGCCACAATTTTTGCTGAAGCTTCCTGAATTTGAGTGTTTTTAGTTTGATCTTGTGAGCTTTTTATTTGTAGCGATAGCGTGCTTGATAGCAAAAATAAATTAATAAACCCAAGAATTGGGTTCATGACTCCACCAAAAAAATCACCAAAAGTTCCCCAGTCGGCATTTGATGGGCTTAGTGGATTTCTATTGTTGCCAAATTTGTCCATAAGGACTTTATCTATATTATCTTTTCCAGATGCGTCATAATAAAATTGGTAAGCATAAAACGCTAAACACGTTAATATTAATACGGAGGCAAATAACACCGCTTTGTTTTTATTGATGAATTTATATATCCATAGCAAAACAGCTCTTGCTGTTTGAGTTGCGCTACATATTGGGTTAGCTTTAGTAGTCGATGGCGAGTCCGCTGACATTTATGTGTAAATCCGTTTCTTTAGTAATGCGTTAGCAGTGTGTGGCATTCTATCTTACAAAAAAAGGACTTGTCCATGCGCCATTTCTTCATCTTCCTAATCACCCTCTACCAAAAATACATATCACCCCATAAAGGTTTTAAGTGTGCTTACGCTTGTTATCATCGCTCATTATCGTGTTCTGCAATGGTCAAAAATATCATTGCTGAACATGGTGTTATCACAGGCTGGCCGATGATTAAGCAGCAGTTTGCAAATTGCCATTTAGCCTATCAATACTTAGAAACAGAACGCGAAAAAAAAGAACGAGAACGACGTGAACGCAGCAGAAGGCGCAATCGCCCACCACAACGTGAATGCCTTTCAAAAAAAGATAAATGTGATTGCGGGCTTGAGTTAGGCGACTGTGTGCCTGATTTGCCTTGTAGTTTAAGCCACACTGTACTGATTTTTGCCATTATTTTTAGCAAAGTACAAGGCGGTATCCGCACGTTTTAGTGCTTCTGAAAACGAAGTATCGTTGTCATTCAATTGGGCTATACCAATACTGACGGTAACAGAGAGTTGTTTTGATGGACTAATAATCACACTGTTGGCAATCGTTTGGCATATTTTTTTGCCCATGATCGGAATGGCTTGTGGATTGTCTTCACACCAACTCACAATAAACTCTTCGCCGCCCCATCGAGCGACCAAATCTAATGGGCGACGGTAAAGCTCAGTTAGTTTGGTAGCGACCATGACAATAACATTGTCACCAATATCGTGACCATAGTTATCATTGACTCGTTTAAAGTTATCTATATCTAATATGGCTATATAAATGCTTTTCTTTTCTCGTTGTGCAATTTTTTTATGTTGTTCAAAGTGATGCATAAAGCCATTGCGGTTATAAAGGTTTGTCATCATATCAGTCATTGCTTGTGCCTCTGCATCTCTAAATGACTGATATAGTTGATATTCGTTTGCACTATTCATTGTTGAATAAAATAAGCCAATCATAAAAGAGATGGTTAGTGCAATTATTGCCGTGATATTTTCACGAGTAGGGTGGTGATTAAGAGGAATGGTTAATGAAAAATACATAATGAGCGCAATGAAAGGAATGATAAAAATCCATTTAAAAGGGGTGTTAAATATCCATAGAAATAATAAAACACTCATACCTACAATTTCATAAGGAAAGTAAATATGTTGAGTCGCACAATAAATAGACACAAGAACACAACTTAATAAAGAGAAAGAGGCCAGTGCAAACATGTTTTTATAATAAGATTCGTTGAGGTTTTTGGTGAAAACAGAGGAGATCAGCATGGCTAATAAAGAACCATCAATGAGTGAAAACTCTATCAAAAAGAATAACAAAAATTGTTCAAGGCTAAGACTAAAAAAATACAATGTCAGCTTAACGCTAAAAAGTAATACTAGCATTGGTGCGGAGAAAATGATTCTGTGGTGAATTTTTTTGCTCAGATACTGTGCATATTCAGGTTTGTTTTTTATTGCATATTTGGTAAATAGGTCTTGCCATATTTCTAAAAAAGACAACCGATAAGTATCGAAGAAGCTTTTTATGAAAGTGATAGACATGACTCAAATCTCCAAGAAATAAAACAGCTATTTCACATGTGTTTGGTTGTAACTAAGAATGATTTATGGCTGTCTAGGCGCATGACTACAATGAAAAATGAGAACTGCGTCTCAAATTTTTGGTGTGCGAATTATATACAGGCGTGCAGAGCAAGTGCTAGGTTTGGCGTATGAAAGGGAGATATATAGGGATGAACGGTCAGTCACTTGCTATAAGTAGGCTTCTCTCATGAAGAGGAAAGAAGCCTACAATGGGCTTATTTTATGCCAGCAACAACTTCTAACTCATCCAACGCATCTTCTAAATACGTTAATAAGCGTTGCATACTGGGCAGTGCTTTACGACAAGCAATTAAACCAAACTCTAGTTTATCAACATAACTGGTCAGCGTCATATTTAACGCCATGCCATTTAACACAATAGAGACGGGATAAAAGCCATCAAGCTCTGCACCGTTCCAATACATGGTTTCTCTAGGGCCGGGGACATTAGAAATAATAACGTTAAACGCTTGCAGTTTAGGTGCAATACCCGTCATTAAGTTTGCACCAGAAATGCTATATACCAACGCGCTGTAAGCCATAATTTCGGAAGGAGACATACGGCTAAAACGGTCTTTGGCATTTTGTACTGAGCGATGAATAATATCTAAACGTGCTTTAGGGTCAGCTAAATGCGTGCCTAAATTGGCCAAAATCATACTGATTTGGTTGCCACCGTCACTGTCATCACGACGTAGAGACATAGGAACCATCGCAATTAATGGTTTTTCAGGCAGAGCATCAAGCTCTAATAAGTACGTGCGTAATGCGCCAGCACACATGGCCATGACAATATCATTAATTGTGACACCCAGTTTTTTACCAATCGCTTTAATTCGTGTTAAGTCATAGGATTGGGCGGCAAAACGACGTGAGCCACTGACTTTTTGATTTAAAATACTGCGCGGTGCTTGAAACACAGAAACATAATCAGGGTCATGCTCGTAAGACGCACGAATCGCTTGATACAGCTCTTTAGCGACTTTGGGCACACTGCTAGCTTGATGACGCAAACGCGTTAAAGTGTCAGCAAAGTTAGAGAGGGCGGTGGTTTCTTCTTTAGGACGCTTGTCCCGTTTAACAGCCCATAAAGGCGTTAGAGCTTTTTCATTGGGGTCGGTGGATAACGATTTTTGGGCAATACGCATTCCTGCGACACCATCAACAACGGCGTGGTGCATTTTAAAATACAAGGCAAAACGATTGCCTTCAATACCTTCAATGAGATGACATTCCCATAACGGTTTAGCACGATCTAATAAGGCACTGTGTTCTTGAGAAATGTAGGCGAGTAATTCACGAATTCGGCCTGGTTCAGGCAGGGCAATATGGCGAAAGTGATGCTCTAAATCGAATTCGTCATCTTCTTCCCAAAACATCCCTTCTAAACGCTGATTAAAAGGACGAACGGGAGGCGTGACGGCTTTAAAGCGAGCGGCGACTTCTTGCACAAAGTTTTTATCTGCATCTTCAGGGACTTTAAACAGCATCAAACCACCAACGTGCATAGGTTGTTGACGACGTTCTAACCATAAAAAGGCTTGGTCAATAGGGCCGAGTGCGCGCATATAGGTGTCTCCTTGCTTTAGTCATGTTATTTGTTGGTAGCGTAGAGCTTTTATGTGGGAGTTGTCTAATTTTTTCATTGCTTTAATAGTATTTGTTTTAATTGCCGCTTCGACTCCGCTCAGGGGGGGGGCGCTGACAGAGCGGAGTCGTGGTGGCTGAGCGGAGTCGAAGCCTAAACTTCGTGGACAAACAAGTTTCGGTCAAAACGGACTTGAGGCCAAAATACGCCATCCTCTGCGCGTTCACCTGCACCAATGACCATAATCGGAAATGCACCATCACCTAAATGTAATAATTTACTGACGCGAACGGCATCAAAACCTTCCATCATGCAGGTGTCAAAACCATGCGCTCTAAACGCTAACACTAAGTTCTCACAAGCCAAAGCCGTACTTTTTGCCGCCCACAATTCCACTTCACTTTTGGTATAAGGGCCACGAGGTACAGGCGCAACCAATCCTCCTAACGCAAAAGCCGCTTTTTTAGCAAAGGCAAAGCTGTTCATCGGACCAGCGGCGTAGTTATACGGAATAAGTTGATAATAACGTTGGACGAGCTTAGGCACATCAGGCATTGGCCATTCACGCAACATTTGTCGAGAAAACTCATCCACACGGTCAGTACGCGCGACGCACACAATCAATTCGGCAGCAGTTTTTGCGGCTAATTGGCTCATGCAGGCTTTGACTAATTTGGCTTTTTTATCGGCAGAACGAACGACATAAAATTCCCATTGCTGTAAACCCGATGAACACGGAGCAAGCAAGGCCATGTCCAAGCAATCATCTAAGACGGCTTGAGGAATGGGTTTGTTGGTGAATTTACGCACTGAGCGGCGGCTAGTGACGACTTTACGAAAATTAGCAACATCAATATCGTGCGGAGCAGGTTCGTAATAGCGCGATTTGCCACCGATGGAAATACTATTGTTTGTGGTAGATGTGTTAGACATAACGAAAGACCTCAATAAATTAGATGAATGCTCTGTTGTTGGTTTGAAGGTTATCGAACTATTCGATAACTGTCAAAGCTTTGTTGTTAGTGAAGATAATATCCTACAATCTAAAGAAAAGAGGTTTACCCCCTAAAAGTAGGGTTGAAAATGCGCTGTTAAGAAGCGTAATCTTGACCATAGCAGTCATTTTTTTGAACAATAAAGGAGATTATCCATGAATAAAAACAATACCAAGAATGCACTAACAACGCTCAGTGTAGCGATGTTGCTAGTTGCTTGTAATGGTAATGACCACGACGCGCCATCAAGCTCAACAACGAATAATGCGGTCACCTTAAAAACACTCACCATTAGTCCATCTTTAGGCAAGATATTAAAAGCAAAAGTGGTGTTAAAAAATGCGACCAATAATGCACCGATTGGCGAGCAAAATACAGGCAGTACAGGCAAAGTCACCTTCACCATTCCTAGTGCAGTGAGTACCGTCATAGCCGAAGTACAGGGTGGAAATGGCGCGCAGTATTTTGATGAGGCAACAGGGAAAGTGGTGGATTTACCCGCAGGCTCAATGCTTCGTGCAGCAACAACAGTTGTGGCAAATAACAGTGAAATTGGCGTGACAGCATTAACAGAAGCCGCCGTTAAACGAGCCGAGACCTTAGCAGGAGCTGGTAATAATATTGTCTCTCATTTAAATGCCGCAAAAGCACAAATTGAGTCCGCGTTTGGCGTAACAGATATTTTGAAAGCCCCAACTTTAGTGGGCAGTCAACAAGAATTAGCGGCGTTGGGTTCAAGCGCAGCCGAACAATACGCTTTACGATTGGCGACATTAGCTAAAGTCGCACAACAACAACTCGGTGCCACAGAAACTGCGCCTGCACTTAAAGTGGCTCAAGCCATTGCTAATGATTTAGCGGATGGTGATCTGGATGGTTCGGGTAATACAGGCGCATTACCCTACGATGTCGCGACCTTTGCTAGTCAATATCAAGCTCAAGCACTTAAATTAATTCAAGATTTTATCGCCAGTGCCAGCCAAAATGGGTTTGATGCGGCGAAGTTACAAGCGTTGTTGACGTTTGTGCAGGGTAATCCGTTGAATTTGAATATCACACCGCCTGCAATAGTATTTGCGTTAACAGGATTTACGCCCGTTACTGCACAAATTGGCGCAGAAGTGACTATTACAGGTACAGGTTTTAATGCTGATAAAACCAAAATGAGTGTGCAGTTTGCCAATAGTGTCGTTGCAGAAATAATAAGTGCCACAGCAACTAGCGTAGTAGTAAAAGTGCCACAAGGGGCAGTGACAGGTAAACTTACCGTCACAAATGCCGCACTCAATCAAACAGTGACTTCATTAGCTGTTTTTGTTCTTGCAACATCGGGTAATACAGCAGATTGTGGTCAATTACCTACGTTAACGTTTGCCGATTTATTACCATTTGTGGACAGTTATCCTGTCGAAATTAAAAACGGCGCACTTGACCCTCTTAGCCCACCGACATTAGTTAAAGCGGCCACCTTACAATTAATGGCTGTTAATCCAACGGCGAATAGTGCTTTGGTCAAGTTAAATGGCGCGACGGCTAATGTGTTATCGGTATGTCAAAATGGCGATAGCAAAAACAATGTCATCGTCAATTTGGATAAAAACAACGCACATGTCGATTTCAACTTACTGAATCAGCAAAAAACCACCAATGGTGTCGATTTTTCGGGTGCAGGTGATTTTTTTGCGTCTAAAGTGACTGATACAGGTGGCGGTGGCTGTACTGGCACAGTAACCGCCACACCGAATGCCAACAAAGACGGTATTAACTTGTCTTGGCCTGCGGTCACAGGGGCAACAAGTTATCGTATTAATCGTACAGGCAAAATTGGTAATACTGATATTTTTGGCTCACTTATCCCTAATCAAACGGTCACTAATTATAGTGATACCAATACAGTTTATTCAGGTGCGATGTATCAGTATGAAGTATTGGCTAATGGTGCTTCTTGTTCATTCCCTAAAGTCAGTGTTGAAGTGGGAAATCCGATTGCAGCATTACCAAGTTTTAGCAGTAGTCAAGTCAGTGCAAGTTTTTCAAGTGTTGTAGAGTTAGTGACGGGCAATAATTTATTGATGGTGGCAGGTACACCCGCAACCGCTAAATCAACAGATAATGGCTCAACATGGACAAGCGCACCAATTGCCAATATCAATGGTAGTGGAGTGACTTTTGATGTGGGAACAATTGCGAGTGATGGCACAACCATCGTCGGTGCGAATACTTTCTTCTTTGGTAAAACTACTGATGGGACTTGGTCAACATTAGCGACACTGCCATTTACAGATTTGCAGCCTTTAGCACAAGGCTTTGGTGGTGCGCCTTCTGTTTATTACCGCGCGGTAAAACATATTGCAGGGCGTTGGTATGTGGCAGGTGGCTACACTGCGACAGGTAATATTCGTAAGACGTTTATTGCTCATTCTAGCGATTTAAGCACATGGCAAGTCAGTACCTTTGACTATCAAGGCGAATTTAGCCAGTTTGCAATCGTGGGTGATGCGGCTAAGGTGTTAGTACGAATTAGAACCAGTCAAAATCAGGTGCGTTTGATTGCTTCTACAGATAATGGTTCAACATGGACAGACAATCAATCTACTGATGATTTGAATGGCCGTATGACTTTGTTGGCAGGTAAAATATATAGCTCAAGCGGTCTTGGATTGTATAGTTCTAACGATGGCATCACATGGCAGCGTGTAGAGGAAGGAACAAAGCCAAGCCAATGTTCTAGTATGCCAAGCGATATAACCACCATTAATGGCTTGTTGTATGGCTTCTGCGATAATCGTATAGTGGCTTCGGGAGATGGTCGTACTTGGGGCTTAGTCAGTGCTGATTTAGGCTTTAGAGGCCGCAGTTTAATTCGCTCTAATAATCGTTGGATTATGGCGGGTGGTGCGGGCTTGATTAAAATAGCGGATTAATAGCTGTCGTGTGTTAAAAGCCTATGCCACAGAATGTTATAAGTCGTGTGGCGTAGGCGGTTTAATAGATCAGGAATGACGCACCGCGAGTAGCGCGTTTTGTGAACATGAATCAGCCTAAAGCGGCTGAAATGTGAACAAATAGGCGATTGCAGCGTAAATCCCAAGATGTTTAAGCATTTAATAAAGGCTTCAAAAACCGTCCCGTATGCGATTTCACATTATCAGCCACCTGCTCAGGCGTGCCGACAGCAATAATCTCACCACCGCCATCACCACCTTCATACCCCATATCTACCAGCCAATCGGCTGTTTTAATCACATCTAAATTATGCTCAATAATGACAATGGTGTTGCCATGTTCGCGTAATTTCTGCAATACCGCTAACAATTGGGCGATATCGTGAAAGTGTAAACCTGTCGTTGGCTCATCCAAAATGTATAAGGTTTTGCCTGTGTCACGTTTGGCCAACTCACGCGCCAGTTTTACTCGTTGTGCTTCACCGCCTGAAAGTGTCGTTGCCGCTTGCCCTAAAGTGATGTAACTCAAACCTACCGCCATTAAGGTCTGTAATTTACGCGCTAAACTCGGAACGGCTTCGAAAAAGGTATGCGCATCTTCTACAGTGAAACCTAAAATTTGCGAAATGGTTTTGCCCTTATAGCGAATCTCTAAGGTTTCACGGTTATAACGTTCACCATGACAAACATCACACGGCACATAAACATCAGGCAAAAAGTGCATGGCGACTTTAATCACGCCATCACCTTCACACGATTCACATCGTCCACCTTTGACATTAAAAGAGAAACGACCTGCACTATAACCGCGTGAGCGTGCTTCTTGAGTGGCGGCAAATAACTCACGAATTGGGGTAAATAAACCCGTGTAAGTGGCAGGGTTCGAACGGGGTGTGCGGCCAATCGGGCTTTGGTCAATATCAACGACTTTATCTAACTGTTCTAAGCCTGTAATGCTTTGGTACGGCGCAGGCGTTAAGCTAATCGCACCATTTAAGGCGCGTGCGGTAATGGGAAATAATGTGCCGTTAATCAGTGTTGATTTACCTGAGCCCGAAACGCCCGTAATACAGGTCATTAAACCTAAAGGAATTTCAAGGGTGACATTTTTTAAGTTGTTACCCGTTGCCCCTGCCAAAATCAGCATTTTTTCGGGGTTGATGGGGTTACGTTCGGCAGGCACAGCAATTTTTGTGACACCTGATAGATATTGTCCTGTCAGTGAATCAGCCGCATTCATAATGTCATTAACGTTACCTTGCGCGATAATTCGCCCACCATGCACACCTGCACCTGGCCCAATATCAATGACATAGTCGGCGGCGCGAATGGCTTCTTCATCATGCTCAACAACAAGAACAGTATTGCCTAAGTCGCGGAGCTTGACCAAGGTTTGTAATAAACGTTCGTTATCGCGCTGATGTAAACCAATCGACGGTTCATCCAAGACATACATTACACCCATCAAGCCCGCGCCAATTTGCGAGGCTAAACGAATCCGTTGCGCTTCACCGCCTGATAAGGTTTCCGCTGAGCGTTCCAATGACAAATAATCTAAACCGACACTGACTAAAAAGTGCAAACGCTCACGAATTTCTTTCAGAATCTTATCGGCAATTTCGCCTTTTTTACCTGTTAAGGTTAGCCCTTCAAAATAGTCAGAGGCGGCTTTAATGGGGAGTTTACTGACCGCAGGTAGGTTTTTATCCGCTACAAACACACAACGCGCTTCTTTGCGTAAGCGTGAACCTTCACATTCGTTACATGAACTGGTGACTAAATATTGCGCTAAATCTTCACGCACCGCAGGCGATTCAGTTTCGCGGTAACGGCGTTCTAAATGCGGCAAAACACCTTCAAACGGTTGTTCTTTGAGGCGCTTATTGCCGCGTTCATCAACAAAAGCAAAAGCGATTTTGTCTTTTTTTGAGCCATGCAAAATAATTTGTTGAATGTTGAGTGGTAAGGCTTGCCACGGCGTTTCTAAACTGACGTCATAATGTTTAGCTACCGACGTTAACAACATAAAATAATAAGGATGCTGTTTGTCCCAACCACGTACTGCACCTTCATTTAAACTGAGTTCAGGATGTAAGACGATATTATCAGCGGCAAAATGCGATTTTTGTCCTAAACCATCACAGCTTGGACAAGCCCCCGCTGGATTATTAAACGAGAATAAACGTGGCTCTAAATCGCCCATCGCATAACCACATTTAACGCAGGTATGACGTGCGGAAAACAATAATTCCTCTTGGTTTTGCTCAGTCTCCATAAAAGCCACTTGCGCGACACCATCCGCTAAACGTAACGAAGTTTCAAAGGATTCGGCTAAACGTAAGGCTAAATCGGCACGCACTTTAAAACGGTCAATAACCACTTCAATGGTATGTTTTTTATTTTTTTCTAGGGTAGGGGCATCGTCTAAATCAACAACAATATTATCAATCCGAGCCCGTACAAAACCTTGAGCGCGTAAGCCTTCTAAAATATGTAAATGTTCGCCTTTGCGGTCACGCACTACAGGTGCAAGTAACATGAGTGCGCTACCTTCGGGTAGGGCTAAAACACTGTCTACCATTTGGCTAATGGTTTGTGCCTCTAAGGGTAGGTTATGCTCAGGACAGTAAGGCGTGCCGACACGCGCATACAATAAGCGTAAATAGTCGTAAATCTCGGTAATTGTCCCAACGGTAGAACGGGGATTGTGTGAGGTGGATTTTTGCTCAATGGCAATTGCAGGCGATAAACCATCAATACTATCGACATCGGGTTTTTGCATAAGCGACAGAAATTGACGTGCATAAGCAGACAGGGATTCCACATAACGCCGTTGTCCTTCAGCATACAAGGTATCAAACGCCAGTGATGATTTGCCTGAGCCTGACAAGCCTGTAATCACCACTAATTTGTCACGCGGAATATCTAACGAAATGTTTTTTAAGTTATGGGTGCGTGCGCCACGGATGCGAATAAAGTTATTCATGAACGATTTGGCTCAGGACGGATAGACTCACCAGTATAAGCAAATCTTCTGTTAAAGGGCAGTCAACATTACTATTACGACTTACGCGGTTATCGCTTATTTGCTCTCTAAAGAATCGTCTGCAACGATTTTTAGCTCGCAAAACGCGCTAATTTCGGTGAAATGCGTAAGTCCAAATCATTCCAGCGCGTATAATGCGCCCTGATTTTACAACGGGTGTGACTAATGAAGGGTATGACTCAAGGTGAACGTAAAGCCACGACGGCTTTAGCCAGTATTTTCGCCTTAAGGATGCTGGGCTTGTTTATGATTATGCCCGTGTTTGCTATTTATGGTCGCGAGTTAACGGGATCAACGCCCGCATTGATTGGTTTAGCGATTGGTATTTATGGCTTAGCGCAAGCCATTTTACAAATACCCATTGGCTTATTAGCCGACCGTATGAATCGTAAACAGTTAATTGTGCAAGGTTTAATTTTATTTGCCATTGGAGGCGCAGTTGCGGCGATGTCCACCTCCATTTGGGGAGTTATTGCAGGGCGAGCCATCCAAGGGGCGGGCGCGATTTCCGCCGTTGTCATGGCATTATTAGCGGATTTAACCCGTGAGGAACAACGTACTAAAGCGATGTCCACGATAGGTATGAGTATTGGCCTGTCATTTGCGGTGGCGTTTATTTTAGGGCCTTTTGTTGCGGCACATTTTGGTTTGAGTGGCTTATTTTGGGCAACCTCTTTATTGGGTGTAGGTGGATTATTTCTATTGGCGATTGTGCCAACGCCAACCATTACCCTCAAACAAAACGCGGATTCATATTGGTTGCAGTTACGGCAAAATTTTGTTCATCCTGAGTTGTTACGGTTGAATGTGGGTATTTTCGTCTTGCACTTGGTCATGACGGCGAGTTTTGTCTTGTTACCCCATCTATTAATCGATTATGCCCATTTAGCACCCAGCCAACATGGTTGGGTTTATTTGCCGATTGTGTTAGGGGGATTTATTGCGGCTGTGCCTGCGATTATCATTGCTGAGAAAAAACGTAAAATTAAACAGGTATTTTTGTTTGGTATTGCATTATTAGCCATTAGCTTGGCCGTTTTAGCACAAGGTTATCAGCACTATGTCAATTTATTAGTGGGAATTAGTTTATTCTTTATTGCCTTTAATTTACTTGAGGCGTTATTGCCATCGTTGTTAAGTAAAATAGCTCCTGCGGGCAACAAAGCAACGGCGATGGGTATTTATTCGAGTGGCCAATTCTTTGGTGCATTTTGTGGTGGTGTATTAGGCGGCATATTATTCGCGCATTATACCATTGGTGTTATTTATATGGTGTTAGTAGGTTTTGCATTATTATGGTTATTATTAGCGGCTACGATGCAATCCCCTCGTTTTTTACATAGTATGATGTTAACGATTCAGCCTTGCTCCTCATCGGTAGCGACACAGCTCGTACATGACTTACAAGGTTTAGCAGGTGTGGAAGAGGTTGTTGTGTTAGCGACCGATGGCTTAATTTATCTAAAAGTGGATAAGCTCTCTTTTGATGAAAAACAAGTTGATGGTTTTGTTTCAAGATTAGTAGCGGCTTAGATAAATATCGGCTAAAGTCGCTTTTTTTAGGACTGATGCAATTTATTTGTGTCAGCAATGTGTAGTAAAGGTAATTACCATATAGAGGTTGGAAGCTTATGCGTGGCGTAAATAAAGTTGTTCTTTTAGGAACAGTGGGTCGTGATCCAGAAGTGCGTAGTTTAGGCGCGAGTGGCAGCACTGTCACCACGGTTTCGATTGCGACGAGTGAATCATGGAAAGATAAAAATACAGGTCAATTAACAGAACAAACTGAATGGCATCGCGTCGTATTTTATGGTCGTTTAGCAGAAATTTCAGGTGAATATCTGCGTAAAGGCAGTAAAGTGTATGTCGAAGGTTCTATTCATACGCGTAAATGGCAAGATAAAACGACTGGCCAAGATCGTTATTCCACCGAAATTAAAGCATCTGTCATGCAGTTAATTGACGGACGTTCCGCAGGAAATAATCAACCCGCATCGAGTGGTGGTTATGATAATAATGATTATGGTTATGGCGGTGGTCAACAAGAGGATTATCAAGCTGCGCCACGCGCTGCGGCGAATAAACCTGCGAATAATCGTCCTGCACCTGTTGCACATAATGATTTAGATGATGACTTACCTTTCTAATCATTTCGTTATATAAACAGAAAAATGACTGTAGCAGTAATAAATAGTTTGAAAGTGACGGGTTTTAATCTATCATTAGCCCGTTATAAAATTAATCTGTGTTATTGACTACAGAAATATCGAAGAGGAAAAACAATGAGTATTGATTTAAGCGCGTTAAGTATTGAAGAGTTGAATGCAGTAATTGCCCAAGCTCAACAATTAATTAAAGCCAAAAGAAAATCGTCGGTAAAACAAGCACGCGCTAAAGTTGAGCAAATTGCTGCTGATTTAGGCATGACTGTTGCTGAGTTGTTAGAAGTGAAGGGTGATGTAAACGCCCTATCGACGAAAGAAAAGAAAAAAGTAGAGCCACGTTATCGCAATCCTGCCAATGTTGAAGAAACATGGACTGGTCGTGGTAAACAACCTCGTTGGTTGGCAGCGCAATTAGCGGCTGGCAAACAATTAGAAGACTTTTTGATCTGATCGTGCTTGCAACGGGTTAGCCCGTTGTGGAACGATTAAAGAAGCTCCTTGCAAAAGGGGCTTTTTTATTGTCGTTTGCACGAAAAACCTCTTGTATTGTTGGCAGAAAATAGCGATAAAGACGAAATAGCGATACGTTGTCTTTGGTGGGAATGTTGATTTTCATCTGTCAAAATAAGATAACGAGATGAAGTGTGAATTTTTTGTGACCGTTTTTGTCTTTCGCTACCTATTGAAAAAAATAAAAACGACTATTTAACCTAAGTTGTCATGACACAATAACAATTTGAACTGTATTATTTCACTATGCTTAAACCACACATCAACCATGAAGACAAAGAAGCCCGTGCCTATAATTGGGTGCTGTTGGCTATGTTTGTCTTATTGGTATCATTAGTGATTCAAACCCCTGCACGTATTGTCTCGCATTTTTTGCCGAATACGCTGCAAGCCATGTGTAGTGCATGGGGGGGAAGCGTTTGGTCAGGTCAAGTGAATGGTCAGTATAAAGGCATACAAGGTCAGCTTCGTTGGCAGTTGCAGCCGTCGGCTCTGTTACATTTAAAGTTGGGTATTCATGCTGAGATTTTAACCTCACAAAGCCATGTTAATGGTGTGTTACGCATGGGAATGGGTGGGTGGCAACTGCAAGAGGTGACAGGTCAACTAGCGACATCGGAGTTGCAGGGCATGTTGTCAGGTTGGCAATTACCTAATGCCCCGTTAGAAGTCCAGCAGTTAAATTTATCTCATCAAAAAGATTCGTGGTCTGATTCTAAAGGTTCGCTCGCTTGGCAGGGAGGGGCATTAGATTATGTCTTTAATGGTCAGCGTCAACATGTTAACTTACCGCCAGTCGTGATAGCCATACAAGGGCAGCAAAGCAGTTTAATGATGAATTTACAAGAACAGCAAGGGGCTAATTTAGCCTCCTTTGTGTTGACAGGTGATCGTTTAGAAAGTCGGCTAACCCAACGTCTATTAATGTATTCGCCCAATTATCATGGCGTAGCTGAGCCTGATGCGGTCGTCGTTACGGCGACACAACCGCTCAGTAGTCTATAACAACAATGACATTATTTAATTAAACACACCCATGAAAAGTAGGAAAGCGCGTGAAATTGCCATCGCTGTCACTGATTACTAACCATAATAGAAGCATCGCTCGTGCGGTGATGTTACTAGCTACCCTTTTTTTTGGTTGGCGAATGGCAAGTCTATTGTGGTTACTTGCGGGTCAAGATCAAGCGGCATTGGCGAAACCGACACCGATTCCTGTTGCAGCACAATCAACTACTGTCGATGGCAGTCGTTTAGCGACATTTACGATTTTTAAGCCGAATACAGAGTCTGTAAAAGATGTGGCCAATGCGCCTGAAACGGCACTTCAGCTTAAATTAGACGGTGTATTTGCCAGTAACAACGCGCAACAATCCAGTGCCATCATTAGCGAGCAGGGACAGGGCATTGGTAAGCTGTACCGTGTGGGTCAACAGGTCTCGGGTGGGGCAACATTATCTGCCGTGTATGTTGACCGTGTCTTATTGCAACGTAATGGTGTTGATGAGGTATTACGCTTTGTTAAAACCAATTTATTAGGTGGCGACACTCCTGCGGTTAGTGGTGGTGCTTCCCCATTGGTGGCGAAACAGGGACTACAAGCGCGAGAATTATTAGGTCAAGCGGTGAACCGTTTAGCAAGTGAACCCGATGCGTATCTCGCCGAAATGGGCTTAGTGGCCAAAAGTGGTCAAGGCTATGAAATTACTGATAATGCCCCCGCGACGATGCGGCGTAATTTAGGCATGAAAGCAGGCGATAAAATATTAAGATTAAATGGTCAACCATTGGGAAATCCTCAATTGGATAAAAACCTGTTGCAACAAGTACAACAAACTGGTCATGCCCGCATCGACATTCAGCGCGGTAGTCAAACTTTAACGATTGAGCAAAATTTCTAACATGAAAGCACGTCACTCACTTCTTACCCTTTCTTTGTTGCTTGCGCTCAGTGCGCCAGCCACCGCTAAAACATGGAAAGTTAACTTAAAAGAGGCGGAAATATCGGCTTTAGTGGCAGAAGTCGCTGAAATTACAGGTAAAAACTTTATTGTTGACCCGCGTGTCAAAGGCAATATAACCGTTATTTCCAGTAAGCCATTGTCCGCAAATGCTGTCTATGAACTATTTTTAGGCGTATTAAGTGTTAATGGCTTTGCTGCCGTGCCTTCTGGTGATGCCATTAAGCTCGTCCCCGATGTTAATGCCAAGCAAAATGCTGTGCCATTTGATTTGCGCGGTAAAGGTAAAGGTGAAGCCTTAGTCACACGGGTATTAATGTTGGAAAATACCAATGCCAACGAATTAGTGCCTGTCATTCGTCCGTTGTTGCCGCAATTTGCCCATTTGGCGGCGATTAATGGCTCAAACGCCTTAGTTATTTCCGATCATGCCAATAACATTACTGAAATTGAAAATTTAATTAAATCACTGGATACAGGTGAAGGTGACGAGCTTGAAGTTATCAATCTCAAAGAAGTTCGGGTTGATGATGTGCTGACGATGTTAGATACCCTAACATCCACCAGTGCCAATAAAGACATGCGTGGCGCGCGCGTGCGCTTGGTTGCTGATTCACGCGGTAATCGTTTGTTGGTGAAAGGGGATATTAAAGCGCGTAAACGTATCCGCGAAGTTGTGGCGCAACTGGATAAACCTGCGGCTGATCGTTTATCGGGTGTGCGCGTGATTCGCTTACAACATGCCAGTGCCAAACAAATCGCCGAAGTCTTAAAAAACTTAGTGAGTAATGATGCTTCCAAATCGTCAAGCTCATCCAGTCCGTCGGGTACAACAGCGGCAGTGACGGCAGGTGGTGTGAGTTTTATCGCTGATGAAAGCCAAAATGCGTTAGTGATGAAAGCAGACCCCGCGTTGATGCGTGAATTAGAAGCCGTGGTGCAACAATTAGATCAACGTCGTTCACAAGTATTAATTCAAGCCGCTATTGTTGAGGTGTCTGGCGATAATGCCGATCAATTAGGTGTGCAATGGGCGGCGGGTGATCCTAGCAAAGGTGTAGGTTTAATTAATTTTGGTAATGCAGGAACAAGTATCGCCACATTAGCGACAGCTGCGGCACAAAATAAGCCTGAATTAGTTTCTGGGTTGAATGGCGCATCTTTTGGTTTTGGTAAAACAGAAACCAAGAGTAATGGCGACAGAACTTTCTATGGTGCGTTAATCCAAGCATTAAGCACGTTGAGTAATGCGAATTTATTATCCACGCCAAGTATTATGACGATTGATAATCAAGAAGCAAAAATTGTCGTTGGTCAGAATGTGCCATTTATTACAGGATCAACCAGTAGCTCAGGTTCAGGCACAAGTAATCCATTTACCACTATTGAACGTAAAGATGTTGGTATTACTTTAAAAGTGATTCCTCACATTGGTGATGGTGGAACTGTAAAATTAGAGGTTGAACAAGAGGTTTCCTCTGTTGTCCCGAGCGTTGCAGGTGTAAACTCTGCTGACTTAATTACGAATAAACGCTCCATTAAAACAACAATTTTGGCGGATGATGGTCAAACCATTGTTTTGGGCGGCTTAATTCAGGATGATAGCTCACAATCTGTGAGCGAAGTCCCACTTTTAAGTAAAATACCAGTACTGGGTCACTTATTTCGCTCAAAAAGTCATAGTAAAACGAAGCGAAATTTATTAGTGTTTCTGCAACCGTTAATTGTGCGTGATGGCCAAAGTGCAGCAGCCTTGGCGGCACAGCAATATAAGCAAACGCGTACCTTGCAGTTTGAAGTGAGTGCTAAAGGGCAGCTTACCCGACTGCCTGAGCAGATTAATGAGATTTACCAAGGTGCTGTTAAAGTCACACCTAAACAAACAGACAAATAGGGAAGAGAGATTGCCATGTTAAAGTTACAGTTTGTTGACCGTCGTCAACCTGCTTTTTGGTTGGTGGACCCTCGTTTAACGATTGGCCGTGATAAAACCAACAACCTTGTGATTAATGATGAAGGTGTTAGTGTCTTTCATGCTGAACTTCAACAAGAAGACGGCAAGCTGTACCTCCGTGATACGGGCAGCGTTAATGGCACGTTCTTAAATGGTGTGCCCGTTTCTAAGCGTACAGAAATTAAAGTGGGCGATATTATTCGTTTACACTTAGTCGAACTGCAAATTATTGATCCTACAAAAGCACCACCTGAGCCTGCTCCGCAAGTCGTTAAGCGTGACATGCCCAAACCGCCTCCATTATGGCAAGTAAAAGCCATGACTGGCGTTATTTCAGGCCGTATGTTTCCTATTGATGGCACGAGTGTCATTGGCCGCGACCCGCATTGCGAGATTGTCGTTGGTGGCGCACATGTGTCTCGTCGTCATGCCGAGTTTTCGATACGTGCAGGACAATTGTGGGTGAAAGACTTAGGTTCTTCAAATGGCTCTTTTGTCAATGGCAAAAAACATGATGAAATTGCCTTGCAAAATGGTGATGAAGTCAAGTTTGATGCGATGGTCTTTAAGGTCGTTGGACCAGTAGAAACAGTCGCTCACACAGATTTTGAGGAAGAGGCGGAGCGTACACAGTTCCGTCCCGTTGTGAATGTTCCTGTGCCTAAACCTGCACCTAAGAGTCATTCGCCAGCGCCTGTTAATCATGCACCGCAGCATTCGCCAATTCCTGCATCAAAACCTGCTCCAGCACCTGTGAGCCCATCTCATGATGCGGCACCGAAGCCTCCAGCAGCGGATGGTAATAGTGCGGGCATGATGGTTATTTTCTTCTTAATCGCGATTGCCATGTTGGCGGGTTATATGCTGTTTACTTAAATAACGAACCAAAAGTTTCATCGTTCATGGTGAGCCTGTCGAACTAACCCTTCGACAAGCTCCGTGCGAACGGAAAATATGGGTACTTTTGGTGATGTGATTTAATAAGTGCAGCCATTGGTTGCCCTTATTTTTTAACGCGTTAACCCAAATACACCATTAATGGCTGATGCAAATTCATGTGCACGCCTAAATTAACAAAGTTCCAGTAATGGCCGCCAATCGCTCGATTAACCATCATGGTTTCGGCACTGGGTTGAAAGCTATCCCAATACTTCATTAGTGATTTCATTTGTTTTAATACTTGTTCATGTACTTGGCTATGAGCAAAATCAAAGGTTTTGTTTTGCAGCGGTGCAAGTAAAATAGCAATCCATTCCAAATAATACTCTGGTGGTACTTCACCTACATGTGTACGTACGCCCAAATCACGCAAACAGACTTCAACAGTAGCATAATCATTGGCCAATGCGGCTTTCACTAAACGCTTCATTTCTCCCACTAATATAGGATCTAAACGTTTGACACAGCCAAAATCATAAATCACTAAGCTCCCGTCAGGTCGAAAGGCAAAGTTACCGGGGTGAGAGTCGCAATGTAAGGCTTGCAGGTGATACATTTGTTCACATAAGACATGAAATAAACGTTCGCCAATTTCATTACGCATCGCAGCAGGGTAGTGCTTAGCATCAGCAATACCATCACCACCTTCATAACTCAACGTCAGTACACGTTTACTGGAGTATTCACTAAATACACGTGGAATAATGACTTTTTCATCTTTAGCATGAAACTCACGAAACTCAACTAGGTTTGCCGCTTCCTGTAAATAATCCAATTCAGCATGCAGCGAGACACGGATTTCATCAAAGAGTTTTTCTTGCAGTTCTTTATTAATTTTAATAACACCTGCAAGTTTTAACGCCATACGTAAATGTTTTAAGTCGGACTCACAACATTCTTCGACACCAGGGTACTGGACTTTGACAATCACATCTTCGCCTGTTGGTAGTTTAGCGCGATGGACTTGGCCAATAGAGGCGGCTGCAAACGGTTTTTCATCAAATTCGAGAAACTTTTCGTGCGGTTTTACCCCTAACTCACGAATGATTTGCTGTTCAATAATATTAAACGGCATTGGTGGGGCTTCTTTTTGTAGCTTACTCATGGCGGCGGCAATTTCAGGCGGGAAAATGTCTTGGTATTGTGAGGCGATTTGGCCAACTTTCATGACCGCGCCTTTCATTTCTCCGAGCGTATTGGCAATTTGTTTGCCAATTTCATGATACATATCACTACGGGCTTCCGCTTTTTGTTCAGCAGAACCCACCAAACTTTTCATCGAGTTACTCATCACTTTGCCTGTAATACTGGCGGTCATCCCTGCGAGGCGCATAAAGCGTTTGGTTGGCGTACTGGCGTGGGATTTATTATGGTCGCTCATGATGAAAACTCTAGGATAATACGTATATAGTTGTATCATCCTAAAGGCATTTCAAGGCTTGTCAATGTCTTTGGGCGCGTGTTTCGTCACGTACCCAATAATCATTCAATTATAAAATCTGCGCCGCTTGTTCAAAGCTTAAACGGGGATTACGAGGATATAATTTACTGACATCGCCATAACCCAAATTAATCAAAAAATTCGAGCGTGTGTTTGTGCCTGCAAAAAAAGCTGCATCAACCGCCGCATTGTCAAAGCCAGACATCGCGCCTGTATCTAAACCTAACGCCCGCGCTGCCAAAATTAAATAAGCCCCTTGTAGCGAGCTATTTCTAAAGGCAGTAGCATCAATTAACGCCTCATTACCGACAAACCAAGACTTGGCATCGGCTTGAGGAAACAACTGCGGTAAATGCTCGTAGAAGCTGTGGTCAGCGGCAATAATGACCGTGACGGGGGCGTTCATGGTTTTATCAATGTTACCTTCGGAAAGGGCGGGTTTCAGCTTGGCTTTAGCTTCAGGACTAGTCACAAAAATAAAGCGAGCAGGTGAGCCGTTGACCGATGTGGGGGCAAATTTGGTCAGATCATACAGTTCTTGAATCAATTCGGGGGTGACGGCTTTATCTTGCCACGCCGAGAACGTACGGGCTTCGGTAAAAAGTTGGCCGAGGGTTTCTTGTGTTAAACGAGTTGTCATATCAGTTCTCCAGTAAATTATGCTAAATCAAACCATAAGGCTTCAACGGCGGTTAAAGCCGTCAGTGTCAGAGTGTGTTCATCGTGGCTAATCAAGGCATCCCCCGTAGTTAATAGACGGTTTTCTACCTGTCCTTGGCCACGAATCAGGTGTAAATAACCTTTGTTTCTGGCAATCGGTAAGGCTTGTGTTTGTCCCGCATTCAGTTTTATCCGAAAAATCGCCGCATCCTGTTTGATGTACATACTGCCTTTGTATTCTTCAGGCGAGGCAATTAACGTTAAACCATCTTCCGTAGATAACATAATTTGTTGATAACGAGGCTTGGTGTCATTGACATTGGGATAGAGCCAAATTTGCAATAAATGCAACGATTGAGTGGGGTGGCGATTCATCTCACTATGACTAATTCCGCTACCTGCACTCATTAATTGACATTCACCTGCACTAATCGTCGTTTTGTTGCCCATGCTGTCTTCGTGACTGACTTCACCTTCTAGCACATAGGTCAGAATTTCCATATTGTCGTGCGAGTGCCGAGAAAATCCTGTCTGTGGCCGAACAATATCTTCGTTAATCACGCGTAAGCTAGATACGCCCATATGGCGTGGGTCATGCCACGAGGCAAAGGAAAAACTATAGCGCGCATTTAACCAGCCATAAGTACCAGAGCCGCGAGTGAGCATAATAGCCTCCTAAACACACTGAATATTGAGTGCTTGGAGCGAAGAATAGTGCTTGATAGGTGTGCTGACTAGCGCGGCTTTGGTGGAATAGGTGTTGCAGAAATGGAAACGATCTTATAGTCAGCAGAAGGGCGATTGATTAATCGCCCTCTGTTGTGTTGTTGCGTTGTTAATTGGCGTTTTCGTAAACCATGTTTTCTGATGGCGGCTGTAAGTAATAGCCTTGTAAATAACGTACACCCATTGTCCAAAGTTTAGACACGGTTGCCGCATTTTCAACATAAGAAACAATCAGTTGCTTGTTTAATGCGTTGATTTCGGAGGACAGCTTCTTCGTGGTATCTAAGTTGTCTTCTTGGTTTAGGTCTTGAGTAAACGAGCGGTCTAATTTGATGTAGTCAATTTCAACGTGTTTTAAGGTGTTGAGTGGATTTAAGGTACAGCCAAAGTTCGTAATAGACACAGCACAACCTCCTTGTCTTAAGGTGGCAATATGCTCTTTGGCTTGTTTTAAGTAAGTGACAACATCATTTTCAGCAAACTGAATCACCAGTGGTTGGCCTTTGGGGTCAATGGCTTTGGTGAGTTTGTTAATGAGGTCTGGCAAACTAGGATCTTGCAACGACTCCGCCGTTAAATTAAGTAATAAACGACTACCCGCATGACGTGTTAGATGATCTTTAAGGCGTTTACAGGCGTTGATTAAAATCCAACGGTCAATTTTACTACCTAAGTTGTATTGTTGAGCAACCGTTAAAAACTCATCAGGAGCCATGACTTTACCGTCAGCTAATGGTAAACGGACAAAGACTTCATAGAATTGTGCATTTTCATCTTCAACATCAAACAAGGGCTGAAAGAGTAATTTAAATTTATTTTGTTCTAAGGCTTCGACCAGTAGTTCGCGTAATGCGGAGTTGTTGGCAGCAGCATTTTCAGCAGGGTTATAGACGTTAACGCCGTTACCTGTGCCTTTGGTTAATAACTTCACTTTTTCGGCAGCATTGACAGCGCGTGACAACAGCTCTGGTGCATCAGGAGCGGTTTCACCAATCATGGCAACGCCAACACTGAGCGATGTTTGAATGGTTTTGCCATTGGGAATGTCAAACAAACGCTCGTGAGTCGTTTGACAGATTTTTTCGGCGAGTGCTTTTGCTTGTTCTGTATTGAGATTACTTAAAATGGCAGTAAATGCACTGTCACTAAAACGCGCTAAGATGCCTTCGCCAATCTGAGAGCTTAAAAGCTTCGACAAATCGGTAATCACCGAGTCTGTACCGACTATTCCTGCATTAGCATTAATTTGTGGCACATTATCCATACTCATATAAAACAGTGTACTTTGCACTTTTTCACGTTGAGCTTGAATGAGAGCTTCTTCTAGTTTTTCTTCAAATTGTTGTCGATTTGGCAGACCCGTCAATTGATCTATAGATGTTACTGCTTTTAATTGCTGTGCCAAAAGTACAGCTTTACCGTCACCATCATCACGGTGAATAATAATTTGTGTACACAATTCGCCGTCATAGCTGGCGGCTGACAGTTGCATCATGGCATCGACTTGATCGCCATCCGCTTTCATGCCATGAAACTTGAGGTCTCGTGATATTTTTTCGCCTTTACTATAAGAACGGAGATAGTCCTTGAAGTTGACCAAATCTTGCTTGGCGACGAGGTCAATAATAGGCATGCCTTCTAGGTCTTCAGCAGAGTCATGGCCAAAAAGTTCAACATAAGCTTTATTGGCATAAATGTGCATACCATCATGAACATAAGCAATGGCATCGCGTGAGTTTTCGAGCAGTAATTGACAGCGTTTTTCGGTTTCTTTAAGAAATGATTCGGCTTTACGTTGAGCGCGGCGATGATATAAGTTATTTAATTCACGACGAATACAAAAGACTAAGTGTTGATGTTGGTTGAAGACAATCGCATCGGCAGCACCTAGCTCTAATGATTCAACAATCATTTCTTCATCATACGTATTTAGTAAGACAATAACGGGGATATCTTTATCTAGATTACGAATTGCTTGTAGCGCATCGCCGTAGCCACCGTCGCTCACGGATTCACCTGCCAGCACTAAATCCCATGCTTGGCTTTTGATGGTGTCTTCAAAGTCTTCAATGTTGGCAACTAATTGAGGACGAGTTGGTGTACCTGCATTTTTTAATGCTTTAATAATATCTTCGGTGTTATCGGCGGAGTTATGAAGTACCAATAAACGTAATGTTTCACTTTTTGCGGCCATATAGTCATAAGTCCTAATATTGAGGCACTATGCCTTCTGTGTAGGGCTATTAAAATTAGCATTCAGGGCTGTTTAGAGCTTACAAATTGCCCCATAACGTATCAAAATCATCCTTAGGTTCTACTTTCTCTAACAGACTAGCGGGTTTACTGGTGATGCTTTGCTGTTTGTCTTGCGATTGTAGCAGGGCAAACTCAAACTGACTAAAACTTTGCGTCGTTAACATTTCCGTTGTTAACTGTACTTTTACTTCTTCATTCCCTTGGCGAATTAAGACGTGGTAGCCACTACGGAACGATACGTTGGGTGTAATCAGTGTGGCAGGACGGTGTAGCGATTTCATTTCAGGGAGTAATAATGTACGCATATACTCCGTGCTGTCACCTGTTTTTTTTAGTACCCGCGAGCCGCAGGGTTTAGCGCGTGCTGATAAAATTTCGATGCCTGCTTCCGCACCTTCGGTGGGTAATTGTTTAACCCAACGAATGACCCCAATATTCCAGCTATTATCTTCGGGCTCGCGCAAGACGAGAATTTCGCCTGTCCGTAAACTAATCGGTGGCTCACCTTGCCAACGAATACAATAGCCACCAGGACTAATATTAACAATTAGCGTCGATTGTGGGGGATACAGATTTGCTTGAACTTTGGTCTCTTGTTGCAGTTTGCGTGCAGCGATTTCTTGATCAACACCTTCAACATTACCAATATTAAAACTCCATGTATCGGGTTGAAAGCCATCTTCAGCAATGCCATTACGCAAAAACAAATTAGCTTCTTCTTCACTAAATGAGTTTTTGATATTAATCACTGACTCAAAATCAATTTCATCAGCTAAATGATAATGGGTGGCGGTTAGACCTAAACAGACTAAAAGATGACCTTCGTGACTGCGCCGAGCAAATGTACGCTCAGTTGGTGCACTCCAAATACCAATTAAATGTTGAAACAGACTGGGTGTTAACGCTTCTGATTTTTGTAGTTGATTACTTGGTGTACTTTGAATGGTTTGTAAGTGTTGCACTAATTTTTGTGCGTCTATATAGAGTGCGTGTGGCACATCGGTTGACTTGGAGACATAAATAGGCGGCAAATCATTGTCAGTATCAATTAATAATAAGTCGGTTGGCGTATATTTGGTTTTTATTTTTAAGTGAGCTGTCCACAATTCAGTCGCTTCATAAATTTGACGAATTTCACTTTGGCGTAATTTATTGGTGTGGCTAGCAGCAAGAATAATGCTGCGTAAATAGGACTCTGTGCTAGTCAGGTCTTGGCTTAAATGGACATGAGTATCAGGGATTTTAATTTGGGCAACGCCATAAGCAACGGCTGAACGATACAGAGCATGTAAGTCAAGCCATGCACCCGTAGGTGAAGGTAAATAGAGCAAATGTGTTTCGAGTAGCAAACCACCAAGTTCACTAATAGCACGTTGAAAGCTTTGTGCGGCTAATTGTTGTTGTTGACGGCGGCCAATACCAATAATGCTCAATTTCGTTTGTAATTTTTCAATACAGTCAAAAGCGACTATTTTATAGCCCGTTGCTAAGTAAGTACGTAATGATTGCGCGAGAGACGCAACTCGATTGGCACGATCAGGAAGTAATACCGATTGATTGAGATAATGCTTGGCTAACGATTGCAGAATAGATTGCGTGCAGGGTCTTAATATTTCCAATAACTCATAGCGGTTTTCTTCAGATGTTTTGAGCTTGGTAAGTTCTTGCAGCGTTTGATACAGTTGTTTGGTGGTTTCACCAACATTCATCATCGGCAGGTGGTTAACCCATGCTTGCATGTCTGATTTAGAGTGACCGACCAAGCTGAGTTGATTCAGTGTTTTTTCTGGCAAACTTTGCCCAATTTGGCTGCTATTGTTAGTTATCATTGTGATAGTGACCTATATTATTTCCATTATCCACGCCGTAGCGTGATTTTTTTTATGATGAAGCAACAGAAAGCCGATCACTCAGTTGCTTATTCCCTGTTGAAAGGGGGGGACGACATTTGCCTATTTAACAGTCAACAGGTCGCTCTTCCTTCTTGAGCCGATGAATCGTCTGAGCGATTATAACCTAGACAACATGGGGAGTGTCCGTAAACAAATAGCGATAGCGGTGATTTTTGTTGATAGTCAACAAAAGCGCAAGTTAAAAAATGATTATTGAAACAAGAGCGATAAAAAAAACGGTGTTCCAGTAGATTCTGAGACTTATATCACATTTTTGGTATCATAAACCCTTGCTTTCATCGGCCTTTATTTCTGGTTGGCCGTGATAACCGCCTATTTTGTTAGAATGCAGCGGTGAATTGCTGGATGAATTAAGTACTGACACAGTGGCTAATAAATTGTTCCAAACCATAAGTACGATATTTTTGTCGATGAATGAGAATAAAAAACTGGCGTGTTAAATTCCAAAATGGTGTGGGCAAGAGAGTTAACGTATTGCTGGCTAGAGCCTCTGTTAACGAGAGGCGTGAAGCACAACCAATTCCGAGGCCACTGGCAACCACCCGTTGAATCGCTTCGGTATGACCGAGCTCTAATAAAACGTTTAAGTGTGGCAGTCGGCCAATCACGGCATTATCAAAAATCTCACGCGTGCCAGAACCTGCCTCACGTAGAATCCACTCAGCATTGGCAAAATCGGCTTCATTAAGTTGCTCTTTTTGCGCTAAGGGGTGACTCGGCGCGGCAAATACGACCAATTCGTCTTGCTGCCAAGGAATCACTTCCAAGTTTGGTGCGTGACAAAAACCCTCAATAAAACCGACATCCAATTCAAAATGCTCAAGAGCCGCAATGATATGACTGGTATTGGCAATATCTAAACTCAATTGGCATTGGGGATGTTGACGCATGAACGCCGCGATTAACGGCGGCATGGAGTAATTACCAATCGTTAAACTTGCGCCAATTTTGAGACTGCCAACTTTGTCGCCGTGACCACGAGCCAAATCTTCCAGTTCATTGGCATGAGCCACAGTGTTAATGGCTTGAGGAAGTAGTTTTCTCCCTAAATCATTGAGTTGTAATCGCTTTCCGATACGGTCAAACAACAAACAGTCTAATTGTCTTTCAAAGTCAGACAGTGCCATGCTTGCTGCACTTTGCGTTAAATTGAGCTCTTGAGCGGCACGAGTCACGGTGCTATGACGGGCTACCGCGACAAAAACAGCCAGTTGTTTGAGTGTAATACGCATCTTCGGTTATTCCATTAAGAGCTGTTTGTAGTAGTAGCCGAGTAATTTGGGACGTTGCAAAGTGGCTTGGCTTCGACTCCGCTCAGCCACCACGACTCCGCTCAGCCAACGCAAAAAATATTCCCTGAGCGGAGTCGAAGGGGGAATTTAAGCAAACGTTGGCACACTCTAGGACTTTAAACCTTAAACTATGCTAAACAATGTGTCCCATCGCTTCACCCATACGTACAGGTGTAGTGGCCGTTAAACTATCACGCCACTGCATGACATTCGCACCAAACAAGACAATCGCAGTTGAGCCTAAATAAAAACGCCCTAATTCATCGCCTTTTTTCAGGATGATTGAACCATCATAGTTTGTGGTGACGACATTTTTACCTTGTGGGGCTAAGTTGCCTGCCCAAGCGGTTGCAATACCCGCAACAATCATTGCGCCGACTAAGACAACCGCCATTTGGCCGACTTCGGTATTAAATAAACAAACCACACGTTCATTACGGGCAAATAAATTTGGCACGTTTTCAGCGGTGGTGGTGTTGACGGAAAATAAATCGCCTGGCACATAAATCATTTGCGTTAATTTACCCGTAAATGGCATATGAACCCGATGGTAATCTTTTGGGGATAGATACACGGTTGCAAATTGACCGCCAATAAATGTCGCAGCACGTTGTTCATTACCGCCTAATAACGTGGTGACACTGTAATCATGGCCTTTGGCTTGAAAAATTTTATCCGCCGTAATTGCACCAATTTGCGAAATAGCGCCATCAGCAGGAGAGATAATCGCTTTGCTATCGGTCGCAATTGGGCGGGCATTCGGTTTTAAGGCGCGGGTAAAAAAATCGTTAAAACTTTTATAGGCTAGGGGATTTTCTTCTAAGGCTTCAGCCATATTTATTTGATATTTAGCGGCAAAGTTTTTGATGAACGTGTTTTTCACGAAGGTATTTTCACTGGCAGCTAAACGACCGACACCGCGTGATAATAAATGTTGGGGAACAATGTGCTGAAAAGTAATAAATAACGACATAAAGACCTACAAAAGTGTTTGGCGGAATACTAAAAAAGAAGGTGAGAGTTACTTAACAATAGGCGTATCAGGACGATTGCCCCATTCGCTCCAAGAGCCAGCATAAGCTTTAATATTGAAGCCTAAAATACGACCAATCAAGTAAGTGAAACCTGAACGATGATGCGTCTGACAATGAGTAATCACGGTTTTATCGTTGCTAATACCGAGTTGTGCTAATTCGGCACGAATAATGGCTAAATTACGAATTTTTAAGGCGTTGTTTTTATCCATTGCCTGCGTCCATTCATAATTCACCGCATGAGGAATATGGCCACCACGTTGGGCTAATAAACGTTCACCGCTAAATTCTTCGGGCGAGCGGGCATCCCAAATAATATGGTCGGAGTCTTGATAATGCGCGAGTAAGTAGTCGATATCGACTTGAGGCGTAGGGTTGATTTGTAAGTCGGTGAGGGTGGATTTAGCATTATTAGGCGTATTTTCAATCGGTAAATTTGCCGCTAACCACGCATGTAAACCGCCATTCAGATAAGAGTAATTATGATGACCAATTGCATCCAACGTCCAAATCAAACGGCCAGCCCAACCGCCACCTTCATCATCATAAACAACGACGTGTGTTTCGGGGCTTAAACCCAATGTCGAGAATAGGCTATTTAATTGTTTAATGCTGGGTAATTGTCCAGAAGCAGGGAAAACACCTGAAACCAATAAACGACTATTTAACCAAACGGCATGAGGAATATGGGCTTGTTGATAAACAGATTCTTTACATAAATCAATGATTAATAAGTGAGTATCGTCTAAATGAGCAGCTAATTGTTCGGGTTCTAACAACAAAGGCAACACGTTCATGTTTGTCATCTCATTTGGGACGGGCGCGATTATAACTGAATTGTAAACAGTCTAAGAGACTTAGGCAAAACACTGTTTGTCAGAACGCGAATAAATCATTACTCTCTGTTGAGACAAGACTTACGCATTTCGCTGAAATTAGCGCGTAAGTCCTAAAAGCATTAATAATGAAGGAGATAACCTGTGCTTGGTTTATACCCCGAAATTCATCCCCATAGCCATTATCATTTTGCGGTGGATGAGCCGCATCAGTTATATGTTGAAGAAAGTGGCAACCCCAATGGTATTCCTGTGGTGTTTTTACATGGCGGGCCGGGTGCGGGAACACAATCTTGGCATCGTCGCTTTTTTGACCCTGAAGTCTATCGTATTGTGTTGTTTGACCAGCGTGGCTCAGGGCAATCGATTCCCCATGCGGCTTTAGATGGTAATACGACAATTGATTTAATTGCCGATATGGAAAAATTACGGTTGCACTTAGGCATTGAAAAGTGGTTGTTATTTGGTGGTTCTTGGGGTTCAACGTTAGCATTGGCGTATGCCGAAGCACACCCTGAACAGGTTTTAGGCATGATTTTACGCGGTGTATTTTTATGTCGGCGTGAAGATTTATTGTGGTTCTATCAACAGGGCGCGAGCCGTATTTTCCCCGATGCGTGGGAAGATTATGAAAAATTGATTCCTGTCGATGAGCGTGATGATTTTATGGCGGCGTATCATCGTCGTTTGACGGGTGAGGATGAACTTGCTCAAATGGCAGCGGCCAAAGCGTGGTCGGTGTGGGAGGGTATGTGTTCGACCTTAAAGCCTAATCCTAATGTGGTTCATCATTTTGCTGACCCGCATACGGCGTTAGCGTTAGCGCGTATTGAAAGCCATTATTTTGCTAATGATATTTTCCTCCAGCCGAATCAATTATTAACCGATGCTCATAAGATTGCCGAGATTCCGACCGTTATTGTGCATGGTCGTTATGATGTCGTTTGTCCTTTAGATGGCGCATTTGCATTGCATAAGGCGTTGCCCAACAGCGAGTTGCATATTATTCGTGATGCGGGACATTCGGCGGCAGAGTTAGGGATTATTGATGCGTTAGTGAAAGCAACGCAGGACTTTGGTAGGCGGTTGGCTTGATGTTGTAGGGGGCGGATTGATCCGTCCCTTGTTATTGTGTCGGTGAATAAATTCGCCCCTACAGTTAATCGTTTGTCACTTCTCGCCGTTGTTCAATAAATTTGCCAAAAAACAAACCGATTTCAAACAGCATCCACATTAATACTGCTAAGACCGTCATCGACAAAGCATCGGGTGGCGTAACAAACATCGCAATGGCAAAACAACCCACAATAATATAACGACGTTTTTCTGCGAGACTCGCCGTGTCAACAATCCCTGCCATAATCAACATTAACACCACCACAGGAATTTCAAAGGTAAAGCCAAACACCAAAAAAAACTTAATACAGAAATCTAAATAGGCATTAATGTCGGTCATAAAACTGACGTTGTCAGGCGCGACGCTGACAAAAAACTTGAGGACGGGCCCTAAAGTCACAAAGTAAGCAAAAGAAATACCCACATAAAACAAGATCACACTCGACACTAATAACGGAATAGCCAAACGCTTTTCGTGTTTATATAAAGCAGGGGCAATAAACGTCCAAATTTGATACAGCACATAGGGCACGGCGACAAAAAAGGCGACAAAAAAAGTCAGCTTAAAAGGGGCTAAAAAAGACGAGGTAATATCAGTTGCTACCATACTGCTACCGACTGGTAACAGGCTACGCAAGGGCGCGGCGAGTAAGGTATATAAGTCGTTTCTAAAGGCGACTAAAGCAAAAAATACCAATAAGGTTGCGCCAATAATATGCATTAAACGCGTGCGTAATTCGATTAAATGCGCGACAAGAGGCATTTCTTCTTGACTGGAGTCCTGTGGTGAGTCGCTCATAGTGCTTGATTTTTAATAAGGTTAACGGGTTCGGTTGCAGTCACAGGATGATGGGGTACGCTGTCTGTATTGGTCTCATCCGTCGTGGTCGTGGCTGTGTCACTGGTATTTGGTTCGGTGGCGATTGGAGTATTATTTTGCGCCTCTAAATAAGCAGGAGCTGCGTCAATGGATTGTGAGGCATCATTAACGTGTTGATGAATGGTATTTTCAACCGCTTTGATTTCGTCATTGATGGGGTCGCTGAGTGCTTTTAACCGTTCAATTTCTTGGTTGATACGGTCACGCATTTCTTGCGCGGACACTTCTTTTTCAATTTCCATTTGAATATTGGTCATCGTGCGCTTAATACGACCTAACCATGCCCCCGCCATGCGTGCGGCATGTGGGAGTTTTTCAGGGCCAAGTACCACTAAGGCGACAATGGCCAATAAAATAAGTTCGCTAAAGCCAACATCAAACATTAGACAGTATCTTTTTTAGGTGTATTGACGGGCGTTGCGGTGCTATCAATGGGTGCATTTTGAGCCAAATGTTGTTGAGCGGGCGGTGTCACGACTGGCGGTTGTTCACCATCTTTTACCGACTCTTTGAAGCCCTTGATAGCACCACCCAAATCTTTGCCTAAATTTTTGAGTTTAGAAGTGCCAAACAATAACACCACAACAACTAACATAATGAGTAAGTGAGTGATAGATAAACCAGCCATGATAGACTCCTGAACAAATAAAAAGACGGGACTTAAGTATTACTCTGCGTAAATCTTAAATAGCATGCGTTAGTCAGTGCTTTGACGTGCTGCTTTTTCGGCATGCCCCGAAGTGTGCAAGCGTCGCGCCAGTTCTGCGAGTACAGCATCTGACCGCACATTAAAGTCCCCTAACATGACAAGCGTATGAAACCACAAATCGGCTGTTTCATACACTAAATCATCAGTATTACCCGATAGTGCAGCATCTTTGGCAGCAATAATCGTTTCGGTGCATTCTTCACCGACTTTCTCTAAGATTTTATTAATACCTTTATGATAAAGACTAGCTACATACGAGGAGTCTGCACTGGCTTTTTTGCGTTCGGCTAAAATACCGTCTAATTCGGTAAGAACATTAGTGCTCATGTTGAGGGTGCTCATAAATACTATGGGGGTCTTTTAACACAGGATCAACGATTTGCCATTGTTGATTGTCGTCTAGTTTACGATAAAAACACGATTCGCGCCCTGTATGGCAAGCAATACCACCCAATTGTTCAATTTGTAGGGTAATAACATCGGCATCACAATCAAGACGAATTTCTTTTACTACTTGAATATGGCCTGATTCTTCGCCTTTATGCCACAGTTTTTGCCGTGAACGTGACCAATAGACACCCCGTTTCTTTTCGGCGGTCAGTTGTAGGGCTTCACGGTTCATCCATGCCACCATTAAGATGCGACCCGTGTGGGCATCTTGGGCAATGGCAGGGATTAAGCCATCTTGATCAAATTTTACGGAATCGAGCCAGTTCATTCAAAAGTCATCACTATAAAGTTATACCAATACTCGCCAAAGCACGGCTACAGCCACCAATCCCGCACTTAATAACGCCAACAAACCATCAAACGAACTAACGCCAGCCGCACCAAGTAATACCCCAGTAAAGGCTAACCAGTCTTGTCGCCGATGTTGTGCTGTTTCATAGTGCAAAGTCTGTAACTCGCGCCATTGTTTTTCTTGCCATGCATTACTTTGGCGCAAACTACGCATACTGTCGTAAATCAAATTGGGTAATTCAGCAATGCCTAATAACATGGTGGGGACTTGTTGACCTAATTTCTTGACGGTTTCGGCTGGGTTCAAACGGCTACTTAACCATTGGCCAAGCAAGGGTTTGCCCAACGACCAAATATCTAAGGCTGGGTACAAGTCACGACCTAAACCTTCGACGTGTACTAAGGTTTTAACCAGTAACACTAATTGCGGAGGAATCTCTAAATGATAACGACGAGCAACATCCAAAATACCCATTAACATCGGTGCAAAGTCGAGTTCGGCCATCGATTTTTGCAGCATTGGCGTGATGATGCGACGTATTTCACGTGTTAAGGCTTGAGTGTCGGTAGCGGGCGGAATCCATCCTGCTTGATGGGCAACTTGAATTAATTGATTAAAATCATGCTGCATCACCGACATTAATAAACGGGCAACCGTCAAATGATCGGTTTCGCCTAATTCGCCCATGATGGCGCAATCAAGGGCAATATATTTCGGATTTTTTGGGTTAGTGACATCAACAAAAATATTGCCGGGGTGCATATCCGCATGGAAAAAATTGTGATTAAACACTTGAGTAAAGAAAATCGTTAAGCCTTTTTCGGCTAAAACTTTAGTGTCTACACCCAGTTCTTCAAAGGTTTTACGATCAGAAACGGGTACACCATAAATACGTTCGGCAACCATCATATTGGAGGTGCATAAACGATGATGAACTTCAGGTACATAAATCAACGGTGAATGAGGAAAGTTATTGCGCATCCGTGTGGTGTTAGCGGCTTCTTGCAATAAATCGACTTCACCCAGTAACACTTGCTCATAATCACAAACAATATGATTAAGATGTAAAGCAGCTAATTCAGCGGAACGGGTTTCTAGCCATTGCGCCATTGTTTTTAATAATGCAAAGTCTTCTACAATAGCAGCTTCAAGATTGGGGCGAATCACTTTGACAATCACTTCACTACCATCTAACAGCGCAGCGGTATGCACTTGGGCGATGGAGGCGGCAGCTAAAGGTTCATCATCAAAACGGCTAAAGACTTCGCTAAGAGGTGCTTTCAGCTCTTGGACGATAATCGCTTTGGCAGTATCAATAGCAAACGGCGGTACACTGTCTTGGAGTTTGCTCAGTTCATTAATTAACACGGGCGGTAATAAATCGCTACGCGTCGATAATAATTGGCCAAGTTTAATAAACAAGACACCCAATTCTTCAATCGCTAAACGTAAGCGTTCACCGTCATCATAAGTGCTTAAAACAGGTGTTGACCACCATGCAGGATGTAAACGTAAGGCCAATAATAACAGGCGGACGGGCAGGGGAATTGGTGCATCACGCGGAATTAAGGTGTCTAGGCGATAACTGGCACAAATACGCCAAATGGTCAGTAAACGTGGCAGGTGCTTTAGCATCCTAGAGTCCTTTGGTTGTTGGCTCAGTCGCCTCAGCAGAAAGAGGCACAGATAAACGTTGTTGCAATAGGGTTAAACGTGCTTCAAAGCGTTCAATGTCAGAGCGAAGCTCTTGCACTTCTTCAATAAAATCTTCAACTTGCCACGGACGCGGTAATAGTTGCGCTTCTTCACGCAAAAACTCACCGCTATTTTGCAATAAAGCTTCGGCAGCTTTTTTGGCAAAACTCCATAAGCTACGCACGCCTTGACCAATTTGTTGGGCGGCGATATCACCGACTAAGACGCTAAGTCCTTGTTCCCATTCAATATCAAGTTGTAAGCCAATCTGTTGTAATTCTTGCAGAAAAAAGATGTCGCCTGCTAATGTCAATCCACTTTGGCTAATGGGGACATCACGCTTTAAGGCTTGTTTAATAAAGTCAAAACTGGTGGCGGTGACCGTTGCAGTTGCAGGATGGTCGGTGGCATCTTCGGCAGGGGTAAGCCGCACGCGATTTTCGTCTAAAAAGACTAAAATGCTGAGGTCGGGATATTGCACATTCAACAATAAACTACGACCCACTAATTTATTGAGTTGTAACCGTGTTGCGGCATCTAAATCCAATGCTTTGTTGAGCATATCTTCAAAGGCAGAGAGTGCGAGTACCGTTGGCAATAACATTATTTATAGCCTCGATGCAATGCGACAATCCCACCTGTCAAATTATGATAATCACAATGACCAAAACCCGCTTCTTGCATCATGCCTTTTAGCGTTTCTTGATTGGGGTGCATACGAATAGATTCGGCTAAATAACGATAACTTTCTGCATCTTGAGTAATCAATTGTCCCATCGCGGGTAAAACGCTAAACGAATAGGCATCATAGACTTTTGATAATGGCTCAATAATCGGCTTGGAGAACTCTAAAACTAATAAACGGCCATTCGGTTTTAATACCCGATACATCGAGCGTAACGCGGCATCTTTATCGGTGACATTTCGCAGACCAAAGGCAATGGTGACAATGTCAAACGTGTTGTCGGCAAAAGGTAAGCATTCCGCATTGGCTTGCACATATTCAACCAGACTATAACCGCCATCAATCAGTTTGTCTCGACCAACACGCAGCATGGATTCGTTAATGTCCGCTAGCACTACACGGCCATTAGCGCCGACTTCACGAACAAAAACACGAGCTAAATCGCCAGTACCGCCAGCAATATCAAGCACTTGCTGGCCACGACGTACACCAGACAAGGTAATGGTAAAACGCTTCCACAGACGATGAATACCCATCGACATTAAATCGTTCATTAAGTCGTATTTGGCGGCAACGGAGTGAAAAACCTCAGCTACTTTGCCAGCTTTTTCTTCTTTACGAACGGTTTTGTAGCCAAAATGGGTGGTGTCGTCTTTGGGAGTGGACATAGTGCTTAAAACTCGAAAGGATTAGGACGGCCAGCGTAGAGGTTTTCCATAATGGATTCTTCTTTATGGATAAACAAATCTAAAAACTCTTCGGCTGAACCCATGGGGCGCATCACCGCAAAACCTCGATCTAAGAAGTCATACAGCACGCCTAAACCTGCCATGTGTAAAGGTTTGCTGGCAATTTTGAAAGTGGCGTAGATCACGCGTGAACGGACATATTTATCTAAGCCTGCACCGAGTTCCCGCGCTAATACCATTTGCCGTTCACGCATCGCACGATTACCTGCGCGTTGATAAGCTTCAGCCATTGCTTCGTCTGTGATTTCCGTCACTTTCATCGTTTCAAATAACATAGAGGCGGTTAATTCGTCTAACTCACCCGTTAACGCATTCAGTTCTAAAGCGGTGGCGGCGGTACGCATTACGGAGTCGGGTAATAAACGAAGAGTTGCGGGCAGCGCACGTTCGATTTCGCTGGCTAATGAGCTTAAATCTAAACCACCGTACATATCAGTTAAAAAGAAGTTGGTTACTGCTTGGTAACGCTCGTCCGTTAATAAGTGGGCATGGCTTTTTTTTAGACGTTCGGTTTGCCATTTTTGGGTGGTATTAAATAATTCTTTGAAATCAGCGTCATGATGACAACGCCAAGCATAATAACGCGCTAAATCGTAACGGAGTAAACCTTCGGTGTTTTCGATTTCTTCACGGCTCATAACAAGACCTTTAGGCTGGCTGGTTGTGTCGTTGTTTACAGTTTGCACAACATCCATGATCAATTCCTTGCGGTAAATGTCCCAATAGGTGGGAGATATAATGAAATGGAAGCTTATCCCTAATTTTATCAGTTGTTTAATCGCAACTGAAAATTTGTGTATGGCGAATTGTAGCAGGAGTCGGAGGGGAAAGAAAAAGTTCTGTGTATGGATGGTGATAAAACGATTAGGTTTAGAAGTATGGGTGTGTATTACTCAGATGAGCATTAACTACAATGGCTTCGACTCCGCTCAGCCAACGTAAAAACGCTCCCTGAGCGGAGTCGAAGGGTTAAGCAAAATAATCGCGGATTTTATTTTCAATAATGGCCATTGGCGCAATAAAGGGTTTGTCAGTAATGGTGATTTCAATGTCTTTATTGGCGTTGACGGTATATTTACCTTTGACCTTGCCAACGGGAGTGACACCTGAAAATTGACCTTGAGTGGTGTCGCCCGAAAAAGAGCCGCCTTTACTGGTAATCGTTTGTTCAACACGCGCTAAGGTGGTAGTTAAATCGCCGTTTGAGGCTACGGTAAAACGAGACATAATGAACCCTTATACGAATCATGTAATTGTTAGTGAGATAATACTGATTCTAGGAGAAAAAAACAGTGTAGAAACGGTCAGTGGTAGTAAATAAAGGTTTTGTCGGTCAAACTAGCAACCATTGATGAGGGGAGTTGCTAGTTTGAGTGTGGCTGATTTAGAGAATAAAGCGACTTAAATCTTCATCTTTGACCAACGTGCCTAGTTGTTTGTTGACATCTTCAGAAGTCAAAATCAACACATCTCCTTGACGTTCGCTACCTAAGTCACCCGCGTTATAAGAAATCTCTTCCAACAAACGCTCAAGCACTGTATGTAAACGGCGTGCGCCAATGTTTTCGGTACGCTCATTGACTTCAAAAGCAACTTCGGCCAATCGTTGAATACAATCGGGGCTGAACTCAATGCGCAAGCCTTCGGTATTGAGCAAGGCTTTGTATTGTTCGGTCAACGAGAAGTGCGGTTCGGTCAGAATACGCTCAAAGTCCGAAGCAGACAGGGCATTTAACTCGACACGAATGGGCAAGCGACCTTGTAACTCAGGAATCAAATCAGACGGTTTGGCTAAATGAAACGCACCCGAAGCGATAAATAAAATGTGGTCGGTTTTTACCATGCCATATTTTGTATTGACCGCACAGCCTTCAATTAACGGTAATAAGTCGCGTTGTACGCCTTCACGCGAGACATCTCCGCCACTATGTGATTCACCACGACGACAGACTTTGTCAATTTCATCCAAAAAGACAATGCCGTTTTGCTCAACCGATTCTAGGGCTTTGGCTTTCAGGTCGTCTTCATTGACCATCTTGCCTGCTTCTTCTTCCTTTAATCGCTGACGTGCTTCCTTGATTGGAATACGTTTGCTGCTTTTACGGTCTTTGTTGAGGTTGCTAAACATCGACTGCAACTGATTAGCCATATCCTCCATTCCCGGTGGAGCCATAATATCGACACCAACGGGCGTGTTATGTAATTCAATTTCAATTTCGCGGTCGTCTAATTCGCCTGCTTGCAATTTACGACGAAACATTTGGCGCGTGGCATTATCGGTTTTTTCGCTGACAACGGATTTGTCATCTTCCCAATCGCTCGTGCGAGCAGGGCGCAACAACGCATCTAAGATACGTTCTTCAGCTGCTTCTTCGGCGCGATAATCCGTTTTTTCCATTGCTTTCTGGCGTTCGTTTTTGATGGCGACTTCCATGAGATCTCGAATAATGGTTTCGACATCACGACCGACATAACCCACTTCGGTAAACTTTGTGGCTTCCACTTTTAAAAATGGCGCATTGGCAAGTTTGGCTAAACGACGGGCGATCTCCGTTTTACCCACACCTGTAGGGCCAATCATTAAAATGTTTTTGGGTGATATTTCATGGCGTTGCGCTTCGGGAAGCTGCATCCGTCGCCACCGACTACGCAAGGACAGGGCAACAGCGCGTTTGGCGGCATCTTGGCCAACAATATGACGGTCAAGTTCATGCACAATTTCACGGGGAGTCATGGTACTGCTCATTGTCCTGTTCCTTAGAATTTAATGACTTCAATAATATGGTTGTGGTTGCTAAAGACACAAATATCGCCCGCCAGTTGCAGGCTTTTTTTGGCAATCGTTTCAGCATCAAAGTCGGTGTTTTCGGATAAAGCACGCGCCGCGGCAAGGGCATAATTGCCGCCTGAGCCAATGGCTAAAACACCGTGTTCAGGTTCAAGTACGTCACCTGTACCGGTAATAATAAACGATGCCGTTTTGTCAGCGACGATTAACATGGCTTCTAAACGACGTAGCGTGCGGTCGGTACGCCAGTCTTTGGCGAGTTCGACAGCGGAGCGAATTAAGTTACCGCCGTGCTTTTCCAGTTTGGCTTCAAAGTGGTCAAACAGGGTAAAGGCATCGGCTGTGCCGCCTGCAAAACCTGCAATAACTTGATTGTGATACAAACGACGGACTTTTCGAGCCGTTCCTTTCATAACGGTATTGCCTAATGAGACTTGGCCGTCGCCGCCGAGTGCCACGCTGTTATCGCGGCGTACACAAACAATCGTTGTCATTGCTGTTCCTAGCAAAAATAGGGGAAATGTATGGTTAAAGATAGGGGCTTAAATATGGATTTCAACTGAGAGCTGTAATAAGTAGGGGGAATCTGGTGATTTTGTGGACAGTTTGGCGAATTGTGGTGCTATGTTTTCGTGAAAATCATCGCTATGCTTTTGCGCCCATGTGATTTGTGGCATTCAATGAGTTTTAGGAGAGAGTAGTCATGGCAACGATTCAACGATTACATGTTGCAACTCGTTATAGCGAGGCGGCCATTTTAAATGGTGTGGTGTATTTGGCAGGGCAAGTGCCCAACGATGCCACACAAGATATTGAAGGCCAAACAGCCGAAGTATTGGCGATGATTGATGATTTATTGGCGCAAGCAGGTAGCGATAAAAATCATTTGTTGAGTGTGACGGTGTATTTACGCGATTTAGCCGATTATGCTGGTATGAATGTGGTTTGGGATGCTTGGTTGAATCACGGTTATGCGCCGCCGCGTGCCTGTGTGCAAGCGGCTTTGGCAAAGCCTGAATGGAGGGTGGAAATTGTGGTGGTGGCGGGGCAGGTTTAATGAATTATTGTCGTAGTTATCATAACGATATAGTTTAGGGTATTTATAAGTCAAATAGTTTTTACGTAATAAATTGCGTTAGGTATAATTTGCAGTATTTTGGCAAAGTAATCCTCTCTTAGTATCAGGTCACACCCCTCTAGCTTTGCAATATTCGAGTCTGTACCAACAAATGAGGAGCCATTACCAATTAATTGGTCTCTCCAATATCTAAACTCTAAAATAACCTCATTGCTATCATTGATAGCTCTTAAACCATTTTTATAGTTATCCAGCTTTAATCCAAGTATCTGCAACAGTCGACTATTCATCCATAAAACACATGGAGACTCAACGCTATTAATATTGACACAAAATCCTTGTATAAAAGGCTCGCCCCAATAATAGCGATTGAGCCAAATATAATTAGAGGGTTGCCTGTCAACTAAAGGATTTATATCAACTTTACTAGGAAGCAGTCCCTCAAGTGTTCTATATCCTTTTTTTTGTTCCTTGTTAGAGTAATCTTCGATGCATAGCTCTCTTTCAAAGCGTGCAATAATTATGAACCCATTATTACTGTGTGGTTTTGTGAAGCCTTTTTTTGTAACAGACGGCTTTCTAAAATCAGGCCTTTGGATCAATGATTTTGAAGTGGCGATCATCGTTTTTATATCTATTTTTAAATTAAAATCTAGTATCAAAGCGTCATTTTTATTCTCATATTGGAAGTGAAAAAATCTTTCAAAAATCAATGATTCAATATATGCATTTGGTGATAATAATCTATGATGATTATTAACAAAAATATCGAATTTTTCACTCTCAATGGCTTGGAGTATGTCTGACACCAGTGTATTGGTTTCTACACCAGCATCATTCAAAAAAGATATATACTTGTTATTTTGAATCATCATTCGTAATTGATTGGTCATGATTGATTTTCCCAATAATGTCTAATAACAAATTATGAATATGTGGATTATCTATAGCACATGCTTTTCTTAACTCATCTTCAATATTTTTAAATAATAAGGGGTGAAGATCAACCTCCATAATAAAAAGCTCCAACATACTAGCGATTGTCAGTTGATGAAATTTATCTATATTATTAAAAAACCACTTAAATGGCTTTGTGAGTAACGAATCATCATAGTCTAAAATGTAGCTAATAGAGAAAATGATTTCCCTCTGAATAAAAGCATCTAAATGTCTAGATTTACTGAGCATTAATATAAGGGCAAGCTCATTATCATTCATATCTAATAACTCAACATCATCCCATTTAAAATTGTTTTCATCTGGCAATCTTGCTTTAATAAAATCAAATCCTGTTTTGTACATAGACAATATGTAGTCTTTATCTATTACACAATATTCGAATGCAATAATAAGATTAGCTGTTGATTTTCTTGAGTAACCAGATTTTGTGAAATGTTTACATAAATGACTCGCCAGTATTTTTAATGTTATATTTTTATTGATTTGAGTGGCTATTCTTAATGATTCTTTATCTGTAAAACTTGAAAACCAGCCATCTTTCGAAAAAACAAAATTCGTTGTCAATAGATCGATCTTTGCTTCATTTCTCAAAGGAGTTCGTTCAATTAAAATTCTAATTTGCTCAAAGTGCCTATTAGGATCTCTTGGGAATCTTATTTTAGATAATAAGCCTAGTAGACTTATAGCTGTTTCTTCATTATTGTTTTCTTGTAGAAAGAAATAAAGGTAGTTAATATCATTTTCAGATAATTGATCTTTTTTATCATAATACTCAATCAATTCTGATTCTGTTTTGGCTCTTAATGAGAAATCATTACAGAGTGTTTCCGTTAAAAATAAATTTAGCTTTTTGCTTTCAGGAGTAAATATTTTATTTTCGGATTTAATAGACTTTATTTTTATAGGGATTTCAAACTGACTTAATAAGCCATAAAATTTAATCAGAGTTTCATTTTCTAAATGGTCATAGGAGTTATTCCAATCTCTTATCGATAAATTAAGTAAAGATAACTTCGCAAGGGATACATCCTTTTTGGAAATATCTTCTATTACGCCTAAAAAACCATTCAAATAACTATTCTTAGTATTTGTAGGCGATAGTTTAAAAAGAAAATTAAGGATAATAGAGTCTATATTTTTGCTATATTGCAAATAATTAACAAACATGTAATCAAGCTTCCAAAAATACTCATCATTCAATAACTGGGTAATAAGGTATTTTGCAGCTAATTGATAATCTATTTTTAAGAATTCTTCAAACCATTGTATGGTCAACCATCTGGTATCCTTCCCATCATCTGTGTGTTTCATTACAGCATCAGTGAGATATTTTAATTCTTTGATATATTTTTTAGAAAATTTAGGATCTATATTATTTATATGCGATAACGGCTCAATCAACTCCTCTAAAGTTAAATCTTTATGAGATGTATATGTAGTTATTAGTGTCAGTGCTTTCTTTAGCTCTTGCTTTGCTTTATCATTTTTCTCTACCTTTCCATAATAAATAGATTTCTTAAATGCATACTCTGCATGTTGTATATAGTTTTCATCATCAGAGTGATCAAATTTTTCGTATGCCTCAATAATATAATGAATGTTCTTTTCATTTAGAAAATGACTCTCAATTATTGAAAGTGTAGGATATGGAATTTTAATTAATGAAGTTATAACTTCCTTCCATGACTCAATTGAAACAATGTATCTAAGACTCTTTTTAATGGTATGATCAAGAAGACTGCTATTATTGTAAGTAAAATCTATTGCTCTTGGTTGACCTTTATAACGATCTGTATCACTTGCTAAAAAAGTGATATTTTCTACAGTTAATCTTTCCTTTTCTTCCGTATCAGTGCATTTATTGTCAATAATCATTGTTTTTATAAGATACTTAATCCAATTATAGAAAAAGTTTTTAGTAGGTATTTTTCTTTCAAAATCAATTAATGCCCCAATGTCTAATTTGGCGTATTTTTCCAGATTAAAATAAAAGCGGTTTAATTCGTCGTCTCTAATATAGCTATCTGCAAAGCTTAGATCTAATTTTTCTAAATCATATATTTGTGTATTTGGGCAAGTATTGATTTTGCGATTACAGCAAAGTCTTTCTAAGATAGAGTTTATTTTAATCGCGATAGCATTATCTTTATCATCTAGTTTTTGATAAAGGCTATATATTTCATCAAAGCCTCTTTTCTCAAAAACCTCAACAACAAAAACTCTAAAAAAATCACTATACTCTTTAGCTAAAATTGCATAAAAATACTCATTTAAGTCTTTATGATTTGAAATAAGATAACATATAAAATATTTATAATTTTCTAAACTAATTTCTGTGTTAAATAACTCTTTTACCTCCTCCCATCTTGGAGTGTAGTCATATTTCTGTAAAATCCTAAAAGCTTTTGCAGTAACTTCAAGGTTAAAATTTTTTTCTCCGTTAAAGAATAAAAGAGCATTAGCTTTATCTGCCCCATAGATAGAACAAATCGCCTCAAAATATAGCTCAAAGTTTTCTAGAAACTGGCTCTGATGCTCTTCGGAGTTAGTGGTTGAAATAGCTCTATTTAATTCACTCAAATAAATAAAAAGTGGCCAGTTTTGTAGCTTTTCAGCAACATGTAAAAAGTTTTTATAGTTATTTCTTATCAAATGCTCTGAGTGCCCAGCATAAAGACTTTCAGCTAAAAATTGAACATTCGCAAACTCACTTACTTTTTGGTATTTCTCTGAAAGAATTAGGTAATTCAGTAGATATCTATAAGTCTTATCATTTTCATAAAATCCTTTATTTTCCAACCATATTACTATGTATTCATATATATTATTCAGTGCTGCTAAAGAGGCTAACTTTTCCATATTAAACCTTCTAAAACTATCATGATATAACCTAATACCTCCTCTAAGTGTATTTTCAGTAAGAACAGGAGATAGTTTCTTCATATTAGAATCGAAGTGATGGCGAACAGGTATAATCTCTTTAAGTTCAACTCTCGTTACTGCAAAATTTAAACAAGACAGTATTTCTGCTGTAATATTATTTTCAATTTGTTGCGTGAGGTATTCATAATAACGCTTAAGATTAAAATCGTACTGAGGTAGGCTTTCTATTAGCTGTTCTGTGGCATTGTCACTATTATTTATAGTCATTAATATATAGGTTAAATAAAGTGGATTGCCTTCACTTTTTGCATGAATCACATTGCGCATATTATCTGATAAAGCTTTTGAGCAGCCGAATTTTTCCATTAATTCGTTGGTATATACTATGTCCCATTTTGGAATCTTCACTTCTTGATATTGAAAATCTGTAATAAGAAATTTAACTTCCTCAATAGGCTGCGATCCTAATATAATTGAAATATTTTCAGGGGCTTTAATTTGAGAAATATACTCAAGAATCCTTGTTTTTTCAACTGATAAGGTCGCTGAGCTATTTAAAACTCTATTGATATGATCTAAACCATCTACAATAATAACTAATGGCTCTTTTAAATCCTCTAGCAATAGGTTTAACTCATTCAAATTGGCAGCATAAATCTGATTTTTTTTAGATTTTAACTTCGGAAATTTTTCCATGATAGCATGTATTAAATTTCCGAAAAAAACATTCGAACTTACTCTTTGAGCTACAAATTCGTCCTCGGTATTGGTAAAGCAATAATGTCTTATTACGGTACGATTGTTTTTTTCAAGATGCTCAATAAAATTTGTCAAAAACCAAGACTTTCCAGCACCAGGCTCACCAATTAATAAGTTTTTTTTGTTAGATAAAAAAAGACGATCAAAAGATATATAACTTTCATCAAGATCAATATTTTTACTTTGATCAATCTCAAATTTTTGGTTGATTTTGCCAAAATCAGTTCTGAGTCTTAGTTCTTTTAAAATATCTTTAACTGAAATCTTCAAGGATCTTGTTCTATATCTGCCAACATTTTTTGCCAATCTAACTAAAAAATCATTTATATAAATATCATCATTGGGGTATTGCTCTATCCCTAGTCTTTGAGACTGCTCTATTAAAATATTTTCTAAATCATTAGGAGTTTCAAATTTCAAACTGGCTTTGGGTAGGCAGACTTCTATTATTAAGTCATTACAAAAATCATTAAATTCATCTCTGTTGATATGGTTATCTCTTACATATCTACTCAAGCTATCCCAACGGTTAAATTTCTCAGGATTTTTTTCCCATAACTGATCAAGTTTTATCTTAAAAATTTTGGTTGGGAATGGATCGAATGATGACAGTTGAGCAGGCTGTAGCTCTAAAACTCTTGTAATATCATTTGCAACAGGTTCCCCCCAAGCTAAACATAGCCTGAATTCAGTATTAGGAGTTTTAAGGGCTTTCCATGTTTGAAATAACATATGAATAGCTAGATCGTAATGACTGTCAGATGAAAGATAGTCTTTTATGAGTACTTTAGCCGTTTCGTCATTACTATATTTGAACTGTTTTCGGAGCCTGTAAATTAAACTGTGTAAACGTTTAAATTTAGATACCCTTTTAAAGGG
>VIAD01000023.1 GCA_006546595.1 Moraxellaceae bacterium AER2_44_116 | reverse complement strand
TCACCAACCACTCTCGTTCCCGTTCGTCGTTGGCAGGCCGCGCATTCTATAGATTTGACGACAAGTGTCAACCGATTATTTCTAATTCTCTCATTATTTTAGAAAAATCGTTTTATTTGCTTACATATTGCTCAACATGATGATTTATCACCCAAAAACCTCATCAAGAAAACGGCATTACGAGAAATTTCATCTTGATTGGTTGATTATTTCGGTTGTTTGGGTGTTTTCCAGTTTTCTGTAAGCCAAACTTCATTGACATTCGCTTCAGGATAAACCCATGTTTGCCAGTGATTAATCAGCCATTGCGTCATTAAGCCGCTTTTGCCTTCTGGTCGTGATTCAAATGGCAAAATGACGAGTGTCAGTCCTGCTTTATAGCCTGAGCTAATCATTAAGCCTAAGCCGCGCTCACTATCGTTGGCTTCAAAGACCATAAACTCAACAATCGACTCATAAGGGTATTGTGCAGGGCAGCGCAACAACGAACCGCGACGAATCTCTTGTTCGTTAAAATCAATTAACCGTAGCCATTTTTGTGTTGGTTTTTTCATGGTTTCGTTAACATCTCTTCGTCTTAGAACTTACGCAGTTATCGCTTATTTGCTCACATTTCAGTCGCCCTAGGCGGCTTCATTCTCACAAAACGCGCTAATCGCGGTGCAATGAGTCAGTCCTGATCTAACTTAACTTGCAATCCCGATGCGCGTTGAGTTTTACGTTGTACGGCTTTTATCATTAAAGACTCTTGCCCCCAAATACTGATTTTTTCTTTCGCGCGGGTAATTCCTGTATAAATTAACTCTCGCGTTAAAATAGGTGTATCTTCTTTGGGTAGAACAACTGCGACATGATTAAACTCTGAACCTTGCGATTTATGAATGGTTAATGCGAGTGCTGTTTCGGTGTGTGCTAAACGTGCAGCGGCAACACGCATTGGCTCGCCATCACGCGCGGGGAAATAGACATAAAACTCCCCTTCTTCCTCCATCGTAATGCCAATATCTCCGTTAAAAACCCCCAAGGTATAATCATTTTGCGTCACCATGACAGGCCGCCCATGAAACCATTTTTGCGTAGGGTCTATGTCTTGGCCTAACGTATGTTGAAGCAACATGCCTAGACGTTGGTTGATATTTAATACACCATAAGTGCCTTCACGTACGGCACATAACACCCGAAAACGATCAAAAGCCAATAAAATGGCGGTAATATTTTGCTGTTGCTGTAGGGTACTGACAAAACTGGGATGAGATGTTTCAACAGAGTCATTACTATCGTTGAGATATCCCTGAAAAAGCTGCTCTAACATGAGTTCAGGTTGATCTATGGGCTGATAACAGACATCCTGCTGATTTGCTTTCAGGAGCTGTATCGTTTGCTCGGCATCCCCTGCACAAATTGCTAAGGCTAATTGACCAATACCACTGTTGTCTTTGAAGCGCATACTTTCGGTTAATTGCACACGGCAACCGTGCAAACTTTTAGCAGTCGTTATTTCGGATAAAACTGCCCCTGCTTCTACTGCGGCTAATTGATTGGCATCGCCTAATAAAATGAGGCGTGCGGACGGTGCAATCGCTGCAAATAGTTGCGCAGCCATCCGTAAATCAATCATTGAGGCTTCGTCGATAATCACCACATCATAAGGCAAGGGATTATCTGCATTAAATTGTGCTTTTGTACCATGCCCCATGCCTAGCAAACGGTGTAGTGTAAATGCAGTATTAGGCAATGCGGATAATAAATCCATCGCTAAGGGTGTTTCTGCTTTGCTCAAACTGATACGCAAGGCTTCTTGCATACGTGCTGCCGCTTTGCCTGTTGGTGCGGCTAAGGCAACATTCAACTGTGAGTTTTGTTGCAACAATGCCATTAAGATGCGAACGAGAGTAAACGTTTTTCCTGTACCAGGCCCACCTGTAATGAGGGTTAAACCTTGCTGCAAGGCCACATGAATGGCTTGTGCTTGTAAGGCCTTGGTATCCGCGACTAATCGTTTGAGTTGTTGCTCTGTCAAACTGACGACTAGCGGACGTTTGAGTTGTTTGATGGCTTGGGCTAGTTGATATTCATCAAACCAATAACGGTATAAATATAATCGGCTTTGCTCTAATACTAAGGGGGCAACGCGATTGAGAGCTTCATCAGCGGTGACAATAATAGGCGAGTGATAATCTTCTATTTTTTCTAGGCGGTCATGACTTAAACAAGAATTGCCACTATCTAAAGCCGAACACAAGTCACGGGTTAAACCCGCAATGCGGATACTGTGTTTCGCTCTTCCGCCTTGTGATTCGTGCAAACGTACCATCAAACTGGCTAGGCTATCCGCCCATGCACTACCAAACTCGCTGCGTTCAATCGGGAGTTGTAAGGTCATATTAATGCTCTCCCACAATACGGTTTAAGGCGTTCAGTAACTCATGAGTTGGCCGCCAAGAATAAACGCCTTGATTACCCTGCCCGTTCATGCCGCGTAAAAACAAATAAAAGACACCGCCAAAATGCTGTTCAAATTGATAATGATGTAACCGTTGACTTAACCAGCGATGTAAAGCCAAGGCATATAATGCGGCTTGTAATTGATAACCATTATTGGCCATTGCGGTATGCAGTCTGTCATGTTGATAATCACTCAACTGATGCCCTAAATGATTACTCTTATAGTCGGCAATAAAATATTGGCCTTGATGCTCAAACACGAGGTCAATAGAACCTTTCATAAAGCCCGTGATATTTTGTGCCGCTAAATCAGGAATGATTAAACCGTGTTCTCGCAAACACTCCATTAACGTGGGTGGATAAAAACGCGTTAACGGCAAATGAAAGTCCAACTCACGTAAGGTTTTATCGCGGCCTAATTGTTGCAACGTGAGCGTGGGGCTTAATGGTGCAACCATGACTTCACTTAACCATTGAATCACTTCTGCTTGCCATGTTGCTATGATGCCGTAAGCTTTGAGTTGCTTGGTGATGTTTTCATGCCACTCACTCACGGGTTGAGTAAAGTCGGCATGTTCAAATATTTTATGCAAACAATTACCGACATTTTTTGCCAATACAGTTTTACCCGCAAAATTAAACCGCGCGAATGCACTGTCTTCTTCATGGTCAATAAATAGCGGTTTACCTTCGTCATCTTTAATTTCAATACTTTCGTCTTGCGCCTGATGATGTGCTTTTGTACTGTGATTAAGACTACTAAAACTGGTTAGGCGATAACCTCGGGCAATAAACGGGGGTGTTAAAACGCTGAGTGGTATCTCTGCTTTAGTCATTGCAGGCAATCCTGACAAAACTTGGTCGGTGACTGCTTGCACGCCTATTTCATTGGGCGCGTGTTGTGCCAGTTGCATGATTGATAATTCACCCTGTGGCAACCAATGACCTAAAGCGGATTGCTCCACCGTGATTGTGACATCTTTGTCTTTTGAATTTAATGGACACCACAACAGATAACAGCGTTGACTTGCTCTGGTCAGTGCAACATAACCAAGACGCAAGTCTTCACGGAGAATTTCATCTTTAACCTGTTGTTTTATTTCTGGCGACAAGCTGACACTTAAATCAAAGGTGCTTGCTTCTTCTTGATGATAAAACGGTACGCCTTTTTTGCTACTGCTGGGCGACCATAAACTCGGCACAAACACAATCGGAAACTCTAAGCCTTTGGATTGATGAATGGTCATGATTTTGACTAAGTTTTCATCGCTTTCTAGACGTAGTTCAGCGTTTTCGCTTTCTTGTGGTTCTTGCCGTTGTGCGGCAAACCAATCGCATAATTGGTGCATCCCGACACGCTGACGATATTCTTCATGGAGTAAATCAGCTAAGTGCAAAAAGTTAGTCATCACCCGCTCTCCTTGTGGCAAATGTGCCAAGCGCGGAATGACCTGTTCTTGAGCTAAAAAATCACGCCATGCGACAATAAAACCGCGTTGTTGCCAGAGTTGATGATACGCTTGAAAACGCACTAACCGTTTTGTCCACTCTTTAGTATCCGCCTGCCACGCCATAAAATGACTGACGCTAGTACCACATAACCGCGAGGCTAACACCGCCCGAACTTTGCCTTCATTGTGTGGATCAGCAAAGGCTGCTAAGACTCGCGCCATATCGGCGGCTTCATCGGTACTAAACACTTTGTTGCGTGACTGCATCGCGGTTTTAATACCAACAATAGCTAAAGCTTTTCTAAAGCTTTCGGCCTCAAAATGCGAGCGCACTAAAATGACAATGTCTTTGCCTTCTATACTGCGCTCACCTAAACACACTTTTTTCTGAGCAGCACCTGTCAATAAGCGCACAATTTCATGGACAATCACCGTGACTGTCCAAGCACTGCATTGGCCTTTACTGACTTTCGGCTTGTCATCTTCAGAGCGAGGTGTGGGCAAATACCATAGCCGTAAGGGTTGATAGTTGCTATCTATTGATTCACGTAAATCAATCAAAGGCGCATGTTCTCTTGAGCCAACACTCACCGCTTGGTAACTAATACTCTCTTGCTTAAACGCATTAGGACTCAACTGAAAAAAACGATTTAACGCGCCAATTAACGGACTCACTGAGCGTTGATTTTGAGCCAAATGATGGCGATTATGAGGGGCAACATCTTTATAGGCATTCAAATAGGTATAAACATCTGCGCCACGAAAACGATAAATCGCTTGTTTCGGGTCGCCTACTAAAAATAAGGCACATTGCCGCGCTTCAGGCTGAATATAAACGTGTTTCAAAATATCGTATTGATAGTTATCGGTGTCTTGAAACTCATCGACTAAGGCGGTGGGATAACGCTCACGCAGGTTTTGTGCTAATACGACTCCTGTGTCGGGGAGAGACAAGGCGTTGGCCAAGCCTTTAATTTGCATGTCAAAACTTTGTGCCTGTTGGGCGTATAAGCGTTCGAGTAGCGTTTTTTTGGTATGTTGTACTAACTCATATTGAAACGCTTTGGCATGATAACTTAATTGATTTTTGCACTTTTCAACAGCGGCGATTAATTCTTGAATATAGTCAAAAAAGGGATGTGCAGGAAAATAAACATCTTTTTTCACACTCGCTGCTGAGCGTTTTTCGTCTAAAGTTTCTCGGCTAAACCACTGTAAAGCATCTATGGTTTTGCTATCTAAAACGGCCAACACATTCGCGGCAAAAGCTTGATTAACTTTTTCAAATCGACTTTCTAAATATGCACTATAGCGACTTAGAATCGCTGGGTGATCCGCAAATAACGTGCGAATGGTTGTTTCTTGCTGCTGCCACATCGCCTGCGTGTCATAAAAAACACGTTGCGTTTTACGAAAAATAGCCGCGCTAATACTGACATCAAAGCTGTCTTTTTTGATGACGGCTTGGCTTTGACTTAACATCGTCGTCACAAACTTGGCTAACTCACCGACACTAAACTCATCATGTGTCAAAAAATAATTGACTAATAACGATTCAGCTTGCCGCCATTGCTGACGACAATAATCATAAATAATGTCATGGATTAACGGGGATAAATCGCTAATTAACTCTGACTCTAAGGGCATACCGCTCGCTAATGCTTGCTCAACTAACACGCCCTGACAAAAGCCATTAATGGTTGTAATCGTCGCTTGGTCAAAATTCACAATGGCTGAATGTAATAAGTCTTTCGCTTGTTGACGTTGTGATGAATTACCATAACGTTCACCCATATACAGACAAAATTCATCGGGCTGGTAATCCTCACTTTTTACCGAATTTTCATCTAAATGGCTATGTAACTCCACTAAACGGCGACGAATTCGGTCACGCAACTCTGCCGCCGCTGCTTTGGTAAAGGTGATCGCTAAAATTTGGTCAACGCTTTGTTTTTTTTCGACAATAAGACGGGCAAATAAAGCCGATAACGTCCACGTTTTACCTGTTCCTGCCGATGCCTCTATCAGTTGTATGCCTTGTAACGGACTTTTGTAGGCGGCAATAGGCACGATAGGTGCGCGTTTAGTTTCCATCATCATTAAAACTCCTGTGCCAAAGCAGGCCACGTCACAGTGTTGCTGTATTCAAGCAAAGGCAAATACAACGTTTTTGCGATGTCTGGTAGGCCACTGGGTAAGGTGTCACGGTCATTTTCAGGCACAATTTGCAACCAATAGACATCTTTACTCGCCGTTTTTCGGCCAAACTTGGCTTCGGATGAAAACAAATCACACCATTCTTTTTGTGCCGCAAGCCATGCTTCGTCTTCACTTTTTTTAGGATGGTTAAGTGTTTCAGCAAAGCTAAAAGCAACTGTTTCGGCCAATAACAACGGCTTTGTTAAACCTTGCTGATAATAGTGCCACCAATGCTGTAAATACTGTTCTGCCTGTACACGGGGTATAGGCAAAAACACCTGAGCTTCGTTCAAAAATAGCCAGATTGTTTTTTTGGCTGCGCCGCTCGCTTGCCATGCGAGATGGGTTAACCATGCCTGTAACAGATGTTTAGAACTCTTTTTTGAGGTTTTATAACCCAACTGATAAGGTTCTGTGATGGGCGGCAATGAGGCATTGAGTTGATTATTGAGTAATAATACGCGCTCAAGAACTACCGTTCGATGATAACGAATAAGAGCCTCTTTTAACGGTTGCACATCGTCTTCGGTTTGTTGGCAATAGACTTCGCCGATTGTGCCTACGGGTAATTGACCACTGGCACGTAGTTGCATTAATGGCACATCACCATCGGCCAAACATTGCTGACGTAATTGCCATTTGGCTAAGTGATCTAAGCGTAATGGCTCTTCGTCTGGATTTTGCTCATCTAACTCCCGAATATGTATTTTTAATTGTTGGCTTAAAAAGTATTTGGCTGGATGTTGATAAAAGCGATTCAGCGTTTCTAAACTGGTGTGTTGGTGGTGATCGGCTAACGGCAATTCGGCATCGACAAAGTGCGATGGCGTTGAGGTCATCGCCAATACGGCTTGTGCTGCGGCTAACCATTCTTGAGCATAACTTTGTTGTAAATCACGTTGTTCATTGCTGCTTTTTACGGGTGACTTGGCAAAATAAACGGGACTAAACGGTTGTAAGCGATGCTTATGCCAACATTGTGCCTCAACGCGTTTTTTGCCTCCCACTACCCGACGCGCTAAATAATCAACCAACTGACTAATGAGGGTTGAAGGAGGAAACGTTGTCGCATGGTTGTTACTTGCACCATTATAAAACAATAAGAAATGGTCTTTTGCCGACATTAAGGCTTCTAAAAAAATACCTTTGTCGTCATCACGGCGTGAGCGATCACCTGCGCGTGGATGACTGTCTTGCGCTAATAAATCAAATTCATTAATGATTTCTCGACGGGGGTACGCGGTGTCTTCTAATCCTAAAATACACACCACGCGATAAGGTAATAAGCGCAATGCCCCTAAACGGCTAAAATGCACTACGCCACCGGGTACTGCACCAGGTGCGGACGCGGTGATTCGTTGCTCTAAGTCTTGTAATAATAATGATAAAGGCACGGTTTCATGAATGGGGGCGGCTTTCAACGTATCTCGTAACTCACTCAACGCGTTATGAAGATTATCCCATGCCCGTGTGCCAACTTGACCGACAAAAAAATGTTGTAAATCTTGCTCTAGGCGATTAATCCCCTCTTCTGCCGCTTGTCGTTGTTGTAGCCAAGTGCGTCGTGCGGCTAAGTCACTCACCGCTTGTGTTAATGTACCAATTAACGCAAACGAATTTGCCTCAATATTGGCAACAGCTTGTACACCTGCATAGGTTTGTTGATAGTCAGGCGGTAATACTGTGCCGAGCAATAAGCGTTCTAAACCAAATAAAAAAGTATGTACATCGTCAGTATCACTGTCGTCACCCGTCATTTCAGCGCGATGCACGCCATCTAAACAACGATACACCGCCGCTTTTTCTAACAATACGCTACACTGCTCGATATCATCTGCAACCAACTGATAATAACTACTCACAGGCGCAAGGCTTAACCAGTCAATAAACGCTGCGCGAGTCAATCGCCCTTGTGTTAATTGATACAAACTGGTGAAGGCTCGCCATAAACTATTTTCTTCGGGACTGGCGACACCCGTTAATTGCCAAGGGATGCGACGATTTTCGGCCACAGTGCCAAATACCGCTTCGATTGCACCACTGGCAGACGCAATATCAGGCAACATCACCACAATATCTTGAGGCTTTAATGGCGGTTTGGTGGTTGCAAACAGTGTTAACAATTGGTCATGCAGCACTTCTAATTGTCTGGTTAAACTGTGGCAGCTATGAATTTGTATCGAATCATCATCCTCACGAAGCGTCCATTCTTCTAGGTCTTGATGCTCCATTTCATGAATACTATGTTGTAACTCTGCTAATACATGAGGCGTGTTAATTGGGGGGAAATTATCTTGCCAGTCATTTTCTTGCTCACCACCTGACAAGGCCGATAACAACTTAAAGGTATCACGCAGTTGTTTGCCCCATGCAGTTAATAAGGGATGACCCGTTTCATACAAGGCCATGACGCGCTGCGGATGACGCGCTTTCATTTTTGTTAACCAGCGTTCATCAACAATATCCGCCCAATACTGGCTTGATGGATTGAGATGGTAAAACTGCACCTCAACAAACTGACTTAATACCCGAAAAAACTCCAACTCGTTGGGAGGTAAACGCACTGTGGTAAATACGGCTAATCGTGAGGGCAATAAACGCACTAATTGTGGCTTGCGTTGTAATTCCGTTTGAAATTTCTGTAATAAATGCCCTTGTTGATGATGTTCCTCGGCAAATAATTGCCGCCACAAGGCCGCTTGCCACTCTTGATGACGAAAAGGTTTATCTGTTTGCTCGATGAGTTTTCCCTGATGCCACTCGGCTAACCAGTCACGTCGATAGGTTCGATAATCGCCGAATACGTCGGCAATACGTCCTGCTAATTGCCAACGGCCTACGATGGGTTGAGGCGCACGTTCTAAGTAACGATGCAATATTTGATAAATTGGGTCGTCTGGCAGATGTGCTAAGGCTTCAAATAATCGCCAGTGCATTGCTTTGTGACCCAAAATAGCGGATTTAGGGGTTTCTGGCACTATTTTGCCAAAGCACTCCCACATAAAACCCGCAGGATAATTGGTATCCACATGCGCGCAAATGCCAAACACGTTAGCCCACTCATACGTTAGCCAACGGCCAATGGCCAACGATGGCACGAGGACGGTTAACGGCTGAAAGGGACTTTTGCTTTTTGTGCCTAAAAATTGGCATAACTGAACAAAAAGATCATCTAAATTATGGGATTGATAAATACTGAGCATATTCACTCTCTCTATTTTCTTCTTCCTTGGCGAAAGAGTGGAGACACCATACGAAAATCATTGCTAAGAGGCAATCAATCTTGAAGAGTAAGCGTCACATATTGACACTTACTTTCAACTGATAATGCCCCCATATTTCACAGCAACCAAAACTGTCTTATTTAGCAACTATCGCCTTTTGCACCTGAATCCAATCAAACACCAACGGCTTGCAAGGTGGACATGGCTCTTTCTCAATGAGTGTTTGAATGGTTTTAATGCGCTCAAGGGTGGCAGGATGTGACGATACCCATGCAGGAGCATCGCCTTTTTCTTCTTTCGCCATCGTTTGAAAAAACGTCACCATGCCATCGGGTTTGATATTGGCACGAATTAATGCTTGAAAACCTAATCTGTCCGCTTCATCTTCAAGGTCACGGCTAAAATACATAGAACCCATTTGATGCGCCATCACCGCTGCAACAGCACTGACATCGCCAATGGTAACGGTTAACAACGCCGCCCAGCCTAGACTATTAATGGTACTTTTCAGTGAGTGACGCTGTTCTATATGTTGAACTTCATGCGCTAGCACCGCCGCTAATTCATTGGCATTGCTAGCCTTTTCAATTAATGCCGAATGCACCACCACCACGCCACCGGGTAATGCAAATGCGTTTAAGGTTTTATCGGTTTTAATGACCCATTGATAATGATAACGTGAGCCTTTGGTGAGTTTTGCACCAATCTCTTGCACGGTTTTGACGGCGACACCACTTTCTATCAGCCCACCTTCGCTACGCAACTGCTCTAATACTGAGTTACCCATTTTTTCTTCGGTAGAAACGGGTATTTGCTCGGCAACCCATGAAATAGCACGGTCATATTGCCACCACAACAACAGCACCGATAACACACAAAACGCTAAAATAGCGGCAATCGCTCCCCAAACTAATTTAATATGTTGCGTGCGGCCATGCCATTTGGCTAACTGCGGCTTCAAACTCAAGGGCGCAGTCGCAATCACCATCTGAATATCACGCGCTTCATAGGGTTTTAATGCCCATTTTTCGCCTGTACTTCCCTGCCAATTTAAAAACAACTCATCATGCTCAAAACCACCGACACTCACAACCAAGTCGGCAACTTCAACGCTAATATCCATCGTGTCGATGATTAAACGATGCTCTAAAAAATAGGCAAATACTTTCGTACCAACAGGCGGTAAATCATCACCGTATAACAAAGCGCGAATGGTTTGCATGGCTATTATTGCTCAGTAAAAAGTGAAATCAGTACGCCCACGATGACCAGTAACACATAAAACTTGCCACCCATCCCACGTTTACTGCCTGCCAAGGCGTTACCCATAATTTCGGCACTCAAGCGACTCATGGGCAATGACTGTATCCACACTCTGCCCGGCCCTTGTAGGCTGGCGTAAAACAAACCTTCGCCACCAAAAATGGCCGTTTTAATTTTTCCCGCATAATTAATATCATAAGTCACGGATGAACTCAGAGCGACCAAACAGCCGCTATCTACGCGTAATGCTTGCCCTACCGACAGATCCATTTCGGTCAATGCGCCTGTTGCATTAATAAACACAACACCCTTGCCTGTAATGCGCTGCATAATAAAACCTTCGCCACCAAAAAAGCCGACTCGTAAGCGTTTTTGCCATGCCAAGTTCACTTCCGTACCGCTTTCACCCGCTAAAAAAGCCCCTTTTTGACAAATGAGTTCACCGCCTGTTTGTGATAAATCAATCGCAATGATTTTGCCTAATGTGGGCGCGGCAAACGCAACACGCTGCTCTTTTGGCATGAGGTTGCTATAACGACTGCTAAACAACGACTCGCCCGTAAATGTCCGTTTAACCGCTTTGAAAAAACGGCCTACGGCACCAAAACTGGAGCTAGAACCATCTCCTAACACCGTATCGACTTGCAAATGGTCGTCCATGTACATCATTGCCCCTTGCTCGCCAATCACTGAACTATTCGGCGGCAAAGTGACTTCAACAAACTGTAAATCTGAACCGTGAATATGGTAGGAAATATCAGACACGCGCTAACTCCTTGAAAAAAAGAATCAATAAAAATTAAACGGAAGATAGCATATTAGGGTCTGTTGACGTTTGCTTAAATCACCCCTTCAACCCTTCGGCTACGCTCAGGGCTGGGAGTGGAGTCAGCCTCATTTAATCGTGATCGGGATTACGTAAATAACCGATCATCACGCCCACAACCACACATGCCCCTGCAATATCTATCGTTAAAAAAATACCTGTGACGCTACCTAATAATGCACCTTTGAGCGCGTTAATGGTTTTCGCCTTGCGACGCTTGCTTAATGACAAAGGTGCGCGTGTTTTACCATGCTTGGCGCGTGCCGAACGCGTACTTTTTGCACCTTTAGAACGGTTACACGATATACAGGCAGGATATAAATTATTAAGGCGATGTGTACCGCCTTTTGCTTGTGGGTTGGAATGTTCCACTTCCCATGAACCACTCTCTCCTTCTGCTGCATATTTATAAAGACTTAATTTTTTATGACAAATATGACAATAACCCGATGTCCGTTGAAATATCTTTTCTTGCTGCTGTTGGTTAAAACGCATAACGCTTGTTCAATGATAATAAAAACACCTAATCATAAACTTTCTCAACAAAATGAATAAGATAGATGTCGAACAAAGTGACGATTTATGACGTTAGCGATGACTATGATGTTTTCTAAAGACCGACGGACTCATCCCAGACCAGCGTTGAAAGGCATGAATAAACGATGCCGCCTCGCTGTAACCGAGTTGTTGAGCTAATTGGTCTATCGACTCACTGGAATCTTTTAAGTAACTACACGCTTTTTGATAACGTGCTCGGTCTAATAACTGCCGAAATGACGTTTTCTCTTCACTGAGCTGCCGACGAAACGTGCGCCCCGTCATCCCCATGACATTCGCCACCGTCTCGGCGGAGGGATAACTGCCGTTTAACAACTCTAAATACGCTAAGACCTTTCCTGTTAAACCATCATACTTATAACGTTGCGCTAATAACGCATCGCATTGTCGGCGATAAAGTAAATTGGCCGTGCGATTGGCGGTACTAAACGGCAACTGCAAGATAAACTTAGGAATACGAATGCGCGCTTCTGCTGAACCAAAACGAACAGGACATTGATAATAATCTTCATAAGCACGATATTCTTTGGGACGCGGATACGGTATCCAAATTTCGGCGGCGGCGGCTAATATTTTTAGGCCAAGTTGCGCTTGTAACTCACGGAGTAACTTAATCGTACCCGACAAATCCCCATCAATTAAAATACGACGTACACCTTCTTGCATCGGCAAGGGACAAATGACTAACGCGACAAAATCACCCTCTTCTTCAATATGCAAACTGCCATGTAAATACGTTAGTTGTTGATACTGTACACCTGCTTGCATGGCTTCCAAGGTGTTGTCACAGGTCATCAACAACATCGTTAATGCGCCATAACCTGCGGTCGAAATAGACTCACCAATACTTAACCCCGCAAGCGGATTATCAATAAGTGCAGCGACTTCTTGCAATATCGCCATTTCTTGATCGCGCTCAATGTCAGCCGCAGGGTCTAAGGTTTCTAAATTAATCCCGTAACGTGCTAAAACAGGCGTTGGGTCAACACCTAATAACGTAATGCCCTGCAACATATACACTAAACCAATGACTGATCGCCTACTCATGACGCACCTTATCTTGATGTTATTTATCCATTTTGGCCAAAAATATCAATTATTGGCAAAGACTATCATATCCACAGAATAAATAGGGGATATAAACTGCACGAAAGTACCAATACAAACCTACTCACAACCAAGAGGTGCATTATGACCAGTCAGGCAATGAGTCCTACCCCCGTCACTGTGGTTGATGTTGCCATTATTGGTGCAGGCTTTGGTGGCCTGTGCATGGCAATCAAACTGCGTGAAGCAGGCAATGACAATTTTATCATTTTAGAAAAAGCCGCTGATGTCGGTGGCACATGGCGTGACAATAGCTACCCTGGTGCAGCGTGTGATGTCCAGTCACACATGTATTCGTTCTCGTTTGCGGGCAAAGCCGATTGGTCGAAGCGTTATGCGCCGTGGTACGAAATTCAAAATTACATTCTAAAAACCACCGAAGACTACGGCATTCGCCCGTTTATTCGTTTTAATAGTAGCGTTTCAGGGGCTGCTTTCGACAAAGAGACAGGCCGTTGGACCGTGACAACACAGGATGGTCAAACCATTATCGCCCGTCATTGTGTACTCGCTAGTGGGCCATTGCATGTACCGAGCAAGCCTAAAATCAAAGGCTTAGAAAACTTCAAAGGCAAAGTATTTCATTCCGCGGAATGGGATCACAACTATGACTTAAAAGGCAAAAATGTCGTTTCTATTGGGACAGGCGGTAGTGCCATTCAATATGTGCCTGAAATCGCGCCTGACGTAAAACAACTGTATGTTTTTCAACGCTCCCCTGCTTGGGTGATTCCACGTGATGAACGGACGTATTGGGACATTGAAAAAACCATCTTTGCTAAATTACCTGTCTTGCGTAAGCTCCATCGTGCGCGTTTATATTGGACGAATGAATCACGCGTATGGCCCATTTTTAATCCTGCTATTGCCAAAGGTTTACAAAAACTGGCTGAAGGTTTTATTCGTTTACAAGTCAAAGACAAAGCCTTAGCTAAAAAATTGACACCTGATTACACCATTGGTTGTAAACGGGTCTTAATCTCCAATAAATACTTCCCAACCTTTAACCGTAAGAATGTGGAGTTAGTGACAGACGGCATTCAAGAAGTGCGTGAGAACAGTATTGTCACCCGTGATGGCGTGTCTCGTCCTGCTGATTGTATTATTTTAGGCACAGGTTTTATTGTTGATCCGCGCATCTATATGAAAGGTTTCCCCTGCACAGGCTTGCCCAACCATGACTTAATGCAAGACTGGAAAGATGGCGCGGAAGCCTATTATGGCGTAAGTGTGACAGGCTTTCCGAATTTACATCAACTAGTAGGGCCCAATACCGCATTAGGTCATAATTCCATTATTTTTATGATTGAAGCGCAAGTGCATTACATCATGGAATGCCTCAAGACCCTAAAAGAGAAAAATGCGGATTATTTAGATGTCAAACCCGACGTGCAAAAAGCCTTTAATGAAAAAGTGCAAGCGAATCTACAAGGTACAGTTTGGGATTCGGGTTGTTTAAGCTGGTATCAACAAGAAGGCGGCAAGAACTTTACCATTTGGCCGTGGTCAACATGGCGTTATTGGCTAGAAACACGAAAAGTCGATATGGATGCTTATCATTGGGTAAAGTGTCAGCAACCTAAAGTTCAATCGGCTTATGTTCAACCGACAACAGCTACCACCACTCATTAAACGCTACTCGTGCTGCTATGCGGATTACATGACCTCATAGCAGCCTTTGACTTTCATTGCATCATCACAGATCAGAGCTCACTCGCCACGACATGCCACTCAATCTCTAACTTTCATCAAAAAATTCTCACTACAACTACTTTATGGCTTAATGGATCGTGTTACGATTTACCAAGATAACTATAAAAATATAAAGGATACCTATGCCACGCCATTTAGCTTTAATGCTCACTGCATTAATAACACTTTCCGTCATACCCTCCAGTTATGCCGCCAATGATAACGATGATGGTTTGGATGAAATACAAACAAAACTCGGCACTGAATGGGTATTAATCAAAAACGACCAATTACGCCAAATTAAAACCTACGTGAAACAAGAGGACGGTAAGCGTTTCCGTTCATTTAAAGTAGATGCTGTATTAGATAGCACATTAGAAACCGCTGTCCGTGTGATATTAGATGTTGAAAACTATAAAAAATGGTATTGGGAAATACTAGAGAGCCACATAATAAGAGCCAGCTCACCGACTGAATATTACATTTACCTTAAACACCGTGCGCCTTATGGTGTCCCCAATCGTGATGTCGCTGGCGTACTACTCTTTGAGCCACAAAGCAAAGGTAAAAACTCTATTACCATGCGAGTGAAAGCCATTAAAGACCTCGTACCCGAAAAGCCACCGCTGGTCAGAATGGTTGCCGAAGACATGACGCTCATTTATACGCCATTACCAAACAACAAACTCCGCGTTCAAGCCGAAGGATATGTTGACCCTGGTGGTAAAGTACCTGGTTGGGCAAATAATTATATTCAGCGCAGTGCCCCATACAGCATTATGCTAGGGATATTACGCATGACAGGAAATGAAAAATATCGTCATAGTAAAGAGCCTTTACCATTTCCTATTAACAATTCACCTGATTAAGTCGCTTTTATACAAACAACAAGCTACTTCAATACGAGTATGGATAGTGCTATTCTCGCCACGACAATAAAAAATAATGGAGTTCAGCTATGCCACGCCGTTTTGCGTTCGCTCTCGCAATGTTAATGACGTTGTCTATTGCACCACCTCTTTACGCTGCTGACGATGATGATAGCTTGGATGAGATTCAAGAAAAACTAGGCAATGAATGGATGCTGGTTAAAAACGACCAACGACGCAAGATCAAAACGTATGCCAAATTAGAAGATGGCAAACGCTTTCGCTCATTCAAAGTGGATGCCGTACTCGATAGCACGATGGAAGCAGGTGTGCGGGTGATGCTCGATGCAGAAAACTATACCAAATGGTATTGGGAAGTTTTAGAAGGCAAAATGCTCAAAGTCGTCTCCCCCACTGAATATTATATTTACCTCAAACATCGCGCTCCCTTTGGCCTACCAAATCGCGATGTTATTTTACACGCGATGATAGAGCCGCAGAAAAAGGGCAAAAACTTCATTAAGATGGTTGTAAAAGCACAGCCAAATTACATTCCTGAAAAACCGCCCTTGGTTAGAATGCTGGCAGAAGATATGGTATTAACCTACACCCCATTACCTAATAACCAAGTTCACGTTGAAGCCGAAGGTTATGTTGATCCCGGTGGGCGCGTACCCGCGTGGGCGAACAACTATATTCAGCGGCAAGCACCGTATAGTATTTTGTTGGGTTTATTACGGATGATGGGGAATGATGAATATAAGCACGGTAAAACGCCATTACCATTTCCCGTGAACAACAACCCAGAGTAAAAAAATGACAGAACAGACAGGGGCACGAATCATCATGCCCTTGTCTCGTCCAAAAACAGTCGATTAGGACTTTGGTTTTTCATCTGACTTACTAGGTTCGGGCTTCTTCTGATCGCCAAGAATGCTTTTAGCTGGACACACTTTGAAGACGGGGCATTTAGCACAACCAACCGCTAAGGCGACGGGACAAATAGTCATGACACTCTCCTTTGATTAAATGAAGTCTTGAGACTCTCACAATTCCATGAAATCTGCTAGCTTTTGTAAGGGTATTTACACTGCCATTGCTTCAATTCGCGCAGCCAAGATAAAGTCTTTTTCCGAAATGGCATTAATTTCATGGGTGATTAACTCAATCACAACGCGGCCATAGACATTAGACCATTCGGGATGATGATTGAGGGTTTCTGCCAACATTGCCACTTTGGTCATAAAGGCAAATGCCAGAATAAAACTGCCAAACTCAAATTGTTTTTTCAGCTTACCATCGACTAACTGCCAAGACCGTCGCGTATCCGTATTTAGGTCTGCTAGTTTTTGCACCACTTCTGCATCGGTGAGTTTGATAGTCGCCAATCTGATTACTCCTATGTTGGCCGACTATTATCTTCGTTTTTGACAGCTTATAAATATGACAAGCTTATGACTTATGGCATGCAACAGCGTTTGAATTTTTGACCACTACCACAAGGACAGGGATCATTACGCCCCGTTCTTGCGTACAGTTTGGCTAATTCTTCCGCTAAACGCCGTAACTCATGGCCTATTTGCGCGTACTCTAATAAAGCCGTTGATAAAAGTGGCTCCCAAGCAAACGCCAATTTCGCTTTTAAGGTGTCAGGGTCTTCCGACTCAGCTAGTCCTTGAGGAATATCCGCAAACAACGTAATAATCGCTAATACCGCATCTAAGGTATCTTGCAAACTTGAGCCATCATCTAAGTCAATATCAACACTAGATTCAGTCCAAATATCTTCTAGCCAATCATGACCAATTAATAAGCCTTCACACCAATCGGTCAATGGCTGCATCAGTTCAGGATCTTCGCTATAGATATACTCGGCGGGAAACTGCATTGTTTTATGGGTGAATTGCTGTTGAGCATCTTGATAAAACTTCAACATAACCCTTAAAAACTGGTCTAATTCTTCTTGGCTGTCAAAGGGTTCTTCACCATCTTTAACTTCACCTAATACCATCGGCAACCAATCTTGCGTCATTAATGCAGCTGGGCTGCTAATCACTGCCCACAAAAAACCGCGTAATTGATGAACATTAAGGGCATCATCCGAGCAACGCTCAGACGTTAATAATTCCGTTAAATAACTAACGTCTGCCGCTGTTAGTTTTTCGTGCTTGCTCGTCATGGTGCTGTCTTTTTTAACCTTTTTGAATCTGAGAAATCATCATGCTGACCATGATAACACTTTAGAACTTAGTCTTCACTTTTAGCAACAGGTGACGATGCAAAATTCATCCATTTCCACGGCTGTAATGCACCGGTCACCATCCCCAATAATCCCAACATCAAGCCTAACGTTAATGGTTCGTCCAAAATAGGCACTGCTAATGAAGCCGCCAACATCGGGGCTAAGGCCAAAAAGCAACCAACAGTGAATGCGCCTAAACGTCTTGCGGCCTCAATAAACGTCACCATCGCGACAATAACCACGAGAACACCTTGAAAACCTGCTTGTAAAGCAATGACGGGCCAAGAGGCTTGCGCTAAACCACTGGGTAAAAATAGCCAATAAATGGGCATATACAAGACAGCAGAAATAATGGCCACTCCCACCGTCGCGGCAATCGGTGGCATTTGCCAACGCTTGAGCAGTGCGGCAAAAGCCGCCCACGATGCGGAAGCCCCTGCAAACATCACATCCCCCCATCCAAAATGGGTATTCGGGTTTTGCAGTTCAATCACCGCCATCGAGCCTATACCAAGCGCAATACAACTGAGGCCAAGCCAACGATCACGGGTCATGTGTTCGCCAACAATCATCCAACCCATAAACGCCGTCCAAAACGGCAATAACCCATGAAGGAAAATCGCACCATGAGCCGCAGGGGCTAAGCTAAAGCCAACATAAGCAAGCATGGCATAACCCAAACCACCGAGCATCGCCACCACGACAAATCGCCAATGGAAAAACTGACGGATGTCCATTTTTAGCAAGACATAGGGCAGTAAAACCACTGTCGCCGTGCCAAAACGTAAGGCAGTGGTATCCCACGGCGTTAACACACTTTTACCTGCAAGGCGCGAGATGAGAATAAAACTCGCCCAAACACTCAAAGTAAACACGACTAAACCGTAACCCACCCATTTTTCACGTTGCGTCGGACTCATAATGCTTTGGCTCTCTGTCGAAACGCTTCATACAAAGCCACACCTGTCGCGACACTGACATTCAGACTTTGCACACTGCCCTGCATGGGGATATATGCCAATGAGTCACAATGTTCACGGGTTAAACGGCGCATTCCTGAGCCTTCTGCCCCCATGATAATGGCCAATGCGCCCGTGAGATTTAAGTCATAAATCGGTTTGGCTTCGGGCGTAAGTGCCGTACCGACACACCAAACGCCTGCATCAGCTAACTGTTTGAGCGTACGAGCCAAATTGGTCACTTGAAAAAACGGTAGCACTTCTGCGGCACCCGATGCCGTTTTACGCACGACAGGCGTTAAGTTAGCCGATTTATCTCGCGGGGCAATTACACCATGCACACCCACGGATTCGGCGGTACGTAAACACGCGCCCAAATTATGCGGATCGGTGATGTTATCTAACACTAATAAAAACGGCGGAACGGTCAAACTGGCTAATAAGTCTTTTAAATCATCTTCATTTAATGCGGTCGCTACCCGCGCACGAGCCACCACACCTTGATGTTGGCCATTAAACGCCAGTTGGTCGAGCTTGTCGCGGTTGGCTGATTGTACGGCGAGGCCATGTTGTTTGGCCAATTCGAGGACAGCTTGTAGACGTTCATCGTCACGGCTATTGAGAATAAAGACATCCAATACCTGTTCAGGATGATGAGTGAGTAAGGCTTGAACCGTGTGTAAGCCGTAGATGTTTTCTGTTTTAGCCATGATCGTGCGCGCATTAAAAGTGAATGCGCGAATTGTGCCATTAAGCGGATTGTTTTGGGGATTTTATCTCAGCATTTTTCCATAACCCTCCCTAAAACTCGGATATAAAAATCGATACCCTAATTCTTTGATACGATTATTGCGGATACGACGATTCGCTCCACCCTGCCCCTGTATTTTAGCGACTGGCGGCAAGTCTAACTCCTGAGCTATCCAATCTAAGACTTCATCTTGCAAACACGGATAATCATCCACGCCAACATAACAGCTTTCTAACTCGCGTCCTTGTTGATGTTGCTTTAACAGAAAAGCCAATAAACCCGCAGCATCAGCAACATGAATACGGTTTGTCCATTGACCAACATTCACGGGTTTACCCGATTCCACCCAACGAATTAAACGTAATCGCCCTTCGCCATAAATCCCGCCAAAACGCACAACACTCGATAACCAATATTGCTGCACTAACTGTTCAGCCGCGCATAATACTTGGCCATTAAAACCTTGCGGATGGGTTGCTGTGTTTTCATCGACCCATTCACCATGTTCTTCACCATAAACGCTGGTAGAAGAAACAAAAAAAACATGCTTCAAAGCATAGGACTCTAAAGCGGTGCGAATATGATTCACCCCATCAATAAAAGTCTGCTCATACGCGGCTTGTTTACTACTATCAGGACTTAAAATGATATAAACATAATCTAGCTCAGCGATTGGTAAGCTAAACGGTTGACTAATATCGGCCTGCAACATCATCACATTGGGCAAAACATGCACCGAACGACGTACGCCATAGACGGTATGGCCATCATTGGCGAATAACAACGCCAAACGACTACCGACATCTCCACATCCCACAATTAAGATATTTGCCATTTTTACCTAATAATCATAAGCTTAGTTAGTTTATAAGCCCTCACCCCAACCCTCTCCCTCAGGGAGAGGGAGTTTAAATGAGAGAGAGGGTGCTTTCTTTACACGGTATGACACCATGACCCTGACCGATTTACGCTATTTAGTCACGCTTGCCGAGCTTCGTCATTTTGCTAAGGCGGCGGCGGCCTGTTTTGTCTCGCAACCGACCTTGAGTATTGCGATTAAAAAACTCGAAGACGAGTTGGACATTACCTTGTTTGAGCGTCATCGTCATGAGTTATTGGTTACTCCCGCAGGCGAGCGTATTATTCAACAAGCGAAAGTGGTACTGCACGAAAGCGAACACTTAAAACAATTGGCACAAGCCGAACACGATCCCTTTGCGCAACCCTTACGTTTAGGGGCAATTTTTACCGTTGCGCCGTATATCTTCCCAACCTTGATTCCTAAACTACATCAAACCGCGCCGACATTATTACTGTATTTAGAAGAAAACTATACCGCTGTTTTAGCCGATAAATTAGCCGTAGGTGAGTTAGATGTCATTTTAGTGGCCGCACCGTTTGAACAAATAGAAACGCAACACCAAGACCTCTTTAGCGAGGACTTTTGTTTGTTGCTGCCCCAACAACACGCATGGCGTGATAAAGACACCATTGCCGCCTGTGACTTGGCCAACGCCCCGATGTTAATGCTCGGTGAAGGTCATTGTTTCCGTGACCAAATCTTAGCCTCTTGCCCGATGAACAATCCTAAATTGAGCAATGGTAACTCCTTAGAAACCTTACGCTTTATGGTCGCCAACGGGTTAGGCTTAACCTTGATTCCTGCTATCAGTGTGCCGTATTTAGTCAATGACAGCTTAATCACCAAAACCATTGATCCTGCACCCACGCGACAGATTAGGGCGGTCTGGCGGCGACGCTTCCCCCGTCCACAGGCCATTCGTGTTTTAATACAGGCATTACAACAACTTAACTTGGCAGGAAGTCAGCCGTTATGACGCATTTATTAGCGCATACTTCGGTACAACAACTCAAAGGCGTGGGTGCGGCCTTAGCCGAAAAACTGGCCAAACTCGGCTTAACAACGCTGCAAGATATGATGTTTCATTTGCCGCGTGATTACGAAGACCGTAGCCACATTAGCCCCATCTGTACGGCTCATGCAGGGGCAACATTAATGCTTGAGGGCGAAGTGTTAGCCGCTGATGTCGCCAAAGGCAAACGGCAATCCTTAGCCGTACGCTTTAGTGATGGCACAGGCAGCATCACACTGCGTTTTTATCACTTTTATCCACAGCAAAAAGAGCATTTTCAACGTGGTACACGGATGCGTATCTTTGGTGAAATTCGTTTAGGTGCGAGTGGCATGGAGATGTATCACCCTGAATACAAAACGGTGCAACTTGACGAACCCTTACCCGATGCCAATCTCACGGCAATTTATCCCACGACCGAAGGCTTAACCCAAGTACGGTTACGGCAGTTGATGACCGAAGCCCTAAGCCACGTCAGCGCACAGACCTTGCCCGAACTGATGCCCAATTACGCCAATAGTCGGCTCAATTTATTAAACGCCTTACATATTGTGCATAATCCACCGAGCAATAGTAATCGCGAGTTATTATTATCGGGCATTCATCCTGCACAACAGCGTTTAGCCTTTGAAGAGTTAACCGCGCACCAAATCTCGTTGATGCAACGTCGCCAACATATTCAATCCATCCCTTCGCCGACCTTAAAGGCCGATTGTCCCCTAGCGCAACAATTACTGGCAAAACTCCCCTTTCAATTAACCAACGCCCAACAACGAGTGTGGGGTGAAATTGCCGCCGACTTAACCCTCAACAAACCGATGTTACGCCTGATTCAAGGTGATGTTGGCTCAGGTAAAACTATCGTTGCAGCCTTGGCGGCTTGTCATGCGGTGGCAAGCAATTGGCAAGTGGCGTTAATGGCACCGACAGAGATTTTAGCCGAACAGCATTTTGTGAATTTTAGTGCATGGTTTAACGATTTAGGGCTGCCTGTTGCGTGGCTGAGTGGCAAGCAAGGCGTTAAAGACCGTAATGCCTCGCTGGCAAAAATTGAGTCGGGCGAAGCAAAAATTGTTGTTGGCACTCATGCCTTGTTTCAAGAAAGTGTGCAGTTTGCACGGTTGGGTTTGGTGATTATTGATGAGCAGCATCGTTTTGGTGTCGATCAGCGTTTAGCATTGCGGCAAAAAGGCGAAAAATTAGGTTTATCGCCGCATCAATTAGTCATGACCGCCACCCCGATTCCACGTACCTTGGCGATGAGTGCTTATGGTGATTTAGATACCTCGGTGATTGATGAGTTACCGCCAAATCGCACCCCTGTAACCACCGTTGCACTGCCGAATGCGCGTCGTGCCGAAGTCATTGAGCGGGTACGCGCTAACTGCTTAACAGGCAAACAAGCCTATTGGGTCTGTACCTTGATTGAAGAATCGGAACAACTCGAAGCCCAAGCCGCCGAAGCGATTTATGAAGAACTGCAAAAAGAACTCCCCGAACTGAAACTGGGTTTAGTGCATGGCAAATTGAAAGCCAACGATAAACAAGCGATTATGAAAGCCTTTAAGCTCGGCGAATTAGATTTATTGGTCGCAACCACGGTGATTGAAGTGGGGGTTGATGTTCCCAATTCGTCGTTAATGATTATTGAAAATGCCGAGCGTTTGGGTTTGGCACAGTTACATCAATTACGGGGTCGGGTGGGTCGTGGTAGCACGGTCAGTTATTGCGTGTTGATGTATCAATCACCGTTATCACACATGGGTCAAGAACGTTTGGCGATTATGCGCGCCACCACCGATGGCTTTGTCATTGCCGAAAAAGATTTAGAAATTCGTGGGCCGGGCGAAGTATTAGGGACAAAACAAACGGGGCTAGTGACTTTTAAAGTGGCTAATTTAAGTCGAGACCAACAACTGTTAAAAACAGCGCAACAGTTAGCTAAAACGATGCAAAAAGACCAACCGCAACAGGCTCAGGCGTTGGTACATCGGTGGTTGCCGAATGCGCCGAAGTATGTGGCGGTGTGATTGTAAGGGCTTTAGCATACTGAGATCAGAGAAAAATTACTTACCAATAACACAACTATTCAAACTTCATCCAAGAACGATTTTGTGACTTGAACTGATTTATTTTATTTTCAAGGTCTTTAATTTTTTTATCTAACTCTTTTATTATTTGGCCTTTTTCCACACATAATTTTTCAAAACGAGCCTCTGCAACCTTTTTTACTTCACGCTCAATTTCATTATTTATTTCCAGAGACTTTTTACACAATACACTATCTCTTTTGGTAGTGTCAAAACAAGACGTGTTTTGGTATAAGGAGAGTATAGCTAACCATAATTTCACACGGTCATGATTACAGAAAGCCTTATCCACCACTGTACCCGCTGCCATTCAACCAACATATTCAAGAACGGCCACAATAAAAGTGGCAATCCACAGTTTAAATGTAAAGACTGTGGTCGCTCAAGTGTGCTTAAACCAACCGTTAAATACACTGAAGAGCAAAAAGAGTTGATCATCAAAACCTATTTTGAACGTGGTAGTCTGCGCGGAATGCGTCGTCTATTTGGTGTTGCACCAGCAACCCTCACCAAATGGATAAAAAAAAGCCAGCAATCCGATTCTGACCACGTTACTCCCAGCGAGGGTAGATGATGTCCTCGAATTAGACGAATTATGGAGCTTTTTTCATAAACGAGACAACAAGTTATGGAATTGGATTGCCCTGTGTCGTCGTACTCGTCAGGTCGTTGCCTATGTGTGTGGAAATCGGGACAGTGAAGCCTGTTCTGGTCAATAGAAACAGGACACCTTGTTAAGCACATTGTTCAAATTCAATCGGCGTTTTATCGCCCAGCGTGGTATGCAAACGGCGGGCGTTGTAATAAGCGATATACGCACGCACATCGGCAACGGCGTCTTCTCGAGACGGATAGACATTGCCCGTCAACCACTCCCGCTTCAAACTGC
>VIAD01000022.1 GCA_006546595.1 Moraxellaceae bacterium AER2_44_116 | reverse complement strand
TGGCTGCGGACGCGAGTCCTTGCCCCCGCTCTGCGGCACCCCAACAGCAAAGGCGTTGGGCGATTAATGAGTGTCGATGGCAAATAATTTGGCAGGTTTAAATGGTTGTATTTTTACTAATTTAGAATAAGGAGTGGCTTTTTATATTTTTGTCAGAAAAGTCAATTTCTGAGTTTTTTAGTCCATCATTCAAGGATAAAACTACCGACTAAAGGCGGTAGTTTTATCGGGTGATTTTTTCTTCTTACTACTTACTAATTGGCTAAAAAAGCGATTTCTTCCCCATTTTTTCGAGCTAACGAAAGGATTGTGTTAAGGTGGCAAGATGTTGACGGCGTTAAGAGCGGAACCCTAAACAGGCTTTGGATCATACTGACTTTAAGTCGTCAGTAAGAACCACTCTGCTTTAGCTGGGGGGGTTAAGTTGGTAATATTTCCAAAATCACCAGTGTTTTCAATTATTTCATCCGTATCAAATACTTTTTGGTGAGGACTGATGATGTTAAGTAGTTATCTCGCTTAAAAACTTTAATTGAAACCTGAATCGGTTGAATAAAATCCATTGGTTTTTCAAAATTCAGATGGTTTTTACAATTTTTAGATGTTTCTTTCGTTTTTTTAGTGTCTGACAGCTCCAAATAGTTGATTTAAGGCCGCTTTCCCTCTTTCGCCTACTTCTGTGTTGTTTTATTTTTTAGACCGCTTTTATTCGCTTATTTATCGTTTTAAAGCTTTGCGCTTTATGTTCGATGCTTAATCGATTAGTGTATTGGCTTAAATTTGGTCGTGTTTTGAATACATGAAACGACAGGGTGCTCTTTAGGCGCGTTCTTGAGCGGCTTTAGTGTGTTTTTCTAGTATGTGATGCGAGTCTAATAGTCAATATCTAACAAACGATAAGGCGTCTTTGATAAAAAAAATTAAAAAGCTGCTGCTGCTTTTATTTTATATATTTAAGCTTATTTAATATATTTAGACAGAGCGAAACGATTGCGGCACAAGGGATGCAGCCAATAATCATGTAGAAATCCACCCCCTTATCATGTAGAGAACCACCTCCCTATCATGTAGAAATCCACCCCCTTATCATGTAGAGAACCACCCCCTGCTATCAAAGAACATGTAGAGAATCACCCCCTTATCATGTAGAGAACCACCTCTCTATCATGTATCTATCATGTAGAGAATCACCCCCTCACTTTTTAGGCATACCTGAAAATATTGACGGTTTCTGGATCTGGAGTTTTCTATGCTTTTAGATAGATTATGCTGTAGAAATCCACCTCCTGAATTGATGTGAGCATAAAGCTTAATGTTCGTATCTGATGGAGGGAACCCATTTTTTTGTCTGGATCGTATCATGTAGAGAATCACCCCCTCTACTTTTTTTCAGACCAGATGAGGTATCAGATCGCCACAAAAGATCAATAGCCTCTTGTAACAGTACGTCAATTGTTGAAGCAAACATGTAGGACTTGAGCTTTAACAAACTACATGATTAATGTATAGTCTCGACGCTGACCTTGGGTCGCTTGAAACTTGGCGTGAGGACTATGACTCTCAATAATAAAGCGTTAAACAACACTAATCTGCCTCTCCTCAGGACGTCGCAGGCAGTCGTGCATATCAGTCATGGTATTACCTTGCGCCAGTACAAATATTGGATACTGCTTTTACATTTTTATCGGGAAGCCTACAAACAAGTACCCTCTTCCGACTTCGATGGAACTTATCGTGTCTCAATTTCCAAAATCTCTGAATATCTCGGTTACGAACCTGTCAAGTCAGAATTAAAGGCTGATTTCGAGGTTTTGCGGAAAGAGCCCATCGTTATCAATATTCTCTCCAAGGATGGCCACAAGGCTCAGCGTGGTATGGGATTTATCTCTGAGTGGGAAGTCAGCAGTAAAACGGTTGGCTTTCGCCTGCCCATTTTTCTTGAAGATGTAATGAAGGGACTCGACGACGCCAAAGCCATTTTTCATTTGCTGCACTGGGAAATCTTTAGTAGCTTTAATGGCAAATATGAGGCGATTATCTACAAGCTATGTAAAGATTATGTTGGTATTCAGCGTACGCCTTATATGACAATTACTGATTTTCGTCAGTATGTAGGGTTGCAAGAAACTGAATATACTGAGTTTGCCGAACTGAATCGCTGGACTATATCCAAGCCCGTAAAATTAATCAATGAAAGTATTATCTCCGATATTAGCGTCAGAGTTGAGTTTCAACGTAAAGGGCGAAAAGTTGAGGGGTTGTATTTCAAAATAGAGCCTAAGCAGCAAACGATATCTGTTGGAGCATTAACCCATATGGCGGGTATGCCACATCCAGCGTTTGCAGAAGCACGTATTACTATTCCGCTATCCGAGCAGTATGCGTATTTAGAAAACTATAGTGCTGATCTGATTCAAGCGACTATTGAACGTGCTAATTTATTTGCTGATGACAAGTTAGCTAAGAGTGAGTCCGTTAATCTGGGGGCTATTTACAAGAGTGCATTTTCAGGTAAATGGGGAGTTCAATATTTAGAGCAAAAACAACTTCAAACTAAGTCTCAAGTAAAGCAGAAAGAGCCTACGCCAACTAAGCGTAAAGTATCAGCTAAACCTTCTGAACTTGCTCAAGATAAAAAACTGAAAATCCTTGAGCAATGGCAAGCACTTTCTGATGATCTTAAAAGTGAATATTTCAAACGGGCCATTAATAATCTTCCTAAGGCGATAAAGAGTCTTGAAGTTAACAAAGCTACATTGGCTAATATAATGGATCGCCCCCTCCTTCGTATTGAAATTGAAAAACTTTTTGGTACGGTTTAAGTAGCTTTATTGAACTTCGAGAATATAAATTGAGCATGCTCAATTTATAGTAAATGTGAGATTCTGAAATTGAGCATGCCTAAGTTCAGAACTTTGAAAGTTGTTATTTTGAATATAAATATCACGTTAATGATTGTTTATATTTTTCCTATACATGATATTGCATTTCATATTTCTGCTTTCATCGAGCAATAAATTGAGCATGCTCAATTTTGTGTTTACTGATAGACTTTGTGCGATTTATAGTGGCTAAATTTGATATGCTCAAGTGAAATTAGAGGAGAAGATTTGATGGCAAAGGTCATACTGATCGCCAACCAAAAAGGTGGCGTTGGTAAATCTACGATAGCCACAACATTGGGTACAGGACTCAAACGTCAAGGGTATACTGTCTTGATGCTGGATGCTGATACTCAACAATCATTATCTAAGTGGCGTGCCAGTGCCGAAGGACTGCCGCATGAGGCGGATATTCCTTGGGTAGAGCGTTGGGATTCGCCATTAATTGCCGAAAAAATTCAGAAAGAACAAGCTCATTATGACTTCATCATTATCGACAGCGCGAGTAACCTTGGGCAAAAAGGCGATGCTACGCAAAAAATAATCTTAGGCGCGATCAAGTCTGCGGATTTTGTTTTGACTCCTGTTGGGCCTTCACCATTTGATGTTGATGGCAGTGAGGATTTCATTGGACTATTGAGGGATATTTGGGCGCGCTTTGGCGAACAGAAACCTCCTGTGTATTTTTTGATTAATGGCATACAACCAGGAACAACGTTGGGGCGAGAAGTAAGTGAATATGTTGCCAACACTTACCAACTTCCTGTGTTGAATACAAAGCTTCAACTGCGTCAAGCGTATCGTCAATGTGTATTTGATGGCAGCAGTATTTTTCACGTTGGCGATAGTCAAACCAAAGCTAACGCTTCTGCTTTTGTCGATGAGGTTCTTGAATTAAGCGGGCTCAAATCAACACGGAAAAAGGAAGCGGTGACGAAATGAGTAAAAAAGGATTTTTTGCTGCTCGTAAGCCTGAGCAAGGTATAGCGGCAACATCTACAGTAACGATCGAAGAGCGTTTTGACTTAGAAGATTTTGAACGTCAGGTTGTCGAGGAAGCGCGCGCAAATAATGAAATCCGTCATATTACCAAAGACCTCATAGATCCAGATCCCAATCAGCCTCGCAGTGAGTTTGATCAGGACGCGATGAATGAGTTACGCTCCAGCATCGAGCAGAATGGGCTAATTCAACCTATTGTAGTTCGACAGACTGGCGATCGCTATCAGATTATTGCGGGTGAAAGACGTTGGCGAGCTTGTTTGCTGATTGATGGCATTAGTCGTGTCGATGCAGTTATTCGGAATGATGTTGATCCATTAACTATCCTGTTATTACAAATTGCTGAAAATAATCATCGCCAGTCAATGACGCCGATGGATATTGCGCGTGCCTATCAGCGTGTAAAGGAGCTTACCGGAGGATCGCAAAAGAAAGCTGCCACAAGACTCGGGGTGTCTGAAAGTCAGATGTCAATTACCTTAGGCTTGCTCAAATCACCTGATCTCATTCAGGAGTTGGCAAAGGGTGGTAAGATTCGCGATATTACGACACTCAATATGGTGAACCGTCTTCACGAACAAAACCCTGCTGAAGCCAAACGAGTTGTTGATGCAATTATTGAAGGTCGTATTGAACCTGGCAGCGTAAGAAAGCAAGTGAATACGACCTTGCAGAAAAGCAAAGGGAAAATTGAGCATGCTCAAGAAAAAACGCATCATATTAAAGCGGACACAATTGAGTTTGTTCAAAATGGGGAAAGCCTGCAATTACGATTCACATCCCGAAAAGCTAGCTATGATGTTGAGTTACCAATGGACTCCAATGAATTATTGAGCATGCTCAATAATTTGGTCGAAAAATAAGTGGTATTCACATTATTGAGCATGCTCAATTTATCATGATTTAAGCATGCGACAAATCTAAAAAATTATGAACATATCGCCCCGTAGTTTGGTTTTGTCTTTAGGTACTCATTGGGATGTTATTGAGTGGCTAGTACAAAAATCACGTGAGCAACTGTATTTTGAGCCAGAGCAAGTCGTATCGGTTATCGCCAAAGTTTCTCCCAGTTTGTCGGTCATGGAGTGTGAAGAAACGCTGCGTAAGCTTTCTAATAGTGGTCTTTTAGAAGTGTTAGCGCGAGGAAATGCTTTACAAATCAATAGTTACGTCTTGGAGTTTGTTCGTGGGTTAACGCGTGAGCATGAACTAGGTTTATCGGCCGTATTGCACGTAAGAGTACAGGCTATTCGAGATGCTAACGATAAACTCAACGAAGGTATTCAACTGAATAATATGGATATGATTCGCCATGCGGCCATGAATCTTTCAGAGTTATTTCGTCAAATTAGCCAACAATTAGATCAGGATCGCCATGCCATATTAGACATTGCTGAAAAAGCCAAAGCGTCCGATAGTCAATTGTCTGCTGCACATCGTTATCGTGAAGTTTTGCAAGCTTACGACCATTATGTAGAACCCATGGCGCAAATGATGGATAGTGGCGCGACAGGTACGTTTTATCGATACTTAGAGCAAGCAGAACATTCCTTAGATAAAGCAGTGGAAAAATTAACAACACAAGGTTCGTTATATACACAACGTCAACATATTCGCCAAGTAGCTTTTTTTGCCAAAGAGTTGCGTCAATTAGGCCGTGAAGTGTTAAAACAATGCAGTGATACCTTACTGCCATTACGTGAAGAAATCAGACAGCATAACCAGTTAACGACTTCTATCAGTTATTTACTCGGACAAGTGCGTAAACGTGGTTTAACGAGAACTTTTCGCACTACAGAGTTGCCCCTTTGGAAGCGTGATAGCCCGCGTCGTATTTCGGTAGGCGATAATGTATTGACGATTATGGCGGAAGCCCAACATTATCAACCTGTTAGTGTCACCTTTCCTGAAGAGACTCCTGACATTACCGCCGCTGAATTAGATCTAGTTGATGATGATGCTGTGAGCCAACATCTTGTGTCTCAATTGCCCGTTGCCGATTTATTGGCATGGCTACAACGCCATTATAGCCATTTGAGTGATGCCACGTTATTACGCTTGTATCACGCGTTTACTCAACAAAACGAATGGTCTATTTCTTTGTCCGAACAAGAAGTCACTTGCGAATTGAAACATATTTATGTCAGTCATTATCCACAGGGAGTTGAGTCAATTGAGCATGCTTAAAACGATTCAATTAACCAAGCTCACCAAACTGGGTGAAATTTTTCAATGGCTTAATAGTGGCAAGCATATTAATCGATTGGCGGAGCCTGTTTTATGGGCCGAGTTAGAACAAGAACAAGCTCAATACGAGCTGTTATTTCAACAGTTAGGTTATCGTTTACGGATGGATGGTCGTGGTTTTGCATGGTTTCATACCGATGATGCCAACAGCAATGTCTCGAAAGCGACACGTAATTTAGCCTTAGTACTGATGGTGCTCTTTGATTTTCAGGCCGATAACCATCAACAGTTGGGGCGATTTACCGATTGGTTGATTGATACACCGTTATTGACGGCAATTTTTGACAAGCACCGCGATTTATTACAGGCCGAATCTTTAGATGTGGACAGCATGGTACAAGTGTACGACAGCGCAACGCGTTACGGTTTTGCGCAAGCGCAAGCGGCAGGTTGGCGATTATTACCTGCGGCTGCGCGTTATTTAGATCATTTTCAAGAATTAGCACAACGCCAACAGCAAGATAATCAGGATAATAATGAGATTGAATTAGCTGAAACCATCACGGAGGAAGATGAATGAAGATGTCGTATGGCTTTCAGCGTCTAGTGTTATTAAACAGTGCGGGTTATCAACGGGCAGAATTGCCCTTAGATGCGTCAGTATCTTTAGTGGCTCCCAATAATACGGGTAAAACCAGTCTCATCAACGCGCTACAATTTTTATTGATTGTGGACAAAAGGCGCATGGATTTTGGCGCAAACGATCCAGATAAAAGCCGTCGATTTTATTTTCCCCACAACAGTGCTTATATTTTACTGGAGGTATTTTTACCTGATGCAGGTACTGTGGTATTAGGTTGTGTAGGGAAGGGCGTGAGTCACGATTATGAATACTTTGCCTATCAAGGCGCATTGAATGTTGAAGACTATCGCTTGAGTGATGGTTCTTTAGTCACGCAGCCGCAGTTAAAGACTCAATTACTACGACATGAAAAATTGGTTTTTTCTTATAGCTCTTCGGAATTTACCGATGTGTTATATGGTAAACGCAAAAAACGTGCGGCTAACGAGCCAGATTTTTGTGTGTTTAAACTCGAACATAGCAGCCAAGTCGAAGCCTTTCAGCGAGTATTAACGAGGACATTACGTTTAGACAAATTACGCTCTAATGAAGTTAAAGACTATTTACTAAGTATTTTTCGTCGCGATTTACCCGATGCTAATATTGATTTTAAAAAAGAATGGGATTCGGCATTTGCTGAAGTCAATATTGAACGAGCGCATTATCAAGCCGCGTTAAAGCAACAAGAAGAAATTAAAATCTTAGCGCAAAAACAGCAAGAGCGTTTGGTGTTACGCGGTAAATTAACCTATTTTCGACCCATCATTAACCAACAATTAGACGAGTGGGAAGATTATTTTAATCGTCAAAAAGACCTTTTACAGCGTCAACTGGCACAAGCCAACGACGATCTAAGACAATTACTGACGCAGAATAGTGAACTGACGAAGCAACAATTATTGACGCAGCAAGACATCGACAAACTACAACAGGCAATCAATCGCCAAGCGACCTTAGCACATCAGTTTGCCCTAGTACCCATTCGTGAGATGTTAGAAAGTAATCACCGCTACGCCTTAGCGCGATTAGACGAACAAACAACACTGGTTCAGCAGGCTTCAAGTCGCCCACTGACAACCATTCAACGTGACCATGCTCAATATCAGCGTGAGCTTGCGCAAACTGAGCGTGAACTGTCTTCACTCGCCGATAATCTGTATCAACAATTGAAACAGCAGATACCCGCTGAACAACTAACAGTATTGAATCGTATTTTTAATTCGCAAGTCATGTTGTTAAATCGTCAAAATTATCAATTAGACAGTCAGTTATTAGTGCAATGGCTTAATTCAGCTTGGCAGACTGATACCCAGTCAGTGCAATGGTTTGGACTTACGCTGCATCTCGGTAGTTTAGAGCCGCAATATAGCCAACGTAGTACTGAGGAGTTAACGCAACGCATTCACGAACTCAAACACGCGCTCATTGACTATCAGCAACAAATTTCCGCTGCACAAGCCATTGAGCAAGCCAAACACAAAAAAGAGACCTTAGCGAGTGAAGTACGGAACATAGAGCGTGAACTCGTCGAGTTTGATGAGTTAACAACGTTGCAGCGTGATAGCGAACAACGTAATCAACAGCTTGGGCAGTTAAGGCAAGAGTTGGCAGATATTCACTATCAGCTCCAACATTTTGCTCAGCGGAATCAACAGTTGCAGGCGGCACAAAATCAATTACAGCAACAACTGACGCAACTACACGATAAACATGCAGACATTAGTCGGCAACGTAATCAACGTAAAGATGATGCACCATTGTTTTTATGTTTGGCCGATTTGCCACATCTTCCATGGCTTGCCAATGTTGCGCCGTCGTTAGAAAACTTATCAGAGCATTTAACGCAATATCAAAATGATTGCCAATGGTTATTACGCTTAGAAGAACAAATCAAAACCCGATTAGCCGAACTACACGCCAATGGCCTCACTAAATTTCAACATACGGAACATGTCGAACGAGAGATTGAAAAAATTATTGAATTTTCCGCGCATTTGCCGCAGGAAGCGCAAGCCTTAGAGCGCAAAGCTCGTGATGCCGTGATTAACGTTACCGTGTGTTTACGCCAATTACGTGATGGCTTATTGACCTTCAAAAGTAAAATGAAAGAGTTTAATAGCCTGATTAGTCGTCGGCAGATTTCGGATTTATCTAAATTTAAAATTGAGCCACAGGAAGAAACAGCATTGGTTGAGGCAATTAACCTGTTAATTGCGACCGCCGAGAAAGTGAATACTGGCGATACCTTTGAACTGTTTAACCATGCCAGTGTGTTAGATGATGAGGCATTGAATCGGGCAAAAACCTTATTGGTGGGAGAGGGCAAGGCGCGTGAATATTTACGCATCGAACACTTATTTCGCTTAACCTTCATTCTAGCTAAAATTGACGGTCAACCTGAAAGCTTTGAAGATATTGATAGTGCAGCGTCTAATGGCACGGTGTTAATGGCTAAGTTAGTCACAGGTTTAGCGTTATTACATTTAATGCAAGATAAGCGTCACGAGGTGCGAGCGGTATGTTATTTGGATGAAGCATCGGCATTGGATGTACGTAATCAAAAAATTCTGATTGATACCGCTGAAGAGTTTGGCTTTGCTTTGATTTTTGCTTCACCGACACCGTTAGTGACCGCGCGCTATTGTGTGCCCATAAGTCGTCATCAGGGCATGAATCAAATTAGTCGAAAAAGCTGGCAAACTTTGCGATTAAAAGAAACGGCGGATTTATGAGCCGTGTTTTAACCGATGCCCTGACCAAGTTGGTCGCAGCAAATGGCAAACTGGCGAGCACGCAATTAACGCCAGCACAACGTGACGCCTTAGCCAATTTGGCGCGACTAACTGGCTGCGTGAGTCAATCGCCACAAGGCCGTGGCAGTGTTTATCAGGTAATTGATTGGCCGCGTGTAGAGCTAGAGCTGAAATCGCTACGTCCGATAAGCACGGAAAATTTACCTAACAATTTGCCCAAACGAAGTACCAACCTTGCGTTATATCGAGACAGTAAAAGTCAGGCTCATGGCCATGAGGTGTATTATGTGTTGATGAAGGCGATTGGCTCGTCAGTATGTTGGCAGCACGATGATGGCCGTTGTTTAGATGTGACAGAGATGACGCGTACGGCAGGTGTAGGCAGTTTAATGATTGCTGCGTCAGATAGTTGGTCGTCACAGCAACCGTTATGGTTGTTAGAAAACCAAGAGTTGTTTGATAATTTGTTATGGTTGCCTGATGATGCCACAGGAACAGTGGTGTATTACGCAGGCAATATTCACGGTGTGTTGTTAGATTGGTTGGCGCATAAACTCCGTTGCAGCGAGTTGATTTTGTTTCCTGATTATGATGGCGTTGGCTTGGCAAATTATGTGCGTTTATATGAGAGGGTAGGGCAGAGGGTTCAGTTTTGGTTGATGCCTAACTGGCAGCAAAAATTGCAGCAGATGGGTAATCGTGAGTTATGGATAAAAAACAGACCATTGTTTGATTCGAGCTTAGAAAAGCTGCGTTGTTTGGGAGTGGACGGCGATATATGGCAGTTGGTTGACTGTATGCGTTCTGCGGCTATGGCATTGGAGCAAGAAACGGTGTTTTTCTGACAATAAACAAGAGCCTCTAAAAACTCTGTAGGATCGCTGCTAAATTACGCAAAAACATGACCGAAGACGTGCCAAAGGTAAAACTGCTATGAATGTTATATCGTTGATTGCTCAAGGTGAGAGTAAAACGCTGGAATTTAAACGCGAATTGCCACGCTTTGAACAAATTGCCAAGACGGTGATTGCCTTTGCCAATACCAGTGGCGGCAAGCTATTGATTGGCGTTGATGATAATGGTTCATTGGTGGGTGTGGATGCCGACAGCGTTTTAGATATCCAAGACCGCATTTATGCCAGTTTGTACGAGCAAATTCATCCGACCTTGCGCCCAGAAATTTATACCAGTCATGTTGAAGACACGCTAATTTTAATAGTTGAAGTGTTTCGTGGGCAATCATTGCCTTACTTCTTAAAAAGTAAAGGCAAGGCTGAAGGGGTTTACATTCGTGTAGGTGCAAGTAATCGTCCCGCCAATTTGGATTATATTGCCGAGCTAGAGCGACAAAAGCAGCACCTGAGTTTTGATGAAGAAGCGTGTGTAGATGTAGAGCTTTCGACGCTTGATTTATCCCGCTTAACACAGCGTTTTGCCGCCCAGCATAAAGTATTAGACGATGCCAAGTTGCGTAATTTGCGGTTGATTCAAACAGTGCAGGGTAAGGATTACCCTAGTTATGGCTTACTGATTTTACTGGGCTATTTTGAGCATGTCAGTACGCAATGTGCGCGCTTTAAGGGTACAGATATGCAGGTGTTTTTAGATCGTAAAGAATACACAGGTGATTTGTTTGCTCAATTAGAAAACAGCGAAATGTTCATTAAAAATCATTTGTTTTTACGCGGTGAAATCAAGGGATTGCAACGGACGGATAGTTTAGAAATCCCCGAGAGTGCTATTCGGGAAGCATTAGTTAATGCCTATGTCCATCGCGATTACAGCAATTTTGGCCGCAATATCAAAATTGGCATTTATGACGATATCCTTAATATCGTATCAGCAGGTGGATTTCCTAATACCTTAACGGTACAGGATTTGGCAGAGGGTCGGTCGGAGATTCGTAATCGGGTTTTGGCTAGGGTGTTTAAGGCGTTGGGTTATATTGAGCAGTGGGGCAGTGGTTTGCAGCGCATTAAACACGTCTGTGTAGCGCAAGGATTGCCAGAGCCAAAAATTCAAGAGTCAGGTGATTTTGTCGATGTCGAGCTTTATCGCCCGATAGCAGACGATTTGCACCCGCAAAAGCCCGATTCTGTCGTGTTTACGGACGATAATGCCCGATTAAGTCTGATTACGCCCGATTACGCCCGATTGAGTGTTGAGCAACAACAGATTTTACACTATTTATTGGAGCGACCTAAAATGACCCGTGCGGATGGAGTGGCGTTATTGCAACTGAGTGCAACAAAGTTAAAATCATTATTTAATGAGTTGTTAGAGCTTGGTTTGATTACGCGCCAAGGTCAGGGACGGGCTACGGTTTATGTGTTGGTGCAGAAGGAGCGGGCAAGATGAGTGATATGCAGCAATTTTTGGCAACAGCTTATTGCCCAAGTAGCGTAAATGAGTGCAAGTCTGCAATTGGGCAGCAGCTTGCTGCCCAAATGATTGCGACAGTGTCGCAACAGTCGAGCTGGCCTGTATCTATTTTATGCAAATATATTGGGATGGGGGATGGGATATGACACCCTTCTTTAAAACGCCAATTAATAGTATATATTCCGTGTCAAACGCGGTTGTAAACGGATAGGGTTATATTTTTACTTAGTCATCAGTGGGGAGTATTTTCTATGCCGTAAAAAAGACCTTCTAAATTTACCCTCCTAAGTGATCCATGTTAGAATCAAGTCAATTATTATGTTGCATGAAGCAAGCCCCTAATCCATGACTTTAATTCCCCTTTCACATGGCCGTTGTTCGCTATTGATTCGTTTGATTGGCATTACTTTCTTATCCCTTGGACTATCTCTTCCTGTTGCCGCTCAGTCTTTATCTGACTTATTAGCCATAGCACTGAAAGATGAACCCACGTATCAAGGAACCGTCGCCGAGCTACGTGCCGCACAAGCCCGCAATCGTCAAATGATCGGAGCTTTTTTGCCGCAGATCACAGCGAGTGTGAATACCAATGCCAATCAACGGGGTTATCTCACCCGTGATTTGAATGTCTTAGAGCAGAAAGATCGGTATAACAGCCATTCATGGCAAGTGAATCTCAGTCAACCGCTCTGGCGATACTCCGCCATTGCCGATAAAGAGCAAGCCAACGCCTTAGTAGGTAAAGCGAAATTTGAATTAGCCGCAGCGGAACAAATGCTGTTTTCTAAAGTCGTCGAAGCGTGGTTAGATATTTTAATGGCACGCGATCAGCATGATTTTACCCTTCGGCAAGAACAAGCCGCACAGCAACAATTAGCGATTATGGAGCGGGGTAGTGTCTTAGGGGTACATGGTTTACCGCAACGTGAAGAAGCGTATAGTAAATATTTACAAAGCCAAGCCGAAACCCAAATGGCCTTGGCCGATATTGAAATTAAACGTGCTGCTCTCGAACAATTAACTGGCGCTTTGAAGTCATTAAATTTACCCACCTTACGAGATAATTTACAACTTCCCCCGCTCGAAGCATCGTCTTTACCCGATTGGCTGAATACCATCATTGTCCATAATCCTGATATCGAAGCCGCCCGCAAAGCCAGAGATGCCGCCCGTGAAGATGTTTCTAAACAAGGGGCTGGTTTTATTCCAACCGTCGATTTAATTGGTAATTACACCCAAAACAGTCAGGCGGTCGGTGGCTTTCCAGGACAAAATGGCTATGACATCACCCAAAGTTATGTCGGCTTACAGGCAAACTGGGCACTGTTTAATGGCGGCTCACAGTTTGCCAAAGTCCAAGAAGCAAAGGCGTTATTAGAAAAAGCCGAATATGCCTTAGAGAACACCCGCCGTACAGTAATGAATAACAGCAAACAAGCATGGTACAGTGGCTTAGTATCTCAAGCTAAAATTCGTGCCTCACAACAAGAAATGATTGCCACAAATATCGCCTTAACGGCAGCACGTCAAGGCACACAGTCAGGGTTAAAATCCGAGTTAGATATTTTACAAGCGCAACAGCAACGTTATGCCGCACAACGCGATTTAGCCAAAGGCTACTATCAACAACTCATCGCCATGATAAAACTTAAAACACTGGCTGGGACAGTCACCCATCAAGATATCGCGATGATTGATGGCTTATTTATCGACGACGCACAGGAGAGTGGTCAATGATCTCAGAAGATGCGTCGTTATTGGTATGGGACAATTTTATTCATGCCAAGACCTCAGAGACCTTTTGTCGTGCGTGGTTAGCATTGCTCTGTCAGCAAATTACCCATGTGAAAGCCGCCGCTGTCTTAGTCGAAGGTCAAGACCAACGCAGCTTTGTGCCCATTGCCGTGTGGCCAAATCCTGCCCCTGATTTAAGTCATCTCAGTGTCATTGTCGAGAGTTGTTTAAAACAAGCCCAGTCTATTGTCCAAGCCAGTAAAGACGGCAGTAGCTATGAATTAGCCTATCCCGTCATGGTCGGCGCGAAAGTTAACAGCTTAGTGGTGTTAGTGATTAATGGTCGTATACAAGAGGCTCAACACGCGCTTCGACAATTGCATTGGAGTAGTGCGTGGTTAATCAATCTGCTGTCTAGTCGTGAACTGGAGTTGATGACACAGACGGCAGAACGTACTTCCTCCGTCTTAGAATCGATGACCCTTGTGCTACGGCATCCGCAATTACAACAAGCCTTGTTTGAAGTCAGCAATGATTTAGCCCAACGCTTTAGCTGTTCCAAGGTCGCTATCGGTTTAAGTCATCACGCCCATATTCGTCTGCTGGCCTTATCGGAAACAGCCGTTTTTGATAAACATATTCCGCTGAGTAAAGCCTATGTTGCCGCGATGGAAGAATGTTTAGATGTCGGTAAACGTATTCTTTTGCCTGTAGCCAAATCCAATAGCCTCAGCCCCAGTGAAGGGGTAGTCACCGCTCCAGCCATCACACCGACGAGCGCTTATCCACTCCATAGTCAATTGTTAAGCTTATCCAAAGCAGGTTCAATTATTTCGTACCCTCTGGTACACGGCGCACAGACCGTCGGTATCTTGATGCTAGAACGTGAACATAACAACGGCTTCACCGAGAGTGAGCAACATTGGCTGGCAGCCTTTGCGTCACTGATAGCACCGATCATTGACCAGCGACAGCAAGCCGAGCGTAGTTCCGTTGGCCGTTTGCTCGCGGAAAGTCGTACGTTATTAACCAAATTGTTTGGCCCCCGCCATTTAATTTGGAAAACCGCAACAGCATTGGTGTTATTAGCCGTTGTTGTCCTCAGTGTCGTTCATGTCGATTATCGGGTATCCGCTAAAACGGTGATTGAAGGAGAAGTGCAACGCGTCGCTAGTGCGCCGTTTGCAGGATTTATTCAAGCTGCTTATGTTCGTGCAGGGGATATCGTCCATAAAGCCCAACCCTTAGCGAAATTAGATGACCGTGAACTCAAAATAGAACAAGCACGTTGGGCGAGTGAGCGGGATCAATACGACAGTAAACTCCGAGAAGCCGTGGCCAAACATAATCTCACTGATGTGCAAGTGATTAGCGCGCAACTACAGCAGTCGGAAGCACAACTGGCATTGGTCAGCGATAAAATTAACCGTTCACAGTTAACCGCGCCATTCGACGCGATGATTGTTGCAGGTGATTTAAGCCAACAAATTGGTGCGCCGATTGAGCTAGGCAAAGAATTATTTACTCTTGCACCGCTGGAAAGTTATCGGGTTATTTTACAAGTTGATGAGCGTGAAATTCGTCATTTACGCACAGGTCAACACGGTAAGTTGGTGATTATTGGCATTGCCAGTGATCCGATTCCCTTCACCATCAGTAAAGTAACGCCCGTCGCCACAGTGCAAGACGGTAAAAACTTCTTTCGTGTTGAGGCACGGTTAGCGCAATCGTCGATTCGATTGCGTCCTGGGATGGAAGGGGTGGGCAAGGTGGAAACAGGACAACAGCAACTGTGGTGGATATTGACCCATCCCTTAACGGAATGGCTGTCGTTGATGAGCTGGAAATGGTTGCCGTAAATTATTAGAGTAATTTATTTTAATCATTAAGAAAATGATGTTTAATAGCCTTAAATGCATTTAAACGGCAATAATTTGATGTTTATATATCATGACTAATCCAAAAAATCGCTATGCCATGACTGATGCAGCCATGGCCAAAGAACTGGGCCAGCGTTTAGAACAAATGCGCTTAGAAGCCAATGTACCACAGAAAGCCATTGCCGATGAATTAGGCATCTCGGAAGGCACGTATCGCCATGCCATTAATGGTAAAGCGAAGTTTGAAGTTATTATTGGTATTTTAAGAGTGTTGGGTAAATTAGAGAATGTCGATAATTTTTTACCTGAACTTCCTTTCAGCCCCATAGAACTGCTCAAACTAGACGGTAAAAAAAGACAACGCGCCGTCCTCAAACGAACGCTTGATACGCAGCCCACCGAGGATGACTTAAATTGGTAACTCATCAACTGGCACGGGTGGTTTTATGGGGCAGCACGGTCGGTGCGTTATCGTATGACCAAAGCACAGGGTTATGCGCTTTTCAATATGAGCCTTCATGGATAAAAACAGGCATAGAAATCAGCCCGATTAGACTACCGCTGTCATCGCAGATTTACCAGTTTCCTGCACTCTCAAAAGAGACCTATAAAGGTTTACCTGCTGCTTTTGCTGACACCTTACCTGATGATTTTGGTAACGCCATCATTGACGCATGGTTAGCACGGACAGGTCGCGATCCTGTCACATTTACGGCTTTAGAACGTTTGTTATATACAGGGAAACGAGGTATGGGGGCATTAGAGTATGCTCCTTCGCTCGAGAAACAGCCCAATATCTCCACGCCTGTGGAGCTGGAAAGCCTAATTCATATCGCGCAAACCATTTTGGATCAACGCGCACAATTGATCAAACCGTTGACTTCATCACAACAGCAGGACGCACTGACGGCGATGTTGCAAGTAGGGACATCGGCAGGTGGCGCACGACCCAAGGCGGTGATTGGTATCAATCAAACACACACGGAAATCCGTAGTGGTCAGGTCGATTTACCCGACGGTTTTGAACATTATTTATTAAAATTTGATGGTGTTGTGGAGCATTCGCGGGCGAAAGAAACCTTTGGTGATCCCCAAGGTTTTGGCCGTATGGAGTATGCCTATTATTTAATGGCAAAAGCGGCAGGCATTAACATGTCGCCTTGCGAGTTATTGCTGGATGGTGAGCGCGCACACTTCATGACCAAACGCTTTGATCGCGTGGGTAATCATAAAGTGCATTATCAATCGCTGTGTGCCATGGATCATGCGGATTATAAAAAACCAGGTTATTACAGTTATGAGCAAGTGTTTGCCTTGATGCGGGCACTAAAACTCAGTAGATCAGCCGCCTTAGAAATGTATCGCCGTATGGTGTTTAACATTGTCGCTAGAAATCTTGACGACCATAGTAAAAATATAGGCTTTATTTTAAACGCTCAACACCAGTGGCAACTGTCGCCTGCCTTTGACGTTGCCTATAGCTATAAGCCTGATTCACCGTGGGTGAATGCTCACCAACTGTCATTAAACGGTAAGCGAGATCATTTTGTCAGCAGCGATTTGTTAATCCCTGCGCAAACTTTTCGCAAAGAGGCCGAATTGATTATTGCAGAAGTTATGGATGTGGTTGCGCAGTGGCCTAGCTATGCGCAACAGGCAGGCGTTTTTCCTGCGTTTGCTCAAGAAATTCAGCGTCATCACCGCTTAGTATTTTGATCGTCAAGGTAAACATATTTTTTAAGTCGAACTCTTTTAAATGGGCATAGCGATAAGATGGGAATTCACATGAAGATTAGGACGATAAAAAGGATGTATCATGTCGCGTAGTCTGTTTAGTAGCTCATGGCACAGTGTCGCAACCTTATATCCTCGACTCGTGCCGCAAGTACAAATGCATCGGCATAGTTATCGTGGGCAAATTTGGTTTGTTCTACAAAATCCTTCCAGTGGTCGTTATCATCGTTTGTCGCCTGCCGCGCAGCGTTTAGTCAGTTGTATGGATGGCCAACGTACCGTCCAAGCCTTATGGGAAGAAGCCAATAGCCACGGTGATGATGATGCCTGTACGCAAAATGAAATCGTCGATTTATTAGTACAATTACACAGTGCCGATTTATTACAAACCGATATCACCCCTGATTCTGCGGCTTTATTAGTGCGCTACAAAAAAAAGCGCGGTGAAACCTTTAAGCAATGGCTGATGAATCCGACCAGCTTAAAACTGCCCTTAGTCAATCCTGCGCCGTTTATTGAGCGTTTTTTACCTGCTGTATCGTGGTGTTTTAGTGGCTGGGGTGCGGCCTTATGGCTGGCGGTAGTTGTCCCTGCACTGATGCTTGCCTTTCAACATTGGTCAGCATTAACCCATAACTTTTCCGACCAAGTCTTATCGTCGAGTAATTTATTAGTCATGGCGTTGGTATTTCCTGTGGTGAAATTACTGCACGAATTGGGTCATGCTTTTGCCACACGGACATGGGGCGGTCATGTCCACGAAATGGGCTTGATGTTTTTAGTCTTTGCGCCGTTTCCTTATGTCGATGCCTCTGCCTCTGCGGCCTTCCCCTCTAAATATCAACGAGCCATAGTCGGTGCCGCAGGGATGTTGGTCGAAGTGTTTATTGCGGCCTTGGCATTATTTGTTTGGGAGTTGTCTGAGCCTGGGGTTGTCCGCGCCATTGCTTACAACACGATGGTTATTGCAGGCATTTCGACCTTAGTGGTTAATGGCAATCCGCTATTACGTTACGACGCGTACTACATTCTCACCGATTTAATTGAAATTCCGAATCTTGCCCAACGCGGTCAACAGTATTTAACGTGGTTATGGGATCGGTATTTTTACGGTGTCCATGATTTAACGCCGCCCATGACCGCCGCAGGGGAAAAACCGTGGTTAATCCTCTATACGCCCTTGGCATGGTGTTATCGTACCTTTGTCACCTTGTCGATTATGCTCTTTGTCGCGGGTGAGTTTTTTATTATTGGCGTATTGTTGGCTTTATGGAGTCTAACCACTCAATTTGGTTTGCCGCTGTGGAAAGCATGGAAACACATTTATCGCGGGGCTTCGTTACAACAACGACGGGAAGTCGCCCGTCATCGTACCCATGCTTTAATAGCGGCTATGTTAGCTCTGATCTTTGTCTTGCCGATACCCTTACGCACCACAGCTGAAGGCGTGATCTGGCTACCCGATCAAGCGATGCTCCATTCAGGCGGTGATGGCTTTTTTCAACGCTGGTTAGTCCCGCCGAATACTTACGTTCATAAAGGGATGGCCTTGTATGTCTTGGAGGATGCTGCACTTGCCGCAGAAGTCGCGGTCAGTCGTGCCAAAGTCGCCGAGGCCGAAGCGCGTTATCGTGCCGAACAGTTTGGTGAACCTGCCAAAGCTGCTTTAACCTTACGGCAATTAACGCAAGAACAAGACGCCTTAACCCGTTTACAAGAACGAGCAGCACGCTTAGTGGGTTATGCACAGAGTGAAGGCATATTAGTGGTGGCCACGGCTCAAGATATGAATACACGGTTTTTTAAACAAGGCGCATTAGTGGGATACATTCTCGATGCCGACCAGTTGAAAGTCCGTGCGGTGGTCTCGCAAGATGATATTGATTTAGTCCGTTCACGGTTAAAAAACATCGATATTCGCCTCAGTGAAAATGTCATGTTTCAACATCCTGCTATGGCTATCCGTGAATTACCCAGTGGAGTGAACGATTTACCTTCGTCGGCACTGGCCTTATCAGGAGGAGGGACGATTGCTACGAATCCCAACGATAACAATGGTACCAAAACCTTAGAACGCGTTTTCTTGTTTGACTTAAAACCTACTTCACTCAAATTGCCCGCGACCTTTGGTGAACGGGTTTATGTCCGTTTTCAACATGGTTATGAGCCACTGGGTTTTCAGGGTTTACGACGTTTACGGCAATTGTTTTTGAGTCATTTTCATGTCTGATGTCCGTGCGCTATTAGCAGGGCGTGGTTTAGCGGTCAGTGATGGCAGTTATTTAGAGCGCGATGATAAAGCGCCTTTAGCCTTAGAAGAGTTATTACGTTCGGGTATTTCTCATTTGGCTTTTTTAGCCCCGAATCATCGTCGCCCATTTTTAGCCTTAACGCAAAGCCATGAAGCGCAGGTCATGACCTTGGCGAATGAAGAGCTGGCCAACGCCTTACGTCAAGCCGTACGGCCAATGCAGAAACACGGCTTTAAAGATGCGTTATTAGCCCAAGCCTTTGCTGTGGTACGTGAAGCCTCTCGGCGCGTCTTAGGCATGCGTCATCATGATGTACAACTCTTAGCAGGACGCACGCTATTACAAGGCAAAATTGCGGAAATGGCGACAGGGGAGGGTAAAACATTAGCCGCAACCCTCGCCGTGTGTACAGCGGCAGCAACGGGTGCGGCTGTCCATGTCGTTACCGTCAATGATTATTTAGCCAGTCGTGATGCCGAACAGAATACCCCGTTATTCCAGTTATTAGGCTTAAGTGTTGGTATCGTCATTCAAGATATGTCGCCTGAAGACCGTCGGCAACAGTATGCCTGTGACATTGTTTATGTCTCCAATAAAGAACTCACTTTCGATTACCTGAAAGATCAGCTCGCAGTCGGTTCAACACTCGGCATTCATCAACAGCTCCGACGACTACAAGGCGAAGGACGACCATCACCTGCTTTATTACGCGGTTTACATGTCGCCATTGTCGATGAGGTCGATAGTGTGTTGATTGATGAAGCACGGACACCGTTAATTATTTCCGAATCTATCCCCGATGATTTAGATCCGCAGATTTATAGCCAAGGCATTGCCATGGCGCGGCAACTCATCACTGGCACAGATTTTATTCACGGCAAAGATAAAACCATTTGGTTAACACAACAGGGTTTGGCACGCAGTCATGAGCTAGCCGCCTCGTTAGGCGGCGTATGGTCATCGGCCTTATGGCGTAAGGAGTTAATACAAAAAGCTCTCTCAGCCGTCCACGTTTTTCACTACGACCAACATTATATTATTGTCGAAGGCAAAGTGCAGATTGTCGATGAGTTTACAGGCCGCGTCATGCCCGACCGCACATGGGAGCGCGGGCTTCATCAAATGATTGAAGCCAAAGAGCAGTGTGAAATTACAGGGCAACGCAAAACCTTAGCGCAAATTACCTATCAACGATTTTTTGGTCGTTATTTGCTATTAGCAGGCATGACGGGTACGGCCAAAGAAGTAGAGCCCGAATTAAAACGCGTCTATGACTTGTCGGTGGTGCGGATTCCCACCCATAAAACCAGCCGTCGCTATCGCCTGCCAGACTCTGTTTATGCCAACAGCGAATCCCGTTGGCAAGCGATTGTTGAACGGGCAGAGGTTATCGCCAACTCAGGCCGTGCCGTGTTAATCGGCACTCGCTCGGTCGCTGACTCTGAAACTTTAGGGACTTTACTCACGGCGCGAGGCACAGTCCATCGCGTCTTAAACGCAAGGCAAGACCAAAGTGAAGCCGATGCTGTAGCTCAAGCGGGTCAAGCGTATGCCATTACCGTAGCGACGAATATGGCAGGTCGAGGCACGGATATTAAACTCGCAGCCACAGTCGAAGCCAAAGGCGGTTTACATGTCATTTTAACGGAGTTTCACGAAAGCTCACGGGTGGACAGACAGTTGTTTGGCCGTTCGGCACGCCAAGGCGACCCCGGCTCAGCAGAAGCGATGGTCTGTTGGCAAGATGAATTGTTTAAACGTTATCTGCCTATTTTAAGTCGGCTTATTAAACAATTAAGGCCGCAATCTGGTCATACAGGACGTTGGTTTCGAGGCTTAGTTGCCTATGCGCAATGGCAATCAGAACGTGAAAACCGACGCATGCGTTTAGAAACGGTTAAGCGTGATCGTAAGTGGTTAGAGACCTTGGGGTTTGTGGGCAAGGCGAAGAAGTGAGAGAAGCTTTTGTATACTGTGTAAAAACTAGAACGGCTAGGTTGTAGTCATTTTACTAAACGGCCACAACAGGCCGATACTTACTGGGATTCGCTCCCGCAGTCTTTTTCATCAATCGCCTAAGAGCTGTTGCATCTTGATAACCGACTGCCGTCGCCACTTGTTCGACATTCATACGACTATTTTCTAGTAAATTTCTCGCGCATCTCAAGCGCACACTTTGTATTAACGCCAGTGTGCTTTTACCCGTCGCCTTATGGATATGGCGCGACAAGGTTCTTTCAGACACACAGAACTCCTGTGCTAACTCACCAACGGATGGAAGCGTGGGTAAAGCTTTTTCTATCCTAGCGGCAATTAGGGCAACCAAATCGTTTCCGCTGGCTAAGACCTCGGGCAAAATAAAAGGGGCTTGTGCTTGTCGTCCATCAATCAGCATCATCCGCGAAACACTATCCCTCAATGCGTTGCCGCATCGCTCACGTAGCAGATGCAACATCAAGTCAGATTGAGCAAATGCCGCTCCCGCTGTAGTTACTTGGCCATCAACACACACCATCCGATCAGCATCCACCGTGCAATTAGGCGCAATATTTTGCAGTAAAGGCGCAAGCCACCACGTTGTTGTCACTCTGCGTCCGTTCAGTAGTCCCGCTGCATTGAGCATGAAAACAGCCGAGCATGAGGCGGCCACTTGCCCACCATATTCCGCGTGTTGCGCTAAGGCACGAATGATTGTGATGGCATCAGGTTTTTCAAAACGCTGACGTATTGCTTCATGCGTGTTTAGCCCTAGACCTGGCACAATCCATACTGAGCCGTCATCCGTCGTATTCATGGGGAGTTTGACCGTGTCTATGGTCATGCCACCTTGCAATCGCACAGCACCACCTTCAACCGAACACAAACGCCATCGCAAGGGTGCAGCACCCAATCGTTTTGCCAACACTTCGGCGGTGGCTAAGATGTCGCGTGTGATGGCGACACTAGAAGAAAAAGCACCTTCCAATATCAAAACCGTAAAATCATACATTTGGCTGAATAGTCCCGAAAGAAGTCGAAAACGACACTGCCATCTTCATCAAACCAATGGTCAAATGCAAGCATAACGAGATGATTATTTGCAATGGGATGACTGATATGAGTGATATTGCTAACACCAAACATGTAGCCATCCATGCTGAGGATATTCCTGTACGCATTCGTGCATCAAATTATCCAGCGGAGATTCAAAAGTTATTATCTTCACGAATACAGGGACGGGAAAAGCGTGCATTGGGTGATTATTTTGGACTCAGTAATTTTGGTGTCAATCTGACTCGCCTTGCACCCAACTCGGTATCAGCGTTGTATCACTGTCATTCACGACAAGATGAGCTGATTTATATCTTAGCAGGCAACCCAACCCTGCAAACAGCCGAAGGCAATATCCCATTATCAGCGGGAATGTGTGCGGGTTTTAAAGCCGCGAGTGGTGTGGCGCACTGCTTGTTGAATGAAACGGATGAAGAGGTTGTTTATCTTGAAATAGGGGATAGAACGGCAGGTGATGAAGCGAGTTATCCCAACGATGATCTACAGGCTCGTCTGCAAGACGGTGCTTGGGTCTTTTCGCATAAAGACGGCACACCGTATTAAACACGTATCCAATCAATACATTAAAGGAAAATCCTATGCAACACGTCCTTATTATTCATGAAGTCGAATCTTACCCTGCGTGGAAAGTGGTGTTTGATCAGGCTGCTGGTATCCGTAAAGAGGCGGGTGAAATTAGCTATCAGTTGTTGCGTTATGACACCGATGACAATGCCATCGTCCATTTTTCGGTTTGGAACTCGCTTGATAATGCTCGACGGTTTTTTGAATCGCCTGTACTGGTGGAAATCCGTAAACAAGCTGGTGTAAAAGCTCCTGACTTTATCTATTTAGAAGAAATAGAGCGTGGAATCTTGTAACACGAAGGGGAATCGGATGGAGATATGGACATGATTTTGCGCGAAGCAACGCCTTTGGATGCCGCTGACATTGTCGGGCTGGTCAATCGCGCCTATCGACCATCATCTGAGGATGGTGGCTGGACACATGAACGTGATTTGGTTGCTGGGAACAGAACGGAATACGAACAATTACTTTCCCTGTTTCGGCCTTTATCAAAGATTCTCGTGTTGTGTCAGGCGGAGGTGATTATTGCGTGTGTTCATCTTTTACACAATGAAGACTCGACAACGGATATAGGCATGCTGGCGACTGAACCTAACTTTCAGACTCATGGTTTAGGCAAACGGATGCTATTAGAGGCCGAGCAATATGCGGCTGAACATTTTAGTGCGACAACGTTTCGACTTTGCGTGGTGTTGGCTAGGCCTGAGCTGATCGCGTTTTATCAACGACGTGGTTATCAACAGACGGGTGAAGCAGAGGATTATCCCATTGATGCAGGCGTTGGCCAACCTCGTATAGACGGACTTCAAATTATCACACTGACCAAACCTGCTAAGCGTTTGGCTGAAGATCGGAGCTTATTATGACCATGCAAGGGGGCTGCCTCTGTGGGGCAATACGTTATCAGTGTTCACAAAAACCGATACTGCAATTTAATTGTCACTGTCGCGATTGTCAAAAAAGTAGCGGAGGGCCTTATGTGCCCATCGCATTTTTTGCAATGGAATCGGTGACGATTTCGGGGGAGCCTCGCTATTTTCAGAGTCTTGGACGTAGCGGAAAAGCAATTAGACGAGGCTTCTGTCCAAACTGCGGTTCACGTCTGTTTGGGTTATTAGACATTATGCCTGCACAGATTGCCATTAGCGCAGGCACACTGGATGACCCCGCCATGTTTAGGCCAAGAGCAAATCTATTCGCAAGCCATGCCGCGCCTTGGGATCATCTGGATAATACTTTAACGACCTTCGCCGATAACGCGCCTCAAGGAGCATAACAATGACTACTACTCATGACGACGGATCAACAACCCACAAACGCAGCATGCACGAGAACGATCCGCTGGATGATTTTAACGTGAGAGAAATTTCACTGAATGGGGTTAGCAAACGCGTCTATACCGCTGGCTCAGACCCAGCCGTGATTGTCATGACGGAGATGCCAGGTATTAGCCCGCATGTTGCCCGTTTTAGTCGATGGGTGAGTGATGCAGGATTTACGGTGTATATGCCCTCACTGTTTGGTCGTGACGGCATTGTTGCCAGTGCAGAAGAAAGCGCAGCGATATTTCAGCGAGCGTGTATCAGTGCTGAGTTTCGCGCCTTTGCCGCAAACCAGTCCAGCCCCGTCACCCAATGGCTGATGGCACTGGCTCGACTTGCGCATCAAGAGTGTGGCGGAGTGGGTGTTGGCGCGATTGGTATGTGTTTTACGGGTAATTTTGCGTTAACGATGATGCTGGAGCCTTCGGTATTAGCACCTGTTGTTTGTCAACCGTCACTACCGATGAATGATCCCGCAGGCCTTGAAATATCACCCGACGAGATTCAAACTGTTCGCCAGCGATTGGATCAGGAAGATCTCGCGGTACTTGCCTATCGCTTTGAAGGCGATAAATTTTGCCGAGCACAACGATTTGCCGCTTATACCGAAGCCTTAGGTGACCGTTTTATTGCGCGTGTCCTTCCTGATAGTGCCGCTTGTTCTGAGGTTGCCCCTTTCTTCGAGCATCATGTTCGTTGCCCTCACAGTGTCGTGACGGCTCATTTGATTGATGAGGCAGGACAGCCGACGTTGGCTGCGAAGGATGAGATTCTGACATTTTTCACTTATCGCTTGAGCCAATAATAGTTTGTAGTCCAAACGGGTTTTATTCTTGATAATGGCTATTGTGGTTTTGTGCTTGAGATATAAGGTAAATCTTCGAGTTGATGAATACGTGCGGCTAAGTTAGGCAGCGCAAGATCAGTTGGCATATTGCCAAACAGCAGCAAATGATCCCGCATGCAGACTAAATGAAATGACAGCGAGAGAGGCCCTGTGGAAAATAGGGCTGCATTGTTTTCCAACCATTCCAAGCCATGTCGGATGACAAGCTTTACTTTGTCGAATCGAGGGTGATGCTCAGTGGCTATCCCTGATCTGGCGGCAAGAATCAGATCAACTTCAGCAGCCATGATACTATTCAGGATCGCTCGGGTATTACACACATTAACATCACGAATAAGCACGCCAAACTGATCCAGTGGATCATATTTCTGTACCAAGTACTGACAGATATGATCAGAGTCAAAAACGACGACCTTACCGTCAACTAGCGTAGGAACTTTCATTAACGGATTTGGCCCAAATGCCAATTCGTTAGCATCTGCAACGTTGCCCACATCCAATAGCTCAGCCGATAAATCTAACGCAGCCATCAGAATTCTAACTTTGCGAGAAAAATGTGATCGTGGGGTGTAGTAGAGCTGCATTTAACGTCTCTCCGTAATTACCTAGACTATGGTTTTGTTCCCGTATACCTATTTTAGACGATCAAGTACAGTTCTGCGCATACTCTAAATTGCAGCTAATTTCATATGAGAGGCAATTTCAATCCGCTTAACTATGTATATTTGTGATGAATACCTCGCATCACCACATCGAAAATGTGATGTGTTAGAGGGAAATAAAAAGATATGATTCGATTTTGCACTAAAATTGATAACTGGTTGGCAATATTTAGTCACTTTTATACCTACAGCTAACCACCATTTATGTGTAGAATCGCACATAGGCCCTTATTCTAACTCGTTAACTTCTATAAGAAATGCACACACATGGATGGTTATCTCGCCAATGCGCCTAAAAGGTTTCTTTTCTTTCTTCCAGCCTTATGCCTGACCAGCTTGGCCTATGGCGAATCCTTCACTGGTGATTGCCTCATCGAACCGACTCAACAAGTCGCTGTCGGTGTTCCCGTGACAGGCGTGATAGATAAGGTCTTCGTTAAACGCGGTGATAAAG
>VIAD01000004.1 GCA_006546595.1 Moraxellaceae bacterium AER2_44_116 | reverse complement strand
CCCTTTAAAAGGGTATCTAAATTTAAACGTTTACACAGTTTAATTTACAGGCTCTGTACAAGCCATTGATTGCGATGGGTTTCGTGCCTCTACCTATCCTACGCTTGCTTGTGTGTAGTTGACGTTTATTTCCAAGACCAATTGATGGGATGCAACGCCTCCTTACTGCGACGCTCTTCTAAAAACAAGACTTCGCCATTGTCTAAGCCAATAACTTGATTGACTTGATTGATATGGCCATCCACAAAAAAACTTAAATCAGTTTTTTTAATGCCGCGTATCGGGCAGGGTTCATGACCATTATAATAATTACCAACAATTTGTTTAAGCAGCAATTTTTCATAAATATTGACTCCCCAATGCCATAAATACCCTTCTTCATCCCATGCAATGGTGGTATTTATTTTTTTGATACGGCTTAGATTTTTTACTCTGACAAAGCCTTTATAACGCTTATAATCGCATTGTCCTAAGGCACCAAATTTATTCATGCCTAATGCCCATACGGTGCCATCTTTTCGTAACAAGGCGTACAAACTTCCTGCACCTCCCATACTGACATCAACCACATCATTAAAAGGCACACGGTAAATACGGTAGTCTTTTAACAGAGTACCTTCTTTAACATCATCAAACATTTCCGAACTACCCACGGGGAAAATAATTGCTGTCCCATCATTAAAAATGATGCTCGTTTCTGCCGAGCGGTCAGCCACTATTTTGGCAATATTTTTATCTTCATATACAATCTTTGGTTCTTTTTGTGTGGTTTTGTCAAAGACATTTTTTAATATATAAGACTCACTCCCCCATCCCCACACTCTTCCCTGCTTATCCAACGCCAATGAAAAACTATACCCTGCTGCTATACTTATAATGTTTTTTAAATTAGGTATTTGTTTGGGGGTTAGTTGATGTGGCCTAAAACGTATTTCATTTGGTGGTCCATAAGACACACCATCATCTTTATATCCTAATGCCCCTTTTTCATTACTGCCCCAACTCCATACTGTACCGTCTTTACGCAACGCCAATACATGCTCACTGCCTGAGGCTACCTCAATAAAATCGGTCATATTAGGTATAACTTGTGGGTTTTCACGACTTTGATAGCCTGTTCCTAATACTCCTTTCCATCCCCCCCCCCCAACTCCACACTGTCCCATCCTCTTTAACGCCTATCGCAAAACTATAGCCTAATGCCAATCGCTTAGGCTGCGTGTTAATGGGTAAAGGTTGCTCAAAGGGGATTGGCTCTTTGTTTGTCCATGGAAAATCCATACTGCATGACGTTAAAGGAATAAATGCAAAAGACCACAATAGAAAACGACTATTCTTTAGCCATGTATTAAAAGACATAGAGAGAGCTTCCTGCGTTGTATTTTTACAAATTAGTTTCTAAAACCCTATTATTAGAATAGTAGAGATACAAAACCCATCACCATAAAATTCATCATCACAAATAACAAGCGTAGGATAGGTAGAGGCACGAAACCCATCATAATCAATGGATTATGCACTGCTTTTTGACACACCACTGCCTTTATCCAAACCGCAAATGATGGGTTTCCTCCGTCTATCCATCCTACCTTACTGGATTTAAGCCCAGCCCACCAAGTCTAGGTTTGCTTATCTTTTTTTGACAACTTTAGCTAAGTTTTTATCAAAGCTCGTTATGTAATGTCCTTTAGAGTCAACAAGACGTACGCGACCTCCTTGCTTGACGAGTATAAAGTTCCTGTGTGAATAGTGAAAACCGAAACCGAAGAATTTAAATTGAGGCTTAAGTAACCATTTACCATTATGTATCAATCCAAACAACCCGTCTTTTTGAACACATAGAGGTGCACTTTTATCGTAACCGGAAGCTGACGAAAAACAGCTATGGAAGCTTTTAAATTGAGGAGGAACAAGCCATTGACCATTAAACTTTAAAAGGCCAAACAATCCATTTTTTTTAACCCATACAAAATCATTGGTGCCTTCTAAAACCTCACTAAATTGAGGAACGACAATTGGTTTAAAATCAGTAGTCATCAAACCATATAAACCATTTTTTTTGACTTTAATAATTTTTTGATTCACCCACTCTATTGCCTCAAATTCAGGCTCAACGATCATATTACCATTCATATCAATCAAACCATAAAGTCCATTTTTATTAACTCTAAAAATAACAACATGATAATTATAATACCCCATAAATTCTTTAATTTCTTGATACTCAGGCTTTATTTGAACTTTACCATCAAGAGTTGCCAAACTCATTAAATTATTTTTTACAACTTTAATTAACTCATGTCCATTTTCTTCCTCATCAAAATAAAAAACATCATCATCATATCCATACCTATCTACATTAACACCTCCTATCCTATCAAATTCAGGCTTAATAATCGTTTTTATTTCATTTTTTATTGATGCATATAAGACTTCTTGAATTGGCTTATTTAAAAGACCTATTTTTTCAAACAATGATTTATTGCTAGTATCTTCGCCCACTTTTAAAAGACCATACAATCCATTTACCTTAATAATTACTAAATTTTTACCATAAACTCGAAGATCTTCAAATTGTGGCTCAATAACAATTTCACCTTCCGAGTTTATTAATCCATATAAACCATTTTTTACAACACGGGCAAATCTATTATCAAACTTTCTAATTTCATCAAATTGTGGCTCAATGACAATTTCACCCTTAGTATTAATCAAACCCCATAGTTTTTTTATTGCTACTTTAGCTAGTCCTCGCTCAAAATTTTCAGCGTACTCAAATTGAGGCTCACTGACAACCCTTCCACTTGTGTCAATAAAACCCAATAAACCATCTTTTTTAACCTGTGCAAAACCTTCTTTAAATACATAGATTGATTCAAATTGGGGCTGAATGACAAAATCTCCCTTTGTGTTTATAAGTCCATATAATTCATCTTGCTTGGCAACTGCCACACCATCGTTAAACTTACCCAACTCTTTAAATTTCGGATTTACAATAATTTTTCCTGTAATATCGGCAAATCCTTTTAACATAGTTTCATATTGAATTATATACACAAAGCTATTATCATTATCGAAACTATAAAATCCAATTCTTTTAAAAAGATTATTATCACTAACACTCACCAACTTATCTTTATCTGATTTTTTTGTTTGAAATATATTTTTATTTGGAGTGCATCTAATATCATCATATTTTATTGGAATAATTACATCTCCTTTAAAATCAACAAGGCCAAATAATTCATTTTTTTTAACAATGATAAAATCGCTAACATATTCATCTTTATAACATTTTTCTATAGATTGGAACTGTGGTTTTAGAAAAAAATTTCCATCATTCTTTATAAGACCCAGTAGACCATTTTTCTTAACCCGTGCTACGCCAAGGTTAAAAAAACCAACTTCATCATAAACTGGAGGAATCACAATATTACCAATATTATTTACATACCCACATTTATTTAAGGCGTAACAAAACTCATGCAATCTTTGTGGTTTTAATACTTGTATCATATTATTTTCTTTACTTACTATGATATTTTTTATGGGATAAATAGCTTTCCCTTTCTTATCGATATAATACTCTTCTAAATCACTTTTTATTATTTTTAAAAAGCCATGATTAAAGTGCTTGCTTTGCTCGTCTTCATTTTTTGAAAAATCCGATGTAGAAATTATAGGTTTTACTTGCCACTCACCTTTTTTATTAATAAACCCTACGTGTCCATTTTTTTTGACATATGCTAAACCCTCTATAAAATAACTAGCATCATCATATTGTGGTGGAATAACAAAATCACCTTTCTTGTTAATAAATCCATATAAATCATTTTTTAAGACAGCAGCTAAACCCTCCGAAAAAAAACCTGCTTTTTTAAATTTTGGGCTAATAACAAACTGTCCTTCAGTATTAATAAACCCAAACAAATTATCTTGCTTTGCAAGAGCTAAATCCTCATTAAAGCTTCTAATAAAGCCATTAATATATTGAAACTGCGGCATCACCATAAAACTTCCTTGTGTATTCAGAATACCCCAGAGTCCCTCTTTCTTTGCGAATGCAACGCCATTATTAAAAGAATCAATGTAGGTAAATTGAGGAGAAGCTATAAACGCTCCCTGCTGGTTAATTACACCCCAGAAATCATCTTTAAAAACAATAGCTAAACCTCCAACAAATGACTTAGCTCTTTGAAATTTAGGCTTAATAATAAACTCACCATTTTTATTAATATAACCATATAGGCTATGTTTGTTGCCAGCTAATGCAAGTCCATCCTTAAAGTCACCAAGATATGAAAACTGAGGCTCAATAATATAATCGCCCTTACGATTAATCATTCCATACAAATTATCTTTTCTTACAATTGCAGTATTTTCGTCATTAAAAAAAAGTGCTTCGCTAAACTTTGGAGTAATGATATTTTTTCCATGGGTATCCATGTAACCACAAAAACGAAAGTCATAGCAAATAGGCAATAGCTCAGAGTTAAGGAAGGTGTTGTTTAAATGATTTGCATGTACCGTATTGATTATATTTAAAATAAAAAACACCAGCAGTATGTTTTTTTTGTAATTCATTTTTTGTCTTCCTTTTCCTACAAAACTCTAAAAGTATGAGTAACCCTAAGCCCGTATGAAATACGGAACAAACATACGTCAAAACAATCTTACTACCTTAAATACCGTGTTCCACACAGGCTACGGCGTTAAACCATGTCATAACCCCATCTAACTCAACGGCACAATCCTTAAAACCTCCTCAATGGTCGTTAAGCCTTGCGCCACTTTTTGCGCGCCTGCTAAACGTAATGGCAATAAGCCTTCACGATAGGCTTGCGTTTTGAGTTCGGTCAGTGGCGCACCATCATTCAATAAACGTTTAATATCATTGGTCATCGGCATAATTTCATATAAGCCAACACGCCCTAAATAGCCCGTATCCCGACACTCCAAACAGCCTTTAGGCGCGGAAATTTTACTCGGCATAGTCGCCTTCCACGGTTGCGTTAACTCTAACCAAGCTGCCTCATCGCAAGTCGCTTCAACTTTACAATGTGGGCATAAGGTTCTAATTAAACGCTGCGCCATCACACCAATCACCGTCGAAGTAATTAAAAATGGCGCAACACCTAAGTCAAGTAAACGCGTTACCGAAGAAGGAGCATCATTGGTATGCAAGGTTGATAACACTAAATGGCCTGTCAGTGCCGCTTGAATCGCCATATCTGCCGTGTCATGGTCACGCACCTCACCGACCATAATAATATCGGGGTCTTGGCGCATTAATGCCCGAATACCTTCAGCAAAGCCGAGTTCAATGCCATGATGAACCTGCATTTGGTTAAAACTGGGTTCAACCATTTCAATGGGGTCTTCAACCGTACACACATTTACTTCTTCAGTTGCTAATTGTTTGAGTGTTGAATATAAGGTCGTCGTTTTACCCGAACCTGTAGGCCCTGTAACCAAAATAATGCCATTCGGCTCTTTAACCATTTTTTGCCATTTATCAAAATCAGCACCGACTAAACCTAACTCTTTAAACCCACGAACCAACACTTCAGGATCAAAAATACGCATGACCAACTTTTCACCAAAAACTGTCGGTAAAGTTGATAACCGTAATTCAATTTCTTGCGCTTTGGTGTTACGGGTTTTTAGACGACCATCTTGCGGTTTGCGCTTTTCGGCGACATTCATTCGTCCCAAAATTTTAATTCGAGACACAACCGCCGTCATAATTTGACCGGGAAACTCATAAATATTATGCAAAACACCATCAATCCGAAAACGTACCCGCCCTGACTCACGGCGCGGCTCTAAATGAATATCACTGGCACGCTGATCGAAAGCATACTGTAATAACCAATCAACAATATTAACGATATGTTGGTCATTGGCATCAGGGTTTTGATTGTTACCGAGGTCTAATAGCTGCTCAAAATTACCAATGCGATTGACATTACTATTGACGGAGTCACTGTTATTTGCCCCTTCAATCGCACGCGCCAGTTTATAAAACTCAATGCTGTAACGGTGTAACTGTGCAGGATTAACGACGACACGGGTAATGACTTTACCTTTAAGCGTATGTTTAAGGTTTTCTTCCCATTCATGATGAAAGGGTTGTGCGCTGGCAATGACTACTTCATCTTTGAAGACTTGCACCGCCAAAATACCATGACGCTCGGCAAAGGCGTAAGACATAACAGCCGTGACAATACCTGCATTGATTTTTAACGGATCAATATGAAAAACCGGTTGTCCTGCTTTTTCGGCTAGCCATGTGGTTAATGTGTCGATGCTGAGTTTCGTGTTGCTCTTGGACGGATCAATAAAATCGAATTCAGCAATAATTTGCAAAGGATGCCAATAAATTTTGTCACGCGTGCGAGTCGTTGTTGCCACTAAATTGGCATCTCGCTGACTGATACGGCCATCTTTTAATAGCTCATCTAAGCACCAGCGGGTATCTATACGAAAGGAAACGGTATTTTTTTTCATTTTAATATGCACTGACATTGTTAGGTTTATGACGTTGACTATAACGTGTTTAGATTCGGGCTTTAAGCAATGAGATGTTGTATCTTAGTAGTAGTCCACAGAAATGACATATTCGTCACGATGAATGTGACCGTGTCTCAAAAACAGACTATCGCTTTTAAGACAAACTGACCACGCAATATAGTCATTGTAGGCGCTGTCGCCCTCGCCTACACTCGGTCATTAGTGCCACTATAATAATTAGGAATTGATTATGCTAAAAAAACTCACTCTTGCTATCTTGCTACCCTTAGCTTTTAGCAGCTCCTATACTTTCGCTGCACCCTTGGTGAGCGATCCTGTTGCGCTGATGCAATCTGTATTAGCACAAGAGCGCACGTGGGCAGGTTTAGAAAACAAAACGATTAAAGCAGGTGACATTACTTTTACGTATAGCGAGGGCGGCGTGAAAGGTGCTCCCACGGTCTTATTGGTGCATGGCTTTTCTGGCTCGCGTGACAACTGGAATCGTATTGCTCATCGTTTAACCAAAAAATATCACGTTGTTGCCGTTGATTTACCCGGTCATGGCGATACTAAAGCTCCTGCGACGTTTGGCTATCAATTGGCTGACTTATCCGATGCGGTACGTCAGTTTGTGTTGGCGTTAGGTATTCAAAAAGATTTACACATTGCAGGTCACTCTTTAGGCGGTGGCATTGCTGTTTTGTATTCTGCGCTCTATTTCCTTGAAGTCAAAAGCGTTTTATTGGTTGACACCGCAGGCGTTTATACCAAAGTAGGTAATTCACTAATTGCTAAACCACAAGATTTACTCAATATGTTAGTCCGTAAACCTGGTGACTTTGAGCGTTTAATCTCAAAAGTAGCGACTTATGACACACCATTTGTGCCTAAAGAGTTAATGGAAGGTTATGAAAAAATACACGTCACTCATTTAGTCGAACAAGAAAAACTCATGAACGCCTTGATTGAGCAAATGAAATGGACGCAACCCGACACCTTCCAAATGGGCTTACGCAGTATAGAAGCCCCAACATTAGTAGTTTGGGGTGATAAAGATGCGGTGATTGATGTTGCTGTCGTTGACGAACTGAAAGAACATCTCAAAAATGAAGAAGTGTTAATCTTGAAGGATGTTGGACATACCCCCATCTTGGAAGCGGACTACCCTGTCAGTGAAGCTTACTTAAAGTTCCTCGACAAAGCGCAAGCAACACCCAACAAATTTGCACCCGCGCCTGCGGCTGTTAAACCCTAATTTGATGCAAGGATTTTTTCATGCACGTTAAAGCCGCCGCCTTACTTGAGGCACATAGCCAACACTTACTCGCTCAAGTTTCGCCCGAAAACTTAGCCGCCACGTTGCAACGTGAAGTGAACGCGTTTTTAGATTGGTCAAGTGTTACCCCGATTAATCGGGTGATTAGCGTTGAACGCATTCAAGCCGTTGTCGTTGACTATGTGTTAAATCAAGCTCCCACCGAAGGTTTACGCCTCCAAATCGTCACCATTGCCAAAGCGGCTTTTAATAGCCCACTCAACAGTAAAACCTATGTTCACCAACTCATTGAACATAAAAACTATTTGGCAATTGTCGAAAAAATTGCCAGCCATGACACGCTTAAAAAAGACATTATTCACGCAGCGATTGCCAATCCTGTTTATGCCAAATTATTGTCCGATGTGGTTTTCCATGCGTTGAGTGATTATTTATTGCATGAAAACCCTTTAGCCAAAAAAGTACCCGGTATGTCATCGCTGATGAAAATGGGCAAAGGCTTAATGGAAAGTACGGGCAGTAATGGCGCAATTGAAGCTGCCATTCGCAGTTATTTGCATAAGAACATGCAAAGCATTGTGGATTTGAGCGAAAAAGTGTTAATTCGCACCTTAGATGCCAAACAAATTCATCATGTTGCCGATCAAATGTGGCACAAAATTAAAGCAGAGCCATTGTCTGTTACGCAACAATACATGGGTGAAGACGATATTGAGTTTGGCTCTAAAATTGGGATTGATATTTGGAATCACGTTCGTCAAACACCTTACACACACGAGTTGCTCAAAGAGTTGATTGCCGTTTGGTTTAACCAATTTGCTCATAAAGATGGCCTAACACTGTTAGCAGATTTTAATATTAACCGTGAGATTATTCTCAAAGAAGCACAGCTTTTTGCTGAACCTGTTGTTGTTGAAATGCTGCAATCTGGATTTTTAGCCGAACGCATTAAAGCTCAACTGACTGATTTTTATGATTTAGACATTGTTGGTCAACTGCTTGATGGCCAATAAGCACTGAGATACGGCTGCATTTCTCACGCTAAATATGCTTTAATTCGGCTATGATAGGACTGACACAACGTGTTATTTTCATTTAACATGTGATTAACATCTGACTTGCCTCCGTGCTTTGTGTCAGTCCAACATCAACGACTCCATTCCCTTATGTATCAATATTCGTACGAGGGAAATGAACTAGCCTCCCGACAAGGAGTTTTTATGCGTGTCTGCTTATTGCTGTCTTTGTGGCTGGTAACGTCTGTTAGTTGGGCGGAAGCTCCCTCTTGGACAACCGCTGCTTTAGCCTATGCGCCCGCATCCGAACAACCTGTCAGCACAACACCTCCTGCTATCGTCGAGCATGTAACCGCCTTAGATGCCGCAAGTATTTTAACGTATCACAATCCCTATCGAGATGAATTAAAACTGACACCGTTGGTTTGGTCTGACGAACTCGCTAAAAGCGCGCAAGCATGGGCGAATCACTTAGCAGCCAATAACGAGTTTCGACACTCTAAAACGGACTTTGGCGAAAATTTATGGCGTGGCACGGCGGGAGCGTATCAAACGAAACAAATGATTGACGCATGGGGCTCAGAAAAAAGCCAATTTGTTTACGGTATTTTTCCTCATGTCACGAAAGGTGGAATGGTTGGCCATTACACGCAATTAATTTGGAAAACAACCTATCAAGTCGGTTGTGGCATGGCTAAAAGTGGCGATAAAGAATATCTGGCTTGCCATTATGACCCTGCTGGCAATTATGAAGATGAAGCTCCTTATTAACTCGCCCCTGTTAACGCGCTAATTTATTGACCATCAACTGTGTCATGACCTGCGTGAGTGCTTTTGACAAATCTTCTTGTTTGAGTGGTTTGACCAAAAAGTCATTCATCCCTGAACTCATGCCACGTTGTTGATATTCTGCTAAAGCATGAGCACTCACTCCATAAATTAATACAGACGCTAAATGCCGATTTTTCTCCCACTCCCTCATCCGCTCTGTGGCTGTGTAACCATCCATATTGGGCATTTCACAATCCATAAATACCACATCAAAACCTGACTCTATTGACATAAACACTTGTAGGGCTTCTAAGCCGTCATTCGTGACCGTTGGTTTGATATTGTATTTTTTCAACATACCAACAATGACCATTTGATTCGTCGGATTATCTTCCGCAATCAACACACGCAAGCCCGACAAATCAGGATAACTTGGCAATACCACACGCTCTTTTTCGATTTTGGTTTTAGTGATGACTTCTGAACCATGATACATCAACACATAAAACCAAAAAATCGACCCTTGATTAGGAACACTCTTTACCCCAATCTCACCATCCATTAACCGCACTAAAGAACGACAAATAACGAGCCCCAAACCTGTCCCGCCGTATTTACGCGTCACCGAAGAGTCCGCTTGTGAAAATGATTGAAAGAGTCGTTCACGCTGTTCATTGGTAATACCAATACCCGTATCTTGAACTTCAAACTGAACCAAAACACCGTCTTTACCATTATCTTTTCGCAGATAGGCGCGTAACGTCACTGCACCATGCTCGGTGAACTTATAGGCATTGCCCAACAAATTAATAATAATTTGTCGAATTCTCGTCGAATCTCCCACCATCCAACGCGGAACATCAGGCAAGATTTCGGTTTTAATCGGTAGGCCGCGCTCTTTGGCATGTAAAGCAAACAATAACGCACATTCATCAATCAAACGGTATAAATCGAAATTGGCGTGTTCAATACTTAACTTGCCCGCGTCAATTTTTGAGTAATCCAAAATATCATTAATAATCCGTAACAGTGCTTCGCAAGACGATTGAATGGTATTGATATAATGTTTTTGCTCAACGTTTAACGGAGTGTCGGCTAACAATTGCGTCATGCCAATCATGCCATTCATGGGAGTACGCACTTCATGACTCATATTGGCTAAAAACTCACTTTTAACACGCACCGCCGTTTCTGCTTGTAACTTGGCTTTTTCAGCTTCTTGACTTTTAAGGAGTAATTCTTCCGTTCGCTCACGCACCATTTGGTCAAGCAAACGATTCGCTTCTTCTTGTTTTAAGATGGTCGAACGCTGCGCTTCTTCATTTTCTTTTTGTAAGAATCGTAAGCGATCTGTTAATGCGGTATTCAAAATTAATAAAGTCGAAATTGAACCCACTTGTGAGCCATACGTTGTCCAAAAATTGACAGGTAAAATATCAAAAGCTCGCAAGACATTGACACTACCGCCAATAATTAACCCAGACCAACCCAAGGTAAAATACATTCCCAAACGATTACCACGTCGCCAAATATAAATACCTGCACCGTACATAACAGGAGCAGAAATAAATGCTGTTAACATGGCAAATTGAATGGCGAAGGTGAACGGAAAAAGCCACGACCCAACCAAGGCAATAATAATAAATGCGCTAAAAAATGGATCGACGTTGACACGCCCCAGCGTGATTTTAGGTATTTGTAAAAATGTTTTTGTTAAAATAAAACTGGTCAGCGATAACAAAGCAATGGCAAATGGTCGAATACGTTTGGCCATTTCTGGAAAATCACCCCATAAATACATGGAGCCAACCCCATTGAGACTCAGTTCAATCACCGCATAACAGCCTAACACCATAATATAATGAAGATGATTTTGGTCGCGTAGAATCACAAACAAGTAAATATTGTAGAGCAAAATAATTAAAATCGCCCCGTAATACATACCAAACAAAAACCCTTCTTGGCGCTGACTATCGTGAAACGTGTCAGGGGTTAATAAACTAATCGGGATAATCATGGAGTCTCGACTTTTGAGACGGAGATAAATATCCCGCGTTGTGTTTGTTGGCAATGTGATTGGAAAGGCAAAACTTCGATCTTTGAGCAATCGCTTAGAAAAAGGTAGGCTATCACCACTGAGATATTGTTGATATTGCCCCTCAGCATTCGGCACGTATAATTCTATTTCGTCCATCAGTGGATAATTTAATTGCAAAATCCACTGTTGTTGCGCGGAGTGATTCGTAAAAGGTAATTTGACCCAATACGCTGAGGATGAAAAACCATAATTAGGAAATAACGCATTCGCTTGAGACCAGTGACGGCGGCCTTGCTTTTCTTCTCTTAATACATCCGCCAACACATATTCCAAACTCGGATCTTCAAAATAACTGAGTTGCTTACCTAGCGTTAATTGGCTGTCTTTATCCTGAATGACAATAGACTGATTCGCCATGACAGGCCAAACGATCAGCAAACATACGCTGAGTAAAAGACGCATAAACCACTGCGAAATTTTCATACCATCAGTCATTAGGGGTTATCCATCGTTATTTTTCTTACCCTTCTGTTTTAACGGTTAACACACCGTCTGTCACTTATATTTTCTGCTCTTTGTCTCAATTATAAAGCCAAGTTTTGAAACGATGGCAGTTTTATGAAACATTGTGAGTATGATAATTTTTTCTTAAGCCTATGTTAGTATGATTCTCTATTCTTTTAGTTTATGTGACTCTTCGTTATGGCATCGTCTAATTTGACCCGTTATGCGTGGTTGTCTATTGCTGCGGCTGTTATCACCTTGAGTCTAAAAACGGTGGCCTACTTAGTCACTGACTCTGTGGGTATGTTATCAGATGCGATGGAGTCTATTGTCAATCTTGCCGCCGCCATCATGGCATTAACCATGCTAACGATTGCCGCAAGACCTGCCGATGACGATCATGCCTTTGGCCATAGTAAGGCAGAATATTTTTCCAGTGGTGTTGAAGGGGCATTAATTCTGATTGCTGCGGTCAGTATTATTTGGGCAGCATTACCTCGCCTATTTCATCCACAAGCCATTGAACAAGTAGGCTTGGGCTTGATGATTTCCCTTGTCGCCTCTGCTGTCAATTTTGCTGCCGCTTTTGTGTTATTACGTGCGGGTAAAAAACATCACTCCATTACCTTAGAAGCCGATGCTCATCATTTAATGACCGATGTGTGGACATCAGGCGGTGTACTGATTGGTATCGGTGCGGTTTATGCGACAGGTTGGTTAGTATTAGACCCTCTTATTGCGATTGCGGTCGCCATTAATATTGTTTGGACGGGTTTTCAATTATTACGCCGTTCGGTTGATGGTTTGATGGATATGTCGCTGCCAAGCGATGAACTCACGATTATTCATGACATTATTGGCCGTTATGCAACTCAAGAAGGTATTGCGTATAACTCGTTAAAAACAAGACAAGCTGGCTCACACAAATTTATTTCGGTACATATTCTCGTTCCTGCGGATTGGACGGTACAACGTGGCCATGATTTACTCGACTTACTTGAAGCTGACATTGAAAAAGTCTTGCATGGCAGTCATGTGCTAACACATTTAGAGCCGATAGAGTCTCCTTCGACGCATCATTTTTAAGGCGCAGTATAGGGTGATTATTTATGCCCACCACCTGACGACCAACCACTGCCGCCACCACTACTCCAACTGCGACTAGCACTACTTGAACTACCACCCGAACTAGACACGTTCAGTAGGGTGGTAATAAAGACGATTAAGATTCCCCAAAACACATACTGAATTTGCGACATATCACGTCCCTACCGCTAAAAACCACAATATCGCCGTTGAAATAATGGTGAGGATAAAACTGCCCGACCCAAATACGATTAATGGCATATTAATAACCCATAGCACCACCGCGAAAACCTTAAATAAACCTAACTTATCGCCGCTCGTATTGGCGGTAGCAGGTGCAGTAACCGTTTTGCCAAACCATTGACTCACAGTAGCTGCGTTAATTTTTTGCGCCAAACTCCACGTCATTTCATTGGCCGTTTTTTCGGCACTAACTTTTTGCGGTTGCGCTTGATAATCGGTAATTTCGGTGACATCACCAACTTTCACTCGCCAATTAAACGCCCCTGCGGCATAGGTGACACGCGCTTTGTATGTCCATAATTTCTTCCATGTTTTTTGCTGATAACTGATGCTATCTCGACTGGTGTTATCAGGCATTTCATTTAAAACGGTGACTTTTTCCCAGCCTTCGCTACTCTCCACCAACCATAAAAATCCTGCCGTCGCGTTATACAGCAGATACTCTACCCACGGTGCGCCTGCGTCTTCGCCTAACTCTTCGGCTTGTAATAAACCAATCAAGGTATAGTCAATATTGTCTATTTTTCCAACATCCCCTAACGATAAACTCGTCGCCAACGCTGCGACTTGGCGGTGTTTTTCAATGACAATCGCTTTGTCTTCGCTGAGTTCGACATTGGCACTGCATGAAGGACAAACAATATGCTTAAACTGTTGATTACTATATTGGATGGCTGCGCCGCAACTGGGGCAGTCTAAGGCTTGCGTTTGGCCTTTAAAACGTCCTGCACTGTCTTGAATCGTGTCGGTATCACGCAATAACTGACACTGTAACTGTTCTAAAGCCACCGCTTTACCGACATAACGTAAAGGCGGAAAGCCGTCGGAATAATCTAAGGTTAAAAAATTATCTTTGATGCGAAAGTCAGCGGTTTGTGTTTGCCACCCCTTACCAACTTTAAACGGTAACTCACCTTGGCCACCTGTACACCGTGCAGTGCGAACATCGGTTGCAGCATACAAGCGATATTTGCTGTTGGGTGCAAGTTGCTCAAAAGGTCGTGCATCTTCGGCGACACCATCAGGCAAAGTAAAAACAAACTGTCCCGAAGCTTCAGAGAGCCAACCCTCTTGACCATCATCAAACAACGCATACCACTCATTCCACAAGCCATCCTCATATTTAAGCTGAATACGGCCTAATAAGGTGAATGCCTGCTGTTGATAGAGTCCTGTAGTGCCTATTTGTAATGGACTATAGTCTTCTAAAACACTGGCCATCTTGCCAATATCTTTGACCGAATCTGCGTCTTTTAAGACTGCCGTTTGACAATAGCTACACACCGCCATGACCGAAGCAGGTGACTTAAAATCAACATCAGCACCACAACTGGGGCAATGAGCTTTAAAGAACATAAGGAGCTACCCTTCCTTGAGCCATCATCAACGGGCTGCGTGCGATCAATTGGCAACGATGGTGTGTCGGTTGCAAAGACATCAATAACACCTCTATGGCACGTTGCGGTTGAGCCTCGCCACACATAAAGACATCAATCGCGGCATAAGCATATTCAGGCCATGTATGAATGCTGATATGCGACTCTTGCAACAACAATACGCCCGTCACACCTTGACCTTCGCCAAAGTGATGACAATGCCCCAACAACACCTGAGCATTGGCGGCCTGTGCTGACTGATAAAGCACATTTTTGAGTTGCTCAGGGTTGGCTAATAACGTCTTATCCACCCCGTCACATTCCATTAAATAATGCTGACCTAGTGGCTTCATCAACCCATCAGCTTCTTTAAGACTTCGGCTTTGGCGTTATCGTAATCGGCTTGGCTGATTAAACCTTTATCCAATAAACCTTTGAGTTTTTCTAACCGAATGCTTGGGTCGTCGCCACCGCTATTGCTAGGTGCTGGTGCGGTGGATTCGCCCCCTAAAACGGCTTGAGAGACGGCTGACGGATTAAACGCTTTCGCCATGGTCTGCCCCATTGCCATCCCTGCGGCCATGCTTGCGCCTATGCCTGCCATACCACCTTCATTTTGTGCCGCTAAAGGAATCGCGGTGGCGGCTTGATATTGGGTGAATTTGTTTAAATCCCCCATCATGCCCATCGAAATACGGGTATCAATGGCTTTTTGCAATTCGTCGGGCAATGACACATTTTCGACGACAAAGGCATCCAGTTCGACACCATAATTGACAAATAAGGGCGAAAGTACCGCTTTGATTTTATCAGCCATTAAGCCTTGATTAGCCGCCATATCAATAAAGGGCACACCTGAACTACCCAACGCACTACTGATATTGGCAACAATGATATTGCGTAATTGCGGTTCTAGTTGATCAACCGTGTAAGTGTTGTTTGCGCCTGTAATGGTGGTATAAAAACGTTGGGCATCGGTTAGCTTATAGGAATACATACCAAAGGCACGCAAACGCACCATGCCAAAATCACTATCACGAATCGTAATAGGTTGCGGTGTTCCCCATTTACGACCAAGTTGTAAACGGGTGCTAAAAAAGTAAACATCCGATTTGAAGGGTGAAGCAAACAACTTATCCCAATGTTTTAAGTTGGTCAGGACAGGTAAAGTACGAGTTTCAAGTTTGTAGAGTCCTGCACCAAAGACATCCGCGACTTGGCCTTCGTTAACAAACACCGCTATTTGACCATCACGCACCGTTAATTGTGCGCCATATTGAATTTCATTATCGGTAAAAGGAAAACGCCACATCAATTGGCCATCGGGTTGATTGTCCCATTCGATGACATCAACAAACTGCTTGCCAATAAAAGAAAATAATCCCATGTCAATACTCCTGTGATGGCTTTAATGGACGAATACATTCGCCTCTACAAATCATTAAGATAAACACGCGGCATTGATAATGCCAAAGGTTAAGGATACACCGCCCAATAATGCCCCCATCGCCACATTGTTTTTTTCGAGGCAATCGTGCATATCAGGAATCAGCCGCGATAAAACGTTATAAACGACTAATTGCACGATCATGGCTGCGCCCGCCCAAGCCGCAAACGCCACGAACGAATCATTGTGTAAAATACTCGAAGCCAGTGTCAGCGAAAAACCAATCAATGCCCCTAAAAAGCTGAGCGCTGCGGCAGCTTTGCCCTCACGAATCATTTTAATTTCATCATAAGGGGTGATTTTGGTATAGATGAGCGAAAAAACGGACATCATGGCTAAACTAGCGAGTAAATAAATGACGTAGTTATAAATATACGTGGGAAGCATGTCGCGTTTCCTTGCAGATGACTAAACGTTTATGATGCAGGTCATATTTTTTTACATCATATAATAAGCCATGCTCGACCGCACCCTCATCATCTCAGTTTTTGTTGTCGCTTCGTGTGGCTTGGCCTATGAACTAATTGCAGGGGCATTAGCCAGTTATTTGCTCGGCGACTCAATTTTGCAATTTTCCACTATTATTGGCTGTTATTTATTTGCGATGGGCATTGGCTCGCACTTAGCTCAATATGTGCCCGAAAAACGGGTATTAGACCGTTTTATTGAAATTGAATTGCTGGTCGGTTTAATTGGTGGAGCATCGGCGGCGGTATTATTTGTTGTTTTTGCATGGTTATCCATGCCTTTTAGAACTATTTTGTATGCGTTGGTATTTATTATTGGCATTTTGGTGGGCATGGAAATTCCACTGGTCATGCGTGTCTTAAACCAACGCCAAGCTGACTTTAGTACGCTGATTAGTCGGGTGTTAACCTTTGACTATTTGGGCGCATTGGCAGTTTCGCTGTTATTTCCCTTAGTGCTTGCGCCTAAACTCGGTCTCGCACGGACAGGCTTTTTATTTGGCTTATGTAATGCCCTTGTTGCGTTATGGACGGCACGACACTTTGCCGCCGAGTTAGCCCAACCCCGTTTGCAACAACAACGCGCCGTGATTGCCATTTTATTCTTGCTGTTGGGATTATTTGCCAGTGATCGTTTGGTGCAATGGTCTGAACAACATATTTTTGGCGACCCGATTATTCATGCCCAAACCACACCTTATCAACGATTAATTGTCACGCGTTGGCGTGATGATTTACGTTTATATATTAACAGTAATTTGCAGTTTTCCACCCGCGACGAACACCGCTACCACGAAGCCTTAGTACATCCCGCATTAAGTAGCTTGCCTTCGGCAAAACAGGTGTTGGTGCTAGGGGGTGGCGATGGTTTAGCCGTGCGTGAGATTTTGCGCTATCCCAACATCGAACATGTCACCTTAGTCGATTTAGACCCTGCCATGACTAGCTTATTCAGTCACAACGCCGAACTGGCCGCACTCAATCAACACGCGCTGACCAATACCAAAGTAACGGTGATTAATGATGATGCAGGCCGTTGGTTAGAACACAACGCTCAAATCTATGATGTGATTATTGCCGACTTTCCCGACCCATCGAATTTTGGTTTAGGCAAATTATATTCTGTGCCGATGTATCGACTGATTAAACATCATCTTGCAGAAACAGGCATTTTTGTTGTTCAGTCTACGTCGCCTTATTTTGCGCCGCGTTCATTTTGGTGTATTGATGCAACCCTAAAAGCCGCAGGATTTTTTACCTATCCTTATCATGCCCATGTGCCTTCGTTTGGCGAGTGGGGTTATGTCCTAGCCAAACAACACGACAACTATCAACCACCGACACACTACGCCTTGCCACTCCGCTTTTTAGATGCGGCCAGTACCCAATTGATGTTTCGCTTTCCGCCTGACATGAAAGCGATTCCTGTCGAAGCCAATCATTTAAACAATCAAATGCTCGTCCATTATTTTGAACAAGACTGGGGTAATGTCATCCGATGAACCGCCGCCAGTTTTTACAATTCACGGCTGCGTCCACGTTATTAGCTGGCTGCAAAGAACCCTTATTGCCTGCTATTCCGCCGTGGTTGCCTGTCTCGGTGTTAAAACCCGCAATGAACGAAGGTCATTGGTTACGACAACTAAAACACCTGCCACCGTCATCAGGCGAACGCAAAGTAGGGACGGTCATTATTGGTAGCGGCATTGCAGGACTGACTGCCGCATGGCGTTTACAGCAACAAGGCTACACCGATTTTGTCCTGTTAATGGGCGCAGAACCCTTTGGCAATGCCAGTGCAGGACAATGGCAAGATGTCCGTTATCCGCGTGGCGCACATTATTTACCGTTGCCAACAATGGAGTCGGTGCATATTCGTGAGATGTTAGCGGCATGGCAAATTATTGAAGCCAACCCCTTTAGCACACAACCCCGTTATGACGAATTAGCCTTGGTTCATGCCTTAGATGAACGTATTTTTGCCAATCAACAATGGCAAGATGGCGTGATTCCCCATTCATCAGCCAACAGTCAGCAACAGCAAACACGCTTTTTTAATTGGGTTAATAAGCTAAAGCAACAACGAGGGCGTGATGACAAACCGTTATTTACCATTCCTGCGCTGTTGTCGTCACAAGATCAAGAGTGGCGTGACTTAGATAAACAAAACTTTGCGACTTGGCTAAGCGCACACGGCTTTACTGATCCGAGCTTACGTTGGTATTTAGACTATTGCTGCAAAGATGACTACGGTTTGGATAGCCAAAAAATTTCGGCATGGGCAGGGCTGCATTATTTTGCCAGTTGTCATGGCCAGAGTGAAAATGCCAGTGAATCATCGGTTTTGACTTGGTCGGAGGGTTTGCATCATCTCGCCGAAAAAATGCTACCCAAGACCGCACAATGCTTGCAAGGTTTCGCTATTAACATTAACGAGCATTCGCAAGGCGTTGATGTATTGTATAGCGCAGGATTAGGCAAAAAAAACTTCATCCTTAAAGCACAACGCGTGATTTGTGCGACGCCTTTACACGTCAGCGCACGCCTACTACCGCATCTCAGCAGTTATGGTTTTGATGTCAAGCAACACATGCCGATTCATGCGCCGTGGCTGGTGACCAACGTGTATTTAGACCGTTTTCCCCAAGAGTTTAAAGGTGTGGATTTAGCGTGGGATAATGTCGTTTATGGTAGCCAAAGTTTGGGTTATGTCGTTGACACGCATCAATGGCTACGCGCTGCAAAACCCGAATACACGGTATTTACCGCTTATCATGCCTTAAATGCCGCATCAGCAAAAATAGGCCGAGAATGGTTACAACACGCTTCTGATACTGAGTTACTAACACTTGGCTTAAGCGATTTACAGCAAGTGTATGGTCAACAATTATGGCAATGTGCCCGTGGCGTTGAATTAACGTTACGCGCTCATGCAATGGCATCACCTAGCGTTGGCTTCTTACATAATACTGGCTTGCAAGCATTACAAGCTGTGGATGGCAAGGTGTTATTTGCACACAGTGATTTATCGGGTTATTCGATTTTTGAAGAAGCGGCTTGGTGGGGATGGCAGGCAGCGAATACGATTTTACGATGAGGATTAAAGCTAAGAGTTAGCTAGGATCTGTTGAGTATTGGTTTCGACTCCGCTTTACCAACGGGAAAGCGGCTCTCCTTGAACAGTGCATAAGGAGAGCCGTTTTACGAATAGGCCAAACATCAATGAGCTGATGACGCTAAGTTAACAGGTAATTTACGCGTCAATAAATACAGTAATGGCGCAAATGAGCCAAAAGCTAAGGTTCCTATAATCCAAGGCCATATATTACGCCCCGTTGCTTTCGCATCATGCCACATCCAAAACATGACCATTGTTAAGGCAATAGTGAGATCAGCAAGGATTTGACCCGCATACAAAGTTTGGAACGGTGGTATAAAAATCCCCCAATAGCCGTATTTCCACAATGCGGCTCCAGAGAGTGCGCCAAATACAATGAGGGTTAAAATAATCAGATTGCGCTGCATATATCTTTACTCCAAATGGTTCTTGCCCCAGTATTGAACAAGAACATCATGGGCGCAATTACCTCAGAGGTTATTGAGTTACAGCAACACGATGACTAAAATCTAACCATGAATATACTTAATAACTCCCTTGCCATCACCTTGCAACAAGCACGTAAAGCACGCCGCTTTAGTCAGCTTGAACTATCGCTCCGATTAAATGTATCGCAAAGGCATATCAGCTTTGTGGAAAGTGGTCGTGCTAAACCGAGCCGAGAGTTATTAATTGCATGGCTGCAAGAATTAGACTCACCACTCATCGTCTGTAATGCTGCCATGTTACAAGCGGGCTATGCTCCTGCATACTCCGCTGCACCACTCAATGACCCTGCACTCGCCATCGCAAACGACGCACTATTACGACTATTGCATGCACATGACCCAATGCCTGCGTTCGTTATTGATGCACAATGGAATTTACTGCATTTCAACCGCGGTGGCCAATGGCTTACGAGTACGCTCATGCCGTGGGCAACTCATTTGCCTGCCAATAGCACCATCAATATGCTGGATATGCTCATTCATCCAGAAGGCCTTACCAAGCACATGATAAATCTGCACGAAGTAGGTTCAACGATATTGGCGCACCTGCGCGATAATGCCGCCGTACAACCGATGCTGATACCAAAGGTCGAAGCTTTTGCATTATTATTACGCCAACGTATTGGTCAACACACCACTCGCGGCAATTGGTCTGCTAACTCCGCACCTGTGATGACGACACGTTTTGCCACACCGTATGGCGAACTGGCATTTTTCAGCATGTTTACCACCTTTGGCACACCACAAGATATTACCTTAGCCTCTCTAAGACTGGAGCATATGTTTGCCGCCGATGAAACAACACGTACTATTTTGCACTCATACGGATGATGGTTGAGTGAGTGCATCCTCCATAGCACAATATCTTTATCATCTGTCTATTTAAAACAACACTAACTTGTCCTCATAAAACAATCGGCTGTCGCCATTTCAACAGACGCATTTTTTGCTTTTCTGTAAGCTAGTCCTATACTCAAATTTCCCAATATTGTGAGAGACGACAATGCCTTACGCACCTAGCCCTTTAGCCAAAGAATTAAAAGACCTAGAACAACAAGGCCATTATGTTGAACTCATTAGCGTCTTAAAAGCACACATGACACATAATAAGCGCACATTCGCTGACCCTTATGTCAAAGAATGGGTGGGGAAGCGGTGGCGAAATCTGTTTATCCAAGAAGCGGTACAAGACAAACATGCCGTCAAAGTGGCAACCAAAAAATTAGGTTTAGGTAAAGACAAACGCTCAGCTGAACAAAAAATTGCCGAACGCTTTTTAAAAGGCGAACAACTCACTGAATGGGCAATCGCTATGCCTACGGCGCAATGCACCACACAACTGGATACTAGCCTCATTTTCTGCCCCGGTTTTATCAATGGCATTTTACCTGCACATGCCTTTGCCGAAGAATTTCCGCAACTGGAAAAAGAGTTTGGTTGGAATATTTTTCAAGCCGATGCTCACCCGATGCGTGGCTGTGAAGCTAACGAAGCCGACTTATTGGCCGCGATTTTAGAAGGTAAAGGCTTTCAGTCTAACCCTGGTGGCGCAAGTGACCAATTTCGTACACCCGTTGCACCCAATGATGTTTTTTTAATGGGTTACAGCAAAGGCGCACCCGATATTTTATCTACATTGGTACATCACCACGACAAACTCGACAACAAAGTCAAATGTGTGGTGACATGGGCAGGCGCAATTGGCGGCTCGTACATGGCCGACAACTTTTATGAATTAATCAAAAATTTGGATACCGATTTATTAACAGGTCGCCTGCATGACTTTCTCAAACTGCTCGCACCCGGTGTGACCCGTAAAGGCTCATTGCGTCGCTTAAATGAATACGACATCAAAGCAGGTGTGCACAGTCTAACAACGAAAGCACGGGCTGATTTTTACACGCAATATCACGGATTATTGGATGATTTGAATATTCCCATTATCAATATCACCGCCGCAACGACTGCGCTCGAAGTACCTACCTTCCAAATGGCTGACTGTTTGAATTTGACGCGCTACGATGGCAATAATGATATGCAAGTCACGCAAGAACAAGCAAAACTAAAAATTCCAATGGCGGCACATGCCGCGATGTTGCACGGTCATCATTGGGATATTTCCTATCCGCCCTTTCCGCGAGCTATGCGGATGACTTCACCCAACTTAGACCATCCATTTCCGCGCAAAGCCGCGATTATTGCTATTTTCAAATTGCTTGCCGAGTTAGGTTTGATCGACTAAGACAATCTGCTCACTCACTAAAACAGACGTAGATCATCAAGCCCTACGTCTGTTCCATCCAGATGTTACCGCTAACGCTAAATAAAACACGCTTTTCTGACCATATTGATATATTTATCTAAATAATGTGTGCTAATTTTAGATAACACTACATGGGGATTATTTTCAATCAAATATCTCCTCTCATGATGCCTACTATGATACGCAACCGCTTACTTCGCTCCACCACAGGTTTGGTCGTCATTGCGATTTGTATTGTCGCCAGTATTACCCTGATTTTAGCGTATCGTCCGCAAATTGAACGTCAAACCCAACTGATTGGTCAACATCAACAACAACAAAGCCACCTAGTGATCGAAAAGCTGAACGACACCTTTGATACCATTCATCAGCAAATTCTCAACCTCACTATTTTAGCGTCACAACAGCACGACCCACAGACAATTGAAAACACCTTAAAAAGCTTATTACAAGCCTCGTCACCCAATGATATTTACGGCATGGGCGTATGGTTTGAAAGAGGCCATTCACCAACAACACGCCCCCTCTATGGGCCTTATGTCCATTTTGACTCGCAAAAAAAGGTCATCTTAACGGATGAATGGATGACCGAAAGTTACAACTTTCCCAAGCAGTCATGGTTCAAATTCATTATGGCAGGCAAAGGCGAACAACGTTGTACCGAGCCTTTTTGGGATGCGGGTTTAGTGTATGTCAGTTGTGGACGTGCATTTCCTATTGGAGCTAAACATCCTATCGGCATCGTCAATGTCGATTTGGTTTTACCGCAACTAGAAGCATTAGTCACCAAAGTGGGTACACCCAATCAAGAAATTGTCTTTATTAGCAATCAACAGGGCAAACTTATCGCCCACCCCAATGCAGCCAAATTATTGGCCGAAGCACAAAAAAAACATCTCACTGCTAAGAGCATCTTAGATATTCCTGTCAGCATGGTGCAACCCGTCACCGCCTCACAGTGGTTGAGTTTTGAAAAATCGACGGTTATGGGCTGGAAAGTTCATGTACTAAGTCGAAAAACATGGATTGAACATGAAATAAACGCCTTGAATCAGCAATTGTATATTTGGTTGATGCTGATTTGGCTCATCGGGACGGTGCTTGATGCAATATGGATGTATAGCACGCGTCGTATTCGCTCTGAACTTAACTCGTCATTAACATGGCGCAATGCGTTTAGTGATGTCATTCCTACTGGAGTCTTTGCGGCTAATTTTAATGGTGAAGTCACGTGGGCAAACCCCGTTTTTTTGCAGCTGACACGACAATTAGTCTTACCTTGTCCATTAATCAACGCGATTCATTTAGATGACAAACCCAAGTTTCGTTTGTTATGGCATCGTGTCTGTAATGAACGTAAAGCCATGTCGGGTGAGTTTCGACTCAGCTCGTCACCGCGAAAATGGGTCATGTTACGCTTAGTTGTCGCACTGAATGACGAACAAGAAGCAACCGCCATTGCGGGTATCTTAGACGACATTACCGAACGGCGACGTAACGAAGAAGAGCTCCGCCACGCTAAAGATCAAGCCGAAGATGCGAATCGTACTAAAGGTGAGTTTTTGGCGATGATGAGTCATGAAATTCGTACCCCAATGAATGGAGTCATTGGTATGTCGAGCTTATTGCTGGATACCCGTCTGTCGAATGAACAGCACGAATTTGCCGAGACCATTCAAAGCTCGGCCAATATTCTGTTAAAAATCATTAATGATATTTTAGATTTATCACGCATTGAAGCAGGCAAGCTCCCGATTGAGCATTATCCATTTCGCACCGAAGCGATTATTAAAGAAGTCATGAATTTGCTGTCACCATTGGCGGAGCAAAAACATATTCAATTGCTCACCGAACTACCTGACAATCTACCTCACACGTTAATGGGCGATGCTGACAGACTCAAACAAGTGTTATTAAACTTACTGAATAACGCCATTAAATTTACCGAAGCAGGTGATGTCACGCTATCTGTGACAGTGAATAACATCCATCATCATACAGCCACCTTAACGTTTAATATCATTGATACAGGTATTGGCCTAAGTCCCGAACAACTGCAAAAAATATTTAATCCTTTTACTCAAGCCGACAGCTCAACAACCCGACGTTATGGCGGTACAGGCCTAGGGTTAACGATTTGCCGACACTTAATTGAACTGATGGGTGGGGAGATTCATTGCGAAAGCACGCCTAATCAAGGCTCACGCTTTTGGTTTCGTTTACCTTTGACGTTATTTAATGCGGAGACTGATGCCACTAAAAATGCGGTTTCGGCCAGTTTTGCCATTCAAAAAAATGCCACGGTACTCATTGTGGAAGATAATCCAGTCAATCAGCAAGTCGTGATGCACATGCTGAAAAAACTTGGCTTAAATTACAAGATTGCCGTCAATGGCCGCGAAGCATTAGCGCAACTGAGTACATCAAGTGATTGGGATTTAGTGTTAATGGATTGCCAAATGCCGATTATGGACGGTTTTGAAGCCACCAAACGCTGGCGCGAACAAGAATTGTTATTAGGACAAAAACGGATTCCAATTATTGCGTTAACCGCAAATGCCATGCAGGGAGATGAAGAACGGTGTGTAACGGCAGGTATGGATGCCCATTTAGCCAAGCCGATTCACTTGGCGTTATTGACAGAAGTACTGGCAAAATGGCTACCGCATCAACCGCATGACAACAGCAATGAAAACAAATAAGGGCGATTAAACATCGCCCTTAATTTAAGTTACTACAGTTCCTTTGTATTTGCTGTATATGGTGATTCTGAGCCTTACAAAGAATCAAACCACAAATCCCCCTCTGATGCTGAGCCTGTCGAAGCACGACAAGCTCAGTGCGAACGGGAAATACCAACAAACTTTTGTTGATGTCCTTAATTCAAATCGTAACCACGTTCGTCATGAGACACTAAGTCTAAGCCTTCACGCTCTTCATCACCGCTGACACGCAAGCCCTTCGTTAGCAAGGCTGTTAGCTTTAACAGTATCCACGTTAAGATGGCGGTATAAACGCCAATCACAACAATGCCCATAACTTGAATCGCTAACTGACTGCCCATGCTCTCATGGCCTGCGGCATAGCCAAAACCAGAAAACACACCTAAGTTAGGACTACAAAAAATACCCGCCAAGAATGTCCCTAAAATCCCGCCAACACCATGCACAGGAAACACATCTAAGGTGTCATCAATTTTGAGGGTTTTCTTAATGAGTTGTGTCATAAAGAAACAAACAACACCTGCGATGATACCAATCACTAATGCCCCCGCAGGACCAACAACACCTGCCGCGCCAGTAATTGTGCCTAAACCTGCCACCATACCTGTGACAATACCCAAGCCAGACGGTTTACCAAACTTCACCCACTCACAAGTCATCCATGTTAATGCCCCTGCGGACGCAGCAATATGAGTCACAAACAACGCCATACCTGCTGAGCCATTGGCCGCTAAAGCAGAACCAGCATTAAAACCATACCAACCCACCCACAGCATACCCGCCCCCATGACCGTCATGGTCAAATTGTGCGGCGGCATTGCCACTTTACCAAAACCTTTACGTTGACCGAGTACCAAGGCTGACACTAATGCCGCCACACCTGCGGTAATATGTACAACTGTGCCACCCGCAAAATCAATTAAGCCATGCTGAAAAAAGTAACCACCACCCCATACCCAATGAGCAACTGGGACATAAACAGTTAACGTCCACAACGCACTGAATATTAACACGGCTGAAAACTTCATCCGCTCAGCAAAAGCACCAATGATTAACGCAGGCGTAATAATAGCAAAAGTCATTTGGAAGGCCACAAAGACAACTTCGGGAATATCGCCCGTCATATTGTCTTTACCCAAACCTGCCATAAACACACGAGACAAGCCGCCTAACCAATCATTAGCACTGCCGCCATCGGTAAATGTCAGTGAATATAAACCCACCATCCACATTAAACTCACGACTGCGGCAATGGCAAAACACTGCATCAAAATGGATAACACGTTTTTAGTGCGAACTAAACCGCCATAAAACAATGCTAAACCGGGTAAGGTCATAAATAATACTAAAGCCGTTGCCGTTAAAATCCACGCGGTATTCCCGTTATTAACAGGCATATCAGCGGCAAAAACACTCGACGCAAGCAATAAAAGGCCAAGCCCTGCAATTTTAGGGAACATTGTCTCGCTCTCTTTAATTTAAATAGCGGATTCGTCCGTTTCACCCGTACGAATACGAACCACTTGCAGTAATTCAGTGACAAAAATTTTACCGTCACCAATCTTTCCAGTCCCTGCTACTTTACAAATCACTTCAATGACTTGCTCAAGGTCTGAGTCTTTAACCGCTAAATCCAAACGTACTTTGGGCACAAAATCGACCACATATTCAGCACCACGGTACAATTCGGTGTGACCTTTTTGACGACCAAAACCTTTAACTTCTGTCACCGTAAGACCTGTAACGCCAATATCAGAGAGTGCTTCACGCACATCATCTAATTTAAACGGTTTAATAACTGCACTGACCATTTTCATGGTGATATTCACCTCAGTTTAGGGCTTACACGGTTATCGCTTGATTGACTCATTACCCCCTCTCACCCCCTTTCTAAACAGGGAAAACTTCCTCTTCTCTTAAAGAAGGGTTAGGGCGAATTTACAAAACGAGCTAATCGTGGGGCGATGGCGTAAGTCCCGAGTTTAAAAAACAGAAACATATAAACGGCGATTTATACACCGATTAAAGCCGAATGTCGCGCCAAAAGTGGGCGAGTCGCACTGTTTTTGGTCGAATGGTACGATAGCACCATCAAAAAGCATTATTTTTCTAATAAATAACCAATAAAAAAGGCTCTAGGAATTGCCTAGAGCCTTTTTATCATTTAGCCAAAGGCTAACTGATTAGTAACGACCGCCGCCGAAGCCACCGCCGCCGCCGTCACGACGACCACCGCCATCACCACGACCACCGCCGCCGAAGCCGCCGCCATCACGACGACCGCCGCCGCCATCACGGCCGCCGCCTGGTGCGCCGCCGAAACCGCCACGACCACCACGAGGACCGCCTTCTTCTTTAGGACGTGCTTCGTTAACGGTTAATGTACGGCCAGAAATTTCTTTGCCATTCAACGCATTGATAGCAGTTTGCGCTTCTTGATCACTACCCATTTCTACAAAACCAAAACCTTTAGAACGGCCTGTTTCGCGGTCCATAACGACCATAGCAGAACGAACAGCACCATGAGCAGAAAACATCTGCTCTAAATCTACATTACTTACGCCATAACTTAAATTGCCGACGTATAACTTGTTGCCCATGAAGGGACTCCTCGAAAGAACGATTATCTAATACCACAAACCAAACTAAGGGGTAGTGATTTTTTGAGTATACTCTACATACCCACTCTGTACGATAGTTTAACTCGGAAATTTTGCAATGATTTCTGTCTTTCTGAGATAACTGGTTACAATTTTGCTTTTGCTGGATTTATAACCACACCCCTAAGACCTTTCCTTGCACCATCATCCCTAAAAATGGCGTGTTATGGCCATGAGAAATCAGTTGCTCAGGAGCAATACTCCACGACAATTCAGGGTTGACAACAATAACACCACCCCCTGTTGCCAATGCGCCTGCTTGAATACCCGCAATCCGTGCTGGATTAACCGTTAGCGCGCGCCACAACACATCTTCGGTTAATAAGCCATCTCGCACCAGTTTTAACCCAAGTGGCAAAACGGTTTCTAACGCTGAAATACCCGCTTCGGTCGCGGCAAACGGTGCTAGTTTAGCAGCGGCATTTAACGGTTGATGATGGGAGCAAATGGCATCTATCACGCCTGATTGCACCGCCGCACATAATGCCAAACGGTCAGTTTCACTGCGTAATGGTGGTCGAACGTGCGCTAAACTATTAAAACCATCAATCGCGGCATCAGTTAAATGCAGTTGGTGCATAGCAACATCGGCTGTCACTGCTAGACCTTTGGCTTTGGCTATGCGAATCAATTCTACCGAGCTTTTACACGATAACTGACCGAAATGGGCGCGTACGCCTGTTTCTTCCACCAGCAATAATTGTTTAGCTAAAGCTACTGTTTCGGCAACGGCAGGAATACTCGGCAAACCTAAACGTGAAGCGGTAAAGCCATCGTGGGCGCAACCATTAGCTAGACTCGGCTCTTCTGGATAGAAAAAAACCGTTAACGCCAAAGAAGCGGCATATTCTAAACATCGCAACAAAGTTTCGTCGCTATTCATCCCTTCGCGGACATTACTGACAGCAATACAACCCGATTTATGCAATGCGTGCATATTAGCAGGCTGTTTACCTTCTAAACCTTTAGTCAATGCACCGACTGGATAGACTTTTGCCAAGCCTGCACTTGCTGCTTTTTCTTGAATTTGCGCGACAATGGCAGGATTATCAATCACTAAGCGTGGATTCGGTAACAGCACAACATGGGCAAAACCACCATAAATCGCGGCTTTGGTTTCAGAGGCAATACTACCGTGTTGTTTTTCACCTTCGCGTAAACTGGCGCATAAATCAACAAATGCAGGTAGTACGAGACAACCTGTGACGGTTTCTTTGGTATCGTAAGCGGCGGCTCTGGCTTCTGCACCGAGGGCAATCATCCGACCGTTTTCGATTAAAATATCAGTGATTCGATCAATGCCACTGGCGACATCAATCACACGACCACCCACCAATAACACACGTTGTTTAGGATGTTTCAACATGATTAATTGCCTCCACGAGTGGTTAATTGGCCTTGCATGGTCATTGCCAATACCGCCATACGGACGGCAATACCGTAATTAACTTGATGCAAAATCATCGACTGCGCACCATCAGCCACTTCCGAAGCAATTTCTACCCCTCGATTAATCGGGCCGGGGTGCATAACAATGGCATTCGGGTTGGCATAACGTAGTTTTTCGGGTGTTAAGCCATACAAGGCGTAAAACTCGTCAGGACTGGCCAACAACGGCGATTCCATGCGTTCATTTTGAATACGTAACGCAATGACAACATCAGCCCCCTCTAAACCTTCTTCCATACGCTCAAAGACTTTTACGCCTAATTGTTGAAAGTCTTTAGGCTGTAAGGTGCGTGGCGCGATAATACGAATCTCTTTCGCACCTAATGTTTGCAGAGCATAAATCTCTGAACGTGCCACACGGGAGTGCCGAACATCACCAATAATGGCCACCGTCAACTTGGTAAAATCACCTGCATGACGACGAATGGTGAGCATATCCAACATCCCTTGTGTTGGATGACCATGACGACCATCGCCTGCATTAATCACCGCGACTTTTGGCGTGACTTGACTAGCAATAAAATGCGCCGCACCTGATTGAGAATGACGAACGACAAACACATCGGCAGTCATCGCCTCCAAATTCCATAACATGTCACGCAGGGTTTCACCTTTGCTATTGGAGGATTTGGCGATATCGATATTAACAACATCGGCACTCAACCGTTTAGCGGCAACGGCAAACGTCGTTAACGTACGGGTAGAAGCCTCAAAAAACAGATTCATTACCGTACGCCCTGCTAACAAAGGCTGATTGGTAATCGTGCCATCGGGAGCTAAAAACGACTCGGCAAAATCGAGAATTTCGGTCAATTGCTCTCGGCTTAAACCTTCGGTCGTCAGAAAGTGACGAAGCCGACCTTGAGGATTGAGTTGTAAACGGCTGGGCGTATGCGCGTGGGACAAGTGCATGATGTTTTAAGCTGGATGGCTAATAATGGCGCGGATTTTAGCAGAAAGTCGAGCTATAAAAATAAAGGAAAATATATTTGGTGAATATCAAGAGCAAGTAAATGATCAAAATAATGTACCAATCCAATAATACCTATAAAAAAAGCCCCGTCAATTTCACAATTAACAGGGCTTTTATATGGCAAAAATAATTGCAGAGTTATTGCTTACGTTTCATCGCTTCAAAAAACTCATCGTTTGTTTTGCTGTCTTTCATTTTATCTAACAAGAATTCAATGGCTGCAATTTCATCCATCGGATGCAGAATCTTGCGTAAAATCCACACTTTTTTCAATTCATCTTCAGGCATTAAACGCTCTTCACGACGCGTACCTGATTTTTTGATATTGATCGCAGGGAAAACACGTTTTTCAGCAATACGACGGTCTAAATGCACTTCATGGTTACCTGTACCTTTGAACTCTTCAAAGATAACTTCGTCCATTTTAGAACCTGTTTCCACCAATGCTGTCGCAATAATGGTTAACGAACCGCCTTCTTCAATCGAACGAGCCGCACCAAAGAAACGCTTCGGACGCTCTAAGGCATGAGCATCGACACCACCCGTCAACACTTTACCTGACGATGGAATCACCGTGTTATAGGCACGCGCTAAACGGGTAATCGAGTCCAGCAAAATCACCACGTCTTTTTTGTGTTCAACTAAACGTTTCGCTTTTTCAATGACCATTTCGGCAACTTGGACGTGACGCGCAGGTGGTTCATCAAATGTAGAAGCCACGACTTCGCCACGTACGGTGCGAATCATTTCCGTCACTTCTTCAGGACGCTCATCAATCAGCAGCACAATCAAATGCACTTCAGGATTGTTACGCGCAATCGAATGAGCAATATTTTGCAACAGAATGGTTTTACCTGCTTTTGGTGGTGCGACAATCAACGAGCGTTGACCTTTACCAATCGGAGCAACCAAATCAATCACCCGCGCCGTCAAATCTTCCGTTGAGCCATTGCCCAATTCGAGAATTAAACGTGAGGTTGGAAATAATGGGGTGAGATTTTCAAAGAGGATTTTATTGCGGGCATTTTCAGGTGAGTCATAGTTAATGTGATTCACTTTTAACAAGGCAAAATAGCGTTCACCTTCTTTGGGAGGGCGAATCGTGCCAGCAATGGTATCGCCTGTCCGTAAATTAAAACGGCGTATTTGCGAAGGGCTGACATAAATATCATCAGGGCCCGCTAAGTACGAACCTTCGGAGGAACGCAAGAAACCAAAGCCATCGCTTAAAATCTCTAAAACACCATCACCATAAATTTCTTCGCCGTTCATGGCGTGGCGTTTCAAAATAGCAAAAATAATGTCTTGCTTACGGTTGCGAGCCATGCTGTCTAAGTTCATGTGCTCAGAGATTTGTACCAATTCAGCGATAGGTTTCTTTTTAAGTTCGGTCAGGTTCATAGAGAGGATGCTGCAAAAGAGAGAATGCGAAAAATGCTCGCACACCGCCATCATCAACCAATATTTATAATAACGTAGAGGATATTAGTTGCGCTGTTGACAATTTTTTTGAGGGATATTGCTAACAGAGCGGCTTGCGTTGGACGAAAAGGCGACCTAAAGAATAAGTGTCGCCTTGGGTGCGTATTATATATTGGAATCTAAAAAGGCTGTCAATTGGGATTTTGCCAAAGCACCCACTTTTGTTGCTGCAATTTGGCCTCCTTTGAACAAACTGAGGGTCGGAATACCTCGAACGCCGAATTTTTGAGCAGTTGCTGGATTTTCGTCCACATTGACTTTGACGATTTTTACGCGGCCTTCGTACTCGCTGGCCAAGTCATCTAGAATAGGAGCAATCATTTTGCAAGGACCACACCACGGTGCCCAATAGTCAACTAATACGGCAACATCGGCGTTTAATACGTCTGCTTCAAACTCAGCATCAGTGGTATTCACAATTAACGGGCTAGCCATGAAACTCTCCAGATAGAAAAGACACGATAATAACAGGTTTAGAGGCTTTTTTTGCACCGCTAAAGCTGTTATATCACGTTCATAAAGTCGCGTTAGTATAGAAGCTTTTGCAAATTAACATATAGAACAAATGTGACTTATGTAAAAATGGTTGTCACCGTTAACGTCGCATTTGCTAATCGTAGGATGATAATGAACCGCTCGCTCCCCGAAGACAGCCTATTGGCTGCGATTGATTTAGGCTCTAATAGTTTCCATTTGGCGATTGCCCGTTTGGATCATGGCGAAGTGCGTCGTGTTGATAGCCTTTCTGAAAAAGTACAATTAGGTGCAGGTTTAGACAAAGAGAATAATCTCACCGCCGATGCCCAAGCGCGGGCATTAGCCTGTTTGGCGCGTTTTGCTCAACGCTTACAGGCTATTCCGCACAAATATTTGCGTATTGTGGCTACCAATGCCCTACGCCAAGCCAATAATGCCTCGGCGTTTATCGAACAAGCCGAACGTATCCTCAAAAAACGCATTGAAATCGTCGCAGGGCGCGAAGAAGCCCGTCTAATCTACTTGGGTGTGTCACACACGTTAGCCGATGAAGGTCGTCGTTTAGTGGTTGATATTGGTGGCGGCTCAACAGAGTTTATTATTGGCGAAAATTTTGAGCCGTTGTTAACCGAGTCGTTGCAAATGGGTTGTGTTGCTTATACCCAACGTTTTTTTGCCGATGGTTATATCTCTGCTAAAGCACTCGACAAAGCCATTATGGCTGCTCGCCAAGAAGTTATGGCCATTGCGACTGCTTATCGTGATTTAGGTTGGCAATCGGTCGTGGGTTCCAGTGGCACGATCAAAGCCGCTCGACAAATTATGGCGCAGAATGGTTGGACAAATAGCTCAGGATTTATCACCCCCGATGGATTACAACAAGTTCGTGAAAAAATACTGACTTTTAAGCATGTCAATGACTTGAGTATTTCGGGTTTAAAAGATGATCGACGCACCATCCTGCCCGCAGGCTATGCCATTTTACAGGCCGTCTTTGATGAGCTTGAACTCGACTCTATGACCTATTCTGATGGTGCGCTGCGTGAGGGTGTACTTTACGACATGCTCGGTCGTTTTAGTCATGAAGATATTCGCGACCGTAGCGCGCAAGCGTTGTTAGCACGTCATCATGTTGACAACAAACAAGCGCAACGTGTCGCCCAAACCGCCGAGACCTTCTATCAACAAGTGCAACATTTATTGCATTTAGATGATGAAGATGAAGATTTATTACGCCGCTCTGCGCTGCTTCATGAAATTGGTTTGGCGATTTCTCATAGCAGTTATCATAAGCATGGCGCATATTTGGTTCAGTACTCCGATGTTGCAGGCTTTTCTCACGCTGACCAAGAAAAACTGTCGTTATTAGTGGGCTGCCATCGCCGTAAAATCCGTGAAGAGCAAAAGCTGCAACTGATTAAAAGCGGTGGTTTGTCGCTGTTTTATGTCTGCGTGTTGCTACGTTTATCGGTGTTGCTGCACCACAGTCGTAGTGACATGCCGCTACCGTATACTAAACTCAGCACCGATGGTTTATTGTTTATTTTACAATTCCCTGATGATTGGCTGGCTGCTCACCCGTTAACACAAGCCGATATTGACGAAGAAATCGCCTATCTAGAAGCATGGGGCATTAGTTTAATTGTGAAGTAGCATCTACCCCCTTCCCTTCGACTCCGCTCAGGGAGCATTTTACGCTGACCGAATAAAGTCGCGTTGGCTGAGCGGAGTCGAAGCCTTTGTTAAGTAGGTTGTGCTGTTGTCCCTAACATCATCCAAGGAAAGTCGAATGAGTAAACTACCTGTCAGTGTCGCTGCATGGCAAGCACGTGGTAAAACCTGCAAAATTAGCGGCTTAGATGTTTTTTTCCGCGACATTGGCGGAACCAGTTCCGATGCCGTATTGTTTTTACACGGCTTTCCTTCGAGCTCTTACGATTGGCATACCGTATTCCCATTATTGGGGGATGATAAACGAATTATTTGCCTAGATTTTATTGGCTTTGGCCTCTCCGAGAAACCTAAAAATCACAGTTATTCATTGTTTGAACAAGCCGATATCGTCGAACAACTGCTCAAACAACAAGGCATCAAACGCGTCAAAATTATTGCTCACGATATGGGGACAACCGTCACCTGTGAATTATTGGCACGACGCGAGAAAAAGCTATTAGGGTTCGGCATTCAATCGGTTTTACTGATGAACGGCAGTGTTCATATTGAGCTAGCGCATCTTACGCCGTCACAACAATTGCTACGCTCACCGCTCGGTTCTATTTTTGCGAAACTATCCTCAAAACTCATTTTTAAAGCGCAGTTAAAAAAGATTTTAGGCAAACCTGTGTTAAATGATGAATTAGAAGCGATGTGGGCATTAATGAGTTATCGCCAAGGCAAAGCCCGTTTAGCGCAAACGATTAGCTACATTGAAGAGCGTTACCGTTTTAGCCATCGCTGGATTCCGCCGTTAACGCGTTTGGATATTCCTGTGTTGATTTTATGGGGCAAAAAAGACCCCGTTGCGGTGGCCGCAATTGCCGAAAAATTGGCACAAGAAATTCCAACCGCTAAATTACAATGGTTGCCCCAGTTAGGCCATTATCCACAACTTGAAGACCCCGTTGCTGTCGCTGACGTGTTTAATTTGTTTTTGGCTTAAATGCGGTAAGGGTGCTTAAACTCAATACTGACGTGTTTGTCGTGATCTTTGTTGACCATGTGAACGGCGTTACTCCCATCGTTATAACGAGCGAGCACGCCGACTATCTATTGTCTATCACAAGCGCGAGAGAAGACTTACAGTTTTGACAACTTTTCTAACAAGATATTTTGTGCATGATGAGGATGTGCTTCTTCCCCCGAATGCACGCGTGTCCAGCTACCATCCGCTTGTAACTCCCATGCCAATTGATTATCTGCAAGATAATTCAACAAGCCATCTTTATAAATTCGTTTCTTTAAGACAGGATCATCAATCGGGAAACAAGCTTCGACACGCGAAAATAAATTTCTGTCCATCCAATCGGCACTAGAGCAATAAATTTTCAAATCGCCATCATTAGAAAAACAAAAGACACGCGTATGTTCTAAAAAACGCCCGACAATCGAACGCACACGAATATTGTCAGAAACACCGCTGATATTCGGCCGTAAACAACAAATCGAGCGAATAATTAAATCCACTTTGACACCCGCCATTGATGCACGATACAACGAGTGAATTAACTGCTTTTCGGTTAAGGCATTGACCTTAATGATAATATGAGCCGTCTTACCTGCTTTAGCATGTTGGATTTCTTGTTCAATAGAAGCCATCAATTGCGCGTGTAAGGTAAACGGCGCATGAAGCAGTTTTTTCAGCTTCGCTGTTTTACCCATGCCCGTCAGTTCTTGGAAGATTTTATGCACATCTTCACATAGCTCCGCATTTGCTGTCAGTAAGCCATAATCGGTATAAATACGGGCGGTAACTGCATGATAATTTCCTGTCCCTAAATGCACATAACGATGGAGTTTATTATTTTCACGACGCACCACTAAAATCATTTTGGCATGGGTTTTATAACCCACAATACCATAAACAACGATTGCTCCAGCTTCCTGTAATTTATTCGCGACTTCAATATTGGACTCTTCATCAAAACGCGCACGTAACTCAATAATTGCCGTGACTTCTTTGCCATTACGCGCAGCCTCCGACAAAATACGGACGATTTCAGAGTCTGCACCTGTTCGATATAAGGTCTGTTTAATCGCCAACACCTGTGGGTCAAGTGCTGCTTCACGTAAAAAATTAATCACGGGAGTAAACGACTCAAAAGGATGATGCAACAACACATCATGTTTTTTCAGTGCTTCAAAAACGCTTTCAGTTTTTTGCAAAATTAACGGAATCGTTGGTGTAAATGGCGCATAACGTAAACGCGGACGATTAAAATTTGATAATAATCGTGCCAAGTTAACAGGGCCATTCACCCGATACAAAGCATCTTCTTTTAGGGCAAATTTACGCAACAAGTATTCGGTAATATGCTGAGGACAATTATCTGCGACTTCTAAACGTACCGCTTTACCAAAGCGGCGCGAAAATAAGCCGCCTTTTAAAGCCAATGCCAAATCGTCCGCATCTTCATCGACCGTTAAGTCGGCATTACGCGTGACACGGAACTGATAGCAACCCGTCGCGACCATCCCCAAAAATAGCTCGGTGACATGCTCATGAATAATGGCCGATAACAATACGTGCTGATCGCCACCATTCGTCAACTCATCTGGTAAGCGCACAACACGCGGCAAGGAACGCGGTGCTGGCACAACGGCTAAGGGAATTTGACGACCAAATGCGTCTTTACCTTCCAAAGAAACAATAAAATTAAGGCTTTTATTGACTAAACGGGGAAAAGGATGGGCAGGATCAATGCTAATCGGTGTCAGCACAGGTAAAACCTGCTCACGAAAATACTGTTTGACCCATGCCGCTTGTGCTTCGTTTAATTCATCACGTTTGAGAAAGCGAATATTTTCTGCTGCTAATGCAGGTAACACGTCATCATTCAAAATACGATATTGTTTTTCAACCGCACGATGACAAGTGTCCGCAATCTTTTTTAAGACATCTTGTACCAGCATACCGTCCAAAGATGTGGATGTAATCGCAGGATCAAATGCCAATTGTTGTAATAACCCAGCGACGCGAATTTCAAAAAACTCATCCAAATTACGACTAAAAATCAGCAAGAAATTTAACCGCTCCAACAACGGATGGCGAGGGTCAATTGCTTGCTCTAATACCCGTAAGTGAAAATCTAAAATACCGAGTTCACGATTGATGTAATAGTCGGGGTTATTCAAATCAACAACAGACTCTGTCGTCATGATGCTACTTCTCTAAAAAATGATTTATGTACTGGCTGCTGATGCGACAGCCTACGTTAAAATATGACAACTTAATGACAACTTAATGACGAAAACACCTTATGACTTACGCATTGCGTCGCGATTAGCGCGTTTTGCGAATCGCCCCTAACCTAGGGATAATCCGCATAATACATGCGCCTCTGAATAATACGCGCCTTGCGTAATAACCGACGGTCCGAGCGATTTTTATCAAAATAACGGGGATTCGGCACCATTGCGGCTAACTTTGCCGATTCGCCTGCCGATAGGTTGCGTGCGCTTTTGCGATAATAATGACGTGCTGCGGCTTCTGCACCAAACACACCATTACCCCACTCAATGACATTCAAATAAATTTCAAAAATCCGTCGTTTCGACATCATTTTTTCCATCATGATCGTAATGGCCGCTTCTTCTAATTTCCGCCATGGGGTTTTCTTACCTGATAAAAATAGATTTTTGGCTAATTGTTGCGAAATCGTTGAGCCTCCCGCAACAATTTTTCCTTTTTTAAGATTTTTTTCCCATGCCGTTTGAATCCCTTCCCAATCAAAGCCTTCATGGTCTAAAAATTTGGCATCTTCAGACGTAATTAACGCTTTTTTGAGATTCGGGGAGATTTGATTGTAGGCAATCCAACGATGTTTTAACTCTGCTTCGGGGTCTTTGCTTTGTAACACTTGCAACTGTGTTTCCATAAAAGCACTGCTTTCGGGATTATGGTCAATCCACCAATACACATGCGCGACTAACCATAGTTGATAAGACACGCATAAAAAAATAATACATAAAAAAATGCGTAAACTAATGGCACGTAAAGTCATAAGAAAAAGTGTTCTTTATGGGCGATATTGCACGGAAACAGAGGCATCGCTGACAGGACCATTAATAAACACGTCGTTACCAAAAAACGTGCCTGCTTTTTTTAATATCGATAAGCTTGCTTCGCTCATATCGTCTGATTGTTCTAATGATTCTTTTGTTTTTTTATCAGGTGTATTCCCTGCTAAGTTTTCAGCAACCTGCTGCTCTATATCAGGGCTAAAGCTTAACTTTAAGCCATTACCAATGGCGGCCTCTCCAAGCACAGAAGACTCAAGTGGTTTTAAGGGGAAACTGTGTACTGTTGTCCGTTGATAACGCAGTGGCTCTTGATAGATGGGATGTAAAAAACGCTTTGCTGCCTCAATCGCCATTTCCAAATCTTCTGGCCCTGAAATCACCAGTGGTGGCAGATACGTATCAACAAAAGGACTCATTTCTGGCGACTTAACAGGCATAACACTGATTTTTGATGATTCTGTATTCATGCTTTCGCTTAATTGAATATTAATCACAATAGAGTCAGCAAATTTCTTTTCTAATTCGAGTTGTTTTTTGTAGGCATACATTGCAGCCAAAAAATCATTATAGGTCGGATAGTTTTGTAAACGCGGACGAGGAGTTACATCTTCAGCAAAGACAGGATGAACAATTAACGCCATAAAGACAGCTAAGACAATACGCTTCATGATGTCATCTCCCGACTGAATAGAATGCTGAGCGTGTTATTTTTAGAATACGCTCACGCGAAACAGCAAGCACAACTGTACGCTCTTAATATTGTACAACAAAGCTAACAGAATCGACATTTGCTCACAATCAGAACGACGCGTTTTATTGTGTTGAGGGACAGACGTAATATCTGTGTCCCTCATGATGACGGCTGATGGCGTTAAGGCAACTCACGAATATAAACATATTGCAATTTTTGATAGCTTGGCTCGCCAATAATCTTACGCAAGCCTTTGAGCGTGTTGTATGGATGCTCTTGTATCAAAAAATTAACCGCTGTTGCAGGAATACGTCCACCGGGATCGGCATGACCCGACATGGTCACTTCAACCATACCATTTCCTAACGGCTTAAACGACCAATACCCCTGCACCATAGGCATGCGTAAACAACACTCTTTTACAGGATAATTAGCGGCATTGGGAGACTCACTGCTATCAATACGGACTTTTGCTGTTTTTGGGTCTTGGGCAATACGAACGTCAACTAAAGCCTCGCGATCCGTAAACGGCCAAGGAAAATCCGTCACCACGCGAATAGTAAATGCTTGGTTATTTTCACTACGCTGTAAGACATCTATCTCGCTAGTACGGTACAACCAACGACTGGCATGTTCAGTATCCGTAATGAGACCAACCAAGCCCGCTAGAGAGCTTTTTACCGTTGTGACGGCCTTAAAACCATACAATGAACTTTTGGGGACTTGATACGACCAAATTTTAATATTCTGCTTATCTAAGACTAGCTTCAAATCCGTAGGTGTGTCGTCCGCCCACACCATGTTGATAAAACCTAACCATGCAATGAGAAATAGGGAAAACCAGCGCATAAGACGTACATCACTCTAAAGGAAATCAAGACGTAAAGGACAACACTCGCCCTAACATAAATTGGTATTATCGTACCAATGATAACAGTAATACGGTGTTTCTATTGTTGTTTAATGTCACTATTATTTATCGAATGAGAGAACATCAATAGCACTCCCCCAGCCAACAGACCCACTACAGCACCGTACCAGTGTGCTTGAAATAATATCCGACCACCGATGAGATCAGCAGTCATAGATATACCTTGCCCCATATTTTCCGTCAGTAGTTTTAATGTCATTAACAATCCCAATCCAACCGCAAAATAACGCTCTGTCGGCTGAATAAATAATTGTATAACGCCCACCACGTACAGCGTATGAATCACCCCCGACAAACCAACATAGCCCGTTACCTGTGGTAAATACAGGTAAATCAGGGTGCTAATGGCCAATGCACTGATAATCATGACCACAAGCCATTGCCAAATTAATAATACTTGCTCAAACAACATCAACACCAATGCAACACCCAACATATTCAACAATAAATGATTGTGATTAAGATGAATAAAATGCGCGGTTAATAATCGCCAATACTCACCGTTAGCAATACTGTGACGATTAAAAGCCAAATAATTAACACCTAGATATTGCGTTGCTATTAACAATAGCCACAAACCTAAAATAAATAATAAAGCCTGATGTTTCATTCAATCACCCAAAACAAAAGCCGACGCAAAGGTCGGCTTTTGTCTGATTTAACAGCGATTACTTAGCGTAGAAAAACAACGGCACGTAAGCAACCAGTAACAACACGGGAGCCATAACGATGAGGGGTAAGACCCAACGCTCATATTTGTAATAAAAGCTCATATGTCGAACTTCTGCATCCGCATCGTCCATTTCTTTTTCACCAACAACCTGTCGCGTTAACAGTTGGTTTAATGCAACAGGAGGCGACAAATACCCCAACTCAAATGCGGTTAACACGATCATCCAGAAGTGAATCGGGTCAATACCATTATTGTAGGCAACGGGTGCAACGGTGGCGGATACCAAAATCACCGCGCCAAATGGATCCATCACCATACCCACAAAGACTAACAAGCCAAGCAAAATAGTCGTGGCTAAATAGATACTATCAAACGAGTGAGGAATAGAATCCATAATGCCAGAACGTTCAATCACACCACCGACGCTGACAGAGAGTGCCATTAACATAATTAACGCGCCAATATGGCCAATAGTATCGTTCGTGGCCACACGCACGCCTTCTTCAAAACCAATACGACGCTCTTGAATTTCAGGCGCAACTTCCGCAGCAGGTTCACGACGGATTTTATCAAACCATACAATCGCTAACATAATAAACGGCAGAATCATTGGCGCAGTAAATTCGTCCATCTTCGTGTCTAAAACAAAGCGATAAACCACAATGACCAATAAAGTAATGACGATATAAGGTGAAACAGGAACAAAGGCACGCGCTGACTCAGGCAAAGCAATAGATGGCTTGGCTAATTTGAATTTATCCTTTGCAATAATCAACGAAACAATCAAAAACATCGTTGAACTGAGCAAGAATACTTTAATACCCCAACCGTACAGCAAAGAGGTTGTCACTTCTTTGTTTAACGCGGCAATCACCACCACCAATAAACAAGGGCTTAATACCACGCCCAACGAGCCTGACATTGCAGTAGCCGCCAAAGCATATTGACGACGCGCACCAGACGCAAAGACTTCTTTATAAATCACCGCACCCGCGGCAATGACAAAAATACCCGATGCACCTGTATAAGCCGTCGGTATCGCGGCAGCTAATAAAATAATGTACGTCAATACTTCTGGAGAAAACTTCCAAGGACGAACAATATTCAAGAACAAATCCACTACCCGAGTTTGCTTCATCAGCATACCAACCCAAATATATAAGGCTAAGTTCAAAAACACGCCCGATAATTCCATCATTTGGCCTAAATAAATGGCTAAACCCGAATAATGTGCTTGGAATAAAAAGTTAAAACCCGAAGTCATTGCCATAAACGCATAAAGTGGAATAGACAATGTCGCCATACCCACACTGCCACCGTCTGTTGCTGTAGCAGGCGGCTTAATCAGCCCTTTAATACTAATGCCAATTAATGCCGTGAAAAGTATGACCCATAAGTAGTTAATAATAGGATGTTCAATCGGAATACCTGAGCCGACTTGCAACTGCCAATAAGAGACACTCGAGGCTAATAACAACGCATTACCAACAATCATAGCGATGGAATAGACTTTAAAATCTATCTTTGTTGTGGGTGGACGCAACGCAATATGATGCAAACCTAACGTCGTCGATATAGCCGCAATCGCCACCATCAAAATTAAAATAACCGCACGATTTTCTGTCCCAAAATGAAATAAGCCAAAAAATGCCGTTTCAGTAGCACGATAGGCTTTTAACTCTGGGGTAATGTTTTTACTGAGATTGGTGTAAGCAGTCACTTTTTCACCGCATAATTCTTTTGCGGTAATCAGTGACTGACGAATCGCTTCAGGGTCAACCACATCGTCAGCAAATAAACTATCAATGTCGCTTGTTGCCGCAGGAGCTGCTAACTGTTTTTGTAAAGTGGCTTCAATATCCGCATTAGGGTCACAATCAGGCTTTTCAGGATCAGCACGTAACATAAAGTACTGAACCCCTGTAGCGGGATCACCAAATAGTTTTTCACCCATGCGTAGTAATTGGCCGTGGATCATCTCCCCTGTACCAATCACCAACGTTAAAATGAGTAATAAAAATACTGGCAGACTTGATAACCACTCCGATAAAGAGCGATTTAGTAATACAGGCTTATGGTTCATGTTTTCCTGCTTCTCGTTTTGTGATTTTAGTGATGCCGACCCTAGTTATTGATAAGGCGAGCAACTCCCCATGTTGTGTTTATACAAAATAAAAACACACTTTTTCGGCCTTTCATCCTGCTTATTTTGAACAAAAACCACAAGAACTCAATGCCACCTACTGTCATTGTGCGATGACTCCATATCGTTCATCACATCACAATGACGCCAGTTGAAATTGCCGAAGCCAAACAAACACTTGCAATGTCTAATAACTATTTTTTTTAGAGCGTCATTAGACCCTGTAGATTTACAACAACTTCTTGTTTTAGCGCAAATTAACACATGCAAATAAATAACGATAAAGACCGTGCTTTACTCTAAATTTTCACTGCACTCCGCACTTTGCGGCTCAATTTGGCAACGTACTTTTTTTAATAACGACATCATGCGCTTGTCGTAAGTGCCATTCTTCGTTAAATCAATACGTGCTGCACGCATGAGTGCAAAATATCGTGGACGATCGGCATCTGGAATGTGTAACCAGTACATTGGATTAATGTCACTTTCATAACGTTGCACCATAGCAAGAATACGGTCAAACTGGCTTGATAAATACTGACGAGATTGCTGTCCATATCCCTCTGGGAAGCGATCCTGACGAATCACAACTTGGAGAAAAACCTGCGCCAAGACAAAATCGGGAATACCGCCTTTGACTCCTAAACCACGATACAACTCTAAAGGTCGATACGCCGTAGCAGGTGCAGCAATAATATCCACCACACCGTTATTAAATTTTTGACCAAAATTACTGATATCCGATGGTACTGCTTGTGCGCCCACCCGTTGAACTAATTGAGACTGAGACTTGTCGTAATCAAAAACAGCAATTTTCTTGCCTGCTAATTTTCCAACTTCGTCAATTTCGCGATTATTCAAGAAAAAGTAAGCCGAGCCCATAGGCATCACGCCTGCAACCTCATAGTTTCCTTGTTGCATTAAACTTGCCGCTTTCGGAGAGCTAATCGTTGCAACAACCGCTTTAAGATGTTTATACGAAGGAATAGAGCCTATGGATTCCAAACTGCCCGCAAACGTATTAAAAGGCTTGGCGCGCAAGCCTGTTATCACTGCTGCATCACACTGACCCACCCGAAAATCTTCGGTCGCTATTTTTTCATCGCTATAGGCTTTGAGCTTTACCTCAACGCCCCATTCTCTCGCCGCAATGCGATAATCCTTCATTAAAGAATAATTATCGCCATTTGCTCCCATCAAGTCCCATACGCATACCGTACGCTGAATCAAAGCATCTGCATGAGCGACAGATGCCACGACCCAAAGTGTAGCCAGACGAAATAAACCAACGAATTTCGACGACAACATAACACTAACACTCAACGATTAGAGTAGATCATCAATGGAAACACCAACACTGTCGGCAGAAGGCTTATCATCCCAGAATTTGGTATAACCATCTTCTGGTGTACGAGTACCCGTTTTTTCTGTCCAATAACGATCTGAAATCGTTTGCACCATCATGCCGCCCATCGCATCTAATAGACGAAATTTGGGATTGACGGCCATCGTACTTGATGCACCATAGGTTTTTAATGCGTCACGCAATAAAGTTTCGTCACCTTTGGCTTGTGCCGCTAACGCATAAATCGCATGAGCTAAACGCACACCTTTACGCTCTCCGATGCGGGTGGAGTCTTTCATCACCGTAAAGGGATCAGGTTTGCCTTCACTTGCACCTGGTAACAACGACCATACTGCGGCGCGAGTGGCCATCGGCACACCCCAATACTCGGCATTATCTAAACAAGCCATACCACGCTCAACGACAGCGGCAACATCTTTAGGCACACCAACAATACCTTGTGCGGCAATATCATTAACAACCGCTTGCATACCGGATGCCATACCAATCAGATAGACCAACTTATCAAAGTCTTCTTTTAATGCAGGGCAAGATGCCCCAATTTTGAAATTAAACTCTTTTTCAAAACGCTCAACAAAACGGCGATAGGCTTCTTGTTGACGACGCGCCGCAAGGGCTGCCCAACGCTTTTGAGCAATACGTGCATCTTGAGCTTCTTCGATGTTATTGGCGCGAGAAGCACGTAAATAACGTAACTCATTTTCTAAGGCACGATCTTCAGCACATAGACCCGCAGACACATACATAAAAACGGCCATTTTGGCAGGGTCTGCACCCATACCTTCCGTTGCTAAAATCATGGGGGTTAATGACTCACCCGAGGCACATGCCATCGGTGCATCATCTAATTTAAGAATAGGTGGAACAATATTATTTTCAGTGAAACTGAGGGCAATCATTGCGCCTCCTTTCACAACTTGTGAACACCCCGACAATAGAGGTTGTATTCCAATCACGGTACAAATAGCACTTACACGTAAATAGTGCGAGAATTTCATCCCCTCTCTCCTAGACTTGTTGTTTTTAAGTTGCGTGTCAGCCTCAACAATAACACTAAGGCTCTCGTTTCACAAAGTCATGTTGACCGTTATCACATAAATCAGAAAAGACATCCTTGTCTTTGGCTAGCTGTTAAACAGCCGCAACGTCTTTCATAGACAATTTAATACGACCACGTTGATCAACATCCATCACACGGACTTTAATCATTTGGCCTTCTTTTAAGTAGTCGCTGACATTTTCAACACGTTGCGTGGTGATTTGTGAAATATGCACTAAACCGTCAGTACCCGGCATAATGGTAACAAACGCACCAAAATCAACTACTTTGGATACTAAACCATCATAAACCGCGCCTACTTCTACTTCCGCAGTAATGGCTTGTACTTTAGCGAGTGCGGCTTGAGTAGCACCTTTGGTTTCACCATAAATACGAACAAAACCATTATCTTCAATGTCGATAGTCGCTTTGGTTTCTTCACAAATCGCACGAATCGTGGCACCACCTTTACCAATGACATCACGAATTTTTTCGGGATTGATTTGGATAGTGGCATAAGTCGGCGCGTGAATGCTTACGTCAGCACGGGCATTGGCTAACACTTCATTCATCGCCACCAAAATGTGCAAACGACCTGCACGCGCTTGGTTAAGCGCAACTTCCATGATTTCTTCGGTGATGCCTTCGATTTTAATGTCCATTTGCAACGCAGTAATACCATTGGCACTACCCGCCACTTTAAAGTCCATATCACCTAAATGATCTTCATCACCTAAAATATCGGAAAGTACAGCAAAACGCTCGCCTTCTTTCACTAAGCCCATTGCAATACCTGCAACAGGTGATTTTAACGGTACGCCCGCATCCATCAATGCCAAAGAAGCACCACAGACCGAAGCCATAGAGGACGAACCGTTAGATTCAGTAATATCTGAAACAACACGAATCGCGTATGGGAATTTATCAGGTGCTGGCAACATGCGTTGTACACCACGACGCGCTAAACGACCATGACCAATTTCACGACGCTTAGGACCAGACTCACGTCCTGTTTCGCCCACCGAGTAAGCAGGGAAGTTATAATGCAACATGAAGTTATCAGTGAAAGAGCCTTCTAAAGCATCAATCATCATGGAGTCACGAGTACCGCCCAATGTGGCTGTCACTAACGCTTGTGTTTCACCACGCGTAAATAAGGCTGAACCATGAACACGTGGCAATACGCCCACTTGTATATCTAAACCACGTACTGTATCTAATGCACGGCCATCAATACGAACAGAAGTATTGAGAATATTGTCACGTACGGTGCGGTATTTTAAGTCTTCAAATGCCGTTTCCACATCATCAGCGGAAACATCAGCACCTTCAACAGCGAATTGTGCCAAAGCTTGCTTTTTGATTTCGCCGAGACGGGTATAACGCATTTGCTTTTCAGAAATGGTATAGGCTTCGGAAATTGCGGCTGCGAAAGCCCCTTTCAAACCGTCTTTTAAGGCTTGATTGCTTTCTGGTGCTTGCCATGTTGATACTGCTGGATTGACTTCTGCGGCAAACGCTTTGATGGCTTCAATCGCGACTTGCATTTCGTCATGACCAAACAACACAGCACCCAACATTTGGTCTTCACTGAGTTCTTTCGCTTCAGACTCAACCATTAATACGGCTTTATCAGTACCCGCAACCACTAAATCTAAGTCAGAAGTCGCCAGTTCTTTGTAGGTTGGATTAAGAACGTATTCGCCTTCAATATAACCCACACGCGCACCCGCAATTGGGCCATTAAAAGGGATGCCTGCAATGCTTAAAGCGGCCGATGTACCGAGCATTGCTGCGATATCTGGATCTAACTCACGGTCGGTGGAAACGACAGTCGCCGTGACTTGGACTTCGTTGTAATAACCTTCAGGGAATAATGGACGAATCGGACGATCAATTAAACGGGAGGTTAAGGTTTCTTTTTCGCTAGCACGGCCTTCACGCTTGAAATAGCCACCAGGAATACGACCCGCAGCATAGGTTTTTTCTTGATAATTAACCGTCAAAGGGAAAAAATCTTGACCAGACTTAGCAGATTTAGCAGCAACAACAGCAACTAAAACAGTCACACCACCCATCGTGACTAATACAGTATTGGCTTGACGAGCAATACGACCGGTTTCTAAAACGACTTGATGACGACCGAATAAAAACTCTTTTTTGACAATATTAAACATGCGACAGAAACTCCAGTTTTTTATGTTGGGCTGACATAACTCAGATTACGCCCATTCTTTTGGGACTTACGCAGTTATCGCAGTGCGATGCGTAAGTCCTATTTTATGGAGGCCACTAAGAGTTGAGTGAGTAAAGACCCAAGTCTTAGTAGCCTCTCCATACTTTTTAGAACAATCAACAATAATAACGAAGGGGAGCAAAAGCTCCCCCTCGGCGGTACTTAGCGACGTAAGCCGAGTGTTTGAATCAAGGCAACATAACGACTGCTGTCTTTACGATTCAAATAGTCGAGTAAACTACGACGTTGGTTAACCATACGAATCAAACCACGACGAGAGTGGTGATCGTGTTTGTGTGCTTTAAAGTGCGCTTGCAAGTCGTCAATATGAGCGGACAACAAAGCAACTTGAACTTCAGGTGAGCCAGTATCTGCTTCACAACGCGCAAATTTCGCCATAATGGCGGCTTTATCAGCAACAGTTAAGGCCATGATCTTCTCCAATGAGATGCATAAATAAAACACGCATAGCCGTGCATCTCTACAGCTAGCGCGCGGGGTATTTTATCTGTTCAGCGACTAATGTGCTATGACTTATTTTACTGACTTACACAAGCGGTCAGTCGGTCTTATTTTTGGGTTTTTAATAACCGTTTCGGGGCTAATAAACCATCTTCATTCATGACACCCAGACCTAAAAATCGTTGCTCAGGGTCAAAAATTAACACTTCCCCTGCTGATGGCAAACCATTGGCACGAACGGGTTGGCCCTGCATGAGATAATAGGTGGTATTTTCTGTCAGGGTAATTTTCGGCTTATCCGCCATTGCTGCCCACGGTGCTAACAATAACGCATCTAAGGCTTCAAAACCATGCTCGGCAACTTCACGCAGATGATCCAAGGTTAAATCGTCTTGCAATTGAAAAGGACCACTCGCTAAACGCCGTAATTCAACGACATGCGCACCACAACCCAGTGCTTCACCAATGTCTTCCACCAAATTACGAATATATGTGCCTTTACTACAGGCGACTTCTAATTCCCAAAATAAAGGCTCGACGTTCAATAGATCTAGACGATAAATTTGAATGGTACGAGCTTCACGTTCAACTTCAATGCCTTGACGCGCTAACTCATACAAGGGTTTACCGTCTTTTTTTAATGCAGAAAACATCGAAGGAATTTGTTGGAGTGTGCCGCGAAACTGCGCTAATACGCGCTCGATGTCGGCAGGTATCAAACTCGGGATAGCGCGTTCAAGCGTCACCTCCCCTTCCGCATCAGCGGTCGTCGTTTTTTGACCTAGGCGCATTTTGGTACGATAGACTTTATCGGCATCTAATAAATGCTGCGAATATTTCGTCGCTTCACCAAAACAAATGGGTAATAAACCTGTCGCCAATGGATCTAAACTGCCTGTATGACCTGCTTTTTCGGCATTATATAGGCGTTTGACATGTTGCAAGGCATGATTAGAAGTCATACCTAAGGGTTTATCGAGCAAGATAATACCGTCAATGGGACGGCGAATTTTTTTGACTTGTTTAACTGTAGCCATGAAACCATTCAAAGGAGGGTAAAACGAAGGACAATATAGCGATAGCAGCCAAGAAGCAAGGCGAACTCCACATTAAAGGCAAAGTTCGCACGACACAATGATATTAGGCTTCAGGTGAAATGTCTTCAGACTCATCATGACTAGCAACGTCATCATTACCGTGTGCTAACTCATCAGAGGCAATAGCATGCTGAATTAATTCGGCCATACGATTACCACGTACCACGACTTCATCATAATGAAAACGCAAACGGGGGATCATCCGTACTTGTAGGCTTTTACCTAATGCACCGCGTAAAAAGCCAGAGGCTTTATTTAATACGGCAATACTGGGCGTAGGATCAAAATCCAACTCTTTACCCAAGACGGTGACATAAATTTCGGCATAGCCCATGTCTTTACTGACTTTTACCGCAGAAATGGTCACCATGCCTAAGCGTGGATCTTTTAACTCAGAACGAATCAGTCCAGCGACTTCACGCTGAATTTGATCCGCTAAACGTTGCATGCGTTGGCTCACACGAACCCTCTTTTTCAACGCGCTTTATCTCTAAGTTAACGAAATAAAACGACTTTACATAGTGGTAAGGGCAGTTAATAAACTGCCCTTACGTTAACATTCACAACGCGTTAGATCTTACAAGGTGCGTTTGATGTGATGAACTTCGTAGACTTCAATTTTATCGCCTGTGCGAATATCGTTGTAGCCTTTAACAGCCATACCACATTCCATGCCGTGTCGAACTTCTTGCAAATCGTCTTTAAAGCGACGCAAGGATTCTAACTCACCTTGGAACACAACCACTTCATCGCGTAAGACACGAATCGGTTTATGACGATAGACAATACCTTCCAACACCATACAACCTGCGGCCGCACCAAAACGCGAAGAACGGAATACTTCACGCACTTGCGCCACACCGAGAATGTTTTCACGACGTTCTGGTGTTAATAGACCAGACATCGCCGCTTTAACATCATCAATCATTTCATAAATGATGCTGTAATAGCGTAAGTCAATTTCGTCTTGTTGGCATTTTAGACGTGCCGCATTATCAGCACGCACATTGAAGCCTAAAATAACAGAGTTTGTTGATTCAGCCAGCGTGACATCTGACTCGGAAATCGCACCCACGCCTGAACTGACAATACAGACTCGCACATCAACAGTGGATAACTCATTCAACGCTTGCGTAATCGCCTCTAAAGAACCACGCACGTCGGTTTTTAATACCACGTTAACAGCAGCCGCTTCTTTTTGCCCCATGGTGGCAAAAATATTCTCAAGACGCATATTTTGTTGACGAGTCAACTTGTCTTGACGCTCTTTATTGGCACGGAACTCAGCCACTTCACGCGCTTTACGTTCATCATCAACCACCATGAACTCATCGCCTGCATTAGGAGCTTCAGGTAAACCTAAAATTTCTACAGGGATAGACGGGCCAGCCGATTTAGTTGGTAAGCCATTTTCATCCGTCATTGCGCGGACACGGCCATAATGCTGACCAGCCAAGACGAGATCACCAGTGCGTAACGTCCCTTTTTGGACGAGAACACTTGCAACCGCACCACGACCTTTGTCAATACGCGATTCAATGACGACACCTTGAGCAGAACCTAACTCAACCGCCGTTAATTCTAACAATTCCGCTTGGTTTTGAATCGCTTCTAACAACGCGTCAATACCTTCACCCGAATGTGCCGAGACTTTAACAATTTGGGTATCACCGCCCCACTCTTCAGGGACAACACCTTTCACCGATAACTCATGCAACACACGATCTGGATCAGCAGAGGCTTTATCCATTTTGTTGATCGCAACAATCAATGGCACACCTGCTGCACGCGCATGATCAATGGCTTCAGCGGTTTGTGGCATCACGCCATCGTCCGCAGCAACCACGAGAATCACAATATCCGTTGCCTTAGCACCACGAGCACGCATTGAGGTAAACGCAGCATGGCCTGGGGTATCAAGGAAGGTAATGACACCGCGCGGCGTGGTGACATGGTAAGCACCGATGTGCTGAGTAATACCACCCGCTTCGCCTGCCGCCACTTTAGCGCGGCGAATGTAATCCAATAACGACGTTTTACCGTGGTCAACGTGACCCATAATGGTAACGACGGGTGGACGAGTAATACCATCACCATCGTGAGCCATTTCGTCTTTTAAAGCATCTTCCGCTGCACTAGAGCTAACATACTTCGACGTATGTCCCATCTCTTCAACCACTAATGCGGCTGTTGCTTGGTCAATCGATTGATTTTGAGTGACAACCTCACCCATTTTCATTAAAACTTTAATCACTTCTTTGGCTTTAACGGCCATTTTTTGCGCTAAGTCAGCAACAACGATGGTGTCACCAATGGCAACTTCATACACTTGTTTTTCAACAGGCTTTTCAAAACCATGCTGTTTGGACAGTGCTGAACTTAACATTCGGTTAGCAGGACGGAAGCTTTGCTCTTCCTCACGCTTTTTGCCGCCTTTTGACTTACCACCACGGCCAGATGTATTACCACCACGACGGATCTCACGATCTTCGCGCGCAAATGAGTCTTCATAGGCGTTACCAACAAGGCCACGCGCTAATGGCACATCTTCAACTTTGACTTCACTGCGAACAGCAAGCTCAGCCGCAATTTTTTGTGCTTGTTCGAGTGTACGTTGACGTGCTTTTGCCTCTGCCTCGCGACGCAAAGTCTCTTCTTGCTTGCGCTTCGCTTCTTCGGCGGCTCGTTGCTTGGCTTGCTCTGCTTCACGCTTTGCTTTCGCTTCAGGTGATTCTTCTTTCTTTTCAGCTTTTAACGCACCTGCTTTAGGTACTGCTAATTTTTTATCACGCGGATCTTTTGATTGCGAAGCGGCGGCAATTGCTGCTTGACGCGCTTCTTCTTCTGCCGCCTGACGTGCTGCAAGTTCTTCAGCCGCTTGACGTGCTGCTTCTTCCTCTGCTTGACGCTTGGCGACTAAACGCGCTTCTTCTTCTGCGGCTTTACGCGCAGCTTCTTCGATTGCAGCTTGACGCAAGGTTTCGAGAGAAACTTCGCCTTCGGTCGGCTTAATGAACGTACGAGTCTTCCGCACTTCAACATTGACCGTTTTTGCTTTACCACCTGAAACAGGCGTTTTAATCGTGCTGAGTGTTTTACGTTTCAAGGTGATCTGTTGATTATCACCCGAAACATCACCGTGACTGCGTTTCAGATAGGAAACCAATTGCTGTTTTTCAGCATCGGAAACTAAACTATCCGCGCCACGAGCAGGCAATCCTGCTTCTTTAATTTGTACTAATAGCGTTTCTACTGAGCGTTCAACGATTTGCGCTAGTTGTTTGACAGTTATTTCAGCCATGTGGCGCGTCACTCCAAAACTTTTAAGACTTACGCGGGTAGTTTGTCATTTCCGCACAGACGAGATATGAAATATGTCGTGAGGCGATGAGACGAAAAACTGACACTGGGTTGCGCGTAAATCCTGATTTCTACGGGTTAGATTACAGAAACCAAGGCTCACGAGCTTTCATAATCAGCTGTGCTGCCACGTCCCCTTCCAAACCATCAATACCGACAATATCGTCAATCGCTTGTTCTGCAAGGTCTTCCATGGTGATGACCCCGCGCGCTGCCAACGCATAAGCAAGTTTACGATTCATGCCTTCCATCGCCAGCAAATCATCGGCTGGCTCGGCTTTCTCTTGAGAAACAAGAGCTTGCGTCAATATTGCATCTTTTGCACGTTGACGTAAGGAGCTCACCATTTCTTCATCAAAATCAACAATTGCTAACATTTCTTCAATGGGCACATACGCCACTTCTTCGAGTGTCGTGAAACCTTCATTAACCAAAATAGTCGCTAAATCTTCATCTACTTCTAACAAACGCACAAACTCATCAACAAATTTTTGTGACTCAGACGCTTGTTTCGAGTTCGCCTCATCAACCGTCATGACGTTTAAACGCCACCCTGTTAATTCAGACGCTAAGCGGACATTTTGTCCAGAACGACCAATCGCTTGTGCTAATTGGTCTGCTTCGACCGCCACATCCATTGAGTGTGCATCCTCATCAACGATGATAGAGACCACTTCTGCTGGCTGTAAGGCATTAATGACAAATTGCGCCGTATTATCATCCCAAAGTACGATATCAACACGCTCGCCACCTAATTCAGCCGTCACGGCTTGTACACGCGTACCACGCATACCAACACATGCACCAACAGGATCAATACGATGATCGTTAGTTTTGACGGCAATTTTAGCGCGAATACCTGGGTCACGAGCAGCACCTTTGATCTCGATGATTTCTTCACCAATCTCAGGCACTTCTTTGTGGAATAATGATATTAACATTTCAGGACAGGTTCGTGACAATAACAATTGCGCGCCACGACCTTCGGCATTTACCGCATAAAGAATACTATTGACACGCTCTTTGACGCGAAAGTTTTCTTTCGTCATCATTTGTTCGCGCGCTAAATAACCTTCTGCGTTATTACCTAAATCAACAATAATGCCATCACGCGTGATTTTTTTCACTTCACCTGACAATAACTCACCAACACGCAACTTATAGGCATCAACAACCAATGCGCGTTCAGCTTCACGAATTTTTTGAACAATAACTTGCTTTGCAGTTTGGGCGGCAATACGACCAAATTCGATAGATGGAATTTGCTCTTCAACGACATCACCAATCTTTAGACCACGCTCAGCAACATCACTAATCGCCAATTGTTGCGCGGGCATTTCATGGTCTTCGTCAGCCATAACCGTCCAACGGCGAAACGTATCATAATCACCCGTTTTACGGTTGATACTGATGCGAGCATCCATCTCTTCAATGTTGTATTTTTTCTTTGTGGCGGCCACTAACGCTTGTTCAAGCGCTTGAAAAATAGCTTCGCGTGCAATGCCTTTTTCATTACTGACGGACTCGACCACCAATAAAATTTCTTTGCTCATGCTACTGCCCTGATACTATGAAATCGTTTAGACACTGGGAACTAAATTACCCTTGTCAATTTGTGCGAAAGGAATGCGAATGACTTGATCTTCAAAACTCAACTCAACAGCATCATCAGTCACGGCTTGAATGACACCTTTATAACGGCGACGGGCATTAATCGGAGCGACTAAACGCAAGGAAACTTCACTAGCGACAAAACGCTGATAATGCGCCAAAGTATATAAGGGACGATCCCAACCCGGAGAAGAAACCTCTAAGGTGTATTCACCTGCGATGGGATCTTCAACATCTAGAATACCGCTCACTTGATGACTCACCATCGAGCAACCTTCAACGGTAACACCCTCTGGACCATCAATATAAATACGCAACACTGAACGCTTGCCCTGCGGGAAAAAATCTAAGCCCCACAATTCAAAACCACATGCTGCCACAGCAGGTGCCAACATCGTCGTTAGCGTTTGGACTTTCTGCGAAACCGCCATGCACAAACCTCAAAAACAAAAAATGGGCGTGAACGCCCATTCTCATCAAGTTAAAAATTAAGATTTAACCTGCTTTTAGGTGCAAAAAAGCCCACATAAAAGTGGGCTTTCAAGACCTCGAATATGGTAGCGGGGGCTGGATTTGAACCAACGACCTTCGGGTTATGAGCCCGACGAGCTACCAGACTGCTCCACCCCGCAACATCAAGTGCGCTACTATAACTAGAACACTGTACTCTGTCAAACGTTTTTTTGTTTAACTTCGAGGACTTACGCAAAACACTTTGCTTCATCCTCTTCTTACATCAGTCTTACTATTAAAACAAACACTGGTATGTCTGTTTTAATATGGTGCGGAAGGGGGGACTCGAACCCCCACAGCTTTCGCCACTACCACCTCAAGGTAGCGTGTCTACCAATTCCACCACTACCGCAACAGGGCGATTACTTTACTGGATTTACAGGAGGATTACTAGCCTCTACAGGAGCAGAAGTCGCAGGAATATCATTATTCGTTGGTGCAACAGGTGTCACTACTGGTGCTTTAGCCGCTTCTACAGGGGCTGCTGTTGTTGAACTGGTTGGGATATCACTATTTGCAGGCTTAACGGGGGCTTTTTGTGTTAACGCAGGTAATGCCAATGAACCATCAACGTGTTTTTTGGCGAAAATAGCTAAGGTCAAACTGGTAACAAAGAAAACCAATGCCAAGCCTGCGGTGAGTTTTGTTAAGAAACTTGCAGAACCAGCACTACCAAATACCGTTTGTGAGCCGCCAGCACCAAAAGAAGCGCCTGCGTCTGCTCCTTTGCCTTGCTGCATCAAAATAAAAAATGTCATCACACTAGCAACGATAACATGCAAGACTAAAATAAAATTTTCCATGCGCTTAACCTACAATTGACGCTTTTGCCGCGTGGCAAATGGCTAAAAAATCACTGGCGACAAGAGACGCGCCCCCTACCAATGCGCCATCTATGTCGGGCATGGCAAATAAAGAGGCGGCATTATCGGCTTTTACACTGCCGCCGTAAAGGATACAGAGCTTTTCTGCGATGTTTTTATTGTGAGCAGCCACTAATTGCCGTAAAAATTGATGTACCGCTTGTGCATCTTGTGGCGTTGCAGTTTTACCTGTTCCAATCGCCCAGACAGGCTCGTAGGCGATTACCGCTTGTGATAGTGCTTCTATACCACACAATTCGATCACTGCTCTCAGTTGGCGACTCACAACTTGTTCAACCTGCCCTGCTTCGCGTTCAGCAAGACTTTCACCGACACAAATAATGGGTTGAATCCCTTGCTCTTGGAGACGTAAACATTTTTGCGCTACAAGTGCGTCGGTTTCACCATAATATTGACGGCGTTCAGAATGACCAACAATACCATAAGTCACGCCGACATCTGCGAGCATGGTTGCCGAGGTTTCCCCCGTATAAGCCCCTTTTTGTGCTTCACTGGCAACATTTTGTGCCGCCAAAGCAATCGTACTGCCTGTCAGTTGTTGGCGAGTCGCCGATAAATAGAGGCTTGGTGGCGCAAGCGCAACTGCCACACCCTCTATCCGACCTAATAATGCCTGTATTAAGCTGCTATTACTGGCAAACGTACCGTGCATTTTCCAATTGCCAACGACTAATGGTGAACGTTGCTGAATGGTCATAACAAAATTCTCATTTAACCTAATGCTTTACGAACTTGATCCGCTAAGTCTTGGCAGATTCGGCTAATTTGCTGCTGATGCTCACCTTCAACCATGACACGAATCAGAGGCTCTGTACCTGATGCGCGCAATAAAACACGGCCACGCGCACCTAACTCACGCTCAGCTTGTGCAACCGCCGCAGCAATCTCCTCATTAAGCATAGGGTCAGATTTTTGGGCAATTTTGACGTTAATGAGTTGTTGGGGAAACTTAGTCATGCCTTGGCGTAACTCGTGCAAAGATTGACCACTTTGCACAACCGCTGTTAATACTTGTAAAGCGGCAATAATGGCATCACCTGTTGTTGTTTTATCTAAACAGACTATATGTCCTGATGACTCACCGCCTAATGTCCATCCACGTTTTCCAAGTTCCGCCATCACATAACGATCGCCAACTTTGGCTCGCACAAAATCTAAGCCCATATCACGAAGAGCGACTTCCATGCCCATATTACTCATCAATGTACCCACAACCCCTTGTAAATTAGGGTTATCTTGCTGACGAGCGCGTGCAATCATGACAATAATTTCATCGCCATCAACCACTGAGCCTGTATGATCAACCATGACAATACGGTCACCATCACCATCAAAAGCGATACCTAGATCGGCTTTATTAATTAAAACAGCCGCTTGTAAGGCTTGGGGATGGGTAGAACCGCACTCATCATTGATGTTCATGCCATTTGGCTCACAAGCGACAGTGATGACTTTTGCTCCTAGCTCACGAAATACCGCAGGCCCAACTTGATATGTTGCGCCATGCGCGCAATCAACAACAATTTTTAAACCTTTCAAGCTTAAATGATACGGAAAACTCGCCTTACAAAACTCAATATAACGGCCACGCGCATCTTCCTGACGTAAGGTTTTGCCCAGCGCATCGGGTTTATCAATAATCATGGGCTTTTCAAGCCAATCTTCAATTTGTAATTCAATATCATCGGGCAGTTTTTTCCCCAAAGAGGAAAAAAACTTAATGCCGTTATCATAATAAGGATTATGCGAGGCGGAAATAACAATGCCTGCACTGGCATGAAAAGCGCGTGCCAGATGAGCAACCGCGGGCGTTGGCATTGGACCTAATAAGCGCACATCAACGCCTGCCGCCGACAAACCCGACTGTAATGCTGACTCCAAAAGATAACCCGACAAACGGGTATCTTTACCAATCACAACCGAAGGTTGACCACTCGCAGCCAACACTTTACCTGCCGCCCAGCCTAACTTCATGGCAAATTCAGGGACAATAGGGAACTCGCCGACTAAACCACGAATACCATCAGTGCCAAAATACTTACGTGTCATCTTATTAATTCCTTAAAATTTCATCGCTGATACGACTGCAATTGCGTCTTTTGTCGCCCTTACATCATGGGTTCGGACAATATTTGCGCCATTCATCACGGCAATTGTGGCTGCGGCAATGCCTGCGTACAAGCGTTCATCAACCGCAGCACCACCTAAAATAGTTCCCAACATGCTTTTACGCGACATTCCCACCAATAAAGGAAGATTAAATGCCTCAAACTCTGTGAGTCGTCGTAAAAGCTCTAAATTATGACTGAGTGTCTTTCCAAAACCAAAGCCTACATCTAATAATAACTGTTCACGACAAATACCAACAGCAAGACAGGCATCAATACGCTGCTGTAAAAATACTTTTACCTCATCAACAACTGACACATAGTGTGGTTGCTGCTGCATAGTATTCGGTTGACCTTGCATGTGCATCAAACAAATGGGTAAACCTGTCGCTGCGGCAGCCATTAATGCACCATCACGCTGCAAGGCTCGAACATCGTTAATAATGCCTGCGCCACGGTGTGCCGCTTCGGTTATGACCGCTGGAGTGCTGGTATCAATGGAGATAATGACATCTAACTGTTGTTTGATACGTTCAATGACGGGTAATAAACGGTCTAATTCTTGTTGTTCACTAACGAAATTGGCATTGGGGCGTGTTGATTCTGCCCCAATATCAATAATGACTGCGCCCTCTCGAAGCATCAGTTCGGCTTGACGTAAGGCGGCATCCACATGCAGATAGCGTCCACCATCGGAAAAAGAATCGGGGGTGACGTTTAACACCCCCATAATCACAGGTGACGATAAATCAAGAAGTTTATCGCCACACCTTAACATTGCGCTCATGCTAGACGCTAGCATCCGTATCAGGCTTGGTCATCACAGGCGGCTTTTCCGTCAAACTAGAAGGGCTGTGGGCAGGACGAGGCGGTTTTCCTGCCATCAAATCATCAATCTGGCCTGCATCAATCGTTTCGTATTGCATTAAAGCATTTGCCATTGCCTCTAAAATATCACGATGTGTTTCTAATAAATGCCGTGCTTGGCCATAGCATTTATCAATCACCACACGCACTTCATTGTCGATATCCATTGCCGTTTGCTCAGAGACATTTTTGCGCTGGGTAACACTACGGCCTAAAAAGACTTCGCCTTCATCTTCGGCATATAACATGGGACCGAGTTTTTGTGACAAACCCCATTTAGTGACCATATTTCGTGCTAATTCAGTAGCACGTTGAATATCGTTCGATGCACCAGTCGTTACACCATCAAAGCCCAGCGTCATTTCTTCGGCGATACGACCACCAAATAACACGGCAATTTTGCTTTCAATGTTCAGTTTTGACCACGAATAACGATCTTCTTCAGGTAAGAACATCGTTACACCAAGAGCGCGCCCGCGCGGAATAATGGATACTTTATAAACAGGATCATGATCGGGCAATAAACGTCCTACAATGGCATGACCTGCTTCATGATACGCGGTGTTGCGTTTTTCTTGCTCCGACATCACCATAGATTTGCGCTCTGCACCCATCATGATTTTGTCTTTTGCCAGTTCAAACTCACGCATATCAACGGTTTTATTGTTGGTACGTGCCGCAAACAACGCCGCTTCGTTCACCAAGTTTGCTAAGTCTGCACCCGAAAAACCCGGTGTACCACGTGCAATTAACTCAGGATTCACATTTTCACCGAGTGGCACTTTACGCATGTGTACTTTTAGGATTTGTTCACGACCACGAATATCGGGCAATCCAACCATAATTTGACGATCAAAACGACCCGGACGCAATAAAGCGGAGTCTAAAACATCAGGGCGGTTGGTCGCGGCAATAATAATAATGCCTTCATTGCCTTCAAAGCCGTCCATTTCCACCAATAATTGGTTTAAGGTTTGCTCACGTTCATCATGACCACCACCTAAACCTGCACCACGTTGACGGCCAACGGCATCAATTTCGTCAATGAAAATGATACAAGGCGCTTGTTTTTTCGCTTGCTCAAACATGTCACGGACACGAGATGCACCGACACCCACAAACATTTCGACGAAGTCAGAACCCGAAATCGTAAAAAACGGGACTTTTGCTTCGCCAGCAATCGCTTTTGCTAATAACGTCTTACCTGTTCCTGGTGGGCCTACCATCAATGCACCACGGGGAATTTTGCCACCTAAACGTTGAAACTTAGCAGGATCACGCAAGAACTCAACGATTTCTTGTACGTCTTCTTTGGCTTCATCACAACCTGCCACATCGGCAAAGGTCGTTTTAATTTGATCTTCTGACAACATCCGTGCACGTGACTTGCCAAAGCTCATAGGACCACCACGACCACCGCCACCGCCTGCGCCACCTTGCATTTGACGCATGAAAAACATAAACAGTGCGATGATTAACACAACGGGGAAACTGGCAACCAGTAACTGCATCCACACACTTTGTTGCTCTGGTGCTGCACCTTCAACAATGACTTTTTTATCAAGTAAGTCATTCATTAGTTCAGGATCAGGAATCGGGGGACGTACGGTTTCAAACTTATCACCATTAGCGCGTTCACCACTAATCGTTAAGCCTTCAATACGCACACGTTTGACATCGCCACCACTAACGGCAGTGACAAAGTCGGAATAGGTGACCATTTTGGCGGGTGTTTGTTGATTAAAGTTGCTAAACACAAACACTAACACGCCAGCGATGGCTAGCCATAAGAGGAGGTTTTTCATCATATCGTTCAAGGGTAAAAATCCTACGTTTATCACCGATCTGAGTTTTGACAATAACGATCTGCAAAAGATGACGTTACTGACCACTCCCCAAATGTAGCCATTTATTGATAGCTTATAACACTGATATGAACAGCAAGATCACATCGGTGCTGACATTTATAGGACTTACGCTGTTATCGCTTATTTGCTCACATTTCAGCTGCTTTAAGCGGCTTTATGTTCACAAAACACGCTAATCGCGGTGCGATGCGTAAGTCCTGATTATTTAGCCTTAAAACCTGTCGCTAGTAAGTACACTTCTCGTGAACGAGCACGTGATGCCTCGGGTTTACGACTTTTAATGACTGTAAAGCTCTGTAGTAACGCCTTACGGTACTCTTCGTAACCTTCACCTTGAAAGACTTTTACTAAAAACTTGCCATCTGGCTTTAATACCCGTACCGCGAAGTCGAGTGCTAATTCACACAAGTACATTGCGCGCGGCTGATCTGAGGCATTACCACCGATATTGGGTGCCATATCGGAAATTACAAGGTCCACAGGACGCTGATTCAATGCGTCAAGAAGATTATTAAAGACGCTTTCTTCGCGAAAATCACCCTGAATAAAATGCACATCGGGCAACGCATCCATTGGCAAAATGTCTGAGGCCAATAATAAGCCTTGTTCACCGACAAGTTGCGCGGCAATTTGCGACCAACTACCTGGTGCCGAGCCCAAGTCAACAACGGTCATACCTGACTTAAAAATACGGTCTTTTTGCTGAATTTCTAGCAGTTTGTAGGCGGCGCGTGAGCGATACCCGTCTTTCTGAGCGCGTTTGACATAAGGGTCTTCAAAATGCTCTTGCAGCCATTCTTTGCTGCTTCGACTGAGCTTTTGGTTAGTAATTCGAACACTCACAATGCGCTAAACCTAAAGTTGCGTTAAAATGGCTATTCTATAGACTTACGCGGTTATTTTGTCAGTTACGGCAACAAATAACGTATTTTGAAGACGTATTGTTACTAAAAAGACAATATAACCCACAAAATAAGCACTGAGATATCTAATGGCAGGTATTTACTGTTTGCTGTAAGTCTTATTTTATGTTTTCCCAAATTTTAGGTTAGTGTCTCATGGCTTCATCGATTGCTGAAAAAAAACGCTTCCGTCAAATTGGCCACCTGTTAAACCCGATTGTGTTATTAGGTAATCAGGGGCTTACTGAGGCCGTACTCGCCGAAATAGATCGCGCACTTGAAGATCACGAGTTGATTAAAGTACGGATTGGCGGTGAAGACCGTGAAGCACGGCGTGAGGCAATTGAAATCATGACCTCAACCACGAAAAGTCAAGCTGTGCAAATTGTTGGCAAAATTGTGTTGTTATATCGTGCCGCTAAAAAGCCGAATCCAAAACTTTCCAATATTTTACGCGCTAACGCGTCGAATTAATCTGAGGTTGAGAATGAGATATTTCCTACTCCCGATGGCAATAACAGCATTGCTGACCGCGTGCGCTAGCTCAACGCCAACATCGATGACTCTACCGAGTCATACCTTAATGAAAGAAGGTGGCATTTACCAAACGTCTGGCTACGGCCTCGTACAAGATGATAGCGAAAAATCGGCAACATTTAATGCGAACCAAAGCTGTGCCATCTTCAAGAAAATGCCCGTTGTCAGCAAAATGGAGAGTAAATACCAAGGGACTGTGGGCGAAGATGTGAATAAAACCGTGACAATGGTCAGTGGTATTTTGAAGTCGGTGACAGGTAAAAACTACGGCACAACGGCAACGGATAAAGACTACAAAACGACTTTAGAGTTTCGTTGCCAATAAATATCTGACTGATTAGGACTTACGCGGCTATCTCTTACTTGCTTACATTTCAGCCGCTTCAGGCGGCTTTACATTCACGAAACGCGCTAATCGTAGTGCGTCAGTCCTAAGATGATTACGGTTTGTGCGCCACGGATGGCTCAGACAACCAACCTTCTACCATTAATACTGCTGCGGTAGAATCTAAAGACGGCAATTTTCCTTTGCGTCGCGCACCAATATCTACCAATAATTCACGCGCAGACCGACTGGTTAAACGCTCATCAACCATAAATACGGGTAATGCAAAACGTCCTTCCAAACGACGAGCAAACTTGCGTGCTAAGCGTGATAGTTCTGATTCACTATCATCCATATTTAACGGCAACCCGACCAACAAGGCATGCGGTCGCCATTCCTTGATGACTGCCTCAACACGTCCCCAATCAGGAATACCATCTCGTGCTGCTAAGGCATGTAAGGGCGCAGCCGTTGCGGTGATACGTTGACCTGTTGCCACCCCAATACGCTTCAAACCGTAATCAAAACCTAATACCGTTTGAATGCGCTCAAGCATGACCCACTTGACCCGTCAATAAGTTTAAGTTCACACCAATTTTTGAGGCCGCCGCTTGCCAACGTTGCTCATAAGGCATTTCAAACAATAAATTTTCATCGGCGGGACAGGTTAACCACGAATTTTCCGCCATTTCTTTTTCTAACTGACCTGCCGCCCATCCTGCATATCCCAAAACGACTAGGAAATCTTTAGGCCCTTTGCCTTGGGAAATGGCATCTAAAATATCGCGTGAGCTGGTGACGCATAGTCCACCTTCCACCACTAAACTGGAATTCCATAGGCCTTTATCACGATGCAAGACGAAACCTGCCTCTGAACTGACAGGGCCACCGAACAATACGGGTGTTTCTGGGTCAGTTAATGGTGTGAGTAATGGTAAACCGACTTCTGAGAGCAATTGATCTAAGGTCAACTCTAGCGGTTTGTTGACGACCAAACCAACCGCCCCTTCTTGATCGTGTTTCACGATATAAGTGACGGATTCGGAAAAACGACTGTCTTCCATGTCGGGCATGGCAATAAGGCAGTGATGGGTAAAGTTGCTAGTAGGTAGTGTCATAATGCCTTGAGTATTGGGGGCGTTATCGTAGAAGGCAAGTATTTTTTCACGCAATAGGCATACTAAATAGATGACTCCATCAAGAAGATTGACGAATGGTTGAGCTGTGCTTTACCTTCGGCAACATCGCGCAAACAATTCAGAGTTTTGTTTGCCTTTTTTCAGTATCGTACAGTCCTTGTATGATGACGATAACTAGCACTCTACATTAAACATGAACAAGAGAAGAGAAACGCATCATGACAACATTAGCCACAGTTATTACGGGAGCTTCCAGTGGTATTGGCGAAGCATTGGCGCATTTATTTGCACCTGAACACCAAACATTGGTGCTGGTTGCTCGTCGTAAAGATCGCTTGGATGTGTTAGCAAAAGAACTAAACAGTAAACATGGTATTAAAGTGCATGTCATCGCCCAAGACTTACAAGAAGTGGGTGCAGCCGCAACGTTAATGAATGCTATTTCCGCATTGAACTTAACGGTTGATACCTTAGTGAATAACGCGGGTTTTGGTGTAAGTGCCCCCTTTGCTAAAGCCGATGGAGCTAAAACATCAGGCATGATGCAATTAAATATGGTGACACTCACAGAGCTGACTCACATGGTATTGCCTGCGATGTTAGAACGTCGTCATGGTCGCATCATGAACATTGCATCCGTTGCAGCTTTTCAAGCATGCCCTTATTTTGCTGTTTATGCCGCTACTAAAGCCTATGTTTTATCGTTTACCGAAGCATTGGCTGCTGAAGTGGCTGATCGAGGTGTTTTAGTTACCGCCGTTTGTCCCGGCTCTACCGCGACAGGCTTTCATGAAGTGGCTAATAGTCAAGGTGCTTTAATTAACAAGATTTCCGATAGCCCCGAAATGGTCGCTGAAGAAGCCTATAAAGCCTTAAATAATGGCAAGGTGGTCGTAGTCACAGGGTTATTTAATAAACCGTTACCTGCAATTAACCGTTTATTACCAAGAAAAACGATGACTTGGGCAGTTACCAAGATGATGGGTAGATAGTTTGATGTTATTCGGGGCGATTGACGGTTGGTAATTACCCCTTCAACTCCGCTCAGGGAACATTTTTGCGTTGGCTGAGCGGAGGTCGAAATTATTTTATAAACAAAGGGCGTGATAAATCACGCCCTTTGTGGAAATCCCAACATGTGATTACTTGGCTTTGCTAACCATGTAATCAACACCGTTTTTGATTTCTTTATCGGTACAGGCCGTACATGTGCCTTTAGCTGGCATCGTACGAATGCCTTTTAAGGCATGGTCGTATAACATCGGCATACCTTGAGCAATACGCGCTTTCCACGCCACTTTATCGCCTAATTTCGGCGCATTCATTAAGCCCGCAGTATGGCAAACCGTACATGCGGCTTTGAATACGACTTCACCAGAACGGTCGGCCGCTGCATAGCTTGAGCCTGCGCTCATTGCACCCATCATTACTAACAACAGGGTCATTTTTTTCATCGTTGTCTCTCCAATAGTCACTATCAAACAAAATTCTTTAGTTTACGACTGATTATTGCCGCATATTCAACTCAGGGTACATCACGCAAAGGTGACACAAACTCTACGACACACAGTATAAGCCCCTCATTGTTTAAGGTCACTGCGGCAATTGGTCGCAGAACAAAGTTAATGCGCTAATTTCTGCTCAATAACAGTCATCAACCTATCGGCAATACCGTAATTAAACTGTGCATCTATTTCACGTAAGCACGTTGGGCTAGTAACGTTAATCTCCGTAATATAATCACCAATGACATCTAAACCAACAAAAATCAAGCCGCGTTTTTTGAGTTCGGGCGCAACTTGAGCTGCCAACCAATAATCTCTCGGTGTCAGTAAACGTGGCTCGCCGCTACCGCCTGCTGCTAAATTCCCCCGCGTTTCTCCTACAGGTGGCACTCGTGCTAAACAAAAGGGAATGGGTTCGCCATCAATCAATAAAATCCGTTTATCACCTTTGCTAATCTCAGGAATATAGCGTTGTGCCATCATCGGCAACGTGCCATTTTGCGTCAGTGTTTCTAGTGTTGCACCGATATTAAAACTGCCTTGCTGTAAACGAAAAATACCCGTGCCACCCATACCATCTAAGGGTTTGACAATAGCATCCCCTTGCTCAGCAATAAACGCTCTCACACGCGCCATATCACTCGTGACCAATGTAGGTGTCATACAGTGCGGAAACAGTGTCGCAAACAGCTTTTCATTACAGTCACGTAGCGACTGCGGTTTATTAACCACCAAGACCCCTTCACTTTCGGCACGCTCTAAAATATAGGTGCTGTAAATAAAACGCATATCAAACGGCGGGTCTTTACGCATTAAAATAACATTCATCTCAGTAAGCGGTATATCAATAGGCTCACCTAGTTGTTGCCACTGCTGATAATTTTCAAAGACTTGTAGTGGTTTAAGTTGACCATAGGCTTTGCCATCACGAATAAATAAATCATTCTGTTCGGCATAATACAGCTCATAACCTCGTTTGGCGGCTGCCCACAACATCGCAATACTGGAGTCTTTTTTAATGTTGATGTAACGAATATCATCCATCACGATCAAGAGTTTAATAGCCATACGTTAAGCTCCGTCCGCAATCCAGTCATCCAAGTCTTTTGCCCCATATTTAGCGCGATAACCCGAGATTGCCGACACTAACTCATCATGGCCGCCTCGTTCATGCAAATACTCGACAACATGATCCAATTTAATAATCGACAACACGGGAATACGATATTGCTGCACCACCTCTTGAATGGCCGACAACTCACCTGTCGCTCCGCGTTCTTGACGGTCTAAAGCAACAACAATACCTGCGGGAATTGCGCCTTCCGTCTGCAAAATGGCCATGACTTCACGAATCGCTGTGCCTGCGGTAATGACATCATCAATAATTAATACCCGTTTACCGCGTAAATGTGCGCCAACTAAACTGCCGCCTTCGCCATGCTCTTTGGCTTCTTTACGATTAAAACACCACGGTTTATTGACATGAAATTGGTCATGTAATTGCATTGTCGTGGCAGTGGCGATGGGGATACCTTTGTAGGCTGGGCCAAAAATGACATCGTACTCAATGCCTGACTTTTGGATTGTCTCCGCATAACACTTACCCAATGCAGATAACGCCAAACCATCCTGAAATAGCCCCGCATTAAAAAAATACGGACTTTTACGCCCCGACTTTAACGTAAACATGCCAAAGCGTAAGACATCTTTGTGCATGGCGAGTTTGATAAAAGCGCGTTGATATTCTTGCATAATAAAAACTTCTGTCGACATTCAAGATGCGGTTATCATAACCGTCTTAATCGAGGCGATACAGTCATGCGTGTAATTTCTGTCAATGTGAATGGGTTACGCTCGGCAACGAGTAAGGGTTTTTTTGAGTGGTTAGCGCAAAGTGGCGCAGATGTCGTCTGTTTGCAAGAAATTCGTATCCAGCCCCATCAACTGAGTTTTGATCATCAACCTGATGGCTGGCATAGCACCTTCTTCCCTGCCGAGAAAGCAGGTTATGCAGGTACAGCCATTTACTCTAAAAAAAAACCTGATGCCATTGAGCAAGGTTTGGGCTTTGAATTATGTGATAGCGAAGGTCGTTGGCTGGCGGCTCGATTTGGCGAGTTAACCGTTGCCTCATTGTATTTGCCTTCTGGCTCAAGTTCAGAGGCGGCACAAGCGAAAAAAGATGACTTTCTCCGTCAGTTCACGCCACTATTGCAACAATGGCGGAATGAACATAAATCCCTGATTATTTGTGGTGATTGGAATATCGCTCACAAAAATAGTGATTTGAAAAATTGGAGTGGTAACCAAAAAAACTCAGGCTTTTTGCCTCATGAACGGGCTTGGTTAGATCAACTCTATGGCGATATGGGTTTTGTCGATGCTTATCGCCAACTATATCCCCACGAAGAAGCCAATGCTTATACATGGTGGTCGAATCGGGGTCAGGCGTGGGCAAATAATGTCGGTTGGCGTATTGATTACCAAGTCGTCAGTCCTGATTGGCTTGATAAAATCATGCATGCTGAAGTGTATAAGGCTCAACGTTTTTCTGACCATGCGCCATTGATTATTGATTATAATGCTTAAGTCCCAATTTTCATCTTTCACGACGACATCACCATTATGACGCAAAAATCCTCTCTTGATGCCGCCACCCTTGCTCGCTGGAGACAAGACATTGTTTTCAAAGACAATGTACTTGGCGATGACTATACCTTTCACTCGACATGGGGAATTTTCTCCCCCGAAAGTATTGATGAAGGTTCACGCTTATTACTGGAACATATTGACTTTAAAGCCACTGACAACTGCCTAGACGTAGGTTGCGGCTATGGTATTTTAGGTATGGTCTGTGCGAAAAAAGCACCTCAAGGCACTAGTATCTTATTGGATAAAGACTTTGTAGCGGTTGATTACGCCCGTAAAAACTGTGGTATCAATAAACTCAACAATACTGAGATTTTTTTGAGCAATGGTTTTAGTGCGGTCGGCAATCGTAAATTTGATATTATTTTGTCGAATCTACCCGCAAAGGTCAGCAAAGAACAACATTACTTGTATTTGTATGATGCCTTTGAGCATTTAGAAGTCGGCGGTCGTTTTTATGTCGTCACAATTAACGGCCTACGTGATTTTATTTCACGGACGTTTAAAGAAGTATTTGGTAATTACAGTAAATTAAAACAAGGGAAAGTATATACGGTGGCAATGGCGGAGAAAATGTAAATCCCCTCTAGCTCTCCTTTGCTAAAGGGGAGAACATCTTTGTTTTGGCCGATGATGTGGTGGTTAAGCCTCCCTTTACAAATACAAAGGGAGGTTTGGATTTAGCACTCAACCATAAAAATCGCTTGCATGTCGCCCATATCCATTCCTGCTAGCAACAAATCTTCAAACTCTTTTTGTGGCATGGGTTTCGCGAACAAAAAGCCCTGCATGGTGTTACAACCACGACGCAACAAGAAATCCGCTTGCTCAGTCGTTTCAACGCCTTCTGCGACGACACTTAATTTTAAGTTTTGCGCCAAGCCAATAATGGCAGCAGTAATGGCGGCATCATTGGTATCGGTAATAATATCTTTGACGAATGAACGATCAATTTTTAGCTCATCTAAGGGAAAACGCTTGAGATAGTTCAGCGAAGAATAGCCTGTGCCAAAATCATCCACCGAGAGATAAATACCCATATCTTTCAAGGCTTGCAGCGTCGCAATACTTTCTTCCACATCATTCATCAACACGCCTTCGGTCAATTCAATCACCAAGAAGTCAGGATGTAGTTGTAAGTCGGCTAAGGTTTTACGAATACCCGGTAATAAGTCAGGATGACGGAAGTTGGCGGCGGATAAATTAATCGCTAACGGCACACTTGGCATACCGCGATTTTGCCAGTCCCGATTAATCTCACACGCACGATTCAATACCCAAACACCGAGTTCAATAATAAAACCCGACTCTTCGGCGACAGGAATAAATACCACAGGGGAAATCATGCCGCGATGCGGATGTTTCCAACGCAACAAGACTTCTGCACCGACGATGACACCTGTCATCGGGTTAATTTTAGGCTGGAAGTAGAGTTCTAATTGGTTTTGCTCAATGGCTTTGCGTAAATCATTTTCGAGGGCAAACTTATTCAACACCGTTTCGTTCATGGTGTGGTCAAAGAAATGGAAGTTATTACGACCTTTATCTTTGACGGAATACATCGCTAAATCGGCATTTTTTAACAGGCTTTCAACATCGTAGCCATCTCTCGGCCCTAAGGCGATGCCAATACTGGCGGAGACAATGACTTCTTGCGTACCAATTTGAATCGGCAGTGCAATGGAGTCCAAAATACGTCTCGCGGCTTGCGCGGCATCTTCTGGCTGGCCAATATCCGTTAAAACAACGGTAAACTCATCCCCACCTAAACGAGCGACTTGTTCATTTTTACCCGATGATGATTGATGCAAGGCGGCAATATCACCGCTACGAATACAGGTATTGATACGATTGCCGATGATTTGCAACACCATATCACCAACATCGTGACCTAAAGTGTCATTAATACGTTTGAAACGGTCGAGGTCGATAAATAATAACGCGCATTGTTTATCTTGCCGTTGAGCGCGTTGTAATTCATGCAATAACAGCTCACGGAATAATTGACGATTCGCTAAACCTGTTAAGTTATCGTAATACGCCAAGTTACGAATCCGCTGCTGAGCATCGACAAGCTCGGTAATATCTTGGGTGATGCCTTCGATGTAACTGACTTTGCCGTCTTCTGCCCTAAAGATTCGTGCCTGTTCGTGAACAACACGTAACCCCGTTTGCGGTGCTAAAATTCTAAACTCATGTTGATACGCTTGACCTTTAGTCATGGCCGCTTCTAACACGGTTTTGACCCGCTCTTGGTCTTCGGCATGGACTTGAGGTAATACGGCAAACATTGAACTGGCTAAACTGTCTCTGTGCATGCCATAAATACGGTAATACTCATCAGAACGATGCGTTGTATTCGTCGCTGGCCACCACTCCCAACTGCCTAAATGGGCTAAACGCTGAGCATTGGCAAGCGCCGTTTCACTATGAGCCAATTGCTCAACGGTACGGCTAGCGCGCAAAATATAGCGAATACGATAACTGAGCAGCTTCCAATTAATCGGTTTGGAAAAAAAGTCGGTTGCACCATGATCGTAAGCTTGCACAATAGAGGCCGTATCATCTAAACCCGTCAGCATAATAATGGGTAAATGTTGGGCACTCGGCAAACTGCGTAAATATTGACAGATTTGATAACCATCGGTGTCAGGCAGAACCACGTCCAACAGCACCAAGTCTGGACTTTCGTCTAGCACTAATTGAATGCCTGTGGCTGAATCTTCCGCCTCAATGACGACAAAGCCTTCTTCTGCCAGTTTTGCCATAGCAATAGCACGAAGAACGGCATCATCATCAATAATCAGAATTTTGGGAGTCATATGATGCTCAAGATGCTTATATTAACGCGCTGAATATGCTTGATCTAAGCACGGGTTAGCGTTAATTTTTGTTCCAAAGAATTCAGTTCATCCATCAACCGGGTAAACTCACTCGACAACACCGACGACAATGCCTTTGCTTCGGCAATACGGGCTTGTCTAGCGAGATGTTCGATATGCTTCGCCACATGTGACAACGCATTTGCACCAATAGAAGCGGATGATGACTTTAAAGTATGCGCCGAACGCGACAAAACCTCTTGATCGTCAACTTCAAAGGCGTTTTCAATCCCGTGAACCAATTTTTCAGCTTCTTGGCGATACAGAGTAATTACTCGTTTAACCAATGGCGACGCTAACCCAGAAGTTCCACCCAAGCTTGTCAGCGTAGTTTCATCTAAAACCGATGTTTTATGGTTATCTAAAAAAGTCATTTTATTTCTTTTTATCAAATAGGACGAATGTTGCACTATCTTAGGACTTACTCAGTTATCGCTTATTTATTCACATTTCAGCCGCTTTGGGCAGCTTTATGCTCACAAAACGCGCTAATCGAGGTTCAATGCGTTAGTCCTGACTTCTGAAATATAAACTTTCCGTGTCTGTATCTCAATTACAGGATTACACGATTATTTACAATATGATTATACAACTTTTAACAATTTACTGACAATTGTTGCTAATCGGTCATATATGACTGTTCGTCGGAAGAATAGGAAGTGACTCCTTCCTACCCTCGCGCCAAATCCATCCATTACCAGCCTAAGGCTTCTTGTTGTTGCTGGATCAAGGTTTGAATACCTTGTTCTGCAAGTAACAACATGGCATCGGCTTGCTCACGCGTGAACGCTTTGCCTTCGGCTGTGCCCTGTACTTCAACAAAGCCACCTAATTGGCTCATCACCACATTCATATCGGTATCACAATTAGAATCTTCCACATAATCCAAATCTAATACTGCTTCACCATTGACAATACCGACAGAAACAGCCGCAATTAAATGCTTGAGTGGGTCTTGTTTCATCATTTTTTTGTTGAGCATATAGGTCAAGGCATCCACTAAAGCAATCGCGCTACCTGTAATGGCCGCCGTACGTGTACCGCCATCGGCTTGAATCACGTCGCAATCGATCACAATGGTATTTTCGCCTAACTTTTTGAGATCGACCATTGCCCGTAAACTACGACCAATCAAACGTTGAATTTCTAAGGTACGACCACCTTGTTTGCCTTTGGATGCTTCACGGTCATTACGCGTATGCGTGGCGCGAGGCAACATGCTGTACTCGGCGGTAATCCAACCTTCGCCTTTACCTTTTAAAAAGCGCGGTACGCCTGAGTCAACACTGGCGGTACACAACACTTTGGTATCACCAAATTCAACCAGCACTGAGCCTTCAGCATGTTTAGTATAATTACGGGTAAAACGTACGGCACGCAACGCATCGGCTTGACGACCTGAAGGACGCATCTCTTTCTCCAATTTCTATGACATGATAGGACTTACGCGGTTATCGCTCATTTGCTCACATTTCAGCCGATTGGGGGCGGCTTTATGTTCACAAAACGCGCTAATCGAGGTTCGATGCGTAAGTCCTGATTAAACTGACGCAAGTATAACGGTTAGCGATTACAATCGGGCTAAAGTCTAGCAATTTTCTGAGGTTCTTATGATTTCTAGTATGACTGCGTTTGCTCGCCGTGAATTACGCGGTGATTTTGGCTTAGTAATGTGCGAAATCCGCTCAGTCAATCATCGTTATTTAGAGCCTACGTTTCGATTATCGGATTTGGTACGTGAATTAGAAATGCCTTTGCGGGAAAAACTACGACAACAACTCAGTCGTGGAAAAATAGATGTTTGGCTTAAACACGAAACCATTGATAACGATGTTGCCGAGATTCGTATTAATCATGCGTTGGCAACACGTTTAGTAGCAGCCGCGAGTGAAATTGACAAAATGACTCGCCATGCTGCACCGCTCAATGCCGCCGACATTTTACGGATTCCCGGTGTTGTCTGCCCTGCACAACCCAATCAACAGATGGTCACGCAGGTCGCTTTGACGCTTTTTAATGACACCTTGATGGATTTTATTGCCATGCGTCAACGGGAAGGCACTGCGATTAGCTTGATGATTAATCAACGCTTAGATGCTATTACTATCGAATGTGAGAAAGTACATAGCCGTATGCCTGTCATTATGACGCATTATCGTCAGCGTTTATTGAGTCGCCTACAAGAAGTTAAAGCCGAGTTAAATCCTGAACGTGTGGAACAAGAAGTGGTATTGTTTGCCCATAAAATTGATGTCGCCGAAGAACTAGACCGCTTAAATGCCCATATTGTCGAAATTCGGCGCGTCTTAAATCAAGAACAGGCTGTCGGACGAAAGTTGGACTTTTTAATGCAAGAATTAAATCGAGAAGCCAATACTTTAGGCTCTAAATCGGTGAGTGCGGATAGTTCGTTGTCATCGGTGGAGTTGAAAGTGTTGATTGAGCAGATGCGGGAACAGATTCAGAATATCGAATAGGGGTTTATAGCCTGTCATGCCGTGTCATCATCACCTTATAACCCTTGCAGCGTAAGGGTTTATTCTTTCTTAACGTGTCATAAAATCACCTATACTCTAGGTAGTCAATGGGGAGGCTTGAAAAATAGCCACCCCAATAAAAGCCGTTTATTAGTCCATTTTTCTGATGTTTTTGTGGTGTCAATATCACCAAAGCAAGCAGCAAGAAGGATTAGCCGCGACTAGGTAGCTTATATATAAATATCCTGTTGAAGGATCACGGGTTCTAGCTTCGACCACAGTTCATTCGTGAGTATCAATCGGGGCATTGCAAACTCGGGCTTATTTGTGTGAGAACGATATTCTCCGAGTTTGCTCGTTAAATTCAAATACCTTTTCTCAAAGCGTCAACACACCCTAGGAATATATAACAAATAAACTCGACTAATTCTGAAGTTATTGATGTTTGAAAACGTCAACAGCCTTAAGATAGATTCATAAAATGCACATATAAGATACAATGCCAAAGTGATGATAAATAAGAAGGTGTTATGGCTCTAGCGTAAGCATGAGCTGTTTGCTAAACGATACTCAAGGCAACATGCCTTGCTTTTGTTGAGATGGACTTATGGCTAAACGATTAAAACTCCTCGATTCTGGCTGGTTAATGATGGAAACCCCTGAAACGCCAATGCATGTTGGCGGTTTAATGTTGTTTCAAGTGCCAGAAAATGCGCCTGATGATTATTTACAGTCATTTTTTCAATATTTATTGCAAGTGGACGATGTGTCCGCACCGTTTAGCCAAAAGCTACAACGACTATTGCCATTTAATATGGATGCAAGCTGGGTTAAAGATGGCAATTTTGATATTGAGTATCATGTACGGCCATCGGCTTTACCTAAACCGGGGCGTATTCGAGAACTATTAGCCTTAGTATCGCGCTTGCACGCTCAGCGTATGGATCATCATCGCCCGATGTGGGAATGCTATTTAATCGAAGGCATTGAAGGTAATCGTTTTGCCATATATACCAAAATACATCATTCGCTAGTGGATGGTGTGGCAGCCACCCGTTTGATGCAATCACGCATGGCTCGTTCACCCGAAGAAGATTTGCCGCCAATTTGGTCAGCAGAATGGACTAAACGTTTACCCAAAAAAGAAAAGCGCATTTTGCCGCTGCCACCCTCACCTAAAGAAGCATTCCGTAGCTTTAGCAATGGTGCGGCGCAACTGATTGATTTATTAAAAACGCCACGTGATGGCAATGCGAAAGCGTTATTTCAAGCACCAAAAACCATTCTTAATCATCGCGTCACAGGTGCTCGACGTTTTGCGGCGCAATCGTGGTCGATGGATCGTATTCGTGCTGTGGCGAAAGGCTATCATGCCACCGTCAACGATATTGTTTTGGCCATGTGTGGTGGCAGTTTACGCGACTACTTAAAAAGTTATGATGCCTTACCTGCTTTACCTTTAGTGGCTCAAGTCCCCGTGTCAGTGAGAGCTGCAGATGCCGACGATGATAATGGTAATGCCATTAGTGCCGTGCAAGTCACGCTAGGCACGGATATTGGTAATGCGGTTGATAGACTACGAGCCATTCAAGAGTCGATGAAAGCGGCCAAAAATCGTTTGTCGAGCATGGAAAAAGCTGATTTAAACGCCTTTACTGTGTTAAGTAATTTACCGTTAATGCTAGGTCAAGCAACAGGTTTGGCGGGTCGGCGCACTACCATGTTTAATGTGGTCATCTCTAATGTACCCGGCCCTAAAGAACCGCTGTATATGCACGGTGCTAAGATGCTGGCTAATTATCCAGTCTCGCTGATTTGGCATGGTTATGCCGCTAATATTACCGTGCATAGTTATGTGGATAGCCTAGACTTTGGCATTATTGCCTGTCGAGATACCGTGCCACGTGTACAACGTATGCTCGATTATTTGGAAGATGCTTTAGTGGCACTGGAGAATCATTTGCCACAACAGGCTTAGTGTTCTGCTTTAGATTGAGGGGGAAGGAATCTCCCTCAATACAAAGTACATTTGTGCTTGTTTAAACAGACTTTAAGCTAAGGCACTACTTCTATTCGCACTTTTAGCAGACCTTGATTAGGCTGACTAATTGCCATAAAAGCCGATTTTGACAAATCAATAATCCGCCCTTTAACAAACGGCCCTCTGTCATTAACTTTAACTATCACACTTTTGCTATTTTCTAAATTGGTGACTTTAACATTCACTCCAAAAGGCAATGTTTTGTGGGCAGCGGTTTTTAAGGTATGGCGATAAGGCTCGCCACTCGCTGTTTTTTGATACTGATGCTTATCGGCATAGTACGAGGCGATGCCCGATTCGCTATAACCAAGCCAATCTTTATTTTTATGACTGGGTTGTACCGTACTACAACCTATGAGGCTCAATAAAATTAGGCTGAAGGTTGTTTTTAATATAGGCATTATTTAACTTTTACGCTTGGTTTCAGGATGTAAATTTTAGTGCCGACTAACCTACTACCGTCCGATTCCGTCCCCCAGCCTTCGCCTCATAAAGCGACTTATCCGCACGATGAATCGTGTCACTAATAGGCTCACCTACTCGATAACTGGTTAATCCAACCGAAAAAGTGACTCGTAAATCGGGTGCATTTGGACTTAACATTAAGTTTGCCAACACTGTGCGTAAACGCTCCAGACCCGTACTTGGATTGCCGTTATTGGTTTCTGGCATCAACAATAAAAACTCTTCTCCGCCCCATCGACTAAGAACATCACATTCGCGCAGTGTGTTAGTCGCTGCGTCTGCAAAGCCATGAAGTACGTCGTCACCAACAGCATGTCCCCACGTATCGTTAATGTTTTTAAAATGATCCAAATCCAGCATCGCTATCGAAAAACCAATCGCTTTCCGTTTTTGCCGCGAGGCGTGATCGTCTAAAACTTTCATCATATAACGACGATTAATTAAACCCGTTAATTCATCATGGGCAGCCAGTTTTTCGATGTGAATTAACGCTGCTTCCAGTGCTTTTGTTTGTGCTTTCATGCGATCACGCATCCGTGTGATTTGCATACTCAACAAAGCAATCGTGGGCATGATCGTCGCGACAAAGACAAAATACGCCAACTCCACTTGTAGTGGATAAACAGTTGGCTCGGTGATGACTTTGTAAATCATCGTCATTGCCATTGCTATCACACCATAACTGGCAGAAATAATTGAGCTGCGAATACTCATAGTAAAAATAGCAAACACCAGTACCAGTGCAAACAACATCAACGTACCGCCGTGGGCGATATTGCCGATGGCATACGCGCCACAAATCCATGTCAACGCTGCAAGGGTTTGCGGTAACGTCAGCGAGGGTTCAGCAAAGCGCAAGTTAAAGCCTGAGCGCAGGGCAATATAAAATCCACCACAAGAGACTAAAATACATGCTGATAATATCGCGCCTTGTTGGGGAATAATTTGACCAATTGCTGACAGATAAAAAATCACCCCCACGCAAATAAAAAACACCATCGCGGCGATGAGTGAGCGTGTGATACGCAAGCGTTGTTGACGATTTTTACCCAATACGGCATCGGCCAAACGATGAACAAACGTTCTTTTTGGCTCAGATATTTCTTGATCTTGGAGCTGATTGTTATTCATCGTGATCGCAGTTTGCTCACAGATAACGTCATGGTGACGCTTTTATTATTTTAGTAATTTTACTTGTTTAATAAGTGGTCGATCATAGCAAATTTACTACTCTGAAAACCAGCCACAAAAAAGGCGCATGACGCGCCTTTTTTATTGAAACAGAGCAGTGACATGACTTAAATGTAACGCACTTCACTAATTTCATATTCAAGCTGACCCGAAGGTGTCGTAATAACCACGCTATCACCTTCTTCTTTGCCAATCAAACCACGGGCAATCGGCGAGCCCGACGATATTTTACCGAGCTTGATATTCGCCTCATCTTCACCCACGATTTGGTAGGTTTTCAGCTCGCCTGTGTTGACGTTTTCAATATCAACTGTCGCGCCAAAAATCACTTTGCCGTTATTGGTCATCTTAGAGATGTCAATAATCTGCACGTTGGAAAGTTTTGCTTCAATATCTTTAATGCGACCTTCGGCAAAACTTTGCTGTTCACGCGCCGCATGGTACTCGGCATTTTCTTTCAAATCGCCATGCGCACGAGCTTCAGCAATCGCGGCAGTAATACGTGGGCGATCAACATTCTTCAAACGGTCTAATTCAATACGCAGTGCTTCAGCACCACCTACGGTCATAGGATAACGTTGCATGATTACAACTCCTGATGTAAATCTTGCAAACGACACACTGACAATTCACCACCTGCTTTTAATGCTTGGCAAACCGCATTAGCACCACTAATTGTTGTGGTGTAATACACTTTACCTTGCAAGGCATTACGGCGAATTGAGAATGAATCTTGCTGTGCTTGTTTGCCTTCGGTCGTGTTAATGATAAAACTGATTTCACCATTTTTTAGCATGTCAACAATGTGCGGACGACCTTCCGTCACTTTGTTGACTCGTTTACAGGGCACGCCTGCATCGGCCAAAATACGTTGACTGCCACCTGTGGCGACCAGTTTAAACCCTAACTCAACCAAGTCACGACCAATTTGCGGCAATATCGCTTTATCGGAATCACGTACCGAAATAAACGCACAACCACCCGTTGGTAATTTTTCGTTTGAGCCTAACACGGCTTTATGAAAGGCTTCGCCAAAGGATTTGCCGACACCCATCACTTCGCCCGTCGATTTCATTTCTGGCCCTAAAATGGGGTCAACACCAGGGAATTTAGCAAACGGGAATACCGCTTCTTTCACGCTAAAATACGGTGGAATGATTTCTTTAGTGAAGTTTTGGCTCGCTAAACTTTGGCCTGCCATACAACGGGCTGCCACTTTCGCTAACGACACGCCAATACATTTCGAGACGAATGGCACAGTACGCGAAGCACGAGGATTGACTTCTAAAACATACACTTCGTTGTTTTTTACCGCGAATTGTACGTTCATCAAGCCAACAACGCCCAACTCTAAGGCCATATCCACCGATTGTTGACGCATAATTGCTTGGACATCATCACCTAAAGCGTATGGCGGCAAGGAACACGCGGAGTCACCTGAGTGAATACCAGCTTGCTCAATGTGTTGCATAATACCACCGATGACGACTTGCTCACCGTCAGAAACACAATCGACATCGACTTCAATGGCATCATCTAAGAAACGGTCAAGCAAGACGGGGGATTCGTTAGACACTTTCACCGCATCACGCATATAACGACGTAATTCTTCTTCGTTATAGACAATTTCCATTGCCCGACCACCCAACACATAGGATGGACGCACGACTAAAGGATAACCAATTTCATCGGCTAAACGCACACCGTCTTCGGCATTACGCGCGGTACGGTTTGGCGGTTGACGTAAACTCAAGCGTTCAACCATTTGCTGAAAACGTTCACGGTCTTCAGCGCGGTCAATCGCATCGGGGCTTGTACCCATAATTGGCACACCTGCCGCTTCTAAATCACGCGCTAATTTTAACGGTGTTTGACCACCATATTGCACGATTACACCTTTAGGTTTTTCGACACGGACGATTTCGAGTACGTCTTCTAAGGTGACTGGCTCAAAATATAAACGGTCTGAGGTGTCATAGTCGGTGGAAACCGTTTCTGGGTTACAGTTAACCATAATGGTTTCGTAACCATCTTCACGCATCGCCAACGCGGCATGAACACAGCAGTAGTCAAACTCAATGCCTTGACCAATACGATTCGGGCCACCACCCAATACCATGATTTTGTCACGGTTAGACGGTTGTGACTCGCACTCTTCCTCATACGTGGAATACATATACGCGGTGCTGGTAGCAAATTCTGCAGCACAGGTATCCACACGTTTATACGTCGGATAAACACCTAACTCCCAACGCTTTTTCCGCAATTGCTTTTCGCTAACACCGAGCAAATGTGCCAAACGACTATCGGCAAAACCTTTACGTTTTAAGGTGCGTAACCAATCACGATTACAGCCAGCAAAACCGAGCTGTTTAACTTTGGCTTCTGCTTTAACAATGTCTTCAATCTGCACCAAGAACCACGGATCAACCGCAGTGTATTCATACACTTGTTCTAAAGTCATGCCTAAACGGAAAGCATCTGCAATGTACCAAATACGATCAGGACCGGGATTTTTTAACTCATGACGCAAAATGTCTTGGGCATCGGCTTGGTTAGCATGCACTTTCGGATTGAAACCATCAGCGCCTACTTCTAAGCCACGTAACGCTTTTTGCAGGGACTCTTGGAAAGTACGGCCAATCGCCATCACTTCACCGACCGATTTCATTTGCGTGGTTAACCGCTGTTCGGCTTGGGGAAACTTTTCAAAAGTAAAGCGCGGGATTTTGGTAACAACATAATCCAGCGATGGCTCAAACGACGCAGGTGTTTTGCCGCCTGTAATATCGTTTTGTAGCTCGTCTAAGGTGTAGCCAATCGCCAGTTTTGCCGCAACTTTGGCAATCGGGAAACCTGTGGCTTTCGAGGCTAACGCTGATGAACGGCTAACGCGTGGATTCATCTCAATCACGACCATACGGCCCGTTTTTGGATCAATACCAAATTGAACGTTAGAACCGCCCGTCTCAACGCCAATTTCACGCAATACCGCTAAAGAAGCGTTACGCATGATTTGATATTCTTTGTCGGTCAAGGTTTGTGCAGGGGCAACGGTAATCGAGTCACCTGTATGCACACCCATCGCATCAAAGTTTTCGATAGCACAAATGATAATACAGTTGTCTTTTTTATCGCGTATGACTTCCATTTCATACTCTTTCCAACCAATCAACGACTCATCAATGAGCAATTCTTTGGTGGGTGATAAATCAAAACCGCGTTCGCAAATTTCGACAAACTCTTCACGATTGTAAGCAATACCGCCGCCCGAACCACCCATCGTAAACGACGGACGAATGATGCACGGAAAGCCTAACGTTGCTTGAATTTCAAAGGCTTGCTGCATATTGCCCGCCACCGCAGCGCGTGGGCATTCTAAGCCGATTTTACGCATCGCTTGGTCAAACAATTTACGGTCTTCAGCTTTGTTGATGGCATCTTTAGATGCACCAATTAACTCAACGTTATATTGAGCCAACACGCCATGCTTATCTAAGTCTAACGCGCAGTTTAATGCTGTTTGGCCACCCATCGTCGGTAATAAAGCATCAGGACGCTCTTTTTCGATGATTTTAGCAACCGTTTGCCATGTAATCGGTTCGATATAAGTGGAGTCCGCCATCGCTGGGTCGGTCATAATAGTGGCTGGATTGGAGTTCACCAAAATAACGCGGTAGCCTTCTTCGCGCAGGGCTTTACAGGCTTGTGCACCTGAATAGTCAAACTCACAGGCTTGACCAATCACAATCGGGCCTGCGCCAATAATCAAAATGCTTTTTAGGTCGGTACGCTTCGGCATAATATTCTCGTGTTAACTAACCCTCACTCTAACTCTCTCCCTCGGGGAGAGAGAACCATGCCCCCTCTCCCTGAGGGAGAGGGTTGGGGTGAGGGTTTTAGGTACGTGCAGCCATTAAATCAATAAAATGGTCAAACAAGGCATCGGCATCATGTGGGCCGGGCGCAGCTTCTGGGTGACCTTGGAAGCTAAACGCGGGCTTATCGGTGCGATGAATACCTTGCAACGAGCCATCAAACAATGATTTATGCGTGGCGCGCAAATTGGCGGGCAATGTCGCTTCATCGACAGCAAAACCGTGATTTTGGCTAGTAATCATCACGCGACCTGTCGCCAAATCTTGGACAGGATGATTCGCACCATGATGGCCAAACTTCATTTTTAAGGTTTTTGCGCCCGACGCTAAGGCCAACAACTGATGACCTAAACAAATACCAAAGACTGGAATATCCGTGGTTAAAAACTGTTTGATCGCCTCAATCGCATAGGTGCATGGTTCAGGATCACCCGGCCCATTGGAAAGAAAAATACCGTCTGGATTCATTGCCAACACGACATCGGCAGGCGTTTGTGCAGGAACAACCGTCACTTCACAGCCTCGATCAACCAACATTCTCAAAATGTTGCGTTTGACACCAAAGTCATAAGCGACCACTTTAAAACGTGGCGCAGCACTTGGTGTGACATGACCTTTACCTAACTGCCATGAACCTTCTGTCCATGAGTAGTTATCGGTGGCAGATACGACTTTTGCTAAGTCTGCGCCTTTTAAGCCACCAAACGCACGCGCTTGCGCTAATGCAGCGGCTTCATCGATGTTGTCACCCGCGACGATACAGCCATTTTGCGCGCCTTTCTCACGCAAAATACGGGTTAAACGACGAGTATCAATATCGGCAATACCGACAATACCATGACGCGTTAGATAATCTGATAACGACTCTTGACTACGGAAATTACTGGCGAGTAATGGCAAATCACGAATGATTAACCCTGCTGCCCATAACTTGGACGCTTCTTCATCTTCACTATTGATACCAGTGTTACCAATGTGAGGATACGTTAACGTGACAATTTGGTGGCAATAAGAGGGGTCTGTGAGAATTTCTTGATAGCCTGTTAAGGCGGTATTAAAAACGACTTCACCGCTGGTGCTGCCGTCAGCTCCAATAGCGATACCCCGAAAAATGCTTCCATCTGCTAGGGCTAAAAGGGCGGGCTTACTCAAACGAACCTCCGCGCTGGGTTTTGAACAAAACGAACCTACAAAAAAGCGAGACAGACAATGGCTCAACGGTGATTGTTGCTATCCCGCTGTCAGTGCTTCTCGCTTAGAAAATTTGCGCGATTCTACGGAAAAGTAGCGCAAATGTCCAACGCTTGCCGCTGGTTTGCCAAAAGAAAAGCGACTAATACTTTTAGTACTCTAATTAAGTCTCAAGCAAAACCACTTATGGTGAGCTTGTTGCCGCCCTTCGACAAGCTCAGGGCGAGCGGTTTATTTTTATCGGTACTGTTTGAACACTCATCCTTTTTTTCATCCTTATTTTCACCCTAAAGGATGATGTATCACACCTAGGGTTTGAACGAAGATAGCCCCGACGGAACACTCTCATCGTCAGGATCACCGCGATAGAGAGCGTCACTAAAAAATCAAAACAACCATAAACACGGACATCACGACTATGAAAAAACTACTTAGCTTAAGTGCTATCGCCCTCGCCAGCTCATTAATGATTGCTGCACCTGTTGCTAATGCGGGTTACACCACCACTAAATATCCAGTGTTATTAGTACACGGTATTTTGGGCTTCAAAAACTTCATGGGTGCTGATTACTTCTATCAAATCCCTTCGTCATTAAGCAGTGAAGGCGCAAAAGTACACGTAGCAACGGTTTCTGCCGTCGGAAGCAACGAATTACGTGGCGAGCAACTCATCAATGAAATGCTGACCTTAAAAGCCATTAACGGTTACGCCAAATTCAACTTAATTGGCCACAGCCAAGGCAGCCCAACTGCGCGTTACGCAGCTAAAGTACGCCCTGATTTAGTGGCTTCTGTCACCAGCGTGAATGGCGTTAATAAAGGCTCTCGCGTGGCGGATATTGTGCGTAAAGTAGCACCTGCAAACACGGTCACTTCTGCGGTGTTTGGCTTTGTTGCTGACGGCCTTGCCGCATTCTTAACTTTTGCTTACGGCACACCTAACTTAGACCAAAACTCGTTAAATGCGTTGGATAGCTTAACAACCAATGGCTTGACGAAATTTAACGCCACATACGGCGGCGGTGTACCCAGTGCGTGTGGTGAAGGGGCTTATAGCGTTAATTACGTGAAAAACAACGTCACTTACCCCGTAAAATATTATTCTTGGGGCGGCGCACGTCAACTCACTAACGTTCTTGATCCATTGGATGCGGGTATCAAACTACTGTCTTCCGCATTTTTGTTTACGGGTGATGCCAACGACGGTTTAGTGAGTACCTGCTCACAACGTTTAGGTAAAGTGATTCGTGCTGACTACGCTAATAACCATTTAGATGCTGTTAATGGCTTCTTTGGCATCATTAACTTGTTAGAAACCAATCCAAAGTCGATTTACCGTACTCACGCTAACCGTTTACAAGCAGCTGGCTTATAAGCTAAACGAACCGTGTATAAGGGCGTGACAATCACGCCCCTACCGCCTCTTCCCCTCAGACACCCCCACCATTCAACCATTATTTGGCTATTTTCCATACCATTCGTCGGATTGTCGTTAATTCACATTAAATTGCCGACGAAAAACAAGATAATTCCGCTACTGTTGATATGTGCTTAATTTTTTAGCTTATTTATCACACACCACCATAAATATAACAAAAATAGATAGGATGTACGCTTTCCAACTGCGTCCGTCCTTAACCAGTGGATGCTTGTATCATGGCGATGGACTATATACTTTCGACAAAGTTAGTCATTCCTGAAAACCATACACATACGATTCAGCGTACTCGTCTTATGTTGCCTGTTCAACCGACCCGCATTACCTTAGTTTGCGCGCCTGCGGGTTATGGTAAAACGACGTTATTAAGCACTTGGGCGCGTCACACTTCGCTACGGACTGCATGGCTGTCGCTTGATAATAACGACAACGACCCAACGCAATTTATGCTGCACTTTATCAGTGCCATACAAACTCAGTTTCCCAGTTTTGCTCAAACCATCGCAAGTAGTTTAGCGTCAACACAATTGCCATCCGCGACAGGTTTAGTGCGCTCTCTGCTCAATGAACTGTGCCGTTTGCCTGAACCTATTTATGTTATTTTGGATGATTTGCACTGTTTACATAACAGCAGCGTTCACGAAACCATTGCTTTTATTGTTGAGCATCAACCTGCACCGCTACACTTGTTAATAACGAGCCGTAACGCGCCAGCGTTTTCTTTGTCACGGTTACGCGCACAACGCCAATTGACCGAATTTTATACCGAAGATTTGCGTTTTAATGAGGAAGAAGTCGCACAATTTTGTAATGATGCGATGGATTTAGATTTATCTCCATCTTTATTGGCAACCTTAGAAACACGCACCGAAGGCTGGATTGCAGGTTTGCAATTAGCGGCACTGTCACTCCATAACACGCACGATAAGAAAAATTTTATTCAGAGCTTTGCAGGTGATGATCGTCATATTACTGACTTTTTGATGGATGAAGTGCTACGTCACCTTCCCGCGACTATTCAACAGTTTTTATTACATACTTGCTTGTTACAACAACTCAGTGCGCCGTTGTGCGATGCTGTACGCTTGCAAAACGATAGCCGTCAGTTGATGGATGAGCTTGAACGTACCAATATGTTTATCACCAGTTTAGACCATAAACGCATTTGGTATCGCTACCATCACTTATTTGCCTCATTATTAAAAAGCCGTTTATATGATGCTCAACCTGAGTTAGTCAAAACCATTCATCATCGGGCGAGTCGTTGGTGTAGTGAGCATGGTTTATTTGCTGATGCCATCCAACACGCCATTAAAGCAGGTGATTACGAATATGCTGCGGCGTTAATGGAAGAACACAGTGCGACACTATTTTCATTAGGTCGCTTTACCACCGCATTAACATGGGCTTATCAACTCCCCCCTGATTTATTGGCACGTCATCCTAAATTGTCGATGTTGTGTGCATGGGCTGGTTTAGTCATGGATAACTTACCCGAAGTCGAGCGTCATGTTCGTGCGGCGAGTGCCTGTTTTGAGGGCTATCAAGATGCGCCAATTGGCAGTAAAGAGCGTGCCTTGTTTGGACAATTGGCGTTAATTTCTAGCTGCCAACAATGTTTAGCGGGTGATGTTGAACGCGCCATGTCCTCAGTAATGGATGCGTTAAGCTCGTTAACGACAGGGCGAGTGTTGTATCGTGCCGCTTCGGTTTGCTTAGGCTTTTGTTATTATGCTCAAGGAGAGTTTGATAAATCACAACGTTTATTTGAAGAAAATGCCAGTATTACGGATGCCAAACAAAACTTAATTGTGCCAATTTTTGCCACACTGGGTTTAGCACGCTCGCATTTATTACAAGGGCATTTTGCAGCAGCCAAAGCCAGCTACGAAAAAGCATTACGGGAGTGTGAAAGTTTAGGTTGGCAAGAGATTCCTGTCTGCGGCATGTTGTACATTGGTCTAGGCGAATTAGCTTACGAACAAAATGACCTGCTTAATGCCAAACGCCAACTCGAAAAAGGCATTAGCATGACTTCGGCAGGTCAAATGCAATACTTTAATGCGTGGGGGCAGGTATTGTTGGCACAAACTCATATTGCTCTTGGTGACATGGATAGCCCGTTAAGTGCGACTTCCGAAACAGCATTTATGCGTTACTCTGGCCGCTTTGTCGTTGAAGTGCCCCCCCTATCGGCAGGTCTCGCCAATTTATGGTTAAGCCAAGGTCGTATTGATAAAGTGGCTGATTGGGTAAAAGCCGCACAGTTACCCTTAAAAGGACAATTTGCTCTAGAGCGCGAAGCCGAATATTTGTCGTTGGCGCGTTATTTTATTGCCTGTCAACGTTTGCCTGAAGCCTTAGATTTATTGTCACGCTTGTGGTTTCATGCCGAACCAAGACATCACACCAAAGTCATGGTTGAAATTCAAATTCTCAAATCAATGGCTTTACAAGCCGAAGGCTCTACGCCTAAAGCCCTTGCTGCGCTGCAGCATGCGATTACCATAGCAGGCGATAACCCATTTATTCGTTTATTTAGCCAAGAAGCCCCTGCGATTAACTCACTACTGCATAAATTAGCCAAAGAAATGTATCGCCATCCCTTAATGTCGTTACTAATGAATGCCATTGGCCAAAGTTTAAGCAGCTCGCAAATCGCCCTCTCGCATATTGAAACATTCTTATTGAGCAAAAAAGAACGTTTAGTGGCGCGCCATATTGTGACGGGCGCAACCAGTCAAGAGATTGCCGAAAACTTATGTGTGTCATTGAGTACCATTAAAACACACACGAAAAATATCTATGCCAAGCTAGGCGTTAATCGACGTTTACAAGCGATTGATGCGTTGTTGAAACAAAACTTGGCGTAGAAAATCTTTCAAAAACCTCCCTTATCTAAGTAAAGGGAGGCTCGCTCACCTGATGATTAATGCAAACCAATCGCCGCTTTGTTTTTGACTTGGTCGTATAACAAACCGTCTTCTTTAGAAAACAACAACGTACGCCATTCTTCCAGCAAGGCGACAGTGTCATGTTGGCTAGGATGAAAACTCGGCTTGAAGAAATCTAAAAATTTCGGCACTAATCTTGGAAATAAGCCTTTGTATCCAAACAAATAATTAAAGCCCTTGACGTTTTGACGAACATTTAATAATTGTCCATCAGCAATTAATAATCGCGTTTGAAAGTACGCCATCACCGCAAACAAAATGATCGTCGTTGGAATCATCGTCCCTGCACGTAAGGCATAATTACCACTGACTAACTCATAGACATCATAAGCCACTGTTTTGTGTTCGTTTTCTTCTAAGGCATGCCACAACCACATTTTTAATGCTTCGGGATCTTTCATCATGGCTTGATGATCTTTATCGCGTAGTAATTGCTCGGCCATAATCGCGGTGTAATGCTCTAAGCAAACGGTTGCCGCTAATTGCATGGGTTTAGGCAACACTTTTTGTGCAAACTTCAATAATTTACCGACATCTTGGTCTAGCTTATCCACAGGAAAACCTTTGGCTTTAATCATTTGATTAAAGGCATCGTGCTCTTTGCTGTGCATGGCTTCTTGGCCAATAAAACCCGCGACTTGCGCTTTTAACGTTGGGTACGTAATTTGGTCACGGTAATGACGTACCGCTTCCACAAAAAAAGACTCACCTTCGGGTAATAATGACGAAAAAGTATTCCAAAATGTCGATAAAAACGGGTCATTGCCATAGAAATGGCGAGGTGATGTGGCTTCTTGAAAACCAAAATCCATGCGACGGGGTGGAATATTAACGGTTGCGCCAACAGCCAGTTTAGGTACAGAAGTCGCCGTTTTTTTGACTGGCTGCGAAATAGTTGCGGTATTCATTTTCAATTCCTCTATTTTATGACTTACGCGGTTATCGCTTATTTGCTCGCATTTCAGCCGCGTTAGGCGGCTTTTATGCTCGCAAAACGCGCTAATCGCGGAGCGATACGCAAGTCAAAATGTTACATTTCTTGATGTCATGGTGAGAATTTAACCGTATGAACGTATGGTAAGTAGGTGCTTTGGTGCCATTTTTTTATCATTAGGGGACAAAAAGCAAAAAGACGCAGGAATGCGTCTTTTTTGGGGGACTGTTGATGTTTAGCTACTTAGATTCTTTTTTGCTAAAAAGTCTAAAGCTTAGTGACATCGAAAGGGCTTCGAGTCCACTCAGCCAACGGAAAGAATGCTCCCTGAGCGGAGTCGAAGGGTTAGTTTACTCAACTAAGCGATGGCATCCGCCGCCAACGAAGCATCATAAACCGCATGATAATTTTTCAACTCTAAACGCCGTGTTGCCAGCCAATACTGCCACGTAAAACCCGGCCAAGCGGTGCTGTTATGGCCATCTTCACTCAAATACCAACTTTGGCAACCCGAAGCCCAAACCGATTTTTGTAGCCGATCTTGCAAGCCTCGGCAATATTCGGCTTGTGCCGATTCTTTGACATCTAAATACGCTAAGCTTCTGTTTTGTAAGGTTTGTATACATTGGACGATATATTGCGCTTGCGCTTCAATCATAAAGACCATTGAATTATGACCTAAACCTGTATTAGGCCCCATCATCAAAAACATATTGGGGAAATGAGCAACGGTAATACCTAAATAATGTTCACGGCTTTCACTCATCGCTGTATTTAAGTCGTATTGTTGCAAACCCCGAATATTTAGGCGCGACAAATAATTCGTCACCATAAAACCTGTTGCCAACACAATCGCGTCCACTTCATGCTCAATACCATCACGAGTTTTGACACCGTTGGCGGTAATACAGTCAATACCTTCGGTAATCACTTCGGCGTTTGGCTTGACCAAGGCTTGATAATAGTGATTCGATAACAACATACGTTTACAGCCAATGGTAAAATTTGGCGATAATTTAGCGCGTAACACGGGGTCTTTGACCGCATACCGTAAATGCAAACGACCAATAAACTCCAAACCTTTCATTAACCGAGGATCAACCACAAACCCCGTTGCCAAGGCTTCGTTACGCCAATAAATATATGCGCGATGCAACCAACGCGTCATCGGAATATTGGTAAATAAGGTATTTTCGATACCTGTCATTTGGCGGTCAGGTTTAGGTAATACCCACGGGGCAGTACGCTGAAATACTTTCAGCTTGCTCACCGTTTTGGCCAACTCAGGTACAATTTGAATTGCTGATGCGCCCGTACCAATCACCGCCACGCGTTTACCCGTCAAATCGACCTCATGATTCCAACGTGCCGAATGGAACATATCACCTTTGAAATCCTCTAAACCTGCAATATCAGGGTTTGACGGTGTTGATAACGCGCCATTACCCAAAACAAATGCTCGTGCTTTTAATTTTTTAGTTTTATTTTTTTCTTTAAAGCTGACGCTCCACATCCCTGCGCTTGCCTCAAAATCTGCACCTAATACTTCACAGCCAAAACGAATATGCTCACGAATACCGTATTTATCGACACAATGGTCTAAATAAGCTTTGATTTCTTGCTGCGGTGAAAATGCTCTTGTCCAATCACTTTTAGGCTCAAAGGAAAAAGAATACAAATGCGATGGCACATCACAGGCCGCACCAGGGTAAGTATTGTCGCGCCATGTGCCGCCAATATCGGTCGCTTTTTCTAATAACGTAAACGAGTGAAAGCCTGCTTTTTTGAGCATCACCGCCATTGCAATGCCCGAAAAGCCTGTCCCCACAATCACAATCGGAAAGTCATTATCTAAAATATGTGCTTTAGCGGTCATATATCATCACCTGTATTTGATCTAGTTAATCATCACTTGGGCTTCGACTCCGCTCAGCCACCATGAATCGGCTCAACCAGCGGTAGAAATGCTCCCTGAGCGGAGTCGAAGGGTCAACTGTCCGTCGTGTTAATGCACACCCACTGCCGCTTTATTTTTTAATTGCTCATACAGCAAACCTTCAGGTGCAAAGAGGATTTTTTTCCATTGCTCTAGTAAGGCATTAGTGTCGTGTTGTTTAGGATGAAAACTCGGTTTGTAAAAGTCTAAATACTGCGGCAATAAACGTGAAAACACGCCTTTTTTACCGTTGAATAAGTATTTCAATGCACTGGCATTTTGACGAACCTTCAATAACTGACCATCAGATGCTAAAAATGACAAATGAACGGCAGCAGTCACCGCAAAGAAAATAGCCGTCACAGGAACCATCGTCCCGACACGCAACGCATAACTACCAACCATTTGCTCATAAACGTCATAAGCCACGGTTTTATGCTCATTTTCCTCTAAGGCGTGCCATAGCCATAGGTGACGAGCTTCACCCATAAACTTTTGTTGCACATCGGAATCACGCAACAACATTTCGGCAATAATCGCGGTGTAATGCTCTAAAGAAACGGTAATAGATAACTGTACCGAGGCTGGCAATATTTTTTGCCCAAGATGCAACAACTTGCCCAGCATTTTATCGACTTTATCAACGGGATAACCTTGCCGTGTTGCCATGTCATTAAACGCTTGATGCTCTTTACTGTGCATCGCTTCTTGGCCTATAAAGCCTGATACTTGCGCTTTCAAGATAGGGTCGGTAATCTGATCGCGATAATGACGTACAGACTCAACAAAAAAAGACTCGCCTTCAGGAAACAAGGAAGACAATGCCGTTAAAAACGAACTGAGAAACGGATTGTTATCATAGTAATAACGGCTAGATTCAGTAGGGAATACAAAATCTAAGCGACGAGGAGGAATATTCACCGTCGTACCAAGGGCTTGTTTTTTGGCGGTTGGTGTGACCTGAGTAGTCACAGAATGAGAAACAGTAGCAGTATTCATTTTCAACCTCTAGCGTTACAGTGTTTGATGTCATATTCTCAATTTAACCGTACAAGCGTATGGTAAGTAGGTGCTTGCGTGCCATCTTTTTATCATTAGAGGCCAAAATTTCATGTATTCACTGCAAAGCTTGCCTGCTGTTTATCCTTTATTGATGGTGGACATTGCAGCACGTTGGAATGTTAAACCAGAAGAATTGCTCGGTGATTTAGGCTTAACCCGTGACATGTTGCTAGACCCACAACGACGTATCTCCTTGGATCTGCTCAATCAATTATTAATTAAAACGCAAGAACATACACAAAAAGCCGAATTAGCCGTTTTATTTGGCCAAGAAATGCAAATTTCGATGCACGGTTTTATTGGTTTTGCGGCATTAACAGCGGCGAATGTCCGTCAGGCTTTAGGTATTGCCGAACGCTTTGTCGGCATGATTAGTGATATTGTTGGCATCCGTTTAGAAGAAACCGATGATGCGGCCATTCTCTATTTAGATGTCAATACTGACTTACAACCCTTACGTGATACAGCGATCATGGCGGTGATTTTTGGCTTTGTGCACATGGGACATGTTGCGACTGGCCGTTCGTTGTCGGGTCGTGTGGAAATTGATTTTCCTGCGCCCAGTTATCTTGCGCCGATATTGCCTTTTTTACCAGGTGAAGTGTTTGTAGAACAACAAGCTAACCGTATTATTTTTAGCAAAGAATACCTAGATTTACCCTTAGTAATGGCGAACCCTATCGCTAGTCAATTAGCGTTATCGCAATGTGAACAAGGCTTAGAGAAGTTTGGTTTAGAACAACCGTTTGTCGCCCAAGTGAAAGCCTTAATGTTTGATGAAAAGACGGGTTTTTCGTCTTTAGAGCATGTCGCCAGTCGTTTACACATGTCAGAACGGACGTTAAAACGCCAATTAGCCAAACACAGTATTACGTATAGTGATTTAGTCGATGAGTCGCGGAAACAAAAAGCGATGGATTTATTGTCGGATAAAAAACAAAGTTTGGATGACATTTCTGAGTATTTGGGTTATTCCGATATGGCAAATTTCACCCGCGCATTTAAACGTTGGACGGGGCAAACACCGAGTGCATTTAGAAAGTTGTAGGGGTTGATTTTTAGGCTTTTTGACGTTTCATCGGTGTTGTAATGGGTGTTCTCGCTATTAACTGATGGTTCGACAAGCTCACTACTAACAGAATACTCAAATACCGCTCGCCCTGAGCCTGTCAAAGGATGGATCTTTTGCTGAGATGCTGCACCAACACGTGTTCTAGCCGCGCAAACGCTAAAGGCTTGGCGAGGAAGTCATTCATTCCAACATCAAGACAACGCTGTTGCTGCTCACGCATAGCGTGGGCGGTCAGCGCGACAATATGTATGGGTCGAAGATGTTGCTTTTGCTCAAAAGCACGCATTTTCTCTGTCGCTTGATAACCGTCTAAAATGGGCATTTCACAATCCATCAATACCAAGTCATAAGCTAAAGGGCTATTAACATACAAGGTTAACGCGTCTAAACCATGACTTGCGACTTCTGTTGTCATCCCAAGTTTTTTTAACATTCCCACAATCACCATTTGATTAACAACATTATCTTCGGCAATCAACACATGTTTATTTTTTAACGTCTGAAGTGCGTCTTCATTGTCTTGATACGCATGATTGATAAACGAAGATTTTTTTTGCTCACCTAAGACCGTCAAAAATACGTCACGCAAGGCATTGCTAGAGCTGGGTTTTTGCATGGCCTGTAACCCTGCGGTCAATTGCATTTGCTTATCGACCAGTGTCCGCATCGTGGTGAATAATATTCGTTGACTGCCTGCCAACTCAGGCGTGTTCGCCATTTTTTGAGCGATATCTAAGCCTGTCATGGGTGTTAAGCTTGCATCTAAGACAACAACATCATAGGGTTGTCCCTGTTGATATGCCTGATTCATCAAGGCTAATGCCTGTTCGCCGTCCTGTGCCGTGTCTGCAAACATGCCCCATGCGCGTGCTTGCTTGCTCATGACCGTGGTAAATTCGAGTGAATGATCGACCAATAACACGCGCACACCCGTTAACAGAGCCGATGACCGAGCATGGTCATGAATATAGTCTTGACTGGCTGACTGATACGGTAAAGTCACCGTAAACGTCGTACCTTCGCCAATATGACTTTCGACCGTCATTTGCCCGTGCATTAAATCAACTAAGCGTTTACTAATACTCAAGCCTAATCCTGTACCGCCAAATTGACGTGTCGTTGACGAGTCGGCTTGGGTAAAGGCTTGAAATAATCGGTCTTTTTGCTCCTTCGTCATACCAATGCCTGTATCTGAAACCACAAACTGAATGTTTGATTGTCCTTGCACAAGCTGCGTCTGCACTCGTAAATGAATATGACCGTGATGGGTAAACTTGAAGGCATTACTCAACAAATTTAATAAAATTTGTCGTAACCTTGTGGGGTCTGATTGAATAAAAACGGGGGCATTGGTCTCAATAAACGCCAAAAAATCAATATTTTTTTCCTCCGCAGTCAAGGCAAAAATAGAAGCACATTCTAATAATAAGGTTTCTAAGTCCATATCCAGATGCTCGATTTCCATCTTGCCTGCTTCGACTTTAGAGTAATCCAAAATATCATTAATAATATGCAATAACGCTTTACCAGAGAGATGTAACACCTGCACAAATTGTTGTTGCTGTACATTTAGCTCAGTGGTTTGTAATAAATCCGTCATGCCTAAAACGCCATTCATCGGGGTGCGTATTTCATGACTCATATTGGCGAGAAACAAACCTTTTGCGGCATTGGCACGATCTGCTTCAATACGAGCTGCCGCTAATTCGGCATTTTGTAGGCGTAGAATTTGGGTTTGTTGCGCCACTTCATGCTCTAAATACTGATAATGGCCTGTACTGACTAAGGTATAACTGACGGCGATGCTCGTGCCAATTAAGCCGATAATTAACACCATCCACGTTAACCAAGAGGAATATGTGGCGATTTTTTGTGTCATTGGCCACATTTCAACACGCCACACTTGCTGACCAACATTAAAGGTAGAGGTGTAACTTAATCCCATTTGTTGAGCGATATTAAACAAGTTTTCATTCGGGCGATGGCCATATAACACCATGCCCGTCTTTTTATCCGTGACTAAGACAGATTGGCCACTTGGGATAATATCTTTAGTCAGTGACGCTAATACCTCATCACTTTTTAGCACGACCACGACAAAACCTTGTACATCCGCCCACGTTGGATGCGCGGGGATAGGCTTTTTATACACGGGGGTATAGAGTAAAGCGGCTGGGCGTTGTATGGTTGATTGAATCAATTTACGCGGGGGCGACAACATCGGGTTGCCATACGCCACAACCTGTTGCAAAAATGCCTTGCTACCCTGATGCGTCAGCGCATCAAAACCTAACATGCCCTGATTTTTTGGTAACGGTTCAATGTATTCTAGCGGGAGATACTCACGACGCTCGAGAGCGGGAACTAAGGGTAATTGCTCGTTTGGGGATTTTTCGCTAATGTGAATAGGCAAGCCCATTTCTGAAGAAACTCGCTGTTGCCACACTACTCGTTCTTCTTCACCAATGAGTAATGCCCATTCGACAGCCTGTACTTCGGGATGTTTTTTTGTCCACTCCGCAACAAACTGTTGAAATTCACTCCGAGAGACAAACTCGCTACTATTAAAAAAACCACGTAATAGAATTGAAAACTGGTCATACTCCGCAAAATGCTGGCGCATTTGACCAACAACACGTTCACCTGAGACTTGGAAACTGCCTGCTCGCTCGGCTTTTTCTAACTCTGTCGCCAATAAAAAAGCAGCAGCAGCCAAAACAAATGCCCCACACGACACCACCGTCACAATCAATGCGCGTACACGGTCATAAAACGGCGGGGCTAATCCCCAAATCAATACTAAAGGTGTAAAAATCCATACTCCAATACTGTCACCAATCCACCACGTCAATCCATTTTGCAGACATAAGTCAGTTCTTAGTGCGCCAAAACCGTAGAGAATCGCGGTACTCCACATCGCATTAAACAGAGTCGCAACCGTGCCACCCAACATGAGCGTTTTAATGACAATATGGGGAGCATCAAACGCCAAAAAAGAAGGGAGGTAATGTTGAATAAGCCGTGTGCCTAACCATGCCTGCACCGCCGCACCACCAGCTATTAATAGAGGAATTGTCCAACTGACCTCAAAAATATCCACCCCTGCATTTTTGGCAACAACGGTCATATTAACCGCAAAAGACCCCAGTACAATGCCTGCCAACAAACGCTTGCCAAATAATAAAATCCAGCCTAATGCGATGCCTGACGCAGGCCAAACAATGGTGGCATAACCCGGTGGTGCAGCAAGCAACACCCCCACTTTCCCCGTCAAAAAATAACTCATCGCCAACAATAAATTGCCTACAAGCCAATGCCCAGCCCATCGACCTATCTTGTTTTCTATTGTGTTTTTTTGAGGCGAAAAATCCATATTTACTTCTTCCAGACAAAGTCACTCACGGATACTAAGGTCTCTTGACGTGTTGAAATTTAGTTTTTTCTAAAAATGTTAGGACTTACGCATCGCACTGCGATTAGCGCGTTTTGCGAACATAAAGTTGCCTAAAGCGGCTAAAACATGAACAAATAAACGATAACCGCGTAAGTCATAAATGTTAAAAAATCTAAATTCAATCACCCAAAAACGGGCTTCGACTCCGCTCAGCCAGCGTGAAACATACCCTGAGCGGAGTCGAAGGGTTAACCACACATTAACGGCATCTAATATCCTATACCCAATTACTCATCGGCAAACTCAACGCGATTACGCCCCAACTCTTTGGCGCGATATAACGCTTTATCCGCAGGCACAATTAAATTTTCTATTTTGCTCCGTTGTTGTGGGATCAACGTACACACACCAATACTGAGCGTGACGATTTTCTTGGCAGAATTTACATGCTCAATGTTTAACGTTTGAATCACATCCAACATACGATTAGCAACGGCCATTGCTCCTGCGGCATTCGTTTCAGGCAATAAACAGGCAAATTCTTCACCACCATAACGAAAAATCATATCAGCGGAACGACACAAAGAACTCTCTAAGGTTTGAGCAACTTTTTTTAAGCAGTCATCACCCATCAAATGGCCATAATGGTCGTTATAGTGCTTAAAGTAATCAATATCTAGCATAATTAAAGACAATGGCCGATCTGCGCGAACCGCTGTCCGTAACTCTCGTTCAATAAAATCATCAAACTGACGACGATTACGCACGCCCGTTAAACCATCAACCCACGCTAAATCGGCTAATAAATCACGGTAGCGTTTCAGTTCTAAATGGTTGGCAATTCGCGCTTTGACCACAGCGGGACTAAATGGCTTGGCGATATAATCTATTGCACCTAATTTTAAGCCTTTTTCTTCACTATCCGTTTGTCCAACGGCAGTAATAAAAATAATGGGAATGTGCTGAGTCACTATATCCGCTTTTAAGTGCCGACAGACTTCATAACCATTCAAACCTGGCATCATGACATCGAGAAGAATTAAATCGGGGTGAGTCGCAACGGTCAGTTCTAAGGCTTCTAAACCACTGGTGGCAAACAATACTTCATAGGTTGGCGTTAGCATTTCATAGATGACTTCAATGTTTGACAGGTTGTCATCCACGACTAAAATGGTTGCGCGTATTGCAGGTGAGCTGAGTTCAATCAAGATGAATCCCCATAACATTCGCCAATTCAGCGAGGCAATCCTGAGCGCGTTTAAAATCTAAGCGCGATAATGCGGTCGCTATTTCCTGACATTTATCTACATCTTGAGCCGCTAATAAAGTGTGTAAGGCGGTGAATGTGGCGCGTGCCTCGAGACTTTTTCGTCTTAACAACACCGATAGCTTTATCATCCCTGCGTGTAACTCACTGCTATTAATGGCTTCTGGCTCTGTGGATACAGGTAATTCAGATAACGCTATTTCTTCAATCGGTAAATATTGCGCTAAGGTTTTTTCAAACAACTTAAAATCAATCGGTTTGGCAATATGAGCATTCATCCCGACATCAAAACAGCGTTGCCGCTCCGAGGGAATCGCATAAGCAGTCATCGCGATAATCGGCAATGTCGTACTATCAAAGCGTTCGCGAATCCGTGTTGTGGTTTCATAACCATCCATGACCGGCATTTGTAAATCCATCAAAATCAATTGGTACGGCTCGTCAGCGGCATTGATACGCTCCAGTGCTTTATTACCGTTATTCGCCATATCGGCTTGTAAGCCCAAACGACGCAACATCTCGGTGACTAAACGTTGATTAACAACATTATCTTCAACGAGTAAAATACGGGCGGACGAAAAACGTAACACAGATTGCGTTTTCGCCTGTGTATTAACGCCCGTATCATCACTGTGAAAGTAACCAATAATTGTGTCGAGAAGCATTGAGGGGGTCATGGGTTTGTGTAAATGAGCAGCGAATAACGTACCTTCACTCATTTGTTTGATCGGGCTATAACCATAACCTGTCACTAAAAATAGCGTCGGAATTCGTGACAAACCCGCATTATAAATACGACGCGCAGCCGCTAAACCATCACAATCGGGCATTTTCCAATCTAACAATACAAAATCAAATGGCTCGCCTGCGGCATCGGCTTCCTTGAGCAGCGTTAGGGCTTTTTCTGCGGAAGGTACGGCTTGTGCGGCACACGAAAAATGCGTCAACATCGCTAACATCACTTGCCGATAGGCTTCTGAATCGTCCACCACTAAGGCATTGAGTTTTCTCGTTTGAATTAACTGACGGGGAGCAAAGCTATTCGGGTCACGTTGAAAATCCAAGCTAAAGCTAAAGGTACTACCCACACCCGCTGTGCTGTCCACACTAATCGTCCCGCCCATCAATTCAACTAAGCTTTGACTGACGACTAAACCTAAGCCTGTACCGCCATAACGACGTGTAATTGAACCATCCGCCTGCGAAAATGCGGTAAATAAATTGCCTAGATGCTTGGGGTTAATACCAATGCCTGTATCTTGAACGCTAAAACGTAAGCGCACACTGGCTTCTGTTTCGGCAATGGCTTCAACACGAACAATCACTTCACCATGCTCCGTAAACTTGACCGCATTACTGCACAAATTTAGTAGCACTTGGCCAAGCCGCAGCGAGTCACCTAATAATTGTTTTGGCAAATTGACAGGAATATCCAGTATTAACTCAAGTCTCTTTTCGGCAACAATTAACATGAGTTGCTGTGCAACCTGCTGCAACAAGGAGTCAACATGAAAGGGATATTGCTCAATATCGATGCGCCCTGCTTCAATTTTTGAGAAGTCTAAAATCTCATTGATAATCGTTAACAGCGACCGCGAAGCACTGTCTATTTTTTCGAGGTACTCTCGCGATTGCGGCTGTAATTGTGTGTCTAGCAAGAGATGCGAAAAACCAATAATGGCATTCATCGGGGTGCGAATTTCATGACTCATATTCGCTAAAAATTGCCCCTTTGCAGCATTGGCACGTACCGCTTCTTGGTGAGCCGCTTCTAGCTGGGTATTACGCTCTTGCAATTCACTGGTATGTATCGCAATGGCACGTTCTAAATATTGACGGCGACCAGAATTAATCAACGTTGAACTGACTGCAATGCTTGTCCCCATTAAACCAATCACTAGTACCATCCATGTTAACCATGATTCATATTGAGCAATATGGGACGACGTTGGCCATATTTCTAACGACCATGACGTTTGACCGACATGCACATTATCGTGGTAGTTAATTTTTATTTTGCTAGCCAAACGCACTAAATGCCTATCGGGTGCTTGACCATATAATACCAATCCTGTTGTTGCATCACGTAAATACAACTTTTGCCCACTGCTAATCAGATGAGGCTCAACATAAGCCATGATTTTATTAACATCTATTTCTAAGACAATAAAACCTTTTAGATTACTCCAGACTTGTTGGTTAATCGCCGCCTGCTTGTAGATAGGGGTGTACATTGAGAGCGTTGAGGGTTTATTCGCTTGCGGTGGCATTAGAGTTGGATGGCCACTTTCGGTTATTCGCTGCAATCTATTTTTATGCTGCGCGGAGGCGAGTAAATCAACGCCAAACATCTGACGCTGCACAGCGGGAGGTTCAATGAAATCTAAGGGCAGATATTCCAAATGCTCATCAGCCGTTAATAACTGCCTATTTTCACCGATACGTTGAATTAGCCTAGCGATACCAATATCACTGGATAATTTCTGTTCCCATGACGAACGTTCTTCGTGTGTGATTAAAGGCGCCCATTCAACAACGGTGACTTCAGGATGTGCCAATAACCAGTTGTAAACGACGTTTCTAAAGTCCGCACGGGAAATGTCGGTACTACTGTCAAAAAAACTCCGTAAAATATGTGAAAATTCTTCATAATCAATCAAACGACGTTGTATTTCACGCGTCGCAAATTCAGCATTCGCCTTAAACTGCCCCACTCGGTCTCGGCTTTCTAATTGTGAAACAATCATAAAACCCAAGATCGTGACGGTAAATGACAAGGTCAGTACCGCAGACACAATCAACGCACGAGTCCGATCAAAAAAAGGACTTTGGCTATTCCACACCAACATCAGCGGGGTAAAAATCCAAACCCCTACGCTATCGCCAACCCACCAAATAAACCAACCTTGTAACCAACGTCCTGTTGAAATCTCGCTGCCCCAATTCAGAACAAAGATGCTCCATGTTGCATTGGTTAACGTGGCGACCACACCACCTAATACTAAGGTTTTGACAACAACATCTGGCTCTTCAAAGGCAAAGTTAAATCCTGCGTAACGACGAATCAATACCACACCGAGCCATGCCTGTGCCGCGGCTCCGACACCGCTTAATATCGGTCTAATCCAATTAACCTCAACGATACTTAATCCTGTTGCGTGGATTACCGTATCTAAATTAATCATTAATGAGCCTAGCAACACACCTGGTAATAATCGCCAGCCATAAATGAGCACCCAACCTAAAGCAATGCCCGATGCAGGCCAAATAGCGGAGGCAAACCCCAACGGTGAGGCCAAAAAAATACCCATTTTTCCCGTTAGAAAATAGGCCATCGCCAACAAAAAGTTGCCCGTTAGTGCATGTTGGGCTAACTGTGAAAAATGACTTTCTATCGTAAGATTTTTATCTTGGCTGGACATTGTTGTCATACATACTCATTATTTATTTTTCTTTCACTAGCAACATACAAGAAATGCGTTCTTCTTTGAGCAACACGCCTTCTCTTATTTCTACGCTATCATTGATGACAGTCAAGTATTAATCTCTAAACAGCTCAGGACTGACGCATTTCACCGCAATTAGCGCATTGTGCGAACTAAAAATCGTTAGAAACGCTTATTTGGCGAGCCAATAAGCGATAGCCGCGTCAGTCTTAAATTGATAAACACGGCGAAATTGACACCAAACCGTGTGATTCGTCAACCCAAATTTAACGAGGTCATCAATGACGACTCTCACCCCTGCCCTATTTATTGGCCACGGCTCACCTGAAAATGTGATTCTTGATAATGCTTTCACCAAAAGCTTGCAACAACTCGGGCAACAACTAAGCAAACCGCGCTCTATTTTGATGGTATCAGCCCATTGGTTAAGTCGAGGGAGTTTATTAACCACTGCGCCAACACCAAGCCAAGTGTTCGATTTTTATGGTTTTCCCGATGCTTTATATAAGGTTAGTTATCAGCCTAATACCGATGCCAGTGTGATTGCGGATATTTTAGCTATTGGCAAAACCATTCCACTGGTTGCCGATGCCAATACAGGTTTCGATCACGGCACTTGGACGGTGTTAAAACATTTGTTTCCTGCTGCGGATGTGCCTGTCGTGCAGTTAAGTTTAAATAGCCTATTAAACCGTGAGCAACATTTTGCTTTAGCGCAGCAATTACAAACGCTGCGCGGTATGGGCATTATGGTGATCGGTAGCGGCAATATTGTTCATCATTTAGGCCAATTAGACTGGCATAATCGACATGGCGGTTATGATTGGGCAATTCGTTTTGACCAACAGGTAAAAACTGCCTTAGAAACAGGAGATGTTGATTTTATCACCCAAGCACGTAGCAGTATGAATAACGATGGTCGTTTAGCGATACCGACAGAAGACCATTATTGGCCGTTGCTTTATGTTGAAGGGGTACGTCACACCAGCGATAAACTGACGTGGAGTTATGAAGGCTTTGAATATGGCAGTATTAGTTTACGCAGCTATATGCTGTCGTAGGGGTACAAATTATTTGCCCGTTTGAATCTGTAAGGGCGATTCATGAATCGCCCTTACCTTGCATCATCAATCAACAACCAACACCACTTTCCCCGTTGCTTTACGTTCTAATAAATCGTTTAACGCTTGTGAGGCTTGCTCTAGTGGATACTCTGCGGAAATATGCGGTTTGATTTTTCCCTGCATTAACCAGCCAAACAGTTGCATCATATTGGCTTGATTGTCTTTTTTCTGCCGTGTGGCAAATTCACCCCAAAACACGCCAACCACCGCACAGCCTTTTAGTAACGGTAAATTTAACGGAATTTTTGGAATATCGCCTGCGGCAAAACCGACCACTAAATAACGGCCATTCCATGCCATTGACCGTAAGGCAGGTTCGGCATAATGACCGCCAACGGCATCGTAAACGACATCAACCCCTTTGCCTTCGGTAAGTACTTTGACTTGTTCGCGCCAGTTGTCGTCACTGTAGTTGACAATGGCATCTGCGCCATATTGACTACAGACTGCGAGTTTGGCTTCGGTTGAAGCCGCAGCAATCACTTTCGCGCCCATCACTTTCGCTAATTGTACGGCAGCTAAACCCACCCCACCCGACGCACCCAACACCAATACCGTTTCGCCTTCTTTGAGTTGTGCACGGTCTTTTAAGGCGTGATAGGACGTGCCAAACACATAGGCAAACGTGGCAGCCGTTTTAAAATCAAACACAGGAGGCACAGGAAATACCCGCGAGGCATCGGTTAACACTTCTTCGGCAAAGCCACCCCAACCTGTCATGGCGATAACCGTGTCACCAACATTTAAATGGCTTACTCCTTCGCCCACTTCTTTAATAATACCCGCCACTTCGCCACCCGGTGAAAAGGGTAATTCGGGCTTAAACTGGTATTTATTTTGAATAATTAAGGTATCGGGAAAGTTAACACCACAGGCTTTCACCGTAATCACGACTTGTTTTGCGCCTGCTTTGGGTGAAGGAATATCTTCAACCACCAAAGTATCAGGCAGGCCATGTTGTTTGCATAAAACAGCTTTCATGGGTTGTCCTCGTTAATGCGCGGCTTCGTTAATAATAGTTTTGAGTGTGCTTTCGACTTCGCTGGCTGCCGTTGCGAGTTCAGCCGAATCCGACAACATCGCTAACATTGCTTTCGGGCTAATCATACCAATATAGGTTTGCTGATTTTCGCTATAGACCGAAATACGACACGGTAAGGCTAAGTTCATACTCATATCCATATCGAGTACGTCTTTGGCTTTTTGCGGATTACAGACATCAAACACCAAACAGTCATTGGCTAACTCAAACCCTTTACCATGTAAGGTCTGACGAAGATTTAAGGTATGTAAAACACCAAACTTATGTTTTTTAACGGCACTTTCTAAGTCAGTTGCTGCTTGTTCGACGCTTTTTGTACTGGTGACAATGTATTTCATCAAAATATCCTTAACCTTTATAGGAATTACGCGGTTATCGCTTATTTGCTCGCATTTCAACCGTTTTCAACGGTTTTATGCTCACAAAACGCGCTAATTTCGGTGAAATGCGTAAATCCTGCTTTATAAAGCGAGATTGTGTAAAAACTCACGAATCGCCGTGGTGACTGCATCAGGCGTTTCTATCGTTGAGGTGTGTCCTGCATGAGGAATCACCACCAATTGACTGCCCTGAATCGCGGTATTCATCCGCCGAGATTTTGCTGGAATAGTAGCGATATCTTCATCACCGACAACAATTAAGGTCGGTGTCTTAATCGAAGGTAAATATTCATAAACGCCTTGCCGTGAAAATACACCATCAATCGCTTTCGCAATATTGAACCTGTCATTCTGCAATAAACGGTGACGCATCTCAGCACGTTGGCTTTTGCGTGCAGGATCGTTAAGAAAGGTTTTGCCAAACATAATGTTCATGGCTTGAGGAGCAACAATCCACATACCAAACATACGGGCAACTTTAGGCAGAAGTTTATATTTCAGCAGGTTTTCTTTCGGTTCAGGGTCGGCAGAGGTTTCGAGCAAACTTAAAGAAAGTAACCATTCAGGATGATGAATCGCTAAACGCATCCCGACAAAACCACCCATCGACAGACCAACAAAATGGACAGGCCTACCGACTCGTTCTTTGATTAACGCTAACGCATCTTGCGCGAGGGTATCCATATCGTAGCCCGTTGCCGTGGCTTCGGATTGACCTTGCCCGCGAAAATCAAAGGTAATACAGCGATAACGGTCTTTGAGCGCGGCAACTTGCGCCTCATACATTTGCCCGCTCCATAATAAACCATGAGCAAAGACAATGGTTTCGTCACCGTTGCCATGTTCTTCGTAATAAATGGCTGCGCCGTTAAGCATCATACGTGGCATAAGTAACTCCTGCTTGATAACTCCCTCTCCCTTAGGGAGAGGGCTGGGGTGAGGGAGTAAAACACTAGAGCCCTGCTAAAGTGGGATTACGCTGTTGAAGAATGTCTTCCATACGCGTTTGAATTAAAGGTTTGATCTTAGGATGAGTGAGAATATAAAACTGTTCGGTAGCAATCGCATTAAAGACATCGTCCGCAACTTTATCGACACTAATCCCTTTGGCTACGGCTTTGTGCATCATACCTGCGGTAAACTGATTAACGGCATCGGCTTTGCTGAAATCAATATGCTCTCCGACCGTGCGATTACGTTCGGCATCGGCAATGCCTGTTTTCACCCATGCAGGACACAATACTGACACTTTTAACTTGGCTTGGCGTAATTGCAAATCAAAATACAAGCCTTCGGAAACCGTGACTACCGCGTGTTTGCTGGCGTTGTAAGCAGCGGTACTCGGTTGCGATAATAAACCCGCCACCGATGCCGTATTTACGATATGACCGTCATCACCGTTGGCTAACATACGCGGAATAAACGCGCGTAAACCGTTTGTGACCCCGTAAAAATTAACGCCCATCACCCATTGCCAGTCTTCAAGCGTCGTTTCCCAAACAGGCCGAGAAATGGCAACACCTGCATTGTTCACCAATAAATGTACATTGCCAAAACGCGCAAACGCGGCATCGGCAAAGGCATCCATTTGCGTTGAATCAGCCACATCAACACGTTGACCAATGACTTCTACTCCTTGCGCTTCAAATTCGGCGACGGTTGCTTGTAATTTTTCGGCGTTAATATCGGCTAAGACTAATTTCATGCCTTCGGCAGCCGCACGTATGGCGATCGCTTTACCGATACCTTCGGCTGCACCTGTGATGACAGCGACTTTGTTTTTTAAGTTACTCATAAACATTCTGCTTTAAAATATCACTTCAAGTACGGACGGGTTAATTTGCCAAAGGCGGTTACAACCGCCATTTCAACACTGTTTAAATTCGATTACTTGTGCCAGTTCGCTTTGCCGTTGCCTGCCGCAGGCCTCACTTTTGTTTCGACAAAAGTAAGCAAAACCAGCGTGGTGCAAAACTCGGCATCCATGCCTCACACAGTTGCACCACAGCATCCCTGCAAAGACAAAATGCTTAGATTCTTTGGCAATCACCCAATCAAATAACCACCATCCACATTCAAACACACACCCGTCGTATAACTTGCCGCAGGTGACACCAAATACAACACCGCCCCCGCCATTTCCTCAGGTTGAGCAATACGACGCATCGGTACATGATTCAGCACTTGCTCCATAATCTGCACATTTTTGGTTAAAGCCGAAGCAAATTTAGTATCGGTAAAACCCGGCAGTAACGCGTTTACACGTACATTCATCGGAGCACATTCTTTGGCAAACGCTTGGGTCATCGACATGACGGAGGCTTTCGTAATGGAGTAAATACCTTGAAATAACCCCGGAATCACACCGTTCACCGAAGCGACATTCACAATCGCACCGCCACCGTGTTTAGCCATCAGCTTTGCACCCAACGACGACATAAAGAAGTAACCGCGAATATTGACATCCACGGTTTTTTGGAATGCACCAATATCAGTATCGACAATAGAACCAAAATGGGGATTGGTAGCGGCATTGTTGACGAGAATATCTAAACGCCCATGCTTCGCTTCAATCGCGGCAAAAATGCCTTCAATTTGCGCCATTTCACCAATATGACAGGGCATGGCTTCGGCTGAACCGCCTTCGGCCAAAATACCATCGACTACTAACTGACAACCTTCTACTTTACGACTAGAGACAATAACGTGTGCGCCATGTTCTGCGAGTAGTTGGGCAATCGCTTCGCCTATGCCTCGGCTTGCGCCTGTCACTAAAGCGATTTTTCCTGTTAAATCAAAGGTGCTTGGTTTTTTCATGTTGTTGTACTCGGTGTAATTTAATATCAACGATAGAAAATGAATCATTTAAAATCTATTTGCCGTTGCCTGCCGCAGGCCTCACTTTTGTTTCGACAAAAGTAAGCAAAACCATTTTGTGGTGCAAAACTCGGCATCCTGCCTCTAACAGTTGCACCACATCATCCCTGAAAATACGCAAACACTAACGATAAGTAATCAGTTCAGTACCCTGTTGGAGTTCTAAATGCGCCTGACTGTTGATGTAACTGGTACTGATACGTTCGCCGCTATACAAAATTTTGGTCACGCCACTATTTACTAGAGTCCAATTAAGGTCAAAAATTTTGTCATTACCAATACCTAAAATAGCCTGCAAAATCGCGCTAATCGTACCGCCCGAGGTAAACACCCAAATATCACGCGCTGTGCCAGCTTCACGCATCACTTGTGCTAAGGCCTCGCGGCTACGTCGACAGAATTGCGGCCATGTTTCCGTATATTCATCGTCATATTGGCCACTGAGCCAACGCTGGACGGCTTCACTAAAAAATTGTTGAAAGGCTTTACGCGGATTAGGGCTGGCGGCTAATAATTGCGCCATTGCGGCTTTATCGGTTAAATCGGGGCGATAACGAGCGAGAATTTCTTCATGGTCAAATTCATTAAAACCACTTAACGACTGCCATACTGTCGCGGATAAATCATCGGCAACGGCTAGACAATGTTGTGCCGTTTGCAAATGGCGTTTGGCTTCGCCCATATAGACTTTATTGATCGGTAGATGACAGTGTTTTATCCACTGTCCTAGTAATGTTGCTTGTTCTTCGCCGCGTGACGATAATTGGTCATAATCGGCTGCACCAAAACTCGCTTGACCATGTCGAACTAAATAGATAGCAGCCATTTTTTAAGCTACCAACACAGCGGCAAGAGCCAATAATGCGGGCAAACCTTGCACTAACAAAATAGATTTTTTCGCCGTTGCACCGCCATAAGCGGCTGCCACTAAAACACAACCTAAAAAGAAAACCTGAATTTGCGTGGCAATCTCAGCACTAGGATGCACTAAACCCCAGATTAATCCTGCGCCTAAAAAGCCGTTATATAAACCTTGATTTGCAGCTAAGACTTTAGAGGACTCCGCGACTTCTTTGGTCATACCAAAGGCTTTTAAGCCTTTAGGTGTTGTCCAAAGCACCATTTCTAAATACATGATGTAAAAGTGTTCTAGCGCAACTAAACCGACAAGAAACAAACTAACTGTGTGTAACATACAAACTCCTGTAGAGGCCGTTTTAACCGTCAAAAATAACGTAATAATTGTGCAAAGTGAATGAATCCCCTACAGAGTTGAGCTTGCCATCAAGCGCAAACAACGCTGTTCTAAATAATTGGCCATATTGCCAAAAACTGCAAATTGGGGGTTTTTGCTTTGGCCATGATAAAAGCGGTAATAAATCTGTTGAATAATCACCGCCAATCTAAACAAGCCATAAATGGTATAAAAATCAAAGTTATCGACTTTATAACCTGTCTTTTCGCCATAATAAGCAATCACTTCTTGACGTGTTAACATGCCTGCTAAATGTGTTGGTTGGCGACGCATCATTTGAAAAGTGGCATCATCATCCGCTTGCACCCAATAAGCTAAGGTATTACCTAAATCCATTAACGGATCGCCCAACGTCGCCATTTCCCAATCTAAGACTCCAATCACTTCTAAGGGATTGTTGGCATTCTGCACGACATTATCAAATCTAAAATCATTATGAATAAAACAAGTCGCGACATCGTGAGCAGGCATTTTGGCGTGTAGCCATGTCATCACCGCTTCAAAACTACTGACATCGGGCGTATGGGATTTACGAAAACGGTCACTCCAACCTTCGATTTGCCGTTTAACGTAACCGTCGCCTTTGCCCATATTGGCTAAACCTGCGGCCTGATAATCGACTTGATGTAACTCAATCATTTTATCAATGACATTCAAACACAATCGACGGGTATCTTCGGGCGAAAGTTGTAGGCCTTTAGGTAAGTTTTGACGAGGAATAATGCCGTTAATGCGTTCCATCACATAAAAATCGGCATCCATTACCTCTGGATCATGACAAGTCGCTAACACCGTTGGCACATAATGATAAACAGGTTTTAGTGCGCTCATGATATGGGCTTCGCGCAACATATCATGGGCAGATTTGGCTTTATGACCAAACGGTGGCCGCCGCAAAATAACATCACGTTCTGGATAACGCAGTAAATAGGTCAGATTCGACGCGCCACCTGCAAATTGCTCAAGGTTTGGCTCACCGTCTAAATGGGGAATATGCGTTTTCAAAAAAGCATCAATGCGGGCAAGGTCTAATTCTTCGCCATTGCGGACTGAACCTGCTTTATCGAGTAGATTATCCATTATTTTTCTCTGTGTATTTTCTCCCTCTCCTCGAAGGAGAGGGTTGGGGTGAGGTACTTTTGCTTGAAAACTGCCCTCACCCTAACCCTCTCCCACAGGGAGAGGGAACAAATTCAAAACTAACTAATTATTGGTTATTGGCCTGTTAACTTCGCCAACTGCTTTTTATATTCCAACTTCGCAATCAACCCACGATGCACTTCATCGGGCCCATCAGCCAAACGTAACACCCGTGCATAGGCAAATAATGCCGTTAATGGAAAATCATCCGACAAACCTGCCGCACCATGAATTTGGATTGCTGCGTCAATCACTTGTTGCGCGACATTCGGGGCAATCACTTTAATTTGCGAAATTTCGCTCATTGCGCCTTTCACACCAACAGTATCCATCATCCACGCCGCTTTCAAGGTCAGCAAACGTGCCTGCTCAATCGCCATCCGACAATTAGCAACAATATCGGCATTGCCACCTAGTTTAGCTAAGGGTTTACCAAATGCCACCCGAGTCATGGCGCGTTGACACAATAACTCTAACGCCCGCTCAGACGCACCAATGGCACGCATACAATGATGAATCCGACCCGGCCCTAAACGGCCTTGCGCAATTTCAAAACCACGCCCTGCCCCTGCAATAATGCTACTGATAGGCAAACGGACATTGGTAAACGTCACTTCACCATGACCAAAGGGCTCATCATATACACCAAACACAGGCAACATCCGTTCGATTTTTACCCCTACAGCATCCATCGGCACTAACACCATTGAATGTTGACGATGCTTTTCTGCCGTTGGGTCAGTTAAACCCATAAAAATAACCACTTTACAGTGCGGATGACCAATGCCTGAACTCCACCATTTACGGCCATTCAACACCACTTCATCACCCTCAACAATGGCGGTGGCTTGCATATTCGTGGCATCGCTGGAGGCGACATCAGGTTCGGTCATACAAAACGCGGAGCGAACTTCACCTGCTAATAAGGGCTCTAACCATTGTTTTTGTTGTTCGGGTGAACCGTATTTAATCAGCACTTCCATATTGCCCGTATCAGGCGCATTGCAATTAAAAACTTCTGGAGCGATAAAAGAGCGACCCGTAATCTCGGCTAAGGGCGCATAGTCGGCGTTGTTTAAACCGTGTTCGGCATTAGGTGAAAACAAATTCCATAAACCTGCCGCTTTCGCTTTCGCTTTTAGCGATTCCATGATGTCAGGTTGTTGCCATTTGGTATGGTCAGGGCTATGGCTAAAGCCAGCGTAATAAGCTTTTTCGGCAGGATAGACTTCCTGTTCCATAAAGGCTTGTAAACGGGCAATGTAATCTTGCGCTTTGGCGGAGTAGGCGAATTCCATGAGCAGGTACTCGGTGCGTATGAAGAAGTTGCATGGAGCTTAATCCTCACCATACAATCCAGCAAATGAATAGTTTGCATCGTGGATTATGAATATTATGCATATTAGCCGTATGGACTTAAATCTGTTCGTGGTACTAGAAACCATCTACAGTGAAGGCAATATTACTCGCGCCAGTCAAAAACTCAACTTAACGCAACCTGCCGTCAGCCACGCACTCGGTCGTTTACGCGATTTATTAAAAGACCCGTTATTTGTTCGACAAGGCGCAAACATGGTTGCCACACCATTCACACGCAATATCATCACGCCTGTTCGCCAAGCCTTACAAACACTGGAATTAAGCATCTCCGAACATCAGCAATTTGATCCACGCCTGACCGAACGCAGTTTTGCGATTGGCTTGCGTGATGTCTTTGAGGCCATTGCGCTACCTGCATTAATTCAACGTTTACAAGATGCTGCGCCCTCTTTAGAGATTGCCAGCATTCGTACCGACCGCCGTGATATTGAAGCCGAACTGACCGCAGGCACGCTCGATTTAGCCTTAGATGTACCCTTGGCCGTCAGTAATAACATTCGCCAACAACGTATTTTTCAAGACCGTTTAATTGTGCTGGTGCGAGACAATCACCCCTTGATTCAAAATGAATTGGATATGAAGAACTATCTGAGTCAACGCCATGTACTGGTGTCTTCGCGACGTAAAGGCTTAGGGCTAGAAGATTTTGAATTACATCGTGCTGGGCAACATCGTCACATTGCCTTACGCTGCCAACATTATTTTGCCGCCTGTCGGGTGGTGAGTCAGTCCGATCTATTGCTTACCATGCCCGAACAATATGCCCGTGTTGCCAATGCTCAATTTCAAAATCGTATTTTTGCTTTTCCGATGCCAACACAACCTTTAGATGTGCATTTATATTGGCATCATAATGTTGATAATGACCCAGCCAATCGTTGGTTACGCGAGCAGTTTGTTGGTTTGTACGAGGCCGTACCACACTGAGCGTGATGGGTTAATCATCCATAATAATGCCTAACGCTTCGGCCACGCCTTTGCCATAGGCAGGGTCAGCCTGCGTACAGTTGTAAATATGGCGAAGCTGAATCTCCAGTGGCACATCGGCCATAGAACGCGCGGTATTATCAAATAAGACTTGTTGCTGGGCAGGTAACATCAAACGAAATAAGGCACGCGGTTGGGAGTAATAATCGGTGTCTTCACGATGATTCCAATGGTCGGCCGCACCTTCCAAACTGAGTGGCGGTTCAGCAAAATCAGGTTGCTCCTGCCATTCCCCTTCAATATTTGGCTCATAACTCACTGTACCGCCATGATTGCCATCCACACGCATAGCACCATCCCGATGATAACTATGTGCAGGACATCGTGGCGCATTCACAGGAATCAAATGGTGATTGACACCTAAACGATAACGCTGGGCATCGCCATAAGAAAACAACCGCCCTTGCAGCATTTTATCGGGTGAAAAACCAATCCCTGGAACAATATTGGCGGGATTAAACGCGGCTTGCTCAATGTCGGCAAAATAGTTTTCAGGATTACGATTTAACTCCACCACACCTACCTCAATCAGCGGATAGTCTTTATGTGGCCAAACTTTGGTTAAATCAAAGGGATGATAAGGGACTGTTGCCGCGTCACTTTCAGGCATAATCTGTACTGACAACGTCCATTTAGGGAAATTACCTTGTTCAAGGTTGTCGTATAAATCCCGTTGGAAACTTTCTCGATCTTTACCAATGATCATCGCTGCTTCTTCATCCGTTAAATTACGAATACCCTGCTGAGTGACAAAATGGAATTTAACCCAATAACGCTCATTCAGCGCATTGATAAAACTAAAGGTATGACTACCAAAACCGTGCATATGTCGATAAGAAGCAGGAATACCACGATCACTCATGACAATCGTGACTTGATGCAAGGCTTCGGGTAACGCACTCCAAAAATCCCAATTATTTTTAGGACTCCGCAGATTAGTTCGTGGGTCGCGCTTGATCGCATGATTAAGGTCGGGAAATTTGAGCGGATCACGCATAAAAAATACGGGCGTATTGTTGCCCACTAAATCCCAATTGCCTTCTTCGGTATAAAACTTTAACGAGAAGCCACGAATATCACGCTCTGCATCCGCCGCACCACGCTCACCAGCCACTTCACTAAAACGTGCCAATAACTCGGTTTGCTTGCCAACCACAGAAAAGATTTTTGCCCGCGTATATTGGCTAATATCATGGGTGACCGTGAATGTGCCAAACGCACCTGAACCTTTGGCGTGCATACGACGTTCGGGAATGACTTCACGGTCAAAATGCGCCAACTTCTCTAAAAACCAAACATCTTGCAACAGTTGTGGGCCGCGCCGCCCAGCAGTCAGAATATTTTGGTTGTCGGCAACAGGACAACCCGCATTAGTGGTCAACTTTTTCTTGTCATTCATGGCGAACTCAATGGAATTAAAGTGTGTTTCAAAAAGGCTAAAACACTGTAAGACTAAAAATCCATGCGCTCTGTTCGCCGTCGAACAGACCACTTCACTATTTAACACCACTATATGCACTGAAAGATGACGCGTCATTCAGAAGCATTCGCCTACATTCCACGACAGGTGATGGTAGGCTCTTTTTCTAGCCGTAAAAATCACGCCTTGATGTTGTGTTACGTGAGCCATGATTTTTTACCATGCAGGGTTGAACATAATGAATATACATGCCGCACCAATGGCGACTCTGCAACAACACATCAAGCTTGCTCATTTTAATAGCCATCGTCTTTCGCCTGCTGTGCCCTCACCTCGTTGGCGAGACGACTTAGAAAGCGAACTTGAATGTAAGTTGCTCGAAGGACAACTTTTGGAGCAATTACGCAAGGATGTTGCACCACAGATCAATCATCACCTCTGCAACGCCGATGACTTCATAGATTGGTTTGAATCACTACAAACGAATGGTTTTGGACAATATCACCCCCTATTTGACTGGCTAGCAACAACAGCAACGTACGAACAAATGCGCTGGTTTTTAACCCAAGAAGTTGCAGGTGAAGCAGGTTTTGATGACTTAGTTGCTTATACACAAGTCAAACTGCCTGTCCGCGCCAAACTCGAATGCGCTCGTAACTATTGGGATGAAATGGGGCGTGGCAAAAAAGGCGCAATGCACGGATTATTGTTGGAGCGCATGACCCAATTCTTGAATTTAAAACCTGATATTGATAGTGCTGTTGGGGAAGTCTTAGCTCTCAACAATACGATGGTAGGCTTAGCATTGACACGTCGCTACGCCTATCAGTCGATTGGTGCGTTAGGTGTGATTGAACTCACTGCCCCTTCACGGGCTGAAAGAGTTGCGACAGGCATGCGACGTTTGGGTCTTAGGCCACAAACTTATGCTTATTTTGATCTCCATGCTGCCCTTGATGTCCTCCACGCTCGCGCTTGGCTTGCCGAGATTATTAAACCAATGGTTGAAGATAATCCTGCCTGCGCCCCCTTTATTGCCGAAGGTGCATTAATGCGCCTACTCTGTGGCCAACGCTGTTTTGACCGTTACACACAAGAACTCTCCACACTCTTTGCTACGGAAGCCCACTAATGGTTGCTACTTTCTCACAAGCCGAACTTGCGTTGGTTGCTCTATTGGAGTGGCTTAGTACAGAGAACTATCGCTTTACCACCCCTACGCCGATGACTCACCAACGTATGTGGTCAAGGCGACTGGGAGAAACGGCTGAAAATCTTAGAGATATCTTTGGTTGGAATCTACCGTTTACAAATACAGCGTTACCGCCAACGATTCTGTCGCTATTAAAACAATCAGGCGCATTGCTGACGATGAAAAATCAGCATCGCAGTGCCGTCAGAGTATCCAGTATTAATGAGCGGCTGTTTCTGCACTCGGCTTTTCCTACGGATGCTGAAAATGCTGTTTTTTTTGGCCCTGACACCTACCGTTTTGTCAATTTTATCCATCAGCAGCTCAGTCAAAGCGAAGCAAAAACCGAGCTGAGGATATTGGATGTCGGTTGTGGTAGCGGTGCTGGCGGCTTAATGGCTGCTCAACTCAGTCCACAAGCCACTTTAACACTTAGCGATATTAACGCTACAGTGCCATTAATGCTCACTGTGCGCTCCATCCTGCGACATTGGTGTTAAGTGATGTGATGGCTGAAACCCCAAAAAACTTTGACCTCATTATTTCTAATCCCCCCTACTTACATGACGATTTTGCCAGACTCTATCGACATGGGGGTGAAGGTCTAGGTCGTGCGTTGAGCGTCAGAATTGTCACCGAAGCTTTGAATCATCTGCCTGTAGATGGGCGACTACTGCTATACACAGGTGTCGCCATTATTGATGGCTGTGACTACTTTCTCAATGAAATGAAAACATTACTGGCAGACGATGCCGACTACGAATGGTGCTACGAAGAAATCGATCCCGATGTCTTTGGTGAAGAATTAGAACGCCCAATTTATAACAAAACAGAACGAATTGCTGCCGTTGGTCTGAGTGTCCGCAAATGTCGCCCCTACTATTAAGGTATTGGCAGATCATTCTGGCTAGCTAACTTCACCTTTATCACGAGCTATGTTATGTCTTTATCATCGGAAGCCTATGCTTATCAACGCCGCAGTATGTTGGAACGACTACCAACGTGGGCGATTTGTATTCCGTTGACCGTGCAATGGCTATGGTTATCGTTATGCCATCGCAGTGCAACGCTACCTTCGGTTGCCAATCCACATATTACGGCAGGAGGACTAGTGGGTGAAGGGAAACTGGAGTATTTTCAGGAAATGGGCGAAATTGCCCGAGCTGCGACAGCACGCCATTGCGCGCTCAACACCAATATTGCCTATACACCATCCGCACTGATTCATCTCATGACGGCAAAAAATCTGACCTTTCCCATCATTGCCAAGCCTAATCTTGGTCTCTGTGGTTTTGGCGTTCGGTTGATTGCGAATATCAACGAATTAGATGCATATCTAAACGATTTTCCTATGGGTGAAATCGTTGTTTTACAAGAATATTTATCAGCAGAAGGTGAAGCAGGTATTTTTTATGCGCGTCATCCTCATGAAAATAAAGGCCAGATTATTGGCTTAACTCTGCGCCATTACCCACGCGTGATTGGTGATGGCAAGAAAACAATAGCCCAATTAATTGCCGCTAACCCCAGAGCGCAGCGTTTACTGTTGGCGCGTCATCACCAGTGTTCACACCTCAGCGACACCGTTCCCAATAAAGAACATGTCGTGCGTCTAGCGACAATTGGCTCAACTCGAGTAGGAGGCTTATATGAAAATGGCGCACCGTATATTACACCCGCATTAACCCACGCCATTGATGCCATTGCTCGTGATATGCCCCATTTTTACTTTGGCCGATTTGACGTGCGTTTTACCCGTTTAGAAGACCTGAGCAAAGGCCAACACTTTAAGATTATGGAAATCAATGGTGCGGGTTCGGAAGCGATACAAGCATGGGATCCAGCCACATCGTTATGGACAGCATTTCGTATTATTTTTGCTAAACAACGCCTATTGTTTAGCATCAGTGCGGCAAATCGCACTAGGGGTTATTGCCCCATCAGTATCCGTCAACTTGCTGAACTGCACGTCCGACAACGGCGACTCATCGCAAATTACCCACCTTCAAACTAACACCTATATTTTCTACTCAGCGTCGAATTATGCCTATAAAATTCATTTTCCTGTCATAATTGTCACGATAAGGTATGTATAGAATGTTGTAGTTTTTTAATAGAGAGAATGTCATGAGTAACAAAAAAACCGTTCGTGAGGTGCTTTGTAAACACCCTGACTTATTTGATTTAGTGATTATGCTCGCCGAAAAAGATGATATTGTTGCCTCAGAAGAAAAAGAAGACGGAATACAACAAGTTATTCTGAGTCGTTCAGGTAAAAAGAAGAAAAAACAATTTACTTTCACCCTCAACAAAGATGGTGATTACATCTTCAAAGTCAAAGCCGACAACAGCTAAAACACCATGCTGCCAAACAAGGACGTTTCCCCCTCTTCTCTTCGTGCCAAACTTACCCTTTCTTTTTTAATAACAATAATTTTCGATACGCTTTTGGTGGTTGGTTATACCAACGCTTAAACGCTCGGTTAAATGCGCTTTGCTCAGAATAGCCCAACAACAAGGCAATATCGGTTAACGACAAGCTTTTATCCTCTAAATAACGTATCGCTAATTCACGGCGCGTATGCTCTAAAATATCCTGAAAGACTAACCCCCGTTCTTGCAAACGCCGCTGTAAGGTTCGAGTGGATAACGCAAGATGGGCTGAAACCGCAGGCAAGGTTGGCTCGCCTTCATGCAAACACTGGACGATCACTTGCTGTAATTTTTCTTCAAAGGCATCGGCTTTTGGCAAAACTAAGAGTAGCGTTTCGGCTTGTTGCGACAACAAATCCAATAAAGTCGGGTCACTATGTAATAGTGGTGCGCTTAGATACTCTAAGGGGAAACAAACGCGTGTCGCGTCATCTTCAAATTTAACAGGACAGTGAAAAAAGGCTTCGTAGTGTTGCAGATTATCAGGAGTCGGATTAACGAAGCTGACATAGGAAGGATACAAGGGCTGATTAGTTAAAATTCGCACAAAACTAAACAAGGCAGCAATAGAGCTTTCATCGGCTAATGCGCCCGTTTTTCCATACTCAATGCCCCAACTTAATTCCATGCCTTTTTCATCAACACGAACATTAAACGGGTTTACGTCATACACTAAACGCTGATAACGGGCAAAACGCGCTAAGGCTTCACCTAGATTTTGGCAAGACAATACCAAATAGCCTAAAACCCCCACATGACGCGGCACTACTCGACTGCCTATCGCCAAACCAACGGCTGGATCGGCTACGGCTACCGAGATTTTTTCTAATAAACCTGACCATAACTGAAAAGAAACACGGCTTTGCGAGCCATATTGAACAATCGCTTCATCGACTTCGGGGATATTAATACCTTGATCGCTTACGAAATCGCCGAGCATGCCGAGCATAGAACCCGTAATAAACAGACCTTTAAACATGATGCGCTCCTCTGATTGTTGTTATGGCGCGAAATGTTAAAATACTACAAATTTTCATCCACGAAAAGAGCTAAAAAAAAGGGGCAAATAGCCCCTTCCTCATTTCTGCGTAATGACTATTTCAAACCCAAGACATCGCGCATGTCATACAGACCTGCGGAGCGCGTTTTTAACCACGCAGCAGCACGGACTGCACCATTCGCAAAATTCATGCGACTCGTGGCAACATGACGAATTTCGACACGCTCACCTTCACCCATAAAATAAACGGTATGGTCGCCGACAATATCACCACCACGAATACTTTGAAAACCGATAGTTTTACGGTCACGCGCACCTGTATGGCCTTCACGGGCATAACAAGCCACATCTTTCAAATCACGGCCTAAAGCCGAAGCAACAGCTTCGCCCATCATTAATGCTGTACCTGACGGTGCATCGACCTTAAAGCGATGATGCGCTTCTAAAACATCAACATCAACGGTATCGCCAAAGGCTTTGGCCGCTAACTCTAATAGTTTTAAGGAAACATTGACACCGACAGAATAATTGCCCGAATAAACAATCGGAATGTCATGACTGGCTTCAATCAACAAATGCTTTTGTGCTTCATTCAAACCCGTCGTGCCAATAACAATGCCTTTGCCTTCTTGCCGACACAAGGCAATATTCGCAATCGTCGCTTCGGGGGAGGTAAAGTCAATGATGACATCAACCAAATCAATTTGACTGGCCAACGATTGATTAATCTTTACACCCTTTGGGCTGAGAGCTGCCATTTCACCTGCATCAGTACCAATGAGTGAGTTACCTGTGCGTTCAATCGCGGCGGCTAAAATAACATCTGTACGGGCATCAACGGCGTGAATTAATGCCCGTCCCATACGGCCTGCGGCTCCACAAATTGCAATGCGTGTCATGGCTACATATCCTTTTATTACAACGTTTGAAGCTCAAGCGTGCCAGTCTTAACAACAGCACGCAAGTCTGATTTTAAGAGAATAAGTCTTTCAAACCATCAAAAAACGATTTTTTGTTCGGTGACTGTTTATCGTTGCCGTCTAAACTGGCTTGGAAGTCGCGCAACAACTCTTTTTGCTTGCTGTTGAGCTGCACAGGCGTTTCAACAATCACTCGACAGAGCATATCGCCAACATCATAAGCACGTACAGGCTTGACCCCTTTGCCACGTAAACGGAAAACTTTGCCCGTTTGTGTGCCTTCAGGTACTTTTAACTTCACTTTGCCTTCGAGAGTTGGTACTTCTAACTCACAACCTAACGCAGCATCAGGGAAACTAATGGGCACTTCACAGTACAAATCCGCACCATCACGTTTGAAGATGGCATGCTCTTTAACGACAACTTGCACAAACAAATTACCTGCGGGTGCACCATTCGCACCTGCTTCGCCTTCGCCTGCTAAACGGACTTTATCACCCGTATCAACACCCGCAGGAATCGTCACTTCTAAGGTTTTTTGTTTGTTGGTACGACCTTCGCCATTACACGAACCACAAGGGTCTTTAATAATTTGGCCACGACCACGACAGGTAGGACACGTTTGTTGAACGGTAAAGAAACCTTGCTGCATCCGTACTTGACCCGCACCACCGCAAGTACGACAAGTGGTCATGCCTGAGCCTTTTTTCGCGCCTGAACCATCACACACTTCACAAGCGGCTGCTGTGGTGAAACGTACTTGCTTTTTCACCCCTTTAATCGCTTCTTCCAGCGTTAACTCTAAGGTGTATTGCAAGTCTGCGCCGCCCCGTTGACGACTGCCACCGCCACCACCACGTTGACCACCAAAAATATCGCCAAATGCTTCAAAAATATCTGAGAAGCCACCGCCACCACCAAAACCACCTGCACCTGCGCCCATACTGGGGTCAACACCTGCATGACCATGACGATCATAGGCTGCACGTTTATCAGGATTCGATAAGATTTCGTAGGCTTCGTTGCCTTCTTTGAACTTTTCTTCCGCTTCCTTGTTATCAGGATTACGGTCGGGGTGAAACTTCATCGCTAAACGGCGATAAGCTTTTTTGAGATCTTCTTCGTTGACATCTTTGGCCACGCCCAAGACTTCATAATAATCGCGCTTCGCCATGTTGGCTTCTCCACTGAAACAACAAACGCCAATGTAGGATTGGCGTTGAGGGGGGGGCTGACAGTTATTAGTCAACAGTCATCAAAAACGATTAACAGGTGACTCTTTCTCTTAAAACAACTGCTAACTGTCAGTTTGCCTTATTTAACTTCTTCAAACTCAGCATCAACTACGCCATCATCGGCTTTGTTGTTGCCGCCCGCTTGTTGCGCCGCGCCTTCTGCACCTTGTTGATCTGCGTACAGCTTTTGCATCAACGGTAAAGAGGCCGCACTCAAGGCTTCCGTTTTAGCGGTGATGGTATCTTTGTCGTTGCCTTTCATCGCTTCTTCTAACTCAGACAATGCCGCTTCGATAGATGCTTTTTCGCTATCCGTTGCTTTGTCGCCTATGTCTTTCAAGGTTTTGCGTGTGGCATGAACTAAGTTATCCGCTTGATTACGGGCATCCACTAATTCACCGAATTTTTTGTCTTCTTCGGCATTCGCTTCGGCATCACGCACCATTTGTTGGATTTCGTCTTCACTTAAACCAGAGTTGGCTTTAATGACGATGCTTTGCGCTTTGCCAGTGCCTTTGTCTTTCGCCGAGACATTCAAGATACCGTTAGCGTCAATGTCAAAGGTCACTTCGACTTGCGGCATACCACGTGGCGCAGGAGGAATATCAGACAAATCAAAACGACCTAACATTTTGTTTTGCTGAGCCATTTTGCGCTCGCCTTGGAATACCTGAATCGTTACCGCTGTTTGATTGTCATCAGCCGTTGAGAATACTTGCGATTTCTTAGTAGGAATCGTTGAGTTTTTCTCAATTAACGCGGTCATCACACCGCCCATCGTTTCGATACCCAGTGTTAACGGTGTAACGTCTAACAACAAGACATCGGTACGGTCGCCTGATAATACAGAACCTTGAATCGCAGCACCCGCAGCAACTGCTTCGTCAGGATTCACGTCTTTACGTGGCTCTTTACCGAAGAACTCTTTCACTTTTTGTTGCACTAAGGGCATACGTGTTTGGCCGCCGACTAAAATCACGTCGCCAATTTGGTCAACACTCAAGCCTGCATCTTTCAACGCAATTTTGCATGGCGCAATGGTACGAGCTACTAAATCTTCTACCAACGACTCTAACTTAGCGCGAGTCACTTTGATGTTTAAGTGTTTAGGGCCAGTGTTGTCAGCAGTAATGTACGGTAAGTTCACGTCTGTTTGTTGAGCAGAAGAAAGCTCAATTTTTGCTTTTTCAGCGGCTTCTTTCAGACGTTGCATCGCTAAAGGATCACCCTTCAAGTTGATGCTTTGCTCTTTTTTGAACTCATCAGCAAGATAGTCGATTAACAACATATCGAAATCTTCACCACCCAAGAAGGTATCGCCGTTTGTGGCTAATACTTCAAAGGATTGTTCGCCATCCACATCAGCAATATCAATAATGGAGATATCGAAAGTGCCACCGCCCAAGTCATAAACTGCGATTTTGCGGTCGCCTTCTTTTTTGTCCATACCAAACGCCAAGGCCGCAGCAGTGGGTTCGTTAATGATACGTTTGACATCTAAGCCCGCAATACGACCTGCATCTTTCGTGGCTTGACGCTGTGAGTCATTGAAATACGCAGGAACAGTAATAACCGCTTCTGTGACTGGCTCGCCTAAGTAATCTTCGGCGGTCTTTTTCATTTTCTTTAACACTTCCGCGGAGATTTGCGGAGGAGCCATACGATTGCCACGCACCGATACCCATGCGTCGCCATTATCTGCGCCAACGATTTCGTAAGGCACCATGCTGATGTCTTTTTGCACGACATCATCTTTAAACTTACGGCCAATCAAACGCTTGACAGCAAATAAGGTGTTTTTAGGATTGGTCACCGCTTGGCGTTTTGCGCCTGCGCCCACTAAAATTTCATTGTTTTCGGCATAAGCGACGATAGATGGCGTGGTACGTGCGCCTTCAGCGTTGTCGATGACTTTAACTTTGTCGCCTTCCATCACAGCTACGCAAGAGTTAGTTGTGCCTAAGTCGATTCCGATAATTCTGCCCATGTTATTGCTCCAAATTGGGTTAACTTTGTATGTCACTGATATGGCGATGACCGTAGTTTTTTCAAGGTCTTTTTTCGCGCAATATCACAATTTTACTAACCCTCACTCTAGCTCTCTCCCTCAAGGAGAGGGAGTCATGCCCCCTCTCCCCGAGGGAGAGGGCTGAGGTGAGGGTTTAATTACTGAGCCACAACCACCATTGCAGGACGTAACAAACGGCCTGACAAGGTGTAGCCTTTTTGGAAGGCGGTAATCACTGTGTTAGCGGGATTAGCTTCACTTGCAGGTTGAGTGGCAACCGCTTGATGGAGTTCCGCGTTAAACGGCTGGCCTGTCGGGTCAACAGCTTCAACACCAAATTTTTTCAAGGTGTCGGCAAACACTTTATGTGTTAATTGCAAACCTTCAATCAGGCTTTTGAGGCTTTCATCTTGAGGATTAGCGACTGACATCGCACGCTCTAAATTATCAACCACTTCTAACAAACCGCCTGCGAACTTTTCTAAGGCAAATTTATGCGCGTTACTGACTTCACGGTCAGCACGCATTTGAATATTGCGGACTTCGGCTTGGCTACGTAATTGGGTATCTTTGAGTTGCGCTTCTAACTCGGCAACACGCGCGTTCAACACTTCCACTTCCGTTTCCGTGACTTCTAAAAACTCTTGCAGTTCTTGTTCAGTTTCTGCGTCAATTTGCGCGCTATCTGCTGTTTGCTGTTCGGACATGATGTGATTCTCCCCTGAGGCATCAAAATCGGCGACGTGAAAACTCAGCCGCCAGTTATAAAGATGGGGAATTTATGGGGTTAAAGTAACGATATTCAAGACATTTACGCTATTACCACAACAAAAAGTCAGGTTATTATCGCGCAGGCTCTTTTCACTGATTCACAGATGAACTTTTACTATGCTTACCCTGCTTAAAATCAGCCAATTTACCTTAGTCGAAACGATGGAACTGGACATTACTCGTGGCTTTACCGTCATTACAGGCGAAACAGGCGCAGGGAAATCCATCATATTGGACGCTTTGGGCTTATGTTTGGGAGATAAAGCCGATGCTCAAGTCGTCCGCCATGGCGCAGACAAAGCCGAATTAGTAGCGATGTTCGATATTAGTCGTCATCAAGCGGCTAAAGAATGGTTAGCCGAGCGCGATTTAGATGACAGCCAAGATTGCAGTTTAAGACGAGTGATTCATAAAGAAGGTCGCTCCAAAGCATGGATTAATGGCAGCCCTGTCTCATTGGGTGAATTGCGCTCTTTAGGTGAGTTGCTAATTAGTATTCATAGTCAACATGCTCATCAAAGCTTGCTGAAAAAAGACAGTCACCGCCAGCTCATTGATAATGTGGGGGAATTGCAACCTTTAGCCCTTGAAGTCGCTGCTCACTATCATACATGGCAACAATGCCAACAAGCCTTACGCGACAGCCTCGCCAATCAAGCAACACAACAAGCGCGTTTGGAGCTATTGAGCAATCAACTAGAAGAACTCGAAAAACTGGCGTTGAAGACAGGTGAATACGAGGCTTTAGAACAAGAACACGATCGCCTCGCCAACTTTGAAGCGTTAATGCAGGACAGCCAACACGCCTTGAGTTTATTAAACGAAGGCGACAGCCCGATGAGTCGGCAATTACAGCAGGCCTTACGCAGCTTAGAAGCCCATGCTTCTCGCTCTGACAGCTTGCGCGATATTTGTGGCAGCTTAAATTCGGCACTCATTGAGATTAAAGAAAGTAGCCGCGAACTGAGTCATTTTTTAGATAACCAAGAATTAGACCCTGCCCGTTTAGCCGTTTTGGAACAAAAAATTGGTGAAGCACAACGTTTGGCGCGCAAACATAAAGTCTTAGCCGCAGAATTGCCGACGCTACACACACACATCAAAGAAGAACTCGCACAATGCCAACACTCACAAGACACCGAGGCATTACAACAGGCCGTTGTCGAGAGTAAAACGATTTACATGAATAGTGCTGAAAGTCTGCGCCAACAACGGCAACAGATTGCACCAACATTGGCCGCCGCCATTGCTCAACATCTGCGTGATTTGAGTATGCCTGACACTCAAACCGAATATGTTTTTACGCCTTTAGCCAAACCCAGTAGCTACGGCCTTGATGATATGGAACTATTATTTAGTGCAAACCTAGGCCAAACACCGCAACCTTTGGCTAAAATTGCCTCGGGCGGCGAGTTATCGCGCTTTTCTTTGGCAGTACAAGTGATTCAAGCGCAGCACAGCGATGTACCTGTTTTGGTATTTGATGAAGTGGATGTCGGCATTAGCGGCGGCACCGCCGAAGTGGTCGGGAATTTATTACGTAAACTGGGCGAAAGAGCGCAGATTTTATGTATTACTCATCAGCCGCAAGTAGCGGCTAAAGGCCATCAACATTGGCAAGTCGAAAAATATAACAGTGGCGATAAAACGTTGAGTCGTGTCGTTAGCTTGAATCACGAACAACGAATTAAAGAAATTGCGCGCATGTCGGGTGGAGTGACTATTACGCAAGAGACGTTAATGCACGCAGCGAGTATGTTGCTTTAGTATCATTCGGAATGATTATGGCCTCCTCCTTAGTAGCAGACTGGTTTAGCGAAGGCTTTGCTCAGCTCCATCCACAATTACAACAATTACATCAACGGGGAGGCCAACTTGATGGTGTCGTAGATGTTCAATTTGGGCAAGGTTTAGCAGGATTTATTGGCAAACGACTGGCAAAGAAACTCGGCATTCCCACCACTCATACTCCCCATCATTTAACCGTCGATATTAGCCATAGTCATCAAGCACTGCATTGGCATCGGAGTTTTGATAACAATATCGTAATGCCATCTGTTTTTTATCCCACAGGCCATTGGCCAACAGGTTATTGGACAGAAAAAACGGGGCATTTGCAGATGGATTTAGCTGTTGATGTAATTGATGGAGCTTGGTTTTGGCGATGTGTATCAGTGCGCGTGGGAAAATTACCTGTACCGCTATGGCTAATGCCCCAAATGACAGCCTACAAAACCATCGAACAACAACAATATCGTTTTTATGTTGGGTTTAGTTTACCCGTCTTGGGCTTACTGCTCAGTTATAGCGGTTTGCTACAGCTCAAACACGGATGAAAACTACGTGATAGTCAGTAGCGACGAAAATTTTGTTTACATTTTTCTGTTCATGCCTAGCCACCTGTCGTGCTCAGCATGAACGGAAAAAATTTGTATCTTTTGTCGTGATATTTAGCTTCTTTAAGACGCACGCTGTTATCGTTTAGTCCGCCCTAATCTTAAACGGTACAGGCTTACTGGAGTCTTTATACTCTTCTTTTTCTAAAATCCGCGCCAATCCTAACATAACAAAACGGCAAGTCATTGTGACCAATGACTACCTATGACGCTTACCTGTTCAAAACACAACAACAAAACATCCTACCACCTAAAAAATACTCAAACCGAACGCACTAAGCGCACATTCAAGGTGTAGCTTTTATGCGCTAAACCATCATGACCATAACCAAAATACATCGCCCACGCATATTCTTTATTGCTCTCATCACCTGACGATGTCCAAAAGCGACTCCCTAAACTTTGCATATCGGTAAAAACATCTTCACGAATGTGGTAATACTGCGAAATTTCGCTCGTCAGTAGCCCTTTCAACTCGTGCAGCGTAGGCAAACGCCAGTCATGAAAACCACACCAGCCCATTTTATTGACGTAACTTAGCCAATCGTGGATATTTTTACCGCCATTTTTGTGACCTTCATCACCGCCATTTGTAGCCATGTCAGGATTGAACCACGTTAACTCACCACAGTTAGGAAACTTATCCTCAGCACGCCAGTTAATCGCCCACATCAGCTTTGTTTGCTCTTCTATCACTGCTGCCCAATGAGGGCTGGTAGCCAACAATGCCTCTCCCTTTTTGTCTATTTTTTGCCAACCAGTGAATCGCCCCTCAGCACTAGATAGACGTTTATCGGTCATGTCGGGGACTGTTTGTATGACACTCGCTGGCTCTACGACTGATTTACGTTTTTTTGGACTCACGATAGGCTGAGTTTTTTCACTATCGAGTTTGGTTGATACTGTGGTCTCTGCTTCTATCGTTTTTTTGCTCGCGCGCTCTTGCTCGCCACGTTTAGCAACAACGGATTTTTGTAAAATCTGATTCGCCATTCGACAATTTAACAATTCCGCTAATGAGGCAATATCATCGGTCTCGACAATGGTTAAGCCTTGTTCATCATGTGCCTTAATCAAAGCTGTCACTAATTTTTCAAGACCTTGTAAGCCCAGTTTGAGCGCCTGAACTAACTGCTCATAATCACGGCCTGTTTGCGCTTGTAACAGCTTATCAACCTCGGGTTGTAAATGGGGGAAATGGGATAAAACCCCCTGATACTCTGCAAACAATAAGCGAACAGGTTCAACTTGTTGTTTGGCTTTTGCTTCCAACAATTCATGTAAATACTGCGTGAAATCATGGGGTGTGATATTAGTTGGCATATTTTCTCTCTACTTTAGGACTTGCGCGACTATCGCTTATTTGTTCACATTTCAGCCGCTTTAGGCTGCTTCATGCTCACAAAACGCGCTAATCGTGGTGCGATACGTAAGTCCTGTACTTGTTAAATGCCTTAACTGAGCGATGTATAGACATCAACTGTCGGCTGAAAAAAGTGATACAAGTCGGCTATCTCTTGCAATTCCTGGTGTTTAATTTCTAAGCTTGCGTCTCGATGTACCACCAAACGTAAGCTATTTTGGTTGATTTCTTCAATCACACCACTCAGATTTATTTGCCATTCATCATGCGGTATTTTCGGAAAATAACGCGAAGAAATGACTAATAAGGGCAAAATACCCAAAGGTACGGCGTACTGACATAAATCCGCCAACTCAACTAATAACTCAATATCTGGCCAAACCTGACTTAACACCAAGACTTCTACAGGTTCGGCATCCTGATGTGTGGCCATATAGTCATACCACGTTGCTAACTTTAACTTAGCCAATAATGCCTGACGTTGATGCGCTATTTGTTGCAACTCACCCACCGTGTCTTTTAATAGTTTTTTATGAGTGATGACCTGTAGTGCGTGTTTTTTAGCTTGCTGATATATCGGTTTTAATGCAGGAAAAGGTGAACGTAACGTATGTTCATAAACTGTGACACGTAATTGCTGTGCAGGACTCACTCTCAATAACGATAACAGGCAATTTTCGATCAAACGATAGGCTTCGTGATGAGACTTTGCATTACACTCAACAACAACAGCTTGCGTGTAAGTCATTGGCCAAAGGACGGGCAAACCCGTTGCTAACTGACCCAATCGCCAAAAAGCAGGCAGACACGATTGCGGAGTACTATGGTGTAGATGCAGCGTTTTCGTCGTTATCATGCTGCTAACCTCGATAATTATTTTTGAAGAATGGAATAAAAAGTCTGCAAAATCAATGATTCAATACTGCTTTTTTATCGCCCCCTCAAGTCCCGTAATCTTTCGCTAATTTTTGCCTCTAAACCACGCTCAGTGGGATGATAAAACAACTTACCGTTTAATTTATCAGGCAAAAATTGCTGTCCTCTGGCATTCGCATTCGTTTCATCGTGATCGTAACGATAGCCTTCACCATAACCCAACTCTTGCATCATTTTCGTTGGTGCATTGCGTAAGTGCATGGGAACTTCTAACGTACCCGTTTGCTCAATCATTTGTTTGACGGCTTTTAACGCAGTATAAACCGCGTTACTTTTTGAACAACACGCTAAATAAACGACAGCATTAGCCAAGGCTAAATCGCCTTCTGGACTCCCTAAACGCTCATACGCTTGCCATGCTTCCATACTGACTTGTAATGCTCGAGGGTCAGCAACGCCCACATCCTCCACCGCCATACGCACCAGACGACGAGCGAGATAATTACCATCTGCACCACCATCCATCATACGGGCAAACCAATACAACGCCGCATCAGGATTAGACCCCCGCACTGACTTATGTAACGCCGATATTTGGTCATAAAACTGTTCGCCACTTTTGTCGAAGCGTCGTAAACCTTGCCCCAAAAAACGCGCTAAAACGGCATCATCTGTTGTCCCTTCGGCGCGAGCTAATTCATATACCGTTTCTAGTAAGACCAATGATTTACGCGCATCACCGTCTGCGGCTTCCGCTAAACGATGAAGCCAATGCTCAGGTAAAGTTGTTGTTGTCGCCGCTAAACCTCGCACCTCATCGCTTAACGCCCGTCTTAACAAGACAATGAGCTGATCTTCCGCTAAGGGCTTTAACACCATCACGCGTAACCGTGACAACAACGCCGAATTTAACTCAAACGACGGGTTTTCTGTTGTTGCGCCAATCAAGGTAATCGTGCCGTCTTCAACAAACGGTAATAACGCATCTTGTTGCGATTTATTAAAACGATGAATTTCATCGACAAATAAAATAGTCCGTCTGGCTAACAAGCCTTGTTTATGTTGTTGTGCTTGCGCCACCGCCTCTCTTAGCTCTTTTACCCCTGCTAAAACTGCCGATAAAGCAATAAAATGTGCGTCCACTTGTCGTGCGATCAATCGAGCAATGGTCGTTTTTCCTACGCCCGGTGATCCCCAAAATACTAATGACGGACATTGACCATTGCTTAATAACACCCGTAATGGCGCACCTGCCCCTAATAAATGGTCTTGCCCAAGTACCTCATCTAAGGTTTTTGGTCGCATACGTTCAGCAAGCGGTTGGTCATTTGCTTTCATGGACATCTCTAAGGTCTAAGGTTTTGATATGCGGTTAAATTTAGTTCTAACCTAGAAAAATTTATCAATCATGTCAAAAGGGTTTCGACTCCGCTCAGCCACCACGCATATATTCAGCCAACACAGGAACGCTCCCTGAGCGGAGTCGATGGGGCAAGCAGTAAAGGCGCATCTGGGACTATTGGCAATACGCCACAAACAGCGCATGATTAGCACGCACATTTTTTCGAGTTTTGGCAATAATGGATCATCAAAATACGCCTGACAACAAACCCAGCTTTACTCCTGAGTTTGATCTTCCTAAACCTAAAGCCAAAGGTTTTATTAATCCACGCGTGGTAAAAACGATTTCTTTCACCATCGTTTCGATCAGTTTACTCATTTGTACAGTATTAAGTATTTTGGCGATTTGGGACTTTATTGTGCAAGATGATTTGATGTGGCGTGCTTTTTCGACCATGTTAGTTGTCGCATTGGCATCGTGGACATTTTCAGCGATCAACGAGCGGTTTGGCGATTAATCACCGCCTTTACCGCTGCATTCATATCGTTGACGTTGAGGTGGATATTGCATCTGTACAGTGATGGGGCAACACTAAATTCTGTTCAGCATCAACCACTGCCTGAATATCAATCATCGGCGGTAAGCCATTGACTGCGCCAAAAATCGTCGCAAATGGCACATCTGCCGCGTCCCGTCCCACACCAAAACGGACAAAACCCATCGGAATAGACGAGCCCGTTGGGTCAAACATATACCAGCGATCACCCAAATACGCTTCAACATAGGCATGAAAATTCGGTGGCCCCCAAACAGGATACGCACCATAATCTGTTCCTGTGACAAAACGTGCGGGAATATTCACTGCCCGACACAAGGCAATCATTAAGTGGGCATAATCACGGCACACACCGACTTGCTCAATCAAGGTATCAATTGCTGAAGTGCTACTATCAGACGTATTGGGTGTATAGACCACTCGATTTTGCACCCAATCTTGAATCGCTTTAACGCGACTATAACCCTGCCATAAATGACCAAACTCGCGTATTGCCATGCGGTGTAAACGATCCGATTGACAATATCGACTGGGATAAATATAGCTTAGAACCTGTGCAGGCAGCTTGGCCACCGACACTTCGGCAATATGAGCAGGGTCAGCAAAGTGATGTTTAATATCAATGGTTGATTGATAACGTACTTTTAACTGCCCCTCTTCTGCATGTAAACGCATATAGCGATTTGCGGTTGCAGGGTCAGTATAAATTTCAGGGTTGATTGGTTGGCTCAGCTCTAATTTTTCATGAGATACCGTTTGATGTGCCGTATAAGCATTATGAATATTAAAAATAAAATCTGAGCCTTGGCCATAGATTTCATAATTCAATTCAAGTGACAGTTCGAGTCTGACCATTGCTGTCTTTTTACATCCCTTTCAAGTGGCATCAAACGGGTAAAATCCCGTCTGAATGAGCAATGATTATGTGCCTACAATAGACGGACAGCCAGTGACTACGCAGACTTTTGGAGATTAATGGTAATGATTATTTTCCAATACCTAATTTACGGCTGCCTGCGCGCTCTTGGCACTCACTATTACTACAAATCCCATACAAATGCAGCGCGTGTCCTGTCAGGGTAAAACCAAGTGATTCTGCGACTTTATATTGCTGCTCTTCAATCAATTCATCGTTGAATTCTAAGACCTTACCACAGGCAACACAGACGATATGATCGTGGTGCTCTCCTTGGCTAATTTCAAATACCGAGTGCCCACCCTCAAAGTGATGCCGCTCAACGATTCCAGCCGCTTCAAATTGCGTTAAAACACGGTAAACTGTGGCCAAACCGACGTCTTCACCTTGCTCTAAAAGTGCCTTATAAACATCTTCTGCGCTCATGTGGTGAACGGGGGAATTTTCGAGTAATTCAAGAATTTTGATACGTGGCAAAGTCACCTTTAAACCTGCTTTACGTAAATCTTGATTGCTAAAAGACATAACTGCGCCTCGGCGTTAGAATAGTGTAGGATTATCAAACGATATATTGAGATAGACAAGAGAGGAATTTTCACTGTGCCGCAAAAACTGTTACTTATCCCCGTACTACTTGGTTCAATGTGGCTCAGTGCCTGCAATGCGTTACGCGTTTATACCATTGACTTACCGCAGGGCAATGCTATCACACAAGAGATGGCGGCTAAATTAAAACTTGGCATGACACCGTCACAAGTTCGTTATGTCTTGGGTAGTCCAATGGTAACAGATACTTTAAACGCAAATCGCTGGGATTATATTTACACCTTCAAAGCGGGAACGTATGCGCGTGAAGCAGGTATTAAAAACACCTTAGTTCCGCCATTAAGCCTATATTTTAGCAACGGCAAACTGGCCAAGATCACAGGCCAAGAGACGCTACCTGAAACCAGTATTGTGACTATTCAAAGTAAAGATGGTGGTTTGAGGGCAGAGCCGTTGTAGGGGGCATCCCTTCGACCCCGCTCAGGGAGCGTTTAGGCGTTGGTTGGCGGAGTTATGGTGGCTGAGCGGAGTCAAAGCCTATTTTTTGAATGGCCGTAATCAACCTTGATTAGAAATAGACACTCACAATCAAACTGTCACTATAGCTTCCTGCATAAACATTTTGTCGAGCGGGAATACGGCCATAAATTGCGTAGCTTCGTGACCGACTTTTATCATTTATCACCGCAGTGCCTAGCGTTCCATCCCCCCAAACACTTGTCATTGCTGCATCTATATACAAGTTATAATTAAGCCAAGATGTTGCATACAACATTTTTCGACTACTGTAAGTGCCTGCACCTGTACTTAATGTGATTTTGTAATTCATATTGGCATCACAGACTACATCAATGTTGCCCGTACTATCTAAAGCAATATTACTAAAAATATCATAGCTACCAAAGTTAACACTTTGAACATTTATACTGCATGTAGGTTGTGCAGCCCAACAACACGAGACAAACCCAAACAGCGATAGCGTCAGTAGCCATTGGCTTGCCCTCATGATTTCACTCCCTTACAGACTTGCTGACCCAAATCAGGCACGCTCTTATCTTTTGTTGGCTCAAACAATACTTGAAACTGACATGTTTTATTCAACCAACGTACGGTAATCATATTTTGTATTTTTAGATTGGTTAAATACGCTTCACCCCGATAACCCACTAAAAAGGTTTCACTGTCACCGTCTTTAGTAATGATTGCTCCAGCAGGCAATGCCTCACCGTCCTCTGACACAACTGTTAATGTGGCACCGTATGTCACTTTTACCGCAAAATCAGCGTTAACAGCACTTCTAAATGCAGGAGTAACCGTCTTCTCTATCGAAGGAATATTGACATCAAAAGGTAAATCTCCGCCTTCAATCGTGAGTTTGTTTTTTTGATACGGTAATAACTGAGGAACTAACAACGTGCCATGACTGCTCGTTTTACCGACCAGTTGATTCTGTTTATATACTCGAACATTAGCAAAATCGCCCACTTTTACTACGGCAAAACTATTATTAAGATGGCGACTCAAAAAAACATTTTTATCAACAACAGCTATTGCACCTGTCATACCCACTTCAAATGCAGTGTCCGTTTGTTGACTGGCACGAATTTTATAACTACCTACACTATTTTGGGCGTTCAACACCGCTTGAAAGCGTTGGTTTTGTCCAAAAGAGCCCGACAAATCATAACTCCAGCCAATCCCCGCAGGCATACTACGTTGCAGTCTCACGCTTTGTTGATGACTCTGAGGCTGCACTTGTAGGTTAGCGGTTCCCACCCTTCCCAGTGAAGTACTGATGGAAAATTGCACCGCTGTTTGTGTTTTTGGTTCTAAAAAATGAGACAACGATGCGGAGAATGTTACCCATTTCCCCCAGTTAGCATGATACCCCAACTGTACTATGCTAGAAGTGTTGTTACTGTATGATGTTTGGTGGGTGTAGCTTGTATTTAATGCTCCAAGCGTCCAAGGCAAAGGAGCACTTAAAAACATTTGCTCAATGAGTTTTGTGGGAACACCACCATTGACACGCCCTAAATCGCTAAAGCTATCCGTCGCAAACCTCACATTAGTACCGACATTAACGGTTGATAATTGTCCTGTAATGGCCAACTGAGTCGCATAACCTTCTCCATATTGCTCATGCCAACTGTTTGCCATTAAGGCTTGCAGCATACCAAACCGTGGCCATACTAAAACACCGCCATAACTAAGACGTTGTTGTTCTTTAGACGCTTGAATTTGTAACTCTGCTGTCGTAGAGCTACTTAAGCCTAATCGATATAAACCGCTCGCCAAAAATTGGCCGTAATTTTGATTTTTAAGACCATAATCCTCACGGACTACACCTAATTCATAAGCATACTCTTGCAAACCCGTTTGCAATAATTTTGGTGTCGCATAATAAGGTAAGGTAACAACTTGCTCTCGGCCTAAAATATCTTTAATAACCATACGCGCTTCACCTTTACCCGATATCACAGGAATATCTTGAATCGTAAAGTCTCCCGTTGGTACATGGCGCGATACACTACGGGCATTATTGACAAAAATATCCACTGTGGATGGCAGAACGGCCTGTCCACTCATCACAGGTAGGGGAAAGGTTAAGCGACTGGGTTGCAAGCCAAAATTAGTAGCCCATTGTAAGCCTGCTAAATGCACACTACCATTTAGGCCTAAATCTGAACTAATGGTATCACCCATGCGTAATGTTGCTGATTTTGTTATATTATCCTGAGTAAAAGTGGTATCTAAGCGTATAGAGCGACGTGTTGCTTGGTCGATATTTAATGCTAATACTTGATTTTCTAACACGCCCCAACGACTAAAAAGCACACTTTCCAAAAATACATTCGTGCTACTTTGCTCACGCGCTAAATGTGTGGAGAAGTCGTAATTGATAAATCCACCTAACGGCGTTTGGATATCTATCGCTTGATTTTGGCTAAGTCCTGTTAACCGTATAGACTCAAATAACGATACATCCGCCGTTAAAGCAATTGATAGATCGACTTCGTTGACTGCATAAGAAACCCCCTGTAGTTGATCCAAATAATAATAATCTTCATCATTATGTCTAACAACGGGAGTGCTTGGGCGTTTTAGCCGCCATTGTTGCCAATCTTGGCTTGCTATCAATAAACGGCCATCCGTTTGCCGTAGGAATAATAGCGTTGTTGTTTGTGGCATCTGATTGAGCTTCGCGGCTAACCAAAGCTCTTCTAGGGTATCATCTGCATGAGCAAACGAGCAAAATAACGTCAAATGGCAGTACAACCAACAACTAACAAGCCATTTTTCTGTACGACCTAACGTTATTTTTATCATGGTGCTAAGTCAATGTTTTGTTACTGTACAACCAAGTCAGCCTCTATTGGCTCAACATCTGTTTCTGCCGATAAGTGTACTTTTGTACCGACTGCTAAATTTGTATTTTTAATCACCCATTCTCGCTTTTGATTAGGTAATAAATAAGAATAGACCAATTGTGTTGGTATTTTTTCTAATGCGGTAGGTTGTAAGCTGAAGTTAATGACTTGAATGTGGGCTGTACCTGTATTTTCCGCTATCAGTTTCAAAAGACCATCACTCCCCTGTTTGAGTTGCCATGATGTTTTTGGCTGAACAGTGCCTTGAGGTAACACAAAAATCGGCACGCTCAAACGTAAAGCAAAATTCAAGCCCGTAAAATTAGGCTTTAACGGTGGCGGCGTTTCGCGCAAAATTAATCGATAGGTTGCTTCTGCATTCGCACTCGGGGGCTTGCGTAAACCTACGCGAATGACTTGCTTACCACGCGGTGGCAAGGTAAAAATCGGAGGATTGGCTAAAATATCTTTTGTTAAAACCAGCTCATCTTGACCGTCAGCCGTTTGTGACCACGACATCACTTCTAACTGTACAGTTGTCGGTTCTTGCCCTTGATTGATGACCGTTAATGAACTGACTTTTTTACCAGCGGATAACGTCGCCCGCAGAGGACTGATCGAAAAAGTACCTGCTTGAGCAAGGCTCGTAAAGCCACCACAAATAAAAACCAGCCCACAAAGGAGCTGGCTAATCAAACGTTTCATATCTTGATTCTCTAAACTAAATACAAGCCGACATCTTAACTTAATTTACACATGCAGCTAAGACGATCAGCTTTGATATTTTTCAGTTTAGAATGCAATATCAATTACGACTGTATCAGTGTAGCTACCCACTGTTTTATCTTGTCCGCCGCCTAACTTACCATAGACTGCTGTTACCACATCAACATAACCCGATGCAGCAACTGCCTGTCCAAGAACTGGCCATGCCGTACTTAACGCGACATCAGTGTACAGACTGTAATCTAAAGTATCAGTATTACCATTACTGGTATTGGTCATTTTAAAAGAACTTGCACTGGTCAAGGTTACTTTGGGTGTAGAGCCTTTAGTACACTGAGTAGTCACTGTGCCATCAGTTGCTAACCAATCAGATGCGCTTCTGTGTGCAATAATAGGATCATAATTACCAAAATCTAAACCAGTTGTCGAAATTGTGCAGTTAGCAATCACTACCGCATCTACAGACATGTTCTGAGAGGCTACATTGACATAGTCAAAAATAGGCGCGCTTGCTGTAGCACCTGAGAATGTTGCCGATGCTACTGATGCCGCATTAGCATTAACCACACCCAAAGCCAACACAGAAGCCACCGCTAAACGTAACGCAGAAATAGTTTTCATATAAAGTCTCTCAAGTTTTAGAATTTTTGCGTAATCACGAGACTATACCCGTCATTACTTTTGTTTTGCGTATAACCGAAGCTTCATAGACTATTCGTTTAATAGCACATGAAGTGTCTGTTATGCTCAGATAGAGAGTACCAACGACAAACCCACGACAACGGTGAGTTAAATTGTGTATGGCGGCCCCGCTGTCGTAGAACATAGTTCCTTAGACCGGTAACTTTGCGTCCCCGCTTTTCAGTCGGGTATGCCTTTTTCATCCTGATTGATGTGACATGCGTCACTGCTAACCTGTCAATTTCACATCTTTTTAGTGATGTAAATCTGACAAAACCAAATTAACAAATTAACAAATATGAAACAAGTCACATTTCTACGGGTGTCGATGAGTGGTATTTTTTAGACGATGAAAAACGAGACATGTCTATTTAATGCTCAGAACCTTCTTATTGAGTTTTGCTTTCTTTGGCTTTAGCTGCACGCGCTTTACGGGCTTCTTTAGGATCATTGATTAATGGGCGATAAATTTCCACACGCTCACCTGCTTGTATGATGCGTGTTTTGGGGCTTTTTTCTATTTTTGAAAAAACGCCCATCGTGGCAGTCTCTAAATCTAAATCCGAAAAATACTCAGCAATATTAGATTTTACTGCTACGTCAAACAGCGTCGAACCGACGGGTACTTTTAAGGCAATGACCCGTTGATCGTTTGGCAAAGCATAAGCAACCTCAACTAAGATGAGGTCGTCACTCATAACACCATGCCTACCAACAACCAAATAATGACAGCAGGCGCAGCAATACGCACACCAACGCGCCATAGATTGTAAATCGCTTCACTACTAAAGTTTAGGGCTTTACGTGCGTGGCTAATTTTCATCACCCAACCAACCAAAACCGATAAGCCAAATACGGTTAACAACGACACGACTTTTAATACCGTATCAAAAACCACAAATTCTGCGGCAACTGTCAAACCCACAGCACTCACCATCACTAAGCCTAAGGCAACAGGTTTAGCGACTTTACGGTCTTGTAATTGTCTGGCAACAACCTCCGCAAAGATGGCACAGGCAAAGACGGCGGTTAACATATACACAACAACACCTACATTCCCTTTTGCCTCTCCCGCAAGAATAGTTGCGAGCCCCACTAAGGTTTGTGTTAACCATAAAGGCATCACCAAACGTGAAGCGTGTTCATCCGCTAAATGCTGTGTTGTTAACCACGCATATACGCCCAAACTGCTTAAATTAGCCAATATTGCCGCAGTTGCCACTTGCTGCCACTCTTCGGGGGTTAACAACGCCAACGTACCTAACTGTCCTGCTGAAACAACATTAAAAATGAGTACCGCAGGAACTAATATCCACACAAAGGGCAATAATCGCTTCATGCCAACCCATGCAAAACCCATTGCTAAAAACACCAACAAATAAGGGAATGCTTGTGCTGTGACGATATTATGGTTATCAATCACAAAACCTTGAGCCGAGCGATTGACCGCAAAAGCAATCATAGCGACTAACGAAAGTAAACTTAGCGGGGCAAGTATTCGCCAAAATGTCGGGGCATCGGCATCACGGGTAATGCTGGCCAAACCTTGCAATGGCAAATGCGTTGTTCTGCGAACAATAGCCGCTTCAATAAAAGAAAGTGGCAAAGCAGTCACCACCATAAATAACAACCAAACCCATGCAAAGCTCAAGCTGTTGCTATGATTAGGTAGCCCCCAAGCCGTCGTTAATGTTAGCGTGGTCAACGCGACCGCACTCAGTGCGGGTAATTGCAGTTTCATAATATGCGCTTAAAAATAAAGGCTATGACACATAGCCTAGATGGAAGAATAAGGTTTTACTTTAATCGTATCTCAAATAACTAAGTCAACTCTACAGGTTGCAAACAGAAAGAAACTTCTAACAAGAAGCTTTCTTGATGTGTCAACTCTTCCAACTGATTCGAAATTTCTACCAGTCGATGGTCACGTGTGGCATCAATCATCTGTAAATGCTCTAAACGCTTAAGTTGTTCGTCAATGCGCTTTTTACCTTCTAAAGTTTGCTGCATCAGAGGCACTAAAACTTGTTTACACCAACGAGCGGCATCTTCTCTGGACTTTTCGTAGATCACTTTTGCTTCACGCGCCAACGTGTCAAAAAAATGGTCAAATACTTTTTCTTGATTGGCCAATAATGAACCAAAACGATTTTTATACGGTGCTGCTTGTTTTTCTAGCTCAGTAAATTCATTGATATATTGTTCGATATCAACAAAGGGCAACTTAATCTCCATCTGCCCCATGGCTTGGGTGTAACGCTGATAAATCTTGTTCGCTGTTTGCTCGGCGGCATCCATTTCATCGCGTAAACGACGTAAATCCAATTTTAACCCTTGAAAGAAAATACTAATCGCTGCGGCAGAGCCAAAACCCATCGACCCCGAACTGGCCGACTCACGAGCACGGGAAAAGTGCCACTCTAGTTTTTCATCACCCACTAACTCGCTCACTCGGCCTAAATGTTGTTCTAAAACCACTTTGCCTTCTTGTAACAAGGTTAAACGTTGATTGTGTTTTTCTTGTTCTTTACGCACTAGACGCGTTAAGCCAACTAATTCTACTTCAACATCTTTTTCATTACGGTTAAATAAGTCATATTCTTGTTGTAATGATACGCGTTTTTCGGCCAAGGTTTTTTGGCTCATATCCACAATTTCAATGACTTCTTTCAGCGTGACATTTTTTAACGCTTGTTGCCGTGAGGTAATCACTGAACTTGCCAGCGCCGCTTCTAAGGTCGCCATGCGGCTAGCTTCATACAAACTATTGTCATTATGCACAAACGCACGTGCGCCTTGGCGTGCGCTTAATGGCAAAACATTCTCTAGTGGCAAATGTAATTGATGTGCAGAAAAACGCACCAAACGAGCCAAACTTTCTTGAACATCAACGGGATAGAGCGCGTCATCATCATCCAATAGATCAATTTTATTAATAATGGCATACAACGCCGTATTACTACGGGTAGCCAAATCACGGACGTGGTTATTCCATATCGAAAAGTCACTCGCTGTTACGCCACAATCCGCCGAAAGAACAAACAATAAAGCATGAGCTTCAGGCAAAAAGCTTAACGTGAGTTCTGGCTCTAAACCAATGGCGTTTAAACCGGGGGTATCAATAATGGATAAACCCATGCGTAATAATGGATGGTCAATATTAATTAACGCGTGTCGCCATGCAGGAATATGGACATAACCCGCTTTTTTAGATGATGATTCTAAAAACTGTACTTCAAAGCCTAAACTTTCTGCAACTTGAGTAGTGACTTCACGGGTTTTTGCCACTTCTTCAAAGGCGCGTTGAATCGACTGTGTGCTGCTTAAGTCTAAATCCAAATGTGCCCAATGTTCTAATTGACGGCGATACGAGGATAAGGGCGTTGCACTGCTACGCGTTTGAATAGGTAATAGTTTAATGTAGGGTGCGGCGGCCTGAGGGTCATAAAAAACCTCTGTAGGACACATGGTTGTCCGACCAATTCGCGTTGGGAACAAACGCATTTTGTAGTGCCGTCCCAAGATCGCGTTGATTAATTCCGTTTTACCTCGCGAAAATTCACCCACTAATGCCAATAAAATGCGGTCAGTCGTAAACGCACGTAAAGCACGCGCCAAACGGTCATCTAAATCAACAGAACTCAGTCCTTGCTCATGTAACCATAAACGATAACGCTTGATTTCATTAGCAATAGACAGTTTCCAAGCACTAAACGCTTGAATACCTGTCAGGAGTCTATCCCCTGTCTGAATAGCCTGTGTCACGATGCGACCCCTTGCAAAAGATGAGAAATAAATGGTGGCAATACTAGAACATCCATGATTCGTACTCGCTTGGCACGCGAGGTTTCACCACTTAACAATATGACTGATTGCCGCTTAACAGCAAAAATTTCGGCTAAAAACCGACATAGCTCTTGGTTAGCTTTACCATCAACAGGCGGTGCATGTAGTCGAATTTTGATGGCATCACCATGTAACCCGACAAATTCAGTACGTGCCGCATTGGGTTGTATATGCAGATTCAGTACCAATTCGTTGCCCTGTTGTTGTATTGCTTTTATTATCATTGTAGCGTTTTTGTCATTGTTATGTCATGCGGCTGGCAAACTTTATGCGAGCCGCGCTCATGTATCATTAATACATCAATGCCAACACTTGGCCTGACGTGGCACGTAATAAAATCTGTATCACTTGTATCGCTAAAAAAGCGACGATTGGTGATAAATCTAAGCCACCCATCGGCGGCAAAATACGTCGTAAGGGTGCAAGTACAGGCTCAGCCAATTGATTCACTAATGCACCAAAAGGGCTATAACCTGGGCTAATCCAACTTAATACCACGCTCACTATCAATAACCAAAAATAAAACTCCGTCACCATCAACATTAACTGAAAAATTGCCCCAAAAACAAGCAGTAATGGCGGCAAAGTACCATGACCACTCAACATTGCCATTAATGTCATGCTGAGCAACTGCAACAAAACAATCATTACCAGTGGGGCAATATCCCAATTTTTGCGAGTAGGCAAAATTTGACGTAGGGGGTTTAAGACAGGAGCAGTTAGTTTGACGATTAATTGTGAGATGGGGTTATAAAAATCAGCCTGCACGAGCTGCAATAAAAAACGAACCCATAAGACACCAATACAGAGACTAAAAAACGTCCCCAACAATAAATTGAGAATTTGACTCATGGCACTCATATCTTACTCCTGCTGACCTAATTCTTGTGCCAACGCTTGACCTCTCGCGGCACATGCGGCCAATGCGCGACTAAATGTTGCACTCATTTGGGCTTCCTCAAAGGTTGCAATCGCCCGTTCAGTTGTCCCACCTTTCGAGGTGACTCGACGACGTAACTCTGCTGGACCCACATCAGCGGTAATCGCCATTTGTGCTGCACCTAACGCGGTTTGCAAGGTTAATGCACGCGCTGTTCTTTCATCTAAGCCCAATTCGCAACCTGCGGCAATCATGGCTTCCATGACATAAAAGAAATACGCAGGCCCTGAGCCTGAAACGGCGGTAACGCTGTCAATTAACGCTTCGTTTTCTAGCCACAACGTCAAACCAACCGCATTCAAAATCGTTTCAGCTTGTTGACGCTGCTGAGTATTGACTTCACTATTAGGATATAAGCCCGTTGCACCTGATTGCACTAACGCGGGAGTATTGGGCATGGCGCGGACAATCGCCATGTTGCCACCTAACCAACGGTCAATACTGTCAATTGGAATGCCTGCGGCAATTGAAATAATAAGCGGCTTTTTTGTTTGAGCAATCGTAGCTAATGGTTTTAACACCTCACACAGCACCTGAGGCTTAACCGCTAAGACGATAACATCGGCACGCTGAAAAATGTCTGCATTGTTTGTAGTGGTAAAAATATGCTGTTCTGTGAACCCTGCCAATTGTGAGGTATTAGCATCCGCTAAAGCGAGATACTGCGGCTGATGGCCACGCGCCAACAAACCTCCCACTAATGCCGATGCCATATTTCCTGCACCAATAAAACCAATTGTGATCGTCATCTTTGTTATTACTCAAGAATTTGTTGCTTACGTTGACCAAAAATTGCCGTCCCTACGCGCACCATTGTACTGCCTGCGGCAATGGCGGCTTCCATATCGGCGGACATGCCCATTGACAGTGTATCAAACACGGCTGCATCTAGCGTAGGAATTGTCGCGAGTAAATGCTGTCGTAGCGCGGTTAGTTGCTGAAACGCGACTTCATTACCTGCTTTAGGAATAATCATTAGGCCGCGTAAGATAACACGTGGCAACGGTAGAATGGCTTTTACTAATGCTTCTATGTCCGAAACATGACAACCCGACTTACTGTCTTCATCATCAATGTTCACCTGAATACACAGATTAAGCGGCGGTAAATCCGTAGCACGCTGCGCTGATAAGCGTTGTGCTATTTTTAGACGCTCAATGCTGTGTACCCAATGAAAGTGGGCGGCAACCACTGCCGTTTTGTTGCTTTGTAATGGGCCGATTAAATGCCACGTTAACGGCAAATCAGCTAATGCGTTGATTTTTTCAACAGCCTCTTGGACATAGTTTTCACCAAAATGGCGTTGACCAGCCTCATAGGCTTCTACAATCGCCGCAATCGGCATTGTTTTACTGACCGCCAATAATTGAATATCAGCGGCATCTCTGCCCACTTGTGAACTCGCAATTGCCATACGTCTAAGAACGGCTTGCAAATGATGTGAAATGTCTTGCATTCTTCCTATATCTCGCTGAAAGTTTTCAGTTACTATCAACACAATGAACCATGATCGTGCAAATACACAAAATCACATTTTGTCAGACTGCCCATCATTAATACCAATAAGCGAAAAATTTTATAACAACTTTGGAGTGACAGATGGATATTACCGAACTATTAGCCTTCTCCGCTAAAAATGGCGCATCCGATTTACATTTATCAGCGGGATTACCACCCATGATTCGTGTCGATGGCGAGGTTCGTCGCATTAATTTACCCGCAATGGAACACAAAGATGTCCATCGTTTGGTTTATGACATTATGAACGACAAACAACGTCGTGATTATGAAGAATTTTGGGAAACAGACTTTTCGTTTGAAATTCCAGGGGTTGCCCGTTTTCGTGTCAACGCATTTAACCAAAATCGTGGCGCAGGCGCAGTATTTCGTACCATTCCTTCCAAAATCCTGTCGATGGATGATTTGGGTATGGGTAAAGTATTTAAAGATATTAGCGATTTTCCGCGTGGTATCGTTTTAGTGACAGGGCCAACAGGCTCTGGCAAATCAACGACATTAGCCGCCATGATCGACTATATTAACAGCACCCGTTTTGACCATATTTTGACGGTCGAAGACCCGATCGAATTTGTCCATCAATCCAAAAAATGCCTCATTAATCAACGTGAAGTTCACCGTGACACCCGTGGTTTTAACGAAGCACTTCGTTCGGCACTGCGGGAAGATCCCGATATTATTCTCGTTGGTGAGATGCGTGACTTAGAAACCATTCGTTTGGCGTTAACCGCTGCGGAAACAGGACATTTAGTGTTTGGCACACTGCATACCACGTCTGCCGCTAAAACCATTGACCGTGTTGTTGACGTGTTTCCTGCGGAAGAAAAAGAAATGGTTCGCTCAATGTTATCTGAATCGCTACAAGCAGTTATTTCGCAATCCTTGTTAAAGAAAAACGGCGGTGGCCGTGTTGCGGTTCATGAAATCATGCTAGGCACACCTGCTATTCGTAACTTAATTCGTGAAAACAAAGTGGCACAAATGTATTCTGCGATTCAAACAGGCGCAAACATGGGCATGCAAACCCTCGATCAAGGTCTAAAAAATCTGGTTGCGAAAGGGGTTATTTCACCTGCTGCGGCGAAAAGCGCGGCGAAAATCCCAGAGAACTTCTAAATCGAGGTGTGTGATGGAATTTGATGATTTATTAAAGTTGATGGTTGAGAAAGGCGGATCTGATATGTTCATTACGGCAGGTGTTCCGCCTTCCGTAAAGATCAACGGTAAAATTTTGCCTATTACCAAAAACCCGCTCAGTCCCGATGTGGTACGTGAAGTGGTGATGAGTATCATGAGCGAAGACCAACGTTTGGAGTTTCAACGCTCTAAAGAATGTAACTTTGCGATTTCCCAACGTGGCATTGGTCGTTTTCGGGTCAGTGCTTATTATCAACGTAACTTAGCCAGCATGGTGTTACGGCGTATTGAAACCAATATTCCTACCGTTGATGACTTAAAACTGCCTGAAATCATCAAAGACTTAGCGATGACGAAGCGTGGCATTATTATGTTTGTTGGCGCAACAGGTACAGGTAAATCTACATCTTTGGCGGCAATGATTGGTCACCGCAACGCGAACAGTCGTGGCCATATTATTACGATTGAAGACCCCATTGAATTTTTGCACCAACATCAAGGTTGTATTATCAGCCAACGTGAAGTCGGTTTGGATACTGAAACCTTTGAAGTGGCACTGAAAAACACCCTACGCCAAGCACCTGACGTGATTTTGATTGGTGAGATTCGTACCCGTGAAGTCATGGACTTTGCAATTGCCTTTGCGGAAACGGGTCACTTAGTATTAGCAACGCTTCATGCTAACAACGCCAACCAAGCTCTTGATCGGATTATTCACTTTTTCCCTGCGGATCGTCATAGCCAATTGTTTATGGATTTATCGTTAAATTTACGAGGCATTGTTGCACAACAGCTCATTCCTACGCCTGATGGTAAAGCCCGTCGTGCCTGTATTGAAGTGTTGTTGAATACGCCATTAATTAGCGATTTTATTCGTAAAGGTGAAGTGCATTCCATTAAAGAATTAATGAAAAAATCCCGTGACTTGGGTATGCAAACCTTTGACCAAGCCTTATTGGATTTGTATGTGGCGGGTGAAATTACCTATGAAGACGCATTAAAACACGCAGATTCACCAAACGATTTACGCTTGATGATTAAATTGGGTAACAGTACCGACTCACGGTTCTTAGACCAAGCCACACGAGGTTTAAGTATTCAAGGTTCGGAGTAAACGTTTTTTCTTGATGGGATGCTAGAAATCAACAGGGCTTCGACTCCGCTCAGCCAGCACAAAACGCTCCCTGAGCGGAGTCGAAGGGTCATGTATAGGGATGGTTCACGAACTGTCCCTATATCTTATTAATATCCTGATGATCTTTCTGAATCATTGCAACTAACGCACTAATATCCACATCAGGCATTGTATTAGCGACTGGTAATTTTTGACTGACTTGTTCGGTCATTTTGAAGGCTTTGATATAACACCGACAGTGCCGACATACCATCAAATGGAGATTAAATTGAAACCGCTGCCATGACGTAAGTTCACTGGCAAGGTAAGCATCGGCTTGGCCAACAATTTCTTGACACTTTAACATGGCTTGCCCTCTTCATAATCATTAATGACCGCCAACAACTTGAGGCGCGCTCGATGTAATAACACGCGAACATTGGCCTCTGAGGTATTAAGCGTGTCAGCAATTTCCTTAAACTCCAAGCCTGATTGATCGCGTAACAACCATACTAAACGTTGAGAATCAGGCAATGTCTGCATCGCTTTCTGCAAAATACTGGCTAATTCCGCTCGCCCTAGTAACTCTTCAGGCGTTTCTGCTTGCCAATGCGCTAACGGGTCATGCCAATGACCGTGCTTGTCAAAACGCTCCGCTAATGGCATACCTTCATCCATCACTTCATCGAGTGATGCCGTTAATCGTATTTTTTCATAACGATGGCGACCATAAGCCGCATTAATTACAATCCGCGTTAACCACGTTTTTAACGATGAACGCCCTTCAAATGTTGGCAAGGCCCGAAATGCCAACAACCAGCCTTCTTGAACCACATCTTCGGCTGACTCGCCCACAATAGTACGCGCCACCATCACCAATCGGCCATGATGCTCTTTGACTAACTGATGGCAAGCTCGTGTGTCTCGCTGTAAGAGTTTGGCTAAAAAAGCATGTTCATCCTGCATATACTTCACACTACTAGCCTTAAAGGTAGCCAAGCATAAAAGCAGTCATGACAGTTTGACAACATGCATTTATGATTAGTTAGATAGAATAAGATGACATTTGTTACAAACATTCACACAACAAATAAAGACTTCTGTCAAACAGGACAACAAGAGGGGTTAATCATGTGGCGTAAATTGGGACTAATGACGTTACTTTCGATGAGCGGATATTTATACGCGGCGGATATTGCGTTGACAATGCGTGCTGAAAAACGCTCAACGGTCATCGTTAATGGCGAAACGCTCTCAATACACAAAGCCATTACCCGCATTAATGTGGGAGATCAGATCACTATCGTCCTTAATTACCACAATAAAAGTCAGGATGATGCCTATAATGTCCATATCGATAACCCCATTCCCGCAGGAACACGTTTTATTTTAGGTTCAGGCTTTGGCAAAGAGGCCGTTTTTTTGGTGTCTTATGATGGTGGTATCACCTATGAAGAAGACTTCAAAATTCACAATACACCTGTAACCCATGTTCGCTGGCAGTTTGAAAACCTAGCAGGTAATGCTCAAGGTGAAGTTGGCTTTCAACTGCAAGTCGAACGCGCCGACCATAAACTACTACGCTAATACCTTAGCACAAACAGACACTTAGGCTTTACGCTGACCCTCGTGTCTATCTTCGTAGGATTAATTGTCTAGGGTAGTACTAAAACGCACCTGCCCTTGCTGGCTCGGCGCAAGTGTTCCTGTCATATTCCACTGAATGCTCGGTGTCGTAATCGCTGGGGTACAGACGGTAATATTAGCGGGCAATGGCATGACGCACGTCGCAACAGGACTGTGTGTAAACGCTGGAACGCTATCATGAACGACAATATTCCCAATGGGCTGAGTGCCATTATTACTATAAGTGATGGTATAGGTAATGGTTTCACCGGGTGCAGCCGTCGCTTTATCCACCGATTTATGTAAGGTTAAAGTACTGGTTAGACCGACAGTTGTGGTATCAGTGCGGGTCAGCACTTCGGTCACTGTGGGTGCTAAGGTGTCATACACAAAACTCGAACTCAGTGTCACGACGTTTAACGCGCCTTGCGTAGCATTACTGGGGACAAACTGTTTATTGAGCAGGCAAATATTATCACCTGCCTGAACGGTATATAATCCAGAAATAACAGGCTCACCTGCATCAAGTACACCATCACAATCAAGATCATTATATAAAACATTCGTCCAAAACAAACTATTCGGTGTTGCTATTGACGTGGTAGAAAATGACACCTGACCATCTGAGCCTGCAATAAATCGATGAGCATAAACGACGCTGGTATTAGGTTCACTTTGCTGAATACCATCGGTAAATAATTGACTTTGAGCAACATCAGCAAAATTAACGCCCGTATAAGTCACACCGTCAGTATAAGTAAACTGTGTTTTATCGGTGGTAATGTTATACGTCCCTGCGGTTGTTCCTGCACTGCCACCCGTATTGCGGTAACCTGATAAGTTAGTTTCGACCACACACAACACCGCTCCCGTGGCCAATAAAGCGGGGACAATTAATTGATAATCACCCAAGCCATCGGTTTGAGCAAAGACATAATCGGTAGTGCCGCAATCCGTTAATTTAACAATCACATTACTAATGCCCAACTCACCGCCATTTTGTAAGCCGTTATTTGCCGTTCCACCCCCTAAGCCGTTATCCGCAAAAACGCGACCACGGACGATACCGTCAATCACAGTAACATCTGCGGTATCGGTGTTATCAACAGGATTAGGGTCTGGCGTTGTACTACCTGCTGTCGCAGTATTCGTTTGCAATCCGCCCACCATTGCTATCGCAGTTAATGTCACCTGAGCTGTTGCGGTGTAGGGAACAAGACCTAAATTACAGGTCACAACACCTGCAACATGGCTACAACTACCTTGTGATGTCACCGCCGATTGATAGGCAATCCCTGCGGGCAAGGTATCCGTAATCGTGACATTGGCATTTGCAGGCCCTGTATTTTTGACCTTCAAGAAGTAAAATACGGCGTTACCTGCAATGACGGGGTCTGGTGTTGCTAACTTGGTAAAGATTAAATCTGCACCAAGTTGCACTGTCGTATTTTCCGAAACGCTGTTATTGGCTAAGTTAGTATCAGATTCGGATGAAGTCACACTGACACTGTTGGTATCTGTACCCAAAGAGTCTGCGCTCATCTCAATCGCTATCGTCACATTACTACCAACATCAATATTACCTAAATTACAGGTCATGACATTGGCGACTGGCGCGCCACATGTGCCTTGAGAAGGCGTGGCACTAATATAACTTAAATGGGTATGCGGTAAGGTTTCCGTCACCACAACATTGGTGGCTACCGAGGGGCCTTGGTTTTGTACGGTCACTGTGTAGATTGTATTGGTAAAACGTGCAACAGGATCGGGGGTGTCAATTTTATTAACCAGTAAATCAACCTGTGGTTGTAATACGGTTGTTAGTTGGGTCGCGGTATTATTGGCCGAGTTACTTTCTGGGACAGTAGCAATATTACCGTGTGTCACCGATACCGAGTTACTCAGCCCTGTGGGATAAGCTGCATTCGTCGGTTTACCAATAATAGTCACCGTTTGCTGTGATGCCGAAGCTAACGTTGGCCACGTACACGTCAATGAGGTGAAGGCTGACTTTGGATTTACCGTTGTCGCAGCACTGGTATAACTGGTACTTGCAGGCGAGGTGGTACATGTCCCTGTACCTGACGGTGTAATAGATGATAGCGTCAGTTCTGCTGGCAAGGTATCCGTCATCGTCACCGTTGTTGCATTGCCCGGCCCTGAATTACCCACCGTCACCACATAGGTCAAATTAGTTCCTGCACGTACAGGGTCAGGCGCATCCGTTTTAGTAACGAACAAATCAACGGCTGTGAGCACATCGACCAACACCGTACTCGCGTTATTAGACGCATCAGGGTCAACGGGGTTTGTTGTGCCAGATAATCTCAGCACCGCAGTCGCAGTATTACTGCGAGCTAAACCCACAGTCGTCGGTTTAACCGTCACGGTAAAGCTCTTGCTTTCTCCTGGCAATAACGACGCATTATAATCACATACGAGGTTAATCAGATTATTACACGTCCAACCTGTGCCTGAAGCAGAAACAAACGTTGCCCCGGGGTTGGTTGTCATATTGTCGGTCACTGAGACATTATTAATACCCGTTGCGACGGCGTTAACACCGCTTAAATTAGAAACCGTAATGGTGTAGGTTAAGTCTTGACCTGCTAATATGCTGGTTGCTGATGCTGTCTTAACGATGCTTAAATCTGCTGAACCACGTACGCCTGTACTTTGATTTGCAGTATTATTCGCGGTATTGGTTTCTGCCGTTCCAGACGTGATATCAACACGGGCGTTATTGGTCATATTCGCCCCTGCGCCACTATCAGCACGCAGCGTAAAACGAATATCACTCGATCTGACAGTTGTAGAGCCTGAACCACGCAAAGTATCTGCACCAAGTCCCGAAACAGTACGCGTACAACTTATTGTAACAGGACCTGGAGAGCCACTAATTGGCCCCGCAGGACATGTCCACGTATGCCCTGCTGTGTCACTTACTCCTGAAATATAGGTTGTATTCGTTGGCAAAGTATCGGAAACGGTAATTTCTGTATCCGCTGGCACATTATCTGGGCCACCGTTAGTGACACGCAAGCGATAATCAACGGTATCCCCCACCGCAACAGGGTCTGGGCCATAAACACCGCCCGCACCGTTATCAAGCTTAGTCAGCGTCAAATCAAAATTAGCCCTGAAAGTAACAATCACACTACCCGAATTATTAGATACATTGGGTTCAGTGTCCGTTGTCGCTACTGTGGCTGTATTGGTAATCGGGCCTGCCGCCGTACCAATAGCAGAAAAACGAATATCCGAAAATGAAGCACCAATCGCTATTGCGCCAGTTCGCGTACATTGCACAAAATTAGTACCATCACCATCAACGGGGAAACTGCCTGTTGACGAGGTACAACTTGCCCACCCTGTTGACAACGTGACCGCTGTAATAGTCACTCCTGTAGGAACAATATCTGTTACCGTCGTTGTAGCACCTGCTGAGCCTGCTGAAGCACCACTATTGCTTACTCTCAAACGATAATAAAAAGTTGTACCGACGGAAAGAGGATTAGGCACTGTTGTTGTACCGTTATTTGTTGTGTAAGCATTTTTAGCAATCGTTAAATCGGGTCCTGCTGCTGTAACCGTCAAGGTAATAGAGCTAGTGTTGTCAAGTGGTGCTGTATCCGTAACGGCTGTTATGCCCGTGCTGTAAATTGTTGCCGTATTCGTAAACGCACCTGCGGCTGTGGGCGTAAATGGCACTGTGACGGTATTAAGAGCTAAACTACCCGATCCATTGTTAGTCGCCGTAGCCCGCGTACACGTAATGGTTAATGGCCCTGCTTGCGGAAACACTGCTCCCGCAGATGAAACACACGTCCAACCTGCTCCTGTTGGTAATAATCGTAAATTCGCTCCAGCAGGAAAACTATCCGTCATGGTGATTGTGCCGCCTGCATCCCCCATCACTAGGCTAGGAGTCAAGGTATAGTTGTAATTTGTGCCTACGACAGGTGATGCCGTGCTAGCCGTTTTCACAACACGTAAATCGTTAATCACCGTATTGTTGACCGTATCTGTGTTATTTAACGGCACTGTATCGGTTGCTACCATACTGACGGTGGTTGTATTACTCAGCGCACCTGTTGCTGTTGTCGTAAAATTAACGGTGATATTACCAAGCGACAGTGCCCCCGGCCCTGTGTTTGTTGCGCTTGCATGAGTACATGTAATTGTCAGCGGGCCTGCTTGCGGAAATACCGCCCCCAAAGATGAAGCACATGTCCAACCTGCTCCTGTCGGTAATGCTGTTAAATTAGCACCCGCTGGAAAGCTATCGGTCACGGTCACTATTCCACCTGTTGTACCCATGTTTAATACGGACTGCAAGGTATAAGAATAGGGGCGATTTTTACCCAAATTTCCTGCTTGGCTAACGACTTTCGTAATAGCGACATCATTAATTACGGTATTTGTGACATTGGCGGTGTTGTTCGCAGGCGTTGATTCCGTTGTACCACTATTAATCGTCGTGGTATTGGTGAGCGTGCCATTGGCTGTTGGGCTAAAGGTATAACTAATGTTATTTAATGAAATTGGAGACGTGCCTGCATTACCAATAGGACCTGCACGCGTACAACTAATCGCTTGTGGTCCAACTAAGGGAAAGCCCGAATTGGGTGTACACGTCCAGCCTGTTCCTGTCGGTGTGGACAATAAATTTGCCCCCGCAGGAAAACTATCCGTTACCGTAATCGTCGCTCCCGTTGTTCCCATCACCAATGATGGCTGCAAGGTATACGTATAGGTTTGGGAATTACCGATATTGCCCGCCTGACTCACCGCTTTAGTGATGCTGACATCATTCACAATCGTCGATGTCACCGCTGTACTGGTATTGTTTGCGGGTGTCGTGTCTGTCACACCGGGATTGATACTCGCGGTGTTACTGATTGAACCCGTTGTGGTTGGTCTAAAGCTAATACTAATGTTATTTAATGAAATGGTGGGTGCAGAGGGATTACCTGCACTGGCGCGAGTACAACTAACTGTCTGCGGCCCTGCTAATGGGAAACCTGAGTTGGGCGTACACGTCCAGCCTGTTCCTGTCGGTGTGGCCATGAGGTCAACGCCCGCTGGAATATTATCCGTTACGGTAATTGTGCCTGTTGTGCCCATAATCAGCGTTGGTGCAAGCGTCCAAGAGTAAGTTTGATTTAAGCCAAGATTCCCTGCTTGACTAACCGATTTGGTGATAGCAACGTCACTGACAACAGTGGACGAAACGGCACTACTGGTATTATTGGCAGGTGACGTATCTGTCACACCAGCATCAATACTGGCCGTGTTATTTAAGGTTCCCACCGCTGTTGGTCTAAAAGGAACACTAATATTACCCAACGAGATCGTTGGAGCAGAGGGATTACCTGCACTAGCATGAGTACAACTGACGGTCACAGGCCCTGCCACTGGAAAACCCGAATTGGGCGTACATGTCCAGCCTGCCCCTGTCGGCGTGGCCGTTAATGCTGCACCTGCGGGGATGTTATCCGTCACCGTAATTGTGCCCGTCGTGCCCATAATTAATGTCGGAGCTAAAGTCCACGTATAGTTTTGATTTACCCCAATATTGCCTACTTGACTGACTGACTTAGTAATCGCCACGTCACTCACGACCGTCGATGTCACTGTATTACTGGTATTGTTGCCTAATACAGGGTCTGTTGTTCCCGCATCAATGCTCGTGGAGTTACTTAATGAACCCGTTGCCGTTGGCTTAAAACTCACACTAATGTTATTTAACGATAAGGCAGCTGGCAACGAGTTACTGGCGCTGGCACGAGTACAACTGACGGTTTGCGGTCCTGCTAGTGGAAAACCCGAATTTGGCGTACACGTCCAGCCTGTTCCTGTTGGCGTCGCCATCAAAGCCGCACCCGCAGGAATATTATCGGTCACAGTAATAGTACCTGTCGTACCTGACACCAATGTAGGGATCAACGTCCAAGTATAAGTTTGATTTAGACCTATACTACCCGCCTGACTCACTGATTTGGTAATGGCAACATTGGCCGCCTGATTAACGGTGGTACTTTGCGTTACTGTATCGTTGGTCGTATTGTCATCGCGTAGCGTCGAAGTTATGGCTGCTTGGTTGGTAATCGTCCCCAATGATAAGGCGACTACAGGCACAGTAATGGTCGTGCTATTGGCAGAAACGGCTAAAGCCGCCGTCTTAGTACAGGTCAGCGTAAACGGACCGTCCTGTGGAAAAGATGCTCCCAGTGATGACACACACGTCCAGCCCGTCCCCGTTGGCAGCGAGCTAACCCGTAAGCCGCTCGGAATATTGTCGGTCATGGTGAGGACATCGGTTGCACCTAGCGCATAAGGTCCATTATTGCGGGCAGTAATCGTGTACGAGAAGGCATCGGCTTGTGCGACAGGATCAGCACTATCCGTTTTAGTAATGGATAAGTCTGTACCCGTTTGTACTGTCGTAACATCAGTATCTGCATTGTTGGTAGCATTACTGTCAGGTTCATTACGGGTACTGGTTGCGGTATTCGTGATCGTACCGACAGTGGAAGGAATGACTTTAATCAGAATCGTTGCTGACTCACCGTTGAGTAGACTACCAACAGTACAGGTAATACTGGTCGTACCTGTACACGAGCCTTTCGTCGTACTCACACTAGAAAATGCAGTGGTCGCAGGAATAGTATCCGTTAACACGACACCTGTCGCATCGTCTGGACCATTATTGGTTAAAACAATGGTATAAGTTAACAAGCCACCCGCAGCAATAGGATCTGGACTATCACTTTGGTTGACCACAATATCAACCACGGCAGCATGGGCGATATTTGCGTACAGCCCTCCCAAGACTACTAAAATGAGCCATGTTTTTAGTAATTTTTGAAACAACTGAACTGTACGCAATTTATATCCCTTCATCTATAAAAGGGTTAAGCATCTCCCCTTTAACGTTCAATCAAACTATTTTCTCGCTTTTTTCGGCGATTTTTTCGCTTTTTTCGCTTTTTTCGAGGATGTGTTCGCTTTAACTTTCGCCGCTTTCGCTTTTCTGACCTCTTCCATCACCAAGTCACCTGTTTGGTCATAGGATTGAATGGTTTCACCTAAGTAATCCATTTCAACTCGACGGCTTAAGGCGTGTCCCATTAGAGCATCGGTATCGGTTTTCAGGCTATTAAAACCTTCACCACGAAGCTCAATACGATTAGCAATAATTCCTTTGGCAAGGAGATATTTTAACACTGATTGTGCGCGACGCTCCGACAATGCTTGGTTATAGGCTTTGCTAGCACGCGAGTCGGTATGACCAATCAATCTAATCGTCATGCTTGGATACGCTTGTAATATCTCGGCGACACGATCCAAAATTACCACGGCTTTTTCGTTGATATTCGATTTGTCTAAACCAAAATGAACATTACGTGGCACATTGACTAAAGCAAGAGGCTCTGGTGCTTTAGGTCTCTTTTTGGTCATATCCAACATTTCTTGTGTTGGCGGTGGTTCAACCGCTGCCACTAATGGACATGGTTTTTCCGCAGGTTGCGGGCAGAAACAATTGTCTGCTAATTTACGCGCTTGCTTTGCTAGACGTTCAGCGGCGGAAAAATGCTCACGCGCATGTCGCCAACCTAGCTCTTTATTTTCATGACCTGCCCAAACCAAACGTACTTCCATTTCTGCAATGGGCGCAGAGGCACAAACAAAACCACGATGTTGTTTTAACTCACCTGCAATCGTCCATAAATCTTCACGCAAACGCTGTGACTCATTAATAACAGGCGTATCTAGCGTGATGTTGTTGTCTGCTTGTTCCATTCGCTCAATTAAATCTTGTGCTTGAAACAATGCCTCGTCAATGACCTCGCTACGGTCATTTTCATAGTATTCGTGCATCGCAAAATCTAACCACGACTGCGCTTTCACTAAATAATAATTATCTGCACCTATACCATTGCTGTTTAATTTAGCAATTCGGTCTTGGGTTGCTTTTAAGATCGTTAAATCAACACTGATTTTTTTATCGCTAATACGTGTTGCTTCAGGATTAAGCACCTTGGATTCTGCGGCATATCCAGAATTGACTGCTAGCAACAACGCAACCAACACACTCAAGGAGGAGCGTGAGTAAAGATTAGAGACTGACATTGTTTGGCTCCAATGTTTTATTAATGGACGGTTTATCAGCCTTAAATAAGTCTTCATCAAATTTGAAGCGCATGCGTAAGTACAGGCCATCAACGGTAAAGTCACTGCCCACAACATCTGCATCTTCATAACTCAGCCAATTATAGCCTAGCGATAACCACAAATTTGTTGTCACTAAATAGCCAGTTTCTGCACCAAGAACAAAACGCTTACCACCTGAGTCACCTGATAACCAACCAGTTTGTAGGCTTGCTTCCCAACGGTCGGTTAAATCGTGAATGGCACGGAAACCGACTAAGTAGGTTGCCGATGTTGAGGTTAATTTCTCATGAGTATCGGTAAACCATTTTGCTGCCAGTTGGTTAGCAAATGTCCAACGACGGACAGGATGATAATTGATATGGCTGGAGAAAATATAAGCATCGCGCTCAATGAGATTACTGAGAGTGCTGTTATCTTCTTCCATTTTGTATTCAATTTTAGTGAGCGCGTCCCAACGATTGGTGTCAACTTGACGATACGCCGTGCCGAGTTGAAAACGCTCTTGTAAGCGATTACCTGTTTTATGATTATCAGTTAGGTTGATGGTGTTTTTAGTCAATAACGTCCAATCACGCGATAATTTATAAGCAAAGCCCAAAGTATTCAAAATAGTGTCAGCAGAATCAGCCCAACGGAAATCAACTTTACCTGTCGCTTTCCATAAGGGATTCGTCAAATACTCTAAGCTTAAACTGGCGGCAGTGGAGTCACTGCTATCTGCTCCCTCTAACGTCGTTACACGCTCTAAGTTAGTATTAAAACGAATATCATCGGTTAAATACCAGCGATTACGTAAACCCACGGCAGCTTCAACATCTTTAGCAGTCAAGGCATCACGCACGCGATACTCACTAAACACACGACCATCTTGCATATAGTCATCTTCAATACCAACAACCGTGGTATTACGTTGTTGTTGGTCGTTCAAACCAAAACCACCTGAGAAACTGGATGAAAACTCGTGGCGAGCGTACAGCTTACCTTTTGAGCCTAAGCGATAATCAGCTCCCAAGGCCATCAAACGGCGATCAGGATTCGCAATATCTTGTTCATATTCGGTGTAAGCACTTGCACCATCCCACTGTGGAACTTGCACATTTAATTTAGCGCGTGCGGTTGTGCCTTCGTAAGGAGCAACGCCAATACTGGATGCTGTTGCAGGTAATGACGTTTCATCGTAATAACGCGCACCCACTTCTAAAGAGAGGTATTTATTCATCGTGCGGTTAATACTGACTTTAATACCCTGACGCGCACCACCCGTTGAAATATTTTCGGTACGTACGGCTTCTGAAATCAATGTTCCCCAACGATCTAAGCTGAGTTGTAATTTGACTCCACTTTCTGCCCGACCGCTGGTCAACGGTGATGCGAGATTTTCAAAGGCCGCATCACTTTCACCATAATAAGCACGAATACTAGCTGTGCCTTCACTATAGGTTAGCTCTGCGCGTGAAGCTTGGCCTGATTCTTTCGCATCACGGTCAGACTGCGCCACTTCAGCAATCAATGTGGTATGAGTACCTAAGACAATTTTTGTATTAGCACTGCTTAAACGGTATGTGTCATTAGGAATATCTTCTTGTACTATTGCCGCACCAACACTGATACGCTGAGTCAGTTTTTGCTCGGCTTGTGCGCCACCTACCCAATAATCAACCCCAGCTTGATCCTCTACTTCTACCGTCACGCGAATAGAATACGGGTTAAGATTGGAGTCTAAACTCGGTACGGGAGACTTAAAGTATAAACTCGATGATAAAGCCTCAAACTCATAATCCGAAAAACGGCTTTGCGGTATTGCTGAAATAATCAAACCAGGATTATTACGATCTCGTTTGATAATCTCTACTTTTTCACTATTTACCAATAAACCGTCTAAACCTGTCAACGCATAAGGACCTGAAACACCTTGTGCTGGTATTTCAAAAACCACTTGTTTAGATTTAGTTTGTGCCACAAAAGTTGTTGCTTTGAAATTATCAGTCTCGTAATGGCCACGAACACCCGTCAACGAGCGGTTATATTGACCCAATGCCAAGGTGTCGCCTTCAATACGTGTGGTGTAGTCACCAAACATCAGATAAGAACGGCCTTTGTCTAAACGCACATACAATTTGCTGGTTGATTGAGCATCAAAACCTTTCACTGCCGAATCACCATAGACAGGGTAATAGTCTTCAGGACGAATATCGCGGAACAAACGCTGATCGCTTTCTTTTGTATTGTCATAAGACAACGTTAAAAGGTATTCGCCTTTGACTTTGCCTTTTAAGAACATCGCTGCCCGACCACCCAGATTTAACTTCCCATCATTGGCATTGGCTAAACTTTGTAACTCATCTTCAAAACCATCTTTGGCATTGGCTTTTGAGACTTTATTGGTATCAAAGTTTTTAAACGATACCATGCCTTCAATAATACCTGCGGCAACCATTGGCCGTAATTCAGGCACAAAACGAACCTTTGTTTCGGCTTTATAAATACCACTGCTGGCACGCACTAAAGCTTCACCCGCTTCCGTTGGCGCAACCAATTTGACGGTGAACTCACCACCCTCAACAAAAATTTGTGTACCTGCCGATTTGGGATCAAGGTCGACCGCACGGAAACGCCCCATATTTGACTCTAAGGTAATCGCCGTACTAGAGGTGACAGGGATGCCCTCTTTATCTAACAGTTTGACTTTAACCAACACTTCATTTGAGCCGTTAGCTTCAACATTCTTTTGCTGGGTTGTCATTTTTAATTCAGATAAATTATCGGGCGCAATCACTGAAATAACAGTCGTACCACGAACATTACCTAAGGCATCAAACTGCTTTAAGACAATACGATTGCTACCTGCTTTGAGGTTAATACCAATATATTCTCTGGCTTCTATCTGTGGATTGCTCAGAGTCGTCTTTGTACCCACGCTGTCATCGCTCAGTAACTCACCGTTCAGCGACAACTCAAAACGCGCTCCAAGTACACCCTTAAATAAAATACGCGTTTGTGCATAGGTTAATACTTGCTGATCTTTGAGATTTAGAATCGCCAATTGATTGTTGTTTTCATCCGCTAAATAGCTTTCCAAACTACGATGATCTATCGGTGTATTCACTCTAATAATGTCATCATCGGTCGGTTTGGTGATTGCTGATGATAGCGTTGGCAATTTTGCTTTGCCGTGAACACCACAATCAGTGCCTGTACTAATGACGCAACCACTGGCAGGCAAAGAACGCACATCGCTAGGATTATTGGAATCAAAGGTTAAATCCGCCCTTAATGCCCGTTCTAATTCACCGATGGCTTTGTCACCTTGATTACGACGGTTATAAATTTCCGTCATTGCTGGCCCTGAACAGGTTGCATTATCGGTGGTGATCGCAAAGTCAGCACGGTGTAACTCGCCTGCTTTTAAGTCCACAAAACGGCTCGCTGGATCACCCGCATTACGTACACTTTGTTCGATTAATTCAACATCATCAGGCAAGGTAGTACGGTCTAATTTCAAAATATGGGTTTTAGGACGTAAGCCGTAAAAATTGTACTTACCTTCAACATCAGTCATGACATAAGAGCCATCTTCCAACATCAAACGAATGCTGGGAACGCCGATCTCTTCCTGATCTTGCACGCCATTACGATTGCAGTCGGTATAAACTTTACCCGTGACAAAGGCTTCTGTGTTAAACACGCCCGCCAACACCTTGACTTGAGCAACCGCCTCATTAGAGGACGTGCCGCCCACTTTATCCTCAATAGCGCGTGCTCGGTTGACACCATCACCACGCAACGCACCCACACCCACTTGCGCACGATAGGTAATAATAATTTCTTTATCAGCAGTCACATTGCCAACGGTAAATGTCAGTTTTGGCCCACGTCCACCTTTGGGGTCTTGCGCTACTTTATCTACCTTGGCACTACCCAAGACATAGTTAAACCCTTGTGGCAAGGTATCGACTAATAACACATCGGTTGCTTTAGTTTTTGTGGCGGAAACATTGCGAATATTAATGGTGTAATCAACAAACTCACCCAGCTCCACCGTTTTACGTGTTGATGTTTTCTTAACAAACAACGACGACGAAAATACGGCGGGTGGATCCATTGGAATATCTAATTCAATCGGTCCTTCTGTCGGAGTCACTTCAAATATGCCGCCATAAGAACCCGTCACATGAATAGTGCGGTGAAATTCACTTTCTAATTTAGCTTTAGACACAACACTTGGATATTGATACGGTGATGGCGCAGTAATAATCAACTTATAGGTTGCGGGCGGCACTAAAGGAAAACGATAAGCACCGTCAACACCTGTAATAATAAGTGCTTGGCAAGCTGGATCTGCTAGTGGATCACGCGGCGATGTACAACGCCGATGAGCATCATCAAAAATAATGGCAGGTGTATCTTTACCATCATCTAAAACCAATCTGACTGTGGCACCCGCTATTGGCTTATTTGTACTACTATCAAAAACAATACCAAAAGGATCAACTAACAGTAAGCTAGAAACGGGCTTACCATTTTCATCAAGCACTTTGCTATTGGGGCGTTCTATATTGCTGTCATCTAAACAATATAAAATCGTTGCAACTAAAATATCGTGAGAGGTTGTTTCAATAATGTAGTTACCAGACACGATTGGAAATTCAAACATCGAGCGCGTAGGTAAAGCATCCGCTTTTTGCAAATGGCTGTCATTAATACGGAATGTACCCGTATTGTTGCCTGTTTCAATCGCGACTACCGTTTCAACATCGCCACTTTTAGTAGATTTAACTTCTAACATTAAACGATCAGGAAAATCAGGGCGCAAATTACATTGAGCACATTTCGCTTCTAAATAGACGCTACCATTCAACGCAACACGACCAACCAACTGATAATTTTGGTCATTGCTGGTTAAACTGGCCGAGCCTTTAACGACAGTCTTTTGTTCGTTAGATATAGACTGACGCGTTTCAACGCCATAGAAATAATAAGCATTAAACAAATTATTGATGGTTGCGCCTGTTGCACCGTTATAGACATTGACCCGTAATTTAACGGAGTCAGTTTCGGCAACGGCAAAAGAATCATAAGCCAGCGCAATGGCATCTATTTGAGGCTGTTTTAGATCTTTTGGATCAGGAAGATTCTCTTCTTTATAGGTGTGATAATTGTGCTCTGGTTCATTACTAAGATGATAAACCACAACCGCTTTACCACCTGTATATTCAATCGCCTTTGGAGTATTTGCAAGGTCTTTAGCATTATCATTCAACAACGAGATGTTGGCGGGCAAAATATCCTTAAAAATGACTTTTTTGGTTGCTGCGCCGTCCAACTTAACGTCAATAGGATTCAGAGCAACGATGCCATTATTGGTTGCCGTGAGCGTATAAGTTAATACGTCAACCGTTGTTGCCGCTGCCTTGAAGTCAACATCTAACTTATCCACTTGTTTTAATAAGCTAATGACGGGCTTGACCGTGTTAACACGATCTATTTGTGTCAATTGTTGCGGATTGACTGCCTGTTGACTGGTGGCCGTTAGGTTTAAGTCAAAAAAATCACTGGGTTGTACATCTTTTGGCACGTCACCTTTGACTAATAACAGAGCTTGCTCATTTGGCTTGAGCGTAATCGTATAATCACCCTGAATGATTTTATCAGCGGCATCGTAAATACCATTTTTATTGATGTCATGAATCAATAATACGTTGCCTAATACCCCTTTGTCGGTTGTGACATCGGTCAACGTCACACGATAACTGTCGTCTAAGTTACCTGTATTGGTGAGTGTATGTTTCCATACTGCCGTTGTTAACGGGTCTAGTGTTAAATCAGGTGCAGCCGTCAACGTTGCTTTATAGGCAAAAATCTTGGTGCTGACCGTATTAGAATCAGTCGTTACATTCGAGCCGCCATAGATGTACGCCAATGAAAAATGATTATCAAAGCTTGCACCAATCGTGGTATCGGTCACTACTGCTTTAATATCCAGTGTTTCACTGTGATTCGCAGCAAACTCATCCAAGGCTAATGCTAAAGCACTGACTTTAGTAAAATCAGGTAGCTGATTAACATTGTAGGGTAAATAAGTATTACTACCGACAAGACGATAGAGTAACTGCCCTTTGCCACCTGTATTAGTAATACCCTGAAATTGCACACCCGTAGGCGCAATATCTTCCAATAGTATCTTATTAACGGATGCGCCATTAATGCTCACAGGCCGAGGAAATACACCAAAATTACCCGTATTGACAGCCGTTAGGTGATAATTCAATTCGAGTTCTTGAGCATCTGTTGACTGTAAATTAACCTCAGTTTTATCAACGCTTTTGGTTAACACAAACATCGGACGAATCGTGTCAACACGATCAATATGGGTGATGGTGTGGGGAATAGGTTGCTCATTGCTGACAGCAAGTTGCATCTCAAAAAAGTCGTTCGCCGATGCCGTAGAAGGCAGAGTACCTAGTACTAATAAAGCTGCTTTTTCGCTAGGCTTTAGCGATAACGTGTGAGTACTATCAATCACTTTATCAATAACTGGGTCATATTTACCATTAGCGTCAACATCATGAATCAGTATCGGATTAACTAAAATGCCGTTATCACTGCTTAAATCTGAGATAGCGAAATGGTAAACATCCGCAATATTGCCCGTATTGGTTAAAATATGCGGCCAAATAGCCGTGTCACTGGGTTTTTTCAACAATTTATTAGCGGGTGTTAAAGTAAATAAACTGCTTAAAATTTTCGTACTGACCGTATTGGAAAAAGCTTTCTTTTCTTCACTACCGTGCTGATAGTAACCCACAAATTGGTTATTTAAGACAAACACTTGTGGATTAACAATCTCCACACTCACTTCCAAATGCTCCGTAGTGTTAGGAGCAAAAGTATCGTAGGCAATCGCAATACGATCAATGGTGCTTAAATCGGGAAACTTGCTTTTATCATAACGCTGATATGTTTTTTCGCCTGTACCAGAGACATGGTACAAAAGCTCCCCTCCCCCGCTACCATTGTAAAATATATTCGTCAAAACAACGCCCGTTGGCAGAGGGTCTTCAAAGGTGATTTTTGTTTTATTTTCACCATTAATACTCATTAAACTCCCTTGTGCACTGGCATTACCCGTATTGGTTATATCCAAGCCGTATGTCAGTTTTTTCTCATTAACATCATTGGAGTTAAGACGAATTTCCGTTTTGTTTACAGTTTTTATTAAATTAAATTGAGCACCAGAGACATAAGCTTTATCTTGCTGGCTGAGCTGTGGTGATTGTGCCGCAATGCCGTTGGCTTCGATTTTAACCAAGAAGAAATCCGTATCAGCAACATTTAACGGAATACGTGCTTGTATCAACAACGGCATACTTTGGCCAATCGCTAAAAGCTCGCGGTGAGTATTGATATCAATCAGGACATCGCCCGTATCATAAATACCATTATTATTAACATCATGAATTAATTGAATACTGACAAGTTGACCACTATCGCCACCGACATCACTGACATTAAATTGAAAGGTATCGGCAATATTGCCTGTATTAGTTAGGATATGCGGCCACGTGACGACTTGTCCCGCACCAGCAATCATTTCATTGGTTTGCGTTAACTGTGCCGCCCAAACAGGAATCACTTCAATAGTAACGGCGTTGGACGTAAGGTTATAGGTATCACCATTTTGGTCTAAAAACTGACCCGTCGCGATGTTTTCAATTTTTATACCCGCAGGTGCCATTGTTGCTCTTGCCACACCATAAAACGCCATACACACCACAAGAAGAGTGCATATTAATTGGGCGATTTTGGAGATAGATAGAGAGCGCACGATTCAGCCTTTTTTTGAATTTATAATTGAAGAGTTGTCACCTTAAAGCACCCTTGAAAAACAAGTGCTTTAAGGCGAGCAATTAGGCTTCCATGCCCGAGACTTTAGTAAAAATCGACCTAAGGCTTATTGGTCAATTTTAACACTGAAGGTAAATGTAGCTGTTTGTCCACCATTTAACTCGCTTACAGTAGCACCTAAAGCACCCGTTTGAAGATTGGTACTAATGCCTGTTGTAGCAGGTGCAGGTAGCGTAGTATTAGCCGTAGTAATCGCTGGCGCAGGAGCAACACTCAACTTAGTAAACGCTGGGGTGGCATCGTTAATGGTAATGCCCGTTACGGCTGATACCCCCTCGTTAGTGGCCACAATGCGATACATGATACATTCACCAGGTAAAGCACTTAAATTAGATGTGACATAACCCGCAGAATCTGCACGGAAAGCACCTGCTGCTGCATCACCAAAATCACCATCACAGTTAGCGTCTAAGGCTTGGGTTTTATCCAAACGGATTTGACCGCCAATCACGTTAGTTGTGTCGGTATTGACTGGGCTAGTTGGTGCAACAATCGTGTTGATCGTACCTGTAACAACCGCAGTAATTGTTGCTGCATCTGTTGTACCCGGTGTGGCACTGGCTGGCGCTTGTACTTTAGCAAAAATACGCACAGTTTCCGCAGGAGACAAGCCAGCAATACCATTACCAACCGCACCTGCTGTGGTTAATGTTTGGAAGTTCGTCGCTGTAATCGCTTGATCGCCTGCATCCAAAGTACCATCGTTGTTGGTGTCAATGTAGAACACTGTACTGAAACCAGAAGCGGACAAGGTGTTTGCGCCTGTGAAAGTGATTTCACCCGACGCAGAACCTTCAACAACGTTACCATTGTTGGTGACAAGGTGGGTATAAACAACGGAACCACCTGGGAATACTTGACCTGTATTATCCGACGTCATTTGGATATTACGGAAGGTGTTCACAGTCACCGCGTCCAATTTCGTATCTTCTACACCAGTTACAGGTGAAACAACACGGAAATAGATGTTTTGGCTAGCAACAGGGATTTGTGTTGCGGGTACAGAGACTACCGCACAGACCAATCTTTGATCAGCAGGAAGCGCAAAGGTATTAACTGTACCTGTATTTGTAATAGTTGCGCCTGTTGTAGAACAGTCACCTGCACCACCATCATTACGGAACTCAAATGTCCAGCCTGCTGGGAGGACAACCGCATTTAGGGGGTTAGTATCATTATCTGCTGATAAGTTGTAGTTATCGGCTTGACCTACTTTGTTGGTGATGAAAAGTGGGAAAGTTGCGGTAGCACCTGGATTAATGGCTTTTGTTGTCCATGCACCATTAAAGCCTGCACCACCAGCTACTGTACCTTTACCAGTTGCATTACCCGCACCCAATACATCATTAGCCGCACTGTTGGCTAAGTCAACAACGTTAGGTGTTATGAGTGTCAAGACATCTAACACAGTATCCGTTACGAGCGGATTAATGACAGAAGTCGCACGCTTAGTCACTGCATATGCACCACCTGTTTGATCCGAAGGCAACGTGGCTTTTAACACAACCTTGTAACTAGCACCTGGAGCCAATGCGCCTGTATCAGGAACACCATCACTGTTTGTATCTTGTAAAACGTTAACACCATCTGCTTGGAATAATTGGAACGAGGTACCTGCTGGGAAGGCGGCATATGCACCACCGCCATTAGCATAAGTGATGTTGAATGTGTCAGTACCGTTGCCGTTGTTCCAGATATAGTTATCGAAGACAACAACCGTACCTTGACCTGCCGTCGCTACAGTAACTTCATCATCAACACCGCCAATTGCGCTGATTGTGTTTGAGTCGTTAGCCGCAACAGCCGACGTTTGCGTTACCGTGAAGTCAACCGAGTTGGTTGGTTGAGAACCAACAGGCGCAGTACCATTGTTATACAAGAATGTCGCTGTGTTGGTTAAGATGCCTGGTGCAGCAACTGGGTTAGTATCAACACCTGTTGCTTGGTCATCAACACGCACGGTGAATTTGATAGTACCCGAGACGTTAGGTGCAACTGAAGCAATCGTGATATGCACTGTTTCGTCGTCTGTCGTGTGTGAACCCGACACGCTAAAGTCGATACCTGCACCGCCGTCGTCATTAGCACCATTGGTATCTGTTAACGTACCACCCGAACTCCAAATACCTGAGTTGGCTTTATACTTCATACCACTCAACAACGCGCCTAATTCTCTTGGAATCGCGTCAGTAATCACAACGCCTGTTGCTGTGTTGTTACCCGTGTTGGTGTACGTTAAGGTGTATTGAACTTCAGTACCAATTGGACCGGTAATCACACTGGCCGACTTAGTGACGGTGATAACCGCATCAGCCGTTACCGTTGCTGTATCGGTGTTTGTTGAAGTATCAGCAACAGGGTTAAATGCGGAAACTGCCGTTGTAGCTGTGACGGTGGTGACTGCTGTATTACCCGCAACCGCTGTACCTGGCGCACTACCCACAACAACGAACTTGAATACGCCATTACTTGCTAAGGTCACTGTTGAACCTGTCAAATCAGTGGCGTTATCTGCTACGCCATTACCATCGGCATCTGCGTAGATTTTAAAGCCTGTCAAGTCGATTTGGTCACCCGCACCATTCGTAGTTTGACCAGATGTCAGAACAAAGTCTTCACTACCGTTACCTGTGTTGGTTAAGGTATGTGAGTAAACCACTTGTCCGCCTGGTGCAACAACCGCTGTTCTGTCAGCAACTAAGGTGAAGCCGCTAACTTGTTGAACAATGGTGTTAACCGTGTTGGACGTTGCAGTACGGTTCACTAACGACGCATCGGTATAGGTGGCAGATGCCGTGTTACCAATGGTGGAGTTTGCGGCTGGTGCAGCTGCAAACGCTTGGCCTGGCACTGCTGCCAAACCGCCTAATGCGACTGCAACCGCAGCAGCAACACCGTTAAAACGCCAAATTTTGCTCGTGCTTGGGCGAGCAGTTTGACGAGTAGTTTCTTGAGTACGCATAATGAGAACCTCTGAGTTTATGCTTGGTTATATATAAAGTTATCGCCTGCCAGCCCGAAAACCGGCTCGCTCACTAGCCTCCCTGCGTCACTGCGTGAGCGTCCAGCTCCAACACGAGTCTGTTAAAAATTGCTAACACACATCGTTTTAGGCACAAATTGGCGAGTCTTGTACCTAATTTTTCGCATCACACGGGCTTCCAGCCAAAAGGCAAGAGGAGATAACTGACAACCACTCACTCAAGACAACGAATCAACTTCCTTAATCCCTGATTCGGTGATAATACTCATCAAATAAGTCAAGCTTATTGCTGACTGATCTTCATACGTGCACTGACAACAATCGACTTATCCGCACCCAACTCAGACACTTTCCAACGTAGTGCACGATATTGACTGGTGGGAATGGCTTCTTTTTTAATGGTATCGATTAATGGAATGGCAGAAAAAGTGACGCTGTCAATCGTGGCCTCTGCACCTGCGGGACTCGCCGTTTTTACCTGATATTCCATGCCTTTAGGAACGGGTAATGTAGCAACTAAATTACGGACAGCCGATTTACTGACGTTTTTATAGGTAGCACGGTATTCTAAAATTTCACCGGGTTTGGTTTCTTTAGCACTCACCAACGTTTCTTTGCCATCTTTGGCGACAATTTTGAACAATTCTAAGTTGATTTGAACAGCTTCTTTTTTGGCAGCAACCGCTGTAGGGGCTGCAACAACAGTGGGTGCTGCGTTGGCTTGGGCAACGAGCAAGCAGGAACACACGAGAAAGGTAAAATTTTTAAGCATTTTGATATGTGCCACAGTTCTAATCCTCAACAACAGCATGTTGTTTTTTGAAAGCAAGAGAAAACATCGCAATATCCACAATAATAGTATGCTCTTTTGTCAAAAAGATGACTACACGTAACATCAAACGATATTTGTTGAATCATAAGTGTATTCCATTGCCGTTTCACTAAAACCACAATCTTACAAAAATCAACGTATCTCTCCTTTTATGACACAGTTCACACTATCATGTTTACATATTATCAATAAAACGGTTGAATGCTAGATGTAAGACCATAGGTTTAGACGAGCGGCTATTTTCTCAAGATAAAGTGATGTCTATCACATTATTTATCGCTGTGTTATTTTTCTTAGGCCTTAAATTAAGACCTTAAAACCCATTTTTTACAATACGACAACGACTTATGACTGATAAAAAATTCTTACAACAATTGGCACAATTAGTGGCGTTGCCGAGTGTGTCCTGTACAGACCCTCATATCGATCAGGGAAATTTAGCCGTTATTGAGTTATTGGCCAACTGGCTTGAAGCGATGGGTTTTAGCTGCGAAATTATGCCAGTTGGCGTAAATAAAGCCAATTTAATTGCCACACTGGGCAAAGGCTCTGGTGGTTTGGTCTTGGCTGGCCACACCGACACCGTACCGTGTGATGCACAACTTTGGCAAAGCGACCCGTTTAGCGTCACTGAGCGTCAGGGTAAGTTGTATGGTTTGGGTATTGCCGATATGAAAGGCTTTTTTCCTGCGGTACTGAATGCGGCGCAAGCCTTTGTCAAAACACCGTTACGTGCGCCATTAATTATCTTAGCGACGTGTGATGAAGAATCTTCTATGTCTGGCGCAAAAGCCTTAGTTGCCGCACAAAAACCGAAAGGCCGTTTTGCAGTAATTGGCGAGCCGACTAGCTTAAAACCGATTCGTCTGCATAAAGGCGTGATGATGGAGCGAGTGAAAATCATTGGCAATAGTGGTCATTCGAGCGACCCGAGCTTGGGCAATAATGCTTTAGAAGCAATGACGGTAGTGATGAGCGACTTAATGGACTTTAGACGCGAGTTGCAACAAAAATATCATAATGCAGCGTTTGCCATCCCTTACCCAACCTTAAATTTGGGTTGTATTCATGGTGGTGATAATCCGAATCGAATTTGTGGCCAATGTGAATTACAGTTTGATTTGCGGCCTTTACCCAATATGGAGATGGCGGATATTCGCAGTCAAATCAGCAAACGTTTAGGCAAAATTGCTGAAAAAATGGCGATTGATATTATTTATGAGCCTATTTTTGAAGGCACATTGCCTGCGGAAACCCCTGCTGACTCGCCACTGGTGAAAATGGTTGAACAATTAACACATCATCAAGCCGGTTCGGTTGCTTTTGGCACAGAAGCTCCGTATTTTCGAGAGTTGGGCATGGATACAGTGATTTTGGGAGCTGGCAGTATCGAAACCGCACATCAACCGAATGAATATCTAGCTATAGAAAACATTTCCCCTTTACTATTGTGGCTAAAGCAATTGATCCATCATTATTGTGTGCAGGGACACGCGAATTTTTAACGTCAGGACTTACGCATCGCACCACGATTAGCGCGTTTTGTGAACATAAAGCCGCCTAAAGCGGCTAAAATACGAACAAATAAGCGATAACCGCGTAAGTCCTAAATGCATTGACGGCGTTTAATAATTAGCTAGACTAGACCAAGATGGTTTTAATTAAAGAGGTTTACCATGTTATCGGTCAATATGTTGGAAGCCAAATCATCGTTATCGCGATTGGTTGCGTCTATTGAGCAAGGACTAGAGCAAGAAATTATTATTGCTCGTCACGGTCGTCCTGTTGCAAAATTGGTACCGATTCAAGAAAACAAAACCCGCACACGCATCGGTATCGCCAAAGGATTATTTGATATTCCTGACAATATTGACGATGCTAATACTCACATCACACAGCTTTTTATGGTTAATGGCACAATGAGCGACCGTGAATCGTGAATATTTTATTAGATACGCATATTGCACTTTGGGCTATTACTGACAGCCCCAAACTACCAAAGCTGGCGCGTGAGGCCATTGAAAACATCAGCACGCAAATTTGGATAAGCAGTGCTAGCCTGTGGGAAATCGCCATCAAACATTCACTGGGGCGCGGCGACATGCCAATATCTAGTGAAGCCGCGTGGCGTTATTTTCAATTATCAGGCTATCAATTACTGGCTATTAAAGCAGAACATGCCGTGGCGGTAGAAACCCTACCCGCTCATCATCAAGATCCTTTTGATCGCATACTGATTGCCCAAGCCTTAATAGAACCTATGCGATTAATGACTCATGATGCTTTAGTAGCAAAATATAGCGATACCATTATGTATGTTTAGCTGGCAGCCTGAAAACGCTTGCCCGTGCTGAGTGCTTTCAGCCGCTCGAAGTAGCTCTTAGGATTTTTTAACATGACTGATGATTTTTTATCACCCGATACCATGACCGAACAATATGTCCATTGGTTTCGGAATTCCGCGCCTTATATTAACGCGCATCGCGGCAAGACCTTTGTCTTGATGTTTGGCGGAGAAGCGGTTAATCACGATAATTTTCGCAATATTATTCATGATATTGCCTTGTTGCATTCGCTGGGTATTCATTTGGTGTTGGTGCATGGTGCACGCCCACAAATCGACGAAAACTTGATTGAGTACGGTTTAGAAACGCCGTTTCATAAAGGTTTACGCGTGACGACACGCGAGTCTTTACGTTGTGTTTTAGATGCCGTGGGTTCAATTCGTTTAGAAGTCGAAGCGTTATTGAGTATGGGTTTGGCCAACTCACCGATGTATGGCGCACGCATTGATGCCGTGTCGGGCAATTTTGTCACGGCCAAACCGTATGGCGTGCGTGAAGGTGTGGATTTTCAATTAACGGGCGAAGTGCGTTCGATTGACACCGAAGCGATTAATAAAAACTTAGTGAATCATCATATTGTGATTTTAGGCCCTACGGGTTATTCAACGACGGGTGAAGTCTTTAACTTATTGGCCGAAGAAGTTGCGGTTCATGCGGCAATGGCATTAAAAGCCGATAAACTTATTTTATTAGGTGAAAAAGAAGGCATTGCGGACACCGATGACCGTTTATTACGCGAAATGATCCCCAATGAAGTAGATCAATATTTACGCAACAAAATTTTAGATAGCGAAATTTTGCGCCACATGGATGCCTCGCGTGAAGCCTGTCGCGGTGGTGTGCGCCGTGTACATATTATTTCTTATGCCCGTGATGGTGCGTTGCTGCAAGAATTGTTTACGCGTGATGGCTCAGGCACGTTAATCACCCAAGACCCTTATGAAGAAATTCGGACAGCGGATATTGATGATGTGGTTGGTTTAATTGAGCTTTTACGGCCTTTAGAAGAAGAAGGCATTTTAGTGCGTCGTTCGCGTGAGCGTTTAGAAACCGAAATTCACCATTTTGCCGTGATTGAGCGAGATGGCATGATTGTCGGTTGTGCCGCTCTCTACCCTTTACCTAAAGATGATACGGGTTTGTTAAGCGGCGAAATTGCCTGCGTTGCCGTGCATCCTAATTACCGTAGTGGTGATCGTGGCTCTGAGCTTTTGGACTATTTGGAAGCGCGTGCACGTAATAAAGGAATTAAAAAACTGTTTGTGCTAACGACGCGTACCGCACATTGGTTTTTAGAACAAGGTTTTGCCCCTGTTTCGGTAGATGATTTACCCAAAGAGCGCAAGGCTTTGTATAATTTCCAACGAAACTCACAGGTTTTTAGCAAAAAGCTATAATTTTAATCATTCGGCTTCGACTCCGCTCAGCTAGCGTAAAAATGCTCTCTGAGTGGAGTTGAAAAACGTTCCCTGAACGGAGTCGAAGGGAAAACTCCATTATTCATTTGATACCTTTAAAACAAGAGATTTTTCATGAGCGACACCCCAAATATCCGTAAACATTCCTCCGAAGTCGTTGATGGCATTGAATGTGCACCCGCCCGCGCCATGCTACGCGCCGTAGGCTTTAGCGATGACGACTTCACCAAGCCACAAATTGGTATTGCTTCGACGTGGGCGATGGTGACTCCATGTAATATGCACATTAATAAATTGGCCGATGAAGCCGAAAAAGGTGCCAACGCCGCAGGTGGCAAAGGCGTGATTTTTAATACGATTACTATTTCTGACGGTATCGCTAACGGTACTGAAGGGATGAAATACTCTTTGGTATCACGCGAAATTATTGCCGACTCCATTGAAGCGGTTGCGGGATGTGAAGGTTTTGATGGTTTAGTGGCGATTGGTGGCTGCGATAAAAATATGCCTGCTTGCATCATGGGCATGGCACGTTTAAATCGCCCCTCTATTTTTGTGTATGGTGGCACGATTAAACCCGGTGCAGGCCATACCGATATTATTTCGGTATTTGAAGCCGTTGGCCAACACGCTAAAGGCGAACTCAACGCGATTCAAGTCAAACAAATTGAAGAAGTAGCCATTCCTGGCCCAGGCTCATGTGGTGGCATGTACACAGCCAACACGATGGCTTCCGCGATTGAAGCTTTAGGCATGAGCTTGCCTAATTCCAGCGCGCAAAATGCCGTCAGTGAGGAGAAACTCTCTGATTGTTATCGTGCAGGCCAGCAAGTATTAGAGTTGTTGAAGCAGGACATCAAACCTAGCGACATCATGACGAAAAAAGCCTTTGAAAACTCGATTCGGGTCGTCATTGCTTTAGCAGGTTCAACCAATGCCGTGTTGCATTTCTTGGCAATGGCGCATACCGTTGGTGTTGATTTAACCTTAGAAGACTTTGTTCGTTTAGGTGAGACCACGCCTGTGATGGCCGATTTACGTCCATCAGGTAAATACATGATGAGCGAATTAGTGGCTATTGGTGGTATTCAGCCCTTAATGAAACGCATGTTGGCACAAGGCTTATTACATGGTGACTGCTTAACAGTCACAGGTAAAACCTTAGCCGAAAACCTAGCAGACGTTGAAGACTATCCAGAAGGCCAAGATATTATTCGTCCTTTTGATAACCCAATCAAAGCTGACTCGCATTTAATTGTACTCAAGGGAAACCTTGCACCTGAAGGCTCTGTGGCTAAAATCACGGGTAAAGAAGGTTTGTATTTCCAAGGCACTGCCCGTGTTTACGCCAGTGAAGAAAATGCCTTAACGGGTATTTTGAATGGTGAAGTGGTGGCAGGCGAAGTCATTGTGATTCGTTACGAAGGCCCTAAAGGTGGGCCGGGTATGCGTGAAATGTTGTCGCCAACCTCTGCTGTCATGGGTAAAGGCTTGGGTAAATCCGTCGCGTTAATTACCGACGGTCGTTTTTCGGGTGGTAGTCATGGCTTTGTCGTTGGCCACATTACCCCAGAAGCTGCTGATGGTGGTGCAATTGCCTTAGTAGAAAACGGCGATGTCATTACCATTGATGCGGTTACGCGTGAAATCAGCGTCAATATTAGCGATGAAGACATGGCCAAACGTCGTGCTAATTGGACAGCTCCTGCGCCTAAATATACCCGTGGTGTGTTGTCTAAATATGCCAAAACGGTGTCTAGTGCGTCAGAAGGCGCAGTAACAGATAAGTAAGCTTCGACTTCGCTCAGCCAACGCCTAAACACTCCCTGAGCAGAATCAAAGCGGTACTTAGGGAGGACGTGATTTATCGCGCCCTCCCCCTATTTGTATGCTTGCCATTTACAGCACTTTGTCGCATTCTCAAATGATTACCCCTTATCCAAGAAGCTCGCTTTGAAACGCCACGACATTGCGCAAATCCGCCAAGACTACTCCAAAAAAGAACTATCTATTACCGATTGTTTAGCCGACCCATTGGCACAATTTAGCCTGTGGTTAGACGAAGCGATTGCCTCAGAGGTCAATGAACCAACCGCGATGAATGTCGCTACTGTCAGTCAGGAAGGCAAACCCTCAGCACGGATGGTATTGCTTAAAGGTATTGAAGGCCAACAATTTGTTTTTTATAGTAATTATAGCAGTCGCAAAGGCCAACAAATCGACGCTACATCTTATGTTGCCCTCACCTTTTTTTGGCCAGAGTTGGAACGACAAGTTCGCATTGAAGGCCGTATTCACAAAGTCGCCAATAGTGTCTCTGATGCTTACTTTCAATCACGACCTTATACTTCGCGGGTTGGCGCGTGGGCTTCAGAGCAAAGCCAGCTATTAGACTCAAAAACAACACTCATCAAACGTGCCGCTTTTTTTGCTGCAAAATATATTACCAGTGTGCCACGACCACCACATTGGGGCGGCTATGGCATTACGCCTGAACGTATTGAGTTTTGGCAAGGGCGGCCAAGTCGTTTACATGACCGTGTGGTGTATGCGTTAAACGCTCAAGGTGGGTGGGATAAATGCTGTTTGTATCCTTAAAATTACTTGTGAGTTATTGCCTATCCAATAACCGATAACCAATGGCCTCCGTAATATGCGGAATCAAAATCGCATCACTATCCGCTAAATCGGCAATCGTTCGAGCGACGCGTAAAATCCGATGATAGGCCCGCGCTGACAACCGTAAACGCTGCATCGCTTGATCGAGTAACTTGGATTCTTTTTCGCCTAAAATACAATATTTGTCTAATAAGCTAGGGCTGAGTGCTTTATTAGTCAGCTGTTGACGAGCCTGTTGTTTGGCGCGTGCCATTAACACACGCTCCCGAACAATGGCAGAGCTTTCACTCACCTCTGTATTACGTAATGCCGATGCAGGCAAAGACGGCACATCAATATGCAAGTCTATACGGTCTAATAATGGCCCTGATAATTTACCCCGATAACGCTGAACTTGGTCAGGCGTACATCGGCAGCGCGGCGTACCATCCCCTAAAAAACCACAGGGGCACGGATTCATCGCGGCAATCAGTTGAAAACCCGCAGGAAAGGTCATTTGTTTAGCGGCACGAGAAATCACCACTTGGCCAGACTCCAAAGGCTCACGCAACACCTCTAAGACTTTACGGTCAAATTCAGGCAACTCATCGAGAAATAACACGCCATGATGCGCTAAGGTAATTTCGCCGGGTCGAGGATTAGAACCGCCTGACAATTCCATTGCTATTTTAGACTATATGCACTTGAAAGCAGCACTTTCTCACAACAACAGTTAGACTGCTTACATCGCTTATTGAGACTGCTTTAGGATTATACATCGTTATCTAGGACTGATTAGATATGCCTGTCAGAGCTATAAAATACAACTACCGCAACATTACGGGTCGTCTTGCTAGTAGCAAAAGCGAAGGAACACCCGAGTTTGAGTCCAGTCTGGAACGAGATTATCTCACCATACTGGAGTTCAATCCCTCCGTAACCAAATATGAAGTCCAGCCTGTCAGGTTATGGTATTTTCTGGATGGCAAAGAGCGTTCTTACACGCCTGATGTCCTTGTTCACTTCCAAGGTGAAAGTGGCAAGCCCACACCCAAATGGCTAGTAGAAGTAAAATATAGAGAAGATTTACGAGAAAACTGGCACTGGTATAAACATCGGATCAAAGCAGCCTTTCGTTTTGCCAAAGCCGAAGGCTACCTATTCCACCTAATGACCGAAAAAGAAATACGAACGACCTATCTAAGTAATGCTCGTTTTTTACTACGCTATCGCAACCTACCCATTGATGACCCACACTTTCATGTTTTGATCGACAAGCTTGAAATGCTACGGGAAACAGACCCCGATACATTATTAACTGCCATCTATCTAGACCCTTGGCGACGCGCACAAGTCCTGCATGTGCTTTGGCAATGTGTTGCCCAAGGCTATATTGGCACAGATTTGAACATCCCTTTAACAATGAGATCTCGGATATGGCTGTCTCAGTAACCCAAGCATCCCCTCGAAGACTCGAAATAAAGCAAGGAAGTCTCGTACGTCACGCTGGACGAGACTATACAGTTATTGCCGTGCCTGACTTTGAATGGGTGTTGGTTAAAGAACTTAAAACAGAAAAAATAGACCGCGTATTAATTAAAGAATTGCAATCGGTTATTGATCAGCCATCTCAAGTTAAAACTCAAGATTTAATTAGTATTACTGATGAAGACTGGTTAATCGCTCAAGAGCGATTTAATTGCATTCGACCCCTGTTAGAAGGTTACGAACAACGAACACGCACGATGGTCATAGCGCGTGCGAAAGAAACAGAGAAAACAACGAGTACACTATATCGTTGGTTAAACCTTTACGAAGCATCTGGCATGATAACGTCGTTACTGCCTCTAAACCGTCAAGATAAAGGCCGAAAACGTCTCACGCCAGAAGTTGAGCAACTTATTGATCGCGTTATCGAACAAGAATACCTCACTCGGCAACAAAAAAAGATTACTCATGTCTGTCGCGAAATTGACCGACTATGCCATCTCAGCAATCTTCCTAAGCCTCACCCTAACACCATACGAAACCGTATTGATCAGCTTTCTTTAGAGCATAAAGTGGCTCGTCGGCAAGGAGGAAGAGTCGCGGATGCTGCCTTCACCCCTATCCTTGGCAGCTTTCCCAACGCCGACTGGCCATTGGCAGTCGTTCAACTTGACCATACCCCCGTCGATATCATACTGGTTGATGACATGGATAGACGGCCAATAGGCCGTCCATGGATTACGATGGCCATAGATGTGTATTCGCGAATGATCGGTGGTTTTTACATTTCATTTGACCCGCCTGGAGCCCTTGCCGCAGGGCAAGCCATTGCCAACATTATTCTACCTAAAGAAGCATGGTTGGCTCGGCATAATATTTCAGGTGAGTTACCCGTATGGGGAAAGATGGATCGTCTGCACATGGATAACGCACGTGAGTTTCGAGGGAAAGTATTGGAACGTGCTTGCGAAAATCATGGCATCACAATCGAATGGCGGCCTGTGCGTCGCGCTTATTATGGTGGTCATATTGAAAGTCTACTGGGAACTTTTGCTGAAGAAATTCACACCCTCCCTGGCACCACGTTCAGTAATACTCGTGAGCGCGGTGATTATGACTCCGATGGCAAGGCCATCTTTTCATTATCCGAATTTGAAGGCTGGTTATTGGAACATATCGTGGGTGATTATCATCAACGTCTTCACTCTGCATTGAATACCAGTCCACTGGCAAAATGGCGAGAAGGCATTTTGGGTTCTACAACACGCATGGGACGCGGCATGCCTCCTCGTGAGCTAGATGAACTGAGACTCCGACTTGATTTTATGCCCTTTGTCGAACGTACAATTCAGGATTATGGCGTAGTGCTTGATGGCGTTCATTATTACCATGATGTCTTACGTCACTGGATCAATGCCGTAGATCCCAACCAACGCAAACAGAAGCGACTGTTTACTTTTCGCCGTGATCCACGCGACATTAGCCTCATCTATTTCTATGACCCTGAATTGGAACAGTATTTTCCCATTCCGTATCGAGATGCGACTCGCCCTGCCATCACGCTTTGGGAATTGCGAGCGGCAATGCGCCAAGCCCGTGAGGATGGTCTCAAAGACATCAATGAAGACACCATCTTTCAAACCAGAACACGCATGATTGAGCGTGTTGAAGCAGCCAAACAAAAAACACGGGCTGTCCGTCGTCAGGAACAACGCCAACGAGATGGCAAACAACGCTCTGTTGTTGCCCAAACGGGTGTTCTCGCTTCAAAAGGTGTAGTGACCGACCCTATCGTCACCAAAACGCTACGACCAACACCTGAACCATCTACTGCCACATCAATTACGCCATTTGATGATCTAGACTTCGGAACGATGTAATGGATACTACTCATTTAGCTGCACCCGCTCGTGAAATGCTACAACTCAGCTTGGAAGAACGAATCAATCGTATTCAAGTCGATAAATGGGTGGGTTATGACCTAGCACGTCAAACATTAGCCAAACTTACGGATCTCAGCATACATCCTGCTAGCACTCGAATGCCTTGTATGTTGCTTGTAGGTGACTCCAACAATGGCAAAACGCATATTTTAAAGCGATTTGCAGCCCTGCACCCACCCAAAGACGATCCATCTGCTTGCCATGTCTCCGTACCCGTACTTTATCTAGAAGCACCAGCCGTACCGAGTGAAGCCCGTCTTTACGAGTCTATTCTTGATCGATTATTTGCCCCATACCGTAGTAGTGATCGTGTACAGAAGAAGCAAGCACAAGTTGTGGCATTACTCCGTCAAGTTGATCTACAACTGCTGATTATTGACAAGATGAGCAACGCTCTCGCTGGCAGTGTGACCAAACAACGAGAGGTACTGAATGCCATTAAATTTCTAGCCAACGAAGTCGGCAGACCCATTATCGCTGCGGGTGTCCGTGACAGCCTGCGCCTAATGCAAATGGATGAGCAAATCGGCAATCGCTTTGAACCCGTACTATTGCCTCGCTGGACGCTGAACATGGATTACTATCGACTACTTTCCAGTCTAGAAGCCATGACTCCACTGTCTCGCCCATCTGGTCTAGGAAATGAAGAAATGGCGGCCAAACTCATGTCCATGAGTGAAGGACTTATCGGTGAGACCTGCCAATTGGTGAAAAGAGCGGCTATTGAAGCCATTCGTAGTAAAGAAGAACGGATCACACCTGCGATATTAGGACGATTGGGCTGGGTTTCCCCCTCTCGTCGCCGTCGTCAAATTGAAGTCTCAGGCTAATGCTCAGTGGTAAGGTATGGCCTATTCATCCTTCACCCGCTGAGGATGAATTACTGTCATCTTGGCTCACACGTATTGCTAGGCTCAATTACACTAAACTTCATACCTTAGTCAGCATTGCTTTTCCCAACACGGCCATTTGGAATCGTGATATTGATCGCTCAGCATCTCCAGTTTTCTTACGGCAATTAGCGGCACGCTCTGGTAAAGATTTACATCAGGTACGGCAGACCACATTAAATACCTTCGCCTATTCTTTAGGCTCGAGCATACGAGGTCGAGGCAATGATCGCTGGATCATGTCGGCAGGTATTTATCATCGTACTCGCAAACAACCTTGGTTAGGATACTGCCCCTTATGCTTAGCGGAAGATTTAGACCCTTACTTTCGGCGACGTTGGCGATTGGCATTCTATACAGTATGCCATCGGCATAGTGTCCTGTTACTGGATCGTTGCCCACAGTGTCAATCTGTCATCCAGTTCTTTCGCCATGATCTAGGAGACCGCAACAAACCCGCGCCACTGACTCTCAATCTATGCTTTCACTGTCAATTTGACCTTAGCCGCGCACCTGCCTATGGCGATGCTTGGTCAGATTGGCGAGTTCAGCAAGATATGAGTGTATTAGGAGGGCTGTTTGATCTAGGTTATTTGAGTAATTTCACAGGCGAATTTCAATATAATTATCTGTATTTGGATGTTTTGCATCATTTGGCTCGTTGCCTAGCCAGTCGGTTGGGTCAACCACTCTGGCAAATCAGCCGTCAGATGGCTAACCTCCCAGCCCATAATATCCCTGCCCAATTTCGCTACATAGAGCAAATGGACATCTCTACCCGCCATGAACTCGTGACTACAACGATTTGGCTGCTACATGAATGGCCCTCTCGCCTACTGCATGTCTGCACACAAGCGCATATGAAAAGCTCTACGCTCTTTCGGGATTGGCCACGGGCACCTTATTGGTTCGCATCGGCTATTTTCCCAAAGTTATACTCTCCAAACCAACACATTAGCCTAGAAGAGATTAGCGAAGCTATTGCTTACTGCCATAGACATTACATACCTGTGAATACAGTGCAAGTCGCCAAGGTATTGGGTTTAAATGGCTCCAAACGTATAAGTGAATTTTTACGTCTATTGAATTTATGACAACTACTACACTCGCTTCAAACTAAAGCCGATTAGAAAACAGGCAGTTTTCTTTTTAATCAGTGATGCCTAAAACTTATCACATAACATTTTTGATCGAATCGTCTATTCAACCTCTCCTCAAAAAATATGCTAAAACTCAATAAATTAAAGATTTTATTATTTTTTGCTTGCCCTATTTTTAAAAACTTGACTAGAAGCTCTGTGTTATTTAATGTGACAGCGACAGTCAAAAAAATAAATCAAGGATGTTGAAATGAGAATATTAGGAGGGCTTTTATTGGCATTCTTGGCCTGTAACTCTTGTGCCGATGAATTGGCGAAAAATTCAAAATATCGAATAAGGACTGCTGTAAAAGTCGGCTTAGATGGAACGCAATATAATCTTAATGTCGGCTCTCAATCCAAATTCATTGTGATTAATAGTGATACTGATAAATACGCAATACGATTTTTGAATGTATATCCGTACAATGAAATTATAAATGCAACAAATAGAACTCCATCAAATTACAAAACCGAAAAAATCTCTGATGTACTTGTAGACAATATGTATTTTTTAGAACGTAGTGCATCTAATGGTGTGCCTATTGAAAGCCGTGTGGAGCAAAGCTTTGGTGGTCTTGTAAGTGGCCCATTAATTGTCCCCTTTAAATATCATCTAGATGATGAGTCTATAGGTGGAGATGCCACTATTGGTTATTATGCAGGCGTGGGCTTTGACTCTAATTTCGGAGGTATCAGTGATACCTATATAACTTTTACTCCTTTCATATCGGCAGGGCTAACGCAGGTTGCAGTAATAACAAAAGCAAATGATGGCAGCATAAAAACAGATAATCAGTCTGGGGTAACTTTAGCAGTAGGCCTACTTATAAAAAACTGGGACTCTGTAAATATAGGTCTTGTTTATGGTCAAGACCGAATAGGCGATAAAACATGGACCCATGAAGGGGAAGGCTGGCTGAGTATATCTGTTGGATGGGCTTTATGATGATTTTTGGCACTATATCCCAAGCCTAAACGCTTCGTAATTGTCTAGTTTTACTTTCCGAAGTGTTGGATATTATATAGCCTAACTCATGATACGAAAAACTTTATACGGAGATGCTTCCATATAGCGAATAATTGCGGCAGTTTTTTAGAAAAAGTGATCGCATCAGAAAGTGGAAAATAATTCCAATTAAACCAGTTGAATTTGTGTGACCTCCCCCCATTTCAATTCGGCGCACCAAAAACCATGAAGAACTTGTAGAGGATTGTTATGGCATTTTATACCGACAAAAATAACGTTAAGTTGAGTGATAAACCAAAACAATACGACACTCTGCACAAACCTGGCGAAAAACCTAAGTCGCCTGGTATCTACAAGTGTCAAACCTGCGGTTTTGAAGACGTGATAAACAGGGAATGCAACAAATTTCCTCCCTGCTCAAATTGTAACAACAACGGTATAGGTGGACACGAGTATTGGAAGATGCTCGTTAAAGCTACCGACAAATGAACTTTAGGCCGCTATATGGCGGCCTACCTTTCACTGTTGAAATCATCAATCGCATTGAACAGACTAAAGCTTCGCTCTTAGGCATACATCTTTTCTACGGCTTAGACTCAACTATAGAGTCGATAAGACCATTAATTTTCGGTGTGCTATCCAATTTGAAAGTAGAAACTCGCTTTATAACCTCAGACTTTTGTTTGCCTAATGCAAAAGGCATTGCACCTTTGATAACTAAAAGAAGGTTATATTTACCATTATCTGACGCAGTCGAAAATTTATTAAGTGCAATTGGTAATATTCTAGGATCACCAAGATCATACAAAAACTCAGAAGCATAAATCCGAATAGTACGATCATCGTCGATAGATGCAGACACCAACTGACTTAAATCATTCTCCGTTATTTTTTTGATAATTTCTGTACGATACTTTTTATTTACACGTAACATTTCTGTGAGAGATACCACTACCCCCAAACGGGCACTATAACTTATTGGTCTCACTGAAAGTTTAGCCAACAAAGGCTCAACTATGACACTCCCCTTGGCTGCAAGTTGTGATCGTGCGAGTCGCCGTACATAACTGGTATCAGACTCAAGTTGTTCTATAAGCTTTATTATTGCTGTGTCATTGTCCATGCTGGATTCAGCAGCGAATGCTGTTGAAAATAAACCTAATCCAAACGCTGATGAAATCGAAGATTTGTCCTGAGGAAAAGCCTCAACAAAACTACTTGAACACGGTTTGTTTTCTGCGATTACCTGATTATTTTCAATATTAACAATCTTTTCTGTCGTCTTATTAAATCTCCACTCAATAGTTTTTCCTGATGCAAGATAAGGTTTTATTTTGTCCTTTGTGATGCATTCAAAAATAAACTCTTTTTTATCGGGCTGAGTAGTAATATACAAACTCAAGAAAGGCCTTTCAATTTCCACTCCAAAAACCACAAAATTATAGTTTTTGTCTCGCGGCTCAAAAGCACCTAAATAACTTCGATCCCCCACTAGCTCTACTTGAGCCCCAACTATGTCACCAACTATTTTTATGAGAACATAGCGATTATTTAATTGATTAAGGGTAACCCAAAATAAACCGATTGTTATAGCTGCAACCCCAGTAAGAACTATTCCTTGACTCGGAGCATTAAATTGAGCTGTCGAGCCAAATGCACCTAAGATTATGCCAAGACCAGCACAAAGGATTAACAACCCAAAAACAAAAGACGAATAAACAAAAACGATGATACCTAACAACACTAAAATTAGGCCGACAGCAATACCCGATTTAAAAATTAAATTTTGCATACCCAACTACTCGACCAGTTTAAGTTGATATTTTCGACTCGCTATAACGCAAAAATACGCAATATCATTATTTGTAGTTCCCACCTAAAACTCAAACTCGGTTAATTGAGTACGAGGTGTAGTGAAACAAAAAACCGAACTAAAAAGTTAATCTAGACAGACAAAGATGACATGGCTAAATAACATCAGGTTTGCCATTATTATCTAGCCTGATAACTTCGCAACATATACATTCACTCTACTTAGGAAATAGTCCCAAGGAAATCCAGCACCAGGATCAGTATGATCAGATTTTTTAAATACTTTTGAAACTTGTGAGTGACTGACAATACCCTTTGCTAGTCTCCCACCTAACTCTTCATCAGTTAGGCGAATGACGGGAATATCATACTTTAAACAATATTGAGCGACAGCATTAGCAGCATTTTCTAAAACGAGCACGCTATAAGGGTCAAGCCAATCTGCTGTTGTTTGCTTAGCATACCCTGCCATTTCTATTTGAATACCGTCACTATTTGCACCTGGTGCGGCCCATGCAATATCATTATCCCAAACACACTGGACAATACTATTGTTATCAACACAAATATGAGCTGAAGCTTGTTTAATTGTTGTATGAAAATATTCGGCTATTTTCTCCGCCGTATCCCCTTTCTCTGGAGCCTCCATTGAGTGCATAACAATAACTCGAACGCCACGCTTTTTCGCTACCTTAGTAAAGTTCTTGGCAGGCACAAATGGCCATTTCGCTGTTTCAAATAGTGAGTCCATATCACTGCTCCCAATGAGTTATAAATCTTAAGCCTTCAAATATAGAAAAAAACACCACAGAACTATAATGCATAGATAACACATAGTCAGTGCCATAAATTTGCATCTCTTGAGTGCCTGCCACATTTCTTCATGATTGATTATGTCTAAAATAGTCTAAATTTATTTGCGTGAGGCACGTATGTCCTCGATAACTTATCAGACTCTGAGCTTAGACCTTGTAGAACGGCTAGCATGTCTGTAACAACCTTATCGGATTCTAAATGATAAGAGTGCTGTACATGAAAACCACCTGTTACAACATCACTAACATCAATAAGCACAACTTTTGAGGGAATTTGATGAGGCTTATCGGCACCGTCATGCCCCAACCTATCTGGATTGCCTTTCGTTAAATCACTGCCTGATAACACTAAATCCCCACTATTAAAATAAACTGTAATACGTTGTGTTAACTCAGGAAGTCTCAAGAGTTTATAATCAAACTCAAAAGCATCACTATCTTCGTCGGCAGCCGTTAATATAATATTATCAAAAACACGGGGTAACCTCTCACCATCAACAATTTTTCTAATTTGTTGTAGTGAGTGTCGTAAAACATAATTACCCATACTATGGGCAATCAAATTAATTTTTTGATGACATGCTATGCCCAAAGAAGTGTCTCGTAAAAACGCAGACAGCTTTAAGAGACCTCTTGCGAAAGCGTAGGCAGATGCTTCTGCATCATGACGGTCATTTCGATAATGTGTAACCTTTCCATCGGATGGCCACGAAAAAACAAACATATTAGGACTATATTGGCCTTGAGACACTTCTTCATATTTATCAATTAGGCTACTAGCATGCTCTACTCCTTGTTGGAACGACACATTAAATCCGTGAATAAGTATTAATGTGTCCTTTTTACGGAGCGTCATTGATTCGCGCAATTGCTTTAGCAGCACTTGTGACCCTAATGTTGAGTTGTCAGGCAAAACAACGATTGTACTCGCATCCATCTCGTGCGAATTGCGACTCACATCAACTTTACCAAAACGAAGGTCGCCTAGATCTTGACCTGAAAACCCTGATCCAAAACTGGTAGGTGCTAACGTGTTATCAGGGTTTCGATTCGTAGCGAAATAAATAGTATTGATAGTCATAAACGATCCCTCATTAGACATTTTTTTGTTTATTCATCCTAAATATATGTGGCAGCACCTATAATTATTATTGGTTATTTTTAGCACGACAACAACAAATTGCAAGTCTATTTTATATATTTTAGAAGATGTTTACGTAGCTATCAGAAACACACTTCATGCCAAAAGACTCCAAGTGTTTGAGCTTATACCCCCGAGCTGGGTTTAAGATGAATTGCGATTATTTATTAGTCCATTAGTAATGTTGGTTTTCAGCATTTCTTGCATTTTTTCACACTGAATATCTGGTGGGTAATCGCTTAGATCAAACTCCCCAACGCCAACTACGAAGTCAAATAGTGCATCATGCATTGCCACAGACCGAACGAGCCAATTCCCAAAATTTGAGGGGCAACGGAAACCTATTCTTTCATTTTGGCTCCAGTGCAGTGGTGACTCAGCGTAAGGAATAAAAAAATCCCCCTGATCCAAGAAAAGATCCATGTGCTCTTTTAACAAGTCTCCTGACAAGCAATTACCGAGACTCACAAGGAGAGGTAAAGCTCGCCGACGAAGCTGGGAGAGCTGAGACTGAACCCAAAAATTGTAATCTTGATGTGTCAATGCTAGTGTATCTGGATATTCACATGTTCGATCAGTAAAGTCAGGTGTAGTGCTCTGGGGCGTAAATTCAGGATAATTGAGATCAAGAGTTGAAGGTAGATTAGCCACTTCGCATAACTTAGAAATGTAGTTGGAAAGCAAAAAATGGTCTCTAGCTTGTATCTCATTCAGAATGCCAATTTTCCGAACGACCTCGCAAAGCCTTGTAAATCGTATAGGTGGATATATATCAGCCCATTGCCACGCTATAGCGTTGGGTGGTGGTGCAATCACATAAGGCGGCACTGGAGGATTAAGCGCAGCAAAACAAAGTGCGCTTGCAGTTGGCAGAAAATCAAGTATATCGCTTTCGTTGACTTCGCAGTGTGTCAACAAGATACGTAAAGCTACACCATACTGTCCTTTGAGAAGGCTGTGTAGACGTTTCTTTATAATATGTAAAGACTGTTTCTTGTCGAGTGCACGAGACCATGCACCATTTTTAAAGAGTTGAACTTCGGATATTGTTGCTGCGGCCTCCATCAGCATTCTCGATGTAAGTCGCGAATCACCTAAGCGCACGAATCGCAATTGATCAGGAAATTTATACCATTTACGAGGTGTTATAGGATTAGTACAAACTGTTTCAGAGTGTGTAGATTTAAAACGAGAATTTATACATAAGTCTATCATTACATCTGCGATGACCTCGCCAATTGCTTGGGTTGGTGGTACCCCTATTTCATCACAGATACTCGAATCTTCAAAAGTCGCATGTACCCACTGATGGTCAAACCATATTTGACGATAGAGATCAAGCTCGTCACTCTCTGTTTCTTTTCCATAAATAGGTTGTTGTGATGATCTATCAATGCGCAATATCGGCTTTCCCTGAAAGAATCGCTCTTTGATAAGCTTTTGTACTCGGTCCGCAGGCATAGAACGAAGCCAACTTACGGTTGTATCCCCTTGCGAAAATCGTATTGCATCTAAGAATGCGCCAAATGAAGTGCCATGATGCTGCATCCAGTGGACGCGCTCATGTATAAGAGTTGCATTGTATTCGAATGATTGCTCAATGATTGTGGATGACTCTGAGTGAGTTTTTGGAGCGAGGATTCGAGTAATTAGTGTCCGCGGATTATAGCTAGACTCCCCAGCCCCTGAACGATAGTGGTACTTTTTGAGAATTTTTACTTCAGGAATCATTGGACACTCCAAAAAAAAGAGAAAACTAACTATTCCTTCTTATTATCGTCGACTTCTTGTGTTTTATCCTCACACCCCATTTCTTTGGCATTTTTGGCAATGATAGACTTAATCTTGTCGTACACTGCGGCTGAGGCCACATTAAGTATAAAAGCAATCACAAAATCAACTACTTCAACCTGCTTTAACGACTGGCGATCAAGAATCTGTCTTTTTACTGGGTCAATTGACACGACTCTAGCACTTTCAATATCTTTGATCTCCATGATTTTAGAAAGCAGCTCATCAATGGAAATACGTGGCCCGCGAAAAGCAATATCCAACTCTTTCATCACAATCTCCTCAGTCAGTGAAAAATCAACAACATGGCTGCATATCTTATCGACATCTATTCCAGATGAATATTCAAAGTTATACTCTCTACATAATGAATATGACAATCCAACTTTACTATTTATTCTATTAAGTAAATATAAAGCTATAGTTGAGTTTTTTGGTGCAAAAGTCGTGGCCATTATATTATATTCATCCTCAAAATCCGAAATAATTTCATTAAGTTTTTCGGCTTGATCTAGAGGATCACTATAAAAGTCACTATAAAAGTAAGTAATATTCGAACTATGTCTTTTTTCTATATTATCAATTAAATATTTTTGTTTATTAGAGTTATCAAATTGAAGGCCCGTTTGAATAACGACAATTACTTTAGCTGAATCAGTAAAATTAATTAATGACGAGATTCTTTCAAACTCAAAACCCGCAAGAACTAATAAACAAGTTGGTAAATCAGGATACATGATACCACTATGCCGATAAAGAAATTGTGGCTTAGATTGATCTCTAGATAACCATTCACCATATGAGCTTGGTGGGAAATAGCAAGTATCTATATGTTTTTTTGATTTTTCAAAATTATGAAGACATGTTAAAATAATATGCCTTGGCATTGTTGAAATATCAAATAAAATATTATTATCTGGTAGATTTGTTATAACTGTATCGAGATTTCTCCATACCTCTAAATGATCATAATAAGAAATATCAAGAATTTGAAATTTGATAGATGCCGCATTTAACAACCGTTGAGCAGAGCTCAAATTAACATCCGAAAACTTCTGATTTTCTTTAGGATTTAAGAAAATAACCTTTGCTAATTTTTTTGTATCAATATGATTAGCAAGCCCAAGCAGAAATCGCTCTTCCCAACTCACAGAAGTTATCAAAGTAAGATTACACATCGAATAAATCCTCCTGCATATTATCTGATTTAGTTTCACGGCTTGGTGGCAATCTACCATAGTTCATAGCATGTACTATATCAGTTGATGTAATGGAAAGCCGCCCTGCTTGGCCTTGAGGATCAAGTCCTCTTGCAGGCCACAAGAGCCTATTAAGAGTGTAAAGATCATCTTGTCTTCCCTCATCTTTCGATGGCCCACTACGTCTATACAAAATCTGAGCCTTACGCATTATTGTAAACAATGGCTTGATTAGTAATTCATCACTTGGATTAAGTTTGGCTATTATAAATGTCACTATACGAGGTTCGCTTTTATGATTTAACAATCTATCTCTGAAACGATCGCCCAATGCACTGACCAGATTGTGAATTTGAGTTGCTTGCTCTTTAGAACATGTATCTAATTCTTTATCTAAACCATCTCGAATACGAGTCCAAAGATCTTCACTTTTCTTAATTATTACATCAGATTGTATGTGTGGTGGAATAAATGTAACAGTCTCATTTTCCTTGAGTTTAGATTGCATATCGTCATACATCCAATAACAAGGTAATAACAAGTTCCTAATTACACCTGTTGATAGATGGATAAGTGTTTCAATTCCAGAGTACGTTGGCCTATTGGCTTTTGCATGTCTATTTTGAAAATAGCGAGCTCTAGCATATTTATAAACGTGATCATTTATACTTTTAGTTGATGCTTCTGGATGTGTACTAATATACTCATCCCTTATCACTCCCTTGCACTTCTCTAGCTCAGCAACAAACACCGGACTCTCTAGGAAAAACTTTTCAGGTGTAGTCTCAGCAATAGCTAATTTTTCTAGACGCTTCTGAATAATATCTCGTGCAAGTTGTCCAAATTTAGAATGTTCATTTTGGAAAGGTTGCTCTAAATTTATTGAAGTATAATCATGTCCCTCAATAATAGATCCTCCGCTTGATGTTTTTCGATTAAAATCCTCATTTGCTGCAAGCGCAATTTTAAAACTAAATACAGAGTGATCTCGATAGCTTAACCAAGAGTTTAAAAGAAGCTTTTGATCATTATTGAGATCTTGTGCATCATCAATCATCAATGAAAAATGAGACTGAGTAAAAGTTTTTGTGCATTTCAATGCATTAAGTATAGGTATTACTAATGTATATAATGTTCTAGCAGAAGAAAAATTAAAATTATTTGTCAAGCCACTAAATTTTTCTTGAATTTCTCTTAACTCTAAATTTAAAGACTTTTTAAGAATCCTAAATAGCGTATTATCTTTAGGAAGTTCTTCATTAATCACATAAGATAACTCATCACTGATCTCAGAAAAATCTTCTGGAGTCATCAAATCAGTGATTTTATTTAAAGTATCTGAAATTGAAACTGCAATACCTAAAGTAAAATAATGCTCAGACAAAGCTTGGGATAATTTTTTATCATTTAAATACTCATGATCTACTCTGTGCGCCAACGGTGTATTGCATGGCACATATATTCCTATATTTTTTAATAAGCTATCATTAGTAGCATCTTTCTTTAGACGCTCAATAGGAAGAGAAAAGTATAATAAATTCATACTTTTTCCGCACCCTCTGTGCCCAAACAATATGACATTTCTAGTTGACTGAATAAATCTAGCATTATTATTGTCATCAATAAACCATTCCAACAATAATTCTGGCTCTAAATTTTTGGCACCATCAAAATCGAACGGATTATATTTTTGTTTATTCATTTTGATCAGCCTCAAAGTAAGATTTGATTTTTTCAAGTATTAAATTAGCATTATATACAGGAAATCGTTCTTCTAATGACAAGTTAATTGAGCCTGGCAACACATAATCATCAAGATAAAAACTTTCTAAATCTAACTCAATTAAAGAGCGGTCATTCCAAAACTGAATATTGATAGATGTTGCTTTAAAGTCATCCAGCAACCTGCAATAATACTTACAATATCTCCTTTCTTCATCAAGCTTTAAAACCCGACTATACACAAAATTAATAAAATCAATAAGTTTATCGGCAGTTGAAAACCAAGGGTTTTTAATGTCAATATTAAAATTTAGAATAATACGCCCATTTGATTTATCAATAGCAGGATGACTACACATAGCTGCATATAAATGGTAAATTTGAGACTCTTCAGAAAAGAAATTATTATCCAGCATGAATTTTGATGTTCGACCTTCACCTTCTGCCAACTCATCTGCAAATCTTATTATCGCTGCAAGATCACGTAATCGAACTTTATTCCTCATAAAAAAAGCATCTTTCAAATCTTGTAACGTATCCGTCGTTTTATCTTTACCAAGACCCGTATGAGCTTGGCAAATACTCAATGTATGCTGCATTTCATCCCGCGAAGGCATCAATGCAAGTATGTATTGGTAGATTGGGGAAATAGTCTTATTATGCTTTTTGCGACCATATATATTTCCAACATCGTGAAACAAAATTCCGATGCATAAAAAATACAACTCAATGGAGTTAAGTTTGTCCATAACATTTTCAACTAACTGCCAAGCATTTTTTAATACATCTTCAATATGAGTTTCGCTATGATCTGAAAGGTTTGGCTCGTTTGCTCTAATCCAAGGAAATATCTCTTTACATAACATAGATTTAGCTGTTGTATAGCGAGCGAAAAGTTCTTCGCCTTCAGCTTTTGTTACAATATTTGGAGTCGGTGGATTCTTAAGTCTATCTTCCAACACTATCTCAAGTTGTGTTTTTTCCCACATATTTTCACTCTGCTTTAAATTGTATTGATTATCATTGTAATTTTAAAAAGATAAGAACCTCTACAGCATGAGGCTTTCAAATATCTTTTTTGCTAGCATTGGAGGCACAGCATTACCTACTTGTTGCTGCTGAAACCCTACGGATCCTAAAAAAGTAAAATCGTCAGGAAAACTTTGAATTCGAGCCGCTTCACGTACAGATAAGCCGCGATCTTGTGTAGGGTGAATTAGCATATTCTTCCTAAAATTACCTATAACAACCGAGGGTTCATGATTTTTAAGCCTACGATAGATTCCCGTATGGCATCTTGACTTATCAGCATAGTTTTGCATAAGTCGATCAGGAATTGACTCCCAATTTCCTCCTTGACTGATATGCCCATATCGTTCAATAACGAGATCACTATTACGAGTGACAATATGGTTATGACAACCGCTTAAATTACCACGCATAGCAATGGCATATTCACTTTGGGCTTTCCTATCATATTCAATGTAGTTTACAAATGCACCATTTGAAAGGATTGGTAAATCCCCAATGGCATCGTCTACTGTTACAGGTATTGACACTGTAGGTTCAGGAAATTTATATTTTTGATTATGGAGAGAGCCAACCAGAAAAAACCGAGAGCGTTTTTGAGGCACACCATAATTACTTGCTTGTAGCACTTGATAGGAGCATAAATAACCTAGGTCACGAAAATCCCGCATAATATGTTCCACAAAGACTCCATTTGCGGTTTCAAGTATCCCTGATACATTTTCAAAGACTATCCAGTCAGGCATATATAACGATACAACTCGAACAAACTCTTTAAATAACCAGTTTTTTTCATTAAAACTTGAACGGTTTCTTTGGTTAGATGTTGAGAATCCTTGACATGGCGGTCCGCCAAATACGACGATCGGCTTAGTTCTATCAATTGAAATATGCTCAAACTTTCTTATATCATCAACAAATAGTAATTTAGATGGTTTGTGGTTGTGTTGATAAGTAGCGGCAGCATGTTTGTCGGACTCAACGACAATTTGCACGTCAATACCTGCCATTCTAGCTCCTGAAGACATACCTCCAGCACCTGCGAAAAGATCAATGCCGATCATATTTACTCTTACCAATGTACATTTTTGATACGCACGCAGCGTAGCTTATTTTGGCGTATCATTAAAGTTTTTATTATTCATTTACTTAGGAAAAAGACTACGGCGTAAATGGTGCTTGTAGCGAAATAACCACTATCTTGCAAATAGGTGTTATCAATTATCACTTCATTTCCGTCAAAATCCGAAATATTCGCGCAGCCAAATCATCCAGTGACTGATTAACCGTGTGGTGAATTGACCGCCGAAGCCAACCATTCTCTCGATTTTGTTGTTCAGTTTGCTGCGATCGGCCACGACCCCAGCGCGTCATTAACTGCACCAACTCAGCATCAGCCACCCAACTGTTACCCTGCGCCCGTGCTAACACATATAGGCCATAGGATTCATCTTCTCGCCGTTCTAATTCAAACAAATAAAAATACTGCGTGCCTAACTTTATTTGTACCCACATACCAGCCCGCCGCCGTTTTTTCTGACTATCTAAAAACATCCACTGTAATCTAGAGCTATCCGATTGTATGGGGAAAAGCGTTTTAAGCACTTGTCGCCCCCGTACTCCAGTTGAAGGATTTCTAACTACCCAAAACACTCCTCTACTTTCTAATTTTCCCAAACTTTCAAGCAACTCCTCAAACCACGGCTCAATAGCAGCAGCTACCCGTGTTTCATCAAATTCATTTTCAGCCGCTTCTTCATCTTGACTGCGTACCAAACTCGCTGGACGAATATTTGACTCCGTCGATACTGTTCCAACAGCTAGTGGATTATCACTCAACATTGTAGAGCCGCAAGAACCACCCTCTGTAACGACTCTGTGCTCACGATACAAATAAACAATTTCCCGATTATCAAAAAAGGAAAAGCCGTTTTTCTCAGGAAGTACAATCTTAACGGTCTTTAGACCGTGCTTACCCCCGCCCATTGGTTGTAGGGTTGTTGGCTCAGCGACTATTTTAGTTCCCCTAACAGACGCCTCGGCATTTGCTGCACCCTCTCGTGGTAATACTGAAACTCCCCCAGGATTGTCACGTTCAACACCGAGTCTTTCATATGGAAATGGGTGGTCGCATGAAGCAATTCGCATGACCCAAAATGCACCTTCTTTATGACCATCCGTAGGCAGCCAACAGCCATAAAGCTTTGGAGAAGTTAGGCTCTTAAATGGAAAATCCGCATCAACCAATGCTTCACCTTGAGAAACACTAGCTCGAAGACTTTTATGAATATACAGTGCTTGTTGATACGCCTCCGTCGATTGCGTTAGCCGTAAAATAACGGGAGCATCAGTATCATTAAAATCTTTTCGTAGGCAAAGCTGGAAAATGCCATCTTCTCTAAGATATGTCTTGTTCTCATGTATCAATATATCTTTCGATAATCTACCCGAAATGATCAGATTAGCAACTTTTGAAGATGAGCAATAATAGAAACGGATCAACTCCCATGAAGGAATGACTATATGTCTTTTACCGTATGAGAAGACTCGACACCAAACATTCGGAAACATATTACCAAGCAAGTAATTATCAGAGATAATGTCTCGTGCCCGCATACGCTTTGAAAGCCTTGGATTTAAAGGATATTTAAGATTTACCGTTTGCTTATATCCCCAGTCATGCGGCGAAAAAACAATAGGGCTACCATTTTGCCATTGCGAACCTGATTGAAGTACAGGGATGAATCCAGCCGAAAGCCAAAAATTCACAATTTTACTGCGCTCACCTGTACTCGCCACCCTAGTGGTATCTTCACTAAATATCGGCACATGTTGATTAGTAATACGCGAAAACTGTGCCTCCACTTCGTAATCATCAGATTGATGGATGTTTTTACGCACATCACCCAGCAAATCCAACCGCCATCTTCCTGTTGGAAACCCCAAAATTGGCACAAAATCCATTTCCATTAGTAAAGCTCTCTCAACTAATAATAACTTTATAGTAAGAGTCCATTCTAACCAGTCTTAACAAACGATGTAAGAACTCGTATTAAATAATTAAAAGATAACAACGAAATACCGACTTTTTATAACGTCACAACAGTTCGCTACGGAAGTACCACCTGAAAAGACTGAGCGAACAAAGGCGGTGTGAGCAAAGGATGTGACGATACTTTCTCCAAATATTTTTGTATAAAACTGGTACTAATACTTGATTCATATGCCATTATTTGGCACTCTAATTACTAGCGGGTTGTCGAACTCGCGCTGCCCGCAAGGGCGAATCCTAATGGGAATCGGCTTTTTGTATTTTTATCTTCGTAACTGATTTTCAGTCACTTGGGTATGCGGGCTACCTAAAGAACCATTAGACTGAAATTGGAGACGAGAGATGACATCCATCGAACACATCAAAAAGCAGGCCAAAAATCTTAAGCGAATTTTACCTGACTTTATCAAGCAAGGCATCAATGACCTGAATTTGGCTACCTGCCAAGAATTAATAGCCCAAATACACGGTTTCCCCAACTGGCATGCCATAACAAATCGGCAAGAAGCACCGAATAATAAAGGACTAGAACGCGTTAAGTTAGTCGTTAGCATGCATCCAAGTGGTAATCTGACACTAACAGAGCAAATACTAAGCGATAGAATGCCCAAAGACTGCCAAGGAAATCTTTTTGCAAACAACAATGATGCCGAATTTTATAAAGCAGTAGCTCAAAAATTAGCTGATCTGCATAAAGTTGGTGTTCCTTTTATTTACCAAGACCTTACCAACGAAAATTTGGAGAAGAAAATCTATCAGGTTATTAACGATGTGATTGAACTATGCAATGGCTATGCAAGTGATAAACCGCTTGAAGATTACCTAAATGCCCTAAACAAGCAAATTGTTCAGCGATTAGTTTCATTGATGTACATGGGAAGGGACTATATACACGATCCTAGTCAATGTACTGAGATTACCGCATCTGCTGAGTATTTGCGTGGGCTTAATTTCGACACTCATGCTGAATGCGTTAAGGTAATGGTGAGTAAGAAAGTAGCTCTCGGCAAATACCTAACAACCATAGTATTAGCATCCCGCCATCTCTCAGTTGACCTTAACTATTATAAATAAGACGCTTTTGGAGCAAAGCCCAAGTAACTGGGCTTTTTCCAGTCACACTGAGCATTTATTCTTTAACAAGCGGACAAACACGATAATTTTTACTGACAGCACAACTTATTACATTGACCAGTCTTATATTGACTTAAACGTAGGTTAAACCTATGTTGAAGAGACTGATTCTGAGACTTAAACAACTTCCCCTAAAAGCGTAGTAACCAATCAATACTGGAGCAACTATGTCTTTTTTGTAAAGCTCCAGTTAAGCAGTTGATCATTTTTGAGTCTTTGCATACAATGAAAATTCATCAACACCTCCCATACTTCAGCAATTAGAGCTGCGCTATCGTGTGTTGATGGCCTTTTTTATTTTCCCAAAATAAACAAATTATTTTTCTTCTATTTATTAACGATTCCCACATTTTCCCGCCTAATACCTTATGGACACGCTTTGCTAATCTCCTACTACTTACAGCAAGCTCGACAATTCTATGGGGAATTCATTTGAGTCACAGGAGCAGCTCTATACCCTAGTATCAACCCTCTTTTCTTCTTAGCCTCAGTCCAGCTTACTGATGTACAGTCCAAAACATCGTTGTATAGTCCAACTTATTAATGGAATTGACACCGCCACCGACCAAAGCCGCCGCCGATGCCGTGTGATGTGGCGCGCGAAATGGGGCAACGCCAAAAGGATGCGCTTGTTGTCCTGCTACGGAATGAATGGTTGCCACTTCTAAACTGGTGTCGTCGTCTAAGGGTGGTAAAATACTGGGCAACCGTGACGCTAATAACGTTTTACCTGTCCCCGGTGGCCCCATCATTAATAAAGAATGACCACCTGCCGCCGCAATTTCTAAGGCTCTACGCGCTCGATGTTGACCTTTAACATCAATTAAATCCGGTAACGGGCGAGTATTCAGATTGGAGCTTGCCTGTGCTTGGCTAAAGGGATTTTCTCCCGATAAATGCCGACATAAACTCGCTAAATCTTTCACACCATAAATATGAGCATCTTTGGGACGAGCCGCCTCGGCAGCGTTTTCGTCGGGCACAAATAATTGATGCTGTGCTTTAGTCGCGGCTAAACTCGCTGACAACACGCCTAAAATGGGGCGTAACTCGCCCGTTAATGCTAATTCGCCTAAAAACTCACGTTGCTGCAAGCTTTCTACCGAAATTTGACCACTGGCCGCCAAAATACCCAAGGCAATCGGCAAATCAAAACGCCCCCCTTCTTTGGGTAAATCGGCAGGTGCTAAATTAATGGTGAGACGACGCTGAGGAAATTCAAAACCTGCATTAATCAGTGCCGAGCGGACACGATCTTTACTTTCACGCACTGCCGCTTCGGGCAGACCAACAATGGCTAATGCGGGTAAGCCATTACTTAAATGGACTTCGACAGTGACTAAAGGCGCGTTTAAGCCCAACGCAGCACGGGTATAGACCAAAGCAAGAGACATAAAACGATCTTCCTTAATAAGATAAACGCTGATTCCATTCGTATTGTTACGGTGATCTTGATGGGCGAAAAATTTTCGCCCCTACAGGCCATCTATTGTACTGACTTTACTTGCTGTTCCAAAGTCTTCAACTGCGCTTGTAATGCCATTAGTTTTTGCCGTGCCTCAGAAAGAAGCACTGTTTGACGATCAAACTCCTCACGATTCACCAACTCCATCTTGGCGAAGGTTTCTTGCAATACCGCCTGTAAGTTTTTATCTAGTTCCTGCCATAACCCCGATTGGTTACTCTGTAGATAACGATCACGCACCTGCTCACGCACTTTTTGCACCAAATTATCCAACATTGTCATTACCTCGCCTAAAAAACGCACCAAAACAATAAAAAACACTGATATTTGCACCAAATTAGCACCTTCAGTCTCTCTTCCTGCATCATTTTTTTCGCCCTTACTAATTGTAAGCATTCATATCAGCCAAAGAAACCTTTACTGACAAGACTTCACAGAAGTTGGCACGACCCCTGCATATAAGAAACCGTGGACAAATTAATCTTACTGTTTATTTAACTTAAACGACGTACGGGGTCATTATGAAACTTTCTCTTTTAGCCAACGCTTTGTTAACTAGCTCTTTATTATTGGCTACTGCTCATGCCACTGCGGCTGATCCTGTCACAGTGACTGGCTCTGCTGCCCTCACCTCAGATTACCTGTTTCGTGGTGTTTCGCAAACATCAAATACAGGCGCAGCACAAGTTGGCATGACATTTACTCATGAAAGTGGTGCTTATGCGTCTTTATGGGGTTCTAACATCAGTGCAATCAATGGCGGCCTAGAGTTAGACACATTACTCGGCTATAGCGGCAAAGCAGGCGAAGTGGGCTATGACGTGGGTGTGATGCGTTACAACTATCCATCTAGCAACGATCCACTGGCTTATGATGAAGTTTACGCTTCTGTTAACACCATGGGTGCAAAATTGGGTCTGAACTATAGCCCTGATTATTTTAACAAAAGCGACAAATTCATGTACGTTTATGTCAGCTACAGCACTGAAGTTTCTGGTGTTGGCCTATCTGCTAGCTTGGGTATGAACAAATTCGACAGTGCTGCCATGATGACACAAGCATTGGCAACAACAGGTACGGATGACGGTTACATGGACTACAAACTTGCAGCATCCAAATCAATGGGTGGCTTAACGTTTGAAGGTGCTTACATCGGTTCTGATATTGACGAAAAAGACTGTGGCGGTGCTTTGTGCCAAGGCCGTTTTGTCGTCACGATGACTAAAGGCTTCTAAGACTTAAACGCTTTTAGCCACCTTCCTTACCCCCTTTCGGAAGGTGGCTCTTTTAGAGCTGACGCGGTTATCGCTTATTTGCTCACATTGCAGCCGCTTTTAGTGGCTTAATGCTCGCAAAATGCACTAATTTCGATGAAATGCGTCAACTCAAGATTCTTCTAAGGAGTTACATGATGAAACTGGTTACTGCCGTCATCAAACCATTCAAGCTTGATGATGTTCGCGAAGGCTTATCCGACATTGGTGTACAGGGAATTACTGTTACCGAAGTCAAAGGTTTTGGCCGTCAAAAAGGTCATACGGAATTGTATCGTGGTGCAGAATATGTGGTTGATTTTCTGCCTAAAGTTAAAATCGAAGTCGCCATCGGTGACGACTTAGTTGACCAAGTGATTGAAGCCATTACCAAAGCGGCTAATACAGGCAAAATTGGTGACGGTAAAATCTTTGTCAGCTCCTTAGAACAAGTGATTCGCATTCGCACAGGCGAAACAGGCGCGGACGCGGTCTAAGCATAAAAATTCGTTTTATTTTTCCCATTTTGGCACTCACGAGGAGAAACCATCGTGAAAAAAATCCTGCTCGCCCTCAGTTTGAGTGGCGCACTGCTTAGTGCTGCGCCTTTATACGCGGAAGAAACCGCTGCCCCAACAACAACCGCAACAGTCACAGAAGTTGCTCCTGTTGCTGCCACACCTGCGCCTGTTGCCGAACCTGCTGCCGCTGAAGCTGCACCTGTCGCCGCTGCCCCTGCTCCCACTGCGAACAAAGGCGACGACGCATTTTTAATGATGTGTTCTGCGTTTGTTATTTTAATGTCGTTACCTGGTTTAGCGTTGTTTTACGGTGGTTTAGTTCGCAAGAAAAACATGCTGTCGGTATTGATGCAGGTCTTTACGGTGTTTTCGGTCATTACCGTGTTGTGGATGGTTTATGGCTACAGTATTGCGTTTACCGAAGGTAATGCGTTCTTTGGCTCACTTGATAAAGTATTCCTTAATGGTGTCACGGCGGACTCATTAGCAGCCTCGTGGAATAAAGCTACGCCCATTCACGAAATGATTTATATCGTTTTCCAAGGTGCATTTGCCGCAATTACCTGTTGTTTGATTGTTGGTGCATTTGCTGAACGGGCAAAATTTGCAGGTATTTTGGCATTCATGGTGATTTGGTTTACGATTTCTTACTTACCCATTGCACACATGGTTTGGTACTGGGCTGGTCCTGATGCTTATACTGATGCCGATGCTGCTGCCGCTGCGGGTGCAACTGCGGGCTGGTTATTCCAAAAAGGCGCATTAGATTTTGCAGGCGGTACGGTTGTTCATATCAATGCGGCTGTTGCTGGTTTAGTGGGTGCTTATGTGATTGGTAAACGCCTTGGCTACGGTAGAGAAGCGATGTTACCGCACAATATGGTCATGACCATGATTGGCTCAGCATTACTGTGGTTCGGTTGGTTCGGTTTTAACGCAGGTTCTGCTTTAGAAGCTAATGGTGTTGCTGGTTTAGCCTTTCTCAATACATGGTTAGCAACTGCTGCCGCTGCTGTTTCTTGGATGTTGACGGAGTGGATTTTCAAAAGCAAGCCCTCTATGTTGGGTGCTGCATCAGGTGCGGTTGGTGGTTTAGTCGCCATTACGCCTGCCTGTGGTTTTGTCGGCGCAAACGGCGCATTAGCGATTGGTTTAATTGCGGGTGTTGTCTGCTTGTGGGGTGTTCACTCCCTAAAACGTCTTTTGGGTGCTGATGATGCCTTAGATGTGTTCGGTGTGCATGGTGTGGGTGGTATCTTAGGGGCGTTATTAACAGGTGTCTTTGCTGCTCCTTCATTGGGTGGTTTAGGAATCTGGGATTACGTGGCTAATGGTGTTGCTGCTGACTATAGCATCCTTGGTCAAGTTAAAATCCAAGCAATTGGTGTACTAACGACTGTTGTATGGTCTGGTGTGACAGCGTTTATTGCTTACAAACTGGTTGATATTACTATCGGCTTGCGTGTTAGCGAAGAAGAAGAGCGTATCGGTTTGGATGTTACCTCACACGGTGAGCGTGCTTACAACGATTAATTTGTTGACGCACAGAAAAACGGAGGCTTATGCCTCCGTTTTTTTTATGGTATTTTTCTCAAAATCAACGATTGAGTCATTTACGATGTTACATCTTAGCGTAGTCATTTGTTCGTTACTATTCAGTTTCGCGGCACAGGCAGATGTGTATAAATGGGTTGATGCCGATGGCAAAACGCATTTTGGCGATAAAGTCCCTGAATCGGCCAACGTTGAAACACTGAACTTACCTAGTACACCTCGTAGTAGTAGTCAGCTAGATGTTAGTCCTCAAGAGATCAAACAACGACAACAAAAGATGCTTGATGTTTTTGAAGACTCGCGCAACGCAAAAAACGCAAAACTAGCCGAGAAACTCGCAGAAAGAAAGGAAAGACTACGAGAAACGTGTAATAAATCTGCCTCTATAATGTCAACCGTACGGACAGGCTCGCTTTATACAACCAATAAAGATGGCAGCCGAAATTACCTACCTGAATCAGAACGTGAGACAGTAGAAAAACGTGTTGCTCAGTCTTTTAAACAAAATTGCCGTTAAGCATGTTTAGGCATAAAACGGCTACCCATCGTCACCACCGCTAACACCATAGCCCCTGCAATCACACCCACCAACATATCAAAAAGAGTCGGCATAATGACGTGCAGCAAACCACCAATAAGGGCAAAACCACTGACAACTTCCACCCAATGCTCAATCAGATGATGCACAGGTGATAAACCATGCACTAAAATACTACCCCCCACCATAAACATTGCGGCTGTACCAACAACCGATAAAAACTTCATTAAATAAGGAGCTAAAATCAATAAAAATGCACCTAATTTCTGTTTAGCGACACTCTGTTGTTGGCTTAAATACAAACCCATATCATCCAGACGGACAATACCTGCGACTAGGCCATAAACACCCACCGTCATAATAATGGCAATGCCCACTAAGACAATCACTTGATTGAAAAAAGTCGCGGTCGCCACTGTGCCCAAAGTGATGACAATAATTTCAGCCGATAAGATAAAGTCCGTACGAATCGCGCCTTTGACTTTTTCTTGCTCAAAAGCCACCATATCGACTTGAGGATTGGCTAATGCGCCGACTAAGGCTTGATGATGCGCCGCATCTTCATCATGGCCGTGTAATAAAGGATGTAGCAGTTTTTCTACCCCTTCAAAACACAAAAACGCGCCGCCTAACATCAATAAGGGAATAATGGCCCACGGCGCAAAAGCACTTATCAGCAAAGCCGCTGGTACTAAAATCGCTTTATTTTTAAACGAACCTTTGGCTACCGCCCAGACAACAGGTAATTCTCTATCTGCTTTTACGCCTGTGACTTGTTGGGCATTAAGTGCTAAATCATCCCCTAATACGCCCGATGTTTTTTTAGCTGCTACTTTGGTCATTAGCGCAACATCGTCTAAAATCGTGGCAATATCATCAATCAACATCAACAAACTGCTACCCGCCATAACGCTGATTCCTGTTTAAATAAGACTGATCAATATACCGCTCACACTGAGCTTGTCGAAGGGTGGTTCGACAGGCTCACCACGAACGGCGAAACTTTTGCATACTTACTTAGTTATTCACCTTAAACCATTGTTTACCACGCATCGGCATGACAATCGGCTCAACACCCACCGCTTTAATTTCTTCAATAAAGCCTGCTAAATCAACACTCGGAATATAATCGGGCTCGTTTTCATAATGGGTAAACATGGTGTCCCAATGACACGGAATAATCCATTTGGGCTGTAATAATGCCACCACTTCTTTGACGTAATTGGGGCGATATTTACGGCCAATCGCACATAAACAGACAATATCTGCTTTCATGCCTTGTAATTCTTGAGGAATAAAATCAGCCGAATCAATATGAACAATTTTTAGCGAACCTGTATCTACCAACCAATTCAGCACTAAACCATGCTTTAAATCTAATAATTTGGGCGGCCAAACGGGGGGCGATAAAATATCACCCGCAATCGGAATACGACCAAAAATGGCTTTGCCATGAATAGACGGTAAACCACGCACCGTCCATGAGCCACAAGCAATATCTTCACGGCCTGCGGTTTCTTTCAGTTGCGACTCGGGTAAGCCTGCGGCTCGACCCACCATACAAGTAGCTTTAGAGCCAATTAACCGTGCGCCTGTTTGTTTGCATAAATCGGGTGCATCTAAAATATGGTCATAATGAGCATGGCCAATTAATACATCGTCGGCGTGAGGAATATATTTCTTTAATAATGCCGTGTTGGTATGCAAAGGGCGAAATAATTCGGTGACACCAATACGGCTTAAATAAGGGTCTAAAACAACGGTTCGCTGTTTATTTTTAAGAATAAAACCTGCTGTGCCTAAATAGGTTAACTCCAGTGCGCCTTCTGTTTGCGGCATGACTTGGCTGTAAATGCTGGCTTTGGGTTTAAGACCTAATAATTTTCGTAGCATATATCCCTCTTCTATTATTTTGCCATCCTTGAGCTAAATTCACGCATTCGCTGAATTCAACTGAAAGGATATAACATTGAGATGACCATCATAAGGCCGCTAGAATAGCGCATTTATGACCCACAGTGGCGACGACATTTTTTTGATAATGCGTGCTGTTTCTTTCTACAAATGAATAGGTTTTTTCATGGGAACTATCGGTTTTATTGGCATTGGCTTGATGGGTAGCCGTATGGCCACACGTTTATTGGCTGCAGGTTATGATGTTTGGGTATGGAATCGCTCGCCCGAAAAATGCCAACCCTTAGTGAAACAAGGAGCGAAACTTGCAGCCAACTTTGCCGACATTGGCCGCGAATGTGAGATGATTATGCTGTGTTTAGCCGATACCACCGCAGTTGAATCAGTGCTGTTTGGTGAGCATGGTTTAAGTGATTATTTACAAAGCCAACAATTGATTGTCGATTTTTCTAGTATTACTCCTGATGCTACGCGTGACTTTGCCGACCGTTTACGCGTCCAAAATGTGCATTGGATTGACTCACCTGTCTCTGGTGGCGTGACTGGCGCAGAAAACGGCACATTAATTATAATGGCGGGCGGCGAAGACGAACAAATTGCTAAGTTACGCCCTATCGCAAGCCATCTATCGCAAAAACTCACGCACATGGGCGACGTTGGTACGGGACAAATTACCAAAATCTGCAATCAAATGATTGTGGCCAGTAACGCAGTGTTAATTGCCGAAACTGTGGCTTTAGCCGCCAAAGCAGGTGTGGATGCGGCACAACTCGCCCCTGCGCTTGCAGGCGGTTTTGCCGATTCTTTACCCTTGCAAATTCTTGCACCGCGCATGGCAACACATAGCTTTGAGCCTGTGCAATGGAAAGTGCAAACCCTGTTAAAAGACTTAGATAATGCCGTGGCGTTGGCGAAAGAAAATACCAGTAGTACGCCTATTTCAGCGTTAGCAGCACAGTTGTTGCGTTTACACGCGGCTCAAGGTGCGAGTTTGGAGGATTTGAGTTCGGTGGTGAAGTTGTTTAAAACGGAGTAAATTAGAGGTGTATTGCTGTTGTTTAGTATTCCGCTTTCAATAAGTACCTACACAAAAGTTTCACCGTTCGTGGTAATTCTGAGCTTAACGAAGAATCGAGCCCCCCCTTCGACAAGCTCAGGATGCGCGGTTTACTTCTGTCCGTCAATGCTGAGCGTATCGAAGAAGCACGACAAGCTCAGTGCGAATGGAAAATACAAACAAACTTACGTTTATGTACTTAACAAAAAACCCGTCATAACACGGAACTACAAGGAATCAGCTTTATTTTCCAATACAGAATATGCTAAACACTCTGTATCTATTGATAACATTAGCTTTCTTATTTTTTGTATTTTAATTTGGGAACAAATTAGGGAACTTTTGAGCCTTACCGCCCTCTTTCTTGCCAGCTTGAGCGTCTTGCTCTATTTGTTTATCAAAAGCCTATCATTTATTTTGTCTTTTGGAATCATACGGCCTTGTAAAGCCTCTCATGGACTATAAAAGTGTATCTACAAGTGATACACTTTAGGTCATGGAGGGTGGCATGATTAAGAGCTTTAGACACAAGGGTATAGAGTTATTTGCAAAAACGGGTAGCACGGCAGGAATACAAGCCGCTCATGCACGTAAGTTGCAATTTCAATTGACCACACTTGACGCGGCAAAAACCGTACAACACATGAATATTGACGGTTGGAAGCTACATAAACTGACAGGTAAAAACCCTAAAAACCAAAGCATAGACGGACATTACTCGGTTTCAGTCAATGGTAATTGGCGGCTAACCTTTTATTTTGACGGCGAAAATGCGGTATTAGTTGATTATCAAGACTATCACTAAGAGGTAAATAAAATGAGCATGATGTTTAACCCTGCGTACCCTGCTGAAATATTACGTGAAGAAATATTGCCTACATTAGGTTTAACGGTGACAGCCGCTGCAAAGCAATTAGGAGTGTCCAGAGTTACCTTGTCTCGGTTATTGCACGGGGTAACAGGCATTACGCCTGATATGGCATTACGCATTGAGGCTTGGCTGGGCAAAGAGCGAGGCGGTGATGCTGAACACTGGTTGCGTATGCAATCAAATTACGATTTATGGCAAGCACGACAAAAAACGCCTGCTATCGTGCAACGTGCGCCTGTTGAGTCAGTAAATCATGTAACGGTCACGACTTGAGCTAAATTACTATCAATTATTTAGACTAATACGGCTTGTTACGGCCATTCATGGACTACTCATTTTCGCCATTTTCTTAAAAAACCGTAAAAACCACCTTTTTTCTTAAAACTGCCTCTTTTAGCTTGCATCAAAAGTGCATCATTTTGCGTCAAAGTGCATCACTTTTTGAAGTGAAAAACCCCTAAGCCATGCCTACAGCCGTAAGGCTTTGAACTATTGCGTCAACTGCATCAAAACCGACCTATTTAGTGGGCAGGTGGGGCGGGGTCCCAATTGCTTTTTCTTGGGTTAAATCAATAAAAATACTTATTTTTGCTGTTGAGTATATTTTTCATATAATAAAAATAGGCGTGACATAAAAAAACCGCTATGACAGCGGTTTTTTTGTTGAGGCTAACTCTCAGGGCGTTAAGCGGCATTGTCGGTGGCTTGGTATCTCTCTATGTGTTTTTGTGCTGGTGATTTAGGTGCAAATTTGCGCTTGTCTATAAGTGATGAATTTTCCATCGTTAAAGACTTCCGTACATCATCAAACATCTGATTATCTTCTACGCCATCAATAAGCCCTAAAAACAACGACACTAAGTAATTACCAGCCTTTTCTTTGGCTATTGCAAGATACTGCTCTTGTCCACTTTTAGTGGCATCTAAACCATAACAATACTCTGAATTGGCTATCGACTTATTCATAGATTGACGGATGTTCAAGGCAATTACTTTAGCCTCTGGTAACGCCAATAATTCACGGGTCGCATTTTGTAATACATGGTCATCGTACAACTTAGCGGCGTTATGACATGCTTCACCATGTTTGCACCACATCTCATAAGCCTCACGCTCGCTTTCAATGGCGATGCTCTCAACCTCCAGTACAACTTTGTCAAACTCTTCGGCTAGGTCGTTATCTTCGGTTTCTTTGCGGCGTAGAGCGGTAATCTCTTTCGTTAATGCGCCATCACTTAGGCGAATGAGTTCGCGCCATTGTTGGCCTGTTTGTTGTGCTTGATTGTGGGCGGCTTGCGCGGTTTTACGGTGCTTATCCAAACGGGCAAGGGTAGCCTTGTATTTGTCGTAGCTGTCAATAAATGCCTGTTTTGCGGTTTGGTGGTGGTCAATGGCCGCCTGTATTTTTTCAGGTAAGGCTGTGGTTTTTTCTTGCATGGTCTATCCCCTTATGGGTGGTTGGTAAACGTAATAAATCGGTGTTGCCTGCCCTTGTTTTTAGCAGGCTAAAAGAAAAGGTTTTGACTGTTTTTGTCGATAATCACCTCTCTTTTTTAGTCGTTAATATCGTCATACGATTGGCATAAATGACAATTATTTTTCTCTACTCCTGTACCACCCCTCTGAGCCACCTCTCTAGAAACCTTGGTTACAGAGGTTACAAGGTTACAAACCCACTCAAAGCCTAGAGCCTCAGTGGTTGTAGCTGTAACCTCTAAATATTTTCAACTGGTTACAAAAGCTGTCTCTGGTTACAGAATCAATAAAAAGGTTATAAAAAACAAATTTTATATATTAAATAAACATATTTGTAACCTTTGTAACCTTTACTGTTTTTAATGAGGTTACAGTCAAACCCTTACGGCTCTAGGCTGTAACCTTGTAACCTTTGTAACCACGTCTTTTTCCATTTCTAGAATTTGCAAAGCAAAGAAGTCTCTTTTTTTGCACGTCTTTAAGAAAAAAATTGGCCTAAATGACAATTATTTTTCATTCTTAGCCTGCCTATGAAATAAAACGTTATAACATAACATTATGCTTATTCTTTGCCGTGTGACTAAGCGTGTTCATGCTCCAGTTTATCGGGGTCAATAACAAAGAATCGGGCGTGGCCTCCACCATGCAAGCGGTATTGTTTTTGTCTTCTACCTTCACTAGCCATCATCAGGGCATGACTTGTTTCTAGTGTTCTTAAAATACGTTCTTGACTATAACCTTGTGCGGCTTCACGCAAGGCTGGGGTATTAAACAGATAGAATCGCTTATCACCATTTATCAAGTAATAGCCCGCTCTATTGTTGATATGTGTTGATGCGTATTTGCTGTCAATATCCGAAAAACGGCTATCACCATGTACTGCGATAAAATCAGCAATGGCTTTCGATATTTGCCTGTCCTCCGTATTGCCATCACCCACTCTTAATAGCCATTCATTAAAAAGTAGCTTACAAGCGGCTTGTGCTGCGCCAACAGGCCACGGCAATATTCCGTAACCTATTGCCAATTCACCCGCTAACGCCATTACCGCAAAACGGTCGGCTACCCGTCCTGCTTGTGCGCTTTCAGTATCAAAGGCTTTTCTTTGCTCAACAAAGGCGGCCACAAACCATTCTTTCTTAGCTTGCTTTAACAGGTGAGTAACCATCATCACTCCTGTATGGCCGTAATGATTGGTACACGCAAGGGTCAGCATACGGTGAAACGATTCGCCATCCATGCCGTGCAAATAATCAAAGGCGCGATATTTGCGATTACCTGCATCAACATCAACCATGCGTAGCTCTGCCCCCGCGTGTGCGCTGTTACCTGCTATGGCGGCGTGTTCCGATAGCGAACGTTCGCCACTGGATAGAGCAAGCACTCGCCAAGATAATTTGGCGCGGCCTTCACGTTCACGGGTCATGGTGCTTTTACCTATGCCGTTGGCAATGGCATAGGCCATTTCTTGCACTTTGTTGGGGTCTGCTCGCTTAATCTCATCCAAAATTAAAATAGTGTCATTGCGTGAGGCGGCCTCAATCTCTACACCGCCTTTTGATATATCCCAAGAGGCGGCGAAGACGTTGGGATTTCCCCACACTGACGCGGCCACTAATTGCGCTAATGACTTGCCACTGGACGAATCACCGACTAAATGCACACCACCGCCATTAACGCCTACCTTTGCCAGCAAGGGCCCGGCTAAGGCACAACATACCGATAAAATCAGCACGGGATTACCCACACACAAGGCGGCAACCTCTTTTTGCCATGCCTCAAGGCTGCCTTGATTTGAAAATATGGCGGCGGCCTTGCCTGAATCTTGATATCGCACATCACTACCGCCTAAAACATTATTAGGGAGTACAAACGCGCCTGACTTATGCCAGCCTGTTTTGCAAGTTGTCGCCAAGATAGGTCTAGGGCTTTGATTGTTGGCAACATAAGCTGGAATTGACCGCCGCAAGCCATAATCCGCCACTAACCCTTGACGGAAAACCACCTTTAACAATTCCTCACCACTACCTGCAATAAGCTCCATAGGCATCACCCATTCAACAGGCTGCCCGTGCTTATTGGTAAAGCGTAATAAACGTCCTACGCTGCCATCATCACTGCTAATGGTGTCGGCTTCGATATGCAGGGGAGCGCATAGCCATTGGTCAACCTCAATCGCTTTGCTGTTGGGTGCGCCATGCTTGACGGTATGAAACCATGTACCCGCGTGAAAGTGCTTGCCGTCAATAACTGTGTCTTTGGTATAGACGGCATAATAAGGCCGTTCTTGCCCTATTTGCGTATCTGTGGGCGTTTCTGCCTCGGTTACTAAGGTTAGCTTACTCATGCAATTAGCTCCTGTTCGTTAAGCCACAAGGCTAAGTCGTTAAAGTCGGTTAAATAGCATGGGGCATCGTGCGGCCATTGCGGAAAAACCACTGTTGCCCCAATGGCTAAGGCGGCATCGTTAGCGGCTTTGCGGCCTGCATTGGTGGTGGTTTGTCGGTCGTCATCCCCTGCAATGACTAATTCGACCGTCTCGCCATATCGCGCACGCATGGCTAAGGCCACGGCTTTTAGATTGCCTGCGTTTAAGGCACAAGCAACCGCTTTGCCCGTGTGTTGGTGTAATGTTGCACCTGTTGCCCATCCCTCACAGATATACAGGCGTTGGCCTGTCATCACGCGGCCAATTGGTGAGTAACACTCCTTGACTTGACCGCCTGTTAAAAACAACTTTTGACCATAAGGTGTGATTTGTTGCAAGTTGACTATTTCACCGTTAAAGCATACGGGTACAAGCAAATTACCCACTTTACTTTGACGCAAGCCATAAGCCAGCACTTGCTTTTTGAGTAAGTAGCTATGATCTTTACTGGCAGACTGTGCGTATAGCCACATAGATAACGCTTGCAGCTTGGCAGATTCGCGGTCGTGCTTTTCTCTAATTTGTGCTTGCAGTTGGCTTGCTTCGGCGCGTTTGAGTGATGCAGCAATAGCGGCTTGTTGTGCTTCATTGGGCGTGCTTGCTTGGCCTGATGCGGTAAACAAGCCCAAACCTAAACGGCTATCTATGGTTTGCGCGGCTTGCCATTGTTTGCAGTGGTGCAAATAGGCTAATAAGCCCACTAAGTCGCCACCTTTTGCGCCGCCATCGGCAAAGTCATTCCATTTGCCTGTTAGTAAGGACACGCTAAAAGAGCCTGTTTGACGGTCGCCACGAACGGGATTTTTAGCTATCCATTCGTTGTGGTGACGTTTACCATCGGGCAACCATTCAGGCACTAATACGGCGGCATGATTTAGGGCGGCTGTAGCGGCTTGGCGAATGGCACTAATCATGGGGGAGTTATTCATATTGCCCCCTGTTTTTGAAGGCCGTTTTCTTGAATACTTGCCAATGTATTGGTTAGGTCATTGCTTAGGGTGGAAAGCATCGTCGACAGCTTTTCGGGGTTAAAATCCAGTGGATGTTTCGCGTCAATACACATCGCTAACGACTGCAAAACGTGCAAATGCGCGTCTAAAATTTCTAACTTACGCATTTGCTGTTCGGTACATTGATAAAAAAGCGTCATTGCACACCCCCTAACAAGTGGCGATATTTCATTAGTAAGGTTAAACGCTCACTGGAACGGGATGACAAAGGGATCAACTTTTCAAAAGAAAATTCTTCTTGTTGAGACAGCATCGTAAAAGCGGCTAACAGTGCGTCATGCGTCAATTTCAACTCATTCAACAATAACGGGGCATCCGCCATTAACTGCGCGGCATCTTGTGCGCTGATTTTTGGCTCTGTTACCGTGTCGGCAACCGTTGCCAGTGTTTCGCCTTTGTGGGTCACAACCTGCCAAAATTCACCATCTAAGGGTTTAGCTTGCCAAGTGATAACGTCTTGTTTAACAGGTAAAACTTTACGCACGGCTTGCGCGTATTGTTTTGGGGTTAGACGGGGTAAAGGATTGCGTGGACTCATGATTGCACCCCCATTGCTAAAATAGCGTCGCTAGATTTGCTAAGGGTGGTACGTAGTTTCCAGCCTTTGGGGTGACGGTTGTTATGCTCAACAAGAGAATAATCAGCCAACGCCACTAAATAACGCTGTACCGAACGTAAGTCACGGGGAATACCGTGAGCCTTGAGCGCGGCTAAAATAGTGCTTGTTGTGGTGTAAGTATCAGGATTAAGGCTTTGTAAAATACAATTAAAGGCGGCAATCGTTTGCTTGACGCTATACGGATTTTGGGCGGGGGTTGTCATGCTTGACGCTCCAACTATAACGGGATTAAACCCATCACCAGAAGCGACCAAGCATCGGGTGACGGACTGTACAGGGTTGGTCGACCAGTAGTTGGCACTGGCACACCCGAAGGTGTCCCCATACAGCCCGTCATAACAAGCACGAAACCATACGGTACGCACAAAAAAACCGCAAAGCGCGGTTGTGCGCCAACTTTTGGAACAGGCGACCAAACCTGTTATCTGTCCATGTGGGACATTGCGGTTATTATTGGTCGCGTCTGTGGCTGTCGTCAAGGGGTGAATGGAAATATACTTGTTAGCGATTTTTTTATCATGCTGAATAGCTGCACTACCCATAGGTGGAGTACAGGTTATAGAAACAGTGTTAAAACGATTACTTAGCATACGCATTGTGCTATGCTCCTTTTGCAGTTTGATAGTTAGCCCCGTTAGTGTTTGACCCACGATACGGGGTTTTTTATGCCAAAAACTCACCAAAACCCCATTTTTAGGCGCAAAAATCCACACGGCGGGTTTAGTGCCGTTTTTTGCGTTCGTCCTGTTTTTGGGGGTATCGCGTTTAAGGTGGTGAGATTTCTTCTAATGGTGCATAACACATCACCACAATATCACCCGTGGGCGTTTCTGTCGTAGAAGGCACGTTTAAGACTGCCCCCGCGTTGGTTAAAGCGGCCTGCAAAATTGGCACATCTTCGGCCTGTATCGTGATTTGTTGATTAGCCGCTTTAATCACCAAACACAAACCCAAAAACCGCGCCTGAATAATGCCCACGACGCTAGCCTCGGCAACTTTCGCCCTCGGTGGGGTGTCCATTGCCTTAGTAATAGCCGTTTTTAGGGCATCAATCGCGGCAAAATCCATGGATAATAACTGTCCGTAAACCTCAATCAATAATTTCATTATGTGTACCTTTCAACACAAAATTGGCCTTTAACCCCATTTTTAGGCGCAAAAATCCCCACACGGCGGGTTTAGTGCCGTTTTTTGCGCTGAATGAATGGGGAGTTTTTAGCAGTCGGTGAGAGTCATATCGTTAGCGGAGTACATCGGCTTAGGTACAGGTGCTAAAATACCATCCATCGGGGTTAACGATTGACTAAAATTACCACCATTCAAACCGCTAAACATCACACGAACGCCGCCCGATAACGTCATCTGACACACCTCTTCATTAGGCGATCTGCGCGCCTGAATTAACGCGGCCTCAAGAGCAAGGGCATCATCACTAGACATGGATAATGTTTGACCATTGGCTTTAATCGTGACTGTTTTCATTTTCAATTACCTCTAAAAAACCACAGAAAATAGGCGTGTTAAGCCTTCATATATTGCACACGCGCCTTGTTATTGCGCTGTGCAATGCGATTGTTAATCCACTCATCTATCTCACTGCAAAGCCACGCGACCGCATTATTAGAAATACGAACGGGTTCGGGAAAACTCTCATTTTTAATGGCGGCATAAATGGCCGAACGGCTTAAACCCGTTTTGTTTTCAACTTCAGGCCGTCTTAATAAACGATCATTAAATGCTTTGCTAATCACTAGCTTTTGCGGACTGGTTGCTTGTGCCTGCATCATTGTCGAACCCCTTCGATGATTAAATTATTGACACTCGAAAACACACTTTAGCCATCACTTTTATGCTTAATCCGCACAAAAAAATTGAATGATAGGGACGTTTTCGGCCTTGTGACGCTTCATAAGGTATGTGTATTTTGCATGACTAAAAAATGTTTTCTATCAAAAGTAAGTTGTATGTGGCGTTTACAACTTAGAAAAAAGAAAAAATAGGATTTTAGGGCTTGAAATAGCTTGCTAAGAGGGAAAGAGGTTTGTTTTTTGGTGGTGATTGATTGTTGAATTAAGACTCATGTTTAATAATTACGTTTTTTTCGACACGTTTTTAGGATATGTCGATTTTTAGACGTTTTTTAAACATGACAATAAAAAAGGGCTGTATTTGCCCGTGTGATTAGTGATGGTTATTTCTTATTTCAATAAGCTAGAGTAAAGGTCTTAGCAGTACCGTTATATATGAGGGTACATCTATCAAGAATATCTCTACCGATCAAGCCATCAACACCTTGTGACTTTAAATGTGTTGCTAACAAAGGGATTGCCTCAATAATAAAACCAGCACTCCCTTGATCTTGTAAAAAAAGCATAGCGTCATATTGTTTGCATTGGTGTGTACCACCTTGTGTTGACGGTGTTTGAATGTTCACAGAACCAATAACAGGCAAGTCAAGCGGCTGTATCAAGCTTGCGTCAACACAAGTTAGGCTTGCGCCCGTGTCTATTAAAAAATGCCCTTTAATTGGCTTGGGTATGGCTTGCCCTGCTAGTTTTAAGGCTTCTTGGAAAGGATAGCTAACACCTATAAGCACTTGAATGAGTACACCGCTATCCTGAATAGGTAAATTTATACTTGGCATGGTTGAGAAAAATCTCTTGTAAAGAAAAGTACCTGCTCTGAAGGTGAGATTTTTTTAACCAAAAACGGCTCTAATTTGAACTTTTGATAGCCAAATTTAAGCGCGTCACTATAAGTATCGTAAATACCCTCTATTTTTTCGCCTTTAATGACAACAAATTTACCTAAATGACTGATGAGTGTAGGTAGATGCTCATTAAATGTAGCAATTTCTGTATCTAATTCATTTGCCATAATATCACCCTGTCTGCCATTTTATCTAAGCCTCTATCAATGAGTGCTGACTGTACACGACTCATAAGAACCTCGACAATGATTTGATGTTTAACACATCAAATCTTAGCCCTAAAAAGCCAATAGATAAAGCCATCACAAACATGACAGCCAAAAATAACAAAACCGCCATAATTAAGGCGGTCTGTTATCGAAAAATATGTACGCTAAATAGCCCTATTCTTTGCTATTCAACAAAGGCGCATTGTCTAGTTTTTTGACCGCTGCATTACCCAATAAAGAATTAAGCTGATTGATTGCTAATTGATTTAGCACCGTTAAGCGTATCAAGGCATCATGCCCTTGATGTATCAATAGTGCGTTTTGACTCTCTAGGCTTGCCATCACCACCAACTGCTCAATGGTCGCATAATCTCTAATGTTGCCATCCGTTTTATCGGGATTTTGCGTTTTCCACTCTTTAGCGGTCATACCAAACAAAGCCTTATTTAATAAGTCTGCTTCTGTGGCATAAACTAAGCCTTCTTGAGCTTTGCTAATGGTTGGCGGGATAAGGTTCGCCTTAACGGCATCCGTGTGAATACGATAATGTGCTTTAACAAGCGTACGTCTGATATTCCACTCTAATTGACCGCTTTGCGCTTCGGCATCTTTAAGACGTTGAAACTCTTTGATTAGGTACAGTTTGAACTCTGGACTTAGCCAAGAACCAAACTCGAAAGCAATATCTTTGTGGGCAAATGTACCACCATAGCGGCCAGCCTTAGCAATTAACCCTATAGCTTTAGTTTTTTCCGTCCATTTTTTGGCTGACATGACAAAACGATTAAGCCCAATCTCACTTTTAATTTGGTGTAATTCCACCAAATTAAAATCAGGGTTATTTAACCGCTCCCAAACGCTCAAAAACTCAATAGTATTCTGATTTTGTAGCCAGTTTTTTATAAGCTGCTCTTGTCCTTCAAACCCCTGCACCATGTCCGTAAGGCTTATGTAATCCTCATCATCCTTAGAAACAAGATGAATTTCTACACCTTGAACGGTTAATGTTTTATTGCCTGCCATGCTAAAGAACTCCTAATCAATTAAAAACGACACTATCCAGCTTTGTGCATATTACAAGATTCAATGCCCATAAAATAACAAAACCGCCATAAAAGGCGGTCTGTTGCCCCAAGAGCATTACGCTAAACGCAACGGTCAAGAGGGAGTATTGAGACGCTCAGGCTATCAAAGTGGCTCAGGCGTTCTACCGTCATCTTAAAACAAAATAGCCCACACATAAAGCACTAAATAACCCCTTTATCCTTTAGCAAGCTAAGAGAAAAGCCGTTTTTCTTAGTTTTGCGTGGCGACACCTAAAAAACAAGACAATCTGTTAATAATCAATATGATATTAAAATAATAACTGAATTATTGTATATATAATAAGCATATTTGTCGCCACTGTCGCCACTCTTATATTATATATGGCGACAGCCAAACCCTTGCAGCTCTAGGCTGTCGCCACTGTCGCCACTGTTTTTTAGAGAGCTGGGTCATTATCCCCATACGCCCCGTCATTATTTTCGCCTCGATACTGCTTGAGTATCCACAAAATTAGCCCACCATTGCATCATCTCGCGCCTTTGGGTCAAGTATTCCGCCTTGTTATAAACGCCTCTCACGCCTTTCTGTTCATGGGCAAGGCACTTTTCCACCCAATCAGAGTTAAAACCCGCCTCATGCAATAACGTCGAAGCTGTGCGCCTAAAGTCATGTATGACAAACGCCCTTATATCCAAGTCCATCGTTTGTATGGCTTGGTTTAGGGCATTGTCTGATATGGGCTTATTGAGGGTATTGCGACTCGGAAAAACATAAGACGAACCACAAGCAAGAAATTGTAGCTCTCTAAATATTTCAATCGCCTGTTGTGATAAAGGCACGGTATGTATGCGATCTTTCTTCATGCGTGAGGCGGGTATCTGCCACTCTGCCTTATCAAAATCTATTTCTTGCCAACGTGCCTTAGTTAGCTCTGTTTTGCGAACCATGCACAATATCAACAGGTGAATAGCCAGCTTGTGCGCCCGCCTAATACTGGATTGATACACAGCACAGATAAGCTTGCCTATCTCCTCGGCAGTGAGTGACACGTCTCTACTTTTTGCCGTGGCAATGAATTGAGCCTCTATAGCGGCGGCAGGGTTAAACGTTATCTTTTGGCGTGCAATAGCGTAGGCAAACAAGCGTTTTAAGATATTGCGAGTCTGTAAGGCCATTTGGTCAGAACCACGGGCTTTAATACGGTCGGTAATCGCCAATACATCCCCCGTGTTGATACTGGCTATACTCCTTGCACCAATGGCGGGAATAATATCCTTGTGAAGCACACGCTCTATGTTTCGTGGGTTGCTATTCGTTTTTTGTGCGACCTCAACAAACCACAGCCACGCAAAAGCCTCTAATGAGTCTATCTTTGCCGCCTCTGCTTTGATTGCATCACCAATTAACTCCCCCGACTTCCACCACTTAATCGCGTACTGTCGAACATTATCGGGTAATTCCTCATCCAAACCGCTAAACAAGGCTTTTTTAGCCTGTTGTGGTGAGTTTCCATGAATGACTAAGGTTCGTGTTTCCTCTCGCCATTGTCGCGCTCGTTGCAAGCCATAAGCTGGGTATTCGCCTAGTATCGCTTTTTCTTGTTTGCCGCCTAAGCGATAACGAATCCCCCACGTTTTTCGACCTGTTGGACTGACTTCTATGTACATCCCTCCACCGTCCGACTTTTCGTAACTCTTATCGGCTGCTTTCAAGTTTCTTAACGCCGTGTCTGTAAAAGCCATCACTCCCCCTCATTTTGTTCCCAAATACTAATAATGATCTAAACCTGTTCCCCTGCTTGGGAAAAAAACCTCTGTAATCATTGCCCCGTAAGGCTTTGATGATATAAAGCATTAAGAAAAAAACTCACAATTCATGGCCTATAAAAGCTTAAAAATCATTATTTCCCCCTCATTTGTTCCCTAAAAAAGTAGATAAATGGGAACAATTCCTACTATTTGGGAACACTTTTTCAGGCTTGGGAACACGTTAGGGAACAAAAATAACAGGCTTCTATCAGACCAACAAGGAACACTACGGAACAAAAAACCCTGTAATAACAGGGCTTAGAATGGTATAGCAGGAATAACACGGAACTACAAAGAATCGGCTTTATTTTCCAATACAAAAACTGCTAAAAATCTTTCCTAATAAGTCATCCGCGGTAAATGCACCTGTAATCTCACCTAAAGCCTGCTGAGCCGCACGTAAATCTTCCGCCATCAACTCCCCCAAGGCGAGGCCGTGTAATTGCTCATGAGCCTGCTGCAAAGCATCCTCGGTACGGCGTAAGGCATCTAAATGACGACGACGCGCAATAAATGGACTATGTTCCGCATCTTGATAACCCACAAGCGCTTTTAAATGGTTTCGTAATTGCTCCAATCCCAAACCCTGACGCGCCGATAATGTAATATGTGGATAACCTTCAATCACCGAAATATGCGGCTCTTGCGCCACTAAATCGCATTTATTAGCCACAAAACATAATTTATTAGGCGGCGGTAAGGGATCAAAAAACTGTTTAGCCATTGCTAACGGATTAAATCCTGTGGATAACTCTTGCATATATTGTGGATAACTCGCCGAGTTATCCACAGACTGATTATCTTTCATTAATATTGGGGATATTTTATCGCTATTTGTGGATAACTCTGTGGATAAGTCATATACCAATAATAAACCATCGGCTTGATTAATTTCATGATAAGCACGACGAATACCTTCCTTCTCTACAATATCCCCCGTTTCTCGTAAACCTGCGGTATCAATAATATGTAACGGTAAACCATCAATATGAATATGTTCGCGTAAAACATCGCGTGTTGTACCAGCAACATCGGTAACAATAGCAGCTTCATAACCTGCTAAGGCATTGAGTAAACTAGACTTTCCTGCATTGGGTTTACCAGCAATGACAACTCGCATACCTTCGCGTAATAACGCCCCTTGTTTCGCCTCGGCCAATACCGTTTGAACATTATCTCTGACCGATTGTAAACGTGCAGCGACAATACCATCACTTAAAAAATCAATTTCTTCATCTGGAAAATCAATTGCTGCTTCAACGTATAAACGTAAATTAATTAAACTTTCTAATAAAATATTAATACGTTGCGAAAATGCTCCCTGCAATGAACGTGTCGCCGATTTAACTGCTGCTTGTGAAGAGGCATCAATTAAATCGGCTATCGCTTCGGCTTGAGTTAAATCTAATTTGTCATTTAAAAATGCCCGCTGCGAAAACTCCCCTGCTTGTGCCATACGCGCACCCAGTTCTAAAACGCGCTTCAGTAGCATATCCATCAGCACCATGCCGCCATGTCCTTGCAGTTCAACCACATCCTCCCCTGTAAACGAATGGGGATTGGGAAAATACAACACTAAACCTTCATCAAGCACAGTATCATCAGCACTGTAAAAGCTTCTAAAATGCGCATAGCGCGGTTTTAAAGGCTGTTGTTGTTGAATAAGCAGTTGGGCAATGGCTAAGGCTCTAGCACCCGAAATCCGCACGATACCAACGCCGCCGCGGCCATTAGGAGTAGCAATTGCCGCAATCGTATCGTTGACTGTGGATAACTTCATTTTCTTTCCCCAAAAAATAAGGCCGCTCCGAAGAACAGCCTTATTTTAGCGATGACTTAATGATTAGGACTTACGCCGTTATGCACTCATTTAATGGTGTGATGCGTAAGTCATGAGATCAAAAACAGCAAAGCACTATTTTTTCGCTGCGCCTTCTATTTGACGCGTAATCACCCATTGCTGAACAATCGATAGAGTATTGTTGACGACCCAATACAACACTAATCCAGCAGGAAACCATAACATAAATACCGTAAAAATGACGGGCATTAATTTCATCACTTTGGCTTGCATTGGATCTGTAGGTTGTGGATTTAATAACTGTTGGACATACATTGTTAAACCCATAATCAAAGGTAAAACAAAATATTGATCCATTGCTGCTAAGTCTGTTATCCATAATAACCACGGCGCATGACGTAATTCAACACTTTCCATTAATGTCCAATATAATGCCAAGAATACAGGCATTTGCACAAGCATTGGCAAACAACCCGAAATCGGATTAATTTTTTCTTTTTGATATAATTCCATCATTGCTTGAGACATTTTTGCTCGATCAGTGCCATATTGTTCTTTAATCCGCTGCATATCAGGCGTAACACGGCGCATATTCGCCATGGATTTATAACTGGTTGCTGAAAGATGAAAAAATGCTAATTTGACGAATAATGTTAAAAAGACAATCGACCAACCCCAATTGCCTAAAAATCCATGCAATGCTTTTAATACCCAAAATAAGAACTGAGCAATAAACCATAACCAGCCATAATCAACGGTTAGTTCTAAACCTGGAGATAACACTTTTAGATGATCTTGAATTTTAGGTCCTGCATACAGTTTAGCCTGAATACTATTTTGCATACCTGCAGCCACCGTTAAATCAGGCGAGGTAAAACCAATAAAATATTCACCCTTTTCTTTGTTAGCACGACTATTTAAATGATTAGTGGTATTAGCGTCAGGAATCCAAGCAGCAACAAAATAATGTTGAACAATCGCTGTCCATCCTCCTTTCGCTGTTTCTTTAACCGCCTCTTCAGTAAAGTCTGTAAACTCAACCTTGTTATATGTTTTCTCTCCTGCTCCCCAAGCTCCACCTAAAAATGTAGCCATTCCCATACCCTGATGGCTAGCACTTGGGTCTTCACTACCATCTCGTTTTAATTGAGCAAACATTAAACCTTGCCATGCACCTTGGCTGCGATTAATGATGTTATATCTCAAGGCAATATCATATTTACCTTTAGTAAAAGTAAATATTTTCTGAATTTCTACCCCATTTTTATCAGTAAAATACAATGGTACTTCTAAGGTATTTTGATTATCTGCTAATGCGTAATTTGTCTTTGCTACTGTATAAACAGGCCGACCTTCTGGGCTAGCATCTGCACCGTTCGCACCAATTAATCCCGATTGCGCAATAAACACGCGTTGGCGATTATTTTCTAGCAAATTAAACGCTTCTTTGCTATTGACCGTTTTTGTGTAAGTTGGCAACGCCAAGCTCACCACATCACCACCCGTAGGATCAATCTGCAAATCCAAGACATCAGTTTTAATATGGATCAATGTGCCTGATGGTTGTGTCGCTGTTGGTGTGGGTAAATCCGTCTTAGTGGCGACAACAGGTACATCGGCATTACTCACTGGGGAAACAGACGGTAAATCTGTCGCTTTAACAGCCTCAACGGTGTGATTTACGGTACTTTCCGCTGTTACGCTAGGCGAAGCATTACCATAGTCTTGTTGCCACGCTAAAATCATCAGATAGCTAACGATAGCTAAGCCGACTAAAATCAGGTTACGAGCCCATTGCATAGTCATATTTCCACTGTTGACCAAGAGAAAGTGTCTGGCACAGGGTCATAGCCACTGCCGCCCCAAGGATGACACCGTAAAATACGTCGAGATGCTAAATAACCGCCTTTTAACGCGCCATGTTTAATAATGGCTTCTTCGGCATAAGCAGAACAGGTAGGGAAGAAACGACAGCGACCCGCCATGAGGGGGCTAAGGGCGTATCGGTAAACGCGAATGGGTATCAGAAGCAGGATTTTCATGGGTTGCCTTGAGGGCGGCGTGATATCGACGATTCAGTTGTTGCCATGTTTTTTCTAGGGCTTTACCTAAATCAACATTCGCTAAATCACCTAAACCTTGCCGTGCAATAAACACCACGTCAACGGCGGGCAAATCGTATTGGTGCAAACGAAAACTATTTTTCACCACACGCTTGATACGATTACGCTCAACGGCAAACCGCACTTTTTTTCGTGCTATGACAAAACCGATGCGCGCTTTGCTTTCGGTATTGGCACGAATTAACACCAAATACTGTGGCACAGCCACTTTACACAAGGTGCTATCAAAAACGACCTGAAAACCTGCGCTATTGCGTATACGTTGTTCAGGCCGAAAAAGATAAGAACGAACTAAACTCACACTGTCAAACGCTTACGGCCTTTAGCACGGCGACGAGCTAATACTTGACGACCATTTTTATCGGCCATACGAGCGCGGAAACCGTGAGTGCGTTTGCGTTTGATTTCGCTAGGTTGGAAGGTACGCTTCATGATTTTTACTCAGTTATTCAGCCAAAGATGGCTCTTTCAAAAAGGCGATCATTCTATGTATCTCTCGTCTCTATGTCAAACGATAAATGATTTTTCTCTAGTCATTAGTAGTAGCGTTTTTAAGTGTTGCGATGATCTCTCAAACCAAAAACTTTTTTGAGTTATCCACAGTTTTTATTAACACTCACTATAAATTCCTTATTGTATTATATATAATTAAATTTAGAATTTATAGTGGGGGAAGCGTTTTTCTGTGGATAAGTCACTTTTTCCCTTTACAATCAAATACATGACCTGTGGATAACCCTGTGGATAAAATGTGGATAACTTTTTAGCTTAAAGTTATCCACAGACTTATCCACAGAAAATACAGAGTTATCCACAGCACTTATCCACAGACTTATCCACAGGTTTTTTGAGATTTTTTTACTGTTATTTCATGTTTTTTAAGCTGACAAACAGTATGGGCTTGCGTACAATGGCGAGCCTTTTTGATGGCATTGGAGACGCAAGATGATCTGGGCGCTTTGTCTTGACCGTCTGCAAGACGAGATGCCAGCTAACTTGTTTGGCATGTGGATACGTCCTCTTCAGGTGGAGGAAAACGACACAACGTTACGCCTACTCGCCCCAAACCCTTTTTTTCGTAAACATATTGCTGAAAAATACTTAGACCGAATCCGACTGTTGGCGGCCGATTTTAGCCAAGGGCGCGTCACTGATGTGTCACTGGAAGTGGGTACAACGTTCGTACGCTTGGAAGAACCACGTCGAATTACCCCCCCTCCCCTGCCGTCTCCTGCGTTGGAGCAGCCGAAAAGTTCGCTCAATGAGGGCAGTACATTCGCTAATTTTGTACAAGGCAAAGCGAATCAAATGGCCTATGCCGCGTGTCAACATGTTGTTGCCAAGCCCGCGGATGCGGGACATAACCCTTTATTTTTGTATGGCGCAACAGGCTTAGGCAAAACGCATTTGATGCAAGCTGTTGGTCATGCCCTGTTAGCAGCGAAGCCAAGTGCGCGGGTTTTGTATTTAACGTCGGAAAAGTTTGTTGGTGGTTTTGTCTCGGCATTACAGCGCGGTGCAATTGAAGATTTTAAAAAGTCGTGTCGAACGTTAGATTTGTTATTAATTGACGATATTCATTTTTTAGCAGGAAAAGGCGCGAGTTTAGAAGAGTTTTTTTATACGTTTAATACCTTGTTGGAAAACAGAGGTCAGATTATTTTGACCTCTGATCGTTATCCAAAAGAAATCCCTGATCTTGATGAGCAATTAAAATCACGTTTTTCTTGGGGGTTGGCTGTTGAGTTAGAACCACCTGATTTAGAAACTCGTGTCGGTATTTTACGTAAAAAAGCAGAAATAAAAGGATTGGATTTACCAAAGCCTGCTGCTTTATTTATCGCCCAACATATTCAAGCGAATGTGCGCGAATTAGAAGGGGCATTAAATAAAGTGATTGCGATGGCAAACTTTCAGCGTAAAGTAATTGATATTGACATGGTTAGAAACGCGCTAAAAGATATTTTAGCTGTGCGTGCTAGGCAGGTAAATATTGATAGTATCCAGAAAGTAATCGCTGAATATTACCGAATTCCAATTCGAGAGTTAACAGGGCATAAACGATTACGTATTTATGCGCGACCACGACAAATAGCAATGGCATTAGCCCGTGAGCTAACGGGTGACAGTTATCCTGATATTGGTTTGGCATTTGAAGGAAGAGATCACTCAACAGTGATGCATGCTTGTGAGAAAGTGGAAGAGTTACGCAAGCTTGATAAAGAAATTGCCGAAGACTATCACAATTTAATTCGTTTATTACACGGTTAACGAGGGTTACATGAGATTATCAATTAGTCGCGACCAGTTATTAAAACCATTACAGCAAGTGGCTGGTGTTGTTGAAAGAAAACACACGATGCCAATATTAGCGAATGTATTATTGCGTGTGCAAAAAGACGAAATTTCTTTTACAGGAACTGATTTAGAAGTTGAATTAGTGGCGACGCAAAAATTGAATAGTGATCAGTTTGTTGATGCAGGCACAATTACTATTCCATGCCGTAAGTTACTCGATATTTGTAAGTCTTTACCTTCTGGCGCAACGATTGAGTTGAGTTTAGATGAGCAAAAATTAGTGATTAAATCAGGACGTAGCCGTTTTTCGTTGGCTACCCTCCCCGCTCAAGATTTTCCAAGTTTAGAAGAAGATGCAGGGGCTTTTTCACTGAATATTAGCCAAGGTAACTTAAAGCGTCTGATTGAAAAAACCAGTTTTGCGATGGCGCAACAAGACGTGCGTTATTACCTGACAGGCATGCTGTTTGAGGTCAGTGACAACCAGTTGCGTACCGTGACGACAGATGGTCATCGTTTGGCGTTGTGTGATGCCATTGCGGAGGCCGCGCCAAGTGAAAAGATCCAAGTTATCGTGCCGCGTAAAGGTGTACAAGAGTTACAGCGGTTGTTGAGTGATGATGACAGTGCCTTGCATTTAACGTTTGGTAATAATCACCTACAAGTGACTTTGCCAATTACCTCGGGTAAGAAAAAAGATGACGAAGCCATTGTTGAAGGCATGGTTTCTTTTACCTCAAAATTAATTGACGGTAAGTTCCCTGACTATCAACGTGTACTACCTCGAGGCGGTGATAAAATAGTCTTGGTGAGTCATGAAGATTTTCGACAAGCATTGCAACGCGCCGCTATTTTGACTAACGAGAAGTATAAGGGTGTTCGTTTTTCATTAAAAAACAATGAGTTATGTATTCAAGCGAATAATCCAGAGCAAGAAGAAGCGCGTGAAGAACTGGCTATTGAGTATGTTGGTGATGTGTTAGATATTGCGTTTAATGTTCAGTATTTACTGGATGTGTTGAGTGTGCTTAATGGGACAAATACTAAGTTGATTCTAAGTGATTCTAACGCATCAATACTAGTTCAAGAGACTGATAGCCAAGACGCAGTTTATGTCGTCATGCCAATGCGTCTTTAATTAATATGATCTGAGTATAAATAACCGTGTTGCAGCGATTAAATATTACAGGTGTGCGTAATTTGCAACCTTGCCATTTATCGTTGTCACGGTTGAATTTATTTTACGGTTTGAATGGTAGCGGTAAAAGTTCGTTATTAGAGGCGGTGCATTTATTGGCATCAGGGCGTTCTTTTAGAAGCCATCAAATTCGTAAAGTTATTCAGGATGGACAGCAAGTTTGCACTGTTTTTGCTAAGTTGGATAATGGGCAACAACTGGGTATTAGTAAAGATTTACAAGGTGTACAGCTTCTTAAACGTAACGGCGTTATTGTTCATAGTTTAGCGGAGTTGGCACATGATTTACCGGTGCAACTGCTGCATCCTGAAAGTATAGATATCATTGATGGCGGTAGTAAGCCGCGTCGTCAACTTGTCGATTGGTTATTGTTCCATGTGGAACCTGTTTTTTATAGTGCGTGGTTGCGATATCATCGCGCTTTAGTGCAACGAAATGCGCTACTAAAAACCGTACGAGTGGATGAAACTGAGTGGCAAGTATGGGAAAAAGAATTAGCTGAAAGCGCATTGATTCTCCATAAGTTACGAGCCGCTACTATTGATAATTGGTTGTTTTTTGTACAAAATGCAATATTGTTGCTATTGCCACAGTTAGTGTTAAAAGTGGATTATGTGGCTGGTTTTGATGTAGAAAAAGATTTTGTTACGCAGTTGGCGGAGTCGCGACTTAAAGATCGAGAGCGTGGCCATACGCAGTTGGGGCCGCATCGTGCTGATTTGCGATTGAAAACTGATTTAGGTTTGGTTGAGGCTGTGTTATCGCGTGGCCAAAAAAAGCTATTAATCTGTGCTTTAAAATTAGCGCAAGTTGATTTTTTGAAAGCAAATAATAAGAATTGTGTTGTGTTGTTAGATGATGTGGCTTCTGAATTGGATGTGCTTGCGCGTCTAAGATTATTAACACATTTGCAACAACTAGACGCTCAAGTATTGATGACCGCAGTAGAAGCCGATACTGTTTGGCCTGTGCTGTGTGAATTAGATAATCAGGCAACGTTGTTCCACGTGGAGCAAGGTGAAGTAACACCACGTTATTTTTAGGGTTTGTATAAAGTATCGTTTTTATATAAATCTGAATTTTCTTGAGGAAAAAACATGACCGACGGTAATAACTACGACTCATCCAGTATTAAAGTCTTGCGTGGCTTAGATGCAGTACGGAAGCGTCCGGGCATGTATATTGGCGATACCGATGATGGCTCAGGCTTGCATCATATGGTGTTTGAAGTCGTTGATAATGGCATTGATGAAGCTTTAGCGGGTTACTGTAGTGAAGTAAATGTCACTATTCATACCGATGAATCTATTACTGTTACCGATGATGGTCGTGGTATTCCTGTGGATATTCACCACGAGGAAGGGGTGTCGGCAGCAGAAGTGATTATGACTATCTTGCACGCAGGTGGTAAGTTTGGCGGCGATGATAATTCCTATAAAATTTCAGGCGGCTTACACGGTGTGGGCGTCTCGGTAGTTAATGCTTTATCGTCACGTTTACGTTTGGTTATTCGTCGTGGTGGTAAGGCTTATGAACAAGAATACGTGCATGGCGAGCCACAATTTCCCTTACGTGAAACAGGTGAAACTGAGCGTCGTGGTACAGAAATACGCTTTTGGCCCAGTACTGAAACCTTCACCAATATTCGTTTTTCCTACGATATTTTAGCTAAGCGTTTACGCGAATTATCATTCCTCAATGCAGGTGTTCACATCGCACTAAAGGACGAGCGTACAGGTGTGAGTGATCTTTTTGCCTATGAAGGCGGCTTGTCAGCATTCGTGGATTATTTAAATACCAACAAAAATGGTCTGAATAAAGTATTCCACTTTAACACCCAAACCGATACAGGTATTGCTGTCGAAGTGGCAATGCAATGGAATGACAGCTATCAAGAAAACGTCTTCTGTTATACCAATAATATTCCTCAGCGCGATGGTGGCACACATTTGGCGGGTTTTAGAGGGGCATTAACACGCACCCTAAACCACTATATGGAGTCAGAAGGGCTGTTGAAGAAAGAAAAGATAGCAACCACAGGTGATGATGCAAGAGAGGGCTTAACGGCGATTGTATCGGTGAAAGTGCCCGATCCTAAGTTTTCGAGTCAGACTAAAGATAAATTGGTTTCTTCGGAAGTGCGTCCTGTTGTTGAATCGGTGATGGCTGAAAGATTGCAAGAATATCTTTTAGAAAATCCAGCAGCCGCTAAATCGATTGTTGCCAAAATTGTTGATGCTGCACGTGCGCGTGAAGCTGCCCGTAAAGCACGGGAAATGACTCGCCGTAAAGGTGCGTTGGATATTGCAGGGTTGCCCGGTAAATTGGCTGATTGCCAAGAGAAAGATCCCGCTTTATCCGAGCTATATATCGTCGAAGGTGACTCTGCGGGTGGTTCTGCCAAACAAGGCCGTAATCGTAAAATGCAGGCCATTTTGCCGTTGAAAGGTAAAATCCTTAATGTCGAAAAAGCCCGCTTTGATAAGATGCTATCGTCAGTCGAAGTGGGTACGTTGATTACTGCATTGGGTTGTGGCATTGGTCGTGAAGAATATAATCCTGATAAATTACGCTATCATAAAATCATCATCATGACCGATGCGGACGTGGACGGTTCACACATTCGTACCTTGTTATTGACCTTCTTCTTTAGACAAATGCCTGAGTTGTTTGAGCGTGGTTATATCTATATTGCTCAGCCGCCACTGTATAAAGTGAAGCGTGGTAAGCAAGAGCAATACATTAAAGATGATGATGCGCTTGAAGCCTATCTCACTCAGACTGCGCTCGATGATGCGGCTTTGTATGCTAATCCTGATGCGCCGCCGATGTTGGGTATGGCGTTGGCAAACTTGTTGACGGAATATCGTTCGGTACAAAATACCATTCGCCGCATGAGTCGTGTTTATCCTGAAGTGCTATTAGAGCAGTTGTTAAAAATGACTGTTTTGTCTGTTGATACCTTGAGTGATAAAGCCAATACAGAGACGTGGGCAAATCAATTACAAACGGTATTGAATACCGCAGCTGACCCAAGTCAACGCTTTTTAGTTGAAGTCTTAGAAGATGCCGAGCAGCATCGTTTTGTTTTGCAAGTTGAAATGGTGGCTCATGGCGTACCGCATACTTATCGTTTGAGTTACGACTTTTTTGCTTCGACCGAGTATCGCCGTATTGGTCAACTTGCACTGCAAATTAATGATTTGTTGGAAGAGGGTGCATACGTGAAGCGTGGTGAGCGTGTATTACCCGTCAACGAATTTAAACAAGTATGGCAATGGTTGATGCAAGAGTCGCGTCGTGGCAATGCGATTCAGCGTTATAAAGGGTTGGGTGAAATGAATCCAGACCAGTTGTGGGAAACAACGATGGATCCTAATAATCGTCGTATGTTACGAGTGACGATTGAAGATGCCATTGGTGCTGATCAAATGTTTACCTGTTTGATGGGTGATGCGGTTGAACCACGTCGTGCCTTCATTGAGCATAACGCCTTGATGGTCGCTAACTTAGACGTGTGACGTTTACGAATAGCTAAAAAAAGGGACTCAATAAGTCCCTTTTTTTATGCTGTTACTCTGCTATCCTTGAGCCATACTTATCTGAGTTTCAGGTATAACAAATAAAAATAACGTGTTAATAAGGAGTAAAAAAATGCAGGACTTTTCATTTAGTACCGTTAAAACAATTATCAATGAATTAGGCAGTTGTCATCGTCAGTTAGGAACGATCGCTAAATCCTTAGCAATCACTCGCGTTTTAGTTGTCACGGATGCAGGTATTGTGCAGTCAGGCATGATTGAACCTGCGTTGGCGAGTTTAACCGCAATGGGTGTCGTGAGTGTTGTTTATACCGATGTGGTTGCTGATCCGCCTGAGATCGTTGTTGAGCGTGCGCTGACATTTGCCCGTGAGCAACAGATTGATGGGGTGATTGGTTTGGGTGGTGGTAGCTCGATGGATGTCGCTAAGGTCATCGCCTTGTTGACGAAATCTAGCCAAAGTCTGCAAGAAGTCTATGGCGTGGGTAATGCCAAAGGGACACGTTTACCTCTAATTCAAATTCCGACGACGGCGGGTACTGGTTCAGAAGTCACGCCGATCTCTATTATTACGACAGGTGAAACAACCAAACAGGGTATTGTCTCGCCGTTATTAATTGCCGATGTGGCGTTATTAGATGCCGAGTTGACGGTGGGTTTGCCTTCTCATGTGACCGCAGCAACAGGCATTGATGCGATGGTTCATGCCATTGAAGCTTATACCAGTCAGCATCGTAAAAACCCGTATTCAGATTTGTTGGCTTGTGAAGCATTGCGCTTACTCTCAAAGCATATTGTCACAGCTGTTGAAGATGGTCATAACTTGATTGCTAGAAGTGCCATGTTATATGGCGCAATGTTGGCAGGCCAAGCCTTTGCTAATGCGCCTGTCGCGGCTGTACACGCGTTGGCGTACCCTTTAGGTGGCCATTATCATATCTCGCATGGCTTGAGTAATTCCTTGGTTTTACCCCATGTCTTGCGCTTTAATTTGCCCAATGCAGTGCAGGCTTATGCGGAGTTGGCACATGTCGTTAATCCCTATGCGCGTGCCAAACCCATTACCTTGGCTGAGTATTTTATTGAAGCGATGCAAACCCTGATTAGCGCAGTAAAAATCCCAACGACGTTACGGCAATTAAATGTGCCTGAAACTGATTTACCGATGTTGGCAAAAGATGCCCTGTTACAGCAACGTTTGTTAATGAATAATCCGCGTTTAGTCACAGAAGTGGATGCCCTAGCAATTTATCAAGCCGCCTATTAATTGACACAAAAAGAAGGATTAACGATGTCTCGTCCTCAACCTAGTCTGCGTACGGATTACCATTTTTTTGCCCCCATTACCACTCGTTGGAACGACAACGATATTTATGGTCATGTGAATAATGTCACTTACTATGCCTATTTTGATACGGTGGCGAATACCTATTTAATTGAGCATGGGGAGTTGGATATTCATCACGCGGATATTGTTGGCTTCGTGGTTAATTCAGGGTGTAACTATTATTCACCGATAGCCTTTCCTGATAAGTTAATCGGTGGTTTGCGGGTCAATCGTTTAGGTGGCTCTTCGGTGGAATATGGCATAGCGATTTTTAAAGAAGGGGAGGATGTGGCGGTGGCTGATGGTCATTTTGTTCATGTCTTTGTCAATCGTGCAAGTAATAAGTCGGTTGTCATTCCTGAAGCCATTCGGCAGGCATTAGAAAAAATAAAACGCGTGGAATAAATAATCTTGGGTGGTTATGATGACTTTACAAACAACAGCGAGCATGGCTTTTTTCTTGTTGTTTGTTCTGATAGCAGTCTTAAATGCCTTTTATTTGATAATGAGTGTTTATACCAATAAACACTATTCGCGTATTCCTATTGTGGGACTGGTGTTTGCCATACTAGGATTTTATTTCTCACCAATGTATTGGAATTATTGGTGGCTTGCTATTATTACCGACGTTGGAACATTGGAGTTTATTATTCGGGGAGTTCCCATTATTGGTCGTGAGTTATGGTTACATCGGCGTGCCAATATCGCTTATTGCTTTGAGGGGGATGATAAAGCATACAATAAACATATCACCTTCACGTTGTATCGACATGGCGAGTGTCACTTAAAACAAGAGTTTAAGCGTGCCGTTGGCGAGGTGGGTTTAGTTCAATCGACTCTAGTCGGAACATGGTTGGAGCAGCAAACAGAAATTATTGTTAGTTTGTCTCAGCAAACCATCACCCTCAATAAAGTCATTCAAAATGACGAATTAATTTTACAACTACAAAATCATTTTATTCATCCCGATCACTCGGAGTGCCATTTAACTGATATTTGTTTAAGGCAAACCTCTACACGGAGACATCATGCTTAAATCAGCGTATCCCTATTACTTAGCCAATCAAGCCGTTTACGCCAATCAAGACTTAGTGGTGACTGATAAATACACAGGCGCAATCGCGACACGCGTCGCTTTAGCCAATGCTTCGGTGATTGACCAAGCCATTGCTGCCGCCGTGCAAGCGCAAGCGCCTATGGCAAAAATGGCGGCTTATGAGCGGCAACAGGTGTTAGATCATTGTGTCCTGCGTTTTCGTGAGCGTGCCGAAGAGTTAGCGCAAAGCTTGTGTATTGAAGCAGGGAAGCCGATTAAAGATGCACGCGGCGAAGTGACGCGTTTAATTGATACCTTTAGAATTGCCGCTGAAGAATGTACGCGTATTCACGGTGAAACGATTTCCTTAGATATTAGCCCTCGTGCCAAAGGCTATCGCGGTATGACGAAACGAGTGCCGATTGGTGCGTGTTCTTTTATCAGCCCGTTTAATTTTCCTTTGAATTTGGCGGCGCACAAGGTTGCTCCTGCGATTGCCGCAGGCTGTCCTTTTATTCTTAAACCTGCCAGTTTTACGCCAATAGGTGCATTAATTATTGGAGAGGTTTTGGCTGAGACTGCTTTGCCTGTAGGTGCATTTTCAATTTTGCCGTGTGCGCGTGATGGTGCGGATTTATTTACCACTGATGAACGTTTAAAGTTATTGAGCTTTACGGGTTCACCCGAAGTCGGTTGGCAATTAAAAGCCAAAGCAGGGAAGAAAAAAGTCACTTTAGAGTTAGGTGGGAATGCTGCCTGTATCGTCGATGCCGATGCCAATATTGATGATGCCGTACAACGCTTAGTGTTTGGAGCATTTTATCAATCAGGTCAAAGTTGTATTAGTGTGCAACGGATTTTGATTCATGCCAGTATTTATGAGACGGTTAAAGCCAAATTAGTTGCCGCTACGCAAACCTTAGTCATGGGTAATCCTCAAGACGAAAACACCTTTATTGGCCCGATGATTTCGGTAAAAGAAGCGGAGCGTTTACAGTCGTGGATTATTGAAGCAGTCGATCAAGGCGCGTCGTTGTTATGTGGTGGTCAACGTGAAGGTGCAATGTTAGCGGCTACCTTACTAGAAAATGTTCCAGAGACGGTAAGTTTATACACCGAAGAAGCCTTTGGCCCTGCCGCCATTCTTTCCTCATTTACGGACTTTGACGAAGCACTGGCACAAGTTAATGACAGTCGATTTGGTTTACAAGCAGGCATTTTTACCCGTGATCTCTACAAAGCTCATAAAGCATGGGATACACTGGAAGTCGGTGGTGTTGTGATTGGTGATGTACCCTCATGGCGCGTTGACCATATGCCATATGGTGGCGTAAAAGACAGTGGCTTAGGACGAGAGGGGATTCGTTATGCCATTGAAGATATGACTGAAATTCGTTTACTCGTGGTGCGTGAAGCACCCTAACCGCTAAGGAAAATAACAATGAAATTGACGATGACGAAAGCACTCGCGGCTTTGTGTTTAACCGTAGGCATGATGAGTTCGGCACAAGCAGCCGTTGAGGGCTATAAGCTGTACCAAGACACTTGCGCTAAATGTCATGGTGAAAGTGGTCATGCTGATAATTTTCGGGGTTACTTATATTTTGCCCGTAATTTTAATAGTAAAGAATGGCAGCAAAAAATGAGTGATGCGGATATTTTACAGCGCATCAATCAAGGCCCTCGTATTATGCCTTCGTATGAAAAAAGTTTGAGCGACGATCAAAAGTCTGCTTTGATTCGCGTGATTCGTGAGTTTGGCCGTAATTAACTTTTGCATTGAGTTGGTTGAGAAAGAGGCCATGAGTGGCCTCTTTTTTTTCGTTATGTTAGCGATTGGTCAACAGTATGTGTCTGTAAACTGCGCTTCTCGGCAACACGATATTTACCTAAACTAGATTTAATTCCAAGAGAATTTTTTCTATTGGGAAAAGAAGAGGGCAGTGGTCATGAAAGATATTATCGGTGTTTATAGTACAGCCGCTTCACATTGGGTCGGTGATGGTTTTCCTGTGCGCAGCTTATTGTATTATGGAGACTTGGGCGAACGCATTAGCCCATTTTTATTACTTGATAATGCAGGCCCTATGCAGTTCGCACCAACGGATAAACGGCGGGGTGTCGGTACGCATCCGCATCGTGGTTTTGAAACGGTGACTATCGTTTATGCGGGTGAAGTCGCTCATGCGGATTCGGCAGGTAATAGCGGCGTGATAGGCGCGGGTGATGTGCAATGGATGACGGCAGCACGGGGTATTTTGCATCAAGAATATCACTCGGAGGCTTTTGCACGACAAGGCGGTACATTACACATGGCTCAGTTGTGGGTGAATTTACCTGCGAAAGATAAGATGTCTGCACCGCGTTATCAGGCGATTGTGAATGCCGATATTCCGCGAATTGCCTTGCCTGATGAAGCGGGAACGCTACGGGTGATTGCGGGCGATTATCAAACGACTCATGGTGCGGCTAAAACCTATTCCCCTGTGAATGTTTGGGATTTACAGTTAAACGCCGATAAAGCGGTGTATCTACAAAGTCCTGCTACGCATACGACGATTTTGGTGGTGTTACAGGGCAACTTGACGGTGAATGACCAGCAGGTTGTTGCAGCGAATCAGATTGTGTTATTTCAACATAATGATGAGCAGCTAAAGATTCACACTAATGAAGCAACGGTAGCGTTGTTGTTAACGGGTGAGCCTTTAAATGAGCCGATTGTGGGGCAGGGGCCTTTTGTGATGAATACACAGGCAGAAATTCGTCAGGCGATGGTGGATTATCATGCAGGGCGATTTGGGGCTTAGGTTCAGTTCTACTTTGAGTTGTAGCCCGTGTGATAACACGGGTTTTGCAGAGGGGTAGGGCAACAACTTTTTTGCGAGTGTTTTTTCCGCAATCCTTACAGTACGCTGGCTTAGTTCCGCCATCCTTGCCAGTTATTTTCTTTCAATATAAAACTAATGGTTTAACTTCGTCACGGAGGTATTGCACCAGTTTTGGCCATGCCTCTGCAACTTTGGTATGACTGAATTTACCCCATGTTCTGCCACTATTTGCCCCATATGTGCCTAAGTTGACTGCTAATTCATCAAAGCTAGGATTGTTTACTAGCCAAGCAACAATTAGTGCATAAGGTGTATAAAGATAACTATATACTTCGTTTTTAACATCTATATCTATATCGCCATTTATAAGTGCGTCGATGCCATTAATGTCTTCTATGTTATCAGACCAACGTAAAACAGAATCTTCTAATAAGTTAAGTAACTCGTTAAATATTTCCCAGTTATTAATACAAGTTTTTTTTATTTTTTTTGCCTCTAAAACTTGGAATGAAATGCCTCCTCCGCCTATCATAGAGAACGAAAAATCAGATTTTTGGGCTATCGCTATCATATTATCTTCAATAATTGTAAAGCGAATACCAAGTTTAAATCCTTCTTTTACTACTTGATAACCTATTGCTATAGAAAGTTTACCCATTTTGATGGTTTTATCATATATAACACCAAAATCATCTTCTTCATCTAACTCAACAACGAGTATAAAATTATGTATACTCAATAGCGTATCTAATTGAGCTTTAAAAAGCTCATGAAATTGTTTTAGTGTAACTGGAAAATCTTTTGTATCTTTTGATGTTTTTTTTCTGCCTGTTTGAAGGCTGGTTGGTAAAATAGTACCATCAGGAAAAACAACTAACTGCAACTCTTGATCACATAATACAAGACCATGTCTTCGTGTTTCTCTTAGCAAAATTTTAAGTATATTTTCAGCGTGTAGTTTATGTTCTGGTAGCTCAATCATAACAGCAGCAGTTTTTGTGATTTTAATCATCTCCTCAAAATGTTGCAAATAATGCACAACGGTAGGTTCTAGATTTTTAAGATCACTTTCTAAATACACATATTGTGCAAAAAGTAATATTGAATGACTAGGCTCTGCTTTTTGATTTGCCAAAGCTTGTGCTTGTTGTACAATTTTTTTGTACTCTTTTTCTATGCCATAAATATTGGCATCCCAAATAATTACATCATGACGATTTCCCATGTTTTTCTCCTAATAATATTTATGGTTTACACCTTACCCAAAACTTACTTCATAAACTTCGCAAACATCATCGCCAATAACGGATCAGGCATTAAGTTCATCAAACCTTTAGCGGCTTTCCACGGCATGGCAGGCACAATCACATTCACTTTTTTGCCTTCAATAGCACGAACCATTTGTTGTGCAGCCACATCGGCTTCAATCACAAAGGGATATTTATCCATGTGTGGCGCAATATCGGTTTTGATAAAGCCGGGGTGAATAATGGTGACGTTGATTTTTTTGCTAATCAATTCTAAGTGCATCGCATTCATATAGTTCGTTAATGCCGCTTTACTGGCGGAATAAGCCGCACTACCCGGTAAAGGTGAGAAGGCAGAAAACGAAGACATTCCTACCAAATGACCATGACCTTGCGCTAAAAAGATTTTTGTTGCCGCATCTAGCGTGGCAATGGCACCAATCAGATTGGTTTGCATAATCGCTTTATCAATCGAAATGTCACCGCTACCACTCCGACGAACACCTGTAATACCCGCATTAGCGACCACAATATCAATCTGACCCAAGTCTTGTGCTAAACGATTGAGGGCAGGGGCAATGGTGCTATCTTCTTGAACATCTAAGATCGTCACGGCAACACGGACGTGATAAGTTTCTTCTAGGTGTTTGGCGAGCATTTCGAGCTTATCACCACGACGAGCAGCCAAACCGAGGTTATAACCTTTACTAGCAAAGGCTTGAGCAAGAGCTGCACCAATACCGCTAGATGCACCTGTAATGACAACATTTTTAGACATGATAAATTTTCCGTAACAGACAAATGATGGCAATTGTGGCATAAATACCGCGACAAATTGTTAATCAATCACCACGAGCTTTTAGTTTATGTTAGCAAGTTTTTTAACACGCCTGCGCGCAGGAGAAATAGATTTTGAAGATACCATTACCGTCATCAATGCTTTATACGATTACACAGCAACACGCTTTGCTAATGGCTTAACTAATACTGTTATTAACGAAGCGGGGCAAAATGAAGGCTCATGTCGGATTTTTGCTTTTGCTCAATTAAATCTGTTCACGGAAGCAGAAACATTGGCCTGTTTTGGTCGCTTTTATCGCGAAGTATTAAATGACCCAACAGGCACAAGTCACGGCAATATTCGGGCTTTTATGCGTGATGGCTGGGCAGGAATTTGTTTTGATGGTTGTGCATTAACATCTAAATTATAAGGAAAACAACATGGCAGCATTAGTGTTACAAGAAGGTGATACCGCCTCGGCTTCAATGGTGGTGACAGAAAATGATACCGCTCTCGCCTTAGCCGTGATGACCGAAGATGACTTTCCCGAAGTTTTGGCGACGTCACGAATGATTGCCGTAATGGAGTTAGCGGCAGCGCGTGGTTTAGCGTCATTATTAAAAGCAGGTGAACTGTCGGTGGGTGTTGGTATTAATATTCAGCATTTGGCCGCCACACCAAAATATGATGTTGTGCAAGCGGTCGCCAAATATGTCGGTAGAGAAGGCAAGTTATATAAGTTCACCATTGAAGCCTTTGATTCAGGCGGCAAAATTGGTGAAGGTACGCATACGCGGGCGATTGTGAATACTGAACGGTTATTGGCAGGCGCGGCGAATAGGATGCGAGGAAACTAACAATCGTCAGCTAGGCTTCGACTCCGCTCAGCCAACGTAACAACGCTCTCTGAGCAGAGTCGAAACAGTACAGGCTGAGTGCTCTTTCCCGTTTTCATCATTAAAAAGCCGTGTTTATCATTAAGCTGTCACATTAAGTTAAAGTTTTTGTCATGTATCGGTCACATAACAGTCATGTTTATTATTTAGTTTAGCGTGAATTTATTTCTCCGCTCATCGCTAGGTAATTATCATGACTGAACAAAAAACGTATATTGACCAACACCAAGAAGAAACCGATGTTAATACATCGAAAAACCCTCATTTTAATGAATTACTACAAACACGTTTATCTCGCCGTCAAACGGTTATCAGTGGTATGTCAGCTACTGCGGCCATGATGTTGGGCAGCGTGTCATTAGCGGGTTGTGGTAACAGTGATGATACAGTCGTTCCTGTGGCCACTCCTGAGCCTGAATTAAAACTTGGTTTTAGCCCTGTCGCTAAAAATATGCTTGATGTGGTGACTGTACCTGCGGGTTATGAAGTGGCGGTGGTTTATGCCTTGGGCGATCCATTGGATAGCACGACGGCTGCTTGGAAAAACGATGGCACAGAAACAGCCGACTCTTATCAAATGCGTGCAGGCGATCATCACGATGGTATGTCGTTTTTTGGTTTAGGCAGCACAGGTAAATGGGACAAAAAAGCTTCCAGCCAAGGCTTACTGTGTTTAAACCATGAAAATATTAGTAGTGGTTTTTTACATCCCAATGGCGCCACAACAGTTGATGGTAAGCGTCCTGTTGAAGAAGCCTTAAAAGAAATTAACTGTCATGGTGTGAGTGTTGTTGCTATTGCTCGTCAAACGACAGGCGCATTCACGGTGGATAAGAGTAATACCTTAAACCGTCGTGTCACACCCAATACAGTGATGGAATATCATGGCCCAGCCGCTGCGAGTCGTTTTTTAGTGACTAAATACGATGCCAAAGCGAAAAAAGGACGCGGTACGTTAAATAATTGTGCCAATGGTTACACGCCGTGGGGAACGTATTTAACCTGTGAAGAAAATTGGGCGGGTTATTTTAAGCGTGATGATGACACCTTACGCGCTGCGTCTGACCTTGCTAGTTTAAAACGTTATGGCGTAACCAGCAAAACAGGGGCAAACTCTTGGTCAACAGCCAGTGACACAGATGACCGTTTTACGCGCTGGAACACCTCCATTTTAGATGCTGCTAAAACTGCCGACACCGACTTCCGTAATGAAGTCAATACCTTTGGTTGGGTGGTAGAAATAGATCCGTTTACCGCCAGTGCCGCACCGCGTAAGCGTACAGCCTTAGGTCGTTTTGCTCACGAAGGTGCAGTGATTGCGCCTGTAAAAGTCGGCAAAGCAGTTGTCTTTTATATGGGTGATGATTCCCGTGGCGAATATGTTTATAAGTTTGTCTCCGCCAAAGTATGGGATGAAGCCGATGCGACCGCAGGTTTGACCGCAGGCGATAAATATATGAACGACGGCAAATTATATGTTGCTAAGTTTAATGCTGACGGTACAGGCAAGTGGTTAGAGCTAACTCAAGGCGTAAACGGCTTGACGACAGATAATGCTGTTTATCCTTTTACCTCGCAAGCGGCGGTGGTGGTTCATACGCGTTTAGCGGCAGATTCGGTGGGGGCTACCAAAATGGATCGCCCAGAATGGACAGCTGTTAGCCCTAAAACAGGCGAAGTATATTTAACACTAACCAACAATAGTAATCGTGGCACGAGTAGCAATCCTGTCGATGCGGCGAACCCACGTAATTACACTGATGAAGACGGCAATAAAGGTAAAGGCAATCCACACGGCCATATTATTCGCTGGAAAGAAGCTGCTGACGACCACACTGCAACCACATTTACATGGGATGTTTATGTGTTTGCCGCCGAAGAAGATGCTGAGAAAACAAAAATCAATGTGTCAGGATTAACCGCAGGCAATGATATGTCTAGCCCTGATGGTTTATGGTTTGACCAACGCGGCCTGTTATGGATTCAGACCGATGATGGTGCATACACCGATGTGACTAACTGTATGATGTTAGCTGCTGTGGCAGGTAAAGTGGGTGATGGGGGCAAAACCACGATTGATACACAGGATACCTTCAAAGGTAAAAATCCCACCGAAGAAAACTTGCGTCGTTTCTTAGTTGGGCCGAAAGAGTGTGAAATCACGGGTGTCACGATGACTCCAGACAACAAATCGATATTTGTCAATATTCAACATCCAGGCGAGAATGGTAGCCTAGCAAAAATGAGTAGCAACTGGCCAGATGTTGCTAATCCTACGCAAGTCAATGCCAACGCGGCAGCACGTCCACGTTCAGCGACAATTGTTATTTACCGTAAAGATGGCAAAGAAATCGCGGTTTAATCGCATTTTTTGAGCTTGAAATAGAAAAAGCCCTTATTGAAAAATAAGGGCTTTTTTATTCGTGGGTTTCCTGCATCAACCCTCGTTACGATACTTTAAAACTGATAATTCAAACCAACACTCATTAAACCTTCTCGTTTATTGATGTCGCCGTTGTCATGTTTGTAATCATGCGAAACCGTTAAGGCAATGACTTTGGTGATGTTTTGTTTTAGTTGCGTGGTGACGCGAGTTACAACGTTACTATCACCTGACTCTATCGTACCTTTATGAAGAAACTTGGTATTTGGATTGATCTTCCAATCATAGTCCCAACTGAAAAGGCCAATGGTTTCCCGATTCGGTACAAGCACACGCCGTTCGTTATGCCGAGTACCAATACCTGTTTCTAGTTTTAGATGATGATCTTTTGTTTTAATGATCTCTCGGCCTAAACCTAGCGAGGCAATCAGTTGATATTCTGACGCGCTTAATAAGTCTTTTTCCCATTGCGCGCGTAGCGTAAAGAAGTTGTATTCGGCGAAAAAGTGACGCGATTTAAGGTTAAGCAAGTAGCGTTCAGTATCGTTTGTAGTGGGAATATCATCACGTACGCCAATGCCTTCGGCTGAAAAAATATTCACCCAATAGCTGCCTGTGTGGGTTGCCGATACCTTGCCTCTAAACGTATCTTTGCTGCCACTAGTTGTGCCCATGCTACTGATATAGCCGACATCGACATTGCCCTGCCAACGCTCTTTCGATGTGTCATTAGCCCATGTATTTGCCGAAATCATCAATCCCATTACCAGTAAACGACGCATATACTTCAATGCTCATCAAGATTTGAAAGGTGAATGGTGAGTGTTTGTGTTAAAAAGAGCAACTGTCAATTTCCACGCATGACATACAAAATCTACGCGGTTTAGGTTTTCTAGAGCAACTTACTTTCCAATGACTCAACATCTTCACTGGATGTTGAGTAGATATTCCGCGCCGTCACCGCTTCTTTACAGACTGAACAAACAACCATCGGTGTAAATGCATGACCACAATCCCGATGATGAAAAATAACAGGCGCACCGCGACCTTCATCCATCCATTTATCACCCCAAGCGGTGAGGGTTAATAAAATCGGTTGCAAATCGAGGCCTTTTTCGGTGAGCCGATATTCAAAGCGTTCTTGACGATCTTGATACGGGTTTTTTTTCAAAATCCCATGCTCAACCAAACGTTTAAGGCGTTCTGCTAATACATGGCGCGTGACACCGAGACTACTTTGAAAATCATCAAAACGACGAATGCCCAAAAACGCATTGCGTAAAATTAGCATCGTCCAACGATCACCCATGACGGATAACGTCCGTGCCACCGAACACGGTTGCTCACCCACTGATTGCCATTTCATAATCACCTCGTCTGCCAATTATTGTACATCATCAACTTCCATTGTTCGTGGTTTTTGCATTGACAAGTTCCTTTTTAGAACTTAATGTAAAAAGCGATTTAATACAAGAGTAAAATGACATCATGAACATACAGCAAATGACGGGTTTAGAAATTATGCAGGCCTTTGCTCAAGGGCTATTTCCTGCACCGAGTATCTCTAAAACGATGCCGATGGAGCCAGAGTTAGTCGAGTTAAATCGCGTGGTTTTTAAAGCAACGCCGAATCATACTCATACGAATCCGATGGGCGGAGTACATGGTGGTTTTGCGGCAACAGTCTTAGATACAGTAACGGGTTGTGCAACTCAAACCGTACTCGCCGCAGGTGAAAGTTATGGCACGATTGAGTTAGGCGTAAAAATGTGTCGGCCACTACCTTTTAATGTCACTCTACGTGCCGAAGGTCGTGTCATTAATAAAAGTCGTTCGTTGGTAATGTCGGAAGGGGATATTCGTGATGATGCAGGTGTGCTATATGCTCATGCTACTGCAACCTGTATGATTTTGCGTAGCAGCACTTGAAAAAAAACGTTTAGCCATTCTTTAGAGGTACGTCATGTCGAATTATCATTTAATTGTTTACGGTGCAACTAGCTTTGTTGGCCAATTATTAACCCGTTATTTGTTTGAGCGACATGGCGCACAAGGCGATTTTCGTTGGGCGATTGCAGGTCGCTCGCAGAGTAAACTAGCGACATTGCGTAGCAGTTTAGGTTCAGCCGCGCAGTCATTACCCATTGTCTTGGCGGATGCGGCGGATGAAACCGCGTTAATGGCAATGTGCCAACAAACGAATGTCGTCGTCTCGACGGTTGGCCCTTATGCCTTGTATGGCTCACCGCTAGTGAAAGTCTGCGCTCACAGCGGTACAGATTATTGTGACCTCACGGGCGAACCACAATGGATTGCCAAAATGATTGACGCACATCAATCGGCCGCACAAGCGAGTGGGGCGCGTATTGTTCATTGTTGCGGTTTTGATTCCGTTCCCTCCGATATGGGCACGTATTATTTACAGCAACAGGCACAACAACAGTTTGGCCAACCCTGTAGCCGCGTTAAATTACGCGTGAAAGCGATTCGTGGCGGTATATCGGGCGGTACAGTTGCCAGTATTATGGAATTAGTCAAAGAAGCTGCGGCTGACCCTGCGTTGCGTAAACTAATGGCAAATCCATTCGCGCTTTGTCCGACGAGCCAAGGCAAACCCAAGCAGCCCAACGTGCAATTTGCCCAATATGATGCAGATGCTCAAGCATGGTCAGCCCCTTTTATTATGGCGGGTATTAACACTAAAGTTGTCCATCGCAGTAATGCCGTCAGTGGCAACGCGTATGGCACAGATTTTGTATATGATGAAGCTATGCTAACAGGACGTGGTGTTATTGGTGGTTTGGTGGCCGCAGGTGCAGCCGTCGGCATTGCGGGGTTTGTCGGTGCGGCGGCTTTGTCACCCACACGCAACATTTTGGAGCGTTTTATTGTTCCCAAAGCAGGTGAAGGCCCAACACCAGAACAACAACGCAACGGTTTTTATGATATTCGTTTGATTGGCCTAACCTCGGCTGGCCAAAAATTAACGGTAAAAGTGACAGGAGACCGTGACCCCGGTTATGGCTCAACGGCAAAAATTTTAGGTGAGGCCGCGGTGTGTTTGGCACTTGATATTGCTAAAACAGACAAAGCAGGCGGATTTTGGACACCCTCAACCGTGTTTGGTGAGCAGTTAATTCACCGTTTAACACAATATGCAGGGCTAACGTTTAGCCAAGTTAACTAACATGGTTGTAGTGCTAAATACATGAGATGGGGTGTCAAATGAATCATGACGTAGTATTGCATCAATGGGAAATTTCGCCTTTTTGCCAAAAAGTTGCCAAAGCGTTGCACCACAAAGGCATCGCTTTTGACACCGTTAACTATAACGGTGCACTTGGTGCAAAGGTCATGGGGTTAAGCAAAGTGGGTAAATTGCCTGTTCTCGATATGAATGGTCAGCGCATTCAAGATAGCACGCGGATTGCCCGTTATTTAGATGACACCTATCCTGATTTGCCCCGTTTGTATCCTCTTGATACTCAGCAAAAAGCTCTTGTTGAATTATGGGAGGATTGGTCGGATGAGTTGTTATATTTTTATGAAGGCTATTTTCGGGTCAATGATCCCGTTGCACTAGATGCCGCGGTAGCCGTCAGTAGTGCAGGTCGTCCAGCCTTTGAGCGTCGGATATTAAAACCGTTATTTAAGGCGACGCTGTCAATACAAGTTTTTATGCAAGGAACAGGTCGTATGGCGAAGGCGGATATTGAAGCCGAGTTTTTACGGCATTTAGACCGAATTAATTTGGTGTTAAGCACAACAGGTTGGCTAGTTGGCAGCGAAAAAACCATTGCCGATATGGCGGTAGGTGCGCAGCTCGCCGAAGTGGTACGCACGAGCGATGCCATGCGGCCACAGGTGTTAAGTCGTCCTCACATTGCACAATGGTTGCAAACACTATGAATACGACTGCCGCCGCCATTACGGTTCGTCATTCACTTTTTCGTCCCGAACAGTTAAGCCGTCATTATTTTTCGGGACAGTCGCCGTTGATGTCGCATTTGCTGACAGCGTTGTCGATGACTTTTCCTAAAGGGGAACAGTTTTTTGTGCATAGTGTTCGCCAAGTACGGGATCAAGTGACAGATCCACAGCTACAAGCGGATATTTCGGGATTTATTGGTCAAGAAGCCATGCACTCACAGGCTCACGCGCAGTTTAATGCCGCTATTCAAAAGGAGGATTATCAACTGCATGCCTATGAGCAACAAATAACCAATGGCATGGCTACGCTCAAAACACGTTCATTGCGCCGACAATTAGCGGCGACAGTCGCGTATGAGCATTTTACCGCGTTAATTGCCACTCATTTATTAAGTCATCCCTCGTTGTTTAATGGCTTTGATGACAATATGCGTCAGCTTTGGTTGTGGCACGCACTCGAAGAGTTAGAGCATAAAAGTGTTGCTTTTGAGGTCTATCAGCAAGTCTTTGGTAACGATGCACCAAGCCTTGCCCAGCGTCGGCGCAGTATGCGAACCATCTCTGTGGGCTTTGTCATGGGTATTGCCAGTATGACGAAAACGCTATTATGGCAAGACCGCAAAAATAGCTTACTGAGTGTGCCCAAACTGTTGCTCAATGCCCGTGATAGTTACTATATCGCCGAGATGTTACTAAAAACTTTGCCGTACTATTTGGCATATTATCGTGCGGATTTTCACCCCAATCACATAGATCATCAGCCATTAATTGAACAGTGGCGAGAGCAATTAGCCATTAACAATGAGCAGATTCAACACGAATTAAAGGGCTATTCGCGATCTCCACGCGCTGCAAATACAATGTGGAGCGTCAATTGAGCACCGTAATCTTGAATTTTAAGCCCTTTTCTACGGCAAGACGAATTCAGCCTACTATTGAACCTCAGCGTTTTCGAGGTATAATGAAATGTTTCCCCCGTGTAATTCCCTATCAGGCATCACGCTGGCGTTTTTAACCTCCGGCTTGTACGCAGTAGTGCGCGCTGGAGTTTGTGCTTTATGAGGATCAGAGTGTGAAGGCAACAGCAGTACCTAAACGGCAGGGTATGTATGACCCAGCCAACGAACATGACGCTTGTGGCGTCGGTTTCATCGCCCACATCAAAGGGCAAAAAAGCCACTCCATTATTGAACAAGGCCTGCTGATCCTAAAGAACTTGGATCATCGGGGTGCTGTCGGTGCAGATGCCCTGATGGGTGATGGTGCTGGCATCCTAATTCAGTTACCAGATACGTTCCTACGCGCTGAAATGGCGAAGCAAGGCGTTACCTTGCCGTCATTCGGCGAGTATGGTGTCGGCATGTGTTTTCTACCACGGGAAAGTGCTTCGCGCATGGCCTGTCAGGAAGAAATCGAGCGTGCTATTCTGGCGGAAGGTCAAGTATTGCTTGGCTGGCGCGATGTGCCTGTCTCCGACACGATGCCAATGTCGCCTACGGTTAAGACGACAGAGCCAGTGATTCGTCAGGTATTTGTCGGTCATGGCAATGACATCGTAGTGACAGATGCGCTAGAGCGTAAGCTGTACATTATTCGTCGTCGAGCCGCTAATGCCATTCAAGCACTTGATTTAGTGCATGGCAAAGAATTTTATGTGCCGTCTTTTTCGGCGCGTACTATTGTCTATAAAGGTTTGTTATTAGCCGATCAAGTGGGCGAATACTTCCTTGATTTGCAAAATCCAGATTGTGTCTCGGCGTTAGCTTTGGTTCACCAACGCTTCTCGACCAACACTTTCCCAACATGGGATTTAGCACACCCGTTCCGTATGATTGCACATAATGGTGAAATCAATACCTTACAAGGTAACGTCAACTGGTTTAAAGCGCGTGAACAAGCCATTTCCTCACCGATTCTAGGTGACGATTTGAAGAAAGTATGGCCATTGCATTACCCTGGTCAGTCCGACTCGGCAGCCTTCGACAATGCGTTGGAATTACTGGTGATGGGCGGTTACTCATTGGCTCAGGCTATGATGCTGATGATTCCAGAAGCGTGGGAAAAGCACACGTTGATGGATGAAAAACGTCGCGCCTTCTATGAATACCATGCGGCGATGATGGAACCGTGGGATGGCCCTGCGGCTGTTGCCTTTACCGATGGTCGTCAAATTGGTGCAACCTTAGACCGTAATGGCCTGCGTCCAGCTCGTTATTTGGTGACGGATGACGATTTTGTGGTCATGGCTTCTGAGTCTGGCGTACTGCCTATCGAAGAAAAGCGCATTGTTCAAAAGTGGCGTTTACAGCCCGGTAAGATGTTCTTAATCGACACAGAACTGGGTCGTATTATTGATGATTCCGAGTTAAAAGACTCGCTCGCTAGTGCTAAGCCGTACCGCGAATGGATTGACAAAATCCGTATCAAGCTAGATGAGCTACCCCATGCAGAAGAGAGCGCAGTAGCATCTTCAGTTTCATTGCTCGACCGTCAGCAAGCCTTTGGTTACACGCAAGAAGATATTAAATTTATTCTTGAGCCAATGGCTGCCAATGGTGAAGAGGCGACGGGTTCTATGGGTAACGATGCGGCTTTGCCCGTTTTGTCGTCCAAATTGAAGCCTTTGTACAACTATTTCAAACAGTTGTTTGCACAGGTCACTAACCCGCCAATTGACCCCATTCGCGAAGATTTGGTGATGTCTGTGGTGTCCTTTATTGGACCAAAACCCAACTTATTGGGTATCTTTGACCTCAATCCACCGATTCGTTTGGAAGTGTCACAACCCGTATTGTCGTTTCAAGATATCGAAAAGATTCGTCATATCGAAAAACATACTAATGGCAAATTCCGCTCGCATGAGTTAGATATCTGTTATCCCGTTGCTTGGGGTAAAGATGGTGTCGAAGCGCGTTTAGCGTCATTGGCTGCGGAAGCCGAAGATGCGGTGCGTTCAGGTGCAAACATTCTGATTGTGTCCGATCGTCAGATGAATGCCGACAACGTGGCGATTCCTGCCTTGTTAGCGACTTCTGCCGTGCATCAGCATTTGGTCAAGAAGGGTTTACGTACCAGTGCAGGTTTAGTGGTTGAAACGGGTTCAGCGCGTGAAGTGCATCACTTTGCATTGTTAGGTGGTTACGGCGCGGAAGCAGTACATCCGTATCTCGCTTTGGAAACCTTGCAATCACTGGCTGGCGATGATGAAGCCAAGCGTGAAAAAGCAGTCTATAACTTCACTAAAGCCGTTGGTAAAGGTTTATGTAAAGTGATGTCAAAAATGGGCATCTCTACTTACATGTCCTACACGGGCGCGCAAATTTTTGAAGCGATTGGTCTGCAAACGGCGTTTGTTGATAAATACTTCACAGGTACACCCACTAACGTGGAAGGTATTGGCGTGTTTGATGTCGCTGAAGAAGCGATTCGTATGCACCGCGCAGCCTTTGGTAATGACCCTGTCTTGGCGAACGCGCTTGATGCGGGCGGTGACTACGCTTTCCGTATCCGTGGTGAAGAACACCTATGGACACCAGACGCGATTGCGAAGTTGCAACATTCAACGCGTACCAACCAGTTCTCTACATTTAAAGAATACTCACGGATTATCAACGATCAGTCTCAACGCCATTTGACGTTGCGCGGCCTGTTTGAATTCTGTACTGCCAACGTCACACCTGTGCCATTGGATGAAGTAGAGTCCGCTAAAGACATCGTTAAACGTTTTGCGACGGGTGCGATGTCCTTAGGTTCTATCTCTACCGAAGCCCATACCACATTGGCGATTGCGATGAACCGCATTGGCGGTAAGTCAAATACAGGCGAAGGCGGTGAAGATGCCAAACGCTTTATCCCTGTCGTACAAGACACGCAATTGTCTGATGTACTCGGTAAAGGACGTATTGAACGTGACTTGACGCTAAAAGCAGGCGATAGCTTGCGCTCCGCGATTAAGCAAGTTGCGTCTGGCCGTTTTGGCGTGACCATTGAATATTTGGTCAATGCTGATCAGATTCAAATCAAAATGGCACAGGGCGCGAAGCCCGGTGAAGGTGGCCAATTACCCGGCCATAAGGTGTCCGAATATATCGGATTCCTCCGTCACTCTGTACCAGGTGTGGGTTTGATTTCGCCACCTCCGCATCATGACATTTACTCGATTGAAGATTTGGCGCAGTTGATTCATGACTTGAAAAATGCCAATCCAGCCGCTTCGGTATCGGTCAAGCTGGTTTCTGAAGTGGGTGTTGGTACGGTTGCTGCGGGTGTTTCCAAAGCTAAAGCGGATCACGTGGTGATTGCAGGTCATGACGGCGGCACAGGTGCTTCACCCTTGTCTTCGATCAAACATGCAGGCGCGCCGTGGGAACTTGGCCTTGCCGAAACCCAACAGACCTTAGTCTTGAACCAGTTGCGTAGTCGTATCCGCGTACAGGTTGATGGCCAATTGCGGACGGGTCGTGACGTGGTCATCGGTGCGTTGTTAGGTGCTGACGAGTTTGGTTTTGCGACCGCTCCGCTCGTGGTGGAAGGTTGTATCATGATGCGTAAGTGTCATTTGAATACCTGTCCCGTCGGTGTAGCCACCCAAGACCCTGAATTGCGTAAACGCTTTACTGGTCAGCCAGAGCACGTCGTCAACTTCTTCTTCTTTATTGCCGAAGAAGTGCGTGAAATCATGGCTTCGCTCGGTGTGCGTACCTTCTCGGAGTTGGTCGGTCGTGCTGATTTGCTTGACACCAAAACAGGCATTACTCATTGGAAAGCACAAGGTCTCGACTTCTCGCGTATTTTCCATTTACCGAATGTTCCTGCTTCAGTGCCGCGCCAACAGACCGAAATTCAGGATCATGGCATCACTAAAGCACTGGATCACCAGTTCATCGCGCTGGCACAGCCTGCATTAGAACACGGTAAAAAAGTCACGATTGAGCTACCGATTCGTAACGTTAACCGTACCGCAGGTACGATGTTGTCGGGTGAAGTGGCCAAGCGTTACGGCTTTGCAGGATTGCCTGATGACACCATTCACTTAAAATTGAATGGTACTGCGGGTCAGAGCTGTGGTGCATTCCTTGCTCAAGGCGTGACCTTAGAGTTAGTCGGCGAAGGCAATGACTATGTCGGTAAAGGCTTGTCTGGCGGCCGTATCATCATCCGTCCACATGCAGACTTCCGTGGTAACACAGCTAAGAACATCATCTTAGGCAACACGGTCATGTACGGTGCTATTGCCGGTGAAGGCTTCTTCGCAGGTGTAGCAGGTGAGCGTTTTGCTGTCCGTAACTCGGGCGGCACGACAGTCGTCGAAGGCGTGGGCGATCACGGTTGTGAATACATGACGGGCGGCACAGTCGTCGTACTGGGCAATACAGGTCGTAACTTTGCGGCAGGTATGTCGGGTGGTATTGCTTATGTCTATGATGCCGATGGTTCTTTCAAGAATCGTTGTAACTTGACTCAGGTTGCACTAGAAAAAGTGGTCGTCGATGCTAAAGCTCCTGCTGATGTGCCGTTACACCGTGGTTTGAAGGATGAGGCGCAATTAAAAGCCCTTATCAGTCGCCATGCTGACTATACAGGCAGCACGACAGCTAAGGCCATTTTGGCAAACTGGGACGAAAATCTTGATAAGTTCGTCAAAGTGTATCCGCATGAATATAAACGCGCACTGACTGAGTTAGCGGCGCAGCAACAGAAAGAGGTCGCCTGATATGGGTAAACCCACTGGTTTTATTGAATTTCATCGTTTGTCCGAAAGCTATGAGCCTGCGGACACCCGTGTGAAACACTATAAGGAATTTGTCGGCAGCCTCTCGGATGCTGATGCTAAGATTCAAGGTGCTCGCTGCATGGATTGTGGTATTCCATTCTGCAACAACGGCTGCCCTGTCAACAATATCATTCCTGATTGGAATGACTTGGTCTATACAGGCAACGTCAAGCAAGCGTTGGAAGTTCTGCATTCGACCAATAACTTCCCTGATTTTACGGGTCGTATTTGTCCTGCTCCGTGTGAAACCGCGTGTACGCTCGGTATTAATGCTGAGCCAGTTGGCATCAAGTCGATTGAGCATTACATCATCGACAAAGGCTGGGAAAATGGTTGGATTGTTCCTCAACCTGCGGCGGTTAAGACAGGCAAAAAAGTAGCGGTTGTGGGTTCTGGCCCTGCTGGTCTTGCGGCTGCACAGCAATTGGCGCGTGTCGGCCATGACGTGACGGTGTTTGAAAAGAACAGTCATGTCGGTGGTTTATTACGTCGTGGTATTCCTGACTTTAAGTTGGATAAAGAAACTGTTCGCCGTCGTGTTGCCCAAATGGAAGCCGAAGGTGTTGTCTTCCGTACCAACGTGTTAGTGGGGTCGGACTCTATCCCTGCGGGTATTACCAACGATGCAACGGAAGTGATTTCTGCTGATACGTTGAAGTCACAGTTTGATGCCGTGATCTTGTCGGGTGGTTCAGAAGTTCCGCGTGACTTACCTGTGACTGGCCGTGAATTAGGTGGTGTACATTTCGCGTTGGAATTCTTGATTCCACAAAATAAAGAAGTGGAAGGCGGTGCGGTTAACCCCATTAACGTCAAAGGCAAGCATGTCATTGTGATTGGTGGTGGCGATACGGGTTCTGACTGCGTGGGTACATCCAACCGTCACGGTGCGGCATCCGTCACTCAGTTTGAAGTGATGCCGATGCCTCCTGTTGAGGAAAATAAGCCATTGGTATGGCCGTACTGGCCAATCAAATTGCGGACTTCCAGCTCGCATGAAGAAGGCTGTGAACGTGATTTCTCTGTGCTCACTAAAGGTTTTGTCAGTGATGGCAATGGCCGTGTGAAAGCATTGCAAGGCGTTCGTTTGTCGTGGGAAGGCGGTCGTATGACTGAGATTGCTGGCTCTGAGTTTGAGCTGCCAGCGGACAACGTGTTTTTAGCGATGGGCTTTGTTAATCCTGTCGGTAGCGTGTTGGAATCGTTTGGTGTCAACAAAGATGCTCGTGGCAATGCCAGTGCGACCACTGACGGTGCAGGCTGTTACGCGACCAACGTCAAAGGTGTGTTCGCGGCTGGTGATGTCCGTCGCGGCCAATCTTTGGTGGTTTGGGCGATTCGTGAAGGCCGTCAATGCGCACGTGAAGTCGATGTTTTCCTCATGGGAAGCAGCGTCTTACCGCGTTAAGCATTAGCGTCTTGAGCTGATAAGAAACCCTGCCGATTGGCGGGGTTTCTTATTTAAGGGTTGAGTTCTTTGAGGTTCAGAGTTTCGTAGGGTGCGTACCACGCACCATTAAAGGCGAAACAGCAGAAGATTATTGACGATTAACTCTACGCGTACTTTACACCATTTCAGAGTCATGCTCCTCTCTTCGCTTAAACCGAACTCAGGTTATGCAAAAATGGAAAAACTGGGAATTAGTAAATCATTTTGCTGTTTTGATAAGGGGAAGAAAAAACATGAATTTATATACGCCGTTAAGGACTATTGACTCAGGTTATATAGGGAATCCTGAAAAATGGAGTCAGTACTTTAAATGTTTGGCTGAGATGCTGGTTTTCGAAGGTGACGCAAAAGATGCGCTTGTAGCGGCAACAAAAGTAGCAGGCTTAAAAAAACATGAGATAAATTTATCGGAGGCTGAAGCTAGATTTAAAATGTTATTTCCAAAGTCATACAAGGACTTTGTAATAGCAGGAGGTATAGAGTTTATTAATAAACTCTATACAAATGTGATGTGTGATGGAGAGATTAAAGCTTTTTATCAACTACGTAATATCAATTATTTCAAAAATATTGCACCGAATATATATCATCCTTATTTTGACTCTGGGTTGAACGATTTGGATATTACGGATGATGATTATTATAGATATGACTCTTATGAGTATGACGATGAAGACTCAACAAAGGCTGACTGTCCATTTATAAAAAAATCTAACATGAATTTTTTGACAATTGGATTTTGGGATACAGATGCCTACGGTTTTGTCACTAATGAAGTTACCAAAGATGGTGAATACGAAACATGGTCATTTAGTCCAGATAATCCAGGAGCCAATCGTTATCGTTCTTTTGCAGAGTTTTTTATATTTGATAGAGTCCGGTTCTTAAAATATATTAAAGATGAAGTTGAAGGAAATGAGTTATTTGATGATAAATCTACCTCATTGATTTTAGATGTAAAAATATTAAGGGAACAATGGAAGCCCAAATGATTTTGAAACTACTAAACGTTAGTAAACTTTACAGCTAACAGTTACGCGTACTAAAGCAAGCGTAGCCCGTATGCAATACGGGACAATGATTTGCCAAAATACTCCAGTGTTTGCCTTAACTCTACCGACACCCGTGTTTTACACAGCCTATGGGAACTACTTAAACATGGATGGATTACGCAAAAAATAACTCTAGGGTTATTTTGTTTGGCTATGTTAAGGTTATAATGATCCTGTCGATAGAGCGGAGAGAGTTGTGGAAAGTCGAACACTTATCAAACAGCTCGAAGCCGATGGTTGGTATCTGGTAGGGGTTAAAGGAAGTCATCACCAGTACAAGCATCCTCATAAGCAGGGGCGAGTAACAGTGCCGGATCCTAAAAAAGACCTACCTATTGGTACTGTCAAAAGCATCTTGAAGCAAGCTGGCCTCGTATGAGGTCAGTCTTCGACCAACGGATTAAGAGGTGAAGACTATGTTATATCCCATTGCGATTGAATTAGGCGATGACACACATGCCTATGGTGTCACTGTGCCTGATATTGAGGGTTGCTTCTCGGCAGGTGACACAATGGAAGAATCCTTAAACAACGTGCGTGAGGCGATTGAGTTTCATTTGGAAGGATTGGTGGAAGATGGTCAAGAGATTCCTTTACCAACGGATATGGCTAAACATCAACAAAACCCTGACTTTGCCGTAAATTATATTTGGGCTATTGTTGATATTGATGTCAGCCGCTTTATGGGCAAGGCCGAAAAAATCAATGTAACGTTGCCTAGCCGATTGATTCATTTGATTGATAATAGAGTGACTAAAGACAGCCGCTATAAATCACGTTCAGGATTTTTAGCGGCAGGGGCTGAGTTGTTGTTGCGTGGTTAAATCATGGATTAATGGGGGTTTTGGTCTTTTGGTACAGACTTCTCAAAAATATATGCCAATATTTCGATGAAGCCATTTGTTCCATAAGTACTCATGCTGCTGAGTTAAACAGCCCCAATAAAATCCTGCTTTCCTAACTCAACACCATTGTGACGTAAGATGTTATAGGTCGTGGTGATATGAAAGTACATATTAGGAATAACAAAGTGCTGCAAATACGTTTGACCATCAAAATTCAAGGTGCGAGTGCGTAAGGCTAAGACAATCGCGCGTTGCTCAGAACCATCAATTTGCTCGGCGGTAAAGGTATTTAAATAGTCGATAACTTTTTGTACCCGCGCTATCAATTCCGCAATCGTTGTTTCGTGATCGTCATATTTTGGTGGCTCTAAACCAGCCAGACGCGCCGCGCCACCTTTCACCATATCCGTTGCAATTTGTACTTGTCGCGCTAAAGCAAACATATCAGGCGCAAGACGGCTACTCACTAAAATGCTTGCGTCAAAGTTTTTGGCTTCGGCATGTGCTGCGCCTTTTTCCAAAATGGCAATTAAATTGCCGAGCATATGAAGAAAAACAGGAATTGATGCTTGATACATAGAAATTGACATGAGGTTGATCCAGTATTTTTTGGTGGGATTATTTAAAGTAAATAGGGATGGCAACGGTGAAAATCAATACTGAGCGTCTTATAGGTGACTGTTAATATCTTCCTCTAAGGGCATGACCAACGCCGTCATTCACTTTGTTGATGGTATTAAAATCATTCAGAGTGAACAAAATACGTTAATCTTAGATTCTGTTGAAATCTGGTTCTACCCTTCGACTCCGCTCAGGCAACATCTTTACGATGGCTGAGCGGAGTCGAAGCCCTCATTATTGAGTTCCTTATGTCCTTAAATACTCGTATTTTTATTGGTGCTTTTTTCGGTGTCGTCTTAGGTATATGGCTGCGCCAATCCTCAGTTGATGACTCCCTGCGCGAAGGCGTTTTATATAGCGCAGGATTGGTCGGCTCGCTGTTTATTGGTCTGTTAAAAATGATACTGATTCCTTTAGTATTTACTTCTATTGCCGTGGGTGTTGCTAATTTACGCGCTCATCAACAAATGCACCGAGTCTGGCAAATTACCGTACTGTGTTTTGCCTGTACCACCACACTGGCCATTGCTGTAGGTTTAGGTGCAGCGCATCTCTTTCAGACAGGACAAGGCTTATCGTTAGCGTTGTTTCAAGAACATATGCACGGCTTTGAAGCCGCACAATTGACCTCAGCAGAGTTTTTGCAGACCTTAGTCAAAGGGATTTTTATGAATCCTTTTGCCGCATTAGCACAAGGCAGTATTTTAGCTGTGGTGGTTTTTGCCTTGTTTGTCGGTATTGCTTTGGCCATTAAAGGCGAAGCCTATCCTCAACTACACAAACTGTTTGACGAAGGTTTTGCGCTGTGTATGCAACTTGTTGGCTGGATTATGCTGCTTGCTCCGTATGGCATTATGGCTTTATTGGTCAAATTGGTCGCTGCCGAAAATTCTGCATTACTGACGACATTGGCGCAATTTATTGCGGTGGTCACAGGGACAACGTTGTTTCATGGCATGGTGGTCTTACCGTTAATTTTATGGCTGTTTGCCCGAGTCTCGCCACTGGCTTTTTGGCGCGGTGCGCGCCCTGCTTTAATCACTGCATTTGCTACTAGCTCTAGTTCCGCGACCATTCCTGTGACCATGACTTGTTTAGAAAAAGACTTAAACGTCAGCCCGCAGGTGACAGGCTTTGTTGTGCCGTTAGGGGCGCAATTAAATATGGATGGCACAGCTCTTTATGAAGCGATGGCGGCGTTATTTATCGCCAATTTAGTCGGCTTGGATTTAAGTTTAGGGCAACAGTTGATTATTTGTATTACCGTAATGTTAGCGTCAATTGGCGCACCTGGGATTCCCAGTGCAGGTATGGTGACGATGGTGATGGTGTTGCAATCGGTGGGTTTGCCTGCGGAAGCGATTGCAATTTTATTACCGATCGACCGTATTTTAGATACCGTGAGAACGATGGTGAATGTTGAAGGTGATATGGTCACCAGTTTGATTGTGCAGAGGCAGACGTCACCACACTAGGGTATACCTTCGACTCCGCTCAGGGAGCATTTTGGGTTGGCTAAACGGCATCGTGCTGGCTGAGCGGAGTCGAAGCCCTAAACAGTTAACCGCTCCAACTCCGTTAAATACGCCATGGCTTCACTGGCGTTAGCGCCACACATACTCGCCGTGGCTTTTAAACTGCTGCATACGGCTGGTCGCTCAGGTTGGCCAAAAATTTTACATAAGCCTTCCGTATCCAATTGCACACAACGCTCGCCAGCCGCTTTACCATGCGGCATCTCAGGAATCGGTGACGAAATAGATGGCGCAATGCAACAGGCTGCACAACCCATACGACAGGTTATAATGGCCTCTATTGTCATACTATTAATACGTGGATTCATCTAAATAATCTTTGCCTAAACAAGCGTTTGGCGTATGCTCAAACGATAATGACACAAATTCAATAAGGCTTTTTGTTGTAATTAAAAAAAGCCCACATTACCTGATAAAACCATGTAGGAGCGCGTCCATGTCAGCCCAATTTTACGACTCTATCGAACAAGCTGTGACCGATATTCTTCAAGAAATCGACGGTGATATTTGCCTCGGTGCGCCGTTAGGCATTGGTAAATCCAATCCGTTTATTAACGCAGTCTATCGACGCATTACCAAAACGCCGCAGCGCAGTTTACATATTTACAGTGCCTTATCGCTCAATAAACCCCAAGCCAACAGCGATATCGAAGCTCGTTTTCTTGAACCTTTTGTGGAACGGGTTTTTGGCAATTATCCCGATTTGGATTACGTCACCGACCTGAAAGCAGGCAAAATCCCCAATAATATTAGCGTTAATGAATTCTTTCTCAAGTCAGGCGATTGGCTCAATAACCCCAATGCCCAACAACACTATATCAACAGTAATTACACGCACATCGCGCGCGATATGGCCGCTAAAGGCATTAATATCATTTGCCAAGCGATTGCCGTCCGCGAAGAGCCGACAGGTGAAAAACGCTATAGTTTATCGTGTAATTCTGATTTAAGCGTTGATATCTTAGATTTACTGCAAGCGCGACGCGATAAAGGTGAAAAAATATTTGCCGTTGGTGTTATCAATCGTGAGTTGCCGTTTATGCCTCATGATGCCGAAGTGTCCGCTGACCAATTTGATGTGGTTATTACTGACCCTGTGGGCACACACACTCTGTTTTCTACGCCTAATATGAAAATCAGTTTAACGGACTATGCCATTGGTTTGCATACCAGTTCCTTGGTGTTAGATGGTGGCACACTGCAAATTGGTATTGGCTCGCTTGGTGATGCGATTGCTCATTCCTTAATCATGCGCGACCAAGATAACGGCACGTATAGCAATATTATTAAGGGCTTAAATCACAATTTACCGTTAGCCGCCCATCTTGATGTTACTCCTTTTGCTCAAGGTTTGTATGGCTGTAGCGAAATGTTTGTGAATGGCTTTTGGAAGTTAATACAAGCCAACATTGTCCGTCGTCCTGTTTATAACCATACCGCACTGCAAACACTGATTAACAAAGGCTTAATCAGTGACACCGTCAGTTTAGACACGCTCAAGGTATTGCGTGAGCACGATATCATTAGCTCTCCGCTTGAAGGTCAAGATATTGCCTTGCTGGAACGTTTGGGCATTTTTAATGATGATTGCACCTTTGAAGACGGTTTAATTACCATTGGTGATGTCACCATTAGCACGGATTTAGACGATGAAGACACGCTGCAAAAAATCAAAGACCACTGTTTAGGTGAGAAGTTGCAGGGCGGTATTATCATGCACGGCGGCTTCTTTTTAGGCCCTGCTGATTTTTATCAAGCCTTGCGTGATATGCCTGAAGAGCAACGCCAACAGATTGGCATGAGTACGATTGCTTTTATCAATCAACTGTATGGCGATCGTTACGGTGATGAGCCGTTAAAACGCGCACAACGGATAAAAGCCCGTTTTATTAATACCTGTATGATGGTGACGTTGTCGGGTGCTGCGGTATCAGATGCATTGGAAGATGGGCGTGTTGTCAGCGGTGTCGGTGGTCAATACAACTTTGTCGCGCAAGCGCATGAAATTCCTGATGCCCGTTCGGTGTTAATGTTGCGTAGTCATCGCGTTGTTGAGGGTGAAGTCCGTTCGAGCATTGTTACCAGTTACGGTCACACCACCATTCCTCGTCATTTGCGCGATATGATCGTCACTGAATATGGCATAGCCGATTTACGTGGCAAAAGTGATAGCGATATTATTAAAGCCTTGCTCAATATCAGTGACTCGCGCTGCCAAGCAGATTTGCAAAATTGGGCAGTAGAAAACGGCAAATTAGCGGCAGATTACGTCATTCCTAAAATCTATCAAAACAACACGCCCGAAGCCTTAGCAGAACAACTACAACCCTTTATGAAAAGCTTACCGAGCTTTCCGTTTGGCACAGACTTTAGTAAAGATGAATTAGCGATTATGAAGGCGTTGCAGTCGTTGAAGTCCAGCAAAGAGCATCCTTTAGAACTGGTGAAGTCACTAATTAATACTATTATTCATGATAACGACGTGCCACAACGTTATTTAGAGCGTATGGGTTTTGATGATGTGCACGGTTTGAAAGATCGGTTAATGAAGCGGTTGTTTATGGGCAATTTTTAGGTGAATTAACCCTCACCCCAGCCCTCTCCCTCAGGGAGAGGGAGCATAGTCCTCTCTCCCCGAGGGAGACGACAGCATGGATGCAGGAGATAGAGGAACGCAGGAGCAGTTACCGAGAGTTAGAGTGAGGGTTATCTATTCAATCATCCAACAAATCCATTTGCTTTGCTAACTGATATAAATTATTGCAGCGATTACCTGTACGGCAAAACGCTAAAACAGGTTTTGGCAATTCATTGATATAACGCGCAAAAGTCGCGACATCGGCTTCGGTAATTTGACCGCTAATCACAGGTTGAAACGCATACTCTAAACCTACGGCTTTGGCGGCGGCGGCTATTGTTTCGGCGGTGGGTTGCTGAGAGCCTTCTTCATAATCGGGGCGATTGTTAATCACCGATTTAAAGCCTTTGGCGACCACTTCTGTCATTTGCTCAGGATAAAGTTGTCCTGCAAAACCAATATGTTGTGTCATTTTTCTGCCTATAAAATGTCTATTTAAGGGTGGTTCAAGCGGTTTAGTCTGTATGAGTGAAAATACTAACACGATAACTAAACCAAAGCCTATGCTCTCGTAAATGCCCACTCTACACCAAATTTGGTTAAATACTTTTTCAGTCGATCAGCATCGTTAGTACTGGCTTTTTGCTGCCGTGATTGGGCAAAAAGTTTTCGTCCTGCCTCGGATAAGGAATGACTGCTTTGGCAAATTTTTAATACGCCTTCAAGTTGATACAAATCAAATTCATCAACATCAGCAAAACGCTCGCCCAATACCTGCTGACATAGACCAAAACGGCCTTGTGAGGGTGTTTGCCATAGTTTTTCTAAACGGCCTATTTCGCGCGTAACATCATCACAGGTAATACGACCACCATCCACTAAGGTTGCTAAACGGGTGACAGAAGCCGATAAATCTCTAAAGTTGCCTTTCCATAACGCCTGTGGTTTTAACGCATAGTGCAGATAATCCGAACGCGCCTCTTTATTAAAACGAACTTCTCGACCTTGCTCACGGGCAAAACGACGTAATTCAAAATCAATATTCGGTTCAATATCTTCGCGTCGTTCGCTCAGCGGCGGTAAATGAAACGTCCACATATTTAAACGGGCAAATAAATCTTCCCGAAAACGGCCTTGTTGAACATCTTGCGCTAAATCTCGGCATGTTCCTGTAATTAATTGAAAATCACTGTGGACTTCTTTATCTGAACCGACAGGATAAAAGCGTTTTTCTTCCACTGCTTTTAAAAGCATCGCTTGTTCATCCGCGCCTAATTCACCAATTTCATCTAAAAATAACAAACCACCATCGGCACTGCGTAACAAGCCTGCCCGTGCATTCAACGCCCCCGTAAATGCGCCTTTGGCATGACCAAATAACGTTGACATGGCACTATCGCCGCGTAAGGTTGCGCAATTGACCTCCACAAACTCACCGCGTAATTGATAACGCTGTTTTTTCAGTTCATAGACACGTCGGGCTAAAAATGACTTGCCAACACCCGTCGCTCCCAATAATAAAACGGGGCTACGTGAGCGTAGCGCAACTTGTTCAATTTCGGCGATCATGCCGTTAAAAGTCGTATTTTTGGTGGCAATTCCTGATTTAAGATGATTTTGCGTTTCTAAACGCTCATCGGCAAAACGACTGGCTAATTGGTTATAACGCGATAAATCAAGGTCAATAATATCAATTGTCCCTGCAATATCACGTTGTTGTTTGCGGGGCGGTGAGCTTTGTAATAGCTTGGCGGGAAAGTATTGTGTTTCGGTCAGCAAAAACAAACAAATTTGCGCTACGTGTGTACCTGTGGTGATGTGGACTAAATAATCATGGCTATCAACTTGAAAAGGATAAGTACGGGCAAACTCATACAACGCGCCATAAACCTCCTGAAAGTCCCACGGATTCGCCAAGGGCATTAAATGCGGCTCAATGACTGTTTCGGGCGAAATGCTAGCAATGTCGCGCATCACTTGTTCTAACAAGCTTTGGTACTGTGCGTTATAAAACAACACTAACTTATCAATAATCACATCGTCATGCTGACAAAGTGCAACATTAGGCCGCCACTTTTCCCATCGTCCACGACCGCCTGCATTATCTAAGGTTGCACCCAAAAAGCTAAAGACGATGGTTTTCATGTTGTAAACAGCCTTTTCCAAATTGTAGGGTCGAATTCATTCGACCATTTTTCAAGGCGAATAAATTCGCCCCTACAGTTTATATAAATTCTTATCTAAAAAGATAAATTTTTACAAGTTTTGTGGGTGGTGAATATTTTTTGGTGAGTCATAAATGTATTTTTATTTATTTATTATCAATGAGTTATAATTAATTTCCTTCTGATTTTTCAATGTTGGCACATCCTCTGCAATATATCTGGCATAGCAAAGTGAATTTTTAAGCTAAGAAAAAATAGTCTTAGTCCAAGGAGAACGAACATGGCAAATGCACAGTTATTTAAGTCGATGATAGGAAAATTGTTGCCAAGCACCAACGCCAAAAATCATGAAGGCGCAAACGCTTACGCCTTAACACCACAACATGCGTTAGCGCAGTACGCCATGACGGGTTGTTTAAATGGCACGTTTTACACCGCTGCCGAAACGCAGTTAAGCGATGTGTTAACAATGGCCAATGAAGTGGATGACGAATTTATTGCTAAATTAGCCGTTTATAGCCGCGAAAAAGGCGCAATGAAAGATATGCCAACGATGTTATTGGCGATCTTGGCGGCTCGCCAAAGTGCTTTTTTAGCACCTGCTTTTATGCGGGTGATTGATAACGGCAAAATGTTGCGTAACTTTGTGCAAATCTTGCGCTCTGGTGCAACGGGTCGTAAATCCTTGGGTAGTCGGCCTAAACGCTTAGTACAAACATGGTTAACAGAAGCATCAACGCATCGTTTATTAACGGCTTCGGTCGGCAATGAACCTTCCTTGGCGGATGTGGTGAAGATGGTACATCCACAACCTAAAGATGCTGAACAAGCGGCGGTATTTGCGTGGTTAATTGGCAAACCGTTTGATATGAATGCCTTACCACAGGTAATTCAAGATTACGAAATGGTGAAGCGCGGAGTCAGCACTGATTTACCCGATGTGCCGTTTCAAATGTTAACGCATTTGGATTTAAGCACCGCACAATGGTCAAGCATTGCTAAGAATATGGGGTGGCAAGCCTTACGCATCAACTTAAATACCTTGTTACGGCATGGTGTGTTTAACGATGTGACAATGGTGGATTTTGTCGCCGCAAGATTACGTGATGAGCAAAGCATACGTAAAGCGAAAGCGTTTCCGTATCAATTGTTAATGGCGTACCAAGCGGCAAAACAGGAAATGCCTGTTGTGATTAGCGAAGCCTTGCAAGATGCCTTGGAGCATTCTTTGGTCAATGTACCGCATTTAGCAGGTAAAAAAGTCGTGGTTTGCCCTGATGTCTCAGGTTCGATGCAGTCACCTGCAACTGGCTTTAGAAAGGGTGCAACTACGTCTGTGCGTTGTATAGATGTCGCAGGTTTGGTGGCGGCGGCCATGTTACGGAGCAATCCTGAAACCATCGTCTTGCCGTTTGAAAATGAGGTTGTCGACATTCGTTTGAATGGCCGTGACAGCGTGATGACCAACGCCAAGCGTTTAGCCAATATTGGCGGTGGTGGGACTAACTGTAGCGCACCGTTAGCATGGTTAGTGAAACAAAAAATGACTGTTGATGTGGTGATTTTTGTTTCTGACAATCAATCATGGATGGACGCTAAAGGACACGGCGCAACCACAACGATGCACCACTGGGCAGAAATTAAACGACGTAATCCACAAGCTAAATTGGTATGTATAGATATTCAACCGTATGCCAATAGCCAAGCGGCAGAACGGGAAGACATTTTAAACATCGGTGGCTTTAGTGATGAAGTGTTTAAGTTGGTCGGCTTGTTTGTCAATAACGAATTAGCCGCAGGTCACTGGGTGGAAGTGATTAATCAAGTCGAGTTGTAAGAGTTTTGGTACGAATGCTGGTGGGAGTACATCGGTGATAGTTGGTTCGAACCCAACACCCTGTTTTAGGCAGGGATAACTCTCACCCTTTTAGTCGTGCCATTTAAGATTGAATGCGAATGCTGCTTGGATTACATGTCCACCCTATGTCGGAGTTGACTACCGACAAATCTAAGCCCTTTAGTCGCATTCTTAACGTTTAACTAGCAAATGCTGATGGAACTACATCTTGTCATTGGTTCGAATCCAGTCTGTTAGCAATAACAGTAGCTCAGTTGGTAGAGCCGATATCATGTTTCATTAAAACCTTGTTGCTGGTTATTTAAGTTTAGAGCGAATGCTGAAGGAACTACATGGGTCTTTTGATGCACAGTCATACAGGTTCGAGTCCTGTTATATCAACGTGTTGATATATGGCGGAAGGGTAGACGCGAAAGATAACTGTTTCTTTAAAATTAGTCGCTCTGTTAAGTTTAGTGATGAATGCTCGGTGGGATTACATCTGACTGGTAATCAGTGTGCCTTAAACAGCACACGTATCTCGCCAACTCTAGTCATCACTTTTACGTTTTGCAATGAATGCTGACGGAAATACATCTTCCACCGAAAATTGAGGGTTCGACTCCCTCCTGCCGTCAGGTAGCTAGTTCAAGGGTAGAACCTCGGTCTCGTCTTTCGTCAAAACCTAGTCATTGCATGATTAATTGTAGGGGCGAATTCATTCGCCAAACAGGATAGATATAAAGGAAAAAAGCCATGAAAACAGGCAACTACGATGTACTACAAGAAGGCAACAGCGCACCGATTAAAATGTGGACACAAGGTGTTCCTGTCGAAGCAGAAGCCAAAAAACAATTACTTAATGCCGCCAATTTACCCTTTATTTTTAAATGGATGGCGGCCATGCCCGATGTTCACTTAGGAAAAGGTGCAACCATTGGTAGCGTCATTCCCACCAAAGGCGCGATTATTCCTGCGGCGGTAGGCGTGGATATAGGTTGTGGCATGATTGCGGTAAAAACGTCATTAGTAGCCAGTGATTTGCCCGACAATCTTGCGCCCTTACGTACCGCGATTGAACGTGCTGTGCCACATGGCCGTTCGGTGGGACGTGGTCGGCGTGATGAAGGCTCATGGGAAAATCCACCGCCCGAAGCCGATGCCGCATGGAGTTTATTGGTTGATGACTTCAAAACCATCACGGATAAATATCCACGCTTAAAAAACACCAATAATCACAAACACTTAGGAACACTAGGAACAGGCAATCATTTTATTGAAGTGTGTTTGGATGAAGCGCAACACGTCTGGTTGATGTTGCATAGCGGTTCACGCGGTGTAGGTAATGCGATTGGCGAACATTTTATTACTTTAGCTAAAAAAGATATGGAACGCTGGTTCATTAACTTACCCGATAAAGATTTAGCGTATTTTGCCGAAGGCACAGAACATTTTGATGATTATTTTTTTGCCGTCGATTGGGCGCAGCGTTTTGCCAAACAAAACCGCGAATTGATGATGCAAAATGTGATTAAAGCTGTACGTAGTCTGATTCATAAACCGTTTACGGCAGATATGTTAGCGGTTAACTGCCATCATAATTATGTGGCACGCGAAAAGCATTTTGGCGTTAATAATGTGTTAGTGACACGCAAAGGTGCGGTGAGTGCGCGTAAAGATGAGCTAGGTATTATCCCTGGAAGCATGGGTGCGTGTTCGTATATTGTCCGTGGTTTAGGTAACGAAGAAAGTTTTCATAGTTGCTCCCACGGCGCAGGACGGAGTATGTCCCGTAATGAAGCCAAACGCCGTTTTACTATGGAAGACCATGCCAAAGCGACGGAAGGTGTGGAATGCCGTAAAGATGCCGATGTCGTCGATGAAACGCCTGCCGCCTACAAACCGATTGAAGCGGTGATGCACGCGCAACGTGATTTAGTGGAAGTGGTGCATACCTTAAAGCAAGTAGTGTGTGTGAAAGGTTAACTGTAGGGGCGAATTTATTCGCCAAAATGTGGTTATTACTCAATAATCAAGGCGAATAAATTCGCCCCTACAACAAGGAAGAAATCATGGCGCGTGATGAGTTACTAAAAGGACGTGTCTCGTTAGCACATCAAATTTACCACATTACAACATGCACCCATGAGCGACAGCCCATTTTTAATAATTTTGATTATGGGCGATTATTGGTGACGGAAATATCGCGCTTACAACAAGAAGGTAAAGTGTTGTCATTGGCGTGGGTCGTTATGCCCGATCACTTACATTGGCTGTTACAACTCAAAGAAAACAGTCATTTGTCTCAAGTGATTAAAGAACTTAAAGCGCGTTCGGCTGTGCGTATCAATAGACAACACGGCCAAAAAGGTAATTTATGGCAAAAAGGCTTTCACGATCATGCCATTCGTGAGGATGAGGAATTGATAGAAACAGCTCGCTATATTATCGCCAACCCATTACGTGCTGGATTAGTTAGCCATATAGGAAGTTATTCTCTATGGGATACCATTTGGCTGTAGGGGCGAATTTATTCGCCCATGATAAAAATATCAAACACAAGGATTTAATGTTTCATGATCACCCTAGACGGTTCATACGGTGAAGGCGGCGGCCAAATGTTGCGCTCCGCCCTTGCCCTGAGCATGTGGACAGGCCAAGCCTTTACCATGCACCATATTCGCGCTAATCGTGGCAAAAAAGGCTTATTGCGTCAGCATTTAACCGCCGTTAAAGCCGCACAACAGATTTGTGACGCGCAAGTCACAGGCGCGGAATTAAACAGTCAAGACCTTGTTTTTATTCCGAATAGCATTAAACATGGCAATTATACATTTGAGATTGGCACAGCAGGCAGCGCAACGTTGGTCTTACAAACCATTTTACCCGCCTTAATAAAAGCGCAAGGTAAAAGCACCGTGAGCATATCGGGCGGTACGCATAATCAATCCGCGCCTCCTGCCGATTTTTTACAATATGCGTTTTTGCCGTTGCTGGCCAAAATGGGCGTTAAAGCAGAATTGACGATTCGCAAGCACGGTTTTTATCCCGCAGGCGGCGGTGAAATTATCGTCGAAATTCAACCTTGCCCACAGCTTCAACCGCTACATTTAACGCAACGTGGAAACAACAAATCAAGTTATGCCGAAAGCTGGTTAGCGTCTTTACCTGCACATATTGCCGAACGGGAATTAGCCACCGTGCGCGAAAAAATGGGCTGGTCGGAAGAGCAAACACATATCCGCTCGGTACGCGCATTGGGTCATGGCAATGTCTTGTTGTTGTTTGTGGAAGATGAACACGTCACCAATGTGTTTAGTGGTTTTGGCGAGTTTGGAGTCAGTGCCGAAAAAATCGCCACCAACACGTGCAAAGAAGCACAATTGTTAATGAAAAGTGAGGCAACGGTAGATGAATACTTAGCAGACCAATTGTTATTGCCAATAGCGTTGGCAGGTGCAGGAAGTTTTAGCACGACGCATGTGAGTTCTCATTGTCAAAGTAACATGGCGGTGATTCAGCAGTTTTTAAGCGTCAATTTTCAACATCATCAACAAGCGTCGGGAAGCATATACGTCAACATTAGCCACCAATAAAACAGGATTATTGAACGTAAAATTCCCGCCGATATTTTATCATTTTTGCTGATTTTATTCTGAGCGCGAATCGCTATCCAACTTCATTTAAAAGGACTAGAATCAGAAAATAGGCATACAAAAAGTGTGTCTTTTGTCAGGTCATGTAGTGGCCTGACGCGGCGAGTGGCCGCCATTTTTTATCTCAATTGATTTTGGAAAAAGTTATGATTATTGAAGTTTCTGGCGATATCCTCCTGAGTAATGCCCAAGTTATCGCACATGGTATTGCCCCTAATGACGACTTTGCGATTGGCCTTGCCCACGCATTACGTGAAACATCGCCCAGTATGTACAAGGATTTTCGTCATTATTGCCAAACTCAACATCCTAAGGCGGGAACATTATGGTCTTGGATGGGTGCAGATAGCAAAATTGTTGTGAACCTATTTACCCAAGAAGCCGCTTACAATCATGGTGAAAAACCCGGCCGTGCGACCTTGCCGCATGTCAACCATGCCTTGCGTGAGTTAAGACACTTAGTAGATAGTGAAAAATTTACCTGTTTGGCATTGCCCCGTTTATCGACAGGCGTGGGTGGGTTGGACTGGGAAGACGTATATCCTTTGGTCAAACAACATTTAGGTGATTTGGCGATTCCCGTTTATGTTTACACCACGTTTCATCATGGCGTAAAAGCGAACGAGGCCTAACGTCGCCTGTGTGCAATGAAGTTCACAACATGACGTAAAATAGCTCTCTCTGTTGTTGAGACAGAGAGAGCAAATAATTATTATTATGATGGTTTGTGTAAGGTTGAATTTTTATTATTATCAGCAAGTTGCATTTGTTGTTCATAAAGTTTGGTGATGGTTTGCATGTGTTTCAGCAAGTTTTCAGTGGTATTGCAAATGGCTGTTGGCACAAATAAATTCTCATTTGACAGTGCAAAACCCGCCTTGGAAAATTTCCAAATACTTTTCACGCGCGCTAAACCTTCGTTAATATCAGGCGTGTTGAGGTCGCTGTTACTTAGCTCCTGCAACGTGCTTTCATATTCACTGATCGCGACTTTTAAGTCATTATCAAGACCATCGTAAGTTAAGCCCCAACTTTTGGTGAGATACAGCTTGCCAATACGTTGGCTGAGCATCCGTTGCCGTCCTGAAATGTTGACTAAACGCGCACTAGAGACTTTGCTGTAGTCTTGAATCTGTTTAACGACGTTCTCGCTCAGTTTTAACACTTCATCACTTTGGCGAATCACAATTAACGCATCCTCTTTTGAGGGTGTTGCTAATGCTCGCTTTTTATAGCCAGACCACATGGTTTCAACTTTGTCCAAGCTAGTGCTGATCTCTGGCGTGGGGGCATAGGTTTTTAAGGCGTTGAGATTACTCTCAAATAAGCCAATACTTTTCTCACGTTGTTGCCGCGCATCAAGTACGCTGATTTTTTGCCCCACCATCAAATAGCTTTTGGCAATGCGTTGACTCAACATCCGTTGCAGACCAGACATATTGACGGCTTCTGCGTCAGATAAGGTAGCCCATGCAGGAACACAGACGCTAATCATACAGGTGATGACTAGCCATTTTGACAATCGAGATAACATGTTTGAAACTCCTCTAGGATATGCTGTCTATCTCAACATCTTAAAAACGGTGATTTACGCATGTCATCAACAGAAGTGATAACAGCGGTAGTCCTAAAGATGGCAGTTTAGACCAGCATGAGATTGAGGATTTACAGATTTCATAAATCCTCAAGGAGTTAACAGCAATAATTGTACCGAAAGCCTGTGTTTTTGACTGAAGGCTTTATTATTGCGGGTTGGTTCACAATAATAAAAGCAACAGGCTGATTTTTCGCTTAAAAACAGGCTCTTTTAGAGTCGCATCATGCGCTGATTAATGGCATTTTTAATGCCTTGAGCATCTAAACCGCACGCTGAAAGCATCTCACTGTGCGCGGCATGCTCTATAAAAGCATCAGGAATACCCAAATTAAGTACCGATTTTAAGATGTTGTGTTGGGCTAAAAGCTCATTCACCGCACTACCTGCACCGCCCATAATCGCGTGTTCTTCAACGGTAACTAATAGGTCATGGTCTGAGGCAAGTTGTCGAATCAGTGCTTCATCAAGGGGCTTAACAAAACGCATATTCGCGACGGTGGCATTGAGGGTTTCGGCGGCTTGTAGGCTGGGTGTTACCATACTGCCAAAAGCCAAAATCGCGATTTTTTGACCGTGACGTTTGATTTCACCTTTGCCAATCGGCAAGGCGGTCATTTTTTCTTGAATCGCAACGCCTGTACCTGTGCCACGCGGATAGCGTACAGCAGTACAACCTTGATGTTGATAGGCGGTGTAGAGCATTTGCCGACATTCGTTTTCATCGGCAGGGGCAAAAATGACGATATTGGGAATGGTGCGCATAAAAGCATAGTCGTACGCGCCTGCATGCGTAGGGCCATCTTCACCGACTAAACCTGCACGATCAATCCCAAAGGTGACATCTAAATTTTGTAGGGCAACATCGTGCACTAATTGGTCATAACCGCGTTGTAAAAAGGTCGAATAAATCGCGACAACAGGTTTTAAGCCTTCACAGGCCATGCCTGCGGCTAGCGTCACCGCATGTTGTTCGGCAATGGCAACATCATGATAACGCTGAGGAAATTGCTGGGCAAATTTCACCATGCCTGAGCCTTCACACATCGCAGGGGTAATGCCAATTAAACGAGTGTCGATAGCGGCCATATCACATAGCCATTGACCAAAAACATCGGAGTATTTCGGTTTCTTGACAACGGGGCTGAGTCCGCGTTCATTAGCAGGCGCAATTTTGCTAATCGCGTGATAGCCAATGGGGTCAGCTTCGGCAGGTGCAAAGCCTTTGCCTTTGGTGGTGTAAATATGCAACAACTGTGGGCCGGGCGCATGGCGTAAACTGCGTAAGACTTTGACTAATTCAATGACATCGTGGCCATCAATGGGGCCAATGGTATTAAAGCCAATCGCTTCAAATAATGTGCCTGTTGAGGCAGCCAAATGTTTGACACTTTCTTCGGTGCGACGAGCAAAGTTCCACGCGACGGGCATGGTGGCTAATACTTTTTTGCCTTCTTCACGCAAGGCAATGTAGTTTTTACTTGACCAAATGCGGGCTAAATAATTCGATAAGCCACCGACGTTATTTGAAATGGACATTTGGTTGTCATTTAACACGACGAGCATATCGGCTTTGTTATGCGCGGCATCGTTGAGCGCTTCAAAGGCCATGCCTGCGGTCATAGCACCATCACCAATCACCGCGACGACTTTACGGCCAGATTGTTGCTGACGAGCCGCTAAACTCATGCCTAATGCTGCTGAAATCGACGTAGAAGAGTGACCAACGCCAAAAGTGTCATATTCTGATTCGGCACGATTCGGAAATGCCGCTAAACCATCTTTCTGACGAATCGTCAGCATTTGCTCTTTACGACCCGTTAAAATTTTATGGGGATATGCTTGATGACCGACATCCCACACTACGCGATCAAACGGTGTGTTATAGACATAATGCAGCGCAATCGTCAGCTCAATCACCCCTAAACCCGCGCCAAAATGGCCACCTGTTTGGCCTGTACACCATAATAAATATTCGCGGACTTCTCTGGCCAAACTCGGCAGCGCAGTCACAGGTAATTGACGCAAGGCATCGGGTAACGAGGCGGCATCGAGTAGTGGTGTATGTGGGCGCGTTAAGGGAATGTGATTAAACATTATGAGTAAGCTGGCCAAGAGTGAATAATAGGGATTAATTATAACTTAATGATCGCGTGCTACGAGAAAATCTGCGAGCCAAATCAGCGCGTTTGTCCGACAACCTAACGGCTTTAAGGCGAATATGGCTTCATCGTGCAATTGTGCCGCTAATACTTGGGCGGCTTCTAAACCTAATAAAGCGGGATACGTCGCTTTATCGTGTTCGGCATCTGCGCCTGCTTGTTTGCCCAGTTTTTCGGTATCACCAATGACATCTAAAACATCATCGTGCACTTGAAAAGCCAAACCGAGTTTAGTGGCAAAGGTTTCTAACGCAGTTAAGGTGACTTCATCATCACAACCTGCGGCAATTGCGCCCATTAACACACTGGCACGAATCAATGCCCCTGTTTTGTGATGATGAATGCGTTCTAATTCCACTAATGATAACTGTTGACCTTCACCTGCTAAGTCTAAGGCTTGACCGACGGCCATATTGGCACTAGCGGAAGCCAGTTGTTGTACTTGTCGTGCTTTTTGGGTGCTGTCTAAGTCGCCACCCGTTAAGGCCACAAACGCCAATGCTTGTAGGGTGTCGCCTGCGAGTAGGGCAGTGGCTTCATCAAAGGCTTTGTGACAGGTTGGCAAACCACGACGTAAATCATCATCATCCATACACGGTAAATCATCATGGACGAGCGAGTAGCAGTGGACTAATTCGACCGCACCTGCGGCACTGTCAGCATTCGCCAATGTGCCTCCACAGGCTAAACAACTGGCATAGGCTAAGGCAGGTCGTACCCGTTTGCCGCCGTTTAGAACTGCGTAACGCATGGCGGCGGATAAGTGACTGGCAAGCCCATTTTGCTGCTGCAAGAAGTCATCGAGCCACGGCTGAATACGCTGTTGGCACTCGTGAAGAAAATGATTGGAACTGGATGATGACATATAGGGCGACTACCACTTAAAAGTAGGGATATAAGTTTTATCTGTAAGTGATAATGATAACTCAGGACTTAAACAATGGATGAAGTGAATATGAACAAACGATGATTTTTCGGTGAGTTCAGGACTTACGCATCGCACCGCGATTAGCGCGTTTTGTGAATCTTCCCTAACCACTCTTTAAAAAAGAGGACGTTACTCCCCCCTTTAGTAAAGGGGGCTGGGGGATTTAATAAGCGATAACCGCGTAAGTCCTAAAATGTTATTTAATCCGATGAATCACTAGATGACTCAGGCGTGAAAGCACCGCCAACATCAATAAAATAGCGACTTGCACGGGCGCAAACGGTTGGTCTTCACTCAACGCGATCATAAATGCAAGCAGGTAACTGATCACCCCAATCACGACACTGGCCACTAACGACTGCTTCCAACTTTTTGACCAACCAAATACTGCCCATGCGGGTAAAACCACCAACGCAAAACTCGCCATTAAGCCCAACGAAGCGGTGCTAAACGCCAATAATAAGGCAGATAACAAATCAAAACTGCCATGCCAACGCCATGCAGGAAGTTGATTCGCTTGTTCATAGCCACTAAAAAAACGCGCGCGTAACAACCGTTGCGACCACCACGGAATACAGGCTAAAAACGGTAAACTGACCAATAGAATGGCAATAAACTGCTCTTTGCCGACTAAAAATATTTGACCATCGCTTAAAGCATGGCCTAAGGATTCACCCAGTGAGCTATTAGCCGCCACCAAATACAAGACTGCCCAACCCGCTAACATCATTAAGGCATAACCTAAGTTACCTTGTTGTGCACTCAGTTGTTTGGCGGCAACGGCAATCACAGCACCTAAAAAGCCACTGGCTAATAATGGCCAACCGAATGCGGCTCCCGCCAATTGTGCAGCGGCGGTGACATGAGCCACACCAAGTGCCGCAAGCCACTCTTCACGCGCATGTAAAAAAGCACCCAATAATGGCAGCACAATACTGGCACAAAGACCTATTAATAAGGGTAGGCGAAATAGTGGGTCAAACAGTAAATCCATCATAAATTGTCGTTATAAGTCGGAGCAATGCAAAGTGGTTAGATCAATTTGTCGAGTTGTCACCGCGTGAACAAAGTCGTGGTCATGACTAATCAGGATAATGCCTTGTTCGGGGCGACGATTTTTTAACATCTCAAGTAATAAACTGACTCCCGCAGGATCAAGATTATTGGTCGGTTCATCCAACAATACTAACTGACTTGGTGACGCTAAACAGGCAAAAGTGCTTAATAGTTGAAATTGGCCTCCTGACAAACTATCGACCCGTTGATGGCGTAATAACTCCAAACGTGGAGGCAACATAGCTTTGTCCGCTGCCATGAGCGTGAGATATTCATGTGCAGACAACGGAAAATCCGCTAAACGCGGCGGATGTTGTTTTTGCAGGCTGATCTTTAATGCAGGTAATTTGGTGACGATGCCACTAAAAATACGCGCCTCACCACTCAATGCCTTGAGTAATGTACTTTTACCGCAGCCATTACTGCCACTCAAGCCTAACACTTCGCCTTTTTTAACGTCAAATGTCACTCGCGCCAAAATGGGCTTTTGATAGCCCACAGTGATGTCTTGAAGATGCAGTAGTGACATGACAGAAACCTATTATTTTTATTTAGTGGCCGCTGCCGTTAGCCATTGCTCAATCAGCGCAAAATACGCTGATTGAGCACTGTTATTGGCAGGCTCTAAAGGCAACGCCATATGTTGCCAACTTAGCTGCGATGCAAGTTGGGCAATACCCGCATTGCCTTGATAAACCGTATGCAAGATCACGCCTTTTTTACCTTTAAATTGCTGCACTAAACTCAAGATATGACTGGCTGTGGGCGGAATGCCTGCCAATGGCTCAATAGTCGCCAATAACGGAATATTAAAGCGTACCAATAAATAGCTCGCATCTTTGTGATAGAGCATCACGCCTTTGTTGTTGGCTGCTAGTTGTTGCCAACGCGGCAGTTGATTATTGACGGCGGTTTTAAACGCCACCGCGTTGGCACGATAAATATGAGTATGAGGAGCATCTAGTTTAGCTAAACGCTCTGCTAAGGCTTGAGCAATATCCGCCATGCGTACAGGGTCTAATTGCACATGGGGGTTGCCTAAAGGATGAACATCACCCTCGCTACGATTCGCATTACCCTTTGCATCTATTAAAGGTACTTGTGCTGCGGCTTCAAAATAACCGAGGCTGTTCGGTAAAATTTTTGCATTGGATGAACCTTCAATCGCAGGTGGCAACCAACCTTGTTCTAATTCTGCACCGATAGCCACGACTAATTGCGCTTGGCGTAAGGCTTGTAGCATCGACGGACGCACTTGTAAGGTATGAATATCACGGTCTGGTAAAGCCAATTCAGTGACTTTCACAAACTCGCCACCAACAGTACGCGTCAACATACCCATACTGCTTGTGGTTGCAACGACATTAATGGCAGCGGCGGAGAAGGTACTCCATAAACAGAAGACAATAATTAACATTAAACGGTTCATTTAGAACTCTCAATAAATACACGCCACAAATAGAGGGCTTCGACTCGGCTCAGTCACCCAGATTCATTTAGCCAATGCTGAGCAGAGTCGAAGGAAACATCAACAGTCCTTAGAATTTGTGCGCGCCATGCGCCCCCAAACTATGGGTATATTGCAAAAATACTTGTTTTAATGGCGTTTTTGTTCCAGCGTCATCATAAATAAAGCCTTGAGCAAGCTGCAAACGTAAACGTGAAAACTCACTAGGCGAAAACGCCAACGACACGCCAATACGTGAAGATTGCTTCATCTCGGTTTTTGCTCCTGCAACGTTTAGCTCATTCGTTGCGCCATTAACATCATAGCGACTGGCGATTAACCAGCGTGGTGCAATGCCATAACTCGCTTGGAGATAATAGCCGTCTTGAGAGCCTGTCACGGCATCACCAACCATCAAGCCAGCACTTGCGCCTGTTCCACTTATAGTCATATTTTTCTTGAGGCGCAAATATTCGCCTGTGATTTTAATATCCCCTTCGCCAAACTCGCCCGCGCTATCCCATTTATAGACCCAGTCTAGGCCATAGAGTGTTTGTTTGCCATCTAAGGCAACTTCATCACCGTTGAGTGGCGTGCCATCGCTGTCTAATATTTGCTGATATTGTTGTGCTTGAGCATAAGATAAACCGAGTTGTAAAGCTTGGCTATCGCCGATATCAGGGGCAAATTTGGTAAAGAGGGTACGAATGCGTGGACCTGCTTTAGCATCTGCCAAGGGTTGAGTGGACGCGATAATCGTTTCGGCATCCGTGTTCGTGATGCGAGTGCCAAAACGCTCTTGGTCACTACCTTGTAACGCTTCTACGCCCAATAATGCATAAAAAGGCGTGGGTGCAATCCATGTCAGTTGTACGCCTGTATCTTTGAAGCCTTCACCACCTAACAAGCCTGAATACGCCAGATTTTGGTCGGCAAAATCCCATGCGTGTTTATGTTGACTGTTTTGGTAACCCATACCACTTAAAAACTTGCCCATTTTGACTTTTAAGCCATGTGGTAATAATCGTGTTTGTAACCAAGATTCTTCTAAGGCTGTACCACCATCTGCACCAACGGTGAGTGTTAAATAACCATCAAAATAGGGGTCAACAATTGCAGACATGACCAATTCGCTTTCACCTAAGTTAAAGCCATTTTGTAAGCCTGCTTCTTCTTCACCAAAGCCAATACCATGACCAATCCCTGCCATCCCCTCTAAGACTTCGCTGCCTTTTGCTTTTTGATTGTCGTGATAAAAGTTACCATCCAATATCAATGATATTTGCGGGTTAAAACGACTACCTGTGTTGATGGATTGGCTGTTTTCTGCCCAGACAAAATGACTGCTAAAGAGACCTAATACAACGGCGCTGAGTTTATACATCATGATAGGAGTTCCTGTTGCTGCTGAAATAAGCTTATTTTAGTTACAATATAACATAACGTTTTTTCTTGTGAAGAATTCTTTCGCTGAAACTAATAAAAAATTGGCGGCAGTCAATAACGCTTTGTGTTATTTTTTAGTGCGTGTAATGCGCTCTTTGGGAGAATGTGATGGTCAGTCGGGGCAAAAAAATCAATATCTTAACCCACGCGCTACTACTGGCTTCAACGCTGAGTAGTCTATCGGCATGGGCAGAAACGGCATTTACTAAGCTTGACAGTCAGGGTAAACCATTACCGATGTTTGCTTCGACATGGGATTGTGTGAAAGATAATAAGACAGGATTCATTTGGGAAGAAAAAACCAGCGACCACGGCTTACGTGATAAAGACTGGACATATACATGGTATGACACAAATGTCAGTAATAATGGTGGCGAGCTAGGCTATCAAGATCGTCATCATGTGGTTTCAGAGATTGTGCAAGCGAGTACCTGTGGCCAAACATTGGCGCAATGTAATACTGCACTGTATGTCCAAACGGTCAATCAACAGGGAGGAATCTGTGGTTTTAGCGATTGGCAGTTGCCAACAAAAGCACAATTGGCAACCTTGTTAAGCCCAGCCAATGCAACGGCAACAGAGCAAACACAACGAATCAATACGCAATATTTTTCGTTACTGCCAAGCAATACGTGGTATTGGTCTTCGACAACCAGTCAGCAAGATCATAAATATGCGTGGCTATTTTATTTTGATTATGGCAAAGCAGATGACCATCTCAAATTTCAGAATTTTGCTGTCCGTCTTGTGCGTGGAATGCCTTAAATTCTGAATAAAAAATTAAGAGAAAAATTATGTCTCGTCACAGTGAAGTCGATATTATTCGTGAGCAATGCCGAACTTTAGCGCGTAAGCGGGCATTAGTGTCAGCAGGGGTGGCGGTCGTGCCTGTCCCGTTTTTGGATGTGATGGTGGATGCCAGTATGCTGACAGTGTTAATTCCTGAAATCAGTCAGCGTTTTGGTTTAGCACCTGAGCAAATAGAAGCCTTTGACCCAGAAACAAAAAAACTGGCGTGGACAGAAATTGCTCGTCGTGGTTCGCAGTTTTTAGGTTTAGTCGTGACAAGGACGATTGTTCGTCAAAGTGTACAAGGCATGGCGACAAAAATTATTTCTAAGCAAGTGGCTAAGTTTATTCCTTTTGGTGGCCAAATTGTTGCGGCAAGCTTGGGTTATTTTGTCTTGCGCCGTATTGTCTATCAACACATTGATGATTGTTATGCCGTTGCTAAAGCAACGTTTCGTTAGCGTGCGCTTGAAATTTTTTCAGCATTTCCCGTAACGCATCTTGCTTGAGAGGCTTGGCCAAAAAGTCGGTCATCCCTGCGGCCAAACATTCTTCACGATCGCCTTCTTGAGCATTAGCTGTGAGGGCAATGATTGGACAGCGGAGGCGGTCATGACTCTGTTCAAACAGACGAATGGCTTTAGTGGCATCAAAACCATCCATTTCGGGCATTTGGCAATCCATAAAAATCATATCATAGACTTTTGCTTCAATGAGTTTTAAGGCTTCTTTACCATTTTGAGCAATCTCAACTTGCGCGCCTGATTTTTCAAGCATTTTAACGGCTACTTTTTGATTAACGATATTATCTTCGGCCAGCAATACGTGCATTTTGCTGTATTTGTTGGTACTAGCAGAGGCGGCAGGCGTTGGCGCATTGACCGTTGCTGCTTCTTGGTCTAATGCTTCTTTACTTTGTAAAAACGTCTTTTTGCCTAAATGAATTGCAGCAATTTCGTTGATAAGCGCGTAAAAGCGAATCGGTTTAGCAATAAAGCCGTTAAAGGCGTTATAGAGTGCAGGATTTAAGCTGCGTAAAGACGTTTGACTCATCAAAATTAAATGGCTATTGGCCAGTTGCGGATTTTGGCGAATGGAGTGGGCAAACGAAATGCCTTCACTGGATTTAGCTAATTGACCATCAATCAAAATAAAAGGCGTTCGCGGTGACAGATGACTCATTAATTTAAGTTTTACTAAGCCTTCTTCCGCCGAGGCTGCTGTTTCGACACGCATGCCATAACGCTGCAAACATTCACCAATATGCGTGCGGTTAATCGCTAGCCTGTCGATGACAAGAATGGGTATGAAATGTAGCTCAGGATATTGCGGCAAAGAACGCTCAACAGCATGTTGACGTTTGAGACAGATATGCACCTTAAAGGTAGAGCCTTGACTGGGCGCACTCGTCAACGAAATATGACCGCCCATTAATTCCGACAAGCCTTTACAGATTGCCAAACCTAAGCCTGTCCCACCAAAACGGCGTGTTGTTGATGCGTCTGCTTGAGAGAATAATTGGAACAGACTGCTTTGCTTTTCTAAAGGAATACCAATGCCTGTATCAATAATTTCAATGTTCAGTTCTAAATCAGCAGGGGTTACCACATCGGCTGAAATTTTTAAGGCGACATAACCTTTGCTGGTGAATTTAATCGAGTTGCCCAATAAATTTAATAGAATTTGACGAATACGATTGGGGTCACCAATTAATGTTCGAGGACAGCTAGGGCTATACGATAAGACCAATTCGAGGTCTTTGTTACTGGCTTGAGACAACAGTAAATCACAGACTTCTTCACACAGTTTTTGTAGATCAAAGGGGATCTGCTCCATCGTTAATTTACCCGCTTCAATTTTAGAGAAGTCGAGAATGTCATTAATAATGGTTAATAAGGCTTGGCCTGAATGATACAAAATGCGTGAGTATTCTTGCTGTTCTTGATTTAACGGCGTTTCGAGCAGTAATTGTGCCATGCCCAAAATGCCATTCATCGGAGTACGAATTTCGTGGCTCATGGTAGCCAAAAATTCACTTTTGGCGCGTGTCGCTAATTCAGCCGCTTCTTTGGCGGCAATTAATGCCCCTTCGGTTTGTTTGCGTGTCGTAATGTCGTTAATCGTGCCTGTTGTGCCACAAATCGCCCCATTTTCATCGTAAATTAAACTAATCCACAAATGAATCCAACGATGCTCATGTGAAGCCGTCAATATTTGTGTATCACAACGCACTTGATCGGTTGCACCATTAAATAACTGTTGTAAGAGGTGAAATATGCCTTTTTGTTGCTCAGGATAAATAAAATCAATCATTGATTTTTTTTGCATGGTTTCGATAGGGAAACCCGTCACATCGTGCCAAGCAGGATTTAGAAATGTGAAGTTACTTTGGGTGTCGGTTTGAAAAATGACTTCGTGAACATTATTAATCACATGGCTATAGCGAGATTCGGAGCGAATGAGTTTTTGACTTTGTTCAAATAAACGCTGCGCCGATTGATTAAGAGCAAGATTCAAATCTTTAATTTCATCAATATGCGAGTTAATATGTATTTCTTTGACACCTTTATAAACATCCAATGATTTAGCAAAGTCAATTAACTTATTTAAGTCTTTGATTGGAATTCGTAATAAGTAGAAAAATCCAATACCTGTAATGAGAGAAATAAATACCGCTGTAATTAATGCTTTTTTGAGAATTTCTAAATAACCATTGGATTGGGCTGAATAGTCATAGAGCATATAAGCCCAACCGTAATCACCAATCGGTTGCCAAAAGTAAATGGTGCTGTCGTCTTTATTAATGGCGTAATAAAGGTCTTTTGTTTTTGGGGTTTTAATCGTTGAGTCATTGATTTTTTCTACAGGGTCTTCTTGGTGCTCATGGGCAACATGAACCAATACTTTACCGATATTATCAGTAATAATTAAATCTCGAATTTCAGTAAAAATAGCCGTATTTAACAATAAGGTGCGAATGGATTTTTTATTGGCAATGAGTACATCTTGTTCAACAATAGTGCTTAAATTACGAATGACTAATGAACCTTGATTGATTGCACTTTTTTCGTTGATTTCACGTTGTTGATTATAAATAGTGACGGCAAATAATACTAACGCCAGTAGTAAAGATACAGCCGATAAAAAGCCCAGTTGTTTGCTAAAACTGCGCGGTAGTAATGCACTGAGTCCTGTTATTTTAGAATGACTGGCCGACATAAATAAGCCTAAATAGTTCCTATAAGTTTCATATTATCAACAAGCGCCATTTCAATCGCCCATAAACGGTGAGCTCCCGAAAAAACAACTCGTCGATGTCCTTGTAAATAAAAGCTGGGTAATTCAGAAACCTCTAAAGCTGACCATTCTACTGTGTATTGTTCAATTTGCGGCAGCCATTCCTCTGACTTTAGATGTTTTTTCAATGCAGGGATTTCACACTCACATTGCGCCAAAATTTTTTTCAGATGAGCCGTATGTCCAACATCTAGCCCTTCAGCCCAAATGGCTGTTAATAACGCTAACGTAATCTTATCAGCAATATCCTGTTGTTGGGCATAATCTACCAAGGCAAAACACGCGTGCAACCCCTGCTCATTAGGCAAGCAAATCTCCCCAAAAGGTAGCCGATATTTTTCGGCTAAGCGTACATAACGGTTGAGCTGAGTATGCCATTCTAACGAGAGAGAGGTATTATCTTGATGCAGTAAAATCGGTTTAAGATGCAGTTTTAATTGATAATGCTCTGCTAATGCAATGACAGGCGGTAAATAAATATACGAAAGGGGATCATCAAAACTAAAATAATAATCAAGGGTGTATTTTTGTGCGCGAATCGTTGCCAATTGCTCCCAGTCATTGATTAAGTAATCGTTATCTTGGTAAATACTATCGCTATTCAGTTGAAATTGATGTGGCAGTTGATTCAGACCAATAGTGCTTAGGCGGTCTCCTAAGTCACTGAGATCATCCAAACACCAATACCACTCACCTTGATAATATAACTGCGCTGCTTTCTGTTGGTTTTGATGGTCAAATTCTTTTTCGGCGGCGAGCATTTTTTTTTCGGTAGTGGTTTGAGCTAAGAGCTTAAAACGTAACGTTAATGTTGATAACTTTTGTGTTTGATGCTCCCACAAACAATTAAACACCTGTTTGGCGAGAGTCAGAAAGTCAGCAATAGGTAAGTGGCGATTCGCTAGCAACAGTTGACTGGCTTTAAAACAGTTATCTTCCGAAGGTGATTGAAAGTCATGAAAGTGCAATTGATGAAATTGCGCTAAATACCACGCATCGCGGACATTATGGGTAAAGGTATGGTTGGGTTCTTGATAAGGTAAAATTTTGAAAATCAGTTGAACGGAAAAATGTGCTAAAAAACGTGGTAAGGCTTGAATCAATAAATAGCTATAGGGATCGTTGAGTCGCAACCAGACAACAATTTGATGTGGCCGTCGTTGTAGGCGGCGTAGCCATTCATAACGTGCTTGCAAGAGCGAATGTAAACGGGGATGAATCAGCGCACGAGATAATAATGGTTGTAATAATCGGCGACTCAGGGGCATAGACAATCCTCTACTCGATGTCCCCGACTATAACGCGTTCTGAGTGTTAGTGAAACAATCTACAGTCTAAGTCAATTTTTTTCCGATAAGGTCGGTTTTGACTGCCATTTTTCTGATTTTCAACTAGGCTAAACAATAACGAAGCTTAGGGTTTACAGCTCAACGCAGTGATGAGCGTGTAAATGCTACACTGAGATATCAAGTCTGTTATCTATCAGTAAATCAATATTGGACATGGGGAATGACTCATACCTTGCCATTGTTTCCACTCAATAGCGTCTTATATCCGCAAGGCGAATTGCCACTACGGGTCTTTGAATTACGTTATCGGCGGCTCTTGGACGAGTGCGGTAAATCTCAGCCCTTTGGTATTGTACGGATTCGTTATGGCAAAGAAGTGGGTGAGCCTGCATTTCCTTATGATATTGGTTGTGCGGCTTATGTTGTTCAGCAAGTGGCTTTGGTTGACGGCAGTTTGGCGGCCATAGCGGTTGGTGAGCGACGGTTTAAGATTTTAACCATTCATGTTGAAGAAGATGGTTTAGCGCGTGCGACGATAGAGTGGTTAGCACCTGACCCATTTGTCGCTATTCCACACAGTTTGCAGTCGATTGCGGAGTCATTTGCTGAGTGTGGTGATGTCTTGATCGAGGCGGGTTCTTTGGCGTGGCGTTTGGCGGAGGCATTGCCATTAACATTAGATCAACAACAGCAACTCTTAGAAGAAAATAATCCACAACAGCGTTTGCAGTCTGTTAAAGATTGGTTGATGCAGCATCCTTTTGACTTTATGGCTGAATAGAAACCCGCCTCTTCGACTCCGCTCAGGGAGCTTTTTGCGTTGACTGAGCGGAGTCGAAGTCAAATATAATCGCTTAACTGACCCGCATTAAGGTGAAGTCCCCCTCTTTAAAAGATATGGGATGGGAGATTTCTGAATTTATGTTGACGGTGTTAACATTTGGCGATAAACTGCTCAAATAAGATAAAAATCATCTGAGTTTTAGGATTTAACGTGACCACAGACGCTCTAATTAAACCCAATTATCATCACGGTAGCTTACGCGAAGCACTGATTACCGCCGCGATTCATCGCCTACAAGCCGATGGTGTCGCCAAGTTAAGTTTGCGGGCATTAGCGGCAGATGTCGGAGTGTCGCCAACTGCGGTATATCGTCATTTTGAAGACAAATTAGCGTTATTGGCGGCCATCGCCTGTGATGGTTTTAGTGGCTTGACGCACAATATGCACAAGTATCTAGGCTCAGAGCCAACCGATGCCATGACCGCGTTACAACGAATTGGCATGGGCTATATTGATTATGCTATTCATCATCCCGCGCATTATCGTTTGATGTTTGGTCAACGCATGGTTGAGCGTGAGCGTTTTCCTGATTTATATCAAACGTCTGCCGCTTCTTTTGCCATGCTCCGTAACAATATGCAGCGTGGTTTGGACGAAAAATTGTTTAAACCTTTACCCGTCGATTTGCTGACGACTACCGCGTGGTCGTTAGTACATGGTTTATCCATGCTGAGTATTGATGGTTTAGTGAAATATCCTTCTGATGAAAATTTAGACCTTTTAGCACAAATGGTAACCCGTCTATTAGCCAACGGTTTATTACTACCCGAACATCAACACCTCTCCATGAGTACCTCGTCATGACTGAACAAATTGTCGAAAAATCCAGTAAATCAGGTCTAGCCCCCAGCACCATTCGTATTGGTAAGCGTTATCGCGCCAATCGTTTAAATGGCGATTATGATGCCATTATCATTGGTTCGGGCATTGGCGGCTTAACGGCAGCGGCTTGTTTGTCGAGCTTGGGTTATAAAGTGTTGGTGTTGGAACAGCATTACACCGCAGGCGGATTTACCCATAGTTATAGCCGAAATGGTTATGAGTGGGATGTGGGTGTGCATTACATTGGTGATGTTGGCGTTAAAACAACCTTAGCACGACGCTTATTTGATTTTATTAGTGGCGATCAGTTGCAATGGCAGGCTATGGATCCCTGTTATGACCGTATTCACTTAGGCGACGATCATTTTGATTTAGTGGCAGGGCGAGATAATTTCCGCAATAATTTGGTTAAACGTTTTCCGCAAGAACAGGCTGCAATTGACGAATATATCGTCCGTTTAGGCAAAGTTGCCGACGCGATGCAGTTATTTACCATTGAGCGTATGTTGCCAAAACCAATCGCCAAACTGTCTAAATTAGTCCGTGACCGCGTACAACCGAGTTATTTTAATCAAACGACACGCCAAGTTTTAGAGCAACTGACATCTAACCAAACCTTGATTGCTTATTTAACAGGGCAATGGGGCGATAACGGTATGATGCCTGCCGAATCGAGCTTTTTGATTCATGCCTTGATTGCCAAGCATTATATTTATGGCGGCTATTATCCGATTGGTGGCGCGTCACAAATGGCTGAAACCATCATCCCACAAATTCAGAAAACGGGTGGTGAAGTCTTTACTTATGCCGCAGTGGAAAAAATCCTCTTAGAGCAGGGTAAAGCCGTTGGTGTACGGATGAAAGACGGCACAGATATTCGCTCACCGATTGTTATCAGTAATGCAGGTGTATTTAATACCTTTAATCGTTTATTGCCGAGTGATATTGTGCAAAAAACGGGCTATACGCAAAAGATGAAGCAAGTTAAACCGTCGATGGCGAGTTTGTGTTTGTACATTGGCATTAAAGAAACTTCCGAAAGCCTAAAACTGCCAAAAACCAATTTTTGGATTTACCCAAACGAGAATTACGAACAGTCGATTAAAACCTTTTTAGCGGATGCTAAAACCGATATTCCGATGGTGTATATCTCTTTTCCATCGGCAAAAGACCCGAGTTTTAGCGCGCGTTATCCTGACCGTTCAACAATAGAAATTGTCGCGCCGTGTCCGTGGGAATGGGTAGAAAAATGGGCAGACAAACCTTGGGGCAAACGTGGTGATGATTACGATGCCTTGAAAGAAGCATTTTCACAGCGTTTGTTAGAAAAACTTTACGAAAAGATGCCGCATTTGCGTGGTAAAGTGGATTATTACGAATTATCGACTCCACTCTCGACGCAATTCTTTTGCTGGTACGAGAAAGGTGAAATCTACGGCTTAGACCACGATCCTAAACGCTTTGAACAAACTTGGTTACGGCCAAAAACCGACATTGAAGGTTTATATTTAACAGGTCAAGACATTATGACTTGTGGTGTCGTCGGTGCGATGATTGGTGGTTTAATGACGGCGGTGAGCATTGGTGGTATTAAAGCCTTGCCGTTGGCGAAGAAAATATTTGTCGGTTAATTAGCGCAAAGAAATGAGATAACGCTTCTTTGCCATTGCACACGGAGCGTTATGTTTTATGAAGAAGTGCTTAGGTTTTTTACTGTCACCTATTTTTTTCTTGGCGTGGTTATTGTTGCTTAATCTCTTTCATGTACTGCAAATTGTGGCACTGAAAGGTTTTGGTCAACGAGCGCATCAACGAACAGTTGATGCACTCAACTTCTTTTTATTGCATTCTTTGTGGTTATTGGGAACACGTATTAACGTACGTTTTTCTCAGCCGTTACCCACTCCTCACAGCCGCCCAATTATTTTTGTCGCTAACCATCAAAACAAACTGGATGTTGTCGGTATTAGTTGGTATTTACGCCATTATTCACCCAAATTTGTCTCCAAAATAGAACTCAGTAAAGGTATTCCCAGTGTTTCTTATAATTTAAGGCACAGTGGCGCAGCTTTGATTAATCGTGATGATGCCAAGCAATCATTGACGGAGATTGGTCGTTTGGGGCTGTTAATTGAGCAAACAAATACCTCTGCCGTTATTTTTCCCGAAGGCACGCGTTCAGTGACTGGCGAGATGAAAGCCTTTAACGCCGCAGGGATCAAATTATTATTAAAAAAATCCCCTAGTGCTTTAGTTGTACCGATTTATATTGATAAAACATGGACGCTGAATCGTTTTGGTAAATACCCGATGTCGGTGGGTGAAAAAATCAGTTGGACGGTGCTACCTGCGATTGATCCTCAGGATAAAACAGCGGCTGAAGTGGCTGTTTTGGTTGAAGAAAGTATTCGGCGGGCGTTTGAGGCAAAACAAACTTGAAATTAAAAAATCGTTGTTTCTTAAATAAGTTCCCATGTGAAAGTTTGTTTGTATTTTCCGTTCGCACTGAGCTTGTCGTGCTTCGTTAGGCTCAGCATAAACGGATAAAAAACCGCTCGCCCTAACCATGAGCTAGTCGAATGGTCGAAGGGCAGTTCGATTCTTCGACAAGCTCAGAATCACCATGAACGGTGAAGCTGTTGCTTCGTTGCTGGGTCTTTAATATTTAATAAAACATTCATTGCCCTGTCATTAGCATGAAAAAAGACCTGTGTACTATGCGGCCATCTCTTCAAATGATAAAAAGAAGGCTTCAATATGCAACGTTCAACATTTGCCAAAATACTGTTAATGACCAGTTCTGCGTTATTAGCAACGCAGGTTTTAGCAGCAACTCCTCGTTATAGTACCGTAGTCAGCTCGCTATACAGTTTTAATCATCCTTATGCCGCACAAGCCAGTAATGAACTCGCCACCAAAATGACAAAAATGGCAGTCAGTCCGTTTAGTTTTTATCGTGGTACATCGCATCTGTTTTATAAAGACATGATGACCTTGCCCGCCTCATCGTACACCAACGCCTCCACCAATAAAGTCTGGTTACAAGGTGATATGCACTTACAAAACTTTGGTGCGTTACGCGATGACAGTTCTAATGATATTTTTGACATTAACGACTTTGACGAAGGCTATTTTGGTGCTTATGTGTGGGATGTGCGCCGTATGGCGGTATCCATTATCTTGGCCGCAAAAGAAAATGGCTTGAGCAGTACAGACCGTCAACAATTAGTACGTGATTTTATTGATACCTATTTGAATAAAAACAGTGAGTTTAAAGGCACAAGCGACGAGTTAACGTACCGTTTAACCACGGCCAATACCAGTGAAGTAGTTAAAGATACTATTCAAGCCCTAGCAGGAAAAAGCCGCTCTAGCTTTTTAGCCAAATATACGGCTATAACCAACAGCGCACGCAAATTCCAAAACTTAACCGATTTAGTTGCTGTTCCTAGTGCGACTTACACGGCAATTAATAGTGCCATGAGTAGTTATATCAGCAGTATTCCTGCCGCTAAACGCTATAGCAACAGTTATTATGCGGTAAAAGATATTCGTCAAAAATTGGGTTCCGGTGTCGGTAGTTTAGGCAAAATGCGTTATTACGTCTTGGTGCAAGGTGCAACGACGAGCACCAGTGATGACGTGATTTTAGAAATGAAACAACAAAGTAGCAGTACAGTAGCCATTGCTGCCCCTAATTTAATGCCAGCCTCTGCTTACAATAGCAATCAAGCCTATCGCATGGTGCGTTCAGCAAAAGCCATGTCGAGCAATACAGACCGCTTGTATGGTTACACCACCCTTGGCTCTGTTGCTTATAGTCTCCGTGAAAAATCTCCGTTTCAAGAGGACTTTGATTACACCTTGTTAACCAGTTATGGCAAGTTCAAAACGGCGGTTGAATATATGGGTAAAGTCTTGGCAAGAGCGCATAGCATGAGTGACCAAGACTATGATGCCACCTTAATTACTTACAGCATTGATAAGCAAATCACCGATGTTGTTACCAGTAGTTCGAGCTTTAAAGACGAGATCGTTAATTTTTCGCTAGATTATGCCGCGCAAGTTGAATATGACTGGCAGAGCTTAAAAACAGCACAACAGAATGGCGCAACGTTGTACTAAGTGTTTTTAGTGCTAGATGATGCCCGAGTTAACGAAATGGCTCAGACATTTTTTTTCGCTGTTGTCACGGTTAGGTTGACCTTTCGACTCCGCTCAAGGAACGTTTACGCGTTGGCTGAGCGGAGTCGAAGCCATCTTCTACTCAATCTAACTCAAACACTTCCTAATCTCTTCCGCCTGTCCATCCAAGGTCTTACGACTCAATCCCCCTTTCAACATCATTAATGGTTTTGCCAATAAGCTGGCGACAAACGCTGCCGAATCGGCTTGATAACGCGGTAAAATATGCAAATGGACGTGTGGCACGGTTTGATGCGCGGCTTTGCCGTCATTAATATTAAAATGAACCGCTGCAGGTTTAAAAGACGAAGCACGAATCGCCAAACTCACTTTATTGGCAATTTCAAAGAGATGGCTACGTTCTTCACTCGTGAGCTCATGCACATATTGCGCGTGACGTTTATTAATCACTAAAACATGAGCAGGACGTAAAGGGAATAAGTCTAAAAATGCCACACAGTATTCATCTTCATAAACAATACTGGCAGGGATTTTTTTCGCGGCAATAGCGCAAAACACACAGGCGGTCATGGCAGTCTCCGATATGGTTGAAACCAGTCTAACGAGTCGAGAGTATGACCTGTTGGGTGATATTCTGCGCCACAATAACCGTGATAATTCAGGCTGCCGATAAGCTGAAAAAGAGAAGCAAAAGGCAAATTACCCGTAAACGGTTGATGACGATTCGGCACATCAGCAAATTGAATATGGCCGATGGCATTGATGTTGTCGCGTAATGCGCTGACTAAATCTTCATTCATGCGCGCCATGTGATAACAATCAAATTGCATTTTTAACGTCGGATGGTCAACCACTTCAATCATCTCTTGCATATCAACCACTGATTTAATTAAAAATCGCGGCATATCAAACGTGTTAATCGCCTCAAACGTTGTCATGACACCAATGGACTGAAAGGCTTCAGCGGCATAGCGTAAATTGGCCGATAAAGTATGCAGACAATGTAAAAAATCCCCGTCAATCGGCTGTCTTCCTGCCAAGACATTGACACGACCCACGCCCAAGGCATCGGCATAACGTAAGGCTTCCATCACCGCTTGTCGAAAAGCATTTTCCCGTTTCGGCACACAGGCTAAACCATCACCGCCCTGCATTAAATCACCCGCAGGCACGTTAATCAGCACTAAATCTAAATCGTTGATTTCTAATTCTTCGTGAATTTGCTCAATGCTTAACTCGTAGGGAAATTGAATTTCAACCGCATCAAAACCAGCATTTTTCGCTGCCGAAAAACGGTCAATGAGGGGGAGTTCCTTAAAAAGTAACGATAAGTTGGCAGAAAAATGGGGCATGGGCATTGCTCAATTAGCAAAAAACTAAACTCAGGACTTACGCATCGCACCGCGATTAGTGCGTTTTGTGAACATAAAGCCGCCTAAAGCGGCTGAAATGTGAACAAATAAGCGATAACCGCGTAAGTTCTAAATGCATTGTACATTTTTCTTTAGCAAAATTAGCAGTTGTGTAACGACGAGCCATTATTATCTTTTGTAGAGCTTTCTTTTTTCAAAAACTTGATATATTGGCTTCGTTCTCCATAGGGAGTAGCTTCTCGTAAGCGTATCGTCAGCACATTGCTTGCTAACCTCATGTTAGCCTCGACCAGCAATCGGTACGTTTAGTCGTTCGGCGCATTAGCGCATCAACGGCGAGCAAGACTATGGATGACCATTTATTTTGGTCATCCGTTTTGTTTGCCTGCATTTTCTTAGCACACAATCCAGATGGCCAGATTATTCTTAATCTGGAGTTTATAATGGAAACCTTAGCCAGTCCGCTACTGTGGACCGCCTTCGCCTTGAGTGTCTTTGTCGCGTTAGCGATTGATTTTATGGGGCTAAATAATAAAAAGCAGCAAACTGTGTCCTTTAAAAGTGCCGCTATTTGGTCACTGGTGTGGTTTAGTTTGGCCTTAGCATTTGGTGGATTATTGTGGTGGGAAACATCTTCTGTACTCGGCTCAGTGATTGCTAACGAAAAAGCGGCAGAATACTTTACAGGCTATTTAGTCGAAAAGTCCTTAGCGGTTGATAATGTTTTTGTCTTTTTGATGATTTTTAGCTACTTCGCCTTACCGATTCACTTGCAACGTCGCGTCTTGTTATACGGAATTTTAGGTGCGATTATTTTACGCGCAATTATGATTTTTGTCGGTGGTTGGTTGCTAACTGAGTTCCATTGGTTGATGTATGTCTTTGGCGCATTCTTGATTTTAATGGGATGGAAGATGTGGCAGGGCGCAGATGAAGACACCTCATTAGATGACAATAAATTGCTGACTTGGTTAAAAAGCCATATTCCGTTGTCTAAAGACTACGATGGTGAAAAGTTTTTTACTTGGGAAAACGGTAAACGTGTCGCCACACCTTTATTTTTGGTTTTAGTGTTTGTCGAGTTAAGTGATGTGATTTTTGCGGTGGACAGTATTCCTGCGATTTTTGCCATTACTAGCGACCCGTTTATTGTTTTAACTTCGAACATTTATGCCATTTTAGGCTTACGTGCCATGTACTTTATGTTGGCAGGCGTTGCTGATAAATTTAGCTTGTTAAACTATGGTTTGGCGATTGTGTTGGTGTTTATTGGTACAAAAATGCTGTTGCTGGATGTGTTTAAAATCCCTGCGTTAGTGTCTTTGGCCGTTATTGTGACTATTTTGGCCGTGACCATGTGGTTGAGTTTTCATAAGGCTAAAAAAGAAGCGAACAACTGATTTTGTGGTTGTTTAAACTATAAAAAGGCTTGGGAAACCAAGCCTTTTTCTTTGTGTTTAACTTCGCCCATTTGGCTACACTTGCCAGTATAAGGCGTTAGGGAGAAAATTAACTCAAAATGAGTTAGGGCAACAAAGCACCGAAAAATACCAAGGAAAGCCCGATGCTATGCTGTGAGTGTATGTAAGCTATTTTTGCTGCAACAACATGGCCGCTTCTTTCGCAAAATAGGTCAAAATGGCATCTGCACCTGCGCGTTTAATACACATTAATGACTCTAAAATAATCTCATCACGCTTTAACCAACCGTGTTGAATCGCCGCCATGTGCATGGCGTACTCGCCACTGACTTGATAGGCAAATGTTGGGGCTTGATAGGTGTTTTTCACTTCACGAACAATATCTAAATACGGCATGGCAGGTTTTACCATTACCATGTCCGCGCCTTCTGCTAAATCTAAACCGACCTCATGTAAGGCTTCCATCCGATTAGCAGGATCCATTTGATAGGTTTTTTTATTGCCACCTTTTAAGTTTCCTGCCGAACCAACCGCATCACGGAAAGGGCCATAGTAGTTAGAGGCATATTTGGCGGCATACGCTAAAATACAGACATTCGGATAGTTGGCGGCTTCTAAAGCGGCACGAACTGCACCAATACGACCGTCCATCATGTCAGAGGGCGCAACAATATCTGCCCCAGCTTCGGCATGAGACAGTGCTTGTTTAATTAAGGCTTGGGTGGTGACATCGTTAATGACATAACCATTGTCATCAATAATACCGTCTTGGCCGTGGGTGGTGAAGGGATCTAGAGCGACATCGGTAATGACACCAAGTTGAGGAAAATGCTGTTTTAATGCGCGTACTGCCCGTTGCGCCAAACCGTTAGGGTTCCAAGCTTCTTCGGCTAATAAGCTTTTAGCTTCGGGTGGGGTGACAGGGAATAACGCCACCGCAGGCACGCCTAAGGCGACTAACTCTGCCGCTTCTTTTAACAGTTCATCAATCGACACCCGTTCAATGCCTACCATCGAAGGAATGGCTTCACGACGATTTTCACCCTCAATGACAAACATGGGGTAAATTAAATCGGCAGGAGTTAACACGGTTTCTTGCACTAAACGGCGACTAAATTCTTGATAGCGTAAACGGCGTAAACGGGTATTGGGAAAAGGTGAGCGGCTAAAGGTAAATTGCGACATAATCATACTCAATAAAAATTGCTAACAATAACGTAAATTAAAACACCATCGCGTGGTCAACTAAATACTGGCCATTTTGCTCGATTACCACCATTTCGGCGACAAATTCACCCGCTTGTTGTGAGCAAAATTGTTTCCAGACAATCGCCACCGATGTGGGGCGTCGAAAGATAGCGACTAATTCGCGTTCAGTAAAATAACCCCATTGGGCTTGATAGTGCTGACAGACATACTGTAAATGTTCTGGCGTGACAATCGCTTTCATACGCTCACTAAAGTCACGCGTATGTTGAGCATGGTTAATGGCGGTAGAACCTGCCATTAAGTTATCCATGATTGGATTGGCAATTGCCATAATGTCGGCATCGGATTGGTGAGATAACATCATTGTTCACTCTTAAATAGGGTTGAATATCGTCTATTTTAGGGATTACGGGATAGATTGTCGCCTTGTCGATAAAAATCAGTTAAAGCCATTGGCAACAAAGCAAGCATTTGCTAGGGTGAAGGCGAACAATCCTTATTTTGAGTAGTCACCATGACCCATCATCACGAGAAATCTGAAATTTCTGATGAAGAAAAAGCACGTATTTTACAAGAACGATTACAGTTAGGTTTCAATATGATTCCGTTTAACCAGTCGATTGGTTTGAAGGTTACGGAGATGACGTTTACGGCGATTCGTGCGGAGTTTGCGATGCAGCCACAATTAATTGGTAATATGTTTAAGCAGATTTTACACGGTGGCGTGATTGCGACCGCTCTAGATTCGGTCGGTGGGGCAATGGCCATGAGTGCGGCTTATGCCGCCTTAAAAGGCACGCCCAGAGAAGAACGATTAGCTCGGATTAACCGTTTAGCTACCATCGATATGCGGATTGATTATTTACAAGCAGGTAAAGGTCAGTTGTTTACAGCAACGGCGAGTTTATTGCGTGTCGGCAAAAAAGTGTGTGTCACGCGTATGGAGTTGCATAATGATAGCGGCGAGATGATTGCAGCAGGAACAGCAACTTATATGTATTAGGGAGTTAGGATGAATTGGTCAACGATGTGGCAACAATTACAGTTAACGCCGCCGTCAACATTGGCGGAAGTGTTAAATGCGGCCTATTCACAGCCGCATCGTTATTACCACACGCTACAACACCTACAAGAGTGTTTAAGCTTGTTAACGCAGTTGCAGCATTTGGCGACTCAACCAGAACAGATTGCGTTGGCATTGTATTTTCATGATGCCGTTTATGATGTCCATGCCAATGATAACGAAGCCAAAAGCTCGGCGTGGGCAACGCGTCTTCTTCGCGAGATCGGTGCGACATCCGTGCTGATAGCGCGTATTGAAACCTTAATTATGGCGACTCAACATCACGCACCATCATTAGCGTCAGATACAGACAGTCAATTATTAGTTGACATTGATTTAGCTATTTTAGGGCGTGAGCCAACACGTTTTGCCGAGTATGAACAGCAAATTCGCCAAGAGTATCATTGGGTTAATACCGAGCAATTTAAGCAGGGTAGAGGACAGGTATTACGTTCTTTTTTAGAGCGCCCGACGATTTATCATACCGATTATTTTCGACAACATTTTGAGCCACAAGCGCGAGAGAATATTCAACAATCGCTGCATTAATTAGGACTTACGCGGTTATCGCTTATTTGTTCACATTTCAGCCGCTTTAGGCGGCTTTATGTTCACAAAACGCGCTAATCGCGGTGCGATGCGTAAGTCCTGATTATCTTTCTTTGTTTGCATCATAGAATGCTTACTCAAACTCCTGACGTACCCACCATAACGGCACAACAATACTAATAAAGACTACGCCGTTAATCACTGCATTGATCCATAAACCATAAAAATTGGAATAAATGCTGTCATATACCGCCCATACTACACAAGCAGCGATCATTAACCACCATGCGCCTTTGGTGGGTAGCGCAAAAGACTGTGTGACCACCGCCCAAAATAACACGCCCCAACTGGCAATCGTTGGGCCAAAAATACCGACTAAAAACTGTAAAAATAATAAATCTTGCTGAGAGCTTAACGCAAACTCATTCGCCATTAAGCGAAAATAAGGTTGTGCTATGTCAAGTTGCACCACGACAGGCAGCATTAAGCCACCAATAATATGAGCAATAGCAATCAACTGTAACCAACGTTTGGCGTACAACATAGGTGAGTTATTCCAAGACAAAACGTGACGTTAATTGAGGAGTTGGCATAAATTGCATACACAATCAAATAAGATGATGTGAGTATGATTTTTAACCATAACCAGTGCGTTCATCATTGATATCCTATCGCTCGTCTTGTAATGCTTAACATTTGTTACAATAATGTAGTATTTTCCCAAAAAATGTGAACACAATCACAATCAATATGCATAAAAAATTATGCTACCACATCAAATGTCACATTAAGAGAGAACTAAGTAGTGCAGACGATTCGACAAATTCGCGTCATACAGCGTTTATGCCAAGCCTCTTTAAGCATTGCTGCATTGACAATAGGTGTTTTTGTCACGGCTATTTTAGGTTTACACCACTTGAGTACGATTTCAGGTCATATCTTAGAAGGTGTATTTTTAGCATGTGCCGTCATGGGAGGTGTATTACTGCTCGTGATTAGGCGTTTACGTTGTCCTGTTTGTCATAACGTCTTTGTTGGCAAAAGAGAACCTACGTTATTTACGCCAATATGCCGTCATTGTGGTCGTCGTTCGGGCGATAGAGGTTGATTTATCAGCAAGTGAGAGTATGCCAAACACAGATGCTTGGCATATTTCCGTAAGTATAGATAACCTACTTTTTCTTGGCTTTTTTCACATCACTTTTTTGGGCTTCTTCCTTCGCGATTTTCAGCAGCTCGACCTCAAAAATCAACACAGAATTGGGCGGAATAGTACCAGCACCCATTTCACCGTAGGCTAAATTGGACGGAATAGCGAAACGCGTTTTACCGCCTTCTTTCATTAATTGTACGCCTTCGGTCCAACCAGGAATGACTTGGTCTAAACGAAAAGAAGCAGGTTGGCCTCGAGCAACGGAGCTATCAAAAACCGTCCCATCGGTTAATTTACCTTCATAATGGACTTCAACATTGTCCGTAGCTTTTGGTTTTTTGCCTGTACCTTCAGCGAGCACTTCGTATTGCAAACCTGATGCCGTGGTCATAACGCCCACTTTTTTAGCATTTTCTGCTAAGAAAGCCGCGCCTCTTGCTTTGTTTTCTTCACCTTGTTTTTGAAATTCGGCTTGTGCTTGTGCCATACGGCGTTCTTTATAATCCGTTAATACTTTTTTAATGTCATCTTCCGTTAATAAGCCGTCTTTGCCGCCATACCCATCTTTAAAGCCTGCAACAAATGTTTCAATATCTAAATTTTCAATAGCGGCTGCATTATTTTTACCGAACACAAAACCTAAACTATAGGCAACTTTGCTATCATCATTTTTAAATGCTGATGTCGTTGTTGTGGCGGGGGCGGTGGTAGCGGCATCTGGTGCTGCAAAGGCCGCATGGCTGACAGCTAATGCTGCGACAATGAACAAACGCTTCATAAAGACTCCAATTAAAATAGTTTTTATCAACATTAGGACTGCCGTAAAATAATTTTTTATTTTACTGATTGGCGTAATAACAAACTATAATCATTATTACGCGCTAATTCTCATTTTACTGTTTAAAAATGACAAAATATGGGCATAAATCCTAAAAACAGATAGAGCATACGTTGAGGCAAAAAAATAAGCTAGATTGAGAGTGTCTATTGTCAGTAAGTGTACTTTTGTCAGACAATAAATATCGCTTTTTTACCTTGTTTAGGTTATTTTTTCACTACTGACATCACCTTTTGGAGTATCACACCATGTCTAGCAAAAAAAAATCTGTTAAAGCTGAAAAATTAGTTGCTGACACTAGCGCGCAACTGCAAAAGCTTGCTAAAAAAGCGCAAAAAGAAGCTGAGAAATATATTGAGTCAGCTCGTAAATTAGTTGAAAAGGCAGAAGCGAGTTACAAAGATGTGTTAGCAAAATTATCACAAGTGATTAAGAGTGGTGATATCGATGCACAAAAAATATTGAAAGATGCACAAACACATGCCGAAGCCGCTTTAGAAGCCGCTAAAAAAGATTACGAAAAAGCAAAAAGCTTTTTCCAAAGCAGTGATTTACGCAGCTATGTGCAAACTAAATTTACTCAAGGCAAAGACGCTGCCATTGCTTTAGCGCAAGAAGTTAAAAAAGAAGCCACTCATGTTGCTGACGAAGTGAAAAAAGAGGCCACTCACGTTGCTGACGAAGTGAGCAAGGCCGCAGTTAAAGTGAAAAAAGAAGTGGTACAAGTTGCTGCGGATGTTAAAAAAGAAGCAACGCATGTGGCGGATGAAGTGAGCAAAGCCGCAGAAAAAGCCACTGCCCCTGTTAAGCGTACCGTGACACGTAAGCCCGCTGCCCCTAAAGTAGCACCTGTTGCAGCTACGCCTGCAAAGCCCTCTGTAAAACGTACCGTAACACGTAAGCCTGCTGCTGTGCCTACGCCTGCTGTTGCACCAGCGGTTGTAGAAGCTCCTGCTGCTGAAACGCCAACGACAGAAACACCAGCTACTTAATAACTTCGTAGTTGATGTCAAAAGGCGACTTCGGTCGCCTTTTTTTGAGGTACGTTTTACCATCACGTAGGGAGTTGAGTCGCGCTCTCAAACATATCTTCTGCAAACGAAGTTTTCTATCAGCCCTCAACTCCGTTACAATACACGCCTTCTTTATAGCCTGCCGATGTTGCCTCCATGATTCAGTACCAAGACCTGACGTTACGCCGTAATGGCCGTGTATTATTTGCCAACGCTTCTGCCATGATTCACCCCGGTTGGAAAGTCGCGTTAACAGGTGAAAACGGCGCAGGGAAATCCACCTTTTTTGCCGCGCTGCTCGGTGGCTTTACGCCTGATGGAGGGACATTATCGCGTCCACAAAATTGGACGGTGTCACACATGGCACAAGAAGTGGCTGCACTCAGCCAAAGTGCGATCGACTTTGTCTTAGACGGTGATAAAGAATGGCGTGCCATTAGTAATGCCTTAGAAACGGAACAAGACGATCATAAACTCGCTGAATTATATGGCGATTTTGACTCGATTGATGGCTACACAGCACCTGCTCGTGCCGCACAACTATTAGCAGGTTTAGGTTTTAGTGAAGCCAATCAGCAACAAGCGGTCAGTGAGTTTTCGGGCGGTTGGCGGATGCGTTTGAACTTGGCGCAAGCGTTAATGTGTCGCTCTGATTTGTTGATGCTCGATGAACCGACCAACCATTTAGACTTAGATGCGATTTTGTGGCTCGAAGACTGGTTGATTCGTTATCAGGGCACATTAATCCTGATTTCCCATGACCGCGACTTTTTAGATGCGACCGTCAGTCATATTATTCATATCGAACAGCAAACCATGACACTGTACACGGGTAATTACACGACGTTTGAACGGACTCGTGCTGAACGATTAGCGCAGCATCAACAAGCCTATGAAAAACAGCAATTGGATATGGCGCATTTGCAAAAGTATATTGACCGTTTCCGCGCTCAAGCCACCAAAGCAAAACAAGCCCAAAGCCGTATTAAACAATTAGAACGGATGGTGCAAATTGCGCCTGCTCATGCGGACTCGGCGTTTAGCTTCCAATTCCGTGACCCGATTAAACTCAGCAATCCGTTGGTGCGTTTGGATAGTGTTGATGCAGGTTATGGCGCAAAAGTTGTTGTTAGCAACATTAACCTGAATTTCAGCCCCGAAACACGCATTGGTTTATTAGGGCCAAACGGCGCAGGTAAATCGACATTAATTAAGTCATTAGTTGGTGAGTTGGCGTTATTGGCGGGTGAGCGTGTTGCCAGTGAACATTTAGTCTTAGGCTATTTTGCTCAACATCAAGTTGACCATTTAGACATGAATGCCAGCCCCTTATTGGCATTAACACGCATCGCCACACGCACTTCCGAAATCGAACTACGCAAATTTTTGGGCAGTTTTGGTTTTCAAGGTGATCGTGTGATTACACCTGCTGAAAACTTTTCAGGCGGCGAAAAAGCGCGTTTAGCGTTGGCGTTAATTGTCTGGCAACGTCCGAATGTCTTGGTTTTAGATGAACCGACCAACCATTTAGACTTGGAAATGCGTCATGCCTTGAGTATGGCGTTGCAAGCGTTTAACGGCGCATTAATTGTGGTTTCCCATGATCGACAATTATTAGGGAGCTGTTGTGATGAGTTCTTGCTGGTAGCTGATGGCAAAATGGATATTTTTGGCGGCTCATTAGTGGATTATGCTTCTTGGTTAAAAGAGTGGCGTGCCAAACAAGCGTTAAAAGTGGAAAGCACCGCGACGCGTGAGGAAAAACGCCAAGAACGTCAAGAGGTCAAACCGTCAGGCGATAATCTGCATATTTTACGGCCACTCAAGCAACAAGCAGAAAAGCTGGAAGCGAAGTTTCAACGCTTAAATGAGCAACAGTTAGCTTTAGCGACCAAGCTCGAAGACAGCACGATTTATCAAGATAGCAACAAAGACAAGCTAAAAAAATTGCTGGTCGAAAAAGCGAAAATTGATAGTGAGTTAGCGGATGTTGAAGTGGCGTATTTACACGCTTTAGAGGCGTATGAAATAGCGGGCGGCCGTTAAAAAATGACGGTCTTTAATAAGTACAACGGAATCAACGGTTCTTAACGGACGGCAATAAAAACATTCTTGATATTTTTTGTGATTTCCCCTTTGTTGTTAAAAACATCAACAGGGGGAGTTTACTGTCTATATTGACTACTAGCGACTGAAATAGCCCGTAATTTCTTCCATTTTTGTTTGATTTTTGCTCAATATTGCTTGAATATAACAAGTAGTATGGGTTCTTTTTGCCTGTAAATTAGTCTGAATTTAGCAAGAAAATAGCGACAAAACCAAGAATGAACACGAATAAGAGGGCGTTTTGATGTGTTAATTATGAGCTATGCGGCATGAGTAGGAGTCTAGTTAAAAAATACCTAAATGATGATTTTTGCATGTTTTTGTAATTTATATTACTTATTATGGTGTAATATTTATTGTTTTGAGTCGATGGGTTTGGTGGCTGCGAGGTTTTTTAAGGAAATATCTAATTTTGAATAAAACAACAATAAAACGCTTGGTAATCAGTAAAAATCCCCCACATTGATTTCATCTCCCTCAAACATTGCGTTTGAGTTGTTATTACTTTGTTGAGAGCTTTTATAATGAGCAGTAAACTTTTTACGCCCATCACTATGGGTGCGGTGTCGTTAGCGAATCGTATTATTATGGCTCCCCTCACCCGTATGCGGAGCCGTAACGACACCGACGTGCCTGTCTTGCCATTGATGGCGGAGTATTACCGTCAGCGTGCTAATGCGGGTTTGATTATTAGTGAAGCTGCACAAATCTCGCCGCAAGGTAAAGGTTATATGGGGACACCGGGGATTTATAACGCAGCACAAGTCACAGCATGGCAATCTATTACCCAAGCCGTACATGATGCAGGTGGCAAAATTGCAATTCAGTTATGGCATGTAGGACGGGTTTCTCATCATTCCTTACAGCCAAATAAAGCCTTACCCGTATCTGCTTCTTCGATTCCTTATGAGAATAAAACAACGGTGATGGGAGAAGATGGCAAGCCCCATCGTGTTGCCTGTGATACGCCGCGCGCGTTGAACTTAGAAGAAATGCCAAGTTTAATTCACGACTATCACCAAGCGACTCTCAATGCGCGTGAGGCGGGCTTTGATATGGTCGAGGTTCATGCGGCACACGGTTATTTACTGCATCAATTTCAATCCTTAGAAAGTAATCAACGTGATGATTGCTATGGTGGCAGTGTCGAAAACCGTGCGCGTTTAACCTTAGAGGCATTGGACGCTTGCATCGCAGCATGGGATGCCGCTCATGTGGGTATTCGTATTTCACCGTTAGGTATTTTTAATGGTTTGGATGATAAAGACGGTTTAGACATGGGCTTGTATTTAGCGCGTGAGTTTAATCAGCGTGGTTTGGCTTATTTACATTTATCTGAACCAGATTGGGCGGGTGGCCCTGCACATACGGATGAGTTCCGTCAAGCATTGCGAGAGGCGTTTACGGGTGTGATTATTGGTGCGGGCGGTTATACCTTAGACAAGGCCAATGCCTTGTTAGATAAAGGCTATATTGATGCGGCGGCGTTTGGTCGTCCTTATATTGCTAACCCTGATTTGGCGCATCGCTTAAAGCTAAACGCGGCGTTAAATCAGCTTAATCCTGCAACATTGTACGGTGGTGGGGCTGAGGGTTATACGGACTATCCTGCGTTGGTATAGGTTTTGTTTTAGTAGGGCGTAATCAAATTACGCCCTACTAAAAATACTAATCCGTTAATCCTAAAGCCAACTCCAATTCTTCTAACGCTTCTCGGCTATAAACGGCTAAACGCTGTAAATGTGGCAAGGTGTCACGGCAACCAATAAAGCCAAAATTAAGCGTATCGACATAGGTCACGACCGTAATATTTAAGCCATAGCCTAAGAATGGAATCGACAATGGAAAGTACGAGTCCAACCGATAACCGCGAAAATATAACGGTGTTTCAGGGCCGGGTACATTAGAAATTGCCAAGTTAAACGCAGGACGAACACGTCCAGCCGCGCCGGGGATTTGCGATAACAACATGGGCGCCATTAACATGCTGGTAAATTGCAAAATGGTGCTTTTAGACATGCCTTGCAATTGCTCTTTAGCGCGTGTTGTTGAGCCAATAATAGTGTTAATTCGCTCGATGGGGTCGGTAATGTCGGTAGCTAAAGACGCTAAGATCGCACCGACCGCATTGCCACCACCGGGGTCGTCTTTAGGACGAATATTGACCGGTAACATGGCGGTTAATGGCTCTGTCGGCAGGCCATCTTGTTCGTGTAAAAAGCGGCGTAACGCGCCCGCACACAATGCCAATACGACATCGTTTAATGTGCCGTGACTGGCTTTAGCAATACGTTTGAGCCGTTCGACCTTAAATTGTTGGGTGGAAAAACGGCGATTACGACTAATTTTTTGATTCAGCACAGAGTTTGGTGCTTGCATGGGCACAACTAAACTGTGGTCGTGACTTCGTGCCGCCTGAACCACTTGCATTAAGGCTTTTACTGCACCGCGTGATGATTCTAATTGACCTTGTACCCCTTGCCATAAGGCTTCTAAGGTCGGTACGTGTTCTTCTTTGAGTTTGGGTTCTCGTGCCGCAGGGGGGAGTAAATAAAACAGCGGTGTATCGCGTTCATTGGCATCGCTAGAAAAACTGCGGGCTAAAATTTTAATGCCTGTATAGCCATCAATTAACGAATGATGCACTTTAAAATAGATGGCAAAACGCCCGCCTTCTAAGCCTTCAATAAAATGCACTTCCCACGGTGGACGATGAAAGTCGACATTATGACTATGAAGGCGAGAGACTAAAATGCCAAGTTCACGCTCATCACCAGGGGTAGGTAACGCCGAACGACGAATGTGGTATTCGACATCAAAATTTTCGTCTTCTACCCATGACTGTAATGGATGAGTCAACAAATTAGGATGACGTAGTTTGAGATTCCACGGACTATAGACTTGGCTATCTTGTCGAACTTCTTCCATCAGTTGGCGTAAAAAATCGGGTGAGGCATCATCGGGTGGCGTAAATGTCATTAAGCCACCGACATGCATCATGGATTCGCGAGTTTCGCCTGCTAAAAAAGACCAATCTAAACTATTAAGGCGTTTGGTGGCGGCCATTATTATTATCCTTGTTGTGCCAAGAGTGATCGTTGAGAGTAACAAGGAGAGCCAGCAGACTCAAGGTGGAGAGGCAAAAACACCTCACCATTTAATGCACCATTGCATCTATATGAGCACCACCATTACGCACAAACCGATATCTTCGCACCATTAGCGAGAGTCACGACCTAACATTGGCTTGCTGTTAGGTCATTTTAAGTCAAGAGAGGATGATGGTCTGAAATCTGCATGTTAAATAAAAACCTCTTCTTTATGAAGGCATTTACTGCCATGTATGATTGCTCTGCTGTGTCGGCGTTATTACCGCTGTCTAAACCCGAAGCCAAAATCAGACCTGCGTTGAAGTTGGCATTAAGTCAAGCGTTGCAACCTGATGGTGCTGAACAGGTGGCTTCTTTTGGCCGTTGGTGGTTGGATATTCTAACTGGGCAATGGGTCTTGTCGATGGGTGCGGCCAGTTTGTTAGAAGTCGATGTTGGCTTGCACACCACCTTTGCCAGTGGCTTTTCACAAGTAGTGACCGATGATGTTGGTATACTCGTTAGTCAGTTATCGACAGAAGTAACAACCGCTATTCATTGTGAGTTTCGTATTATTCATGAACTCAGGGGATTACGTTGGCTACGGTTAATTTCAGTGCCGGCATCCTCGTCAAAACAAGACATGTTAACTGGTATTTTGGTGGATATTACCGCATCTAAACATGCGGCAATGAGAGAGCATTTCAGCTTTGAGTCGACACGATTTTTAGTCGGTGCGCACAGCTTAGGTGATGCGATTACCAAAGTTATTCAGTTAGTTTGTGATAATTTGGGCTGGGAGTGGGGGGCTTATTGGTCTTTAGAACAAGAGCAAATGGGCGCAAATAAACTCTCATGCCAATATTATTGGGATAGTACCAGTGATGACAAACTTGCGCCTTTTACCCAAGATAGCCGTGCTTTGCGTATTCCAACAGGTGCGGGTTTAGTGGGGACGGTGTGGAGTACAGCGCGGCCAAATTGGGTCGAAGATATGGTCAATGACCAGTCTTTTTTGCGTCGTAAAAGTGCGTTAGCGTGTGGTTTAAAATCGGGTTACGCGTTTCCTGTTTCTTATGTCACGGCGGATGGTCGTCGTCATAGTCCAGGGGTAATGGAGTTTTTTAGCTGTTTATCTCGGCAAAAAGAAGCACAGTTGCCCAACCTATCAGCGACAATTGGCGGTTTAATTGCCCAAACCGTACAACGGATGGAACAACAAGCTCATATTCGTCAGTTAGCGCAAATCGACGATTTAACAGGGCTAACTAATCGTAATCATTTTCATCAATTACTCGATGCAGCCTGTTTGAAAGCAACGGCATCAAATACTGTTTTTGGTGTGTTATTTATTGATTTAGACCGTTTCAAACCGATTAATGATGCTTTTGGTCACGAAGCGGGCAATGTGGTGTTGCGTGAGTTTGGTCAGCGTTTACGGGCATTAACGATGGATGGTGGCGAGGTCGGGCGACTCGGCGGGGATGAATTTGCCATTTTAATGACCCCCAAAGGGGCGATTACGCAGCTCAAAGTATTAGCGGAGCGCGTGTTACAAGCGGCCAATAAACCCTTTATGTTTGGCGAGCGTGAATTATCAGTGTCCGCCAGTATAGGCATTAGTGTCTTTGCAGAACACGGTTGGACAAGTGCGGAATTGATGCGTAACGCGGATGCCGCAATGTATCGCAGTAAACAGAATGGCCGTAATGCCTTGAGTTTTTTCTCTGACTCTAGCAGTGATAATTTGGCGCACCAATCATCATTAGTCCAGCAATTGACGATGGAAACGGAGCTTCATCGCGCGTTAGTTAATAACGAATTCTTTTTACTCTACCAGCCTGTTTTTGATGGTTCAGGTGCGCGGATGGTGGCAATAGAAGCGTTAATTCGCTGGCGACGTGCCAATGGCGACATCGTTATGCCTGATATTTTTATTCCCATTGCGGAGCAAAGCCGACTGATTATGCAAATTGGCCGTTGGGTGGTGCAACAAGCGTGCAACGATTTAGCATGGCTGCATGAGCAGGGGTTTGTCGATCTGCAAGTGAATATCAATATGGCCGTTCCTGAGTTTATTAGCCCGAGTTTGCCTGAGGAGTTGATGGCTATTATTAAGAGCAGTGGTCTTGCGTCCAGCCATTTATGCTTAGAATTGACGGAAGGGCTGGTTATGAAGCAGCCTGAAAAAGTCATTCCTGTGATGAAAGCGCTACGGCAATTGGGTTTTAAAATCAGTCTTGATGATTTTGGGATGGGGCATTCATCCTTGTCGCGCTTAAAAGAATTGCCTATCTCTTCGCTAAAAATAGACCGCTCTTTTGTCAAAGGCTTGCCGCATGATCGGGGAGATTGTGCCATTGTGCGTACCATTCTTGATTTGGGACGGCACATGAAGCTGAAAGTGATTGCGGAAGGTGTAGAAACGGATAAGCAATTGGGATTTTTACAGCAATTTGGTTGTACCTTGATACAAGGTTTTATCCTGAGTAAACCCAAACCATTGTCAGAGTTGTTGAGTTATCGGCCATAAGTGCGCTGTGGGGTGATGAAAGGCGATGAAAATCACCCCCACAGTATTCCATATTAAGGGCAAGATGTGCCATTTTGCTGCTGCATCCACGTTTCAAAAAATGCCATAAATAAGCGTACTTTAGCCGAAAGATGTTTACGGTGTGGGTAAACAGCATAAATCGTACTGGCTTTGGTGTGATAGTTAGGTAGTATTTTTACCACTTTGCCTTTTAGTAAATAAGGAGTAACAACAAAGCAAGGCGCGCAGCTAATGCCCATTCCATTTGCCGCTAATTCGGTTAAAAAATTGCTGTTGTCACTGTGACAATCACTCTGAATACGGACATCGTGTTGTTTGCCGTCTTTATCTTGAAAACTCCAAATGTGTTGTTCGGTGTTGTGTTCATACGTTAAACAACGGTGTTGATGTAAATCTTCTGGTGTATTGAGCGGTGGGGCTTTTGCTAAATAATCAGGTGATGCGACATACAATAAATGGGTTTCACCAATAGGTTTTGCCACCATGTTGGGTGAGCCTGTTGGGCCAATACGTAAGGCTAAATCAAAACCTTCTTCAACTAAATCCACCAATCGTCCCGACAGTGAGACATTAAATTGCAATTGCGGATACTGTAAGCGACAGGCGGCAATCGCAGGGGCGAGGTAGCTCAAGCCAAAACCAAACGAAGTGGTGATTTTCAATGTCCCTTGCGCCATGATCGCTTGCTCACTGACCGCCGATTCGATGGTCTCTAAATCGTGCAGCCATTGTGCGCAGCGTTCATAATAGGCATGGCCGCTTTCGGTCAGGCTAATACGGCGCGTGGTGCGATTCAGCAGTCGTACTTGCAAGTGTGTTTCTAATTGCGCAACCCAACGTGAAATCGCCGAGGTCGATTGTTCGAGTTTATTGGCGGCACTGGCAAAGCTTCCTGTATCGACAACCGTGCAAAATACCCGCATCGCTTCTAGTCTATCCATTCATATTATCCCGATTTGTCATATAAATTATTATATTTTATACGCTTTATCCCACAATGATAAAGAGTTATGCTCGCTTCACTTTCCCAAACTTGATAACAAGGACATTGATGATGAAACTTTATTTTGCTGCGGGTGCTTGTTCATTAGCTCCTCATATTGTTGCTAAAGAAGCAGATATTAACTTAACGCTTGAGCGTGTTGATTTAGCAACGCATAAAACAGCAGATGGTACTGATTTTTATACGATTAATCCTAAAGGCAGCGTACCATTTTTACTATTGGATAATGGCGAGTACCTCAGTGAAGGGCCGATTATTTGCCAATATTTAGCAGACTTTGCTCAAAACACAAGCTTGATTCCTGCCGCAGGATCAATGGCGCGTTATCGGGTCATGGAATGGCAAAATTACATTACCTCGGAATTGCATAAATCATTTTCGCCGTTGTTTAATCCCACGTCGTCGGCGGACACCAAAGCGGAGTTTAGCGCCGCACTGGCAAGAAAGTTTACGTGGGTGTCGGCACAACTAGATGGCAAAGCGTATTTAACAGGTGAACAATTCACCGTTGCCGATGCGTATTTATTTGTGGTGTCTAATTGGACAAAGTATGTCGGTGTGGATATTTCTGGCCATGCAAATTTGCAGCAGTTTTTACAACGGGTAGCGGCACGTCCAGCGGTGTATGCCGCGTTGAAAGAAGAAGGTTTGGTGGCTTAATGGGTGATATGGCTTTGTTCTATGAGTGAGCTGAATTTTTTGTAGGGGTGGTTTCAACTGCCGTATTTGTGGGCGAATAAATTCGCCCCTACAGATGTGTAGCTCAGCAACCAAACAGAAAGCCGTAGTTTGTCCTTAACCCTCACCCCAGCCCTCTCCCTCAGGGAGAGGGAGCATAGTTCTCTCTCCCCGAGGGAGAGAGCTAGAGTGAGGGTGGCTAGTAAAATCAACTCAAAATGCTGCTTTATCAGTAACTACTGTTTTCTATTTAGACTGGGTTTAGCACACCAAATGAAAATTGTTATCGGAGATTTTTTATGCCTTATGTCAATATTAAAATCACCCGTGAAGGGGCAACGGCGGAGCAAAAAGCGGAGCTGATTGCAGGAGTGACCGAGTTATTAGTGCGGGTGTTGGATAAGAATCCTGCCACGACAGTTGTGGTGATTGATGAAGTGGATACCGACAACTGGGGTATTGCAGGGCAAAGCGTGACGACTCTTCGCCTGGCCGCTGCAAAAAAATAAGGTTGTTTTCATGTCTTTTTTTAAAGACCTGTCTTTTTCGGCAGTTGTCGCAGGTTTTGTTGCGGTATTAGTTGGTTTTAGTAGCTCGGGTATTATTGTTTTTCAGGCGGCGCAAGCCTTAGGTGCCAGTCCTGCACAAACAAGTTCGTGGTTATGGGCGTTGTGTATGGGCATGGCTATCACCAGTATTGGCTTGTCATTACGTTATCAAGTACCGATTGCCACCGCTTGGTCAACTGCCAGTGCGGTCATGCTCATCAGTGTTGCCGATCATTTAACGATGCCTGAAGCCATTGGCGCGTTTATTATTTCAGGCGTGTTAATCAGTCTATCGGGCTTTTCGGGCTTATTTGAACGGATGATGACACACATTCCGATGTCATTGGCAGCGGCAATGCTGGCTGGGATTTTATTACGTTTTGGCTTAAATGCTTTCACTGCGATTCACAGTCAGCCTGTCATGGTGTTGGCAATGTTAAGTCTGTATTTAGTCGTGCGTCGTATCAAACCACGTTATGCTGTACTGGCTGCATTAGCGGTTGGCTTAGTCGTTGCTCGCCTACAAGGCATGTTGCATCTGCATAATATACCGCTGACGTTTACCTCACCTGTTTGGGTATCGCCACAGTTTTCATTACATGCTGTTGTGGGGGTCGCTATACCCTTATTTATCGTGACGATGGCTTCGCAAAATATGGCAGGGGCGGCGGCAATTAGAACGTTTGGTTATCACACGCCTATTTCACCATTAGTGGGTTGGACGGGTGTTGCGAATGTTATTTTTGCACCGTTTGGCGCGTTTGCGATTAATTTAGCCGCGGTAACGGCGGCCATTTGTTTAGGCCGTGAAGCTCATGAAGATAAGCGTAAACGCTATGTCGCGGCAGTATTTGCAGGTCTATTTTATTTTTTGATGGGATTATTCGCCACGGCGACAACCGCTATTTTTGCCGCATTTCCTCAAGAGTTAGTATTGGCTGTTGCAGGTATCGCATTGTTAGGCACGATTGGTAATGGTTTAGCCACTGCGTTAGAACATGAACACGAGCGTGAGCCTGCGTTAATCACTTTTTTAGTGACCGCATCAGGCTTGACGGTATGGGGTGTGGGTTCGGCATTTTGGGGCTTAGTGGCAGGGGGGATATCGTTGCTGATATTAAGAAAGTAGCGGTCATTGTGTTTAAGAGCTATTGCCAGTACAGCAACTCTAAATTTCCGTTAGCTTGAATACACCGCGCTAATCTTGATTTTCATTACTCTTTATATTAGAATGATAATCGTTATCATTTATATTATATTTAAGGTGTGTGTTGGCTAAAGCAGCGTTGTTAAAACAGTTATATCTCTGGCACTGGCTGAGTTCTGCGTTGTGCTTGGTGGGGATGTTACTGTTTAGCATGACAGGCATTACCTTAAATCATGCCCAAGATATCGAAGCTAAGCCTGTGGTGACGCAAAAAATGGCCATCATCCCTCCTGTCTTGCAACAGCAACTTCAACAAATCGCCGCGCAATATGAGGGGAAAACAGCTCCTTTGCCTATAACGGTAGAGTCGTGGCTGATTGATCGTCAGGGTATAGATTTACATACGCCGCAATCTGCCGAATGGTCATTAGACGAGGTTTATATTGCTTTGCCGCGTGCAGGGGGTGATGCGTGGGCACGTTTGGGCTTACAGGATGCCTCTTTTGAATATGAGTTGACTGAGCGTGGCTGGGTGTCTTTGCTGAATGATTTGCACAAAGGCCGCCATACAGGAGCGGTATGGAATGTGTTTATTGATGTGTTTTCGGTCGGTTGTTTGATTTTTTCACTGACGGGATTGTGGATATTAAAGCTCCATGCCGTTAATCGACCTTTAGTGTGGCCTGTTGTGGGTCTGGGTGTGCTAGTGCCTCTGTTATTGGTGATTTTGTGGGTTCATTAATCTGTCAGTAATAGCAACGTCAATTCTGAGGAGTTTGTTATGAAGCATTATGTCGTCTTGTTGATGTTGTTATATGTCAGTGGAGTCAGTCGAGCAGGTGATTTGAGCGTCAGTGTCGCTATTCCGTCATTAAATGTTGCTGAGTATCATCGACCTTATGTGGCTGTTTGGTTAGAACAGCCCAATCAGCAATTTGTGGCTAATTTGGCGGTGTGGTACGACCTAAAAAAACGTGATAACGGCGGCACTAAATGGTTAAAAGATTTGCGTCAATGGTGGCGTAAAAATGGTCGCGAGTTGCAAATGCCTGTTGATGGCGTGTCTGGGGCAACGCGCAATGTCGGGCAGCACGAATTGCTGTTCAAGGGGACAGCTACGCCACTCGTAACCCTGCCTCATGGGAGTTATCAGTTAGTGATAGAAGCCGCCAGAGAAGGGGGGGGGCGCGAGTTATTGCGTGTGCCGTTTGATTGGCCTGTTAAAAAAGTTAGCCAAAATAGCGCACAAGGCCAAGAAGAACTCGGCAAAGTGATCGTCACCGTTAAACCATAACGCAAGGCTCATGCACGATGCGTTCATTATCAACAGAGAAACGATTATCTTGAATATCATCCAAAAAACAGTATTAGCCATCTCATTATTAGTGGTTTTTCCGCAGGCACAGGCGCACCGTCAATGGTTGTTGCCTTCTAGTACGCAAATTGATACGAAAGAGCCGTGGGTCACCATTGATGGCGCAGTATCTGAACAGTTATTTGATTTTGATACCAATGCCTTAGCATTAGATGGTTTACAAATTACTGCACCTGATGGCTCTGCTATTACCCCTGAAACAAGTCATAAAGGTAAATTTCGCAGTACGGTCGATATTAAATTATCGCAACAAGGCACGTATCGCATTAGTCAAACTTCACAAAATGTCATGGCTACTTATAGCTTAAACGGCGAGCAAAAACGCTGGCGTGGTACAGAAGAAAAAATGGCGAAAGAATTACCTGTGGATACTAAAGATATCATCGTGTCACGTACCTTTGCGCGTTTAGAGACCTTTGTTTCGGCGGGCAAGCCGACTAGGACGGTATTAACACCTATTGGGCAAGGTTTGGAGTTGGTTTCCGTTAATCACCCTAATGAATTATTTGCCAAAGAAACAGCGACGTTTACCGTGTTATTAGACGGCAAACCCTTAGCGAATACGGCGGTATCTATTATTGCAGGAGGAGTGCGCTATCGTGGCATTTTGGGTGAAATAAAAGCGCAAAGCGATGCCAATGGCGTGATACAGGTAACGTGGCCGTATGCAGGGATGTATTGGCTGAATGTCAATTATCCTAAAGCGGCTGAGATGCAAGCCGATGGCACACGTGCAGCCATGCCTGAAAAACGCTACACCTATGCGGCAACCTTGGAAGTGTTACCACAATAATGACTCATGATGTGTGGCGTTGGCAATTAGCTTTGAGTGTTGTGTTGGTGTATGTCTGTTTATGCCTTAGTGTTTGGTGGTGGCGTAAAAAATCTCAGTCTCTGGTGATGGTGCCGCCACAAAAAGCATGGTGTGTGGCATATGCCAGTCAAACAGGACACGCACAAGCCTTAGCCGAACAAACTGCTAAAACTTTACAATTAGCAGGCGTAGCAGTGCAATGTCTGCCTTTGGCACAACTTACGCCAAGCGTAATGCAACAAGTAGAGCGTTTGTTATTAATTGTCAGCACGTATGGCGAAGGGGATGCACCTGATATGGCTCAAGGCTTTGTACAGCAGACCTTGAGTCAAAGACTGGATTTATCGCAGCTACATTATGCGTTGTTGGCGTTAGGCAGTAGGCACTATGAGCCGTTTTGTGCTTTTGGTGTCAGGCTTGATGGGTGGTTACAACAACAAGGGGCAACGCCGTATTTTGCGCGTATTGACGTTGATAATCAAGATTCAACAGCGATAGAGCAATGGCGCAGACAGTTAGTGCATTTGGCGGGTACAAACGATAGCCCTGATTGGACAGAAAATACCGATTTTAGTGAATGGATATTGCAAGAGCGGCAGTTATTAAATCCACATAGTCAAGGCGCACCGATTTATTATCTTCAGTTTAGCTCAACTCATCCCAATGCGATGACGTGGCAAGCGGGCGATTTAGTGCAATTGTCACTGGGTGAGCAACACACGCCTAGAGATTATACGGTGCTGAGCTTGCCTTATCAGCAGCATATTGCTTTATTAGTCCGTTTACATTATCGCGCAACAGGTGAGCAGGGCATGGCTTCGGGGTTGCTCGCCCGTGTGCCATTAGGTTCAACGGTTGCTTTGCGCGTTCGTCAACATCCCTCTTTTCATCTAGGCGTGAACAATACACGTCCGTTAATTTTTATTGTCAGTGGTACAGGCTTGGCGGGTGCGTTAGTGCATTTACGTCAACAGGCGAATGACAATCACAAAACACCGTGTTGGTTGATTTTTGGTGAACGTCAACGTCAATACGATTTTTTATGCCAACAAGAAATAGAACATTATCAAGCACAAGGCATCATCACACGTTTAGATACGGTATTTTCGCGTGATGGCCAGCCGTTACGTTATGTGCAAGAGGTATTACTGGCAGAAAAAAAAGAACTGTTGGCATGGTTGCAACAGGGCGCAGCCATTTACGTTTGTGGCAGTTTACAAGGGATGGGGCAGGGGGTTGATGCGGCCTTAAAAACCATCATCGGTGACGATGAGTTGGCGCAGCTACAACGGGATGGCCGCTATCAAAGAGATGTCTATTAGCGACTGATGATATTTGCCGTAAATCGCCCTTTCGACTCCGCTCAGGGAGCATGTTGCGGTGGCTGAATGAAGTCGAAGCCATTTTTTGCTGCAACTAGACTGTCGTAAAACACAGAGTTTCGGAAATTACCCACATTCAAATTTTTCAATTGTAAATTGTTGTTGATAATATAAATGAGAATTGTTATCATTTGAATTTATGCTAGCCAATGTTAAGTTTTTAACTCGCCAAGCGTTTTTGAGAATTTTCATGGTGATGGCGTGGTCATCAAACGTGCTCATCGTCATCATCGGTCAATCTTGGTTTTAAACACTGGTAGAGGAATCCTGTTGTGAAAGCTATTTCAAGTCGTAAACATGCACGTAATTTTGCCTCTTCATTAATGGCGGTTGCAGGGACGTTAGCCCTGCCAATACAGGCACAAGAAGCCCCTGTGTTAGATGAAGTGCGTATTAATGCCAGTGCCGATGTCTCGTATAAAGCTGAAAAGTCCGCATCACCAAAATTAACACAAGCCTTAGTGGATACCCCAAAAACAGTACAAGTGCTAAAAAAAGAAATGCTGCAAGAGCAGGGCGCAGTGTCGTTAATGGAAGCCTTACGCAACACGCCTGGTATTACCATGCAGTTAGGTGAGAATGGTAATACAGCCGCAGGTGATACCTTTCAAATGCGTGGTTTTTCGACACAAGCCTCCACATTTGTTGATGGTGTCCGTGATCTAGGTGCAGTGACGCGTGATATCTTTAATGTAGAGCAAGTGGAAGTGGTTAAAGGCGCGGCGGGTGCAGACATTGGTCGTGGCGCAAGTTCGGGTTATATCAATTTAGTGTCGAAATTACCGAGTTTGGATGCAGCGAATCAAGTGATTTTGACTTTGGGAACAGATGAAAATAAGCGTTTATCCATAGATACCAACCAAGCGATAGATAGTCAAAGTGCTTTTCGTTTGAATGTGGTGGTACAAGAAGCCAATGTTGCAGAACGTGATGTCGTGAGTACAAAAAATACCGCGATTGCGCCTGCCTTTGCATTTGGTTTAGAGACTCCAACACGCGTTTATGTGTATTCGCAACATATTCGTCAAGATAATATGCCTGATGGGGGTATTCCTACTTTAGGTATGGAAGGCTTTTATAACGCAACTGCCGCAATTCAAGCAGGGACAAAAGCCAATAAAGCAAATTTTTACGGCAGCAAGCAAGACGAAGAAACGATTGATGCCGATATGCTCACCACTAAAATTGAGCATGATCTAGGCAAAAATTCGGTCATTCGCAATACCACTCGCTATGGTAAAAGTCATATTGACCGCGTGTTAACAGGCGTTAATGCCTTATCGTTAAATGCGACAACAAAAGCGATCGAAGTAGCGCGTACACGTCAACGCCTAGACCAAACTAACGATATTTTAGCCAATCAAACCACCATTAACAGCGCATTTAATACCGCAACAATTAAGCACGATATGGTGTTTGGCGTGGAGTTACTGCGCGAAAGCCAATTGAGCTTGGGTACAACAACAGGCAGTAGTAGCACGACAACGGTTGTTTTGAACGGCCAAACCTTGCCTGTTTATGCGCCATTAACCAATGTCTATCAGCCTAATTATCGTGATAATTTATTAGTTCCGTATTTGACGGGGGCTAATACCGATGGTCAAACAACCACAACCGCCATGTATTTGTTTGATACCTTGAGTTTTAGTGATGCTTTGAAATTGAATGTGGGTGTGCGTGCTGACCATTATGAGACTAAAACCAAGATAGGCACATTGGTAACGGGAGGAACAGGTGGCAATTTAACAACAACTTATAAAGGCACAAGTTATAAAGCAGGCGAGATTGTGAGTAGTGAATTAAGCGATAGCGATACATTAATCAGTTGGAATCTTGGCTCAGTCTTTAAGCCCACCAGCAATAGCACGTTATATGCGGCATTAGCAAACTCGCAAACCCCACCTGCAGGCGCAAATTTTGCGTTATCGGCAACGGCAGGGAATCAAGCTAATTCGGAACTTGAGCCACAAAAAACCACCACCGCCGAAGTTGGGACTAAGTGGGAGTTACTCAACAAACGCTTAAATGTGTCAACCGCGATTTATCGCACCGAAAACGAAGGCCAAACCACACAAGACGCAGTGACAGGCGTGGTAAGTCAAGAAGCAAAAACCCGTGTTGATGGCGTAGAGTTGGCTGTTGTCGGTCAGCTAACCCATTTTTGGCAGTTATCCGCGGGTGTTGGTTTGATGGAAAGTGAACAACTGAATCAGCGTGCACGCAATGCGACTTCTGGTGTTGTTACCATCACTGACGGAGTGCGTTGGAGTCCTGATGTCACAGCTTCGTTGTGGACATCTTATACCCTTAACAAGCTTACTTTAGGGGGGGGCGCACGTTATTTATCCGAACAAAAACGGGTGGTCACCGCCCATACCGATTTAACGACGCAAAACATGCCTGTTATTCCTGCCTATGTGGTGATGGATGTGATGGCGGCGTATCAAGTCTCTAAAAATGCCATCGTACGTTTGAATATTTATAACCTGTTTAATGAGGAATATATCAGCACCTTAAATAACAGCGGTGCGCGAGCCAGCTTAGGTGCGCCATTTTCGGCGGCTTTAAGCGCACAGTTTAGTTTTTAGTGAGGATAAAAACACATGATGCTGCATATCCCGCAGGTGTTAACCGCCCAACAAGTAGCTCACATGCGCCAACATTTGTTGAGTGCATCATGGCAAAAGGGAGTTGTGACTGCGGGTGTACAAGCGGCACAGGTGAAACATAATTGGCAATTGTCGGCACAATTAGCACTTGCTCAGCAATTAGCGCAGCAAGTGCGTGAGGCATTACTGGCTCATCCGTTATTTATGTCGGCGGTATTACCGAAGCAGGTACTGATGCCCTTATTTAACTGTTATCAACAAGGAGGGCATTACGGTAATCATGTTGATAGTGCCATTCATTATGACGCACAAACCCGTTTGCCTGTTCGCACCGATGTCTCAACGACGGTATTTTTATCTGAGCCTGATGAGTATTGTGGTGGCGAGTTAGTTATTGAAGATACTTATGGTTGTCACGAGGTTAAATTAGCGGCAGGCGATGCGATTATTTATCCTGCAACCAGTTTACATCGGGTTCAGCCCGTCACGGATGGTCAACGATTAGCGGCTTTTTTGTGGTCACAAAGCATGGTGCGTGATGATTGGCAACGTCATCTATTGTTTGACTTAGATATGACGATTATGCGATTACGCCAACAATTGCAAGACAGCGCGGAAGTGGTATCACTCAGCAGTCATTATCATAATTTATTGCGTCAATGGGCTGAGCTATGACCCAAGCTCCGTTGAGTCGTATTCCTCGACATATTGTTTCTGCGAGTGATTATCAACAGCAAGCTCGTCATCATTTAGACGATAACGCATGGCATTATTTGGTTGGTGGTGCAGGTGATGAAATCACAGCGGCTCATAACTCGCAAGTGTTTGCATCGTATCGCTTAAAAACGCGCGTCTTAGCGGATGTCAGACAAGGTCACACGCAATTGTCGTTATTTGACAAGTCATATCCCCATCCCATTTTTCTAGCTCCCATTGCCTATCAACATTTATTTCATCAACAGGGCGAACAAGCCACTGCGTTAGCGGCTAAGGTGATGGATGCGCCATTTGTCGTTAGTACATTATCGTCCACGTTATTAGAAGAAATAGGCAGCGAAGGTGAGCAAGCATTATGGTTTCAATTGTATTTTCAAGCGCAACGTCAACAAACCTTAGCCTTAGTACAACGCGCTGAACAGGCAGGCTATCAGGTTTTAGTGGTCACGGTGGACGCGCCTTTGGCGGGCATTCGTTATCGTGAGCAACGCATGGGTTTTCAGTTGCCGCAAGAGGTGAGGGCGGTGAATGTGTTGGGCGCAACAACGGTAACACCGCCGACATTAGAGGCTTCTCAACGTTTGGTGTTTAAGCACTTCATGATGAATGCTCCCACATGGCAAGACCTCGCATGGTTGTTGTCGGTCAGCCGTTTACCTGTTGTTATTAAAGGTATTTTGTCGCCTGAAAATGCCGAGAAAGCCGTGCAGTTAGGTGTTGCGGGCATCGTGGTTTCTAATCATGGTGGCCGCGTGTTGGATGGTGTCTTAGCCAGTTTGGAAGCATTACCCGCGATTGTGCAGGTGGTTAATGGTCGTGTGCCTGTGTTGTTGGATGGAGGCATCAGTCGCGGCAGTGATGTATTTAAAGCTTTAGCGTTAGGCGCAAGCGCTGTTTTTGTTGGCCGACCTTATATTTATGCTTTAGCGAGTGCAGGCGCGTTAGGTGTGGCGCATCTGTTAAGAACCTTGCGTGAGGAATTAGACATTACGATGGCATTATGTGGTTGTGCAACCCTGAGCCAAATTAACGCTTCCTGTGTGATAAATGTGGGTGAAAAATGCCCGCATTAACGGCAAAGCAATGGTTGCATACCGTCAAACAACCGCTGATAAACTCACCCACGTATGGCCAAAAAATAGCGATGTTGATGGTTGTTTTGGCGATACATAGTGTATTGATTGGTTTATTTTTTTTTGGTCATCATCCAGAAAAACATCAGGCGGTTGTTCCGCCGACTATACAAGGTGTCATGATCGTTGCACAAATGCAGCCAACGGTAATGCCTGTTGTTAAACCAATCGTCAAGCCGTCTGTTGTGCCACCGACAAAAACACCCACTGTTTTGCCTGTTCAAGCTGCGCCTTCGCCAAAAGTCATCACTCAGCCTGATGTGCCTCTGAGTGAGTCCACAGCATTACAAAAATCTGAGCCTGTTGTACAAGCCGTTGCCGAGCCTATTGCGCCTGTTTCTACTCAAACGCCCGTCAAAGAAATATCGGAAGAAGTCACACCGCCACGTAGTGATGCGGCTCATTTAAGCAATCCTGCACCAAGTTATCCCTCCATGTCACGGCGATTAGGTGAGCAAGGACGAGTGGTATTAGAGGTGTATATTTTGGTGAATGGTACGGTCGGCGAGATTCGGTTAAAGCAAAGTAGTGGCTTTAAGCGTTTAGATCAAGCCGCCATGCAAGCGGTCAAAAAATGGCAATACCAACCAGCACATAAAGGCCAACACGCGATTGATTTTTGGTATGTACAGCCATTGTCTTTTTCGTTGGGTTCTTAATGATGTGTTAGTTATCTCATTGAGTTTTATTGTTTTTAAGATTATAGGTGCATGATGCAAGACGGTCCTTATGGTTTAGCCGCCTTATGGTTACAAGGCGATATGGTCATGAAAGTCGTGGCTTTTTTGTTGTTATCCATGTCGATTGCTTCTTGGTATGTGATAGTGACTAGAGCATGGGACGCGATGAAATTACGCGCATCAACAAAGGTCATGGCGGAGTTTTGGCACGCCCACAGTTTTGATGAAGGTATTCATATTTTACAAAGCCAAGACCGTGATAGCCCCTTTAGTGCATTGGCGTTAGGGGGAAAAGCAGCGGTAGAGCATCATCATGATAGTAAGCATGATTTACATGGTCAAATTAGTTTAACCGAATGGCTAACCGAGAGTTTACGCGCCGATATTGATGATAGTGCCGAGCGTATGCAGGCAGGCTTGCCTATTTTAGCGTCTGTTGGCTCAACTGCGCCTTTTGTTGGTTTGTTTGGCACGGTGTGGGGTATTTATCATGCCTTAGTTGGCATCAGTGCATCAGGTCAAGCCAGTATTGATAAGGTGGCTGGCCCTGTGGGCGAAGCCTTAATTATGACCGCGTTTGGTTTGGCAGTCGCCATTCCTGCGGTCTTGGGTTACAACACCTTAATGCGTTCCAACAAAACCACCATCAAAAAAATGCAGCGTTTTGCCCGTCAACTACACGCCTATTTTTTAACAGGACGTGCGACAAATCATCACGCTAATGGGGGGTAATAATGTCTTTTCATACTGATAGTGAAGATGATGATGTGGTGAGTGAAATTAATATGACACCACTCGTGGATGTGATGTTGGTGTTGCTGATTATTTTTATGATTACCGTACCTGTGTTAACCCATTCGGTTAATATTGATTTACCGCGCGCCAGTAATCAGCCCAATGTCGTCAAACCCAAAACTATTACCATCTCCATTACGCAAACAGGCCAAGTGTATTGGAATGATGTTTTGATAGACCAACAACAGTTAGATCAGCAGCTAACACAAATCGCCGCACAACAGCCGCAAGCTGACGTACATATTCGTGGCGATAAAAAAGTGGACTATGAGTTTGTTATGGTAGTCATGGCAGCAGCACAACGTCACGGTGTACAAAAATTGGGCTTCATTACTGAGCCGTCAGCATGAGAATGACGATTAATAACTATGAATTCGGCTAGAAATGGACAAAAATAAGGGTATTGCCAATCTATGTACTTATTCGTTCGTATTGAAGGAAAGGGGGGGGGGCATCTACAGGTATTAAAAATGCGCCAGAGTCACTACTTTTGCTGAGATTTCATGTTAAAAAGAGCCATAGCTTAACTTAACAACAAGAATACTCACCATGACCTACACTCCTCTCGAAAGAAATCAATTAATTGCCAATTCTGCCCTCGTCGCTGCTGCGGTTGGTTTCGCGGTTCAGCCAACCTTAGTGGCAACTTTTCCTGCGTATGTTTCGTGGATGCCGCATGTCAAAATGGCGTTTGAAGCGGCGTTAATCGGTGGCTTGGCGGACTGGTTTGCGGTAACAGCGATTTTCCGTCGGCCATTTAATTTACCGATTCCCCATACCGCGATTATTCCCAATAACCAAGAGCGTATTGCCACGACTATTGGTGTGTTTGTGCAATCCAATTTTTTAACCGAAGAAGCGATTCGTCGTAGTGCCAGCCAACACAATCTCAGTGGCAGTGTGGCGCAATGGTTAGAAAAAGAAGCAAACGCCAATAAATTAGCCCATGAAATAGGCGTAGTTGCACCACGCGTGTTGCAGTTTTTTCGTCATAGTGCGGTTGAAAACTTTGTTCAACGTAATGTTGTCGAGTGGGTGCGAGCCTGTGATACCAACAGTATGACGGCTCAAATGCTGCAAGCGGTATTTAATAATGGCAATCATCAACAAGCATTTCAGTTTGCACTAGAGCAAGCGGATGATTGGTTACGTCGTCATCCCGATCAAGCGCGTGAATTACTTGCTCCTGTCATTGATGCCTTAATTGGCCCTATTTTGACCAAAATTCGTTCTTCACTGAGTAATGAAGCGCAAGGTGTGGTGTCGTTAATTGTCGGTGGAATTACTACCTTTGCCAAACCCGAAACCCGTAAAGCGGCGGATCAATTACGCGCTAATTTGGGCGCAGCGTTAAATGTCGAACAAAAAATTATTGATGGCTTAATTAACTTAACGCATGACATTCGTAACGATGCCAATCATCCGTTTAGACAAAAATTAGATGAAGTGGCGAAATATTATATTGGGGTGTTAAGTGTGGATTCGCCAGAATCACGCCGCTTAAATGCCTTTAAAGACAAGATGGTCAATAGTCCTGATGTGGTGCAGTTTTTTGGCAGCATGGTGATTAGTATTCGAGAAGCCATTCAAAAAGATTTGAACTCGTCTAAACCTGCCATTTTAATGACGGTGCGTGATGCCTTAATGATGTTTGGCCGTAATTTGGCACAAGACAGCCAATTTCAAAAAGACCTGAATCAAGGTATCACCGATGCCGCTTGTTTTATTACTACCGCTTACTCTGACACAATTATTGAGATTATTAGCCATCAAGTCAGAAGTTGGGATTCTGAAAAAATGGTACGTGAAATAGAACGAGCCATTGGCGGTGACTTACAAATGATTCGGCTAAACGGCACATTGGTTGGTGCGTTGGTCGGTTTGATATTGAGTTTTATGGGGTGATGAATCCCCTCTAACTCCCCTTTAGTAAAGGGGAGAACGGCTCAACGCATGCGGTAAGCCTCCCTTTGCAAAGAGAGGTTTGGAAGGATTTATTGATTATTTCTATAGTTTGACAATTGTCGAATTGTGTATTATCGTACCAACATATTCACATGACTTCCGTTTTTATTGCTCGCTGGAGAACGTTCCATGACCAACAATCTTTCCTCTGCACAAGTGTTAGCGCAACCATTTACTTTACCGAATGGCACGGTGCTGAAAAATCGCCTAGCCAAATCGGCAATGAGTGAAACATTAGGCACAACCGATAATCGTGTGACCGATAGCTTAATTCGTTTGTATCAGCGTTGGGCTGAGGGTGGCATTGGTTTGCAGATTACAGGGAATGTCATGATTGACCAACGGGCAATCGGTGAGCCGAACAATGTGGTGGTTGAGGATGAACGTGACTTGGCATTATTGAGCGCGTGGGCAGCCGCAGGCACTAAAAACGGTACGCAATTATGGATGCAAATTAATCACCCTGGTAAACAATCACCAAAGGGCTTAAATAAAGAAAACGTGTCCCCGTCCGCGATTCCTTTCAAAAAGGATATGGCTGCTTTTTTTGCCACGCCGCGTGAATTAACCGACGCTGAAATCAACGACATCATTCAACGTTTTGCCCGTACTGCCGCGGTTGCTAAAAAAGCAGGTTTTTCAGGCGTACAAATTCACGGTGCTCATGGTTATTTAGTCAGTCAATTTTTATCGGGTCATCATAATACCCGTACGGATCAATGGGGTGGCAATCCCGAAAACCGTCGTCGTTTTGTGTTATCTGTATTTGAGGCGATGCGTGCAGCCGTTGGTAGTGATTTTCCGATTGGCATTAAATTAAACTCAGCAGATTTTCAACGGGGTGGTTTTACCGAAGAAGAATCTTTAGATGTGATTCGTGCATTATCTGCCGCAGGGATTGATTTAATTGAAGTGTCAGGCGGAACGTATGAAGCGCCTGTGATGAGTGGCACGAAAAAGATGGAAGTGAAAGATTCGACGCGTCAACGTGAAGCGTATTTCTTAGAATTTGCTGAAAAAGCGCGTGCGGCAGTGACAACACCGTTAATGCTAACAGGTGGTTTTAGAACAGTGGAAGTGATGGGCGATGCCATTACCAGTGGTGCAATTGATTTGGTAGGTGTTGCTCGTGCTTTGGCGATTGAGCCTGATGCGCCTAATCGGTTATTAGCAGGGCAGAAAACACGTCATGCCGTTAAGCCAATTATGACGGGTATTAAGATGATTGATAAAATGGGTTTGATGGAAGTCGCTTGGTACACACGGCAATTACGACGCATTGCCGAAGGCAAAAATCCAAAACCAAATGAGTCGCCATTGGTTTCCTTAGTATGTGGTATGACGGGTAATGGTTGGAATACCTTTAAGACTCGCCGTTTACGCGCCAGTTAAGGTTATTTGATGTGAGAAAAAAGGCACTTTCATTAGTGCCTTTTTTATTTGAAGAAACTCAAAACCCCGAATCAGGCTGTTGTAAAAATAGCAGTTCTTCGGCAGAGGATACACGACCTAACACGGCGTTACGATGCGGATAACGCCCAAAACGCTCAATAATCACTTTATGTTTGTGTTCAAACGATAAATTAAATTCTAAACCTTTGATGTCATAGAGCTTTAGGGCTTGCTCATGTATTGGCAATGACTCGCTGTGCATAAACGGTAAATATAAAAACGATTTTTCTACGGTTGTTAACTGCTGATCTAAACCTAAACGAATGGTTTCTTGTGCCAACACTAAGGCGGCTAAATCGTAGGCAAAAGCGTGGGCATCATCGCGGTATAAATTACGCGAAAACTGGTCTAGAACAATAATTTCTGCTAAACGTCCATGAGCGTCAACTCGCCAATGGGCTAGTTCACCGCGAATGGCTTGTTGATGTGTTTCGCCAAAACGAGTGCGAATTAGCTCATCAAACGTTACGTCTTTTTTCCACCATAAGGCGGAGTCGATTTCGGTGAACCAGAAGTTGAGGATGTCGGTGGCGGTCATGTTGAAGCTCCTAGCATTGGTAGCCTGTGTTAACACATGGTTTATGGAAAAATAAAGGCAATAAGTTATTGTTTTGACGAATGATTTTCCCGTGTTCCCAAGCTATGGTTTCTATAACCCTGAATATTTGTTAATGATCACGTAGAAAATCTAAAAACAAGTATAATATCTAACTTGTAATTTTAGATTTTAAGAGGATAGATTTTGTCTAAAAAATTTAGTCTATGGCTTACTCTGTCGAGTTTTAGCCTAATGTTAATTGCATGTGGTGGTTCAACTGATTCATCTCCAGCTTCTACTCCCCAAAATCTAGTTAATCAAGAGTCTAACCAAAATCCAGTTAATCAAGAATCGAAGCAAAAAATTCAATTGCCAACATTGCCACATATTGATGTATCAAAAGAGGTTATAGACGGGCAATCAGTAACTTTTCAACTGTTGCAAGGTGGTGTGGGTGAAGGTATTACCTATCAGTGGAAACGAAATAATCAAGATATTGTTGGTGAAACCAAAAGCATACTGACCATTCCTATAGCCACTTTAGCAGATAATCAGAGTGTTTATACATTGCAAGGGCTTTGTTGCACAAACCAAATTTGAGTTAGGCTTTTCCCTAACGCCTTATT
>VIAD01000003.1:247364-331982 GCA_006546595.1 Moraxellaceae bacterium AER2_44_116 | reverse complement strand
CATTATAGACCCTTAATCCAGCCTGTCAAACCTAATTTCATTAAACTGAAACGAACGCGTGGTTTTTAAGCGTTTATCGAAATAACGCTTAATAATCCATCAGCTTTGCAGTATCACTCGAGCAATTGCTTTTTTACCTGCTTGAATAACACGGCTTTCGGCTAGTTTTAAGCGAAAATCAACACCTACGGCCTGTCCATCAACAAAAACCACTCCCCTACTTAATACGTCTTTCGCTCCTGCGGCATTTTTTACTAGCCCTGCCCGATTTAATACTGCACTAATAGGTAAATCCGTTACGCCTTCTTCTACTGTAATAACCACTTCGGGGACATCTTCGGGTATTTCGCCATGCTTTAAGCTATTGCCTGCACCTTTATGGGCGTTCGCGGCTGCTTCTGCACTGTGGAAACGGGTAATAATTTCTTCAGCAAAGATTTTTTTAATTTCTTGGGGGTTACGACCGTCGGCAATTTGTTGTAAAAAGTCATTTACTTCTGCCATTGGGCGGAAGCTCAACAATTCAAAATACCGACGAATGAGTGTATCGGGCATAGAGAGTAACTTTTGGTACATCTCTCCAGGGACATCATTGATACCAATATAATTTCCCAACGATTTTGACATTTTCTGGACACCATCTAAGCCTTCCAAAATAGGCAAGGTGAGACAGATTTGTGAGGGTTGGCCGTGTTTGGCCTGCAAGGTTCGTCCCATCAGTAAATTAAACTTTTGGTCTGTACCCCCCAGCTCAACATCGGCATTTAAGGCAACGGAGTCGTAACCCTGAAGTAACGGATACAAAAACTCATGAATCGCAATCGGTTGTTGATTAGCATAACGTTTAGCAAAATCGTCACGCTCTAACATACGAGTGACGGTATATTGTGCCGCTAACTGAATTAAGTCTGCTGCGGATTTTTGCCCCATCCATTCGGAATTAAAGACCACGCGCGTTTTCTGTGGGTCTAATATTTTAAAAACTTGTGCTTGATAGCTTTTGGCGTTCTCTTTGACTTGCTCTTGTGTCAGTGGTTTACGGGTAACGTTTTTTCCTGTTGGATCACCAATCATGCCTGTAAAATCACCAATCAAGAAAATAACTTCATGGCCTAACTCTTGAAAAACCCGTAACTTATTGATTAATACTGTGTGACCTAGATGCAAATCAGGTGCTGTTGGATCAAAACCTGCTTTAACGCGTAATGGCCTACCCTCTTTTAATTTCGCGAGTAATTCGCCTTCTGAGATAATTTCTTCAGTTCCGCGTTTGATAAGTTCAAGTTGCTGTTCTGGTGTCATGACTATTTTCGCTACAATGGCTTAAGAATTCGCTCTATTTTAATGAGAAAATGGCAATGGATGAAATTTATTTAGGTTTAATGTCAGGAACAAGCTTAGATGCGATTGATGTTGTTGCAGTTAGCTTTGAACCGACACTGCGTTTATGGGGCACTCACTCACTATTACTGCCTGCGGATATCCGTGAGGACGTGTTAGCTCTCACACAACCGTACGATAATGAAATTGAACGTTTAGGGCGTGTTGATGTTTTACTCGGGCAATTATTTGCTGATTGCGCCAATCAACTATTAGACAAGTTAAATTTATCGCCGTCTCAAATTACAGCCATTGGTAGTCATGGGCAAACGATTCGCCATCGTCCCGATCTTGACACGCCATTCACTCTACAAATTACCGACCCGAATGTGATTGCTGAAAATACAGGGATTACCGTTGTTGCCGATTTTCGTCGTCGTGATGTTGCGGCAGGAGGTCAAGGTGCACCACTGGTACCCGCTTTTCATGCGGCAATTTTAAGAGATCACGCGATTAATCGTGTTGTTCTTAATTTAGGAGGCATGGCTAACATCACGTTATTACCTGCGGATTCTTCACTTGCAGTTTATGGTTATGACACAGGACCAGCGAATGTCTTGATGGATGCGTGGTGTCAAATTACTTTAAAACAACCGTTTGATGAAAATGGGGCATGGGCAGCAACTGGACGCATCAATAACACATTATTAGCCGCTATGTTAGCGCATCCTTTTTTTGCTAAACGTCCCCCTAAAAGTACAGGACGAGAAGATTTTCACATAGATTGGTTACTTGAGTTTATTGATTGCTGTCATGCCAATGTCTTAGCGGAAGATATTCAAGCAACACTCCTAGCATTAACTGTACAGTCCGTTGTGGATGCGGTGAATCAGACTGGTTTTAGTAGAGGGGAGTTATGGCTATGTGGCGGTGGTGCTTATAACAAGGCATTGTGGCAATTGCTCGCCCAAAAACTGCCGCACTATACACTGCACTCAACAGAGGAAATAGGCATCGCGCCCACTTGGCTTGAAGCCTGCGCCTTTGCATGGCTAGCCAAACAAACCTTAGCAGGACTTAGTGGTAATTTACCTGCCGTGACAGGGGCAATAGGTCAACGTATTTTAGGCGGTATTTTTCAAGCGTAAATTGGGTGAAAAGAGGACTAACCGTTGGCGCGTTAGTCCAGATCAACCGCTATACGGAAAACGAAGAACCACAACCGCAAGTGGTGGTGGCATTAGGGTTTTTGATAAGAAACTGCGAACCTTGCAGACTTTCGACATAATCAACTTCAGAGCCTACTAAATATTGAAAGCTCAACGAGTCCACGACCATGGTCACGTCATCATTAGTAAAAATAGTGTCTGTTTCATTGGCCACTTCGTCAAAAGTAAAACCATAGGAGAAACCAGAACACCCTCCTCCCGTAATATAGACGCGAAGTTTAAGTTCTGGGTTGGCTTCGCCTTCGCGGAGTTTACGCACTTTGGCAGCCGCACGATCCGTTAAAATCATGGCTTGAGCAAGCTCAGACATCAAATAGCCTCAATTTAGTTGACTAAAACACTAGGACATTATCTAAAGAATTTGGAGTGCCGTCAATCAGCAAACAATATACTTTTAACACGCATAAAAAAGCCCAGCCGAAGCTGAGCTTTTTAGATGAGGCATTAAAACGAAGGTTATTCGTCTTTTAATGCGCACTCAAAGCTAGCTGGATTGTGCTTACAACGCACTTTTTTCAACAAACCCAACATTTTTTTGTCGTAGATACCATCGGCTGCTAAAGAAATACGGGATTCACGCATTAATTTGATATAGCCAGGCTTGTCAGCTTCGGCAACATCCATCCAGTATTTGGCTGCAATATCTTTTTCTGTTTTTTCAATCGTTTTAAACGCTTTATCAATTTGAGTCGCTACATATTCACGACTTTTTTGACCAAAGCCCGCTGGGAATTTTTTTGGATCAATAATGATATTGCCTGTGATTTGTACGATTGGAAAACGAACAATCGCACCTTTTGTGCCTAAGCCTTTGTACAACTCTAAAGGCTTGATAGCGATAGCAGGAGCGGCAACAACATCTACTTGACCATTGTTAAACTTACCCGCAAAGTTGGTGATATCGGAAGCAACAGGTTGTGCACCAATTTTTTGTACCATTTTTGCTTGGGATTTATCATAGTCTAGGACTGCAATTTTTTTGCCTGAGATTTTTGACAAATTATTGATCGCGCGATCATTAACCAATAAGTAGCCTGCGCCCAAAGGCATAATGCCAACAACTTCGTAGTTACCGCTTGTCATATTGGCGGCAATTTTAGGATTACTTAACAAAGTCAGCACATCGCGCATTTCAGCATACGATGTAATCGCACCAATAGAGTCAATACTGCCTGTAAAAGTGTTAAATTGGCGACCGCGTAAACCAGTCAAGCTAATACCGTCACATTGGCCTGCTTTGAAATCTTCAGCAACAATACGCTCATCGGTATAAGGCTTTAACTCAATATCTGCACCCCATTTATTAGCCATTAATGCATAATCTTTCATCAAAGCATAAACATCACCTTGTGTACCAAGCAAATCGAATACACACATTTTTTGTTTTGCTTCGGCAGCGGTGCTGAACATAACACCCGTGGTCAGCATAGCTGTGGCTACAAGACGGCTCATGCGAGAGACGTTAATTTTTTTCATGGTTGATCCTTGTCGTCGTTTGGGGATACAAATGCAAAGCCTAATTCAGGCTCGCGTCATTTTAACCGACAAAAGATGCCATTAAATAGTCTTTCGTCGGCTCGTTTGGTTGTTTTAGGCGCAACTTTTGTACGTTTTCTATTCTTATGTGTTAATCATGTATTAACTGATGGAGTTTAGCGTTTTTTTCTCAAAAAAAATCATAGATTATCATTTTACACACAAAAAAAAGGGTGACAGTGTGTCACCCCAAAAGAGGGTTCTTTTGAATAGCTTAATAGTAAGCTACTTTACAACATCAGCACTTAACGTTAATTAAGCTGCTTTACGCTTTTCACCAGCAACAACTAAATCATCAAACATTTTTTGCGCGTCAGCTTTTAACTTTTCAGCGTCAGCTTTCAATTTTTCGGCTTCGCTTTTAACGTCGCCTTTTAATTTCTCGGCTTCGACTTTTAATGTTTCAACAACACCAACCGCAACCAAAACGACTTTCTTGTCAGTAGCGGCTTGTTCGCCACGTGCTGCTTGACCCGCCGCTAAGAATTTGTCGTATTGCTTTTGGCCTTCTTCTTCAACCTTAGCAATGACTTCTTCTACTTTAGCAACAACACCAAAGCCTGCTAAAGTTACTTGATTGCTCAAATCTTTAACACGATCAACCAAGCTGATTTCTGCTTGAGTTTCAGCAACTTGTTTTAACTCGCCCATGACATTCTCCAAAATTTCTACACACCCGAAAATCCTATTGCTGCAATCTAGCAACAACTCATGGGCGCATTATAGAAATCATCTCCTCTGCAAAAGGCATTAAATGTTAGACAATCAAACAGGATTATTGGATTTTCCCGTCATGTCCGACAACATCCTGACAGACGGAAAAAAACATGTCTTGAAAGTGCGTTTACAAAGCCATTTTATTGGGTAAACACGCCGCCACTTCAGCAATACGCGTCTGTAACGCTTCGTATGTTTCGGCGGTGATCGTGATATGGCCTAGTTTTCGTCCTACTCGCTCGGATTTACCGTATAAATGCAAATGCGTTTCAGGAATAGCCAAAATAGCGGAAGTGTCTGGATGTTGGCCAATAATATTAATCATTGCGCTTGGCCGAATCGCTTCGGTTGAGCCTAACGGCAAACCTGCCACTGCGCGCATGTGGTTTTCAAATTGCGAACTCACTGCGCCTTCAATACTCCAGTGGCCTGAGTTATGAACTCGTGGTGCGGTTTCATTGGCATATAAACCACTCTGGGTATCAAACAATTCTAGTGTTAATACACCAACATGATTTAATTCATGCAAAATTTGGGTGATGTATTGTTCTGCTTGAACTTGAGTCGCGGCACTGACTTGCGGAGCAGGTACGATAGAGTGCGATAAAATACCCTGATGATGCGTATTCCACGCCAAAGGATAACAGCGTGTCTCACCTGTTTGACTGCGTACCGCAATAATCGATAATTCACGTTGGAAAGTGACAAAGGCTTCTGCTATTAACGGTACTGCTTTGCCTAACTCTGCCCATGCTTGTGACACTTCATTCATATGGCGCAACACGAATTGGCCTTTGCCATCGTAGCCACCCATTGTCGTTTTAATCACTAAAGGCAAACCTAACAAACTGGCCGCTTGTGCTAAGTCATCAGCACAATGAATTTCGTGATAAGCCGCCGCTGGAATATTGAGTTGTGAGAAGAGTTTTTTTTCATTGAGGCGATTTTGCGAAATTGCCAGTGATTTAACACTCGGATAAACAGGCTTTTGGGCAGCAATATGCTCAACCCATGCCACAGGAATATTTTCAAATTCGTAAGTAAACACATCGGCACTGGCAATAAATGCGTCTAGGCTTTCGGGACTGGCGTGTTTATCGCCAAACAACTGCCCTAATGGTGCAGACGGACAATCAACTGCCGCATCATAAAAGCTAAAACGCAAATTAAATGGATAGCCTGCTAAGGCCATCATGCGTCCTAATTGGCCACCACCAAAAACCCCAATTTTCATGCCATCACTCCCGGAATAGGATGGGCTAGCACTTTGTCGGTTTGCTGTTGACGAAAATCGTCAATGGCTTTTAAAAACTCTGGGTATTGTGCGGCTAAAATTTGCGTCGCTAATAAGCCTGCGTTTGTTGCTCCAGCTTTGCCAATGGCTAAGGTCGCAACAGGGACACCTGCGGGCATTTGCACAATCGACAATAACGAATCTAAGCCGTTTAAAGCTTGTGATTGCACAGGCACACCCAAGACAGGTAACGAGGTTTTGGCGGCACACATCCCTGGTAAATGCGCGGCACCACCAGCACCTGCAATAATGACTTGAATACCTCGCCCACGTGCAGCATCGGCATAGGCAAATAATTTATCGGGCGTGCGATGCGCGGAAATGACTTCAGCCTCAAAAGGTACGCCCAATGCACGCAAAGTATCTGCGGCATGTTGCATGGTTGCCCAGTCTGACTGTGAACCCATGATAATACCGACTAAAGGCGATGCCACTGTTGCTGTCATCACAAAACTTCTCTGTAAAAAGAAATAAACGCCGCAAAAAATGCGTAGTTCATTATTGGTTAAAAAAGCCGACTATTTTGGCGAAATAATAACGGTTGGCCAAGTGCTAAAATGATTTTTTTGTACGAGATGGCAGTTTTTAATGACGAAACATAAAATAAACCGCTCCCAACATACATAAACCTGCATAAAGATAATCTATTTTAAAAGGCTCTTTAAGATAAAAAACGGCAAAGGGGACAAATACACTCAAGGTAATGACTTCTTGCAAGATTTTAAGTTGGCCAACACTCATCGTGCTATGGCCAATACGATTGGCAGGCACCATCAACATATATTCAAAGAAAGCGATTGACCAACTCAATAATGCCGCCAAATACCACGGCTTGTCACTCAGGTTTTTGAGGTGCCCATACCATGCAAACGTCATAAATAGATTAGAACAGAGCAATAATAGGATCGTTTGCAACGTGACAGGCATGATGATGTTTTTTATCCGACAACAAAAAAATGTAATTTTAGGAATTTCTACTGCATAGGCTAACGGACTTTGCGACAATAGCCGACCTTTGCACAGTATATATAGAAAGATTATGAATGCGATGTTTTCGCTGTTTTGGCAAGTCTTACGCTTTCGGCGCAGTCCTGAAGATATTCCCTATTCGATAGCATTACTGGTATTTGTCATTATCGCTAATTTACTCTTGAGTATTGGCGGCCAATTGATTGGCAAACCCGACCACGCCGAAATGGCAGTGACCATTCCGTTACTGTCCGTCAGTATTGAATTGATCGTCATGTCATTTTTCTTACATTTTAAAGGCTTTTATAATCGCTTTGTCCAAACCGCCACCACGATTGTCGGTGGCGATTGTATTCTGACGTGTATGACCATTCCTGTATTAGCGATTGCACTCAGTCAACCCAAAGGCTCTCCCCTACTGGGCGTGTTGGGCTTATTTGAAATCGTTGTGATGGGTTGGAGTTTGGGATTTCGGGCGTTTGTCTATCAACGCGCCCTCAATATTGGCTTAGTGCAAGCGAATATGTTTGCCCTGACCATTTTTTTATTAACGACACTCATTACCGTGAAAGTATTCCCCGAATTATTAACAGAAGCGACCGCTGCGGCGGCTAAAGCCACCAAGTCTCCTTAGGAACAGATTATGCATATTCATATATTAGGTATCTGCGGCACGTTTATGGGTTCATTGGCGGTGTTGGCCAAAAACTTAGGTCATGAAGTGACGGGTAGTGATGCCAATGTGTATCCGCCCATGAGTACGCAATTAGAAGCACAAGGCATTACCTTGATGCAAGGTTACGCGCCTGAACACTTACAACCACGTCCCGATTTAGTGATTATTGGCAATGCCATGAAGCGTGGCATTCCTGCGGTCGAATATGTCTTAAATGAAGGCATTCCTTATACCTCTGGCCCACAATGGTTAGCGCAATATGTCTTACAAGGCAAACACGTTTTGGGTGTTGCGGGGACTCACGGGAAAACGACAACAACAACGATGGTGGCGTGGATTTTAGAACAAGCAGGTTTAGCACCCGGCTTTTTGATTGGTGGTGTGCCTAAAGGCTTTGAGGCCAGTGCGCGTTTAGGTGGTGGTCAATACTTTGTAGTTGAAGCCGATGAGTATGATTCGGCATTTTTTGATAAACGTTCTAAATTTATTCATTACGCGCCAAAAACAGCGATTTTGAACAATTTAGAGTTTGATCATGCCGATATTTTTGATGATTTAGCCGCGATTCAAAAACAGTTTCATCATTTAGTACGCACGATTCCGAGTAATGGTTTAATTATTTTGCCCGCGAACGATAGCAATCTGGCAGAAACATTAGCCAAAGGTTGTTGGACTCCAATCGAAACGACGGGGATTAGCCCGAATGCAGGTGATTGGCAAGCGCAATTATTAAGTGAGGATGGCTCTCATTTTGCTGTTCTGTTTCAAGGCGTTGTTCAAGGCGAAGTGCAATGGGGCATGACGGGACAACACAGTGTTTATAACGGCTTGGCAGCAGTTGCAGCGGCTCATCATGTTGGCGTGGACATTAAAACGGCGTGCGATGCTTTAACGGCTTTTGATGGAGTGAAACGACGGATGGAGTTGGTTGGTGAAGTCAATAACATCAGTGTTTATGATGATTTTGCCCATCACCCTACTGCCATTAAAACCACATTAGAAGGTTTACGCAAAAAAGTCGGCAAGCGTAAAATTTGGGCGATTATTGAACCCCGCTCCAATACTATGCGTATGGGAACTCATAAAGACAATCTAGCACAATCCGCCAGCGATGCCGATCAGGTGATTTGGTATCAACCTGCTGGTTTAGATTGGGATTTAAGCCCTGTAATTGCTGCTTCGTCTGTGCCTGCGCGCGTGGCACAAACGATTGATAATATTATTGATGATGTCGCAGCGAATGCTCAGTCGGGAGATGCGATTGTGGTGATGTCGAATGGTGGCTTTGGCGGGATTCATGGCAAGTTGGTTGCTTCGTTGAAGGCGAGGTTTGCTTAATCACGTTATCACACAAATGACAAAACAAGGGGCGAAAAATCTTTCGCCCTTTTTTACCATTATTACATACTGGCTACGTCACTTCTTTCAAATCCATGCTATAGCTAAGATACACATCTACCCAACGAGACAATTATGTCCTCCCCCATTTTCGCCGCTGATGCCTTAGCAATCACTGCGAGTAAATCTGCTAGCTTTCCTTTATCTTTTGAAATTGTTCAAGACAATCATCAAAGTGCCTTACAAACAACATGGCAAGTCTTGCAAACATTAGGAGAAGCGGTTGATAGCTACCATGCTACGCATGGCAAACTCATACTTTGCCAATTTAAAGAAGATATTAAAGCCGATGCGGGAGTATTTTCTTTTCAACGTCGCGATGATGGACAAATTGTGTTAGCGACCGAAATAGCGGTTGATCTTATGTTTGATTTTCAAAGTCATTTTTGGGAACGATTAGAGGCGATTGCCACGACCTTAGATTTTTTACAAAACTTGTGTGCCAATCAACAAGCGTTATCACTGAATGTTCATTTAGGTGCAGTTGCTTTGGCAGCTAACAAAAAATAAAGGCGCGTAATGCGCCTTTATTTTTAATCTACAAAAACAGCTTATTGTTTAGCGGCTTCAATAGATTTTAAGATTTCTGCCTTAGCAGATTCCATGTTTTCCCAACCCGTGATTTTAACCCACTTACCAGGCTCTAAGTCCTTGTAACGAGTAAAGAAATGCTCGATTTGTTTGATCAACAACTCGGGTAAATCTGTATATTCTTTAACGTTTTTGTAAATTGGGGTCAACTTGTCGTGTGGAACAGCAATCAATTTTGCATCAATACCCGACTCGTCTTCCATGTTCAATTTGCCAACAGGACGGCAACGAATCACAGAACCCGGTGCAACGGGGTATGGCGTCACAACTAATACGTCTAAGGCATCGCCATCTTCTGACAAAGTATTAGGAATATAGCCGTAGTTCGCTGGGTAGAACATCGCTGTACCCATAAAACGGTCAACAAACAAAGATTCTGTTTCTTTGTCGATTTCGTATTTGATGGGGTCAGAATTAGCAGGAATTTCGATAACAACGTAAATGTCGTGGGGTGCATCTTTTCCCGGAGGAATGTTATTGTAGCTCATGATGTTCTCTGTAGTGAAAAACGTGGGACATTATACGCTTGTTAAAAATTACTGCACCATTTCTTGTTCAGTAAAAAGACCATCAAATAGCAAAGTCGATAAATAACGTTCAGCTGAGTCGGGTAAAATCACGACGATGGTTTTATTAGCATTTTCAGGTCTGGCCGCCACGCGAGCTGCTGCCGCTACCGCCGCACCACAAGAAATGCCTGCCAAAACGCCCTCTTCTCTCATCAAACGGCGAGCGTAATCAATCGCCTCATCATTAGTTACAACCTCAACGCTATCGACCAAACTTAAATCCAAATTTTTGGGGACAAAATTCGCACCAATACCTTGAATTTTATGCGGAGCAGGTTTTAACTCTTGACCACTTAATGCCTGCGTAATTAAGGGAGAGACTGCTGGCTCAACAGCAATCGACTGAATCGCTTTGCCCTGCGTTAATTTGATATAACGAGACACGCCTGTAATTGTGCCACCTGTACCAACACCTGCGACAAAAATATCAATCTCACCATCGGTATCGTTCCAGATTTCGGGTCCTGTGGTTTGTTCGTGAATGGCTGGATTGGCTGGATTTTCAAACTGTTGTGGTAAAAAATACTTTTCAGGGTCGCTAGCGCGAATTTCCTCGGCTTTGTCCACTGCACCTTTCATTCCTTTTGCTGGGTCAGTGAGTACCAACGTTGCCCCCAAGGCTTTTAATATTTTACGGCGTTCTAAACTCATGGATGCAGGCATCGTGAGTGTCAACGGATAACCTTTGGCTGCGGCAACATAGGCCAATGCAATGCCTGTATTACCCGATGTTGGCTCAACAATTTCCATCCCAGTGGTTAACACGCCGCGATTTTCGGCATCCCAAATTAAGCTCGCACCAATGCGACACTTGACAGAATAAGCAGGGTTTCGGCCTTCAATTTTGGCATACACTTTGGGGTGACCACCGACAACACGATTTAATTTGACTAATGGGGTATTGCCAATCGATAAAGCATTATCTTGATAAATTCTTGCCATTTTTTTGTCTCCTTTTTCACGTAAACTATTCACTTGTTTGTACTTTGGCGTTTTTATTGACATTTTGCAACGGCCAATTCGTTCTATCCATAGATTCATTAGGAACATCACAGCATGACGCTTTTAACGCAAACCGCATTGTTTTTAGGTGCGGCTTTATTCATCGTGCCACTTTGCCATCGCTTTGGTCTGGCGACAGTTTTAGGCTATTTAATTACGGGCATTATTATTGGCCCTAACTTATTAAACTTAGCTGGTAATGCTGAGACCGTACTGCACTTTGCTGAGTTTGGCGTAGTCATGCTGCTGTTTTTAATTGGCTTAGAGTTAGAGCCATCGCGGTTATGGGTCTTAAGACGCTCTATTTTTGTTTTGGGTGGCTTGCAGGTTGTAGTGACAGGCTCGTTGTTCACAGGTGTTGGTTTATTATTTGGCTTTGGCATGACAACCAGCGCAATCGCGGGCTTTGGTTTGGCGATGTCTTCTACTGCATTTGTCATGCAGTTATTGGCGGAGAAGAAGCAACTAGCGACCCGTCATGGCCGTGAAGCCTTTGCTATTTTGCTATTTCAAGATATGGCGGTTATTCCTATTTTAGCTGTCCTGCCAATTTTATCGGGCGAAAGTACCCAAGACTATAATTTAATGTACTTCGCCAAAGTATTGGGTTTATTTGGTTTATTGATTATTGGTAGCCGTATTGTGATTCGTCCTGCTTTTCGCCTCATTGCCGCCAGTAAAGCCAACGAATTACTCACTGCCGCCGCATTATTCATCATTATTGGCATTGCTGTCGTGATGGAAAAGCTTGGTTTATCAATGGCTTTAGGTGCATTTGTGACAGGCGTATTATTAGCTGACTCACCTTACCGTCATGAGTTAGAAGCCAATATTCAGCCATTTAAAGGTTTGCTATTAGGTTTGTTTTTTATGGCGGTTGGTATGAGTACCGACATGTATCGCTTAATTAATGAACCTTTGCTGATTGTTGGCTGCGCTCTGGCATTAATGCTGATTAAGTTTAGTATTTTGGTTCTGATTGGTAAATTAGTCGGCAACCCGTGGCAGGTGAGTATCCGCCTAGGAGTGACCTTAGCTCAAGGTGGTGAATTTGCCTTTGTATTATTTAGTACCGCGTCAAGTTTTCATTTACTGCCCAGCGAATTGAGCGACCGTCTGATCTTAGTGGTGACTTTATCAATGGCCTTAACGCCGCTCACTTTTTGGCTACTAGAGAAAAAAATTGAACCGCTTTGGGAAAAAAAGGATAAACGCGATTATGACGAAATAGGTGAAGAGGATCACTACAACCCTGTTGTTATTGCTGGTTTTGGCCGTTTTGGTCAGATTATTGCGCGTGTCCTGAGAATGCACAAAATTCGCTTTACGGCCATTGAAGGGGATGCTCGTCAGGTGGACTTTGTTCGACGGTTTGGTAATAACATTTATTATGGCAACCCTAGTCATATTGAGATGTTACGCGCTGCACATTTAGACAAAGCGAAAGTTTTTATTTTGGCCATTGATGACGTCGATGATTCCATACGCACCGCCATCCAAGTACGTCATTATTATCCTCATTTGCCGATTTTGGCACGGGCGCGTGATCGCCGCCATGCTTATATGTTGAGGGATTTAGGGGTAAAAGTGATTGCCCGAGAAATGTTTCCATCATCTTTAGAAATTGCCGAAAAAGCGTTAGTCGAAGCAGGACTAAGTCCTGAACGGGCTGCACAAGGCGTGGCCACCTTTCGTCAATATGATGAAAAGTTGATTGTTAAGCAACAAGCCTTTTATCAAGATGAAGCAAGTTTAATTGCCAGCACCCAACAAGCAATGGCGGAATTAGAAGACTTGTTTGAAAGTGATGAACGCGCAGCGAATAAACAACAAGGGCTGGATGCAGCGGAGGGTGATTTGAGTTAGTGTCTGTTTAGGCTTCGACTCCGCTCAGCCAGCGTAGGATACACTCGTTGGTCAAAGCAGCGTCGAAGGGCAATTAAGCCAATGCTCAACAGAGAGAATACAGTGTATTGTATTCCTCCCTCTTTAATCCGCTTCTTCCAACCAACACATTTGAATCGCTTCTAAAATCTTTTCGCCACTGTGTTGTGGGTCATCTTTAAAATTGGGTAACGCCAACACCCAATTGTATAAATCGGTAAAACGAATCGTTTGGGGGTCAACATCTGGATGAGCATCGATTAAATCGAGGGCAATCTCACGCGAATCTGTCCATTTTAAGCTCATGATTACTCTCCTGATTAATGATTTTTTTCTGAGGCATGGTTGATCGTATATTTAGGAATTTCTACCACTAAGTCTTCATCGGCAACAATTGCTTGGCATGACAAGCGCGAATCGGGTTCTAAACCCCATGCTTTATCGAGCATGTCGGCTTCTAAATCATCCATTTCATTCAAGCTTTCAATACCTTCACGAACAATGATATGGCAAGTGGTACAGGCGCAGGATTTTTCGCAGGCATGTTCGATATCAATACCCACACGTAAGGCGACATCACAGACACTTTCGCCTTGCTCGGCTTCAACCACCGCACCTTCTGGACACAAAACGGCATGGGGTAAAAAAATAATATTTGGCACAGTGTTTATTCCCAATCGCTAAGTTTATGGCCACTTAAGGCATCATGGATATGCTGATTCATTCGACGCGCCGCAAAAGCATCCGACAACGGCAATAAGGTTTGCCGCGCTTTTTCAATCACCGATTTTTGACTAGAGCCTAGCGCAATCTGAACGTGCTTAATCGCTTCGGCGAGCGTATCGTGTTCACCTTCACACAGTAAATGACCATCATCTTTTAAGGCAGCTAATACCGCTTCTAATAACTGTTGGCTTTCAATCTTTTCTTCATGCAACGCACGCGCATGTTTGTCCGCTTCGGCGGTTTGATAGGCTTCGGTCAACAAACGGCTAATATCTTGTTCGTTTAAACCATAAGATGGTTTAATGGTGATTTCACTTTTTTGGCCTGTGCTTAATTCAATGGCACTGACCGCTAATAAACCATCGGCATCGACTTGAAAAACCACCCGAATCCGTGCTGCACCTGCCGCCATTGCAGGAATACCACGCAATTCAAAACGTGCTAAGGAACGGCAGTCTTGCACTAACTCTCGTTCACCTTGCACGACATGAATACTCATTGCCGTTTGACCATCTTTGAAGGTGGTGAACTCTTGAACTTTGGTAACGGGGATGGTGGTATTACGGGTAATTACTTTTTCGACCAAACCGCCCATTGTTTCTAAACCGAGAGACAACGGGATGACATCCAATAACAACATATCTGAGTCAGGTTTATTACCCACTAAGACATCCGCTTGAATCGCTGCACCAATGGCAACTACTTTATCGGGATCAATATCAGTCAACGGCTGACGGGCAAAAAACTCCGCGACTTTCGCACGTACTAACGGCACACGCGTTGATCCGCCGACCATCACCACATCTAAAATATCACTGGCTTTCAGTTTGGCATCACGCAACGCACGTTTACAGGCACGTAAGGTTTTTTCGACTAAAGACGCAATCAAATCATCAAACTGCTGACGACTAAATGTCGTCTGCCAATCATGAAATACTAAATGGACACTGTCCGTTGACGTTAACTGCTCTTTTGCAGCACACGCAATTTGCATTAATTCACGTTGTTGCGTGGCATTCGGATTTTCTAAGCCAGTTTGCTTCATCATCCATAAAGCAATGGCGCGATCAAAGTCGTCACCACCTAATGCGGCGTCTCCGCCTGTCGCTAAAACTTCAAACACACCGCGATGTAAACGCAACAAGGAAATATCAAACGTACCACCACCTAAGTCAAAAATCGCGTGTACGCCTTCTGCGCCATTATCTAAACCATAGGCGACGGCTGCGGCGGTTGGCTCACTCAGCAAGCGTAAAACGGTTAAACCTGCCAACGTTGCGGCGTCGCGTGTCGCTTGGCGTTGTGCTTCGTCAAAATACGCAGGAACAGTAATTACCGCCCCTTTTAACTCGCCACCCAAGGTGTTTTCAGCACGTTGTTTCAGCATTGCTAAAATATCAGCAGAGACTTCGACGGGGGTTTTATCACCTTGAACGGTGACAAAAGCAGGCATTCCTGCCTCAGTTGCACGAAATTGATAGGGTAATTCTGAACCTAATTGTTTAATGTCATTTAGACCGCGTCCCATCAAGCGTTTGACAGAAATAATGGTGTTATGCGGGTCTTGAACGGCAGTGTCTTTTGCAGTTTTACCCACAACTTTTATGCCTGAATCTAAATAACGCACCACCGAAGGCAATAGATGCTCACCCAGTTCATTGGCTAAGGTTGCAGCCTGCCCTGAACGGACAGTCGCTACTAAGGAGTTGGTTGTGCCTAAGTCAATACCCACCGCCAAACGATGTTGGTGTGGTGCTTGCGCTTGGCCGGGTTCAGCAATTTGCAATAGAGCCATAGTAGGTGGGTAATCAAAAATAAAAATTAGTTATCTAAATCATCGTCGTCATAATCGTCTTCGAGCTTGTCTTCACAACGACGAATATCACGCAAAAAATTCGACATAAAGTGCATTTTACGAACGGTATCTTTCGCTTCTAACCAGTCTTCTTCTTCATAATCAATAACAAATTCACGCGCCAAACTCTCTAGCCACTCTTCAACTTCTAAGCCTAAACTGACCAATTGCTCAGACGTTTCCGCTTCATCCAGCTGCTCGCGCAACTCAAGCTGACTCATGAGAAAATCTGTATCCGCGATGCTGGTATTTAACGAGATTGGATGATCTACTAATTCCAATAAATAACTGGCGCGATTGACTGGCGTGTTTAGCGCTTCATAAGCTGTGTTTAAGCGTGAAGACCATTGTACTGCTTTTAACTGCTCTTCAGGGTGATGGGCAAAACGGTCTGGATGATATTGCCGTTGCAACTCACGATAACGACTGGCTAAAACATCTTTGTTTAAATGAAAGGCTTTGGGTAAGCCAAATAAAACAAAATAGTTATCATGCACGTTCACGAGAGCCTCGACTTCACAGAAAGATACATTTACTCCCCAAATAATGACACTTAGGGAGTAAACGCATGAAAGAAAGAGCTAAATAGTAAACGATTCCCCGCATCCACACTCCCCTTTTTGATTCGGGTTAGTGAATTTAAAGCCTTCGTTTAGCCCTTCTTTGACAAAATCCATTTCTGTGCCGTCTAAATACACCAAACTTTTGGGGTCAACATAGATTTTGACACCATGTGACTCAAATACTTGATCTGCACTATCCGCACCATCAACAAACTCAAGCACGTAGGCCAAGCCTGAACAGCCTGATGTTTTAACCGCAACACGAACACCATCGCCTTTACCGCGATTCGCCAAAAAACTAGCGACATGCGTTGCTGCCGCTGACGTTAAAGTCATTGCCACGATTACACCCCTTGCTTTTGCCGATAATCTTCAATTGCTGCTTTAATGGCATCTTCTGCCAATACGGAGCAGTGAATTTTAACAGGAGGCAATGCTAACTCTTCAGCAATATCTGAATTTTTAATGGTTTGTGCTTGGTCTAAGGTTTTACCTTTTAACCATTCAGTCACCAAAGAGCTGGAGGCAATGGCCGAGCCACAACCGTAAGTCTTAAAACGAGCATCTTCAATGACACCGTCATCATTGACACGAATCTGTAAACGCATGACATCGCCACACGCAGGCGCACCGACCATGCCTGTACCGACATGAGTATCGCCTGTATCGAGCTTGCCAACATTACGCGGGTTTTCGTAGTGATCAATCACTTTTTCACTGTAAGCCATGATCGTATCCTCTTAAAAATTAATGAGCAGCCCATTGCACTTGGCTCAGGTCAATACCGTCTTTATACATATCCCACAAGGGTGACAAATCACGCAGTTTATTCACCGCGTTTTGGGCATGCTGAATAACAAAGTCGATATCTTCTTCAGTAGTAAAGCGGCCAATGGTAAAACGGATGGAGCTATGCGCTAATTCATCGGTTAAACCTAAAGCGCGCAACACATACGAAGGCTCTAAACTGGCGGAAGTACAGGCCGAACCTGACGACACCGCTAAATCTTTTAACGCCATAATCAACGACTCACCTTCAACAAAGTTAAAGCTGATATTGATATTGCCTGCAATGCGTTGTTCGGCATCGCCATTTAAAAACACTTGTTCTAACGACGACAAGCCATTCCATAGTTTATCACGCAAGACTTTTAGATGAGCTTGCTCCGCCATGCCTTCTTCTTTAGCAATGCGGAAACATTCACCCATGCCGACAATTTGATGCGTCGGTAATGTGCCTGAACGGAAACCACGTTCATGACCACCGCCATGAATTTGCGCTTCTAAGCGAATACGCGGTTTACGGCGTACATACAACGCACCAATGCCTTTAGGACCATAGGTTTTGTGAGCGCAGAAACTCATCAAATCGACTTGCATCGTTTCAAGGTCAATCAACACTTTGCCTGTGGATTGTGCCGCATCAACATGAAAAATAATGCCTTTAGAACGCGTTAACGCGCCAATGGCACCAATATCGGTGATCGTGCCAATTTCATTATTAACATGCATCAACGACACAAGAATGGTATCAGGACGTATGGCGGCCTCAACCATTTCAACAGTAATCAAACCTGTTTTTGGCGTAGGGTCTAAATAAGTCACTTCAAAGCCTTCACGCTCCAATTGGCGACAGGTATCTAATACCGCTTTATGCTCAATTTTAGAGGTGATGATATGTTTGCCTTTGCCTTGATAAAAGTGCGCTGCACCTTTAATGGCAAGGTTATCGGACTCGGTAGCACCTGATGTCCAGACAATTTCACGCGGATCCGCATTCACTAAATCAGCCACTTGCTGACGAGCGGTTTCAATCGCTTCCTCTGCCTGCCAACCGTAACCATGCGAACGAGACGCAGGATTACCAAAATTTCCTTCTAAAGTTAAACATTCCATCATTTTGGCAGCAACACGCGGATCAACAGGCGTAGTTGCAGAGTAATCAAGATAAATTTGACGTTTCATTAGAGACCTGGCTGACGCTGGGTTAAAGGGCAAATAAGGGAAAGTCTTCACTTACTCGCTGGGTATTGCTTTGACGCAAAGAAATAGCTTGTACTTCGCGGCGGCGCACTAACTCTTCCAGACTAATACTGGATAAAAAAGTATGAATCTGGTGACTTAAATCTGTCCATAGTTCATGGGTAAGACACATCATACCTTGTTGACAATCGCCTTGTCCTGCACAACGAGTCACATCAACTAACTCATCAACCGCGTCAATAATTTGCGCAATAAAAATATCCGCGCCATGACGGGCTAATTGATAACCGCCGCCAGGCCCACGAACACTCGACACTAAGCCTCTCTTACGCAACTTGGCAAATAATTGCTCTAGGTAAGAAATTGAAATAGATTGACGCTCGGAAATATCACCCAAGCTCACAGGCTCTATACGGGCGTGAATCGCAAGGTCTAACATTGCTGTAACCGCATAACGGCCTTTAGTCGTTAATCGCATAATCGCACACCCCATACAACTGTTTAGCTTCATGTCTATTCTAGTTAATCCCTACTGTTTTAGTCAAGTATAATGGTTGATGAATTTAGTAGGGTATAAAACAATAGTGTTTAGGCGTTATTGAGGTGAGGTTGATTGCCCCCTTCGACTCCGCTCAGGGGGCGTTTGGCTTAGTGGCTAACCGAGTAGGGTCAAAGCCACTGTTACTTGGTTATTGTTTGGAGCTTTCCAGTGTAGTGGGCAAATAATTATTTGCCCCTACAGTTGATGATTTTTACAACTTCGGCAAACGCATCGAATCGACTGTCATACGAATAATCTTACGGCGATTTTCATCATAAGGCGGGAAAAACAAACGTACTAGCATCACTTTAGACGCACGAACCACCGCACGTTCATGTGAGAACGCTTTAAAACCAAAATGACCGTGTGAGTTACCAATACCCGAATTATTGACCCCACCAAATGGTAAGTTGCCGTGAACAAACTGCATTAAACAGTGATTGATACATGCTCCACCCGAACTGGTACGCGTAATAACACTGTCAATATGCGCTTGATTTTGACTCCAAATATACAACGCTAACGGTTTAGGACTGGCGTTAATTTCCGCAATCACGGCATCAAGACTGGAATAACCAATAATGGGTAACAGAGGGCCAAAAATTTCCTCTTCCATAATGCGTGAACCCGCAGGAATGTTATGCAATAGTGTGGGCTGAACATAACATTGCTCCACATCCACCTCACCACCCATGACCACTTCTGCACCGTCTTTCACCGCATCAGCCAATAACGAAGCCACACGTTGCGTATGTCGTTGATTGACAATACGGGTTAAATCTTCACTATTTTTTTGCTCGGCAGCACCTTGACCGTAACGTGCCGCCAACACGATTTTACATTCTCCCATAAAAGCAGTTTTCACCGATTCATGGACATAAATATAATCAGGGGCAACACACGTTTGCCCACCATTGAGGAATTTCCCCCACATTAGTGTTTCAGCAGCAACGCGCAAATTGGCCGATTCATCAACAATCGTCGGCGATTTACCACCTAACTCCAGCGTCACACTGGTGAGATGTTTAGCCGCTGCCGTCATCACCACTTTGCCTACCGCGGGCGAGCCTGTAAAAAAGATATGGTCAAAGGGCAAACTTAATAAGGCTTCGGCGGTGGGTAAACTGCCTTCAAACAAAGCCACTTCATGCTCGGCAAAAACGTCTTTAATAATACGCGCCATCACTGCCGAAACGTGCGGCATCATTTCTGAGGGTTTGATGATGGCAACATTACCTGCTGCCAACGCCGACACTAAAGGGCCAAAACATAAATTCAGGGGGTAATTCCACGGCGCAATAATCAACACTCGCCCTTTGGGTTGATAATGAATTGATGCTTTTGTCGTTAACATCAAACTGGTTGGCCATACACCTTGAGGCTTCATCCAACTTTTTAAATCACCAATCGCATGACGCATTTCATCTAAAACGGGCATTAATTCAGTGACATCAACCTCAGCAGACGGCTTGCGATAATCTTTGGCGAATGCTTCATAAAACGCATCACGGTTGGCTAATACCGCGTCACGCAGCTTTTTAATGCGCTCTATACGTTGGTTAGCGGTAGATTCGCGCCATTGAATGGCAGTGGCTTGTTGTGCAGCAAAAACCTTTTTGATCTGTTCAACATCGGCTTCGGGCACAGGAAATAACGAAGATATAGTTGGAGTAGTCATTGTTTTTTTCACTTGATTGGTTAAGACAAATATGGTGGTTGTTGTAGCATAGTTTGATTTAGAAAATACATGCTCTTGTTGAAATTGTTGTTTATATACTTCACATACAAGGCATTGATGACTTCAACAATCTATCCACAATTGCCAAATGTTTCGCCAATGCCCCACGATTAGCTAAAACCACCTGAAAGCCCGCCTGACCATCTTTTTGTTTTTGTTCAGGATGTTGCAACCAGTCACAGACGACTCTCGCCAACGAGGCACTATCACTTCCCTGCTTCAACGCACCTGCCGCCATTAAGGTGTCCGTAATTTGTTGAAAATTAAACATCGTTAAACCTGTCACCATCGGCACAGCTAAAGCCGCAGGCTCTAAAGGATTATGGCCACCCACATTCACTAACGAACCACCAATAAAGGCCACATCCGCCAACGCCAACCATAACAACAATTCGCCCATGCTATCGCCCAAAAACACCGCAACCGAAGGTGAAACCGCTTGTTTAATGCTACGACGCGCCATTGAAAATCCTTGTTTAGCAATCAACTCCGCGACTTTATCAAAACGCTCAGGATGGCGTGGCACGAGCAATAACAAGGCATTCGGGAAAGCCATTTGTATCAGCTTAAATGCGTCCAAAATAACGATGTCTTCACCATCATGAGTACTTGCAGCCACCCAAATCGGACGGCCGTGTAATTGCCATGAGGCTTTTAATTCAGCCGCTCGTTGTGGCAAATGCTCTGGAATCGACAAATCAAATTTTAAACTACCCGTCACCGTCACCGTCGATGGTGGTGTCCCTAACGCTAAAAACCGTTCCGCTGTTGCCTCATCTTGTGCCGCCAACACCGACAAACTTTTTAACATCGGTGTCACCAACGCACGAATTTTGCCATAGCCTTGCGCCGACTTTGCCGATAAACGGGCATTCGCCAAAAGTGAAGGAATATGCTGTTGATGCAGTTTGGCCAAAAAATTCGGCCATAACTCCGTTTCTATGATAATCACTAATCGGGGTTGGCAGTGTTTGATAAAACGCTGCATTGCCCACGGATAATCATAAGGCAAATAACATTGATGAACTTTATTGCCCCATATAGCTCGTGCACGCTCCGCCCCTGTGGCGGTGGTATTGGTAATAATCAGAGGATACTGTGGATACTGTGCTAACAACGCATTGACTAAGGGTTGTGACGCTAAGGTCTCCCCCAAAGACACCGCATGAATTAAAATCCCATTTTTTGGCAAGCCTTGATGACCGCCAAAGCGTTCAGCGATATTATGTTTATAGGCTGGCGTGGTTCGCCCGCGCCAAAACAGGCGTAAGTACACCAACGGCAACAGAAAATGCAATAATAAGTTGTAAAGCCAGCGTGCCATATTGTTTCGCTCAGTCAGCAAGCGCATGATTCTACCGTTAATTTAGCTAACAACGAATTTTTTATGGATACTGTACACGTCGATTGTCTGATTTTTGGTGGCGGCATCACAGGACTGTGGTTACTGAACCGTTTACGCCAACAAGGTTATAGTGCGCTATTGCTCAATGATGGCCTGCTCGGTGGTCATCAAACCTTAAATAGTGCAGGCATGATTCATGGCGGCTTAAAATATGGCTTGTCCGCGTTAAATCACGACGAGCACTTAGATGATATGCCGACGCTGTGGCAACAGTGCTTACAAGGGACAGGTGAAATTGATTTGAGCCGCGTCCATTTATTAGCCAAAGAACAACACCTTTGGGCTGAACCCGACCTGACCGCCCAAACTACGTTATTTTTAGCGGCACATTTACTGGCAGGAAAAGTCAGTAAACTGGCCAAAAACAATTATCCGACACTCTTTAAAAACTTTTCTTTTAAGGGCGATGTCTATCAATTAGAACATCCTGTTGTTGACCCTGTTTCATTGGTCGAAGTCTTGGCTGCACCGCAACTGGATTGTATTTATGCTGTGCCTGCGACCAATGTCCATATCGAAACTAACGATAAACAACACAGTAAAGCGGTGTTTATTCATCAAAGCAAAATACAAACCCGTATTCGTGCGCGTCATGTTTTCTTTGCAGGTGGCGAAGGTAACGCCGAATTACTACATAAAATCGGCATTATTACGCCCATGATGAATGTTAAACCAGTACACATGCTGTGTTTACAACACGAACGGCTACCGACGTTTTATGGTCACTGTTTAGGCGCGCAACGTAAATCGCGTTTGACGATTAGCACACATCCCGTTAATGGTAAAAATATGTGGTATATCGGTGGTGAAGAGGCCGAAGACGGTGTTGAGCGTGATGAAAAACTGCAAACCGCAATGATGCTAGAAGAGTTAAAAACGCTGCTACCGTGGCAAAGCTTACAAGGTGCACGCTATAAATCGCTACTCATTAATCGTATTTACCCACAAGAACGACGCTTACTCAGCTCAGCCAAAGCTCATGTTCAGTTTATTGGCAATAACGCGTTAATGTGGCCAACACGGTTAATTTTAGCCCCTAATGCTGCTCATCAAGTGTTAAAGCACTTGCAACAACACAATGAACTGCCGCAACATCCACAACCCGATGCCTTGCCTTTACATAAAGCGACTTTAGGGCATCCCGTGTGGGAACGATTTTTTGCTTAGCTTTATTTGTAATAAACCCTCACCCCAGCCCTCTCCCTCAGGGAGAGGGGGTAAAATGCTTCTTTATTTCTCCATCGGCGGAGTAGGTAAGAAGTAAAACATAAATTTGCACTTGTCCTCTCTCCCAAAGGGAGAGAGTTAGAGAGAGGGTTAACGACGTATTTTATGAATAAAACACCATTTACTTGGCATTTACTCAGCCCTCGCTATTGGCCCGTTTGGTTGATTGTCTTGCCGCTAATTTTTATGTTGTCGCACCTGCCGTGGGCGATACAACGGCGTTTGGGTACAGGTTTGGGCTTGTTGATTTACCATGTCATCGGCCAACGTCGGCGTGACACCGAAACCAATATTCGTTTATGTTTTCCTGAAAAATCGGCAGCGGAACACGCGGCAATGACCAAAGATGTCTTTGTTCAAGGCGGCATTTCGTTATTGGAAACAGCAAACGCATGGTTTAAACCTGTTAGCTATTATAAAAATAAAGTCACGATTCACGGTTTAGAACATTTACAAACGGCGCAAGCACAAGGCAAAGGCGTGTTGCTGTTAGGTGCGCATTATAGCTTTGTTGATTTATGTGGTTTATTGGCGATTTTATTTTTTCATGTCGATACCGTGTACCGACCACAAAACAACAAAGCCCTTGAATACATTATGGTGCGTTTACGTTTGCGCATTTATGACTATCAAATTGACCATGACAATATGCGCTTATTGATTAAAGCACTGAAAGAAAATCATGTGGTTTGGTACACGCCCGACCAAGATTTCGGCTTAAAACAAGGTGTATTTGCCCCTTTTTTTGGCATACAAGCCGCGACAATCACATCGCCACGCCGCCTGCAAAAAATCAATCATTCAGCCGTGATGATGGTGCATTTTCGCCGTCATCCCATCTTAGAACAGTATGAAATGCTGATTACGCCCCCTTTGGAAAACTACCCGACGAACGATGCTATTGCCGATGCCACGCGCATCAATCACGAACTCGAATTACTGATTCGTCGCTCGCCAACACAATATATGTGGTTTCATCGTCGCTTTAAAACACGCCCCGAAGGTGAGGCCATGCCCTACCCTAAAAAACCCAGACATCTAAAAGAAGAGTTAGAAATAGCCGAAGCTGCGGCTAAAGCCAAAGAGAAGGCCAATCCATGAAAAAACTCACCGTAATTCAAACCTTACCCGCCTTAGATGCAGGTGGCGTTGAACGTGGCACACTCGAAATTGCGCGCGCATTGGTCGCAGCAGGACATCGCTCGATGGTTATTTCTAACGGCGGGCGTTTAGTGAAACAATTAGAGGCGGAGGGTAGCGAACATATCACCCTACCCGTGCATAAAAAATCATTAGCAAGTCTGTGGCAAGTTGCGCCCTTTCGTCAATTATTGGCCGATATTCAACCCGATATTTTACACGCCCGCTCGCGTGTTCCTGCATGGATTGCATGGCTTGCGTGGCGCAAATTACCTGCAAATAGCCGTCCTCACTTTGTAACAACGGTTCATGGTTTGTATTCCGTTAGCCCTTACAGTGCGATTATGACAAAAGGAGAACGCGTCATTGCCGTTTCTAATACGGGCAAAGAATATATCCTAAAAAATTATCCCCAATGCCCAACAGAAAAAATCCAAGTTATTTATCGGGGCGTGAGTGCGGCTGAATTTCCACATGGTTATCAACCTAGCCATACATGGCTGAACCAATGGCAGAAAGACTATCCACAATTAGCAGGTAAAATCGTTTTAACTTTGGCTGGACGTATTACGCGACTGAAAGGCCACGAAACGTTTATTACCCTGATTGAAGAGCTGATTAACAACAAACAATCAATTCATGGTTTGATTGTCGGTGGTGCAGAAGCTAAAAAAACGGCTTATCTAAATGAATTAAAGCAACTCATTCATGCCAAAGGTTTAGAGGAGCACATTTCACTGATTGGCCATCGTAGCGACATGAAAGAAGTTTTTAGCCAAAGTGACATCGCTTATTCGCTGTCAAGCCAAGCGGAAACCTTTGGACGCACTACCTTAGAAGCATTATCTATTGGCACGCCGATTATAGGTTGGAATCACGGGGGTGTCGGTGAAATATTAACAACCTGTTATCCACAAGGCGCGGTCACACTTCAAAACATGACCGAATTATTGACTAAAAGTATGCAACTGATTCAACAGCCTGACCCACCTAAACCTATCACTGCGTTCAGGTTAAAGGATATGTGTGACAGTACGTTGGCGGTTTATGAAAAACTTTCACACAGTAAATACGAATAGAAATCAGCTTCAGACAAATAATGAAGCTTCCTTCAAAGGCTTCCCTTGTTGATCTTTCGGTGACAATTGAGGCGAGTCTTCTATTGGCCACTCAATCCCAATGTCAGCATCATCCCACATAATGCAAGCATCGCTTTGTGGGGCATAATAGTCTGTCGTTTTATACAAAAATTCAGCGGTATCTGACAAGGTGACAAAACCATGGGCAAAGCCTTCGGGAATCCACAATTGACGTTTATTTTCTGCCGACAAATGCACACCCACCCAATGGCCAAATGTTGATGAACTTCGACGGATATCAACAGCAACATCAAAGACTTCACCCAAAGTACAACGCACCAATTTGGCTTGTGCATGAGGCGGCAATTGATAATGTAAGCCCCTCAGCACGCCTTTTACCGACCGTGAATGATTATCCTGTACAAAGCTCACCGCTCGACCAATCGCTGCTTCAAATTTATTTTGCGTAAAGCTTTCAAAAAAAAAGCCACGCTCATCACCAAATACCCTAGGCTCTATAATTTTCACGTCAGCAATGGCGGTATCAATTATCTTCACAATATTAAACGTCCATTATTTAAGACTTAAGAATTGACAATAAATACTGGCCGTAACTATTTTTCTTTAATGGCTCGGCTAATTGTGCTAATTGTTCTGCATTTATCCATCCTGAGCGAAAAGCTATTTCTTCAGGGCAGGCGACTTTCAAACCTTGACGGGCTTCAATAGTCGCAATGTACTGACTCGCCTCTAACATCGACTCATGCGTACCCGTATCCAACCACGCATAGCCACGCCCCATAGTTTGTACATCCAACTGTCCCATCTGCAAATAGGCCACATTAACATCGGTGATTTCCAACTCGCCGCGATGCGATGGTTTAATGGATTTAGCAATGTCAACGACTTGGGCATCATAAAAATACAAGCCAGTCACTGCGTAATTTGATTTAGGCTGTGTAGGTTTCTCTTCTAGGCTAATTGCGTGGCCATCTGCATCAAACTCTACAACACCATAACGTTGAGGGTCTCTGACATGGTAAGCAAAGACACTAGCACCTTGCTCTTTATGACTTGCATCTTTCAACAATTGAGTAAAATCGTGACCATAAAAAATGTTATCCCCCAAGACCAACACACTGGGTGCGCCATTCAAAAACTTCTCGCCCAAAATAAATGCTTGTGCCAAACCATCAGGACTAGGCTGAACGATATACTCTAGTTTAAGACCCCATTGGCTGCCATCACCCAATAACTGTTCAAAACGAGGCGTATCTTGAGGCGTAGAGATAATCAAAATTTCTTGCACACCCGCCAACATCAATGTCGTGAGCGGATAATAAATCATCGGTTTATCATAAATGGGTAATAATTGTTTACTGACCGCCAATGTTGCAGGATAGAGACGAGTCCCCGAACCACCCGCGAGAATAATACCTTTACGTTTCATGATGTGATCTTCTTATAAAAAACAGTAAAAAAGCGTTATAACTGCGCCACTACCTCAGCAACCCCCAACTGCCAATGCGGCAGCGACAGGCCAAAATATTGTGTCAACTTACCACAATCCAGCCGTGAATTTGTTGGGCGTGGTGCAGGTAATGGATAAGCTGACGTTGGAATCGGTTGAATCGCATCCGCAGCCAATGTAAATCTTTGTGATTTTTTTTCAGCCTCTTGTAACACAAAACGTGCGTAATCGCACCACGTTGTTTCGCCCCCTGCACATAAATGATAAGTGCCATAGTGAAAGTTGCAAGCCGAAACCTGTGCATAATGTTTAAGAATGTGTGCAGTTATGTCAGCAATCAATGCGGCCGATGTGGGTGCGCCATGCTGATCGGCAACAATACTTAAACTATCGCGTTCTTTAGCTAAACGTAAAATTGTTTTTAGGAAGTTATTGCCATACACACCAAAAACCCAGCTAGTACGTAAAATAATATGATGCGGTGTTGCGCTACGAATCGCCTCCTCACCTAAGCACTTACTTTGACCATAGATTGATTGGGGGTTAGTCACATCACTTTCAAGGTATGCCGAGTCTTTACAACCATCAAAGACATAGTCCGTTGAATAATGTACTAACAAGGCATTATGTTGAGCTGCCCATTCTGCCAACATTTTGGGGGCATGGGCATTAATCGCCATCGCCTGTTCAAAGGCTGTTTCTGCTTTATCAACAGCGGTATAAGCGGCAGGATTGACAATAATTATTGGTTGGTATTTATCTAATGCCGAAATAATACTTGCAGGGTCAGCCAAGTCCATGTCTTGACGTGTCAGCGCAATCACTTCCCCTAATGGTGCAAGTGTGCGTTGCAACTCAAAACCGACTTGCCCATTAACTCCTGTCAATAAAATACGACTCATCGCTACTCTCCATATTGTTGACTAAGCCAAGAACGATATGCACCACTGGTCACGTTACTAATCCATTCAGAATGACTCAAATACCACTCAACCGTTTTACGAATACCCGACTCAAATGTTTCAGTGGGCTTCCAACCTAATTCACGCTCTAACTTACGCGCATCAATGGCATAACGACGGTCATGGCCTAGTCGATCTTGCACAAACGTAATTTGTTCAGCATAACGTCCCTTTTGCTTAGGTCGAAGCTCATCCAATAACTGACAAATTGTTTGTACGACTTCAAGATTCGTTTTTTCATTCCAGCCACCAACATTATAGGTTTCGCCAACAACTCCAACCGCTAAAACACGACGAATAGCGCTACAATGATCTTTCACATAGAGCCAATCACGAATTTGCTGACCATCACCATAAATCGGCAAAGGTTTACCTGCAATGGCATTCAAAATCACTAATGGAATTAACTTTTCAGGAAAGTGATAAGGCCCGTAGTTATTACTGCAATTGGTTGTTAGTACAGGTAGCCCATAGGTGTGATGCCAAGCGCGCACCAAATGATCGGAAGCTGCTTTTGACGCGGAGTAAGGGCTATTGGGTTGATAGGTATTGGTTTCAGAAAACGGTTGATCGCCTGCTGCTAACGTGCCATAAACCTCATCAGTCGAGACATGTAAAAAGCGAAAGTCTGCTTTATCTTCATCAGATAAACTTATCCAATAACCACGTACTGACTCAAGAAGATTAAATGTACCAACAATATTGGTTTGGATAAAGTCGCTTGGCCCCACAATAGAGCGGTCAACATGACTTTCGGCGGCAAAATTAACCACAGCACGCGGGCGATACTCCTCCAGTAACTTAGCCACTAAGATAGAGTCGCCAATATCCCCTTTGATAAACACATGGCGTGCATCATTTTGTAAAGATTTCAGGGTATCTAAATTGCCTGCATAGGTTAGTTTATCTAGGTTAATCACAGTTTCATCTGATTGAGCTAACCAATCAAGAGCAAAATTTCCCCCAATAAAACCCGCTGCACCTGTAACCAGAATTGCCATATCACCGTCCTATTATTATCGTTAAACTGCTATTTATTGATATTCTTTAGAAGCACATGTTATGGCAAAATCGTCCTAATATGCACCCTCTTTTTGCAATACCACTCGCACTGTTTTGATTAAAATTACGAGATCATTCCATAATGACCAATTACGCACATACCACGCATCTAAAGCGACACGGGTTTCATAGTCAACATCATTACGACCACTCACTTGCCATAACCCCGTCATGCCAGGCTTAACGTGAAGGTAATAATCCACATCATCACCATATTTTTCTAATTCTGCTTCAACAACTGGCCTAGGACCAACAAGACTCATATCACCGCGCAACACATTCCACAACTGAGGTAACTCATCTAAACTGGTACGCCTCAAAAAATGACCAATCGGAGTAATACGAGGGTCATCTTTTAACTTAAACTCGCGCTCCCATTGCTCTAAAGCAACGGGGTCATCACGTAATAATTGCGCTAAGACCTCGGCTGAATTTTTTACCATTGTTCTGAATTTATAACAGGGAAATGGCACACCTGTCACACCAACACGCTTATGTCCATAAAATGCGTCACCATCGGTCTGATGTACTTTATAAAATAAAACAGCAAATACAGGAAATAACAAAATGAGTAACACACTGGAAGTGACAATATCGAACAGCCTTTTAATCAGCCGTGATGATGGACGCAATAAGTTATTTCGTGCTCTTAATAACAACACTTCATGAGAAAATGAATGTAACGACTCCATACCCCACAATGGCAAACCGCGTGTTGGAGGGACGATAATCATGTTAGGACAAAAATTATAGAGCCGTCGAACGGACTCATTGAGCTCACTTTGTTGTTCAGCCTCTAGTGCAACAACAACCTGCATCTCTGGTGTCGGCTTTAACCCATCATCCCACGCTAATATAGGGACTTTCACCCAATCGGGCTGCTTATCATTAGTAAGAACAACCTCTACTAACTGATAACCCATTAGACTCTCACTTTTCAGAGCAAGCCACGCTTCATGAGCATTGATACCGCTACCTATCATACGGATCGGTATCTGCCACGTACCACGCTTTAAGCTGTGTACTTTCAAGACGGTACGCAGTGTTGGCAACAAGGGCAGAAGCAAAAGCCATTGCACAGCAAAAGATAAACGTGAAAAATAGATTTTGTTAAAAAAGAAAAAAGCGGCATCCACCACTAAAATAATCAGCAGTGTGCTTAGAATCTCTCTCAACTCATCCCAAAAAGGTTTTCGTTGACTATAATGCTGATGAAAAAAGCCAAAACCAAGAAGAAAACCCACAAAAATAAGGAACAGCCCAAAAATTCGGAACTGCCCCTCAGCAACCCACCACACATCCAATGAATAGTTGAACTCCATTAACCGCAGTAGTTGCCCTACAAAAAATGCGAGCAGTAAAGCTAGCAAATCCGCTAATAATAGAGGGAGGGTTTTATATCGCATGCACGCTTAGCCAATGAATGATGAGGGTATAAACTATGGACGTTTTATAACCGACCATATGTGTCTTCATATCGCACAATATCATCCTCACCTAAATAGCTGCCAGACTGCACCTCAATAATTTCAAGCAGTACCTTTCCTGGGTTGATTAATTGATGCCGCTCGCCAAGTGGGATATATGTAGATTGATTCTCTGTTAACAAAATTCTTTTCTCGCCACACACAACCTCTGCTGTACCTCTCACCACAATCCAATGTTCTGCACGGTGATGATGCATTTGTAAAGATAAACGCTGCCCAGGATTAACAGTGATACGCTTGACTTGGAAACGGCCACCACGATCTATTGAGTCGTATTTACCCCAAGGGCGGCTAACCTCTCTATGGATGATTGCCTCACTGCACCCCATTGCCCGTAACTTTTCAACCACCGTTTTAACTGACTGAACCTGATTACGATCCGCAACCAGTGTTGCATCTTTTGTTGTTACAACAATGAGGTCTGTCACGCCTATTAGTGCAACCAAATGTTGCTCACAATGAACAAAATTATTGTTTGAGTTAACGGAGACTACATTACCGTGCAGCGCATTACCCTCTACATCTTTTTCAGAAACTTCCCAAACGGCAGACCATGCACCTACATCATTCCACCCCGCATCCAAAGCAATAACCACAGCCTTATCTGTTTTTTCCATGACAGCATAATCTACAGAATCTTCTGGACACATGGTAAAACTATTTTTATCTAAGCGAACAAAATCTGCATCTTCAGTACTTGCTGCAAGTGCAACTTTACAAGCGGACAAAATATCTGGCCGAAAATGCTCTAACTCTTGTAAAAAGACACTTGCACGAAATACAAACATTCCTGAATTCCACAGATACTCACCACTATCTAGATAAGACTGAGCTGTTGTTGTATCTGGTTTTTCCACAAATGCTGTGACGGCCAATGCCTCCGTCTGCTCAATTTCTACACCACAACGAATATAGCCGTAACCCGTTTCAGGTGCTTTTGGTACGATCCCAAATGTCACTAAATAACCCGCTTCGGCCGCCAACAACGCGGACTTAGTTGCCGCTAAAAATGCGTCAGCATGAGTAATCACATGATCGGCAGGCAATATCAATAATATAGGGTCGCAACCTGTAGCCGTTGCTCTTAATGCGGCTAAAGCAACCGCAGCAGCCGTATTGCGACCGCATGGCTCTAACAAAATGCCTTGATGCGCTACTTCAATATCACGCAACTGCTCCGCCACCATAAATCGATGCTCTACATTACAAACGATTATCGGAGACTCCGCATTCAAACCCTCAAGACGTTTCAATGTTGATTGAAACAAGGTGAACTGGGGATCTACCAACGGCAAAAACTGTTTAGGACACTGTTGACGAGACAACGGCCATAACCGAGTCCCTGAACCACCCGACAAAATAACTGGAATCATATCATCACTCTTAAATTAACATTAGATCAGTCTATCTGATGGAGATATTGTATGTGTTGTTGCCATGCCAACCCCACACAATCCGAAAGCTCAGTTCTAAATCGTTCGACAGAAAAACGCTCTGCATTTTTACGACAAGACTCAGGTAAAAACTCATCTTGATATTGCTCAAATTCAGCCACCGATGCTTGCAATGCAGCAACCGTTTGTTCATAAAAAAATATACCCGTTGGGTGTGCTTGACCTCTAGGAACTACCGTCTCAAGCCCACCACCTTTACCAAAGGTTATGACTGGCGTACCGCATGCTTGAGCCTCCACAAGTGTTATGCCAAAATCCTCCTCGGCCGCAAATACAAACGCCTTGGCTCGCTGCATATAATCACGCAATACTGAAAATGATTGATAACCCAAAATCTCAATATTAGAGGCTGACATCTCTTTACACTTCGCCATTTCAGGGCCGTCACCAATAACAACAAGCCGCTTATCAGGCATACCTGCAAATGCTTTAATAATCAGAGGAATTTTTTTATAAGGAACCATTCGAGAAGCTATTAAATAATAATTTTCTTTATTTGGACAACACTGAAAGCCTTCTAGATCAACAGGAGGATAAATAACTTGGGCATCACGCCGATACACTTTCTTTATTCGTCGTGCAATATATTGAGAGTTAGCAATAAATATATCTACGCCTGCCGCGGTCCTATAATCCCATAATCTAATATAATGCAAAATAATACGAGCAAGAATCGACTTGAAGCCTTTGGTTAATCCTGACTCTTTTAGATATTGGTGTTGTAGATCCCACGCATAACGAATAGGCGTGTGTACATAACTCACATGCAGTTGATCAGGCCCCGTAATAACGCCTTTTGCTACCGCATGTGAACTTGAGATAATTACATCGTAAGCAGAGACATCTATTTGTTCAATTGCCAAGGGCATAAAAGGTAAATAATGCCGATACCACTGTTTGGCTTTAGGCATATTTTGAATGAAAGATGTTTGTGCTTGATGTCCATTTAAAAAATGCCGACTATCACTCTCCAAAAAATCTACTAGCGCAAATAAGTCAGCATCTGGATACTCTAACAGCATTTGTTCAAGTACACGCTCAGCTCCAGCATACGTGACCAACCAATCCACAACGAAGGCCGTCTTCATTTTTGATGCTTACCCTACTGTTTGAATGGCGGTATTTACTTTTTCTGCGGCAATATCCCAAGAGAACAATTTGACTCGCTCCAACCCTGCCAATTGTAAACGCGTTCTCGTGGTGTCATCTTGAACTTCATCAAGACAAGACACCATCTCTTCAATATTAACGGGATCAAAATACAAAGCAGCATCCCCTGCTATTTCAGGTAAACACGTTGCTCTACTAGATAACACAGGAGTCGCACATGCCATTGCTTCAATCAACGGCAAACCAAAACCCTCGTTTAGTGATGGCATAACAACAGCAATAGCCCCACGGTAATAAGCGGGCAAAACACTCTCTGGTACAAAGCCTAATGCTTTAACTTTGCTACTCATACCTAATTCGCAGATAGTCGCCATGACGCTATTACTAAAATTACCCGTTAACCACAATTCCATTGTCCTTGATAACTGGCTTACTGCGAATGCCCTAACCAAACGCTCAACATTTTTATGCGGCTTTTGATTGCCAACATAAAGTAAATAGGGCGTATGGTTAATGATGCGCTCACCATCGGCACCAAAACCAGTACTCACTCCATTACCAACCACAACAATACGACTCTCAGCAATGCCAGACCATTCTAACAATCGTTCTTTTGAATAGTTGGATACCGTAAACACTACATCTGCGTTAAATAATGCAGGTCGCACTATGGCATGATAATAAGCACGTTTAAGAACAGAACTTTCCTCTGCCACATCCAAATGAATTAAATCGTGGATCGTAAAAGAGAAGGAGCAGGGCTTACCCAATGGCGGATTATATCCTGGAGAGAAAAAATGCCGATGCGTTTGATTATAAAGGCTATAACTTAAATGCAAACAGTCCCAAGGATCTGTTGGCTTGCCCCTTAACAATAATGGAACAATCGGTAGCCTCTTTGCCAACTCATTAGCAAAACGACCAATACCATGATTACCAATCCAACGATCATCAAACCCAATCATCATAATGACCGTGCTAGCAAACTACAAATAGTAATAGGATATCCGCACTTTCCTATTTTTAACATTAGTTAGCCACCCAAAGAGTCGAACTATAATCCAAGGCGACGACGCCCCATAAATCTTCATTACAGATCTCATCAGGGAATCGCACATTAAATCGACCACCACCAACACAATAATCTAATACAGACTCAACAAGCATTTGTCCATGCCGAGCAGGATGCTTTGTCATTGTGCTAATTCCAGCAATAATGCCATATTCATTTGGACATAAAGATGACGTATAAGAGAAATCCATAACATAAGGTTCTCCAACGTTTAACGTTGCAAGATCAATACCACGAACTAAAGAACTAAAATGACATATCTGTCTGCCTGAATAATCAGTCAAACCAACATTCAAAGACGTATCAACACTCACAGCATTTTTTATGGTAAAAAATACGCGCAATACACTTGGTTCTCTAAAACCCACAGAGTCTGTTGCATTACCTTCACTATCATATAACACGATATCGGTGATAACAGCTTCACCACTACCAGTTCTCAACGGCTCTACGCGATCTGCAAAAGCTTGAGCTCTTGCAATATCTATTAAACTGGTTTTTTCAGGCAACTGTAAAGTATTGGCACTGTCTGTCGTACTCAGCTCTGTGACATTAATTTTTTCTGAAAAGCCCGCTTTAACTAATCGCTTAAAAATTTGTTGCTGATATGCCGCACCTACAGCTGCTGATGTGCCTTGCATTCGTATTTGTCCATTCTCCATCCATAATCCTTGATCGCACAAAGAACGAATCGCATCGGCAGCATGAGTGACATAAATGAAAGTCACACCATCATCAAGCATAGAACGTATCTTGTGTAAGCATTTATTTTGAAAATATGCATCGCCAACACTCAGAGCTTCATCCACAATTAAGATGTCAGGTTGCACATACACAGCACATGCAAAGCCTAGGCGTACAGCCATCCCACTACTATAAGTTTTGACAGGGTGTTCGATAGCATTACGTAATTCACTAAATTGAATAATTTCAGGTAATGCATCTTCAATTTCCTCATGTTTCATGCCGTGTAACATACAAAACTGCATAATATTTTCACGGCCACTCAGTTCTGGATGAAAACCAGCCCCTAACTCTAACAAAGCTGAAATACGCCCCTGCACATTAACCGTACCAATGGATGGGGTTAACACTCCAGACAATACTTTTAATAAGGTACTCTTTCCACTCCCATTCTCTCCAACAATCCCTAACCTAGAACCTTTTTGAAGTGTAAATGAAACGTCATCCAACGCTTTTTTTTCTTCATGATATGATTTACGTTCAGCCGATAATAACTCCATCAAACGATATCTTGGTGAAGAATAAGTCCGATAGATTTTGCTGACATTCGATAACTGAATAATGACATCTTTACGATTTATTACTGTCATAATTTACCGCTCCCTAAACAATATCAGCAAAACCAGGCTGTAACTTTCTAAAAATCCATACTCCAACCACAAAAAATAATGTAGCAGCTAAAGCAGCAAACCCTAGATAACTCCACTCAAAATAACCTGTACCAAAAACTGCAAGGCGAGCGGACTCAACAATATAATAAAAAGGATTATAATCCATCACAATATTCCGAACCCAAACCCACTCAGACTTCTCAACAATCGTAGCGGGGTAAAGTAACGGTGTTAACCAAAATAAGATATTAACGACAACAGGGACTAACTGCCCCATATCAGGAATATAGACACTGATTGCTGATACTGCATAAGCCGCTCCGATCGTCAGTATTAACGCAATAAACCACACTAAGAAAAAAATTGAAGCGGTATTGGCTGGAACAATACCCTGTAGGAACATTAACCCACTAATAAAAATAAGAATAATCGCCTGACCTAGTAATGCCGATGCAAAAGGGACTAATGGTAATATCCAAACAGGGAATGCTATTTTATTAATAAGATAACTATATTCACGTAAGATTGATGTACTACGACTCGTGACCTCCGCAAATATAGTCCACAAAGAAAAAGGTAATAGATAAAACAAGGCAAAAGGAACATCACTATAATTACTTCCCATTCTACCTTTCATTAAAATTGAAAATACGATGATATTGGTTAACGCATAGAGTAATGGCACACCAACATTCCATGCAGCTCCTGCATAAGAACTGGCATAGCGATTTTTAAGATCTCGTTTTGCTAGCATCCATGCTAATCTAACATTCGTCATATTGATCTGATTGCTAGTGTTATACATAGCCGTATTCCGCATTAAGATATCGACACATCAAGACGTAAAATTTGTAATAAAATCAACAAACTGCTGTTTTATTTGTTGAGGAGAGAACTGCTGTACATACTGATAGGAATCCTCACACGCTGCACGATAACCAACCGTTTCCCAATCAAGCGAACAGACCTTTTTTAGTGTATTCGAAATTGCATCAGCAAGCTGTAAAATATCTCCCGTTGGAACAAGTATTGCCAAACCTCCAGAGATAGCTGGGGTATTAGAATTATCATAAATCACAACCTGACAACCTGATGCCAACGCCTCTAGCACTGGGACACAAAACCCTTCGTGATATGTTGGCAAAACAAATAAATCAGCATCATCTAAGACTTGTTGCTTTTCTTTATCCGTAATGTTGCCACGAATAAAAATTTGCACATTATCTTTATATATTTGATTTAGGATGTTTGCCTGCTCTCGTACCTTTTCAAGTAACTGCTGATCTGAGAACAAAAAATTTCCAACCATATCGACACGAATCTTAGGCTGCCCACCCTGTTTTAATAGCACTTCTAAAGCGTCTAGTAACTCATTAGGACCTTTTGACATCACAAAACGCCCCAAAAACACAATGCGTAGAATATTATCCGTAAAACTTGGCTTAGTGGTTTTTGGGACTATCGGCAATATGACAGATAATGGCAAAACACTCGCTGGGGTATTAATATTAGCGTCACGCAATACTTGCAAATTAGTTTCACTGACACAGATGACATGGTCTGCCCAAACAATATTCGACATTTGCATAACCGATTTATTAATTAAATCATGGCTTTCTGCTGGGAGAAACTGTTTTGGCGTAATATTATGAAATACAACCAAACGTTTAGCTCGTTGTGGAGTCATTGCCAATAGGTTAAATAAGGGACTATAAACACCAAAATGAAAAACAACTAAATCACTACATTGAAAATACTCGTCAAATGCAACATCAGAAACATCATTTACTTTTTGAAAGGGTAAATGAGAGTAATCGCATGCATAGGCATACAGGCGAACGCTAACTCCTTCCAACTCTTGCAATGCTTCTATTTCCCTACTAATAGCTGTAGAGATAGCATCGTTTTTTAAGCAGATGCCATTAACATATGAAATCTTCATCGCTCTCTTCACATCCTTGTAACCTTAAATAATTTTTCGATAAAAAGCGACGCTATCATCTGCCATTCTCATTGCAGAGAATTTTTCCATAAACATTTGGCTACCGCGCATTCCCATTTCAACACGCTTTTTTTGATCTGATAACAGTTTTTTCAAGGCCATTGATAGCTGCTCTATATCGTTAGGAGGAACTAATAGTCCATTTATCCCTTCAGAAATAACTTCGGGCATACCACCTGCCAAGCAACCAATGACGGGCTTACCTGCTCGCATGGCTTCTAAAAAAATAAGTCCAAATGACTCGTAACGACTCGGAGCGACAAAAATATCGCAATTCTGATATGCTTCTTGCAACACATCATTACTGACCATCCCCTCAAATCGGACTGCATGCTCTAGGCTTTTACCTATTTTTGATTGTTCAAAGAGCATTTGATACGTTTTACCTTCTGGAGCATTTAGAGATGCATTGCCAAGAATACGAAATTTAACGTGTGGAAATTCCTCTATAACACTCGGAATAGCCGCCAACAATACATCTATTCCTTTACGATGCTCTAGACGCCCCACATATAAAACGATTAACTCATCAATATTTTTATTACTGTTTACACTAGTCACATCCATATCAACTAGGCCATGTGGAATAACTGTCAGGCTGTTTTGATTAAATTTAAAATCATACGCACTCTCAATATCCGCTACTATTGCATGGCTATTTGCTCGTATCGACTGTGAACATTGCATTAACTCTTTTTCAAGTAGCAACATAGGCTCCCCAAAAGACTTAAGCCAATTAGGATCGTTTTTCCACTCTGGATGATATTCCATCGCAAACTTCAATGTAGTATGCAGACTTGTGACTAGCGGCCAACGACTATCTAATAAAAACGCTATACCCTCACAGTCCCAAATGGGAGCCTCCACAATATCAATATGACGATGTGTTGAGATACGCTCAGCTTCACGCAAAGCAGTCGCTGACCAATTCCAAATGTGCTGCGGAATATGACGCTGTTGAGCTGCCAATGATAAACCGATGTCACACGACAATATTCGGTGTACCCAAACACCATGCTCGAAATCAACACGATTAATATCTGGACTCTGAGTAATAACGTGAACAATATTTCCTTGCGCCGCTAAAGCTACAGCCAAATCTCGCGTAAACGTCGCAATACCTCCACCCTGATTTGGCGGATAATCACGAGAAATCAAAATAACTGATAAAGGACTTTGTATATTGATCGTCACGAATGGCAAAAAATCACCCGCATATTGAGCAACTTTTGAAGAGGTTAGCATTTCTAATGCCCCTTGCTCGCCACGCAGAACACCTACTCTTAATGCTTTTTCAGCATCTTGCTCAAATTGAACAGCATCTTCTTTAGACAATAAACTATTACTTACACACCAATTAACGTCGTTACGGTGCCGAGTAATAAACTTATGATACTCGTCTTCAATTTGCTCAAGAGAGAAATACTCACGAGCATTTTTTAGCATAAAATATATTTTATTTTTAATAATAGGATAACGATATTTTGCAACTCTGTTTTTTCCACGTAGGTTACTTGGCGCAAATTTGTGATGAACATACGCATTAGGCAATTGTTGAATCACATACCCCGCATCCACAACCCTCAAACAAACATCCGTTTCATCAAGGAAATATTCATACTCCTCATCAAAACCGCCAACCTGCAATAACACATCACGTCGAAATGTTGAGTTTGTTCCCAATAGATGAGGAAAACGAAAACTTCGAGGGAAAGATAATTGCGGTGTCGCTTTTGTAATCGACTCATCGGCATTGCCTAAACGGTCAACAACACAATACTTGGCTTGAAAATCATAACCCGTGTGATCAAAAACAAAACCTCCCACCGCACCAACGTCAGAAGATGCATAAGCATGTGCAATTTGCTCTAACCATTCAGGCTCAGGAATACCATCATCATCAATAAAAGCAACCACATCACCTTGTGCCATTGCTATGCCAATATTTCTTGACTTTGAAAGATTAGCAACATCACAACGCCCCACTCTAATTTGCGGCAACCATGACTCAATGACTTTTTGGGAGTCATCTGTTGAAGGACCATTGACAACAACAACTTCAAATTCGCCGCTATATTTAAGCCACTTAAAACTAGTCAAGGTTTGTTGTAAACTCGCCCCCCGATTCAGCGTATTAATAACAATAGAAATTCGTGGATATGCGTTTAAAGCCATCATAATAATCCTAATTAAATAGCCACTGCGCTAATTTCAAACTCAAAACATTTACCATTTTTTCGGCCAGCCGCTATTATGTTGACCTGAGAGAATCCAGCTTCTATTAATAAGCTTGAAAGGTGTTCTGGAGTAAACATATTATAATGAAAATCACCATCATAATCCTGAGCACCATATATTACTTCACGCATATCTGCATAAGGATATGCACCCGCTGTATATTCGCGTAGCATTGCTTCAGCATCAGGAACTACAGCACGAAAAACACCATTAGGAATTAATAATGACTTCCAATAAGGTAGCAACTCACGGCGAAGTTGCTCTTGTGGAAAATGCTCTAACATATGTGCAGAAAAAATCTCTGCCACCTCTCCTTCTGTAAACGGCAAATTGTCTATCTCTGCAACTATGTCAACATGAGGCAACTCTCGACGATCAACATTTAGATAGCCATCTAACGGAATATGCCCACAGCCTAAATTTATTCGGATGATGTTTGCTTTAGCTAAACTATATTTGCTTTCTGCAACAACTTTAGGGGTAATTTCCAATACATCCCCCGCTGCAACTAAGGATCGAGCACCATACCTAAACTCAAACATTAACTCTCTACGGACAAACTCAACTCTACCAAACAAATACTCTAAGGAGCTGGCATGTGAGGAAAGCGTTGATTTTATGGAGATCACATCGCTACATAAGTCTCGTAAATCAACAGGAACAGCATCAACTAGACTGTCATGATCTAACCGCAACTGATTCAAATTTGTTACTATTTCAAGTAACACTTGCTGTTTTTCAGAACAGATCAAGTCAACAGCCTGACTTTTCTCCTGTAGAGACGTTATATCACGCCTCAAATCACGTAAAGCAATAGGAGCTGACTGAACTAAATTATCAAGGGCTAACTGTACGTGATTTAATTGAGAAGCCGTTTCAAGCAATCCTTGCAACTTATTAGAATATATCAAGTCTATTGCTCTTACTTTCTCTTGGAGATCACTTAAATCACGCCGCAGATCACGCAAAGCAATAGGAGCTGATTGGATCATGTTATCGTGAGCTAACTGCACATGATTTAATCTAGAGGCTGTGTCTAGTAAAGTATGCAAGTTTCCCGCATAAACACGTTCCATGTGATTGATTTTCTCATACATTGCGGGACCACGCCAAACTGCAGCCGCAATCCGGATCAAACGCCCTAAATAGCGAATATGAACTAAACGACGAAGTAGATGTTTAATGTTCTCTTTAAGTGCCATAACTCATTCAACAACAGTGGTTTTCAAAAAAATTATTTGTGCCAAGTAAAAACATTAACAATAGGACTGTTACACTTTGAAAGTACACGGCAAAAATCGCGCGCATGTTAACATACTTCAGTAATTATAAAGTGGATTATATCGAATGCCAGAACAGGCAAATTAAATCACCTCAGTAAATACAGATGTATAACGATTGTTCGCTTTTTAGGATTGGCTATTCGTTTTTTCCTTATGGGAAGCATCTCCCCATGTACGATAATCACGCTTGAATTCGTGGAATGGTTTCTCAACTGCATAATAAGCGACCCACGCTACAATAAGTGCTAACGGTAGTTCAACCAGCGTACACGTCAACAATGCATTTATCTTTTGATGCGATGTAAACTGAACAAGCTGCCAGTTGAGAGCCAGTGCAAGTCCGTGTTCAACCATCCGATGCATGATATAGAGAGAAAAGCTAACCGTACCGACAAAAAGTAGAGGCCGCTCAATTAAAGTTGGAATTTTAATCGACAATTGAAGAAAAGACAGTATTAAGCAACCAAACATAAAAGCCTGTACATCAGGCCATACCACCGAAAACCAGTGAAGCATTGGTTGTTGCTCCCATGGATAATCCGCACCATAGATATGGTGAAAATACTGCGTACACACTGCAATAAGACAAATGGATGAGACAAAACCACCCCAACCTCCTAACCACTTCACACGATCCTGATAGTAAAGACGCGCACTGAGCATCCCCACAATAAACTGATCTGCTCGACCCGCAATCGACCAATAACCAAGGTGGTTTACATCCTTGCCAGCAAACCATAACCCTATACGTAGGACTAAAAAAAATCCAATCAGTGCTAACATTTGACGGCTACCATATTTAGCAAGTAATAACGTAAGGAAAGGGAAAGCGAGATAAAATTGAAACTCAATAGGTATTGACCATGTTGCTGCAAAGATATCCCCTGTTTCAGAAACTCCAACTACTCCAACTAACTGCTCAATAATGCGAAATAAATCACCATGAAATGCCGTTGCCGCAACAAACAATATTAAGCCGTAGAGAGGATAAATACGCCAGCAGCGTGCCTGAATAAAAGTTCAATACTGAATTTTTCGCCCACGAACGATATATTCAAATATAAAACCAGAGATGACACAGAACAAAGCAACGCCAATTTTGCCTTCTGCAATGATACTTGTAAAAATCGGCCAATGAGCAGTACGAAAAGATGGCAGAAAGGAGTCTAGAAAGTGCTGGTATAAAACAAGGAGTGCGCCCACACCTCTGAGGATATCTAGTCTAGCAAGATGTTGTTGACCACTCATATTTAAGTACTTAGAGTTCTCGGAGAAGAATTATATCTAACCAGATTGTAGCTGTACAGGCTACGGTGTATGCAAGGAATTTATTTGTACCGATTCTTGTGCAACATCCTCCAATATACTCACCAGAGAATTACAGGATGCCTCCCATGTCATTGCTTTTGCACGAGCATGCGCTGTCGCTACAATACTTTCAATTAACTGGCTATTACCCAATAAAACTCGCATTTGTACAACCCATTGTTCTATTGAAAAAGGATCCGCAAACAAAGCAGCATCGCGTAACAAAACATTCATCGCAGGACGATCACTACAAATAGTGGGAACGCCTAATAATGCCGCTTCAAAAGGTGGTAACCCAAAACCTTCATATAAGCTTGGAAATAACAGTCCTTTTGATTTACTAATCACATAACCAACTTGCCCATCATCAATCCGACCTAAAAAAACGACCTGATTTTTAATTCCCAACTTATCAACCATTTTCATGCATTTTTTATTATCACCTATCATTACTAAATAAACATTTTTATTATTTATATCTCTCATAGCTTTTAATACAACATCAATATTTTTATGAAAGTCATAAGAACCAACATAAACAAAATAATCCCCTTTTGGCAAATCCAACAGATGACAATCAATAGCAGGTAAATTAGTTACACCATTATGAACAACGTGAATCATCTCTAGAGGAATATCCAAATAAAATGAAATATCTTTGGCACTGGACTCACTGATTGTGATAATTCTCTTCGCTTGAATAGCGATAGACTTGTAATAAAAAAGCCATGTATAAGACTCTGCAGGAAAAACTTTAGGAAAAATCAATGGAATCACATCATGAATCATCACGATGGTATTTTTTGGTAGTTTTTTTGGACACCAATGAATAGATGTGTATAAATAAATATCTGGCCGTTTTTTGTCTATTACTTCATCTAATTCTTTCATGTAAGTAACGGCTTGAGAACTTTCTAATTGCTTTAATAACTCACGACTAACTCTACCAATCCCCCTGCGATCCTTCAAAGGCTCTTTAGAGAAATATAGATTCATATCTTGTAAACTAATGCTCACAAAACTTTCATTATCTCGAGGGTTATATGATGATAAATTATACTCTGCAAGCTTGAGCCACAATCTAGGATTTTTTTTTAAAAATGACTTCAAAAAAAGACTGACTCTTGGCTGCTTAACAATTAAAATACTAAAAATTTTGGCGAAAAAAAACACTAAATACTTAGATACAACACGCAACGCACCTGCAACAGTCTGAAAAAACTGCAAAAAATTCCGATTTTTTACCATAAAACTACATGCTCATTAGATTTTAAATAGCTCATAACACAATGACACCTCTTTAATATAAAACATGTATTTTCATTTTAATCTTTCACTAAATATCGGCCAAAAATGCTATTAAAAAATCCAACAATAAAACCACTGAATCGTGCCCCATAACGCAATGATGTATTTGGTCTCCATAACATATAAATAAAAAAACCTACAAAACTTTTAACCAAAAAAATACATTGTTTTTTTACAACATATAATTTATTTCCGTGTAGATATAGAACTCTACCTGTACCACGTGCATACTGATAATAACGTTTAATTGGTGCTTCATATTTTTGAGGATGAAAAAAAAGTATCTGATTAAAATATTCCATTTTTATTGATTGCTCTATAGCACGAATAACGATATCTTGCCCTTCATCTGCACCATAATATACGCCAATGCCTAGCGTTTCATCATAGCCATGTAATTTTTCAAATACACTACGCCGCCAAAACTGCGCAAACTCTATCGTAATAGTATTAAAATTATCCCGTGAAACAGTGCAGTTTGTATTAGCAAAGCTTACCATGCAAGGTAAATTGAAAACAGGATCTACAACTTTAAAAGTTGCCATCCCTAATGCTTTATCGTTAGCAAAGACTGTCTTTACAATCGTATATAACTCAGGCACCACGTTAGCATCGTCATCACAAAAGTTAACAACATCACCTGTAGTAAATCTAAATCCCCAGTTTCTAGCGCGTGCTGCTCCTGTAAAATGCACATGGCAATGTTGTAGCTGATCTATTGATGTCTTCGCCAATACATCATCTAAAAAACCAATAGCATTTTGATCTACTATAATGACTTCTATATACTCTTGTGGCAACTGAGCTAAACTTTCCAATAGTTCTGCTAACTCTTTTTTTCGTCCTAATGTTGGCACTACAATCGAAAGCTTCACGATATGTTCTCACGTCTCAACTCAAAAATAACTACAACTAGATACACCAGAAATAAGAGTATTTCTATAATGAGTGCTGCTACAACTGCTCCCATTATACCTTGTGCGGACACAGCACTATATATGATGGCTACACTTAATAAACCGACGATCATTTGTAAAATACTACGAATCCGCTGGTAACCACACCCAGTCATTGCCTCCCCCAACAAATAATGTGCAACCTGAATAACTAACAATAATACTAACCACTTTAATACATAGATAGCCCCTTCGTATTGACTGCCAAAAACCACAGTTAAATAAGGTGACAATAAATATATGATCAAGATCATTACACTAGCATATAAAAATAAGAATGGAGCTAGTTTTTTACTATAATTAAGAGTTCCTTGAATACCAAAACGCCCCTTCTGAAAATACTTAGCATAAGAAGCTTGAAACAAGGCTAAAATAGGCAAGAACGCCATTTGCACTATTCTCTGTGCAACCGCATAAATACCAACCACCTCACTGCCTAAAAGACGAGCAATGAGAATTTTATCTACGTTAGCATAAAGTGACTGCCCAACTCCAGACAAAGAAAAATATAATGACGTTTTCAACTCTGAGCGAAAAAAATATAATTTACGCCACTCTAACTGGCAATAATAAAATAGTTGAACTAACAATAATAATGCGACAAGCAGCGTCAGCACAAAATTACAAGGTATCCATACCACTAGATTCAAATACCCTGTTAACCATAATCCCCCTGCCAGTAGCAAACGCAAACCACTTAATAACGTATAACTCAAAGCATAATAACGCATATTTTCAAGTGCTTGCCAAGCATGTGTAGAAACATCTAACAAACGAAAAGCTAAAATCTCAGTTAGAAACATTAATAATATAAATAATGCAGATACTTGTTTATACAGTGAAGATAAAGCAAAAGTTGCTATAATAGATAAAAAAGACCCAAAAATAACCGTCATTAATAGTGGGGTACCCAAATAGTTATTTAGTAATTTGGGATATCGGGCAACATGCATAATCATAGTATTATGCGTTCCTAAACCCGATATTGGATATAAAATCTGAGCACAGGCAAAAACAGTCGTATAAATACCAAAATTTTGTAATCCCAGCCCACGAGCTAATACAAAAAATAGTAATGCCTGTAATCCAATACGCATCCCCTGCCCTAATAAAGCCCACCATATACCTGTTAACACTCGTCAGTACCTGAAAGAAACATATCCAAATAAATCTTTTTTGTTCTATGCACCATCGCATCTAAAGTTAACTCTTGCCTCGCTCTCTCAAATGCGAGACGCATTATACCCTGCCACTCACCCAAATGACTGACAGCCCATTGCATACGCTCCGCCAAGGCTTCCACATCCTCAACAGGCACAATCAACTGCTCTGGCACAAACTCTTGCACCATCGGGATCGCTGTCACTACAACAGGACGTTGCGCTAATAACGCTTCGACAAACACATAGGCAAAGCCTTCATTACGCGAGCTTAAAACAAAACCATCGGCGGCTGCTAACAAGCGTTGGGCATCTTGACGAAAACCTGCCAATACAACGGTCGCTTTGGTCTCGGCAATTTGCGCTTCTAATGAGGTACGCCGTTCACCTTCACCAACAATCAATACTTGCACGCCTGCACGTACCACCGCAGGGATTAAAATATCAAAACCTTTGGCATCTACTAAACGGCCAATGGCGATTAAAATGGGTTTAGCGGCATTAAAACCAAACTCTTGGGCTAATAATTGCCGCCCATTGTCAACAGGAGTCGGTGCAATAACACCATTATAAATCGCGGTAACAGGGGCTTTTTTAATGAGATGAGCAATACCCGGACTGACCGCAATCACCTGATCAAAGCCCTCAAACATCGACGTTGTGCCTTTTTGATTATGTAAGGTGGCGACATATTTAAGGGTCAACGGTAGCCATTGACGTAAACGAGAAACCAACAATGCTGCTTTACTGGCTTGTGCATGAATAATATCGGGCTTTAACTCATTAATAATTTGTAATAGCTGCCAATATAAACGTGGCGACCAACGGGACTGTGAAAAATCCACGGTAATCACATTCACTGCCGCAACAAAACGATCTTTCATCAGAGGGTGAACAATCACCGTGACTTGATGTTCGATACTGAGGGCATTGCTTAACTCAATGACGTGCTTTTCTAAGCCACCATTGCCCCAACTGGCGACGACTTGACAAATATGCATACAAACACCTATTTCACGGAAGACTCAATGAGCGTTGAAAGGCCGTTGTTGATGACATACTCAGAACCTGCTCGCGTTAAATGGCCATAATCATAGACAATTAAATCATTTGGCAATTGTTCCCCTACCTGCGTGAGACAACCTTGCTGCTGACATAATATATCCTTTAACGAAAAATAACTGACCTTTGGGCTATAGGATAGCTGTCGTAGCGTAGTATCCATGACTAAAGAGGATTGAATCACACCCGTATAAGTCCGTTTGGGAATGGCTTTACCCTCTCGTAAAAAATACCGATTTAACACATGAGGCAAGGAAACATCCCACGTCGGGATTTCTCCGACCATGATGACATGTTGCGCACCTGATACTGCCATGTGTTCTGCTTGTTGCTGAATAAAATAAGGGTATGCTATTTTTTCATGATAAAAATCAGCCATCTTGTCGTTAATGTGATACGCGGCAAAAATAACTAAGGCAGGTTTTTGCTCGGCAATTTTCTGTTGAATATAACGATTATAATCAACACATGCCCCACGAGTATCCAACAAGGTAAAAGGGATACAGTGCATCACCGAATAATCCACAACATTCATACGACGCTGATGGAAATACGTTTCTAAACTTTGATATAAACTATTGGCATGAGAATCACCCACTACATACACCGTTGGCCTATTGGCAAATAACGGCTGTTCACACGCTTTAAATGCATCAATTGAGCCATGCTCTTGATTACCTTCGGGCATACAGCCTTTTAATTTTTCAGGCACAATAGCCGCAATCGGTTTAATGTCGCCAAAACGTGGGCTAATGGTTTGCTGCCAACATAAGTAGGCGACAATAAATATACCACCCGTTGTTGCTATGCCTAGCCCTAAAACACGAAGGGTATTGTTTGGCGTAATTTTATAGCGTTGGATCGGCTTCTCTACCCACAAATACGTTGCCCACGCCAATAACACACTGATAACAAACGCAGATAACTTAACCGAACGGCTAATTTTATTATCTGAACCAAATAAAATCATGGCAAAAGAAATCATTGGCCAATGCCATAAATACAGGGGGTAACTGATTTTTCCGATCCACTTCATGAATGTATTGGATAATAACGTCCGATTAATAATACTGTTATCACCTGCTAACACTAATAATCCAGTTCCCGTAATCGGTAATAATGCCCACCAACCCGGAAATGCTGCGTCTTTATTGAGAATTGCTGCCGCAACAGTAATCATCAGTAAACCCATTACCGATAAGACATTCATTAATCGTTTTTTTTCTCGTATGTGTAGGCTGATTTTTTGATGAAAAATTTCGACATAGGCCACCAATCCACCCAATGCTAACTCCCATAAACGAGAAAAAGGTAAATAAAAAGCCGTTGTTGTATCGTGATAAATAAAATAGATATTGATGAAAAAACTGACAAACAACACGGACACTATCGAGCCGATTAAACCCAAGCGAAAACCACTTAATGCGACTAATAATATCGGCCATACTAAATAAAACTGTTCTTCTATCGCTAATGACCATAAATGTAATAACGGCTTGGTAATGCCATCCGCATCAAAATAACCTGACTCATGCCAAAGTAAAAAGTTTTGCACATACATACTGCCTGCCATGACATGTTTGGCTAACTTTTGAAAGTCATCACTAAATAACTGACTCCAACCCAAGCCTAAACACGCCACCAGTACGACAATTAAAGCAGGGAAAATTCGACGAACACGCCGCGCATAAAATGCCGACACGCTAAACGTATTATGTTTAATATCGACTAATAAAATGCGGGTAATTAAATAACCTGAAATAACAAAGAAAATATCAACGCCAACAAAACCGCCTTTGACACCAAAATAATGAAAACCCACGACCAACAAAATCGCAATCGCACGTAAGCCGTCAATATCTTGGCGATAGACTAACTCTTGTTTGGGTGATGACATTATTAAACTCCGTGTAGTAACTGTGCTCTCTTGGCATCCAGTTCATGCACAATACGATTGAGGTTAAATTGTTGATGCGCACGTTGTTGACACGCATTTGCGACGAGATCAATACGTTCTGGCGAGTCTAATAATGCCGTTAACTGTTGTACGAGGGCTGAGCTTGACACTTCAGCTAACACAATCGCGGCATCACCTGCAATTTCGGGTAGTGCGCCAAAAGATGAGACCATTACGGCATTTTGCATCGACATCGCTTCCAAAACGACACGACCAAAGGCTTCAGCACACGTAGAGGGCACGACCGTCACCGATGATTGCGCCAATGTCGCCATGACTTCGCTGTGTGGCACATGACCGCGAAACTCCACTTGCGAAGCCACTGTCGTTAATGCCGCATAGACTTGTTGTTCATAATCGCTTTTGCCTGCGGCATGACCAAAACCCCATGCGCCCAAAAAGACCGCGCGCCATTGGGGGAAATGTGGCAACACCTGCGCTAATGCCTGCGCTAATGCCAATGCCCCTTTTTCGGGAATAAATCGCCCTGCATACACAAGCCAATGCTGCTTTTGCGCAGCAATATTCACTGAATGATTATCCGCTAAAGCATTATGAATGACGTGGCATTTAACCGCCAGTTCGGGTGCAACCCCCTCTAATAGTCGTTGGCGAACATACTCACTGACACAATAAACGATATCTATTTGCTCAAGTAAAAACTGTCGTTGTTTGGCTGTTTTTGCACCTTCCATACCGTGAGGATCATTGTGTAAATGTATCGCTACGGCCAAACGTGGTAAGGATTTTTTAATGCGTAACGCTAAGGTGATACGATTATGTACTTCCACCAATTGTACTTTTTGCTCACGCAATAGCGTAATACAGGCTTGAGCATAGGCTAAGTTTTTTCCCAACAACCATGCCCATGTTGTGGGGACATGGCAAAAACTCACATCGCTAAAGGGTTGAGTTTCGCCACCAAAAACCACGATCTGTGGTTGAAAACGGCTTGCAACCACAAAGTCATGCACTGTTAACGCCACCGCGCCTGCATCGGCAGCACGAAACCGCTCACGCGGCGGCAAAATAACGGCAATATCCTGCGTGAGTGCGGTCAAACGACTGACTCCGCCATTGGCAATAAGCGTTGAGCATCCATCACCATCATGCCCTTGTGTTGGTCGAGATGATGCATCGCACGCCAAGTATGATTGATCTCAGGGGCAAGACCAGACCAAACCGTCTGCTCCTGATAGGCTGTCGTAGTTAATTGGGTGATTTCTTGCAGATGGACACCATAACCATAACGACGTAAGCAATCTTGAGCGGGACGCAACAATTGCCCCTGCGAATGACGAACAATACGTCCCGCAGGACGGCCACGAGTTAAGTCACGCACTAAAGGGTTTAAGGGATGTGGAGTCCATGTGTTGCTCAGTGGTGAGTCGGCATAAAAAGCAAACAGCGACTCATTAATCCTGACGCGTCCTTGTTTGGCCGCCGCAAATAACCACCATTTGCCATCATGCTCAAATAACGTTGAATCAACAATTTTCAAGTTGTCTATTAAGGTACTGACCTGCGACCAACGATGCGGAAACTCATCACACCGATAAATATCGACCCGTTTTTGTGAGCATTTTTCGGGCATCATATACAACTGACCGTCATACTCAAACAAAAATGGATAAGACAAATGGTAGGCTTCTTCGAGAACAGGACGAGGCTCACTGATTTGTTTGCCCTGCTCGTCTATTTCAATGACACTAATAATACCGCGCCATGTCGCATAGGGAAAATCTTCAAAAAAGATAAAATAACGGCCATCTTTCGACCATAAAAAAGGGTCAGCCCAAAAACAATCAGCGGGCGGATAAAGTGGCGTTAATTGTTGTGGCTGCGGATAGGCTGCGCCATTATGCTTGCCTGCCAATAAAAACCATTGCTGACGCATGCCTTGTTCGTCACGTTTATCTTGTTTTCGCCCTTTGCGTCGTTGCTGTAATTGCTGAAAGCGTTGCCAGACGTTCATGGACACAACTCCGTTGATTATTGAGCAAAAAAGACATGATCTGACCATTCGTACTGTTCAGAATAGCCTTGATTAAGGAGCGTTTCTTCCATAAATCGCACCACTCTTTCAACGGCACAGGTGCTGTGTGCTCGTTGCCAGCCTTTTTCTGCAATTTGCGCGGCTTGCTCTGGATAACGGTGGTAATGATTTACTTTTTCAATTAAATCATCGACATGGTCAAAATACACCAGTTCGTCTTCGGCATACAACTTAGTAAACTCAGGTATACGCGGTGAGAAGGTCAACAAACCATTGCCTGTTAATTGTGCAATACGATCAGAACTATACAGAGGAATATCGTTACGCCGAGAGTAGTTTAGCCCCATGCGGGTGTTTGATAAGGCATTGGTATAGTCAACACCTTCGACCTGCTTTTGCCCTAACAATCCATGAAACGCTAACGGCAGGTGCGCTAAATCGTGCTGAATTTTTTCCATAAATACACGACGTTCAACGTCATCACCGACGGTGCCACAAAAAATTAACTCATGCGAAAATTGCTGTTTTTTGAAGTTTTGTAGTGACTCGACCGAACGCTCAACAGGATTTGGAATAAAGGCGCGAGTGACACTGGCAGGCACAACTTTCTCTAACAACGTCCCACCTGTGGTCGCAAACAGAGCGTCCAAATACGGCGCAAATGTCTGCATATATTGAACTTTATCAGCAGCGGACAGCCAATCAACATACCACATGGCAATACGGGTATTGGGATATAAACGACGAATTTCTTTTAGAGTATTAGCCGCTAAAATTTGAGCATGTCCCAACAAGACTAAATCAGGCTGTAAATGCTCACAGACGCGTAACACTTCAGCATTAGCCCAACCTGTTCCTAAGCGTTTGGTACGAAAAATCGTCCCCATACGTGCCATATCACGCAAGCTAAACTCATAAACAAAATGTCCTCGGCGTGTCCACCCTGCCGATATTTTGCGGTCACAATTATAAAACGCGGCACCATGACTATTATAAGAAAAATTAGCTATGTGCAGTATTTTCATGACTACGTTCCTTAACGAATAAACCGATGGTTAATACACCACTAAAAGCCAATATCGCTGATGTGCCTACTGAGTAAAAAGCCAAATCCACGACACCATGCACCAATATATACGTTAACAACCCTAAGCCTAAATAACAGGCCATGTTGTTATTAGGCGTGAGTATTTTTTTGATGTTTTTAGCAAATAGAAGCGTCCATATCCCCCAAAACAAAAACCCCATTAGGCCACTGGCATAGACAATGTCTAAATAAATACTGTGGACATGCGAAACGGCTTCTATCTTTTGAGCCAACAACACAGGGTCGTTATTCACCGCATGTAAACCATGACCAAACCACGGATTTTGCAAAACACGCTCAAAAATAGGCGGCCATAAAAACTCTCGGCCATTGCCCAAGCTGCCACCATTATGCGTTGCAATTTTACTTAAAATGCCTAGATGATTAATGATAAGAGCCACGACTAATCCTATGGACTCTACGATTAATGCTTTGCGCCAATTCCATAAAAACAGCATCACCATGCCTGCTACAATCATTGCCAACAGTGCGCCGCGTGAGTGATTAATATACGAGACTGCACCTAACCATAATACACACGAAAGCAGTAATTTTTGCCGATAAAGTGGCTGTGACTGAGAGAGTAATGCCGCTAAGCCGACAATAAACGCCATTGCCAATCCTTGACCTAGACGATTACGGTGCATAACAGTATCTAGCCATTGTCGCTCTATAGTTTCTTGCAAGCCATATTGATGCACGTTCCACAACACAACGCCTGTGGCTAATAACGAACACATCATCAATGTCATTGTAAGCACACGATATAGCTGCTGACCCGATACTTGCAGCAAATAAACAGCCAACAAGCTCATTAACAAACCACGCGTCACACCCCACGCATCATGCAGTGCTTGCTTATAATTAAAGGAATAAGCAACAAGAGCTAATAACAGTAAAACGGCTGTCAGTACAAAGTAACGACTCACCCGCCACCATTGTTTAGATAGCTCAGGGTGCAAATAAATCACGAGAATAAATGCTAACTGCATGCCCATTGAGCCAACGCCATTGGTTGCTCCCAGTAAGCACATCGACATCACGATGAGAAATGCTAATGCATCAAAGTTGTTGGTTGTTTTCTGCAACCAAGCAGTCAAAGAACTCAGTGTGGGTGTCATACTAATCTCGTGAATTCTTTTTGACATGACTTTCATACAACTTGGCTTCTTTCAAAAAGGCATAAAATGCGCTAATCATACTGCCAATAAAACCACGCTGACCGTTGAGAAAATTGCGTCTTAAAATATACGACTTCAAAAAAGTAAACGGAAACACCAAAACCAACTTCAACAGACTTGATTGTTTGCCTTTGGCCGCTTTTTCTTGTGCGCCGAGGCTCGAATACCAGTTGGTTTTATCCATGCGAATAGCAATCGTATCTTCGCCATAGTGACGAATACCACCCACCGCACGCTTAACCCGACCCTTGACACTAATAGACTCATGCACCTGTTTATTGAGATCATAACCGCCGAGGCTACGCTTAAAAAAACGAATGCGACAGTTGAAGCGACTAAAACGTGGCGGCGGAAAGCCCAAAAAATAATTCACAATCGGGATATCTAGACCATCGGCACTGTTGTCACGAATACAGGACTCCATTTCGGCTTTTAATTCAGGCGAGACGACTTCATCACCGTCTAAATTTAACAACCAATCCTGCTGACAATAACTCAACGCCAACTGTTTTTGCTTGGCAAAACCCAACCATTCTTGATGATAAATTTTACAATTGAAGGCTTGAGCAATTTCAATGGTTTTATCGGTACTGCCTGAATCGACTAAAATAATTTCGGCAAAGTCAGCGACACTTGCCAAGGTCGCGTGAAGCGTTGACTCACAATTTTTGGTAATAATATAGACGCTGACAGGGATCAAAACTTATATCTCCCACGCGTTACCGCGACATAAAACTGAATATTGTCCATTGCCCCATGTGTACTAATACGAGGAATAGTAAACGTCTGTGCCGTTAAATGAGCAATAATTTTTTTCTTGGTAGTGACTGCGCTGCTAAAGCCTGCTGCTTTCACCAATTCAATCGTCTCCGCACCAAAACGGCCAAACGGATAGGCAAAAGTCAAACACGCCACGCCTGTTAGTGCTTCGACCTGTTGTTTTGATGAGACTATTTCTGCTTGAGCGATATCTGTTGGTGCTTGTAACAAATTGAGGTGGGTCATGCTATGTGCGCCAAACTCAATCAAACCTGAAGCCTGCATTTCGCTAATCTGTGCTGTCATCAGTTTGTCGATCGCGGCAATCTCAGGCGCAAGATAAATTGTGGCTTTGGCCTGATACTTTTTCAGCAGAGGGAAGGCTTGATGATAATTATTCGCAAAGCCATCATCAAAGGTAATGGCAATCGCTTTCGGTTTTGACGTAGTTAGCAGTTCGCTCACGGTGCAAAAGACATAGCCTTGTTTTTTTAACCACGCCAGTTGTGCATCAAACCTCTCAGGTGGCGTGTTCATGCCCGTTGCCGCTTCATTGGCGATACTATGATACATCAATAGTCGAGGCCAACTATTCGGCTTAGGAAGTCGCCATAGCTGATAACGATTTGCGATTGTCAGTACCACCAGCGCACCGACAAGAGTCACTAGGGCAACGCCTAGAGTCATTTCACATCACCACGATACGTTAATGCAGCAACACTAAAAGCTAAAAAGAACAAACTTAATGCCGCTAATGGCGCACTGTAAAACGCATGACTCGCATTGACTGGCCACCATAACACCAATAATGGCATCAGCATCGGCAGTGCCAACTTCTGCTGCGCGGGCGTGGCCGAACACCATAAACGCCAAATTGCAGCGTAAGCTAGCAACAAGCCTAACAGCCCAATCACTCCCGTGCTAACGGCAACTTCCAACCATACGTGGTGAGGATGAGAGACATCAATATGTGTAGGGACAGGTGCATTAGGTGCTAAATATGGCATAAAAGCGGGCAAGAAATTATCGACACCCACACCATTCACCCAATGTTGTTCGGCAATTTCGATGGTGTCGTTCCATAACTCAACATAGTCACGAGCCAAGGGATCTACTTGCTCATAATTATTGGCAAACACGCTTTTCGTCAGAGTCACTTGTTGCTGTACCAGAGAACTCAATGACATAACCGCCATTGCAATACTGCCAAAAAAAACAGGAACGATGACAATAGGAATAATACGACGCTTGGCCGGTTTAATATAAAGTAAATAAAAATACGGTAACAAGGCCACTGCAAACATAATCCAGCCTGAACGCGCACGACCGAAAAACACAGCAAGAATCAACAGAACAGTCACCAATAAGTGACTTAAACGATTGGCACCCATGAGATACAAGGTATAGAGTGGAATCGCTGCTAATGCACCGATATAAAATCCAAACTCTTGGCTAGTGGCAAAAAACGAATTCGCATAACCCTCAGGGTCAACTAGTGGTTTATTCAACATATCAATACCCAGAGCCACCTGTGCCACACCATTAAATGCCCAAATGCAAATAACGATACTGAGTAAAATAGCAACCTGCTTAAATGCCGCTTGTGCGCGTAATAAGACCGCCACCGCTAGTGCCGCCAAACCATAACTCAAATATAAACCCGTTACTTTTAGTGCTTGCTCGGTAGCACTTGCATCGATGCATGAAACCAACATGGGCAACCAAATAAACAAGAAACAGCGTGGCAATACCTGCAAGGCTTTATCGTCACCATTGTACGTGTTGCGATGACGTAACAAGCCAATCAACATAAACACGCCCAAGATTGCCAACACACCAAAAGACAAGGAGAATAAATGTGCGTTTGGTAATAAAATAACGGGCAAACTTAACGCCAGTGCTAATAACCACGGCTGTGATGGTGCGATTGCTTGTTGAGGTTTGGCAGTCATCGACGTTGTTCCAGTAAGGCTAAATAGAAATCTTGGGTGCGTTGCGCCATCGTCGCAAGCGTTAATTCTTGTTGTGCACGCAAGAATATCGGCAAATAATTTTTACGCAAGAGTGGTAAACGACGTAGTGTATCACAGAGTAAACTATGCAAGGCTTCGACATTATTTGCAGGACATAACAATCCCTCAGATAACCAATCTTTCACTCCCCCCGTATCCGTTGCAATGACAGGACAACCCACTTGCAAAGCGTCCGTCATGATTGATGGGAACTCGTCATTCATCGACGAAATGACACATAAATCCACCGACTGCAATAACTGTCCAATATCTTTACGCTGCCCCAACCATTGCACTTGCTGTTCTAGTTTCAGTGTTTTCGTCAGTTTTTCTAAACGTTTACGCTCAACGCCATCGCCAACAATCAGCAATTTCGCATCGACATCGACACAAGCACGAAGCAATACATCAAGTCCCTCGCTTGCTAAAAAATGCCCCACCGTCATGATTAATGGCTGTTCTCGCCCTGCCAATAGCCTTAACTTAATTCCTTTTTTTTCATGGGGCGTTAATGCGAAAGGTGGTTTTGAGCCATGATAAATAACCCGTACTTTTTCATCTGATACGTCTGCTACCAATGATGTATTGGTCGCAATCACACCATCCATCAATGCGTAGGCGTGATGATTCGTTTTAAGGCGGTGTGTCGTAGCAACAAAAATGACATGTTGAAAAAACCACTTCATCTTACTGAGTAAATAAGAAGCCCTTGCCGACTGTGCATGAATAAGCTGGGGCTGAAGGTGATTAATAAGTTGAGCTATTTGCCAATACAACCACGGATTCCATTGGCTTTGCCTAAAATCAATGGCATGAAAAATAACGTTTTTTGGACAAGTCGCCATATAAGGCTTATCGGCTAATAAATGGACTTCGTGCTTTTCGGCAAGGGCTGAACATAAGTCAAAGGTATGTCTCTCTACTTCACCCATGACACCACCTGTGGCGGTCATGATGTGGACGATTCTTAATCGCTTATCCATAATCCTTCTTGCTCCAATAACCAACGTGCTGCTCTATCCGCCTCACAAAAATGGTGTGCAGGAGCAAGTTGCTGTTGTTCTTGCCATTGTGTAAACGGGGTTAAACACTGTTGCTTGATTAACTCATCTATTGCGGCCGTAATTCTATCCGTTTGTAAACGGGGTACGGCTAAAACACCGACTTGCGCCCCTGCGGTAAGGGCTTCGTATAACATCGAAATACTGTCTTCTGTGACCCATACCTGTCCCGCTTCTTGTAACTGTGCCGCCACCCAACCTTGAGGCGTTTCATTAGCTGACCATACTTTTGCATGCGGAGCAATATGACGAATTTCCAATAAAATATGTTCAGGAGTCCGCCGAGATGTACTGATTTGCCATGTCATTTCAGGTGTTGCAGCAAGTACCGCTTTCATTTGAGTGACTAACAATTTGTCGTCCCAACCATGTCGCTTCGATGCGCCCCCTAGCAGCATAACGCCTTTTTTAGCATTTAGCTGTGTGCTCGGTTGAATGGCATTTAGTACCCCTCGGGTTGCCAACACATTAGCCCGTGGTGTTGGGCTATCGTGCTCGGGAATCAGTGCATAATCAAACCATGTGACAGGCAAAGAAGGCTTCATTAACACGATTGATTTAGCTTTTGTCACGCGTTTTGCCGTCAGCAACGCTAAATGTGTACGATGACCTGCACCGACAACATATTGTGGTAAAGGATAGTCAAGCGGCAAACGTTTGAGAATTAAATCCATCACGCCAATAGGATGTTGCCGAATATCAATGTTAATCGTTTGCACAGGAAGGTAACAAGCAAGCGCACGCGTCAAGCCTAAGCTTTGTTGTTCATGGCCTGATTTGCCATCAACAAACTGCCAAATAATTAAGGGCGACTGGGGGGATGAAGTCAGGGGCATAATTGATATCTAGCGTAGCCCGTGTGATAACACGGGATTTAACGGCATGGCGTATGTTTGTCCCGCAATCCTTGCGGGCTACATCTAACCCTCACCCCAACCCCTCTCCCTCATGGAGAGGGAGACAAGCTAATGAAGGTGCATTTCACTTACTTCACAAAGGTCAACCAATCTTTATAGGTGGCATTTTTGCCATTCACTGTATCAAAAAATAACTGTTGCAATTTGGCCGTCATCTCGCCACGGACACCCGTACCAATAGGACGATCATCATACTCACGAATCGGGGTGACTTCCGCAGCTGTACCTGTAAAAAATGCTTCATCGGCAATGTAAAACTCGTCGCGAGTAATGCGTCGCTCGAACACAGGAATACCCAAATCTTTGGCAAATTTAATGACGGTTTGACGGGTAATACCATCTAAACCACCACCACCCAATTCTGGGGTATGTAGCTCGCCATTTTTGACCAAAAACACATTTTCACCCGCGCCTTGGCAGACAAAACCGTGTGGGTCTAATAACATTGCTTCATCATAGCCATTGGTGGCCACTTCTTGATGCGCCAAAATAGAGACAGGATAGTTACCCACCGCTTTGGCTTTACACATGGTAATGTTCGGCTGATGATGAGTAAATGACGAGGTTTTCACGCGAATTCCTTTGGTCATGCCATCTTCGCCCAAATACGCCCCCCACGGCCATGCCGCAATAGCGACGTGGATTTTATTGTTTTTGGCAGCAATACCCATTTTTTCTGAACCAATCCAGATAATGGGACGTAAATAACCTGAGGCTAGATTGTTTTCACGAACGACTGCACGTTGAGCATCCATGAGTGTTGCTAAATCATAAGGCACATTCATTTGAAAAATTTTGGCCGAATTTAACAAACGTTGAGTATGTTCTTTCAAGCGAAAAATCGCTGTACCTTCGGCGGTTTCATAAGCACGAACGCCTTCAAATACGCCCATACCATAATGCAAAGTGTGTGTTAAGACGTGGATTTTTGCCTCACGCCAATCAACCATTTCACCATCAAACCAAATTAAACCATCACGATCTGCCATACTGATCACAGTATTTTCTCCAAAAAATTGCGGTAATTTTGTGTTGTGTGTTGAGTTAAAACTCAAGCTACGCCAATAATAATGTCTGCCAACATTGCTGTACCAATGTTCGCGTGGCAATAAATTCCGTATCGGGCACTTGCGCGGGTTGTTGCGCTAAGGCCAAACGGTGACTGCGGGCACGATATTCTAGATAAGCCGCTTTCAGAGCATCCACTTGCTCAAGGCTTAATTTGCCACAGGCGGCAAAGCCATCCAAAATACGCACATTGTCGGGATAGCGGGTCAGTTCGGGGTAGTCACTCGCCCACGCTAGAACTCCGTATTGCACCATAAATTCGATGTCAACAATACCCCCAGCATCGTGTTTTATATCAAAAATCGCGCTATTTTTATGTTTAGCCTGACTCGACAAATGATCGCGCATTTTTTGCCGCATTGATAATACCTCGGCTTGCAATGCCGATACATCTCGTGGCTGAGCCAAAACCGTCTGCCGAATCGCGGCAAAGGTCTGCGCTAAGTCCTGATCTCCCGCCACCACTCGCGCACGCACTAAGGCTTGATGCTCCCACGTCCATGCCTGCTTTTGCTGATAATCAATAAAGGCTTTGACACTACTGACCAGCGCGCCTGCATTACCTGATGGTCGTAAGCGCATATCAACTTCGTACAGTTGTCCTGCCGCCGTTGCGGTGGTCAGCAAACTAATCATTTTTTGCGCTAAACGGGCATAAAACTCGCCACCTGTAATCGCTTTTTGCCCATCTGTATCCGCGCTGCTATCCGTATCGTGGATAAAAACCAAATCTAAGTCAGAGCTATAACCCAGTTCAATACCGCCTAACTTTCCGTAACCTAAAATAATAAAATCACCTGTCGCCACCGAGCCATCTAAACGTTTAGGATAGCCATATTTAGCAGTGAGATGTTGCCATGCTAAGGCAATGACAGACTCTAAAACGGATTCAGCAACCCACGATAAGTAATCACTCACCTTCATTAACGGTAATGTGCCTTGCAAATCAGAAGCCGCAATACGCAAGACATGGCTTTTTTTGAAGATACGCAACACACGCATTTGCTCTTCAATGTCTTCTTGCGGAATGCGTAACAGTTGTTGGCGCAACTCAGAGAGTAATTGTGTTTTTTGTGGTGGCGCAAACAAGGTATCAGCGTTTAACAACTCATCTAACAAAACAGGATAACGCGCTAACTCTTCAGCAATCCACGGGCTTGCGGCACACAACATAATTAAACGTTGTAACGCTGAGGGGTTTTCCAACAGCATCACTAAATAAGCCGTTCGACGCAATACCGATTCTATTAATGGCAAACAACGGCTAAAGGCTAAATCAGCCTGTGGATGCTGCCCTGCGGCCTCAATAAATAACGGCATAAATTGGTCAAGACGTACTCGACTCAGTTGCGGCATGGTTTTTAATGCCCGACCGCTACGCAATTGCTGTAATTGTTGCAGAGTGGTTTCAACATCGCGAAAACCAATGCTCTTGAGAGCAGAAAGTGCATCTTCTGCGCCATCAAGCCATAACAACCGCGCACATTCACTCTGTGTCGTTGCCGTTTTGGCTTCACTACGCGCAACGATGACATGCTGAAACTGAAGACTAATTTTTTCACGATGATGATTTAATGCCTGATAAAATGCATCCCAATCGCTAAAGCCCAAACTCACGGCTAAACGTAAACGCACAACATCCTCGACAGGCAGCATTTGTGTTTGTTGATCGTTATACGCTTGAATACGATGTTCAACCATTCTTAAAAAACGATAAGCGAGGCTTAAATCCTCGGCAACGAGAGCAGGCAATAATTGCAAGTCAACCAAAACGTGTAAGACGGGAATCAATGGCCGCTGCTGCAACGATTTGTGTACACCACCACGAATCAACTGGAATGCTTGGGCGATAAATTCGACATCACGAATGCCACCTGAACCCAGCTTAATATTATCCTTCATGCCTTTACGGCGCACTTCGCGCTCAATCATCGCCTTCATTTCACGCAAAGCGGCAAAGGCACTGTAATCAATATAGCGACGATAAACGAAAGGTTTGAGCGTCGTCAGCAACTCATCGCCATGCGCCAAATTCCCCGCAACGGCGCGTGCTTTGATAAACGCATAACGCTCCCATTCACGGCCATGTTGCTCGTAATAACGCTCCATCGCATTAAACGACAACGCTAACGCACTACCATCACCCCAAGGCCGTAGACGCATATCTATGCGAAAAACGAAGCCATCAGCCGTCTGTTGATCTAACAAGCGAATAATGCTTTGACCCAGTTTAATAAAAAACTCTTGATTGCTAATCACCGCACGGCCTGTTGTTTCGCCTGCTTCGGGATAACTAAAAATCAAATCAATATCAGACGATAAATTCAGTTCTTGTGCACCAAATTTTCCCATACCAATGACAACCATTTGCTGTGGTTGTTGTGACTCTTCACCGATGGGTTGGCCATGACGTGCTATTAAAGGAACTTCTGCATAAGCAATCGCCGCATCAATACTCGTCTCAGCAAAAGCGGATAACTCATCGGTCAACTCTTCTAATGAGCATAAGCCGTTCACATCACGATACACCCAACGCAACATCGCCTGTTGTCGATATTGGCGAATCGCTTGCATCCATAAAAAATCCGTTGTTTTATCTGCCAACACACGGCTTAATTGTTCGCGATAATACGGACGGGGTTGTGCTTGTGTTAGCTCATTATTTTCAAACATGCGCCAAAAAACCCGTGGAAACTGGCTAATCGTTTTCAACGCGTAATCGCTACTAATGGCTAATTGGCTCAACTCAGAACTGAGAGCTTGCTGAATGATTTGCCACTCAGCCAACAAATTTTCGTGTGCAAAAGCGTCGGTACACACTTGAAACTGACGATGGATATGTTGTTGTAATTGCTGGGGTACATTGTCCATCATGACCTACTTCTTTTTGATTGCACTGGGTTGTTGAATAAAAAAGTCTATGACCTCCGTAGCAACGCTCTTTTTATTTTTACTGAGCACGTTAATTTCTAAACGATGTTGACCGCGCTCTAGGATTGCTGGGTCAATCTTGGGTGAAAAATTGTCCTGCCCTATTTGTTTACCATCTAACAATACCATTAAATGATGATCTTTCCATAATTGCGGCTCTAACTGAATCGTTGCGATTAATGCAGGGTCTGTTTTACGGAAGGTGTCGTTCGCTTTAATATTTGCGGCGGTAACTTTGTAAGATGTTGGCTCTGTAGCTGATTTATTATTAGCAATCGATTGTGTTTTTTTATCAATGATCGCCCTCGGCAACGCAGGAATAGTGGCGACAGGCTTATCTTCGACCTCTTGAGAGTCACTACTCGGCGCATCAGAAAAAATAACATTGCCATTTTTATCATACGTTTTATAAATGCCTGCCTGTGCCAAACTTGTCACGCACAACAAAATTAGGGGTAAATAACGCATCACACACCTCAATTTAATCTATTTATTTTAAGCATTATAGAAACAAAAAAGGCTCATTTACATGAGCCTTTTTGTCACCGAAGTGAGATAACTATAGCCGAACAATCAATTTAATGATTACACACTGTAGTACATATCAAATTCAACAGGATGAACAGTCGTGTTGAGACGACGAACTTCTTCCATTTTCAAATCGATATACGCTTCGAGGAACTCTTTCGTAAACACGCCGCCTTCAAGTAAGAACGCGTGGTCAGCTTTTAAGCATTCCAAGGCTTGATCTAAACTTTCAGCAACGGTTGGAATCAACGCATCTTCTTCTGGTGGTAAATCGTACAAGTTTTTGTCCGATGCATCACCAGGATGGATTTTGTTTTTGATCCCGTCCAAACCAGCCATCATCAAGGCAGCAAAACATAAGTAAGGGTTTGCACCTGGATCTGGGAAACGTGTTTCGATACGCACAGCTTTAGGGCTGCTCACGTAAGGAATACGGATGGATGCGGAACGGTTACGCGCAGAGTAAGCCAATTTAATCGGCGCTTCATAATGCGGAACTAAACGCTTGTAAGAGTTGGTCAACGGATTAGTAATCGCATTCAAGGCACGAGCATGCTTGATGATACCACCGATGTAGAACAATGCTGTTTCAGACAAACCACCGTAGAGGTCGCCAGAGAACAAGTTTTTGCCATTTTTGCTTAACGATTGGTGAACGTGCATACCAGAACCGTTGTCGCCAACTAATGGCTTAGGCATAAACGTTGCTGTTTTGCCAAACGCATGAGCCACGTTATGTACTGCGTATTTTAATACTTGTACTTCGTCAGCTTTGCGAACTAAGGTATTGAAAGCCACACCGATTTCACTTTGGCAAGATGCCACTTCGTGATGGTGAACTTCAAGTTTGCCTTCGCCAACCATTGCTTCGATGGCATTACACATCGCAACACGCAAATCTTGTGAAGAGTCGATTGGAGGAACGGGGAAGTAACCGCCTTTGACGCGTGGACGATGGCCTGTATTGCCGCCTTCGTAGTCTTTGTTGGTTGACCAAGCAGCTTCTTCGGCATAAATAGTATGACGAGCACCGCTCATGTCGATGTCCCACTTCACTTCGTCAAACACGAAGAATTCTGGCTCTGGACCAAAATAAGCCGTATCAGCAATACCTGTGGCTTTTAAGTACTCTTCTGCACGACGAGCGATAGAACGTGGGTCACGCTCATAACCTTGCATCGTCGATGGCTCGATGATGTCACAGGTCACAACAACAGTGGCTTCATCAAAGAACGGGTCCATAAACGCAGTTTCTGGATCTGGCATCAAAATCATGTCAGAAGCTTCAATACCCTTCCAACCTGCTAAAGAAGAACCATCAAACATTTTACCTTGAACAAAGGTATCTTCACCCACAGTATAGGCTGGGAAAGAAACGTGTTGTTCTTTACCGCGAATATCCGTAAAACGCAAATCAACCCATTTGGCTTCATTTTGTTTAATCAGGTCTAGGACTTTATTGGTCATTTACATCTGCTCCAAAAATTACCAGCAATCTAAATATTCATCACAACGGTTTACACCGTTAGATGCTCTCGTCACTGGACGGGAATTTTTTCTCTGACAGTGATTCTACTTATCTTTAGCGCGTCAACTCACGAAAAAACACCGATAAATAACAAAACTGTTATCTAAATGGCCTTATTTCCAATGCACCACTAAAAAGCACTCGCAGTTTAGCAGATTCATGTCGATGCTCAAGTCACAACACACAGAAGATAACGCTGTTGGCTGCAAAAGCAATTATTATGCCATCTCTATCACAAGGCAAAATATCGCGGAAATACAGTATCCCTCCGCTTATACCACCGCCACAAACGCACCAAAAAAAGACACAATTCAAATAAATGAACCAAGATGGAGCAAAAATAGCTATTGTGGACAACGTATTGAAGAGGTAACTTATCCCATTATTTTTCAAACGATTAGGATCTAACGATGGACTGCCTATTTTGTAAAATTGCTAACAAACAGATTAATGCCAAAATCGCCTTTGAGAATGAGCGCGTGATTGCTTTTCATGACTTATTTCCTCAAGCACCTGTCCATGTCTTAATTATTCCTAAAACGCACTACACCACTTTAAATGATGTACCCATGACCGAAGGGGCGATTCTGGGTGAATTAGTCACGACAGCGGTACACATTGCAAAAGAGTTAGGCGTAGCAGAGTCGGGTTATCGTGTTGTCATGAACTGTAATGCCGATGGAGGTCAAAGTGTTTATCACATTCATTTGCATTTGTTAGCAGGTCGCCGTTTGAGTTGGCCACCAGGCTGAAAATGGCCAGATGAAAGACAACTTGCCCTTTTCTAAAGATATTGTTATCTCATTCACATTCATAGGACGTACGCGGCCATCGCTTATTTGTTCACATTTTAGCCGCTTTAGGCAGCTTTATGTTCACAAAATGCGCTAATCGCGGTGCGATGCGTAAGTCCTGACTGATGGAAACCACCCTATGAGACATTACACCCTAGCCGACAAACTCATTAATCATGCCGACCAAGTGTTGCGTACTTTAACACCGAACGCCACGGCTGCATTACGTCCTAATCCTGCCAACCCCCTGCCATCACTGACGCTGACCAGCGAGCAGCAAACTGAAGTAGCGGGATTAATGCGTGTTAATCACAGTGGCGAGGTGTGCGCTCAAGCGTTGTATCACGGCCAAGCGTTAACCGCCAAACTGCCAACAGTGCGCGAAGAAATGCAACATGCAGCCTTAGAAGAGCAAGACCATTTAGCGTGGTGCGAAGATCGACTACAGGAGCTAAATAGTCAACCAAGCTTACTTAACCCATTATGGTACGGTCTATCGTTTGGTATTGGTGCTGCCGCAGGCATTGCAGGTGACAAATGGAGTTTAGGTTTTGTCGTGGAAACAGAAAAACAAGTCTGCGCCCATTTAGAAGAACATTTGCAGCGCATTCCCATTAACGATGAACGCACACATGCCATTTTAACGCAAATGCACCAAGATGAAGATCAACATCGCCAACAAGCCCAAGATGCGGGTGGCGCGGAATTACCGCCACCGATTAAGCACTTAATGGGCTTCATTTCTAAAGTGATGACGAAAACGAGCTTTTATGTTTGATTCTTTGTTAACAAAAACACGCAAACTACACTTTTTCCTCAACACTTATTTGCCCTTTTTAGGTGCAGGTATTCGCGTCGAGCATATTAGCGATGACTTTTTAGCCATTGATGTCCGAATGCCACTGTATCGTGGCAATAAAAATTATGTCGGTACACATTTTGGCGGCAGTTTATATGCCATGACTGATCCCTTTTTTATGGTCATGCTCATGGAAAACCTCGGTAAAAATTATATTGTGTGGGATAAAGCCGCTCATATTGATTTTATTGCGCCTGGACGAGGAACGGTGAAAGCACATTTTCGTTTAAGCGCAGAAGAAATAGAGCGTGTACGTTTAGCGGCTGAAAGTGGTAAAGCCGTGTATCCTGAATATCCCATTGATGTTTTAGGGGAAGATGGTTTAGTCGTCGCTCGCGTGTTGAAAACACTGTACGTGCGAAAGAAAAAACCTTCCATCTAGGGTAATGGCTGTTCAGTTAAGCAATTATCTTTGACTTCGACTCCGCTCAGTCAATGCAAAAAGCTCCCTGAGCGGAGTCGAAGGGGCTGTTTATATAAGCAAACTTTCTTAACTGACTGGCATTAATCCATCATGTAGGGGCGAATTTATTCGCCCAAAGCCAGTATCATCCTTCAATCATTTCATAATCATGCGTAATCACAACACCACCAGCACTCAACATCGCCGAAGCGGAACAGTATTTTTCAGCCGATAATTCAACGGCTTTTTTGACCTGACTTTCTTTTAACTCTTTACCCGTAATCACAAAGTGCAAATGAATTTTAGTAAATACGGCGGGGATTGTTTCGGCGCGCTCCGCACTCAACTCTGCACGCACATCGGTAATCTGCTGACGTGCTTTTTTCAAGATGGTGACCACATCAAACGATGCACAGCCACCCAAGCCCATCAGCAACAACTCCATTGGCCGTGCGCCAATATTACGGCCACCATATTCTGGCGCACCATCTAACACGACCGCATGACCACTACCCGACTCAGCCACAAAAGACACATCTTTAACCCACTGAATACTTGCTTGCATTAAAAACTTCACCTTTAATAAAACATTTAGAATATGGACAGACCATTGCTCAACTGACACTTTTCTACGCTTTATCACGATGTTATATCGTCAAAGGCCGTAAATTGCCGTAGAGTTTGCGGAAGTCCAGTGTTTATTGGGAACTATTTCGCAATTTTGCTACAAATTTCCCTGTCTTTGTAAATTATTCGACTTATTATATGACGATAAATATAAGTCTAACTGATTAGGACATTCTTATGGCAATTATACCTGCTCTTGATCGCATACCGCATTTACAGCCTTTTTTAGAACAGTGTCATATTCGCCAATACCCTGCGCGTGCTGCCATCGTTCATGCAGGCGATGCTTCTGATTCGTTATTTTTTATTGTTAAAGGTTCAGTGTCCGTGGTGATTGAGGACAGTGAAGGCAGAGAGATGGTTGTAGCCTATCTTAACCCTGGTGATTTTTTTGGCGAAATGGGTTTATTTGAAGAAAAGCCTGTCCGCAGTGCGTGGATTCGCGCAAAAACCGCCTGTGAAATTGCTGAAATTGGTTATCGTAAGTTCAAAGAAATGGCACGCCAAGATGCAGGCTTGATGTTTGCATTGTCTGCACAAATGGCAGGTCGTTTACGGGCAACCACGCGCAAAGTCAGTGATCTTGCCTTTTTGGATGTGACAGGTCGTGTTGCGCGTTGTTTATTAGACTTATCGAAACAACCCGATGCCATGACCCATCCTGACGGGATGCAAATTCGCGTCACTCGTCAAGAAATCGGGCGGATTGTTGGTTGCTCACGCGAGATGGTTGGACGGGTATTAAAGTCCTTAGAAGACCAAGGACTCATTGGTGTCAAAGGCAAAACAATGGTTATCTTTGGAACCCGCTAACGCGACGTTGGGGGAAAAACAACTCTTTCAAGGCATCTCCGGGTTCGGGAGCGCGCATAAACGCCTCCCCCACCAAGAACGCATTAATCCCATTGGCTTGCATGAGCATGACATCACTGGGGTTTAAAATACCGCTTTCGGTGACAATCATGCGGTCTTTAGGCACAGAACGCATCAACGCTAACGTGGTATTCAAACTCACTTGAAACGTCTTTAAGTTCCGATTGTTAATTCCAATCATTGGGACAGGCAGTTTTAGGGCGCGCTCTAACTCACTTTGACTATGTACTTCTACCAACACATCCAAGCTTAACTCAGAAGCAAGCGCATAATAATCCGCAAGTTGGCTATCGGTTAATGCGCTAACAATCAACAACACCGCATCTGCACCAATCGCACGCGACTCCACAATTTGATAGGGGTCAACAATAAAATCTTTACGTAAGACAGGCAAGGTACAAGAAAAACGTGCCGCTTGTAGATAGCTATCTGCACCTTGAAAAAAATCGACATCGGTCAATACCGACAAACAAGCCGCCCCTGCTTTTTCATAACCACGAGCAATATCGGCAGGAACAAAGTTTTCACGAATCACCCCTTTAGAGGGAGAGGCTTTTTTAATTTCTGCAATAACCGCAGGCTCACCTTTGTCCGCACGACGTTTAAGCGCACTATAAAAGCCACGAACAGGCATTGCTGTACGCGCACGCGCTTCTTGAGATGCAAATGAAATCTGCCGTTGTCGTATTTCAACTTCTTCTGCTTTACGTTGCAGAATTGTTCCTAAAATATGTGAAGTCATAGTAATAATCTAAGGTAATTAGGCAGAAGCAGAGATAAAAGTTTGACTAAAATCGCGTAAAGCGATCAGCTTTTCCAAGGCTAAACCACTGTGAATGGCATCTTCCGCCATTGCAACACCGAGTTTAATCGTAGCGACAGTGCCTGCTACATACAAGGCTGCACCTGCGTTATAAGCAATCATATCCGCAGCTTTGATACCTGCGGATGTGCTGCGTTGGCCTAAAGCATCTTTTAGCAACGCCAGTGACTCGGCCACATTATCCACGATTAAGCCGTCTAATGATTGCGTTTTTAAGCCAACATCTTCGGGATTGAGTAAATATTCATGCACTTGGCCATTTTTTAGCTCGGCAACATAGCTTGGCGCAGCCAAACTTAACTCATCTAGACCATCTTGAGCATGAACGACTAAAACGTGCTCACTGCCTAAACGCCCCAGCACCTCCGCCAGTGGCCGACACCATACTTGGTCATACACGCCTAATACTTGTCGTTTGACACCTGCGGGATTCGTTAAAGGCCCTAAAACATTAAACAAGGTACGAATGCCCAACTCCCGACGCGGCGCAATAGCGTGGCGCATTGCCGTGTGATGATTAACCGCAAACATAAAACCGACACCAATGCTATCAATGGCACGCGCTGTTTGCTCTGCGGTTAATTGTAAATTAATGCCTGCGGCTTCTAAAACATCGGCACTGCCACTTTTAGAGGACACAGCGCGATTACCATGCTTGGCGACAATCGCGCCTGCGGCGGCCACAACAAAAGACGAAGCAGTAGAGACATTAAATAAATTCGCACCATCGCCACCCGTACCAACAATATCAACCACATGATGCTGTGACGCTAAAACAACAGGCGTACACAGTTCACGCATCACTCGTACTGCTCCTTCAATCTCATCTAAAGACTCGCCTTTCATGCGTAAAGCCACTAAAAAAGCCGCTATTTGTACAGGCGTGCATTCACCTGTCATGATGGAACGCATGACACCTTGCATCTCAACAAGGCTTAAATCGTGGTGTGCGATAATTTTGGCAAGGGCTGATTTAATATCCATATTGATTAAGCCTCTAAAAAATTCTTTAATAAATCATGACCCTGTTCAGTCAGTATTGACTCTGGGTGAAACTGCACGCCTTCTACCGCTAAGGTTTTATGGCGTACGCCCATGATTTCATCCACTGAACCATCTTCTAACTCTGTCCATGCCGTTATTTCTAAACAATCGGGTAAGGTATTTTTATCAATAATTAAGGAATGATAACGGGTTGCGGTTAAAGGATTGTTTAAGCCGCGAAATACGCCCTGATTTTTATGATGAATCGGTGAGGTTTTACCGTGCATGACTTGGCGAGCGCGAATAACGTCACCACCAAACACTTGACCAATACTTTGATGACCTAAACAAACACCCAACACAGGAATTTTTCCTGCAAAATGTTCAATAACGGCCATCGACACTCCTGCTTCATTAGGCGAGCAAGGGCCAGGCGAAATCACAATATGTTGTGGATTGAGGGCTTCTATGTCGGCCAAGGTAATTTCGTCATTGCGAAACACACGCACATCTTGACCTAACTCGCCTAAATATTGGACGATGTTATAGGTAAACGAGTCGTAATTATCAATCATTAACAGCATAAAACGTTACTCTGTCAGCGTTAGGTGATAACCCAAGCTACGGCACTATAAACGAATAATTGTAGCGTAACTTGTGGAAGTTGTGGGGGATTTTCACTGACAAAAACACCTATGCACATCTAGGTTGTGCAACTGGCAATCCCACACTTTAGGAGTTGGGTGATTATTTTAAATGTATTGGCATTTCATCCTGAAAAAACGAGCCAATTGTCGCTCAATGAAAAAGTCAGATTTATGTTAAAATGGCCATCACTTTATTATTTGAGGCACTGTTCATGTGTTCAGATCGACCGTGTAGGTTTTGGTCTTTTCCACTCCCCTTTTCTTGTTCAACGACAATAAGAGACCAGAAATGGAATTTTTAATGGACCCGTCAATCTGGGTTGGATTGTTTACTTTAATCGTCCTAGAATTGGTTTTAGGTATCGACAACCTTGTTTTTATTGCCATTCTTGCCAACAAATTACCTCCTCATCAACGTGAAAAAGCACGAATAATCGGCCTTTCGCTCGCCTTAATCATGCGTTTAGCCCTGTTAAATGTTGTGTCATGGTTGGTGACGTTAACCAAACCCATTTATAGCATTGGCAATGCTGATTTTTCTGGCCGCGATATGATTCTCATTTTTGGTGGTTTATTTCTCGTTTATAAAGCGGTGATGGAACTGCACGAAAAACTGGAAGGTAAAATACATCCAGAAAATACCAGCTTAATTTATGCGGGCTTTTGGGTCGTAGTGACACAAATTGTTGTTTTAGATGCTGTTTTTTCCTTAGATGCGGTGATTACTGCGGTTGGCATGGTCGATAATATTTATGTGATGATGACTGCTGTGGTCGTTGCGATGGTGTTGATGCTCATCGCTTCCAAGCCGTTAACCCGTTTTGTTAATGCCCATCCCACGGTTGTTGTGCTTTGCCTGAGCTTTCTATTGATGATTGGATTTAGTCTGATTGTCGATGGTTTTGGTTTCCATATTCCTAAGGGTTATTTATACGCCGCCATTGGTTTCTCCATTTTAATTGAATCTTTAAACCAGTTCCGTATCAGAAACTTTAACCGCCATACAAGCTCTACCCCACTGCGCGAACGTACTGCTGAGGCGATTTTGAAACTGATGGGAGGCCAACAAAAAGACCTCGTATTAGACAATGATGGCAGCCTAACCCACGAAGACACTTTGCCATTTAAAGAAGAAGAGCGTTATATGGTCAGTGGTGTGCTGACCTTAAGTGAGCGGTCGATTAAAACCATCATGACACCGAGAACCGATATTTCTTGGATTAATATTCACGATAGCCATGAACGAATTCGTGAGCAATTACTGGCAACACCCCACAGCTTGTTTCCTGTTTGTCGTGGCAGCTTGGATAAAGTCTTTAGTATCGTTCGTGCTAAAGATTTAATTGATGCCCTCGATCGTGATGTTGATGTCACTAAAATTTTAAGCAATCAACGACCGACATTTGTTGCTGAAACGATGCCTGTGCTGAAACTGATGAATGTCTTGAGAAACTCCAAAGGCGGTTTAGCCGTTGTCACCAATGAATATGGTGCGGTGCAAGGCCTAGTTACACCGTTGGATATTCTCGAAGTGATTGCAGGCGAGTTTCCAGATGAAGATGAAACGCCTGATATTATTCAGGAAAACCAACAGAGTTGGCTGGTTAAAGGTGGTGCTGACCTTTATCAATTGGAACAGGAACTAGGCACAGACCATTTGATGAGAGATGAAGGCTACATCACTGTAGCAGGGCTAATTCTCAGTGAATTAGAACGTCTGCCAACGGCGGGCGAGATAGTCACTCTTGAGAATGTCACGTTTACTATGCTGGAATTGGATGGTCAACGGATTAAGTTGCTAAGGGTTGAACTTATCACAGCTGATAATTGATTCTCAAACCTTGTTTTTGTTCGCTCTATAAAACAACAAACCCCGAAATATCGGGGTTTGTTGCCAAACAATATAAAGCTTAGTGGCCTGAACCGTTAATCGCTTTAGTCATTTCTTCCACAACCTTCTTGGCATCACCAAAAATCATCATGGTTTTGTCAAGGTAGAACAAGTCGTTATCTAAGCCTGCATAGCCAGTCGCCATTGAACGCTTAATCACCATGACCGTTTGCGCTTTATAGGCCTCCAAAATCGGCATACCATAAATCGGTGAACTAGCATCATCTTTAGCGGCTGGGTTAACTACGTCATTAGCGCCTATCACCAATACTACGTCCGTACCTGCAAAGTCCGAGTTAATTTCGTCCATTTCCAAAATATCATCATAAGGTACATCGGCTTCAGCCAATAATACGTTCATGTGGCCTGGCATACGACCCGCTACAGGATGAATAGCAAAACGAATGGTTACACCCGCAGCTTTGAGTGTGTTGTACAACTCTTTGACCGCATTTTGGGCGCGACCTTGAGCCATACCGTAACCCGGTACAATGACAACACTGCTGGCATTCGACATTAAGAATCCTGCATCTTCTGGCGAACCAGAACGATAATTCTTTTGCTTTTGCTCGCCTGTATCTACCGATGCACCTGCGGCAGCTGCACCAAAACCACCAAACAACACGTTCATTAATGAACGATTCATCGCTTTACACATCACATACGACAAAATCGCACCTGACGAACCCACTAACGAACCTGCAATAATCAACATGGAGTTGTTTAAAGTAAAACCAATACCTGCGGCTGCCCAACCCGAAAATGAGTTTAGCAACGACACAACAACAGGCATATCACCGCCGCCAATCGGCGCAATCCAGATATAACCTAATGCCAACGCCAAGGCCGTCATTATGTAGAAAGAGTTAATATCTTCGCTGATGAAATAATTCGCACCAAACGCTAACATGGCAAAAAACAATGTTGCTTGTGTTGGTTTAACCCAAGCACCTTTGACCGTTTTCGCCCATTTTTTTGCCGCTAATTTGCCATAAGCAAAAACAGAAGCGGTAAAGGTAATTGCGCCGACAAAACAGCCAACAAACAATTCAAAACGGTGCACGCCATCATGATGAACGCCCGTATGTAATACCGCAGCAATCGCAATACACACTGCAGACAAACCCACTAAGGAGTGCATCATTGCCACTGTTTCGGGCATTTGGGTCATGGGAACTGTTTTAGCACGATAAATACCAATCGCTGCACCTGCAACCATAGCGGCAACAATCAAACCAACGACGGGACTGGGTGCGCTAAAGAAGGTAGTAACAACGGCCAACGCCATACCTGCCATACCGTAACGATTACCCATAATCGCCGTTTTTGGGCCAGACAAACCACGTAAGGTTAAAATAAAGAGGACGGCACCAATTAGGTAAAACCAATCTGCATATTGAGCGAAACCTTGCATTGTCATCACCCCTTATTTCTTTTTCTTTTTGAACATATCAAGCATCCGTTCGGTGACCGCAAAGCCGCCGAAGATGTTGATACTGGCCAAAAAGACGGCAAATGCGCCGAGTAAACTGGTGGCAGTAATATCACTGCCTTGGATCGTGACGGCTTGCAACATTGCGCCGACGACAATAATACCTGATAGCGCGTTAGTCACTGCCATCAAAGGGGTATGTAACGCAGGCGTAACGCCCCATACCACGTAATAACCCACAAAAATCGCGAGGACGAAAATCGTGAATATACTGACAAAAGGAACACTGGAGACGTGTTCTGCCGCTTGCACAGCAGCTTGAGCAACTTCATTCATGATTTAGCTCCTCACTTCTTGTTAAATAACAATTCGCCTGCTGAGGTAATCAGCAAGGCTTTTTGAATTTCATCGGCTTGATTAAAGACCAAACCGCCTTCTTTGTTAAACAAGGTGCTAATGAAGTTAAACACGTTGTTAGCATACAACGCCGAAGACTGAGCCGCTAATTTGGCAGGGATATTAGGAATACCCATAATTTTTACGCCATTGGCGGTGGTGATAATTTCGTTCACCACTGAACCTTCGACGTTACCACCTGTTTCAACAGCCATATCTAAAATCACCGAACCTGCCTTCATTTTGGCAACGGTTTCGGCTTTAATTAAACGAGGTGCGTTACGGCCGGGAATTAACGCCGTGGTAATGACAATATCCGCTTGTGAAACGGCTTTATCGACAATCACCGCTTGGTCTTGCACATATTGCGGGCCTGGCATCCACGCATAGCCACTGGCGGCAGCTTTTTTAGCGTTTTCTTTCTCTTCGTCCGACATCGGGACATCAAGCCATTTACCGCCTAAAGACTCGACTTGGTCTTTGGCTGTTGGACGTAAATCAGTGGCTTCAACCACTGCGCCTAAACGTTTAGCGGTCGCAATCGCCTGCAAACCTGCCACACCCACACCCATGATGACGATACGCGCAGGTTTCACTGTCCCTGCCGAGGTCATAAACATCGGGAATGGTCGTTGATATTCATTGGCGGCTAACAATACCGACTTATAACCTGCCAAGTTGGACTGTGAAGACAACACGTCCATATTTTGCGCGCGCGACAAGGTACGCGGTAGCAATTCTAAGGCAAAGCATTGCAAGTTTTTAGCGGCAAACGCGGCCAAATTGGGGTTACGATAGGGGTCGAACATCGCAACGACGGTTGCACCGTCTTTAATCAACGCAATTTCTTCTGCCGTGGGTGCTTGCACCTTGAGAATAATATCACTGGCGTAGGCAGTAACCGCATCATTGACTATAGATGCACCGACTGCACTAAAACTGGCATCTGGCACACTGGCATTTACGCCAGCACCCGCTTGCACTACCACCGTATAACCAGCCGCAATGTATTTTTTTACGGTGTCTGGTGTGGCTGCAACGCGTGTTTCGCCAGCGATGATTTCCGCTGGAATACCGATTTGCATGGTCAACCCTCAGCTTGAGTTTTTACAACTAACGGCTAGTCTATGGCTTGTGGCCGACTAACCCCAAAAAATAGCGAACCGAATCGAATAAAGCGTTTCGCCACTAAAAAAGCAAAAAGCGCGCGATTGTACCCTACCTTGAGTGATATTTTTAGCGTGAATACCAACATTTTCTAATTTTTTGAGCCAATAACGGCTGTAAAAACACCACCCCTAACACATTGTCAAGTGCACAACGAGCAAAAACCCGTTTTTTCCCAAAAAAATCGGTATATATAGTGTTATCTGTGTGACAAGCGATGTACTCTAAGGCGCAATCAGCCTATAACGCAAAAGAACAGGAAGTCATCACAACTAAAAATTTGATACGAATGGTATCTATCATGAAAAAATGCTCAATACGATTCATATCGCACCATCATCATCAAAAACAACTTGCCTCTTTAGAACTAGGGCTCATACTATTTTGCCTATTTGTCTTTAGTACGCCTGTCAATGCCAGTGGTGACTTGTGGGATTTATCATTAGATGAGTTAGGCAAAATACGGGTCACGTCAATTGCTTCAGGCACACAAACGCCATTAGATAAAGCGGCGGCGATTGCGACAGTTATTACCGCTGACGATATTGCCGCGATGGGCGCAACGGACTTAGACCAAGTACTTGAAACTGTTCCAGCCTTACACGTTGGTCGCTCTGACCAAAGTTATACGGGCAAATACATTATTCGTGGCATTACCTCCAGTTATACCCCCCAAACACTGCTATTAATTAATGGCATTCCTGTCACAAGTCTATTTGTAGGGAATCGCAGCAATGCTTGGGCAGGAATGCCCATTAAATCCATTGCCCGTGTCGAGGTGATTCGTGGGCCAGGTTCTGCCTTATATGGGGCAGATGCTTTTTCGGGAGTCATCAACATTATTACCAAAAAATACGATGAACTCCGTGGCACACAAGCAGGCATACGAGCAGGTAGCTTTGGCACTCAGGCGGCATGGTTTACGCATGGCAAGTCTTATAACGGAGTCAATATTGGCTTCACCTTGGAAGCTGAAACTACCGATGGTTGGAAAAAACTTGTCGAACATGATAGACAAACGGGACTTGATGCCATGTTCAAAACAAATGCCAGTCTAGCCCCCAATAGTGTCAGCACCATGAAAGACATGATTGATGCGCGATTTGATATATCCGATGAAAACTCTCAACTCCGACTAGGTTATCAAGGACGGTCAAATATTGGCTCTAGTGTTGGTTATGCTGAAGCACTTGACCCAAGCTCTCGTGTTGCTAATTACCGCTACAACCTTGATTATAGTTACACGCTCAAGGAGTTAGCACCTAATCTTGATATTGATAGCAGAGTCAGCTATTACCGCAATGCCGCCGTCATCACCAAAAACATTCTTCTCTTTCCTGCGGGCACTTTTGGCGGTGCATATCCTCATGGTTTTATTGGCAATCCTGGTTATAAAGAAGAAAATGCACGCCTTGATTTCAGCGCACTCTATCGCGGGATAAACAACCATTTATTACGTGTCGGGACAGGTTTTACTTGGGATGATATGTTTGAAGTGACCGAAAGCAAAAATTTCAATGCCGATTTGTCGCCACGCGCTAATGGTCTGGAAGATGTCAGCGATACCGCAGAAGTGTATTTACCTGAAAAACAACGGACTAACTATTATCTATTTGCCCAAGATGAATGGAAACTAACACGCAATTGGCTCGCAACAACAGGTATCCGATTCGACCATTTTTCTGATTTTGGCAACACCACTAACCCTAGACTGGCGTTAGTATGGGCGACAACGAACAACATCACCACCAAACTATTATATGGTAAAGCTTTTCGTGCGCCTTCGTTTAATGAGCTGTTTGTCACCACAAATCCTATTGTTTTAGGTGATCCTCACCTAAAAGCAGAAACCATTGATACTTACGAATTTGCTTTTTCACATCAGTTATCCAATCAATTACTCTACACGGCCAATATCTATCGTTATAATATTCAAGACTTTATTACCTATGTCCCCATCAGTAGTGGCGTGAATCAAGCACAAAACATTGGTAATCGCAAAGGCCAAGGTTTTGAATTAGAGGCGGATTATTCTCCCTTCTATAATGTCCGCTTCTTGGCTAATTATGCTTACCAACAATCCATCGACAAAAAAACGGATGCCGATGTTGGCGATGCACCAAGCCATCAAATTTATGGACGTAGTGAATGGACAATTGCCTCCGATTGGCATTTTGATAGTCAAGTTACTTGGGTTGGCAAGCAAAAAAGGGTCTTAGGTGATACGCGATCTGCACACTCTGCTTATACGACGGTTGACATCACCCTCCGTAAACAAAATATCTGGCGAAAGCTTGATCTCGCCGTATCCATTCAAAATCTATTCGATGCTAATGTCACTGAACCCAGTCCCGGCCCCGCTGTCTATATACCCAACGATTTTCCGATGGCAGGACGTAGTTTATATGCTGAAGTGCAATACCCGTTTTAATAGATCACTCAATCGTTTTGCCTTTTAGATTGACTATTTATGAATAACGCTACAAAACAAGACGACAGACACGTACTAACACATACGCTTAAAAATGGTGAACATGATGAACAATTATTTAGCAATATCAGCCGTTAAACATCCTCCCAAAAAAATCTCAACGTTGATTTTTGGGATGGGCTTATCAAACATTCTATTATTTAGTGAGATGGCAATGGCTAGCGGCGACTTGTGGGATATGTCGTTGGATGAATTAGGCAAAATACGGGTCACATCGATTGCTTCAGGCACACAAACACCGTTAGATAAAGCGGCGGCTATTGCAACGGTTATTACCGCCGATGATATTGCTGCGATGGGAGCTACTAGCATAGATCAGGTATTGGAAACTGTACCCGGTTTGCACGTCACGCGCTCCAGTCAAACGTATTTTCCCAAATATATTATTCGTGGCATTACCTCTACCTTTAATCCACAAACCTTAATGCTGGTTAATGGCATTCCAATTACCAGTTTATTTACAGGTGATAGAGGCCACATTTCGGGTGGCGAAATGCCGATTAAGTCTATTGCGCGTATTGAAGTGATTCGTGGCCCTGGCTCTGCTCTCTACGGCGCAGATGCTTTTTCAGGGGTCATCAATATTGTCACCAAACAACATGATGACATCAACGGTACTAAAACAGGCGCGCGTGTAGGCAGTTTTGGCACACAGTCAGTTTGGCTAGAACACGGCGGTTCTTACAATAAGGTTAATGTTGGTTTTACACTGGAAGCAGAAACCACAGATGGCTTTAAAAGAACCGTGGAGTACGATGCACAAACGGTTGTTGATAATGATCCACAGCTACAAGCCACGTTTGGCGCACCACCTGCCAGTCTAGCTCCCAGCTCAACCAGCAACATGAAAGACTCGATTGAAGCACGACTCAATATTGCCCACGATAACTCCTTACTGAGAGTCGGCTACCAAGGTCGTTATGATGTCGGCTCTACTGTGGGTTATGCCGAAGCACTTGACCCCACTTCGCGCGTATCAAGTCAACGCTATAATTTAGATTACACCTACACACTGAACGACTTAACACCCAATATAGATGTTGAAAGCCGCGTGAGTTACTACAAAAACACACAAGAAGTTAAAACTAACATCCTGCTTTTTCCAGCGGGTGCAGGAGCTGGCTTTTTCGCCAACGGTTTTATTGGCAACCCTGGCTATCAAGAAGAAAATGCGCGTATTGATTTAAGCGCTTTATTCAAAGGCTTAAATAATCACTTAATTAGACTAGGTACAGGTTTTACGTGGGATGATATGTTTGAAGTCACTGAAACCAAAAATTTCATGGTTGCTTTTCAGACTAATGGCTCGCCTGTTTTTTTGCCTAGACCCAGCGGCATGATTGAAGATGTCAGCGATACTCCCGAAGTTTACTTACCCGAAAGCCAGCGCACCAATCATTATGTGTTTGTGCAGGATGAATGGAAGTTTGCGCCTAACTGGCAAGCGACCACAGGCATTCGTTATGACCACTTTTCAGATTTTGGCGACACGACTAACCCAAGACTAGCCTTAGTGTGGGCAGCAACCGATAAAATCACCACCAAATTGTTATACGGCAAGGCATTCCGTGCACCGTCTTTTGTTGAGCTGTTTGGTATCAGTAATCCTCTAACATTAGGTAACCGCAATTTAAAGCCTGAAACGATAGATACTTATGAGTTGGCACTTTCTCATCAACTGTCATCGAAACTACTCTACACCGCTAATATTTATCGCTACAACATCAAGGATTTTATTACTTTTGTACCTCAAATTGGTGGAGCAAAAGCGCAAAATATCGGGGAATTGCAAGGGCATGGTTTAGAGCTAGAAGCGGATTATTCACCAGTTTATAATTTACGTTTTTTAGTCAATTACGCTTATCAACAATCAACCGACAAAAAAACCGATGTTGATGTCGGTGATGCCCCGAATCAACAAATATATGCTCGCAGTGAATGGACAGTTACCCCTGACTGGCATTTTGACAGCCAAGTCACATGGGTTGGTAAGCAAAAGCGAGTGGCGGGTGACACACGGCCTGCCTTAAGTGACTACACAACCATGGATTTAACATTGCGTAAGCAAGATGTGATCAATGGCTTAGAGTTGGCTTTATCAGTGCGTAACGTATTTGATGCTGACGTCCGAGAGCCAAGTACGGGCGGTGTAGTGGTCAATATGCCTAACGACTACCCGATGGCAGGACGTAGTGTCTATGCCGAAGTACAATATCAGTTTTAATATGCCATCTACACATCTGTTTTATCGTATAAGAGATGAGATTAGAGCGATATTGTTCCCTCTCCTATTAGGAGAGGGCTAGGGTGCGGTCTAAAAATGGCGCAATTACCTCAGGATTAGGCAAAAATATTACCTTCACCCCAACCATCGGCAACCGCTCCATGCGTTGCTCTAACTCCTGCATCCTTGCAGTCGTCTCCCTGATGGAGAGGGAGCTTCATCGTTAAAAACTCATTTTATCAAACTTGTGTAGATACCTATGTGTTACCACAGGAGCTACCCTTAAAATCACACCCTACCATTTTCGACGCGGCACGCCACCATAACGAATATTGCTACAACGCATGGGGAAAAAGCTGCCTTCGGGTTTGCTAATGGCATCTAAATAACACGCGGGCTGCCCTGCATACACAATCAGATTCATATATAAATGAAACTGTTCAGGCGTAAAGCCAAAATCAGCACCTAAAGCACCATCCAATGCGGCAATATTCATCGCGATTTTTCGTGTTTTAATTAAATAATCGTTAATTGCTAAAGACATCTTAAAACACTCGCCTTCGGCAAAGCCTAGCTCATTAACCTTTGCTATGGTATGCGGTACGCGCTCATCTATGCTCACTAATGGCCGACCATAACCATAAACCAAGCCGTTGGTTTTTATTTCATCCTCAACAATATCTGCCAATAATCGGCCATTAGCTTGCTCCTGTTTGGCTCTCAAAAAAAAGGCTAGAACTTTTTTTAATGGTTTGACACCAAATAACGAAGCCTCTGATGTCACTAAACCTGCCGCCATGGCTAAAGAAGCCGTTGCTCTTGCTGAGCCAGCTAATGCAGCGGTATTGTTTGGCCAAATACTAGGGTCAGGATAACTGGTCGATACCCATAAATAATTGAGTAGTTTTAATTCATTGTCGGTAAAATCACGGCCTGTAATGCCATAGAGATGGAGTGCAAACCAGCTCATGTCGCCTAAGTCACGGTGTAAATCTCGACCGCGCATCACCACCCGATCGCTTAAAAAAGCCTTACCCACGGCAGTGACTAAATGACCTTCGGCGGCTAATAGTGCTCTATTACTCATGCCCTATCTCCGTTAACTGTCAGCTGTTGAGCGTTGGGGTCGTCCGTTAGTTCAATTTGATGACCGACAAAGGGGAATTTTTTCCACCCTACGCCACGTTGTTCCAGCGCATGAGTCGCGGCACCCGGCAATCTCAACATTAAATACAACATCGACGCTTGATGTTCGTCTAAACCTAAATCATAAAAAGCTGCGGCGATAACGCCTGACATTGCCAAGGGATAACCGACTTCTTGCTCCAAAAACAGACGATGTGTTTGTAGCCACATTAACGCGCCATCCGTTTTAATTGAGGACAATAAGGCTAAAGTCTGCAAAACGGGCGTTGGACAACTTTCGCCATGAGGATCAAAGCCTGCAATATGTTCTATCGGTAGCCAAATATCGGTTTGTTGACCGTCATCTTGTATCACTAGCTGAGTGAGCCATTTATTTTTATCCAAGCCACAGTGTTGCCAACGCTGTAAACACAAATAAACCTCATGACTGCCACCATATTGACCTGCACCAATCGCCAAGGCCGCCATCAAAGTTGCGGCATGAGTTGCGCGACTGACACCACTATTCATTGCTGCGCGAACACTAGCATCACGCATGCCCGGATTAGCAATTGCGATGGCCACGCGCTCCAATAAATGCGCCTGTTGGGCTTTAGGTTTTTCACCCGTAAACTGTAGGAGCAGATACTCAAACCAGCTCGCTTTGTGCAGTAACTCGCCATAGACATCATAGCCGTGGCTATAACAGGCTTTGGCAGCAAAAGGATTGTCGGCTTCGGCTTCTTCCTCCCAGATATTACTATAAAAAACAGGAACTTTTTCGGTCATCACACTGCTCCTGTCAGAACTTTCATGCGCGCACCCATCGGTGGCACTTCATCACTATCAATCAAGACATCCAATAAACAAGGTGCTGATTGACTTAATAAAAGTGGAATATCTAATTTATCAAGATCAGCCATCGTCTCAATTCGATAGGCTTCAATACCCATTGCTTCCGCCATTTTGGCAAAATTAACCGTCGGTAATGCGTGACCAATCTGCTCTGCGCCACCTAATTGCTGGCCGTGTCTTATCATGCCTAATGATGAGTCATTGAGAATGACAAACAAGACGTTGAGATTTTCTTGCAAGGCCACTGTTATTTCTTGGCCACTCATTAACATGCTGCCATCACCTGTAAAACAGACCACGGGTTTGCCTTTTGCGCCTGCCGCCATACCGACTGCTGCACCTATCGCCCAACCCATCGACGCAAAACCAATACCAATATGAAATAAAGTTTTTTTCGGATTAAAATCTATCGGGCGTTTACAATTCCAATAGTGAATGCCCCATAAAAAGCTATTGCCCGTATCCATCAACACGCGAGTATTATCAGGACAAATGGCACTCATTTTGGTCATTAAGGCTTGAGGTTTGATGCGTCCTTCTTGACTAAAGCACTTATCTCTATTAGCCAAACTGACCATTTTGGGCAAGCCACGTTCATCTGCAGACAGCACTAAGCTTTTTTTGAAGGTGTTATTTTCTAACAGCTTAGCAAACGGTTTTAACATTAACTCCAACGAACCCAAAATACATAACTTTGCCATAAATGAACGGCTGAGATGCTCGGAGTTACTGGACAAATGAATTAATCGTTCGGACATAATCGCCGATGTATCCCACCCGCTGGTAGATACTTCATCTAAAGCCGTACCGACAACAACCACTCGTTGAGCATTTTCAGGCTGTAATGCCTCTAGTGCACTGTCGTGGCCAGCAAAACCAAAGACACCGCGATATAAAGGATGAAAGTTATTGACCAAGCCTTTAGCTCTCGGGGTGGTGACAAATAGCCAGCCACGCGACTCAATCAGACTAATAATGGTATCTATTGCCCCAGCTGCGCCTTCACCAATCACCACCGTGACTTTATTTTTATCTGCCAAATCTTTTAATACCAGTTGCATTGCTTCTTGGCTGGGTACAACCTCATGATTGATAAATGCCCGCATAGTGCCGTTAATACGGTGCGGCTCAACTTTGGCACGCATGACATCTAAAGGAATACTCAAATGTACAGGCCCAGGACGATTACTAATGGCATAACTAATTGCTTGTAGAAACTTCGGTTCAAGTTGCGCTGCATGAGAAACCAAGGTATTAAAACGGGTGCAGTGGGTAAACATTTCGGCAGTATTGATGCCTGTACAGGAGCTATCTTGAAACGAACCACGACCAAATTTTTCAATAGAAGTCTGTGCGGTAATCACCAACACAGGAATGCCATCCGCATACGCTGAGGCAACACCTGTAATTAAATTCGTTGCGCCCGGCCCTGCGGTAGAACAACAAACACCTATACGCCCTGTCTCACGAGCGTAACCATCTGCCATGAATGCCGCCCCTGTTTCGTGGCGAGCTGTCACCGCTCTAATACCGCCGTTTCTCTCGCTACGCGCCAGCGCATTGTAAAAAGGCTCGATGCTGCCACCTGGCACACCAAAGACATATTTCACGCCCAACCGTTCTAAATAATTTAAAATAAGATCGCCGTTTTCTATCATCGCTAGCCTCATCAATAAGTCATGGTGATGTTTTTTGTCGTTTTTAGGACTTATGTGATTGATCCCTAAGTCCTGATTTTGTGTTATACGAATTGTATTTCTTAATGCAAGCGATTATTAAGCGATCTCACCACTTTACTCAATGACTATTTGCACTTAAAAATACAATGTGTGTTTTTGCGATAAAGACGTGTTATTTTGCGTTTCCCCTTCAGTAGATCATGGTCTTATGCAGTCGAAAACCTATCTCACTGGCGTAATTTGTGTATTGATTTCAGCCATTTTATTTTCTGCTAAATCGGTGTTGGTGAAACTGGCGTATCAATATTCAGTTGATTCGGTCACCGTTTTAACCTTACGCATGGCGTTTGCCTTACCCTTCTTCTTAGTGCTGTTATATGTCAGTCATGAACCCAGCAAACCCTTAGTACGTAAAGACTATTGGGGGTTATTGGCGGCAGGCGTTGTTGGCTACTATGGTGCAAGTATTTTTGATTTTTGGGGCATGGAATTTATCAGTGCCAGTTTAGAGCGGCTGATTTTGTTTATGTACCCGACATTAACCGTATTTTTATCAGCATTATTTTTTAAAACGGTGATTAGTCGACAAACATGGTTGGCGATAGTGATTAGCTACTCAGGCATGATGTTTGTATTTGTTGGGAATGAACAACAGGAAAGCACGCACTTAATACTGGGTAGTGTGTTGGTTTTTGCGGGTGCTTTAGCTTATGCGGGCTATTTAGTTGGTAGTGGCGTATTGATTCAACGTTTCGGCGCGATTCGTTTTACCGCACTGGCGTTGTCCATTGCTTCGTTATGTTGTTTCCTGCAATTTGCTCTTTCTCATCCGTTAAACACATTAACAACACTCGCCAAACCTGTTTGGCTAATCTGTGCTGCATTGGGTTTTTTTTGCACATTTTTACCTGCAACATTATTAACACAAGGCATTAGGCGAATTGGTGCGCCACAGTCAGCGTTGGTCAGTGCTATCAGCCCTGTCATTACTCTGGCTTTAGGAGCATGGTTGCTTGACGAATTTTTAACGAACTGGCAAATTTTTGGCGCATGTTTAGTCTTGTTTGGTGTGGTATTGATTTCTTATAAGCCCACACTTGAATAACTTGCCTTTTTGACTGTTTCAGTCTAAATAAACACCATTACCCCATAACAACACGAGACTAATGATGAAAACCTTGAACGCTTGGCTAGAAGAATACAGTGAAAGCCACCAAAATCCGACTAATAAGAAAATTCACTGGCTGTGTGTGCCTGTCATTAGCTTTACCGTGTTGGCATTTGCTTATAGCTTACATTATGGTTTGGCATTAGCGGCGGTTGCAGCTTCGATCTGGTTTTATGCACAACTTTCTACTTCATTAGCCATTGGCATGTTAGCTGTGACAGTGGTGATGTTAGCAATTGCCGCAATATTGCCTAATTTAATTTGGTGGGCGGTGGGATTGTTTGTTGTTGCGTGGATTGGTCAGTTTATCGGCCATTATATTGAAGGTAAAAAACCATCGTTCTTCAAAGATTTACAGTTTTTATTGATTGGCCCTGCGTGGTGTATGGATGCGTTGTATAAAAAAGTGGGGATTAGCAGTTG
>VIAD01000003.1:0-247264 GCA_006546595.1 Moraxellaceae bacterium AER2_44_116 | reverse complement strand
AACAGTGAACAGTGAACAGTGAACAGTGAACAGTGAACAGTGAACAGTGAACAGTGAACAGTTTTAACTCACCAAAACTATCAGTCAACAGCGGCTCATGATAACTGTTGACTGATAACTGTTGACTGATTACGGCAAAATCTCGCCTTCTTCAACAAACTCAGGTTTAACAACAACCATTAAGTCCTCTTTGTTTAACCCCATCATCAACGCATAACTTGTGGCAATATAAATTGAGGAATACGTACCCGCGAATAATCCCACCAACATCGCCACCGAGAACCATTTCAAGGCGTTGCCACCAAGGAAGAATAACGACAACACCACTAAAACCACCGTTGCTACGGTCATAATGGTACGACGTAAGGTTTCAGTCAGCGAAATATCAACGATTTCGATAGGATCTGCTTTACGTAAACGACGGAAGTTTTCACGGATTCGGTCAAACACAACGATGGTGTCATTTAAGGAGTAACCAATTAACGCTAAAATAGCCGCCAATACGGTTAAGTCAAACGGCCAACCCATCATAGAAAAAATACCCACTGTAAACAACGTATCGTGCAATAAAGAAATCACCGCACCCACCGCAAACTTAATGCGGAAACGGATAGCAACGTACGCCATCATCAAACCCAATGACATCGCAATCGCTAATAACGAATTACCATACAATTCCGACCCGACTTGTGAACCCACAGAATCCACTTGTCGTAATGTCGCTTTGTTATTGCTGTCAAACTGTGCTGCTGCCAATACACGCTGACCAATCTCGCCACCTGATTTTTCTTGTGGCGGCATACGAATCAACACTTCTGTCGCATGACCTAAATGTTGAACCACCGTGTCTTTAATGCCCGCCTCTTCGAGTGCATTCTGTAAAGCTATTTGTTCAACGGGTTTGGCATAGATAAGCTCTACAGCTGTACCCCCTGTAAAGTCTAAACCGAGATTAAGACCTTTGGTAAAAATTGAGAATACGCCCGCCAACACGACCAACAACGAAAAAATCGCCATTGGCTTACGAAAACGCATGAACTGAATGACTTTATTATCTTCAAGCATGATTTTCGCCCCTTAAATACTGAGTTTAGTAACGCGACGGTTACCATAAATGATTTGCACCACCGCACGCGTGACGGTAATCGCGGTAAATAAAGAGCAAATAATACCGATAGATAATGTCACCGCGAAACCTTTAACGGGGCCAGACCCCACCGCAAACAAAATCAATGCCACGATTAAGGTGGTGACGTGGGCATCAATAATCGTCGCAAAAGCACGGTCGTAACCTGAGAGAATCGCTTGTTGTGGCGATGCCCCTGCACGCAACTCTTCACGAATACGCTCATAAATCAAGACGTTGGCATCAACAGCCATACCCACTGTTAAGACAATCCCTGCAATACCCGGTAAACTTAATGCACCACCAATGGCAGACATAAACGCAACAACCATTGCCACGTTCATAAATAAAGCAATATTTGCCACCAGACCAAATACCCGATAAAACACCAACATAAACGCCGCGACTAAGATAAAACCGACTTGTGTGGACATTAAGCCTTTATCAATATTGTCTTGGCCTAAACTCGGACCAACAGTGCGCTCTTCAACAAAATACATCGGTGCTGCTAATGCGCCTGCGCGTAGTAACAAGGCTAATTCTTTGCCTTCTTCGGCTGAGTCTAAACCCGTAATACGGAATTGCACGCCCAACATAGATTGCACGGTGGCACGATTAATAACGGTTTTCTCGACATAAGGTTCACGCACTTCTGTCGTTTGACCGTTAACATCGGTGACAAATCGGCTACGTTGTTTATGTTCAACAAACAATACCGCCATTTGTTTACCCACATTGTCACGCGTCGCTTCGGCCATCATTTTGCCGCCACGACTATCTAGAGTAATATTAACTTGTGAGTTGGAATATTCATCAAAACCCGATTGAGCATTGATGACACGCTCTCCCGTGACAATCTTTTTCTTTTGCAATAAAACAGGTTCACCGCCTATTTTATGGAACGGAAAAATCTCGGTATTTGGTGGCGCAACCCCATCCAATGGTTGACCTTGATGCTCCCAGTCAACAAAACGGAATTCTAAAGTCGCTGTGCGGCCAATCACACGTTTTGCTTCCGCCGTATCTTGCACACCGGGCAACTCAACAACGATACGATTCGCACCTTGACGCTGCACTAAGGCTTCGGCCACGCCTAATTCATTGACCCGATTACGCAAGGTCGTTAAGTTTTGTTCGACAGCGTAATCCGCAAACTCTTTTAACTTGATCGGACTAAAAGCCATATCCAAAAAGAAGGCTTCATCACGCTTCGTTGGCAACAACGTGAATTCTTTATATTCAGGTGTCAACAGTGCTTGTGCTTGATCTCGCTCCGCAGCCGTTTCAAATTTAATGGTCAGGCCATTAGTGACATCACTCACTGAACGATAGGCAATTTTTGCTTCGCGCATTTTCGCTTTCAATTCAGTAGTATAGCTTTCTTGGCGTTGCTCTAAGATTTTTGACATATCCACTTCTAATAAGAAGTGAACTCCGCCGCGTAAGTCTAAACCCAACTTCATGGGTGCAGCACCAATCGCCAATAACCAATCAGGCGTGGTTGGCGCAAGGTTTAAGGCAACCACATAACTTTCACCAAGAGCTTTTTTCACCACATCTTGAGCTTTAATTTGTTGATCATTGGTTTCAAAACGTACCAATGCACCTTTGGTTTGCACTTCAGAACCGTGATAAGGCAATCCTGCTTGTTTTAACGCAGATTCGGCCTGTTGCAACACAGTTTTATCCGCTTTAATGCCCGCATTAGCACCAGAAATTTGAATCGCTGGTTCATCGGGATATAGATTCGGTAAGGAATAAAGTGTACTAATGATTAACACCAGCACAATGACAACGTATTTCCAAGCAGGATAGCGCATAGCAGTTCTTATATATTCTAGTCTTTGTTTAAATTGGTGGGAGATGCCACACCAATGCCTTTTAATGTCCCTGCTGGCAAAGTTGCCAACACGGCTGCTTTTTGCACTTTTAACGTCAAATTATGACTGGCTTCAATCACCGCATAGTCATCATCAACGCTTTGCACTCGACCTAACAAACCACCTGCAAACACGACTTCATCGCCTTTTTGCAGACTATCCATTAAGCCTTTATGTTCTTTTTGACGTTTTGCTTGTGGCCGCCATAACAAAAAGTAAAACACCAACATAAACACGACTAACATGGCAATGTTGGCAAATGCGGAAGGTTCAGCGGCAGCAGGCGCGGCGGCGTAGGCATCGGCAATAAAAAAACTCATGCTTTCTCTCTCTATAACTTAGGACGAAATCATAACGCTGGAACGGGTAAATCTCGACGAGCGTAAAAGTCGGCAACAAATTCAGTCAATGTGCCTTGCTCAATGGCAGTACGTAAGCCTGCCATTAAGCGTTGGTAGTAGCGCAAGTTGTGTAGTGTGCCTAACATTGCACCCAACATCTCGCCGCATTTGTCTAAATGATGTAAATAGGCACGGGAGAAATTTTGGCAAGTATAACAATCGCAATGTGCATCTAATGTGTCAGTATCCGTCTTGTACTGACTATTACGAATACGGACAATACCGTCAGTGACAAAATAATGACCATTTCGAGCATTACGTGTAGGCATGACACAATCAAACATATCCACACCGCGACGCACTGCTTCGACTAAATCTTCGGGTTTACCGACCCCCATTAAATAACGGGGCTTATCATCAGGTAATTTAGTGGGGACGTAATCCAAGATTTTCAACATTTCTTCTTTAGGCTCGCCCACCGACAAACCACCAATGGCATAACCATCAAAGCCAATATTTAATAAGCCCTCTAAAGAAACATCACGTAAATTTTCATACATACCACCCTGCACAATACCAAATAAAGCATTGGGATTGCCTTCATGGGCAACTTTACATCGCGCCGCCCAACGTAAACTCAGCTCCATTGACTCACGCGCTTCTTTTTCGGTTGCAGGATATGGCGTGCATTCGTCAAAAATCATGACGATATCAGAATTCAAATCTTTCTGAATTTGCATGGAGATTTCAGGCGTTAAAAACACTTTTGCGCCGTCAACAGGCGATTGAAACTTTACGCCCTCTTCGCTGATTTTGCGTAACGCACCCAAGCTGAATACTTGAAAACCGCCCGAATCGGTCAGAATCGGTTTATCCCAATTGATAAACTGATGTAAGCCACCGTGTTGTTTAACGATGTCTGTACCTGGTCTCAACCATAAATGGAAGGTATTACCGAGCATGATTTCCGCGCCAATATTGGCAATATCTGACGGAAACATGCCTTTGACCGTGCCATAAGTACCGACAGGCATAAAGGCAGGCGTTTGTACTTTGCCATGTTGCAAAGTGAGTTCGCCCCGACGCGCAAGACCATCGGTGGCTAAAAGTTTAAATTGCATGATAAAAATACGGTGCGGTTAAAAACAAGGGCGCAAGTATAGCGTATTGGGAAGGATGGGCTAAACATTGTTTTCTTCTTGCTCAACAAACATCGCATCACCATAACTAAAAAAGCGATACTTCTGCGCCACTGCCTCCGCATAGGCGGCCATGACACGCTCACGCCCTGCCAATGCCGACACCAACATTAACAAGGTCGATTCGGGTAAATGAAAATTCGTAAACAAGGCATCTATCACCTTAAATTCATAACTCGGGTAGATAAAAATCTGAGTTTCACCCGACCATGCTTGCAACTGACCATTGCTATACAACGCCGCACTTTCTAAAGCACGCACACTGGTTGTACCAATGGCAATCACTCGCCCACCTTTGGCTTTAGTATCACGAATGGCTTGAACGGTTTCTTCAGGCACATTTAACCATTCACTGTGCATGTGATGGTCACGAATATCATCCGTTTTTACAGGCCGAAACGTCCCTGCGCCAACGTGTAAAGTGACATAGGCAAAATTTGCGCCTGCGGCTGTTAATTGCGCTAATAAATCATCATCGAAATGCAAACCTGCGGTCGGGGCGGCCACCGAATTGACTTTATCGGGGTGGCTATAGACCGTTTGATAACGCTCGCTATCGGCTTTTTCAACTTCTCGACCTAAATAAGGCGGCAACGGCATTTCACCATGCGCGGCTAATACAGCACGTACAGGTTGCGAAAATTGCAGCTTAAATAAATCATCGACACGCTCGACCATCATCGCTGACACTTGGCCACGGGCAAAAAATAGTTTTGCCCCTGCTTTGGGTGAGTTACTGGCGCGTAAATGGACTAACGCCGTATTTTCATCAATAATGCGTTCGACCAAGACTTCTATATTACCGCCTGTGGCTTTATTACCAAATAATCGTGCAGCTAAGACTCGGGTATCGTTAAAAACCAATAAATCATTGGGGCGAATCAATTGCGGCAAATCACGGACGCTGCGATGATGTAAACCATCAGCCGCTAAATGTAATAAACGTGAGGCGGAGCGTTCGCTTAATGGGTGGCGGGCAATCAATTCATCGGGTAGTTCGTAGCTAAAGTCAGTCAGGCGCATAGATTTTGCATAAGAAATATTCAAACGGGGTAGCATTATAACAACTTTCATTGAAAATGCTTGACGTACATTTTTTGCTGCCTATAATACACCCCACTCTACGTGCCGGGATGGCGGAACTGGTAGACGCGGCAGACTCAAAATCTGTTGCCTGTGAGGGCGTGTCGGTTCGATTCCGACTCTCGGTACCAGCACGTAATTCTAAAAAAGCCTTGATTGATAACAATCAGGGCTTTTTTTTGGCCTATCGAAAAGCATTAAAATACTGTAGATACCCCGATTATAAGCGGGCAAAATATTTGACATAGCAGATGTACTGTCACCCTAACATTAAGGATTCACGATGAATAATAATCAAGTAATCGACTACATTCAGTTAGGCATCAGCAAAGGCATTATTAAACTGTTTGACGATGGCAAACGCATTGAATACGTCACGCAAAAGAAAAGTCGTTTATTAACCAATCCCGAAGAGCAAGTACAAGCCGAAGCCTATTGCCGTTTAATTTTGGAATATGGCTACCCTGCCAAGCGCGTACAAAATTTTGTTATGGTGACAATGGGTGCAGACAAGCGCGAAGCCGATATTATTGTTTATAACGATGATGACTGTTTGCAGCCCCATATTTTAGTCGAATGTAAAAAACAAGAAGTCTCCGAACAAGAATTTACTCAAGCTATCAATCAAGCTTACTCTTACGCTTTTGCCTTACCCAATAATGTCAAATGGGTTTGGGTTACCTCTAAAATTAAAAATGAATACTTTCAAGTCGATAAAGCCAAACATACACGCAAACTAGAAACGGATATTCCTGCTTATGGTGTCGATAAGCTCGCCCCCTATAAATTTGTTAAAGGCGCGGACAAACTCAAACACAAAACAGGTGAGCAAAAATTTGCCGACATTCGCGTGGTTGCCGAAGATGAATTAACGCGCCGCTTTAAGCAAGCTCATAACGCACTTTGGGCAGGTGGACAATTAAATCCTTCCGAAGCCTTTGACGAATTAGACAAGTTAATTTTTTGTAAAATTTGGGATGAACGTAAACCGCGTAAAGATGGTCAACCTTATGACTTTCAGATTATTGTTGCCGAAGCCAGCCATCCTGACGAAGTGTTAAAACAAACCAATCAGGCTTTGTTTAAACGGATTAAAGCTTTATATGAAGAAGGTCGAACCAAAGACCCCGAAGTATTTAGAGATGATATTCGCTTAACTACTGAGCGGGTGCGTACCATTGTTGAGTATTTACAAGACATTAACCTCAGCAAAACCGACTTAGACAGCAAAGGCCGCGCTTTTGAAACCTTTATGGATTCGTTTTTTAGGGGCAGTTTTGGCCAATATTTTACCCCTCGCCCGATTGTTAAGTTTATTGTTGATGTATTGCCTATCACCCATAACTCTCTGGTATTAGATACCTCATGTGGCAGTGGTGGCTTTTTATTACACGCGCTGGAAAAAGTTCGCCGCGAAGCCGATGAATTTTATAGCTCCGAAAGTAATGAACATTGGCGACACTGGCACGACTTTGCCGAAAAGAACTTATACGGTATAGAAATTAACGAGCAAATTAGCCGCGCCGCTAAAATGAATATGATTATTCACGATGATGGCCATACTAATGTCATTACTTCTGATGGTTTGTTAAGCGCAGATAAAATTCAAGAAGTCACTAAAAATCAGGGTTTTAAGTACGGACGTTTTGATTTTATTATTACGAATCCACCGTTTGGCAGCGTGATTAAACTAACCGAAAAAGCCTATTTAGACACTTATGACTTTGGCATGAAAGACACGTCTTGGTTAGACTTAAAAAACAGTGGCGTTAAAAATCGGGACTCTCAAAGCACCGAAATTTTGTTTATAGAACAATGTCATCACTTTCTAACTGAAGGTGGTTATTTAGCGATTGTGATTCCCGATGGCGTGTTAACCAATAGCAGTTTGCAATATGTCCGCGACCAAATAGAAGAACAATACCGCATTGTCGCGGTAGTGAGTTTGCCGCAAACAGCGTTTACCGCCACAGGCGCAGGCGTAAAAAGTAGCGTGTTATTTTTGCGTAAATATAGCGCAGCAACAACGCAAGCCATACAGCAAAAAAAGCTAAGTTTACAAACCCTATTACTCACTCAACACAACTATCAAACCGAAGTTGAACGCATAGAACAAGAGAAAAAAGACGTACTAAATCAGGCCAAAGGAGCAACGTTTACAGGTGAGTTAAGCGACTTTAAAAAGACAGACGCTTATAAAGAATGGAAAGCCGAAAAAAGCGCGGAATACACCGAGCAAATTAACGAACTAAAAGAGCGCTTAGAAGAAGCCTATTTACTAAAAAAACAAAACGAACTACCCGACTACCCTATTTTTATGGCCATTGCCGACGATATTGGCTATGACGCAACAGGCAAAAAAACCAATAAAAACGAATTGGATGTAATTGGCACAGAGTTAGCGCGATTTATTACACAGGAAGTCAATAATGAGTCTTACTAGCACTACATCACCCGATTATAACCACTATCACAAGCTTTTAGACAATGTAGGCGTATTGCTGTCATCGGCGCGAGAGCAAGCCGCATACGCGGTTAATACTTTGCTAGTACAAACTTATTGGCAGGTCGGGCGGCATATTGTTGAGTTTGAGCAACACGGCAACGAAAAAGCAGAATATGGTAGCGGCCTATTAGACAAATTAGCAAAAGACTTAACCACGCAGCATGGCAAAGGCTTTAGCCGTTCTAATGTGTTTTTAATTCGACAGTTTTATCTCAAGTTTGCAAAAATCCAAACACTGTCTGGATTTTTAAGCTGGAGTCATTACATAGAAATTCTTAAATCTAATAATGACTTAGAACTTAACTTTTATGCAAAGCAATGCGAGCTAGAGCGTTGGAGTGTGCGGGAGCTAAAACGACAAATGCAAAGCTCTTTGTTTGAGCGTATTGCCTTATCTAAAGATAAAGACAGTGTTTTACGTTTGTCTAAAGAAGGTTTTGTACCTCAATCTGCCGATGATTTAATCAAAGACCCGTTTGTGTTGGAGTTTTTAAACATTCCTGAGTCAACTCATTATCTTGAAAGTGATTTAGAGACGCAAATTATAGAAAACCTGCAATCGTTTATTATGGAAATGGGTAAGGGTTTTGCGTTTATTGGGCGGCAATATCGGATGAGTATTGGCGGTCGGCATTTTTATGTGGACTTGTTGTTTTATCATCGTATTTTAAAATGTTTTGTGTTGGTGGATTTAAAACGTGGCGAAATTGACCATCAAGATATTGGTCAAATGAATTTATACTTAAATTACTTTAAAAAAGAAGAAGCTAGCGAAGGCGATAATGAGCCTGTAGGCATTATTTTAGGCGCAAAGAAAAATCATATTTTGGTGGAGTATGCGACGGCAAGTATTACGAATACGGTGCTTTTGGCAAAGTATTCGTTATACTTGCCTGATAAAGCAGTGTTAAGTCGGCAGTTGGAGTTATTATTAGAAAAGCAAGAAGAAGCTATAAATAAGGGAGGTAATAATGAGTCAGTTTAATAATCAAAGAACAGATAACCTGAAAATATTTACACTAAATTTTTCAGATATCAACGGACGGCTTGACCCTCTTTACTACTATTCCGTCAATAATTTAGAAATTGTTAATAAAACTATTTACCCCATCAAAAAACTATGTCAGGTTATTGATATGCAGCGTGGTCGTTTTGGCCATCGTCCACGCAATGAACCAAAACTTTATGGTGGTGAATATCCTTTTATTCAAACGGGGGATATTGTTCGTGCCAGTCAATCTAACGGAAAAATCACTTACTCTCAAACACTTAACGAATTGGGTTTAAAAACCAGTCGTTTATTTGATAAGCCTGTTGTGGTTATCACCATTGCTGCCAATATTGGCGATACGGCTATTTTAGATTATCCCGCTTGTTTTCCTGACAGTTTAATTGGCATGACTCCTAAAAATAATGAGTTAACACTGCAATACATTAATTTATACTTTAAATTTATTAAGAGCTATTTAGAAGATTTAGCACCGCAATCGGCACAAAAAAACATTAACTATCAGCAACTTTCGCCTGTTCCTATTGTTGTTCCTCCGTTAGAAATTCAAGATAAAGCAGTTGAATTATATGAGAAAGCACTACATGAAAGCCAACAACAACAGCAACAAGCTCAAGCATTACTAGCCAGTATAGACACTTACTTATTAACTGAATTAGGTATTACTTTACCTGAGCAAGATAATAGTTTAGAAAAAAGGATGTTTAGGGTTAGCTTTCAGCAGATAACTGGCGAACGTTTTGATGCCCCCATTCAAATGAGTCAATTTTCATTACACTCAACTAAGTACCCCATGAAAAGACTCACTCAAAGCTTTATTTTTAATCCTAAAACAATCATCGACACAAAGATTTGCTCCTTTATTCCAATGGAAAAAATATCCGATGAAAGTGGTTCAATCACATCTGTAGCAGAAACTATAGAACCCTCTACGTCATTAGGATATACGCAGTTTCAAGACAACGATTTACTTTGGGCAAGAATAACTCCATGTATGCAAAATGGTAAATCGGCTGTAGCAACTGGACTCATCAATGGCGTTGGTTTAGGGTCAACTGAGTATTTAATTTTTCGAGCACTACACGAAAATAACATTCATTACTTACATGCCATTTTAAGGTTATGTTATTTAAGAAGGTCAGCAATGCTATATTTTGGAGGTGCGACAGGCCATCAAAGAGTTTCTCCTATTTTCTTTAAACGAATGAAAATCCCCCTACCCCCAATCCAAAAACAAAACGAAATAGCCGAGCATATACAAGCCATCCGCACCCAAGCCAAACAACTGCAAACCCAAGCCGAGCAATTACTAGCTAATGCTAAAGCACACATAGAACAGATGATTTTAGGTCAATAACACAAGGAGAATATAATGATTTTACGTGGAATTTTAGCACAGTCATTCAGTAATTTTACCTGCATTCGTGGTTTTGCCAAATTAAGCGACTTAGCCAAAATATCAAAAGCAGATGAACGCTATCAGCGAGAATTAATTGAGCAACACTGCCAAGATTTAGAAAGTTTTTTAGACCAGAAAGAATATATATTCTTTCCAGAAATTATCTTAGGCTACACAATTAATAATCAAGTTGATAATATTCGGCTTTCTCCTACCGCTCAAATTCTAGACTCAACAGGTGAAAAATCTAAACCTTTAAGTATTACTGTTTCAATTAAAACCTATAAAGGAACGGGTGATATACGCAATGAGGAGCATATTCGCACAGCAACACTGAAAATTGATGACAACTACGCAAACAAACTCTTTAATCGAATTGATGGCAATCATCGTTTAACTGCCGCAGAACATTTAAGTCCCGAAAAAACCAATATATTAGCCCCATTTTGCTTGATTTTATTTACAGATAATGACATTAACACAAAACAACAAAGTGTAATTTTTCATAACATTAATAGCAAAGGTGAAAACCTCACATCCGAGCAAAACTTAAAAAGCATTTTTGATAATATTTCTTTTTCTGATGAAGATTTAATGAAGCAATTCGGATGGACATATGTTAAAGCTCGCCAACTCATAAAAAGCTTTGATACAGATGTCACTCCAAATCTTAACCATTTATTACAAGATAAAAAGAGAAGTACTTTTGTTCAAATTTTGACATTTCTAGAAAAAAGAAACCAGATTAAAGCGGAAACACCAGAAATACTAATCAAACAAAAAATACTACGAATAGAAGAAATATACAGAGAAGAAGCACGACTAAGAGCATCAACTGAAATTGGTCTGCTATCAGCCTTTTTATATTATGCTTTTAAAGAAAGCACAGGCACAACTTTACTAACATCATTTAAAGTGTGGCTACTATCCAAAAACATCGACCAAATAAAAGAGCTTGACGCAGATAGTATTGTTGATATATTTGACAAAATACACGAATCACAAATAAAAATATTTATGGCAATGCCGTATTATAACAAAAACATTGTAAATCATTACGATAATACCATTTTTAATGCCATTAACTGCATTAAAAATAGAAACCCTCTTATTAACTTAATACATCATCCAATTATGGATAATCAATCTCCAACGCACGATTTGATTGGCGATATTTTTAAAAAAATTCAGAACTGCGATATTTTTGTTGCCGATATTACTGGCGATAACTCCAATGTTTTATATGAGTATGGATTTGCAAAAGGCCACAATAAACCATGTATTTTACTACGAAAGAAATCAACTACCCCTGTCAAGTCAGACTACGCAAATGACCTTCGTTTTGAGTTTGACGAATACTTTGAGTTGGCCGACTTATTTGAGCTACAAATAAGAGCCGTTTTAAGTAATTTAGGCTATGTGTTAAATTAAACACTATTAAAACTGCTATCACAATAACACATAATCAACTGGCTGCGGTGCTAGGGGTAGTTCTTTATCTCCCAACATTTCACACAGTGTCGTTTCTATCATTACGCAAATAGCATCTAAGGGCAAATCATTAGCACTTGTGCCAAACGGATCTTCTAATTCATCACTAACCGCTTCTAGCGCAAAAAAAGTGTAGGCAATGAACATCACCATGATCGGCGTCATCCAACCAATTGCATCCACCAAACCAAACGGTAATAAAAAACAATATAAATAGGCTGTACGGTGCAAAATCACCACATAGGTATAAGGCAAGGGTGTGCTACTGAGTCGCTCACAACCACTAATGCCGTCAGTAATTTGAGCTAGGGGTTGTTCTATTTGAGCGGCCAATATGGGATCGAATTGTTGTTGCCGACGGGAATATTGAAATAGCGTCGCCACTTGTAACACTAATAAATTAGGAATAAAACGTGCCGACTGCAATGACTGCGCTACTTCAGGAGGCAATAGACGTTGTAAGTCATGACTCGGGTCAGTATTGCGCAATTGATGACGTAAACTGTAGGCAATGGCCACTAATGTCAATACCAAATGACGCTGCTGTGTGGCATCTGTTTGCTGTGGTAGGGTTAAGAATTGTCGTACTAAGGTTCTACTTTCACTAAGAATCATGCCCCAGAGTTTTCGTCCCTCCCAATAACGGTCATAACTGGCATTATTTCTAAAACCCAAAAACACCGCTAATGCCACACCAATTAAGGTAAACGGCACGAAGGTTAATGGCACTTTTAGATGAAATAATTGACCATGAAGTATCGTCACTACTACCGCTAAAATGGTAACCGTGCCGAGTTGTGGCAGAATACGGGGTAACACCGAACCACGCCAAATAAACAACATGCGTAGCCAATGCTGACGTGGACGAACGATCATAACGGTCTCAATAATCAATAGAACGCGCTAACTATAGGATAAAGTACAAGCCAATACTAACTTGTTCCCTCTAAAATCAGCCGCGCAACGCCTTCGGGGTCTTTCCACATCGGCACATGCCCCCAACCTTGAGGCTCTAGCCAACGCACATGCGCGGGTAATTCATGACGCAAACGAGCATTCGGTGTAATCAACCAGTCGTGTGTTCCAAATGCGACAGTGATAGGTGTAGTAATCTTCTGCCCGCCTCTAAAATGCTCAGCGTGCTCAAATGTATCAGCAAAACCTTCCGCATTAACAAAACCCATCGCCGCCGCAATTGCTTCTTCGGCAGGCATATTTCGGCTACCCGTTGTTAAAGGCACAGCCATGATTAACTCACGTAGTATGCTAACTCGCAACATCGCCTTGACCAAGTTTGGCGCAGTGCGCGTGCAGCGACGCATGCCAAAGAAAATATGTCTTACATGGGCAGGTGGCTTTTGCCATAAACCCGCAGGAGAAATGGCCACGACCGAGCGAGCCATACCCAGTCGTGCTGCTTCCAATGCCATCCATCCGCCCATCGAATTACCCGCAATATCGACTGGCTCATCAATACCCATTTCTCGCAATACATGACCTAATTCAAGCACAAGATTAATGGTAGTTGGTGGAATGTGCTGAGGCAACAATGGGCTATGGCCAAAACCTGCTGTATCGAAGGCAATGACACGACGCGACTCCGCCAATCGCGACAGCACAGGCTTCCATGCTGCGCTAGACATACCAATTCCATGGAGAAGTACGAGCGGACGGCCTTGCCCTTGCTCAATAAAATGCCACATCGTTTTCCTCCTCATATCCGATTGAACTTATGTTCATCATCATGCCCAATGTTCAGGATTTGTGTTTAGCGACATCCAACTCTAGTGGCGATCGCGCAGGGGATGCCGACTGAGTTGTCGCCAACCATACCCCGCCTACCACCAGAACAGCCCCCATAATCTGCGCTAAAGTAATAGCCTGGCCTAGCACCACACCTATTAATGCCGCAAAAATCGGCACCAGATTCATAAACATCGCCGCCATGCCTGCGCCTACTTGCCGCACGCCATCATTCCACCAAATATAGGCTAATACCGAACCTAACAAACTCATGGCAACAATCGCCGTAACCACGCCCAAAGGGGGCAAAATAAAAAAATCTACTTGTGTGGTATTGGCATAAACACTGAGTAACAGACCGCCGAGTGACACTGTTCCTACCGTCACCTGCAACGACGGCAATCCTGTAATAAAACGCTTAGGGATGGTGGAATAAATCGCCCAACAGGTTGCTGCCAGTAAAATAAACAGGTCGCCGCGCTGAAAAGACAACGCCAGTAACACGGCTAAGGAGCCGCCACTAATGACCACAACCACACCAAGAATACCCAGCGCAAGACCCGCCTGTTGTCTCAAGCCAATACGCTCCCCTGTCAGCAATGCACCAAAGACAGCAATCAAGGCAGGACATAAGGCCATAATCAATGAGGTATTGACAGGCGAGGTATAACGCAAGCCATGAAACAGCGCGAGATTGAAGCCGCCAATACCGACAACCGCCATAATCAGTAGCGGCACCGCATTGCGCTTTAATCCCTGCCAATCTAAGCCCTCACGCATGGCCACCACTGGGGCAAGAACCAAACCCGCAAGCAAAAAACGCCAACCACTAATCGACTCAGGTGACATATAGGCCACCGCATACTTGCCCAAATAGAACATCAATGCCCAAAAAAATGTCGTCAGGCCGAGTTTTATCCAGACAAGTTGATTGTTCATGGTGGTGCTCCGATTTATCTTTCTTACATTATATATTTCCATCCATGCAAAGATATGCCAGCATTAGCAAAACCATTTTCTATTTTTGGAAGTGATAATGAGTAATCTAGACTGGAATAATCTCAAATACTTTCTTGCCGTCGCACGTACAGGTGGGCTGACACCCGCCGCCGTACAACTTAAAACCAGTGCCTCTACCGTTTCTCGCCATATTGATGCAATGGAAGCTACGCTAGATATGCGTCTGTTTTTACGCCAACAGCGTGGTTATTTGCTTACGGACGAAGGTAGTAGCATTTTAGAACAGGTGATTGAAGTTGAACGTGCAATGCAGTCGGTGGAGCGTCAAGGTGCAGCGGTGGCTGAAATTGCAGGTGAAGTCAAACTAGCGACGCTTGAATCCATCGCTCATTATCTACTCATGCCACATCTGCCGACCTTCACCGCGCGCTATCCGCAAGTCCGTGTAGAATTACTGGTGAATCGCCATCTCGCCGATTTATCGCGCCGTGAAGCTGATTTAGCCCTACGTATTGCCGATCCTCGGCAACGTGACCATGCACCAGACGATATCGCCCATTGTATTGGCACATTCAATTTTGAGTTGTATTGTACCCACGAGAGCCTAGAACAAGTAGGTGACTGGCGACAACTACCCCATATTTCGTGGGATGCGGCTTGGGTAAAACTGCCGATGGTTGAATGGCTACGCACGCTTTTTCCTGAGCAACCCCCACTGCTACGGAGTAATACCATGCAGGCACATTATTTAGCTGCGCGTAGTGGTCTCGGTGCTGCTTTGCTGCCACGCTTCATCGGTGACAACGATACTAAACTCCTACGCATAGCGACAGAGCAAGTGCCAATGCAACAAGAGTTATGGCTGCTTTATCATCGTGACTTAAAAGGCAGTCGGCGGGTATTAGCGATGCGAGACTTCATAGAAGAAGTTTGTCAGCTAGAATTGGCAAAGTATGCCTAAGTATAAATATTGCTGTCGCTGGATAGCCAATTCCAGTTAATAATTGTCCTTTTGCTACAAACCGCTATCATACGCACCAACATTTATTCACCAGAGTATTGGCTTATGAAATTCGGCACGCCACTTAGCCCAAACGCAATCAAAGTTATGTTATTAGGTTCAGGAGAACTCGGTAAAGAAGTGGTGATTTCTTTACAGCGTTTAGGGGTCGAAGTGATTGCCGTTGATCGGTATGCCAATGCCCCTGCTCATCAAGTAGCACATCGTGCTCATGTTATTAATATGAGCAATGCTGATGAATTACGGGCATTAATTTTGGCCGAGAAACCGCATTTTATCGTCCCCGAAATTGAAGCTATCGCCACCCAAGTGTTAGTTGATATTGAGCAAGAAGGCATTGCCGAAGTCATCCCCACTGCGCGTGCCGTGAACTTAACCATGAATCGTGAAGGCATTCGTCGTTTGGCGGCCGAAGAGTTAGGCTTACCGACCTCCCCTTATGCTTTTGCCGAAAGCTTAGATCAATTACAAACAGCCGCGCAAAATATCGGTTTTCCTTGTTTTATTAAACCAGTCATGTCGTCATCAGGTAAAGGACAATCCAAACTGGATAGCATGAGTGAGTTAGCCGCAGCATGGGATTACGCCATTGCCAGTGGTCGCGTCAATCATGGCAAAGTGATTTTAGAAGGCATGATAAATTTTTATTTTGAAATTACCTTACTTACCGTTCGTGCTATTGGTGCAAGCGGCCAAGTCGAAACCTTCTTTTGTGATGCCATTGGCCATAAACAAGTGGCAGGTGATTATGTTGAAAGTTGGCAGCCACAAGCGATGAGCGCAACAGCACTCGCCAAAGCCAAAGACATTGCCGAAAAAGTCACCAGTAACTTAGGTGGACGAGGCCTGTTTGGTGTGGAGTTATTTGTTAAGGGTGATGAGGTTTGGTTTTCCGAAGTCAGCCCCCGCCCACACGATACAGGTTTAGTGACCCTAGCAAGCCAATATCAATCCGAGTTTGAAATTCATGCTCGTGCGATTTTAGGCTTACCTGTGGGTACTAGTACCCACAGTGTCGCTGCCAGTGCGGTGATTTACGGTGGTTTAGAGGCACAAGGCATTGCTTTTGAAGGCGTTTCCGAAGCTTTACAAGTGCCTAATAGTGATATTCGATTGTTTGGCAAGCCCGAAAGCTTTGTTAAACGACGCATGGGTGTAGCTTTATGTCGCGGGCAAGATGTAGATAGCGCAAGAGAAAATGCGCGTGAGGCGGCAGGACGGGTTAAGCCCAAAATTGGCTAAATAAACAACAAACCCTCTACAAAACGAACTTCTTTTGCTAATATTTAGCCAAAGAATCGCTTTGTAGAGCTAATGACCATGACAACATACAAAACACTTGCTTTGGTTTTTCTGGTAGGTAGTTTAACTGCGTGTAATGAATCTGACTCTAATGACATAAGCACAGATAGGCTTGTGTTAGACGGTAGCCTATATGTCGAAAACAATGCCGCTAAGATGGAAGCCTCTTTTAGCAAAGAAAAATCTTATGTGACTATTGTGTTAAATGGTGGAGATTTTTTACAAGCTACGGATGGTAAAAGCATTAATACCATGGAATATCAAAGCAATATAATTCTGGGTAGCTTTTATCGGACAACGCTCCCTTTAGATATTAACAATACCTACAAAATCATCTTTAATCGAGCGGCACAAAATCAAAAATTTGAAAGCACTTTCCCTGCCATCCCGCCTGCATTTAGCATTGTGTTTCCTACAGATAAACAGACTTTTTCTGTCGCTGCCAATCCTACAATTAATGTCCAATGGGATACTAAAGTTAATAGTGAAAAATTATTTTTACGAGGTGGCTATGGTTGTTCGTGGACTGCTAACCCTGCGGTGTTTGATACTCAATCACAAAAAATGAAAACTGAACTCACTAATGGTCAAGAGATTGATATTACGCTAACAGATAAAGAAAGAGACTTAAGAACAAGAACTCTGCACATTCAACAATCCATTGACGATATGGTCAAAGGTTTAAAAAGCACCTATCCCGATACTAACTTAAGCTTTAATAACTGTGATGTCGATATTGCGTTCATTGCTAAAAATTTCAGCTCCGCTCACACAGAGTTTTCTGGCAAAAGCAGCTTACAAAGCTATCGAAAAATTCCAATTAAAATAGCATTAACCCCCTAATCAAGTTGTACGTTTCAGATTACCCGCACTGGCGAAAAAACTTCCCGTACGGATGGAGAGTATTGACGTTCTGGGCTGTTGCATAATCAATGCTAATCAACAAATTATGCTGTTTAGCATTGGATTATGGTTAACTTCAAACTAACGCATTAAATCCACTTAATGGAGCACGTCCAGAGTGCGTTGCAATGGGTCAGTTTTATCATTCGATGGGCGTTCTAATACATTTTGCGGAACGCCATCGGCTAACAACACATTCAACAATTTATCTAAATCCTCAAACGACAAATTCAGTACACTCATTTTCACTTTTATCGCCTGACGATTACGCGCCAACATCGCCAAAGACAAGCCTTTAGACTGTAACTCGGCTTCTAATTGCGGTTTTTGCTGTTGAGCGTTTACTAATAACTGCTTGATGTGTTGTGATTGTTGCTGCTTTTCATCTTGCTGAACTTGTTGCTCAAGCTCTTTAATTTGTTGATAAAGCTGCTGAATTTTTGCTTTTTTATCTTTAGTCGCTACCGTTTCGTTATTCGAATTGTTGAGAGCTAATTGACGCTGCCATTTAATCACAACATCTGCTAAGGCTTGTAGATTCGGATCATCGACTTGTTTCATCCAAAAACCGTCAGCCCGTTGCGGTGCAGGTTGCTGACCCAGTAAGGCTAAAGGCGGTACAATCATTGTATTCCATGCTGAAGCCACTAACGGATAAGTTGTACCTTCAATAGACGCATAACCCAGACTTTCCCCCGCAGGCCAACTCATATAAAGCACAGGCAGTAAAGTATAAGCCGATGCACTCACGGTTATCCCCACAGGAATACCCGTCGCCAAACGTAAAACAGACTCAGTTGTTGCTTCAAATACACCCCACGGATACGCTAACCACCAACCAAAAACACGCTTTTGTGTTCGTTGACTGGCGGTAGCCATATCTGTTTGCCACGCTTTTTTTGTACCTGTAAAGGTAAACTCTTTTAGAATATCTTTATGGCCATAACGCCATGTTTCTTTTGAGTATTTCTTTAAGTCACTATAAAAAATAGGGTTACGATAACGCTGTAACGCCTCACCTGCATTTCGCCAGCCACTTTCCACATGATTTAGCGGCACAACATAACCGGGAACAATCCAAATATCATATAGGCGTTGTTGTTCATCGTGGAGTTGACCGCGTAGCAACAGTTCTTTTTTTTGCGTTGCCGTTAAAAAGTAATCTTCAGCCTTCACGTTGACAGAAAACGCCAGTGTTAACATCACCCCCATACGTGTTAGGTAAATTTTTTTAGACATAATTTTTCCCGATAAAAAAGTAACTTATCTTTAAATGATACTGCGATGGCGAGGGAGTTTGTAAAGAATAACTGTCAAAGATATAAAGCAGATAAATAGATAAAAACTAGGCGGCTAATAACTGAATAGAGGCATCCCCACGAGAGGAAAACTCCTCCCGTGCGGATAATTGCGTATGTTGACGTTCAGCGCGACGCAAGGCTTTATCGCTTTTGCCATGCGCACCACCTTTTTGCATAATCGGTGCTAATGTCAGCAGATTACGCGGTCTTTCTTGTAAGTTCACCACTTTTTTACGTTTAGGCATGATGCCTCTCCTGTCGTTGAATATGGACAGCTTACGCTGCCCAGCGATACCATTGCCAAACATCTTGGCGTTTTTTCACTTTCTTCACTTTGGGGTCACGCTCCAAAAATAAAGGCCCTTGGTTGACTCGTTCAAAAGCAAATTTTTCGGGGAGTTCGGTATATAAGGAACGTGGTGGCACATGATCTTCACCCAGTCGTTTCACCGCATTACCCGTTTGCCAGCCATGATAAAACACTTCTTTAAAACCTAACTCTTGTTGCAAGAACCATAACGCGGCAGTCAACATCGCCTCACTCCATGTTTTTTGATGTTGAGTAAACATGGACTGATAACTAAACACCGTCTCTAAAGGAATTTCACCACCACGCCAGACGCTACTTTCACCCCTCGCCTTTGCCAAAACCGCTTCGGCTAATAAATCAGGATAGTCACGCAACCAATCGGATTGAATTTCTTCAATGATCGCTTGGCCTGTTTGCCAATCCCAATCTAAACGTGCCCATGCCATCGTTAAACGACTTTCAGACATAGGATGATGCCAACGTGAAGCGCGCCAAATTTGCTCAATTCCCTGTTGTTCAAACACTTTTTGATGCTCAAACGGCAAATTCAGTTGTAATACTGCGTTAATTCCTGCGCGTGAAGTTTGATACCATGTATTCCATGTTTCGTTGCCCCACTGCCCTAAACTCAGTAGATAGGTCGCTGCTGCGGTGTCTTTAGGCCAGTGATACAACAACTCGTCTAAAGACACATCATCGCGACCAATGCTGGCTAACCACGCTTTGATGAAGGGCTTGTTTAACCAATGAGCGTAGCGGCTTTTTTTTACGTCCCGAATAGTCCGCATACCGCCGTTGTGTTGCAGCCGCTGCAACAAGTACAACACATAACGGTCACGGTGGTAGTAAAAACTGGTTTTCCCCGTTGGCAAACAAGCCAGTACTTCGTCTAGTTGACTTTGTTTCATGATTCATCACTCCTGTCTAAAATTGTGCAAACACAACATCCCTGTCAGGTCTATCCAGCCACGCATCCCTGCGTGTCGTTCGGCGGAGTAAATGTCCCCCAGACATTTCCTTACCCCGCCTCACCCCTTAATACACACAATTTGTCGTAAGGTATGCACCACTTCCACTAAGTCACTTTGGTGCGCCATCACCACATCAATATCTTTGTAGGCAGCAGGTATTTCATCCACTACGCCTTTGTCTTTACGACATTCAATGCCTTCGGTTTGCAACATTAAGTCATGGCTATCAAATTTGCGTTTGGCTTCCATTCGACTCATTTTTCGGCCTGCACCATGCGAGCAAGAGCAAAACGACTCGCCGTTGCCTTTGCCACGGACAATGTACGACTTTGCACCCATGCTACCAGGGATAATGCCTAACTCACCTTGCTGTGCGCTAATTGCGCCTTTACGAGTGATATAGACGTTTTCGCCAAAATGCGTTTCTTGAGCGATGTAATTGTGATGACAATTAATCGCTTCTTTGGTCAACTCAAACGGCGGCAATACCGTTTTTAAGGCTTCAACTATTAAGCGCATCATTTCGCGGCGATTCAATAAAGCGTAGTCTTGCGCCCATGACACGGCCTCGACATAATCGGCAAAATGTTGTGTACCTTCGACCAAATACGACAAGTCTTTATCGGGTAAATGGCCGTATTCGCGGTGCATATCTTTCTTGGCCAAATCAATAAAATAACGGCCAATGCAGTTACCAATACCACGACTACCCGAATGCAACATCACCCAGACATCGCCACTTTCATCTAGGCAAATTTCGATAAAATGATTACCACCACCGAGCGTACCCAGTTGCCGCGCCCATGTTTGCCGAAACTGTTTCATCATCTTCATCAAGCCACTATGTTTGGCAACGATCTTGTCGATTCCCACATCTAAGGCATTAATGCTAGAGGCTTTTACCGTTTCACGTTTATGATGTTCAAAACCCACAGGCACGGCTTTTTCAATCGCAGAACGTAAGGCTTTGGGGTTGTCAGGTAGTTGATGGGCTTTGAGCGATAGACGAATGGCATTCATTCCACAGCCAATATCCACCCCCACCGCCGCAGGAATAATGGCACCGCGTGTGGGAATCACCGAGCCAACTGTTGCACCAATACCGACATGAACATCGGGCATTGCCGCAATGTGACCATAAATAAACGGCAAGGCGGCAATATTGCGCAATTGCTGTAAGGCTTGTTGGTCAACTTCGTCGGTAAAAATTTTGACGGGTTTATGACCATTTTTTTCGTTGGCATTTAATACCAATTGTATAGGCATGATAAATCTCTCTAGGCATAAACACGGGTAAATGCGTTTATGCCATTGGGTAATCCTTACAGTCAGTTTTGCTTCAGGGTAAGAAACAAAAACGGCTGCCCAAAGAAAAAGCCCCAGCATGGCTAGCTAGGGCTTTTTATTCTCTAGCTTGAAGGTTAGGTCTCCTTCAAGCGTGTGTTCTTGAAAGAGTATGTTAATCAAATTGTAGGGATTGAATAAAACTCATCTTGCAAGAACCTCCAAAATTAGTGTGTATGTACGAATGGCGCGCATAGTAGTATTTCTTATATAAATAATCAACATTTTTGAGTAAAGATTTTTTAGATGACGATGACATGTTACCTTTTGACGATAAATCAACTTTAAGGAAGAATCCCATGTTAACGGGTAGCTGTTTATGCGGCGGTATTCAATACCAATATGATGGCGAAATTAACGAAATCTCATTATGTCATTGTGGTCAATGTCGCAAAGCGCAAGGTTCAGCATTTGCTGCTAACTCCCCTTTGCTGAGCGCGCAATTTCATATCGTTAAAGGCCATGAACTGCTCAAAAGCTATTATTCTAGCCCGATTAAAAAGCGGGTATTTTGTGCTAATTGTGGCAGTCCGCTCTATAGCCAACGTGATGATAAATTAGACGTTTTAAGATTACGTTTAGGTACGCTAGATACGACCATTACCGCCACCCCGTCTTATCATATTTATTGTGATAGCAAGGCGGAATGGTGGACGATTGATGATGACGTCACTCAGTTTTCGGCAATGAAGCCTTAAAAAACGCGCCCATCACCTTCCAACATCACCAAAAAGTCATGCTCAGGCACACCTTGCTTGAGCAAGGCTTCTTTTAACGCTTGAGCAGGTGCATCTATGGACTCATCCGTTAATTGAAAAGTATTAAAGTGCATACTAATCGACTTATGTGCCGCAAGGTCTTGATGTGCTTTAACGGCATCTAAAGGGTTCATGTGTACTTGCTTCATTAACGGACGTGGCTCATACGCCCCTATCGGTAACAAGGCGACACGCGGCGCGCCTAAACGCTGATTGATTTCTTGAAAGTGTGGTGCATAACCCGTATCCCCCGCAAAAAAAGCATGACCATGCGGAGTAACGACAGACAAACTGCCCCACAAGGCGGCATTTCTATCACGCACCCCACGCCCCGAAAAATGCTTGGCAGGTAGATAATGAATATCGACACCTTCGGCAAAGGCATGAGACTGCCACCAATCTAACTCAATGACTTTTATGCCATATTGGCGCAAATACACGCCATTACCTAAACCTGTAATGACGGGTGTTTGATGATGTTGATGTAGCCATAATAAACTGGCGGTATCAAGATGATCGTAATGATTGTGGCTGAGCAATACTGCATCAATGGGCGGCAAATCTTCAAGGGCAATGCCTGCTGCACGTACGCGTTTTGGTCCTGCATAGGCAAACGGACTGCATCGCTCTGCCCATACGGGGTCGGTTAAAAAATTATATTGACCTATTTGCAGGAGCAAGGTCGCATGACCGACAAACCATATCTTCCAATCGTTTAGACTGTCGCTATAACGTGCTGTAGGCAAGCTAAACGTTTCATTCTGACACCAACGAGGCCATGTTTGACTTTGACGCGTCAAAATCCATTTGAATAATGCTGCTTGATTGCGGTCTTCGCGCTCCCACGGATTAAAAAAACGCTGACCATTAAAATGGGGCGCACGAATGTCGATCTGCGGTTTTTTCCAGACTTCATTAGTGACCGTTTTGGTAGGAATAAAATAGGATTTTGTGCGAGGAGTTGTCATATTATTTCTGTCTAAAAATTTATTTAGGTGATAACTGAAACTGACAGAAAATAGGCATCAGGTAAACGCCTAGTTTGTGTTCGCACTATTATCTCACCACCAAAAATGACCGCTCTTTAAACTTTTGCTCTAAAAACTGGCCATTGGCTAACAAGGCTTGAGCATCCCCTTTAGCAATATTCACCACCACTTGTTGAATTTGCTCATCCAATAAACTCAGTTGTTCAACTAATAGTACTTTTGCGGTTTTGCCATTCTGTAAAGCATGAGACACCCGAAAAGCCGCAGGCAACGCCAAATAACTGTGTAAGGTTTCAGGCAAATACTGGCTTAAAGTTTGTCGAATGGTAAAGACATTATCATCCACGATCGACTGCTCATGTAAGCGCGGCAATACCTCTTGAATAGACTGACAAATACGCTGTAAATGCTGAACGGCTTCGGGCGGTAAATGGCTATTTTTTTGTTGAAGTAATTGCTCCACCGTCTTTAACAAGGCTTCAAACGACAGCGTTTCATGGGGAATATCAATATTCACGGCTGTTGCAGGCACAATGGCATAACCTAGCGCATATAAACCGACGGTAATCGCCAACCAATAGTCATGAATCACGCCCATAAATAACAATAACGGCGCAAGCAATGCCAATAAACAGGCGACGATATTCCGCGTGCTATACAGGTACAACCAAAATGCCATTACATTCACTGATAACCTCGAATTTCACGAAAGACTTTGGCTAAATTATCTTGTCGACCTTCAAACACTTTACCTCCTGTTGCAACGGCGACTTGCTGCATTTCATCGGGATTTGCTTCACCAAAAACAATCGGAAACGTCCGAATCGTGATATTGGCTTGAGGCGTGGCACGATCGCGTTTATTAAACCAATCTAGCAAACTCATGCCTTCATTATTTTCACCATCGGTTAGCAAAACAATGGTAATGAGGTTATTGGGATGTAATTTAGCTTCACTTAACGCTAATTCATAGGCTTTATCTAAAGCGGAATAAATAGCAGTGCCGCCTCTAGTCTCTAAATTGGCAACCACTTGTTGAATGGATAGGCTTTGTTTGGCAACTGACTCTTTACTTGAAAAATCAAAGCGTTGACTTGGATAAACCTCACCCGAAAAGGGCAATAAAATCACCGTTTCACGCTCATGAAACGCTAATAATCGCTCAGATGTGGTTTGGCTTTTATGTTGCGTCAGACGATTCATCGCTTCTTTCATGTCCATCATGCGCTGACCATCCATTGAACCGCTAACATCCAAGACATAAATGGCTGTCGTTGGCCGACGTAACTGATTTTGGTAGGACTGTAATACCGCATCAATGACACTTAATTGGTTGGGGAAACTCAATTCCGCCACCGTATCATTCACCAACGCAGGGTCAGCAGAAACATCGGGATGGCTAGGGCGAATAAAGGCTTTGACTAAGTATTTCTGTTGAAAATCACGCCCTTTTAATACCGCCACCCATTGATTAAAACGTTCACGCTGTGCCTCTTTTAACAACATTAACGGGTAATCGGCAGTAATCACGCCATCTTCAGGATAGATTAAGGTCAGTTTATCTATTAATGCAGGATTCTGATTTAAACGCAGTAATACCGACTCATAATTAATCAAGCCGTCTAACTGTTGTTGCTCTTTTAAATAGGCATCCACCAACCAGCCCGAACTACCTGCGGTCAGCTTATGCCCCGATAAAAAATCTTTTAACACGCCTTGATTAACTTCAGCGACGGTTAAATCTTCGGTTTTATGCGCCACTGCCGAAGCCACCGCAAACAAAGTGCTCATGCCTGTATTAGACGTAATGGGATTGGTCATGCCATACCGAAACTGCCCCGCTTTTGCCACACGAGCAATTTGCTCCCATGTTGGTGCGTGTTTATCCCAACCTAATGCCTGCGCCTTAGCTTGTTTTACGCCAATGGCAATCCGTGAATAAAACAGCTTTTCTTTGGCTAATGGTTTAGTTTGCAAGGCTAAACTGGGATACGCTCCGTTTGCAGGTAAGATGGCATCAATCGCCTCACCACTATTGACTTTATCGACCATCTCCAGTGTGCCTGCATAGGAAATTTTCACCTCAATGCCTGCTTGTTGCGCCGCTGCTTTCATCGCTGCGTCCATATCTTTTAGCTCAGAACCGAGCACCACCGACAAAACATTGGCATTACTTTTACTTTCGGCTGCTTTGTCTTCTGTTGACGGACGACTACACGCCACTAACATCAACACCAAACACAGATACGCGAAATAACGAGTGATTATCATGATGTTTTGTCCTGTAATGAGTTGAAATCGACGGTATTTAAATCGTGATACAACTGCTGAAAACTGTGTTGCAGAGATAACCATGCGCTCGGCTCATCCTGCGCCAATAGCCGTTGATTCGCTTGCAAAAATCGTGAACTAGATTGCTGTAAAGCGGTAATTTGCGTTAGTAGCCATTGCTGTTTTAACAATGTTTGTGCCGTTATCATTGCCGTTTGTAACACTGTTAGGGTAGATGTTGAGACACGCTCAAGCACATCAAATAATAATTGATTATTTTTTATCATCAACTCAAAGCTTAAAACACTTTGATAACTGGCCAATAACTGCAACAAAATATCATGCCGCTTTTGTTTGACTAAGGGCACAATCGTTTGCTGAACATTCGGCTGATTGTCGATGCTTTCGGTTTGCTGAAGTAAATATTCCGCTAAATACTGGTATTTATTGAGCTTGAGCATCACCTCCCACAAACGAAGCCGCGCTTGTTGAAGACTGGCATTGTCACGCAATAAGGCATCTTGACTGTGTTGCAAGCCCGCTAATAATTGATTGAACTGCGGTTGCATCGCTTGATACTGGGCAAAATAACGCGGTAAGGGTGACGGTACAGGAATAAAACCGAATAACTTAGCTTGAGAGGGAAATTGCTGAGGCTCTATTTGCTGAAAACGTTGTTCTAACTGCGTCAGTTGCTGTTTTATCGCATTGGCATCCACAGAGGTATTAGCTTGAGCTAAGGATTTATCGACAACACCTAAAGTAATTTGTGCCGCTTCATTCATTTCTTGTGCCGCCAACTGCCGCAAGCCCCGCTCTACGTGTTGCCAAGCATCCGCTGATTGTTGCAATTGCGCGATCACCTCATTGGCTTGCACCTCTAATATCTGCCGCTCAGCATCCGTTAAAACAAATTGAGCATCTAACGCTTCGGGGCGAGTATTTTCGGCGGATGAGGCTTGATTCATGCTGATTCCTTATTAATGTCCCTTAATGAAATTTTGCCTCAATCGCGCTAATCATTTTTTCGAGCCATTCATAACTCGGTGGGTCAATCACATCCACTAAACTCTCAGGCGCAATAATGCTTTGTTTCGCCCAACGCTCGGTACTTTTATGGTCGCCATTGGTTCTAAAACCGTACTCTTGAGCAATGCTTTGCAATTCAGGGTCATTACTTAACGCCTCACCTAAACGCTCGGCATTGGTATTAAATGGCACAAAAATATGCTTGGAGAAAATCGTCGGTTTGGGATAGAGCATGACCATATTTTCGGCTATACGCTGCGGATGTTTCAGCCAAAACTCAATTAACTGCGACTCATAAATCATCAACAACGGTGTTTTACCCATCCCTAAAGCAACATAATCCTCAAACGGTGCAGCCGAAGACGACTCCTGAAAACCTTGACGCAAAAATAATTGGCTGACTTGTGGCAAGACCTTATCGACATCGGTTTGGCTTTGGACAATATTTTCATTGTTGATTAAATAGCTCGCTAAGGCTAAATACATCGCGCCACTATTGGATGTTCTGACATCGGTAGATGCCACAAGTACCGCTTTATTGGTGGCAAACGCTTCACTGTGACTCAACTCTTTCCAACGTTTTTGCTCATTCATCAAAGCAAATAAGGCAGGAAAATCAACGACAAAATAATTATCACCTTCTTTTTTTACCATGCCGTTTTTTTCTAAAATCGTCGCAATCGGTAGCCAACTGGCCAACACCATTGGCGTATAAAACGGCACATAGGTATTACGCGCTTTTGCCAGTTTTTGTAACTGTGCGGCCGCAGGTGCGCCTGAAGGAAAACCAAAATCATATTGGCTCGGGTTAAATTGACTCACTATCGCACGTGATCCACTTTTTTCAACCGTCACCGCCATACCTAATATTTTTAAACGGGCGACGACACGCGCATCGGTAAAATAATCTTGTTTTTCTGAGCCGATTAAGCCTTTTAATTGCAGTATTTGTTCTGCTTCTATACCACTCACTGCGCTTTGAGTGGGAAGTTGGTGATTGGAATACCAAATACCGCCACCCACCGCCAACGCTAAAACCAACGCCACACTGGGCCCGATAATTTTTTGTGTCAGCATGGCTGAGTATTCCTAATTATTTTTTGATGAAAATGATTTTTAAGGGCTATTAGTAGAGGCAAACGAGAGATTGTCAAGCAGAAGAATAACGAAGCAAGCAAGAGGATAACGATGGGCGACACATGAAACCTTATTATTATGATGTTGCGTCAAAATACTGCGATTTAATGACATTTTTATGACAGCCTGTAGGGGCGAATTTATTCGCCCATAAGTACTTATGGCGGTTAAAACCACCCCTACAAAATCACTTATTTTGCTTGTACAGGCGTATGCACTCTACCCATCAACAAATAAACACATGGCACCACAAACAAGGTAAAAAACGTGCCAATAGTCATACCACCAACAATCACCCAACCAATCGGATGACGCACTTCTGCACCTGCACCCACAGCCATTGCTAAGGGTAACGCGCCTAACACCATTGCTGCTGTTGTCATTAAAATAGGCCGTAAGCGTAATGCGGCTGACTCTTTAATGGCTTCTAATTTGCTATAGCCTTTTTCCTGTAGTTGATTGGCAAACTCGACTAATAAAATACCGTGTTTGGTAATCAAACCGACTAAGGTAATTAAACCAATCTGACTATAAACATTGATTGTTCCTTGCGTCAGCTTTAACGCCAACACCGCGCCAAGCATTGCCAACGGTACAGAAAAAATGATAATCAACGGGTCACGGAAACTTTCAAATTGCGCCGCTAACACTAAATAAATAAACAATACCGCCAACACAAACGCCATCATCAATGCACTTCCCGACGATAAAAACTCGCGCGTTTGCCCACCCCAATCGTAAGACATGGCAGGATCGTTAATTTCTTCCATCGACTTTTGCATAAACGTCACGGCATCACCTAAGGCATAACCATCGGCTAAACTGGCGGTAATTTTCGCTGAACGTAACTTGTTGAAATGGTTTAATTCCGCAGGACTGACTGTCTCCTTCATCGTTAATACCGTTGATAGTGGCAACATTTGGCCTTGGCTATTACGCACATAAATCTGTTGCAATTGCTCGGGTGTGCGTCGTCCGTCGTCTTCTAACTGCAAAATGACATCGTATTGGTCGCCATCCAGTTTAAAGGTCGTTATTTTGCGGCTACCCAATAGTGTCTCTAAGGTTTTACCCACATCCGAAACGCCAACATTCACCAATGCGGCTTTGTCTCGATCAACCGTTAATGATAATTGCGGCTTGTTCAGTTTCAAGTCAGGTGTAGGATTAACGATGCCTTGATTCTCCGACATTTTTTCCATCAATTTACCAATCACCACACCCAAATCGGCATAACTGCCCGTGGTCTGAATGACAAACTCTAATGGCGAGCTAGATGTACCCTGCCCTAATGACGGTGGCAAACTCGCCAATGCCATGACACCGGGTACTTTCGATAATTTTGGCATCAGACTTGGCATAATGACTTGCGTACTGCGCGGACGCTCAGCCCACGGTTTAAAGCGATTAAAACTGATAAATTTCGTTTCATCAGGAAACCCAATAATCAAAAACGTCGAAGCTAACTCGGGCAACTTGGCATAGATCCCTTCAACTTGCTTGGCATAACGATCAAAATAGGCAGGCGTTGAACCCTCAGGGCCAATACCAATGGACACAATCACCCCTCTATCTTCGGTTGGCGATAATTCTGAAGGCAAGGTACGAAATAACATCAACATCGCGGCTATTGCACCAAAAGCAAATATCAACACCAACCAACGCAAAGCGAGCATCCGAGTTAATACCGCCTGATAACCACGCGTTAAGGCCTCTAAACCACGCTCAATGACTCGATAAATAACATTGCCTTGCCCTTGATGCGGCTGTAATAACTTCGAGCTCATCATCGGCGATAACGTTAAAGCACAAAAACCTGAAACAATCACTGCCGATGCTAAGGTTAAGGCAAACTCGGCAAATAATTTACCTGTGCGCCCCTCCGTAAATGCAATCGGGGCAAACACCGCCGCTAAGGTAAAGGTCATCGCTAACACGGCAAAACCAATTTCTTGAGAGCCTTGAATAGCCGCCTGCATCGGTGTTTTGCCTTCCTCAATATGCCGATAGATGTTTTCTAGCACAACAATCGCATCATCAACCACCAAACCAATCGCTAATACCATCGCCAACAAGGTCAAGGTATTAATCGAAAAGCCAAATAACTGCATAAAAATTAATGCGCCAATCATCGACACAGGAATCGTGACTAAAGGAATGAGTGTTGCGCGTAAATTGCGTAAAAAGAAGAAAATCACCAAGACCACAAGGACAACCGACTCAAGAATCGTGCGTTGTACCGAGTTAATCGACTCTTGAATAAACACCGAGGAATCATAAGCCAAGCGTACTTGCATACCATCGGGGAGACTTTTTTCAATGCGTGGCAATTCTGCACGCACTTCCTCAGAGACTTCTAAAGGATTAGCCGTTGAGGTTTTTATCACACCCAATGCCACCGCAGGCGACCCATTAAAACGGGCAATTCGTCGTACATCTTCGGGGGCAATTTCTACACGCGCAACGTCACCCAAACGGATTAATAAACCGTCTTGCTGACGCACAATTAACTGAGCGAATTGTTCTGGCGTATTAACATCGGTTTCCGCCAATACCGAAAACTCACGTTGGCTACTTTCGATACGTCCCGACGGGATTTCGACGTTTTGCGCGCGTAAAACAGCTTCAATATCTTGCGGCGTTAAATTAAATGCGGAGAGTTTTTCGGCATTCAACCAAATACGCATCGCGGGTTTGCGCTCACCAAAAATACGAATATCAGCAACACCTGCTAATGTTTGTAAGCGATTTTTCACTTGTTTATCGGCAAATTGATTAATTTGCAATGGTGTATGTTTGCTGGAAGAAAATGCCAACCAAATAATGGGTTGAGCATCGGCCTCCGTTTTGGTGATAACAGGTTCATCGACACTATCAGGTAAACGACCACGAACACGAGAAACTCGGTCACGCACATCAGACGTAGCGCTATCAATCTCACGGCCTTGTTTAAACGCTAAGGTAATTTGACTCTTTCCCGAACGACTAATCGACGACAAATAATCAACACCTTCGATGCCAGACAAGGAATCCTCTAACACTTTGGTGACTGTAGATTCAACAATGGCAGCACTTGCACCCGAATAATCAATCGCAACCGTCACGGTGGGTATATCAATATTGGGATATTCACGCACCGTTAAGCGGTCAAACGCCAACAAACCTGCTAAAACAATCAGCAGGTTCATCACTGTCGCTAAAACAGGACGCTTGATACATAAAGCAGGTAATTGCATTACAAGCCTCCTTGCATCGGTACAGGCTTAATCGGCATTTCGGGTTTCGACAATTTATTTTGCCCCGAAACCACAATCACATCGCCCTCATGCAAACCACTGACAATCGCTACTTTCCCCGTTTGTCGTGCACCAACTACGACGGGAACGGCTGTCGCTAACTCACCTTTCACCGTGAAGACAACAAACTTACCGCGTTGTGCGACTAAGGCTTGTTCAGGAATCACAATTTCGTTAAGGGTTGATAATTGCAAACTAGCGCGCGCCGTCATTCCTGCTTTAATACGACTATCACCATGAGGAATCGCAGCTCTGACCACAACCGCACGCGAACTACTGTCTAAACTTGACTCCATTGCCACGACTTGTCCGTTAAGCACTAAATTTGGAATCGCATCAACGGTAAATGTAACCGCTTGTTTGAGATTGATTTTGCTACTACTGGTTTCTGGAATTTTAATATCGGCCTTTAAAGGGCTAAAACTGGTTAAACTCACTAAGGCTTGATTCGCTTGCAGTACATCACCAACACTAAATTGACGTAAGCCAATCACCCCAGTAAACGGCGCACGAATTTCTTTTTGACGCAGTTTGGCTTGTACTAAATTCATTGAGGCTTGTGTTTGAGCCACTTCTGCTTTTTTCCGTTCATAATCAATGGCAGAGACTTGTTGTTCTTTATACAGGGATTGATAGCGAGCATATTCTGACTGCGCTAAATCCACATTCGCTTTGGTTTGAGCTAACTCAGCACTGAGTAAATCAGTATCTAATTGAACTAATGATTGTCCTTTTTTAACCTGTTGCCCTTCAGTAAAACGAATAGCGGTAACACGTCCTGCAACTTCAGATTTCAATGTAATCGCTTCATCTGCCCTTAACGTCGCAATAGCCGTAAATACTTGCGGTACAGATGCACGACTCACAGGCATGACTTCAACCGTTGGAGGACCTTTTTTGTTAGGCGGTGCTGCTTGTACCATCAAGGGCAACGATAAAAGCAAAGCAATACCTGCCAAGCTGCTTTTTGCTTGAGCAAACATAAAGGTCTCCCTAGTGATGAGTTTTTTCAAAAAATCAGGACTTAAGCATTTCACCGAAATTAGTGCGTTTTACGAACATGAAATGTGAGCAAATAAGCGATAACCGCCTAAGTCCTTAAAAGCTACCAATAAATATTGTAGAATAATGACAGAAGTGTACTAGTGCGTACATTACGCAGAGATGAAAATAAGGTAGAAAAATGTTAACGGAAGATTAATGAAAACGATAGAAACAAAAAAGCCGACACGAGGTCGGCTTCTTCACATTACTTGTGCTTACTCAGCAGCTTTTGGCATTGGACGATCGACCAATTCCACATAAGCCATTGGTGCAGCGTCTCCAGCACGGAAACCAGCTTTCAACACACGTAAATAACCACCGTTACGCTCTTTATAACGTGGGCCAAGTACATTAAACAACTTGGCTACGATATCTTTGCTACGTGTACGAGCAAAGGCTAAACGACGGTTAGCAACGGAATCTACTTTTGCTAAAGTGATAAGCGGTTCCGCAACGCGGCGCAACTCTTTCGCTTTAGGTAAAGTAGTTTGAATCAACTCGTGTTCGAACAAAGAAATCGCCATGTTTTGAAACATTGCATGACGATGACTACTGTTACGACCGAGCTTTACACCACTATTACGATGACGCATGGCTAAAACTTCCTAAAATCAAGTTAAGCGATTAGCGGCTACGATAGGCAAAGCGATCGTCAGCACGCAAACTAGCTGGAGGCCAGTTATCTAAACGCATACCCAACGACAAGCCCTTAGAAGCCAGCACATCTTTTATTTCTGTCAACGACTTTTTGCCCAAATTTGGTGTTTTAAGCAATTCAACTTCGGTACGTTGAACTAAGTCGCCGATATAGTAAATATTTTCTGCTTTGAGGCAGTTCGCCGAGCGGACTGTCAACTCCAAATCATCTACTGGACGTAGAAGAATCGGATCAACGGTTTCAGGCTCAGCTTTAGCAACAGGCTGATGATCTTTTTGCAAATCAACAAACACTGCAATTTGCTGTTGCAAAATGGTCGCTGCACGGCGAATAGCTTCTTCTGGCTCAATAGTACCGTTAGTTTCTAAATCGATCACTAACTTATCGAGATCCGTACGCTGTTCAACGCGAGCATTTTCGACCACATAAGCAACACGCTTAATTGGGCTATAACTTGCATCAAGCTGTAAACGGCCAATAGGACGAGTTTCCCCTTCCGCATAACGTGCATCTACAGGCTCATAGCCACGGCCACGCGCCACTTTCAACTTCATCTTCAAATGACCATTGTTACCCAACGTTGCAATGTGGTGATCTGGATTCACCAACTCAACGTTATGGGGCAAGCTCAGGTCAGCTGCTGTCACAATACCAGGACCTTTGAAGTCCACGGTTAAAACAGCCTCATTTTGCTCGAAGAGTTTGATAGCCAAGCCTTTCAGGTTCAACAACAATTCAATGATGTCTTCTTGCAAACCTTCAAGCGTACTGTATTCGTGATCCACACCTTCGATTTCTGCTTCTACTACCGCTGCACCCGGCAACGACGAAAGCAAAATACGACGCAAGGCATTACCTAGCGTGTGGCCAAAACCGCGTTCAAGCGGTTCTAGCGTAACTTTGGCATGGGTCGCACTCAGTGCATTAACAGCAATAGTGCGGGGAGTCAAAAACTCATTGGTGCGCGTCATGGAATGCCACCTCAAAACCACTTAAAACTGGGGCAGGTTAATACCTTACTTAGAATACAACTCAACAATTAAGCTTTCGTTGATTTCAGAAGGAAGATCAGCACGCTCTGGAAGAGACTTGAAAGTACCTTCCATCTTAGCGTAATCCACTGCGATCCAAGTAGGTGTACCGCGTTGACTAGCCAACTCCATTGCACTTTTAATACGCAACTGAGTTTTTGACTTTTCATACACAGCAACAACATCACCCGGTTGAACTTGCATAGAAGCAATGTTCACACGACGACCATTAACGGTAATCGAGCGATGGCTAACGAGTTGACGCGCTTCGGAGCGAGTAGCACCAAAACCCATGCGATAGACTACGTTATCCAAACGGCTTTCTAACAGTTGCAACAAGTTTTCACCTGTGGCACCTTTTAAGCGCGCAGCTTCTTTGTAATAGTTACTAAATTGACGCTCAAGCACACCGTAGATACGACGCACTTTTTGTTTTTCGCGCAATTGAGTACCATAATCAGAGAGTTTTCCCTTACGAGAAGTACCATGCTGACCTGGTGGTTGTTCAATTTTACATTTAGAGTCTAGCGCACGAACGCCAGACTTGAGCATAAGATCCGTGCCTTCACGACGGGAGAGCTTGCACTTAGGACCAATATAACGAGCCATTCTTCAAGTCTCCTGGTTACACGCGACGTTTCTTAGGCGGACGACAACCATTATGAGGGATTGGCGTCACGTCGGTAATACTGTTGATTTTGTAACCAACTGAATTTAATGCACGAACCGCGGATTCACGACCTGGCCCTGGACCTTTCACGAGTACGTCTAAATTCTTTAGACCGTATTCTTGAGCAGCTTTGCCTGCAACTTCAGCAGCAACCTGCGCAGCAAAGGGGGTAGATTTACGCGAACCACGGAAGCCCTGACCACCGCTAGTGGCCCAGGCCAGTGCATTACCCTGACGATCGGTAATTGTCACAATGGTGTTATTAAAAGAAGCGTGAATATGCGCCATACCTTCAGAAACGGTACGATTGACCTTTTTCCGATTGCGCTGATTGTCTTTTGCCATCTTTTAGCTTCCGGGGGCTATTTACTTTTTAATCGCCTTACGAGGACCTTTACGAGTACGAGCATTCGTCTTCGTGCGTTGGCCACGTACTGGCAGACCACGACGATGACGCAAGCCGCGATAGCAGCCTAAATCCATCAGTCGTTTGATGTTCATCGAAACTTCACGGCGTAAGTCACCTTCGGTAGACAACTTACCCACTTCAGCACGAAGTGCATCTAATTGGCTATCTGATAATTCTTTAATTTTTGTTGTTGGCGCAATACCCACAGCTGCAAGAATTTTTGCAGAAGTAGTACGACCAATACCAAAAATATAAGTTAATGAGATAACCGCGTGTTTGTTATCGGGAATATTAACACCGGCTATACGAGCCATTCACCTGTTCTCCACACAAAGCAGTTGGATAATCCGCCATACCCGCGAAAGGGCGCGATTGTATCGCTATAGCTGACAGAAATCAACAGCGAAGTTTAACCTTGACGCTGTTTGTGGCGGGGTTCCGCGCTACAAATAACGCGGATTGTGCCATTGCGGCGTACAACTTTGCAGCTACCGCAAATCTTTTTTACTGAAGCACGAACTTTCATAAATACACCTACTTACTTTCAACAAAAGCCTTAAGCAAATAAACCTGTAGGAATACTTACTTAAGATTGGCTTTTTTCATTAGTGATTCATATTGATGAGACATCAAATGCGCTTGCACTTGAGACATAAAATCCATCACTACAACCACCACAATCAACAATGATGTTCCACCTAAGTAGAAGGGAACATTAAACGCGACTTGTAATAACATCGGTAATAAACACACTATAGTAATATAGAGAGCACCTACCAACGTTAAACGCGTCAACACACTATCAATGTATTTTGCGGTTTGCTCACCTGGACGAATCCCAGGAATATAAGCACCCGAACGTTTGAGATTATCCGCTACTTCTTTAGGGTTAAACATCAACGCGGTATAGAAATAACAGAAGAAAATAATTAATAACGCAAACAACAATAAGTACAAAGGCTGCCCTGGCGACAAGGTCAATGCGATATCTTGCAATACACGCTGAAACCACGTTGGATTAGGCGACTGCGCAAACCATTGCCCTAAACTGGCAGGAAATAACAATAAAGAACTGGCAAAAATTGCAGGTATTACACCCGCCATATTAATTTTTAAGGGCAAATGACTTTGCTGTGCTGCATACATGCGTCGGCCTTGCTGACGCTGGGCATAGTTTACCGTAATTCTACGTTGACCACGCTCCATGAAGACAACTGCACCAACAACTACAACAGCTAAAATAAATAAAATAATCAATGCGAGAATACTCATCTCGCCTTGTCTAGTAGCCTCTAAAGACATACCAATCGCAGAAGGAATACCTGCAACAATACCTGCAAAAATCAACATTGAAATACCGTTACCGACACCACGCTCAGTGATTTGTTCACCCAGCCACATCAAGAAAACAGTACCTGCAACTAAACTGACTACCGCTGGCACAAAAAAGGCCATGCCTGTAGTTAACGTAATGCCCTGCCCGACCAGACCAGAGCACATGCCAATCGCTTGAACAAACCCTAAGATCACCGTTCCATAACGTGTGTATTGGTTTATCTTTCTACGACCAGCCTCACCTTCTTTCTTTAATGCTTCTAATTGAGGACTCACTGTGGTCATCAATTGCATAATAATAGAAGACGAGATATATGGCATTATTCCTAAAGCGAGAATAGACATCCGCTCCAAAGCACCACCCGAAAACATATTAAACAAACTAAGAATGGTGTCTTTATTTTGTTCAAATAGCTGCGCCAGTTTCGCAGGATTGATTCCTGGAACTGGCACATGAGCTCCTAAGCGAAATACCACTAGTGCAATGAACAAAAATGTAATACGCGCCCAAAGCTCACTTAAGCCTTTGCGCATACCAGGCGATTGTAAAGCCGCCTTCGCTGCCTCATTACGGGTATTTGCCATCAGAACTATTCCTCTATCTTACCACCAGCAGCTTCAATTGCAGCACGTGCACCTTTGGTGACTACGATGCCTTTGATAACAACGGCACGAGCGATTTCACCAGAAAGGATAATACGAGCACGAACCATGTCTTTACGGACAATGTTCGCTGCTTTCAAAGAAGCTAAAGTAATATCACCATCAACATGAGCTAATTCTGACAAACGCACTTCGGCAGTTGTCAAAGCTTTCATGGAAGTAAAACCAAACTTAGGCAAACGACGATAGATTGGCATTTGGCCGCCTTCAAAGCCTGGACGAACACCGCCGCCAGAACGTGAAGTTTGACCTTTTACACCACGACCACCTGTTTTACCAAGGCCAGAACCAATACCACGGCCTGGACGCTTTTCGTTGAACTTCGAGCCTTCAGCAGGACTTAATTCATTTAAGCGCATGGTTTACTCTCCCACTTTCACAAGGTAATGAACCATGTTAATCATGCCACGATTGGCTGGGGTATCTAAAACTTCAACAGTGTGACGAATACGACGCAAACCTAAACCACGTAAGCAAAGCTTGTGGTTTTTCAGTTTGTGGGCACTTGAGCGCACTTGAGTCACTTTAATAGTTGCTTGCGTCATGACATTACCCTAAAATTTCTTCTACAGTTTTGCCGCGCTTAGCTGCAACTTGCTCTGGCGAAGACATGGAAGCCAAGCCTTTGAAAGTAGCATGTACAACGTTATTAGCATTTGTAGAGCCGTAGCACTTCGCTAATACGTTTTGCACACCGGCAACTTCTAACACTGCACGCATCGCACCACCAGCAATCACACCAGTACCTTCGGATGCAGGCTGCATGAAGATACGAGATGCACCGTGTTGAGCAGCGATTTCGTGTTGCAATGTTGAACCGTTCAACTCAACACTGATCATGTTGCGACGAGCGGCTTCTAATGCTTTTTGGATAGCAGCTGGAACTTCACGCGCCTTGCCACGACCAAAACCGACTTTACCTTTACCATCACCGACGACTGTTAAAGCGGTGAAGGAGAAAATCCGACCACCTTTAACCACTTTAGCAACACGATTTACGGCAACGAGCTTTTCTACAAAGCCTTCGTTTTGTTCAACCTTAGCCATCTTAGAACTCCAAACCGCCTTCGCGAGCAGCATCAGCTAAAGCTTGGATGCGGCCATGATATTGAAAGCCGGAACGGTCAAATGCAACTTTGGTAACACCAACAGCTTTAGCACGTTCAGCAACTAACAAGCCTACTTTTTTCGCTGCATCGACGTTACCAGTGGCACCATCACGCAGGCTGGCATCTAAAGTTGAGGCTTGCGCCAAGACTTGTCCACCACAGGCAGAAATGACTTGGGCATAGATATGACGCGGCGTGCGGTTGACACACAGACGCACAGCACCCAGCTCGCGAATCTTTAAACGAGTGCTCTTCGAGCGTCGTATGCGAGCTACTTTCTTTTCGTTCATGACGAACCTCACGCGTTATTTCTTCTTGGCTTCCTTACGGAGAACTACTTCATCCGTATAGCGAACACCTTTGCCTTTGTACGGCTCTGGCGGACGGAAAGCACGGACGTTAGCCGCAACTTGTCCCAACAAGTGTTTATTGATGGACTTGAAAATGATTTCAGTCGGTGTTGGCGTTTCCGCTGTTACACCTTCTGGCAATTCAAAATCAATCGGGTGCGAAAAGCCAAGCGCAAGATTTAACACCTTACCTTTAGCTGCCGCTTTATAACCCACGCCGACCAATTGCAGTTTACGCTCAAAACCAACGCTAACACCTTTTACATAGTTGCTTGCTAAGGCACGAGCTGTACCTGTCTGCATCCAACCTGCTTTTGTGTTTTCACGTGGAGCGAAAACTAATTGTTCACCTTCCTGTTTAGCTTCAACCAGATCGTGAAGAGTGAGTGCCAATGCACCTTTGCTGCCCTTCACCTGTAGGTTTTGGCCGTTTAGAGTCACTTCTACCCCTTGAGGGAGAACGACTGGAGCTTTAGCCACGCGAGACATGCTTGCACCTATCAAGAAACGAGAGCAATCACTTCACCGCCCAAACCCGCAGAGCGAGCGGCACGATCAGTCATGATGCCTTTGTTAGTAGAAATAATGAGCACACCCAAGCCTTGCTTGACTGGATCCAACTCATCTTTACCCTTGTAAACACGTAATCCTGGACGACTAACGCGTTTAATTTGTTCGATAACGGGCTTACCTTCATAGTACTTCAAGCCTAAGGTTAGTGATAAACCTTCTGCTGCTATGGAGGATATATAACCTTCATCGAGTAATACATTAGCAATAGCTTGCTTCAGTTTTGAAACTGGCATAGCCACTGTTTGCTTACGTGCTAACTGTGCATTGCGAATGCGAGTGAGCATATCCGCAACGGTATCTTGCATACTCATGCGTCTTTCCTCTTACCAACTAGCCTTAACGACGCCAGGCACATCACCACGCATCACTGCTTCACGCAGTTTGATACGAGCTAAACCGAACTTACGGAAATATCCGTGAGGACGACCTGTAATGCCGCAACGATTACGCAAACGACAAGGAGAGGAGTTACGCGGCAGGGATTGCAATTTTAAAATTGCAGCCCAACGCTCATCATCACCAGCGCTTACATTTTTGATAGTTGCTTTTAATTGCTGACGTAACTCAGCATATTTAGCAACTGTTTTTTCGCGTTTGGCTTCGCGGTTAATCATGCTTCTTTTAGCCATGGCGCGTTCTCACTTAAAAGGAAAGCCGAAGGCACGCAGTAACGCACGACCTTGATCGTCGGTAGCCGCAGTGGTGGTGACCGTAATATCCATGCCACGAATTTGAGCGATTTTATCGAAATCAATTTCGGGGAATACGATCTGTTCTTTAATGCCCATGCTGTAGTTACCACGACCATCAAAAGCCTTGGAACTAAAACCACGGAAGTCGCGAATACGAGGAATCGTGATCATAATTAAACGATCTAAAAACTCATACATACGCTCGCCACGCAAGGTGACTTTACAACCGATCGGCCAACCTTCACGGACTTTAAAACCCGCGATAGATTTACGAGCATGGGTAATAATGGGTTTCTGGCCAGAGATAAGCTGCATATCGGCCACGGCACCATCAAGAATTTTCTTATCTTGTGAAGCACCGCCCACTCCCATATTCAGAGTAATTTTCGTGATGCGAGGGACCTGCATCACGTTATCGAGACCCAACTCTTCTTTTAATTTCAGAGCGAGCTCGTTGTTGTACACGCCTTTAAGTCTGGCCATTTCAACCAACCTATTACTTTGCACTAATTACTTCACCGTTGGATTTAAAGACACGCACTTTCGTGCCATCTTCCAACAGTTTGTAAGCAACGCGATCTGCTTTTTGTGTCGTTGGATTAATCAAAGCGACATTCGAAATATGCAATGCTGCTTCTTTTTCAACGATACCACCTTGAGTGCCACGTGCCTGATTAGGCTTAACGTGCTTTTTCACCAAATTGATACCACTGACCATGACACGTTCATCAGCGACGGACAAAACTGTACCGCGCTTACCTTTATCTTTACCAGCGATGACGATGATTTCGTCATCTCTTTTAATCTTAGCCATGAGTCCCACCCTTACAGCACTTCAGGTGCCAGCGAGATGATTTTCATGAATTGCTCAGTACGCAATTCGCGAGTTACCGGCCCGAATATACGGGTAGCGATGGGAGCTTTTTGGTTATTCAGCAACACCGCAGCATTATCATCAAAACGAATCAATGAACCGTCTGGACGGCGAATACCAAATTTGGTACGCACAACCACAGCATTCATCACATCGCCTTTTTTAACTTTGCCACGAGGAATCGCTTCCTTTATCGTGACCTTGATAATATCGCCCACCGAAGCATAACGACGATGCGAACCGCCCAGTACTTTAATGCACTGTACGCGACGCGCGCCGCTATTGTCTGCTACGTCAAGCATCGTTTCGGTCTGAATCATTGCTCTACTCCAAACCTAGAGAACCCCATGCGAACGGGGTGCTAATGCTACCCAATATCGCCTAGGGATACAAGTAAAAATCAGTCTTATTACACCGATTCAACCACTGCGACCAATGTCCAATTTTTAGTTTTGGACAATGGACGACATTCAGCGATGGTGACAATATCACCTTCATGACACACATTACTTTCGTCATGTGCATGCAATTTGGTGGAGCGACGAATGTACTTACCGTACTTCGGGTGTTTGACGAGACGCTCAATCAACACAACAATGGACTTATCCATTTTGGTGCTAATTACTTTACCGGTCAACGTCCGTTGGGTATTAGTCTGCTCTGTCATCTCACCCACCTTGTTTTTCAGTCAAGACTGTTTTGATACGGGCGATTTCTTTACGAACTAGCCCTACCTGATGCGTCTTGGCAAGCTGGCCAGTGGCTTTCGCCATACGCAGCTTAAATTGCTGCAACTGAAGGCCATCGAGCTCATTGCCCAGTTCTTCTACAGTCTTTTGACGCAATTCTGTTGCTTTCATTACATCACCGTCCGCATCACGATGGTTGTTTTGACAGGTAATTTAGCAGCAGCCAAAGCAAAAGCTTGACGCGCTAAGTCCTCAGAGACACCTTCAATCTCATAGAGGATCTTACCTGGTTGGATTTCAGCTACCCAGTATTCAACATTACCTTTACCGTTACCCATACGAACTTCTAATGGCTTTTCAGTAATAGGCTTGTCAGGGAATACCCGAATCCAAATCTTACCGCCCCGCTTCACACGACGAGTAATCGTCCGACGCGCAGCTTCAATTTGACGAGCAGTGATACGACCGCGCTCAAGCGATTTCAACGCGATGCTACCAAAAGCAACGGTACTGCCGCGATGAGCCAAGCCAGTATTACGGCCTTTGTGAACCTTACGGAACTTGGTGCGTTTAGGCTGTAACATTTTTCATTACCCCCTTGCTTCCGAGTTGCGACCACCGCGACCGCCACGATCATCACGACTGCCGCGGTCATCACGACCACCGCGATCTTCACGATCACCACGTTTTTTAGTGGGTTTGTTTTCTTCAACAGGAGCTGGTTGCATAGCCTGAGCCATACCGCCGAGAATCTCACCTTTGAAAATCCAAACTTTCACACCAATACAGCCATAAGTAGTTTCTGCACGCATAATTGAATAATCAATATCCGCACGCAAAGTATGCAAAGGCACACGACCTTCACGATACCACTCAGAGCGAGCAATCTCAGCACCACCTAAACGGCCAGACACTTCGACTTTGATGCCTTTAGCACCCGCACGCATGGTGTTTTGAACCGCACGCTTCATTGCTCGACGGAACATGACACGCTTCTCTAATTGCGAAGCAATGCTTTCAGCAACTAAACGCGCATCAAGGTCTGGCTTACGAATCTCGTCAATGTTGATTTGAACCGGAGTTTTCATCAACTTAGCCACTTCACGACCTAAACGCTCAACATCCTCACCTTTTTTACCGATGATGATGCCAGGACGTGCGGTGCTAATGGTGATACGAGCCGTTTCAGACGGACGCTCAATCAAAATACGACTAATTGCGGCACTTTTTAGCTTTTTATAGAGGTACTCACGCACCGCCAAATCAGCCAGCAAGAAATCAGCATAGTTTTTTGGACTAGCATACCAGTTGGCATTATGACGTTTAATAACGCCAAGACGAATGCCTATTGGATGAACTTTTTGACCCATTTCCCGACCCCACTTATTCCGCGACTTTGACGGTGATATGGCAAGTACGCTTGCTGATACGATCAGCACGGCCTTTGGCGCGCGGCATGATACGTTTCAAGGTAATACCTTCATCGACAAAGATCGTGGCGACTTTGAGCTCATCCACATCTGCACCATTGTTATGCTCAGCATTGGCAATAGCCGACTGGAGCACTTTTTTAACAAATTGGGCAGCTTTTTTAGTGCTGAATTCTAGTGTATTCAGCGCCTGCTCTACGGGCATACCACGCACCAGATCAGCCACTAAGCGAGCTTTCTGGGCAGAGATTGGCGCGCCGCGAAGTTTAGCAACAGCTTCCATTACTCACCCCTTAGCGTTTGGCTTTCTTGTCAACACCATGGCCGCGGTATGTGCGGGTAGGTGCAAACTCGCCGAGTTTATGGCCAACCATATGCTCACTAATTAAAACAGGCACATGCTGGCGGCCGTTATGCACAGCGATGGTGAGAGTTACCATTTCTGGCAAAATCATCGACCGACGCGACCAAGTTTTAATGGGCTTTCTGGAATTGGCAGCTACAGCAGCTTCAATTTTTGCAAAAAGATGTGTATCTACAAACGGGCCTTTCTTAAGTGAACGAGGCACAGTTAGTCTCCCCTTCCTATTACTTGACGCGACGATCGCGGACGATCATATTTGTCGTACGCTTATTACTACGGGTTTTGTAACCTTTAGTTTGCACGCCCCACGGAGTGGTTGGATGCTTACCAAACGTACGTCCCTCACCACCACCGTGCGGATGGTCAACTGGGTTCATCGCCGTACCGCGAACGGTTGGACGAATACCACGCCAACGACTAGCACCCGCCTTACCCAATGAACGCAAACTGTGTTCAGAGTTTGAGACTTCGCCAAACGTGGCTCGACATTCCACATGGATCTTACGCATTTCACCAGAGCGCAAACGCACAATGGCATACGCGCCGTCACGACCCAACAACTGAACAGAAGTACCAGCGGCACGGGCTAATTGAGCACCTTTGCCAGCTTTCAATTCCATACAGTGCAATGTTGCACCGAGAGGCATGTTGCGTAGTGGTAAAGTATTACCCACTTTAATCGGGGCATCGTCACCAGACTGCACCGGATCGCCGACTTTCAAACCTTTAGGAGCGATAATGTAACGACGCTCACCATCAGCATATTTCAACAATGCGATATTTGCAGAACGGTTCGGATCATATTCCAAACGCTCAACTACAGCAGGTACGCCGTCTTTGTCGCGCTTGAAATCCACCAAACGATATAACTGCTTGTGACCACCACCGATATGACGGGTAGTGATGTGACCGTTATTATTACGACCACCAGTTCTTTTTTTACTTTCAACCAAAGGCGCATGAGGGCGACCTTTGTACAGGTCAGGATTGACGACTTTCTCGACAAAACGACGACCTGGCGAAGTTGGTTTACATTTTACAATAGGCATAACGCGCTCCTCACCCTTACTCAGCTACGTCTGCTAATTGGACTTCAGTGCCAGCCGGTAATGTTACATAGGCTTTCTTGATATCCGCGCGACGGCCGGGTGTGCGACCAAAACCCTTGGTTTTACCTTTAATCAATACAGTGTTGACCGCTTCGACTTTAACGCCAAGAAGCATTTCAACAGCTTTTTTGATCTCCAGTTTGGTAGCATCTGTACGTACTTTGAAGACATATTGATTATGCGCTTCAGCGACGATGTTTGCTTTTTCGGAGATGTGCGGGCCAAGGATCACTTGGTATAAACGTTCGTTGTTCATCCCAATTCCACCTCTAACTTTTTAGCGGCTGGCACAGACATCAACACCTTGTCAAAACCAATCAAACTGACTGGATCAACCGCCGCAGTATCAATAACAGCCACATGTGGCAAGTTACGAGCAGCAAGGTATAAATTCTCGTCAACAGCTTCAGTGATAATCAGCACATTTGCCACACCCAAAACCTGCAACTTAGCGAGTAAGTCTTTAGTCTTTGGCGCACCAACTGTAAATTCTTCAACCAAAATCAAACGATCTTGACGAACTAATTCAGCTAAAATGCACTGCATCGCACCGCGATACATTTTACGGTTAACTTTTTGTTCCCAATCCTGCGGTTTAGCAGCAAAAGTCTTGCCGCCGCCACGCCATATCGGACTACGAATCGAACCAGCACGAGCGCGGCCAGTACCCTTTTGTTTAAAAGGCTTCTTACCACCACCACTTACTTCAGCACGTGACTTTTGAGCACGAGTACCTTGGCGGCCGCCTGCTAAATAAGCAGTAACCACTTGATGCACAAGTGCTTCGTTAAATTCTTTGCCGAAGGCAACTTCGGACAGCTCAACGGCTGCACCGGAAACAGTCTTCAGATTCACGTTCAACTCCCCTTAGGCCTTGACCGATGGATGCACGATCACATCGTAGCCAGTTGCCCCCGGAACCGCACCTTTAACCAACAGCACAGACCGTTCGACATCAACGGAAATCACTTCCAAACCCTGTACCGTTACGCGCTCGTCACCCATGTGACCGGCCATTTTCTTGCCTTTGAACACGCGACCAGGAGACTGGTTTTGACCCGTAGAACCATGCACACGGTGCGACACAGAGTTACCATGTGTTGCATCTTGCATATGGAAGTTCCAACGCTTGATTGGACCTTGAAAACCCTTACCCTTGCTTGTACCAGTCACGTCAACCGCTTGACCAACAACAAAGAGTTCCAAACCAACATTAGCACCCACCGTGTAATTAGCAGCTTCGTCTCCGTTAACACGGAACTCCCACACGCCACGACCGGCAGCCACCTCAGCTTTCGCAAAATGACCAGCCATCGGCTTAGTCACGCGAGAAGCACGGCGCACACCAGTAGTTACTTGCACAGCTTGGTAGCCGTCGGTTTCTAAGGTTTTAATCTGAGTGATGCGGTTGGGATCGACTTCAATCACCGTCACAGGCACAGAAACGCCCGCTTCAGTAAAAATGCGCGTCATGCCGCACTTACGACCGACTAAACCAATAGCCATTTCCTCTAACCTCTTCTTAACGCTGCTTTGCTATCAACAGCGCGATACGGAAAACGATTAACCCAAACTAATCTGCACATCAACACCAGCAGCAAGATCTAGCTTCATCAACGCGTCTACAGTCTTGTCTGTAGGCTGCACGATATCAACCAATCTTTTGTGGGTACGAATCTCATATTGATCGCGGGCATCTTTATTCACATGCGGCGAAGTCAATACATCGAAACGCTCGATGCGAGTGGGCATCGGAATCGGACCACAAACCTGTGCGCCTGTGCGCTTGGCGGTCTCAACGATCTCCTGTGCAGATTGATCAATCAGACGATGATCAAACGCTTTCAGGCGAATGCGGATTCTCTGGTTAGCCATACCAGCAACTCCAATCCGAAAAATAAAAAAGCATATTCGCCTATTACTTGAATAGCGAAAAGCCCATGAAAACACAATGTCAGGAACGATGCCCTAACTGTAAAAACAACCCAACTTCTCAGCGGGTGGCGAATATTAACGTAGCACTAATACCTTTGCAAGCACATTATTCGTTATTTTTGATATTTATTGCCAAACGTTAAATCAACTACTTTAGCTCACTATTGTCACACGATATAAGATGATACTTTCTGGATGTTAATAACAAAAAACCCCGCCAATCGGCAGGGTTCTTCGTATCAAACAAGCATATTACTTGATGATTTTAGCAACAACACCTGCACCAACTGTACGACCACCTTCACGGATAGCGAAGCGCAAGCCTTCTTCCATCGCGATAGGATGAATCAATTCAACAGTCATTTGCACGTTGTCACCAGGCATAACCATCTCAACGCCTTCTGGCAATTCGATAGAACCTGTTACGTCCGTTGTACGGAAGTAAAACTGTGGACGGTAGCCTTTGAAGAATGGTGTATGACGACCACCTTCATCTTTGCTCAACACATAAACTTCGGATTGGAAGCTTGTATGCGGCTTGATAGTACCTGGCTTTGCCAATACTTGACCACGTTGGATGTCTTCACGCTTGATACCACGCAATAACACACCACAGTTCTCGCCTGCACGACCTTCGTCAAGCAATTTACGGAACATTTCAACGCCAGTACAAGTACTTTTTACCGTGTCTTTGATACCAACGATTTCAACTTCTTCACCAACTTTGATGATACCGCGCTCAACACGACCTGTTACCACAGTACCACGACCAGAAATCGAGAATACGTCTTCGATTGGCAACAAGAACGGACGATCAATCGCACGTACTGGGTCTGGAATGTAAGCATCTAACGTCTCAACCAATTTCAATACCGCTGGGATACCGAATTCAGTTGTTTCGCCATTCAATGCTTGTAATGCAGAACCACGAATGATTGGGGTGTCATCACCAGGGAAATCGTATTTGCTTAACAAATCACGCACTTCCATCTCAACCAATTCTAACAACTCTTCGTCGTCAACCATGTCGCATTTGTTCAAGAACACAACAATGAATGGCACGCCAACTTGGCGAGACAACAAGATGTGTTCACGTGTTTGTGGCATAGGACCATCAGCAGCCGAACAAACCAAAATCGCGCCGTCCATCTGAGCAGCACCTGTGATCATGTTTTTAACATAGTCAGCATGGCCTGGGCAGTCAACGTGTGCGTAATGGCGAATCGGTGAGTTGTACTCAACGTGCGCTGTATTAATCGTAATACCACGTGCTTTTTCTTCTGGTGCAGAGTCAATCTCATTCAGAGCTTTAACATCACCACCGTATGTTTTGGCACAAATCAAGCTGATTGCAGCTGTCAATGTGGTTTTGCCATGGTCAACGTGACCAATTGTTCCGACGTTTACGTGCGGTTTGCTACGTTCAAACTTAGCCTTAGCCATGATTCAATCCTCAAAATCTATCTTCAAAAAATTTCAAACTCTCCCCTGCTATTAAGCCCTCTTTCTTTTACAAATGTATGAAAGAGATGGGGAGAGTCAGTAGAACAATTACTCGTCGTCGTCTTTACCCTTGCCAGTAAATTTGGCAATGATAGCTTCGGCAACGTTACGTGGAGTCTCAGAATATTTGACAAACTCCATGGAGTAAGTAGCACGACCTTGCGACATTGAGCGCATGGAAGTTGCATAACCAAACATTTCCGATAATGGTACTTCCACGCGAATTTGTTTTGTACCGCCAGGTAAGTCATCCATACCTTGAATAACACCACGACGACGGTTTAAGTCGCCCATGATGTCACCCATGTAGTCCTCTGGTGTTTCCACTTCGACTTTCATGATTGGCTCAAGCAATACGGGATCTGCCTTCATGAAGCCTTGACGGAATGCCATTGAACCAGCCATTTTGAAGGATAGTTCGTCGGAGTCAACGTCATGGTATGAACCGTCAAACAATGTCGCTTTAATGCCAACAACAGGATAACCCGCGAGAACGCCATTTTTCATGCGCTCTTGAATACCCTTATCGACTGCGCCGAAGAATTCTTTTGGTACAGTACCACCAACCACTTCTACAGCGTATTCGTAGTTAGCAACTTCAGTATCTAACGGCTCTAAACGGATATACACGTGACCAAACTTACCACGACCACCCGTTTGACGAACGAATTTGCCTTCTTGCTCAACAGACTTACGAATCGTTTCACGATAGGCAACCTGCGGCTTACCGATATTGGCTTCAACACCAAATTCACGCTTCATACGGTCAACAAGAATTTCTAAGTGCAACTCGCCCATACCTGCAATAATCGTTTGGCTCGATTCTTCATCAGTCCATACACGGAATGACGGATCTTCTTTCGCTAAGCGACCCAAAGCGATGCCCATTTTTTCTTGGTCAGCTTTGGTTTTTGGCTCAACAGCCAACGAAATAACAGGCTCTGGGAACACCATACGTTCAAGTGTAATGACGTTATCTTCATCACACAAAGTATCACCTGTAGTCACATCTTTTAGACCTGCTACAGCAGCAATATCACCCGCACGGATTTCATCCACATCTTCACGTTCGTTGGCGTGCATCAACACGATACGGCCAATACGCTCTTTCTTCATTTTGACAGGATTCCAAACCGCAGAACCTGCTTTTAACACGCCAGAATAAACCCGAATAAAGGTCAATGAACCGACGAACTTGTCATTCATAATTTTGAAGGCAAGTGCGGCAAATGGCTCATCATCAGAAGCAATACGCTCGCCCTGACTTTCGTCTTTGTCGTCAAGAATACCTTTAATGGCTTCAACGTCACCTGGAGCTGGCAAATAACGAATCACGGCATCAAGCATCGCTTGAACGCCTTTGTTCTTGAAGGCTGAACCACAAAGCATTGGTTGAATTTCGCAAGCAATGGTACGTGTACGCAAACCAGCATTAATCTGATCTTCGCTCAAATCGCCATTTTCTAAGTATTCATTCATGAGGTCTTCAGACGCTTCAGCAGCGGCTTCAACCATTTTTTCACGCCAGTTATTGGCAGTATCAACCAAATGAGCTGGAATATCGCCATACTCAAATTTCATACCTTGTGATGCTTCGTCCCAGATGATTGCTTTCATCTTGACCAAGTCAACGATACCTTCGAAATGCTCTTCTTCACCAATTGGAATCGCGATGGGTACTGGGTTAGCACCAAGACGAGTCTTCATTTGCTCAACAGCACGGAAGAAGTTAGCACCTGTACGATCCATTTTATTAACAAATGCAATACGCGGCACTTTGTATTTGTTAGCTTGACGCCATACAGTTTCGGATTGAGGTTGTACACCACCAACCGCACAATACACCATACACGCGCCATCAAGCACACGCATCGAACGCTCTACTTCAATGGTGAAGTCAACGTGACCTGGTGTATCAATAATATTGATACGGTGTTTAGCAAAATTATTTGCCATACCCGACCAAAAACAAGTAGTCGCAGCGGAGGTAATAGTAATACCGCGCTCTTGCTCTTGTTCCATCCAGTCCATGGTGGCTGCGCCTTCATGAACTTCACCAATTTTGTGATTAACACCTGTGTAATACAACACACGTTCTGTCGTGGTTGTTTTACCAGCATCAATATGCGCACTAATACCGATATTACGGTAGTGCTCGAGCGGCGTAAGTCTCGCCATGATAATGACCTCAGAGTCGCTTGAAGGCTTGTTTGGATCACAAACAAGCCCTGTGTATTAGAAACGGTAGTGGGAGAACGCTTTGTTAGCTTCTGCCATACGATGAACATCTTCACGCTTCTTAATCGCCGCGCCTTTGCCTTCGTAAGCATCTAACAACTCACCAGCCAAACGCAAAGCCATTGTTTTTTCGCTACGCTTAGCAGCACAGTCAACCAACCAGCGCATAGCTAAGGCAGTACGACGGGAGGGACGTACTTCCATAGGCACTTGGTAAGTGGCACCGCCAACACGACGCGCTTTTACTTCAACCATTGGGCGCACTTTTTCAAGTGTTTCTTCAAAAAAACGGACTGGATCAGGCTTGCCTTTTTGGGCTACGCGATCTAATGCACCGTAAACGATACCTTCAGCAACCGATTTTTTACCACTATCCATCACATGGTTAATGAATTTAGCAACGGTTTGGCTTCCGAATTTTGGATCAGGCAGAATTTCTCTGGCTGCTACGACGCGTCTTCTTGGCATATCTATAACCTTTAACTTTCTTCAGGGGTGTCTGGAACTCAATGTCCAGCCTTACTTACATCTCGAACAACTTAGCAATTACTTAAATACGTAATTATTTAGTTTTCGGACGTTTTGCACCGTATTTAGAACGGCTTTGCTTACGATTTTTTACGCCAGCACAGTCTAATGAACCACGTACGGTGTGATAACGCACACCTGGTAAGTCTTTAACACGACCACCACGGATTAAGACAACACTATGCTCTTGCAAGTTATGGCCTTCACCACCAATGTACGAAGACACTTCAAAACCAGAAGTCAAACGCACACGACATACTTTACGCAATGCGGAGTTTGGCTTTTTAGGTGTTGTCGTATAAACACGTGTACAAACGCCACGGCGTTGAGGACACGCTTGCAAGGCTGGAACCTTGGATTTTTCGACGAGGGTTGAACGCCCTTTACGAATAAGTTGATTAGTTGTTGCCATATTGGCACTCTCTCCCGTTGATAAAACAAAACCTCAAAAAATTACGTTCCTTTGAGGGATGATTATTCTAGGGATAGCTTGCATAGTAGTCAAGAAAAGCTCAGGTCTGAACTCCGTTTATTTGATGACAAATCGTTTCTGAGCCCTTGCTACGCACTAAAGCATCTATTTTATGCGAAGACTCTTAAACATGCAGATGCTTGACACATCAGTTAACTGTGTTTTGATAATGCCAATTCCCATAAAAAAGCCCCATGTATTACATACACAGGGCTTTTTTATTCGCCAGAATTATTGATTAAAAGTTCAATAATTTAGACAAGGCTTCTGCTGCTGCTTCTTTCGCCAGTTCATCCGCGCTCACTTCCGAATCCAACTCAACAACTTTGACTGGTTTCGGTTGTAACGCTTCTAAACGCTGACGACGACGTTCGGCATGGTAGGCAAAACCTGTACCCGCAGGAATCAAACGACCAACAACAACGTTTTCTTTCAGACCACGTAAATCGTCTTCTCTTCCCGTTACCGCTGCTTCCGTCAATACACGGGTCGTTTCTTGGAACGAAGCCGCCGAAATGAAGGAGTCAGTTGCCAAGGACGCTTTAGTAATACCCATGAGGATACGTTCAAAGCGTGCAGGCATTTCACCACGAGCCTCTAACATCTCATTTTCTTCAACGACACGCGCATATTCGCCTTGTTCGCCTTTAATGAAGCCAGTATCACCACCTTCAGTGATGTCTACTTTGCGCAACATTTGACGAATAATCACTTCAATGTGTTTATCGTTGATTTTAACGCCTTGTAAGCGGTAAACGTCTTGCACTTCATTCACGATATAAGTCGCCAATGCCGTGTCGCCTTTTAAGCGCAAGATGTCATGCGGGTTTTGTGGGCCGTCAGAAATGACTTCACCACGCGCCACACGCTCACCTTCAAAGACGTTAATTTGACGCCATTTAGGAATCAGTTCTTCGTAGATTTCAGCGCCGTCATCTGGCGTGATAATCAAACGATGTTTACCTTTGGTTTCTTTACCAAATGTCACCACACCGCTCTTCTCTGCCAGAATCGCATGTTCTTTTGGCTTACGCGCTTCGAACAAGTCAGCAACACGCGGCAGACCACCGGTGATGTCACGTGTTTTGGACGATTCTTGTGGAATACGACCAATAACATCACCGACACCGACCGTCGCACCATCTTGCAAACCCGTAATCGCTAACGATGGCAAGAAATACTGTACGGGTTGGTCAGAGCTTTCCAAACGAATGTAATTGTCGTTTTTATCGACCAAAGCAATGGCTGGACGTAAGTCTTTACCTGCGGCTGGACGATCTTTAGGATCAATAATTTCAATGTTGGTTAAGCCTGTTTGCTCGTCAGTTTGATGACGAACGGTGATGCCTTCATCCATATGGACGAATTTCACCCGACCAGCCACTTCGGTAATGATCGGATGGGTATGTGGATCCCAGTTAGCGACGATTTGGTTGGCTTTCACCACTTGACCATCTTTAACCGTAATCACTGCACCATAAGGCAGTTTATAACGTTCACGCTCACGACCACGGCTATCGGCAACACCGATTTCGCCAGAACGCGAAACAGCCACTAAGTTACCGTTCGTATGTTGAACCATTTTGATGTTGTGCAAACGCACCGTACCATCATTACGCACCGTCACATTACTAATCGCAGAAGCTCGGCTCGCCGCGCCCCCGATATGGAACGTACGCATAGTGAGCTGAGTACCTGGTTCACCGATGGATTGTGCCGCCATAACACCGACAGATTCACCGATATTCACTTGATGACCACGCGCCAAATCACGGCCATAGCACTTCGAGCACACACCGAAACGTGTTTTACAGGTCATTGCTGAACGAACAATCATTTCGTCCACGCCAGCTAACTCTAACTGTTCAACCCATTTTTCGTCTAACAATGTGCCCGCAGGAGCAAAGACATCATCTGTACCAGGGTGCAACACATCAACAGCGACAACACGACCCAAGACACGCTCACGCAATGGCTCAACAATATCACCGCCTTGAATCAAGGGGTTCATTGTCAAACCGCCAGTCGTACCACAATCTGGCTCAGTAATAACCAAATCTTGTGCCACGTCAACCAAACGACGCGTCAAATAACCCGAGTTTGCGGTTTTTAACGCGGTATCGGCCAAACCTTTACGCGCACCGTGGGTTGAGATGAAGTACTGGAGAACGGTCAAACCTTCACGGAAGTTAGCTTTAATAGGCGTTTCGATAATCGAACCGTCTGGCTTAGCCATCAAGCCCCGCATACCTGCCAATTGGCGAATCTGCGCCGCGCTACCCCGAGCACCGGAATCCGCCATAATAAAGATGGAGTTGAAGGATTTTTGTGATTCTTCAATACCTTGTTTATTGATGACTTTTTCGGTGGACAAGTTGTCCATCATCGCTTTGGCAACGAGTTCGTTAGTCCGTGACCAAATGTCGACCACTTTGTTGTAACGTTCACCCGCTGTCACTAAACCCGAACCGAATTGGTTTTCGATTTCTCGAACTTCTTCTTCAGCCGCATTAATAATGATTTCTTTTTGCGCTGGAATCACCATGTCTTCCATACCAACCGATACACCCGAATACGTCGCTTGACGGAAACCCAGATACATCAATTGGTCAGCAAAAATCACCGTATCTTTCAAACCCAACACGCGATAACAGGTGTTAATGAGTTTAGAGATATTTTTCTTGGTCATGGGTTGGTTAACGACACTGTAAGGCAAGCCTTCAGGGACGATATTCCACAACATGCAACGACCCGGTGTTGTGTCAGCTAAAAACTTATGCTCGTTACGATTACCGTCATCATCAATGGTAACTTCACGCACACGCACTTTAATACGGGCATGAATAGCAACGGCTTTATTAGCTAATGCGCGTGTGACTTCAGCGAAGTCAGCAAAAATCATGCCTTCACCTTGCGCATTAATGGCATCACGCGAGATGTAATACAAACCCAAGACCACGTCTTGAGAAGGCACAATAATTGGCTCACCGTTAGCAGGAGACAAAATATTGTTCGTCGACATCATCAAGGCACGAGCTTCAAGCTGGGCTTCAATCGTCAACGGTACGTGCACCGCCATTTGGTCACCGTCGAAGTCGGCGTTAAACGCGGTACACACCAAAGGATGCAATTGAATTGCTTTGCCTTCAATTAATACAGGTTCAAAGGCTTGTAAGCCCAAACGGTGAAGTGTTGGCGCACGGTTCAACATAACTGGATGTTCGCGAATCACATCAGCGAGAATATCCCACACTTCTGCGGTTTCACGCTCGACCATTTTCTTGGCCGCTTTAATCGTTGTTGCCAAACCTTTGCTTTCTAACTTGGCAAAAATAAACGGTTTGAATAATTCCAAGGCCATTTTTTTCGGCAAGCCACATTGATGCAAACGTAATGTTGGACCAACGACGATAACGGAACGACCAGAGTAGTCGACACGTTTACCGAGCAAGTTTTGACGGAAACGACCTTGTTTACCTTTGATCATATCGGCCAAAGATTTCAACGGACGTTTGTTGCTGCCCGTAATCGCACGACCACGACGACCGTTATCTAGCAACGCATCAACCGCTTCTTGCAGCATACGCTTTTCGTTACGGACAATAATGTCTGGCGCACTTAACTCTAACAGGCGTTTTAAACGGTTGTTACGGTTAATGACACGGCGGTACAAATCGTTTAAGTCAGACGTGGCAAAACGACCACCATCTAACGGCACCAACGGACGTAAGTCTGGTGGCAATACAGGCAACACGGTCATGACCATCCATTCAGGTTTGTTACCCGAATTGAGGAATGACTCGACCAACTTCAAGCGTTTTGACAACTTCTTGAGTTTAGTTTCTGATGTCGTGTTCGGAATTTCTTCACGTAAACGCTCTACTTCCGATTTCAAGTCGATGTCTTTCAACAAGCCTTGAATCGCTTCTGCGCCCATTTTCGCGTCGAATTCGTCGCCGTATTCTTCTAAGGCGGTGTAGTAATCTTCATCCGATAACAACTGACCTTTTTCTAAAGGAGTCATACCCGGTTCGATAACGACAAAGCTTTCAAAATACAATACGCGTTCGATATCACGTAAGGTCATGTCCAGCAACAAGCCGATACGTGACGGTAATGATTTTAAGAACCAAATGTGTGCTGTGGGTGAGGCTAATTCAATATGCCCCATGCGATCACGACGAACTTTCGTCAATGTCACTTCAACGCCACATTTCTCGCAGATAATTCCACGAAACTTCATGCGTTTGTATTTGCCGCACAAGCATTCATAATCTTTGATTGGACCAAAGATTTTCGCGCAGAACAAGCCTTCGCGTTCTGGCTTAAACGTACGGTAGTTAATGGTTTCTGGCTTTTTTACTTCGCCAAAAGACCAAGAACGAATCATTTCGGGAGAGGCAAGACCGATACGAATACGGTCAAACTCTACGTCTTTCCCTTGGTTTTGCAATAAATTCAGCAAGTCTTTCAAGGCTTTATCTCCAGCAAGCGTTCATTGTGGGAGGTGCAGGCACTCTGCGCCCTCCCGTCATGGCATGGTGACACTTCAGGACTATTCGTGGTCTAACTCAATGTTAATACCCAATGAACGAATCTCTTTAATCAACACGTTAAAGGATTCAGGCATACCGGGTTCCATACGATGATCGCCATCCACAATATTTTTGTAGATACGCGTACGGCCATTAACATCATCCGACTTCACAGTAAGCATTTCTTGTAGGGTATAGGTTGCGCCGTAGGCTTCTAATGCCCAGACTTCCATTTCCCCGAAACGCTGACCACCAAACTGCGCTTTACCGCCTAATGGCTGTTGCGTGACCAACGAGTAAGAACCAGTCGAACGCGCATGCATCTTATCGTCAACCAAATGGTTAAGTTTGAGCATGTACATATAACCAACAGTCACTGGACGGTCAAAACGGTCACCCGTACGGCCATCATATAACCACTGTTGTCCTGTTTCTGATTGATCCGCCAGTCTTAATAACGCTTTAATTTCGCTTTCAAACGCGCCGTCGAATACTGGCGTAGCGATAGGAACACCACCACGTAAGTTTTTCGCTAAAGCAGTCACTTCGTTGTCGTTCAGCGTGTCTAGCTCTTCTTTCTCGCCGCCAATCTGGTTATAGATCTTGTCGAGGAACTCACGCAACTCAGACGCTTGACGTTGCTCATCGAGCATTTTGCCAATCTTCGTGCCCAAGCCTTTGGCCGCCCACCCTAAGTGAGTTTCCAAAATCTGACCAACGTTCATCCGTGATGGAACGCCTAACGGGTTCAAAACGATATCGACAGGATCACCATTGGCATCATGCGGCATATCTTCGATCGGCATAATGACCGAGACAACCCCTTTGTTACCGTGACGACCCGCCATTTTGTCACCCGGCTGGATGCGGCGTTTAATCGCGAGATACACTTTAACGACTTTCAAAACACCGTGCGTTAAATCATCACCTGAGGTGATTTTGCGTTTCTTATCTTCAAATTTGGCATCAATTTCAATTTGACGCTCTTTGAGATACGCTTGCACACGTTCAAGTTGATCCGCAACCGCTTCGTCTGTGGTACGCAAATCAAACCATTGGTTGAAATTCAACGCACTCAAGTTTTCTTCGGTGAGAATGTCGCCTTTTTTGAAGCCTGAGCCGCCATTCACTTCTTGGCCTACCAATAAGGACAATAAGCGCGAATGGGCTGCGGATTCAAAAATACGATATTCTTCTTTCAAATCTTTACGGTAAGCATTGAGTTGTTGTTTCTCAATTGCCAACGCACGACTGTCTTTATCAACACCATCACGGGTGAAGACTTGTACGTCGATAATCGTACCTTTAGTACCTGACGGTACACGTAAGGAACTGTCTTTTACGTCAGACGCTTTTTCACCGAAAATAGCACGTAGCAGTTTTTCTTCTGGGCTCAGTTGCGTCTCACCTTTAGGCGTGACTTTACCAACCAAAATATCGCCTGCATTAACTTCAGCACCGATGTAAACGATACCGGATTCGTCAAGTTTCGATAATGCGGCTTCACCAACGTTAGGAATATCAGCGGTAATTTCTTCTGAACCTAATTTGGTATCACGGGCAATACACGACAATTCTTGAATATGAATCGAGGTAAAACGATCTTCTTTCACCACACGTTCAGATAACAAAATCGAATCTTCGAAGTTGTAACCATTCCACGGCATGAACGCGACACGCATGTTTTGACCAAGAGCCAATTCACCCATGTCAACAGATGGACCATCTGCCAAAGTATCACCACGCGCAACGACATCACCACGGCAAACAATCGCACGTTGGTTGATACAGGTGTTTTGGTTAGAACGGGTGTATTTCGTTAGGTTGTAAATATCTACACCTGCTTCACCTGCGACCATTTCACTTTCGTCAACACGAATAACGATACGTGCAGCATCCACGTAGTCAATCACACCACCCCGTTTCGCCATGACGCACACGCCAGAGTCACGTGCAACAGAACGCTCCATGCCTGTACCGACTAAGGGCTTATCCGCACGTAGCGTTGGTACGGCTTGACGTTGCATGTTCGAACCCATCAACGCACGGTTCGCGTCATCGTGTTCCAAGAACGGAATCAACGAAGCCGCTGCTGACACCACCTGACGTGGTGAAATATCCATGTGTGTCACTTTATCGGGTGACATGACGGTGAATTCGTTTTTATGACGAACAGCAACTAAGTCATCTAACAAACGATTTTCACTATCGACAGCAGAGTCCGCTTGCGCAATCACGCACAAACTTTCTTCAATCGCTGACAAATACTCAAAATCATCGTTAACTTGGCCATTAACCACTTTACGGTACGGTGACTCTAAGAAACCGTAATTGTTGGCACGCGCATACACCGCTAAGGAGTTAATCAGACCAATGTTTGGACCTTCAGGCGTTTCAATTGGGCAAACACGACCATAATGGGTCGGATGCACGTCACGCACTTCAAAGCCAGCACGTTCACGCGTCAAACCGCCCGGACCGAGAGCAGAAACACGGCGTTTATGCGTGATTTCTGACAAGGGGTTGTTTTGATCCATAAACTGCGACAATTGGCTAGAACCGAAGAACTCTTTAATCGCTGCAGATACCGGCTTGGCATTGATGAGATCTTGCGGCATTAAGTTGTCGCTTTCAGCGAGACTTAAACGCTCTTTCACCGCACGTTCAACACGAACTAAACCAACACGGAATTGGTTTTCAGTCATTTCGCCAACACAACGCACACGACGGTTACCCAAGTGGTCGATATCGTCCACTTCGCCTTTACCGTTACGAATATCAATCAATGTTTTTAACGCATCAACAATATCTTGTTTTGACAAGACACCGTCTTTTTCCATGCTGTCGCCGTTACCACGATCATTAGTACGACCCAAACGACGGTTGAACTTCATCCGACCGACATTCGATAAGTCATAACGTTCAGCAGAGAAGAACAAGTTTTTAAACAGGCCTTCAGCCGCGTCTTTTGTCGGTGGCTCACCCGGACGCATCATGCGATAAATTTCGACCAAAGCATCTAAATCAGTACGTGTTGACGCATCCGCACGCAAGGTGTCAGCAATAAACGCACCTTTATCGATTTCGTTGGTGTACAAAATATCAAAGCTATTGATGCCTGACTTAGCCAAACGCGTCAGTACTTCAGCAGTAATAATCGTATTACACTCACACACCAACTCTTTGTTGACAGGGTGTAATATCGTTTTTGCTGTCACTTTACCGTGTAAATAATCCGCTGGAATATCAAGCTCTTTGAGTCCTGCTTTTTCCATTTCACGGATATGTTTAGCGGTAATACGACGACCCGCTTCAACGATGACTTTATCACCAGCAACAATATCAAATGCCGCTGTTTCGCCACGTAAACGCTCAGGCACGAGGTCTAACTTATAGCCATCCATATCATGTTTGATGTGACTGTTTTCGAAGAACATCGCCAACATTTGGTCTGAGCTATAACCTAAAGCACGTAACAGAATCGTTGCATGTAATTTCCGACGACGGTCAATACGGACATAGACTAAATCTTTCGCATCAAATTCAAAGTCTAACCAAGAACCACGGTAAGGAATCACACGAGCATTAAACAACAGTTTGCCTGAAGAGTGCGTTTTACCTTTGTCGTGATCAAAGAACACGCCTGGGCTACGATGTAATTGCGAAACAATCACACGCTCAGTACCGTTAATCACAAACGTGCCGTTATCCGTCATTAAAGGCATTTCGCCCATATAGACTTCTTGCTCACGAATATCTTTAATCGTTTTGGTTGACGCTTCACGGTCATAAATCACTAAACGGATTTTGACGCGTAATGGCGCAGCATAGGTTAAGCCACGCAAAATACATTCACGAACATCAAAGCCAGGAAGCCCCAAATGGTATTCGACAAACTCTAATGCGGCATTACCCGAATAGCTTTGAATCGGAAATACGGATTTGAATGCAGCTTGTAGACCAAGATCTTCACGCTGTTTTGGTTTTTTACCGTCTTGTAAAAACGCACGATACGAGTCCACTTGGATACCCAATAAATAGGGTACATCCATTAATGTGGGTAACTTGCCGAAATTTTTTCGGATGCGTTTTTTTTCGGTATATGAGTATGCCATCTGGAGTCCTCAGCTAGACCTAATTCGAATTGATATACCAGCTTAAATTAAGCTGGCGAGACCTTGCCATCCATGACAATGTTTCACTGTCCGTGTCGTCGTGAAACTGTTTGCGAGAAACCGCTAACGCTCTTCTATTAACGAATGGAAAAGAGCCCTTAATTTTTTCTTGTCAAACCGTCTAAGGAACTTAATAATCACAATAGAAAAAGGCCGGCAGCTTATAACAGCCACCAGCCACTTTCGCGCTTACTTGCAGATCGCAGTAATCACCTTGTAACAGGCAAATTACTTGATGTCTGCGCTTGCGCCAGCTTCTTCTAACTTCTTCTTCAATGCATCAGCATCAGCTTTGCTGACACCTTCTTTGATGACTTGTGGTGCGCCTTCAACTAAGTCTTTAGCTTCTTTCAAGCCTAAACCTGTGACTTCACGAACCGCTTTAATAACGCTAACTTTGTTAGCACCGAAGCTTGTCAATACCACGTTGAATTCTGTTTGCTCTTCAACAACTGCGGCAGCAACTGCTGGACCAGCAGCAACACCAACAGCAGCAGAAACGCCAAACTTCTCTTCAAATGCAGAGATCAAGTCAACTAATTCCATTACTGTTAATTCAGCAACGGCATTCAAAATATCGTCTTTGGACAAGGCCATGTTAATACACTCCAACAATGGGTATGGTTCAAAAAATTATGCAGCGATTAAGCGGCTTCTTTCTGTTCTTTCAAAGCAGTCATTAAGCGGCCAAACTTCGAGAGTGGTGCTTGGATGACTGACAACAACATAGACAGAGCTTGTTTGTGGTTTGGCAACTTAGCAATAACGTCAATATCTGACGCTGCATATAATTTACCACCCAAAGCCAATGCTTTAATTTCCAACTTTTGGTTGTCTTTAGCAAAGTCTTTGAACAAACGCGCTGCTGCACCCATATCGTTTTCAGACAGGGATAAACCGATAATGCTTGGACCAACTAACGAGTCATGTAGGCAAGCAAAGCCAGTACCTTCAACTGCGCGACGAGCCAATGTGTTGCGAATAACACGCACATACACACCTTCTTCACGAGCTTTGGTACGTAACTTAGTCAGTTGACCTACAGTCAAACCGCGATAATCGGCGACCACAGCAGAAAACGCACCCGAAGCGACTTTATTCACCTCAGCAACGATTTCTTTTTTGTCCTCTAGCTTCAGAGTCACTGTAACCTCCTAAGAGTTGAAAGCCAGTCTTACAACTGGCTATTCGCGGGGGAACAGAAAACCTGAACCACACCGCGTCTACGCAGGCTTTGGCTTACGCCGCTATTAAGCAGTTGCGCCTGAGGTCTTTGACGCTTGAAAGCGTATCAAAGTCCAATCTACGAGCAAAAAGCTCGCAATTCTATTACTTAAGCAGTAATCGTGGCTTGATCAATGGCCAAACCTGGGCCCATCGTGGTCGAAAGAGTAACTTTCTTCACGTATACGCCTTTAGATGTTGCAGGTTTTGCTCTTTTCAAGTCAGCAATCAATGCTTCAACGTTTTGTTTGATGGCTTCAGCAGAAAAACCGACTTGGCCTACGCAGCAAGAAATAATACCGCCTTTGTCAACACGGTAACGCACTTGACCAGACTTCGCGTTTTTAACCGCAGTAGCGACATCAGCTGTTACTGTACCGACTTTAGGGTTAGGCATTAAACCACGTGGACCTAAAATCGTACCGAGTTTACCGACGACACGCATAGCATCAGGCGTTGCAATCACAACATCAAAGTCTAAGTTGCCACCTTGAATGCTTGTTGCCAAGTCATCAAAACCAACAACATCTGCACCAGCCGCTTTAGCCGCTTCAGCATTAGCACCTTGAGCAAACACAGCAACACGTACTGTTTTACCTGTGCCATTTGGCAACACAGATGCACCACGAACGACTTGGTCAGATTTACGAGGATCAACACCCAAGTTAACGGCGATATCGATAGACTCTTTAAATTTAGCTGCAGGCAAGCTTGTCAACAAATTAACCGCATCTTCGATGCCGTATGCTTTGCCCGCTGTTACCAATGATCTGATTTCTTTTTGACGCTTAGTTAATTTAGCCATTTCTTACACACCCTCTACGTCTAAGCCCATGGAACGAGCAGAGCCAGCGAGAGTACGCACAGCAGCATCCATATCGGCAGCAGTTAAGTCAGCTTTTTTCATCGTTGCAATTTCTTCTAATTGCGTACGAGTGACCTTACCTACTTTCTTGGTATTAGGGCGTTCAGAACCCATTTTAATACCAGCAGCTTTCTTTAATAAGAAAGTAGCAGGAGCGGTTTTCATAACAAAAGTGAAAGAACGGTCGCTGTACACAGTAATGACGACTGGTGTAGGCTGACCGACATCCATTTTTTGTGTCGCGGCGTTAAATTCTTTACAGAACGCCATAATGTTTACACCACGTTGACCCAAGGCAGGACCAATGGGCGGTGATGGATTTGCTTTGCCAGCTGGAATTTGCAGCTTGATATAGGCTTCAATTTTCTTAGCCATGATAAACTCCTTGGGTACAAACGCCTGAAGGCTCCCCTAGTGTTGATTTTCAAACAGCCCGAAGACTGTTTGTACTTAAGTGGCCTTTTCGACCTGATTAAACTCTAAATCTACAGGTGTTGCCCGACCGAAAATCATCACCGCAACACGCAGACGACTCTTCTCGTAATGCACCTCTTCAACGACTCCATTAAAGTCAGCAAAAGGTCCATCAGCAACACGCACCACTTCACCCGGTTCAAACAAGGTTTTAGGACGTGGTGCATCAACATTTTGACGCAGACGATTCAAGATCGCATCTGCCTCTTTATCACTAATCGGCGCAGGCTTATCCGCTTTACCACCAATAAAACCCATCACTTTTGGACAGTCTTTAACCAAGTGCCAAGAATCATCATTCATTTCCATGTTAACAAGCACATAACCTGGAAAGAATTTGCGTTCGCTCTTACGCTTAACACCATTTTTAATTTCGACGACTTCTTCGGTGGGTACTAAGACATCACCAAAGAAATGTTCCATTTCGGTACGTTTAATACGCTCTTGCAGTGAACGCATGACTTGTTTTTCAAAGCCTGAATAGGCATGAACGATATACCAACGCTTACTGCTCATAAATGCCTCTTTTAGCCGATAACGGCAGAAATCATCCAACCAAAGAGGGAGTCAACACCCCACAACACTAAAGACATCACCACGACAACCGCGAAGACAATCATCGTCGTTTGTAAGGTTTCATCTTTAGTAGGCCAAACAACTCGGCGCGCTTCAATTTGCGCTTCTTTCAAGAGTTTTAAAAATGCCTGACCTTGTGTTGTTGTTAACGTTAATGCCAAAGCACCTACACCCATAACAATGAGAACAACAGCACGAACCCAAACAGATAATTGCGGCAATAATTCTGGCGCATAGCGATTACCTACGGTAGCCGCAATAAGAATAGCAATAGCCAACACCCATTTAACGGCATTAAGACTATTGCTTGTAGAGCTTTCAGCTTGTGTGGTCATAAACCGTCAGCTTGACTTAGACAGGAAAGTGGCAGGCCAGGAGGGACTCGAACCCCCAACACCCGGTTTTGGAGACCGGTGCTCTACCAATTGAACTACTGGCCTAGAGCTTTTTATCAATGACAACAAAACCCAACCTAAGCTGGGCTTTGTCCATCAATACAATTTACTTAATAATTTTAGCAACAACACCCGCACCAACTGTGCGACCACCTTCACGGATAGCGAAGCGCAAGCCTTCTTCCATCGCGATAGGATGAATCAATTCAACAGTCATTTGCACGTTGTCACCAGGCATAACCATCTCAACGCCTTCTGGCAATTCGATAGAACCTGTTACGTCCGTTGTACGGAAGTAAAACTGTGGACGGTAGCCTTTGAAGAATGGTGTATGACGACCACCTTCATCTTTGCTCAACACATAAACTTCGGATTGGAAGCTTGTATGCGGCTTGATAGTACCTGGCTTTGCCAATACTTGACCACGTTGGATGTCTTCACGCTTGATACCACGCAATAACACACCACAGTTCTCGCCTGCACGACCTTCGTCAAGCAATTTACGGAACATTTCAACGCCAGTACAAGTACTTTTTACCGTGTCTTTGATACCAACGATTTCAACTTCTTCACCAACTTTGATGATACCGCGCTCAACACGACCTGTTACCACAGTACCACGACCAGAAATCGAGAATACGTCTTCGATTGGCAACAAGAACGGACGATCAATCGCACGTACTGGGTCTGGAATGTAAGCATCTAACGTCTCAACCAATTTCAATACCGCTGGGATACCGAATTCAGTTGTTTCGCCATTCAATGCTTGTAATGCAGAACCACGAATGATTGGGGTGTCATCACCAGGGAAATCGTATTTGCTTAACAAATCACGCACTTCCATCTCAACCAATTCTAACAACTCTTCGTCGTCAACCATGTCGCATTTGTTCAAGAACACAACAATGAATGGCACGCCAACTTGGCGAGACAACAAGATGTGTTCACGTGTTTGTGGCATAGGACCATCAGCAGCCGAACAAACCAAAATCGCGCCGTCCATCTGAGCAGCACCTGTGATCATGTTTTTAACATAGTCAGCATGGCCTGGGCAGTCAACGTGTGCGTAATGGCGAATCGGTGAGTTGTACTCAACGTGCGCTGTATTAATCGTAATACCACGTGCTTTTTCTTCTGGTGCAGAGTCAATCTCATTCAGAGCTTTAACATCACCACCGTATGTTTTGGCACAAATCAAGCTGATTGCAGCTGTCAATGTGGTTTTGCCATGGTCAACGTGACCAATTGTTCCGACGTTTACGTGCGGTTTGCTACGTTCAAACTTAGCCTTAGCCATGGTATGTCTCCCTTTTGGGTAATTTAGACAACTGTGTTAACACTAAAAGCAGAACAAGCTCTTGCCTGTCTGCTTTAAAAAATTTTGGAGCTCATAACCGGACTCGAACCGGTGACCTCTTCCTTACCAAGGAAGTGCTCTACCGACTGAGCTATATGAGCATGTTTATGCCGAAATCGGTCTGGAGCGGGTGGCGGGAATCGAACCCGCACGATCAGCTTGGAAGGCTGAAGTTCTACCACTAAACTACACCCGCGCTTTTATCTTTTTAAGTGGTGGAGGGGGAAGGATTCGAACCTTCGAAGCCTAAGGCGGGAGATTTACAGTCTCGTGGGTTTGACCGCTCCCCAACCCCTCCAACGCGGTTCTACAACACTTACTTGAAACTACAGGTCAATGGTAATTTCAACACTTTAGATGGTGCCGGCACCAAGAATCGAACTCGGGACCTACTGATTACAAGTCAGTTGCTCTACCAGCTGAGCTATACCGGCATCGTGAAAGTGGGCGGTATTCTAGCAATATTTTTTATCTATGCAAGCGGTTATTTCTTAATATCTCATTATTTTTATCATTACCTGAATCAACTGCTTGAATTTTATGCATATTACCCTCTGTTTTTTGTTGGGCATGATTCACCACGCCCAACACGGACAAAAAACAAACAACACGCTATTGTTTGATTTTTAAATTCGTCGCTGCCAATTCTGCCGCCTTAAATAATGCACGTAGCTTATTTAAGGTCTCCTGCCATTCAGACTCAGGAATAGAGTCAGCCACAACTCCCGCACCTGCTTGCACGTACATGACATCGTCTTTAATCACCGCCGTACGAATGGCAATAGCAGTATCCATCTCACCATTCCAGCCTAAATAGCCCACTGCCCCACCATAGATACCCCGTTTAACAGGCTCTAGTTCGTCAATAATTTCCATTGCCCGCACTTTGGGTGCGCCTGATAATGTTCCTGCGGGCAACGTCGCTTTGAGCACGTCTAAGGCACTTACTCCTTGCCGCAATACGCCTTCGACATTCGAGACAATGTGCATCACGTGTGAGTAACGCTCAATCACCATTTGTTCGGTCACTTTAACCTGTCCAACCTGACTCACTCGCCCTGCATCGTTACGCCCTAAGTCAATCAACATCAGATGTTCCGCAACTTCTTTCGGGTCTGCTAATAGTTCATGGCCTAAAGCAACATCTTGTTCAGGCGTTTTGCCTCGTGGTCGTGTCCCTGCAATCGGGCGCACCGTGACTTTGCCATCTTGGACTCTTGCTAATATTTCAGGGCTAGAGCCGACAATATGACAATCGCCACAATGAACAAAATACATATACGGCGACGGATTAAGATGACGTAAGGCACGATACAATGACAATGGTGAGTGCTTAAACGGCGCTGTCATGCGTTGCGATGGCACAACCTGCATGACATCACCAGCCAAAATATATTCTTTAATGCGCTCCACCGAAGCTTTGTAAGCCTCTTGGCCAAAACTAGAGACAAAATCACTTTCGTGAATCGTCGATGCTTCGACTTCTACAGGAAGTTGATAATCGCCTTGTTGTAATTGCTGCGCCAAAGCCAATAATCGTACTTGCCCTGCCTGATATGCGTCTGGCGTGGCTGGATTAACGTGGGTGATGATAAAAACGCTTTCTTTCAGATTATCAAAAACCACCACTTCTTCCGATAACATCAACTGGATATCAGGAACATTTAAAGGGTCGGGCTTGTGAGTTTTAGCTAATTTTTTTTCAAACAAACGCACCGAGTCATAAGCAAAATAGCCTACTAAGCCGCCTGTAAAACGTGGCAAGCCTTCGACTTCAGGCACACGAAACTGCGCTTGATAGTCTTCGATAAAGGCTAAAGGATCGGCGGATTGCTGTTCGCTCAGTAAGGTATCATCCTGATAAATACGCACTGTATGGTCGCGCACTTCAAGCCGTTGTTGCGACGACAAGCCAATAATGGAGTAACGCCCCCATCTTTCGCCACCGTGTACCGATTCAAATAAATAACTGTACGGACGATTGGCCAGTTTGCAATAAACCGACAGCGGCGTATCTAAATCCGCCAAAAGTTCCAAAGCGAGAGGAATACGATTGTAGCCTTGTTGAGCAAAGGCGGTGAACTGTTCGTAAGACAACATAATGGGTAACCCTGTTCGTAAGCGATAGTGAGAAAAGAAAACTTAAAGCTGTATTACCATCGCCAACGTAGAGTTACGGTCATTTGCGTGTTGTCCTGCCGAATGATAAATAGGAATCGTCAACGTTAAATTAAGTTAGGGTGAGGGTCAACTCAAAAGTGGGATTTTTGGTGGACGTTGAGTGTGATGAGTTTCGTACATCTACCCATTCCACCTTACTTACAACAAACGCTCAAACGGATTGATTAAACGAATACCGCAACCCTCAAAATCTTTAGTGTTGCGTGTTGCCAAGGCAAAATCATGAACCCGCGCAATAGCGGCTATTTGTGCATCGCAAATGCTCATCGGCTTGCCTTGCGCTTCTCTTGCAGCGCGTAAAATGGCATATATTTCTGCTTCTTGCTGTGCAAAACCCAACACTCTGCCGATAAATAAAGTCTGCAATAGCGATGAAAACTGTTTAAAGAATGCTGCTTGACGTTGACCGCTAGGCATACGTTGAAGTCCGAAACGAACCTCTGCGATTACAATACTAGGCAGATATAAATGGTGATGCTGCTGACTATCCAGCCATTCAATGACTTTTTCATTGGGTACTGGCAGCATAAGAGCCGCGATAATATTCGTATCAAGTACAATCATTCAAACGTCATCGCGGGTGGATACTCTTTAGCAGGAAGCGTGAACTCTTCATCGGGATGCGTAGCAGGTGGAATATCACGAAAAAAATTGGCCATTTGTGTACCAAGTCCTGTCGTATTTTGCGCAGAAATAGGCTCTTCATCCAATACCATAAAAATCACTTCTACTCGTTGGTGGCGCATTTGCTCAGGCACAGGCACGCTGTCTTGAACATGGTCGTATATTTGGCGATGCGCGTACATGGCGTTCACTCCAATGATTTTGATGATTATAGCAGCGTTTGCCAACTTACAAAAAAACAAAAACCCCTATTTAATTTCGTGAGGTTGGTAGGAAAAACTCAGCCATTTGGACTTCATACCCACCCATGCCAACTACACCAACGGCTTAACCTCTTCGCGTAAGTATTTAACCAGTTTTGGCCATTCGGTGACTAGTGCTGGATTAGCAGCTAAATGCTCGGCTGTTGGCTGTAAACTAACAATTAGGTTTTCAAAATTGGGGTTATTTGCCAAGCGCGCTACAATCAGACATTGGCGATAAAAGAGCCCTTGCATCCGTCTTGTAATTCTCACATCCAAACTACAATTCATTAATTGATTGATCCCCTTTATATCTACAGCCATATCAAGTAATGCTAATAAATGGGTGTCTATTTGATCTAGCATATCATCTACTTGATGACGATTTTGTAATACCGATTTGGATGGTCCTAAACCCAAAACCCCATGAACAAACTCCATTTTAAAAGTGTGGCGATTGTTATCAGTAAATTGAAACTGCTTATAAATAGTATCTACAAGGCTACATGACATTCCAAACATGATACTAATATTAAACTCTCCTAAATACCTAGACTGATATTCAATATCAATAAATTGAGTTCCTGCTGTTACATCCGTTGTGTAACGTACAAACTCTAGCATTACATCCTTTCTAAAAATGCCTTTATTGTTGAAACCATGTTCAGCCAAAATCTCTTCAAACATAGAGCCAAACCATGCTCTAAACTGAGGAATAGTTTGTGGAAAGCGAGGACTATCAATATCTTTTTTTAATTGTTGCCATTCTTTGGCGCGTTTGGCAGGCAACACTACATCGGGCGGCATAAATGCCAACACCATTTCATGGTCATACACCGCCAAACCCAAGCCCATCGCGGCATCTACCATCCAACGTAAGACTGGCTGCCAACCATATTCAGGCAACTCGACGATTAAAGCTGCTTTGTCATTGGCTTGCACTTCTTCGATAAAGTCTTTGTAAAAGTATTTTATTTTGGCATCAGCGTGTTGAAGGTGACTTTGCACTTGTTGAGCAAAAGTGACTAATTTATTATTAATAGGTTCTGTTTTTTGTTCTAAAGCCAACGCTAAATCTATCGCTTGTTCTAGGCTTGTTGGTGTGCCGTGTTGAGCAGTATCCCAAACGTAAATATCATGGCGATTCATGGATGACAGTCCTATTATTTGTCAGTGAAGGCTTGATTATTAATTGAAAAAACAGCCCTCCCATTATTTCAGGGAGGGAACATTTTTAGGTTAAGCAGAACGGCGATTGCCGATGACAATGTGAATAAACGAATGTTCTTTAACGCAATAACTCAGCCAAAGAATCCACAATCCACTCAGGTTTGCAGGCTTCAATCGGCTCGCCATGATTATAGCCATAGCTAACTGCGACACAGGGGATATGAGCGGCTAATGCAGCTTCAACATCATTACGCGAATCGCCTAAGACCAGCGTATCTTTTGCCGCAACACCAAAATAACGTAAACAATGTAATAAAGGTTCAGGATGAGGTTTTTTGTGCGGCAAGGTATCGCCACCGATTAACAATTGAAAAGGTTGTAAAATATTTAACGCGGCCAACAAATCTTTGGCAGGGGCATAAGGTTTATTGGTCACACACGCTAAGGGAATATGGGCTTGTTGACAGGCGGCGATAAACTCGGCTACACCGTCATATAATTGACTGGTATCACAAACAGCGGCTTGGTAATGACGCATAAACGTCGCTAATAAATCGTCATGTAAGTCTTTACGATGATGACCTGCTTCTAAAACACAATAGACCAAACGTGAAGCACCGCGTCCAACCCAACCGCGTACTTCGAACTCTGTAACTGTTGCTAATCCCATTTCCATTAAGGCGGCGTTTAAGGCGTGTTGAATATCGCCTGCTGAATCTACTAAAGTACCATCTAAATCACAAATAATCAGTTTGGGGGTAAAGCCGATTTTCGAAAACTGCATATTATTATTCCTTAAATCCGAATAAATAACGGGCGAATTTTCGGCTGGTCTATTACCCCCAACACAGTTAGACGGTGATTTGTCCAACTTTTGCCAATTCTTCACGCATGGTCTGAATGGCTTGTTGATAACTTTCCGCACCAAAAATAGCAGAACCCGCTACAAAGGTATCCGCACCCGCTTGAGCAATGGCACGAATATTTTTTGTGGTTACGCCACCATCAACCTCTAAACGAATAGGCAAACCACTCGCGTCTATGATGCTACGCACTTGTGCAATTTTGTCTAAAGTTTTGGGGATAAATTGCTGTCCGCCAAAACCCGGATTGACACTCATTAATAACACCATATCTACTTTATCTAACACATAATCCAAATAATGCAAGGGGGTTGCAGGATTAAACACTAAACCAGCCTTGCAACCACCACTACGGATTAATTGTAAAGAACGGTCAATGTGGTCGGATGCTTCAGGATGAAAGGTGATGTACGTTGCGCCAGCCTCAATAAAATCGGCAATCATACGGTCAACGGGAGTGACCATGAGATGTACATCTATCGGAGCAGTAACACCATATTTGCGTAACGCTTTACAGACCATCGGCCCGATGGTGAGATTAGGAACATAGTGATTATCCATGACATCAAAATGGACAATATCCGCACCTGCGGCTAAGACGTTATCGACTTCTGAGCCTAAACGAGCGAAGTCGGCGGACAAAATGGAGGGGGCGATTAAATAATCAGACATAAAATTTTCTCTATGGCGTTTACAGTCAACAGTCAACAGTCAACAGTCAAATGCTAAATTTGTTGCGAGCGGATGGCGGCATCTAAATCCGTCAAACGTTCAGGTGTACCCACGTCAACCCATGCGCCTGCAAAATACTCACCTGTCACCTGCTCTTCAGCAATCGCGTGGCGTAATAAGGGCGCAAGTGGTGCTTTACCTGCGGCTAAACTGGCAAACAAACGCGGTGACAACAAACTCACACCTGCAAAGGTATATCGTTCATCGCCCGTTGCTTGAATGAGTGAACTATCATTGTCACGACGAAAAGCAAAATCACCATTGGGATGTTGCGGTGGATTCGCCACTAAAACTAAATGCGCTAATGCATCGCACAATGTTTTGTTAGCTAATACCTGAAAATCATAACGTAGCCAAATATCGCCATTAACCAATAAAAATGGTTCATCACCCAATAGCGGCAAGGCTTTTTGAATACCACCTGCGGTTTCTAAAGGTTCGCCTTCATCTGACCATAAAATCTTTACGCCATAGGCCGAGCCATCGCCCAAAGCTTGGTGCAATTTATCGCCAAGCCATGCGGTGTTGATGATAATTTCAGTGAAACCTGCTTTTTTCAGAGCTTCAATATGCCAAACGATTAAAGGCTTATCACCGACGGCCAATAACGGCTTTGGTGTCGTCAGCGTTAATGGCCGCATACGGTTGCCTAAGCCTGCGGCGAGAATCATCGCTTTCATAGGCTATGCGCTGCTAAATAAGTGAGGGCTTGAGGATTTTTTTGTAGATAGGCAGGCACAATCTTGGCCACAACCCATTGATAAAGCGGTTGTAATGCCGAGTAATCCTTAATTTCATCCAATAAATATTTGAACACTAAAGGGATATCATTCAAATAACCGTGTTTACCGTCGCGCAGGCTTAAGCGAGCAAAAATACCAACCACTTTTAAATGCCGTTGTGCGCCCATCCAATCAAACCATTGCAAAAACTGCTCGGAATTGACGTGTGTTATTTGGCCATTGGCTTGTAGTAGTTGGCGGAAGTCTTCTACCCAAGCTTGCACTTGTGCCGTTGGCCATTCGATATATGCATCGCGCAGTAAAGACACTAAATCGTAGGTAATTGCGCCCATCACAGCATCTTGAAAGTCAATAATCCCCATGCCACCATCAGGCAAGACCATTAAATTACGCGAGTGATAATCACGATGAACAAACACGACAGGCTGCTGGCCAACGGCATCGGCAATCTGTTGGCATGTGCGATCAATCAGCGTGATTTCGTCATCGTTCAGCGTCAAACCTAAATACTGTGCGACAAACCAATCTTTAAATAAGGCCATTTCGGTCATGAGTTTGGCATGATCATACGGCGGCAAGGTGTAATTGCTCGGCGCAGGGCAACTTTGTAAATGCACTAACTCGGTCATGGCCAAGCGATAAAGTCCATCGACCGTGTCATTTGTTAAGCTTGGGCATAATAAGACATCGCCAAAATCGCTTAACAACATAAAACCTAAATCAAAATCGGCTGCTATCACTTCGGGCACTTTTACGCCATGGGCAAACAAAGCTTGAGCAATCGCGACAAAAGGCCGTGAGTTTTCTTTATCGGGTGGCGCATCAACGGCAATAAATGAACCATTAGCATGGTGTAAACGAAAGTAACGGCGAAAACTGGCATCACCAGACACCACCGTTAACTGTTGTGGTTCGATGTTTTTATGCGCAATCACATAGGCACTTGCCCATTCATACAAGGCTTGACGGCGGGTGTCTACAACATGGTCTTTGGGGTAGCAATGTTCCATTACAAAAACTCTTGACTGAAAGAGGCGAAATTTTTGCTATTATCACCGAGCTTTGTTTTCAACCCAAGTTTTTCCTCATGCTATCACCCCGTTTATTATGTCTTTTTTTGTGTTTTACCAGCACTGTTCACGCAAGTGATGCCGTCAACTACCAGCGTTTGGGCTGGATTAGTCGTTCGGCTGCTGAAAAGCTGCCCATTAACGAACGTCCACCCATTAAAGCCACTTGTCACGGTACGTGGTTAACACCGATTGCTAATAACGTCAAAGTGGCAAATCCAGAAGAAACACCTATCGAAGCACTAGCAGCTTGGGTGTATTACAATCCTGAAGGTGAGTCGCGTTTAAAAGGCAATGTCAACATCACGCAACAGGGGCGTTTGGTTCAAGCGGATAACGCCGAACTCTCACATAATCGAGATACGGGTAAATTCACAGGGAATATTCTGCTCGCCGAACCTGGTATTGTGATGACGGGTGAACAGGCCGACATGGACTTCACCACTAAAATTGCTCATATTGAGCGCAGTGAGTTTGTATCGACTTTTTTAAATGCTCATGGTCGTGCCAACCAAATTCAACGAAGTGCGGATAATGTACTGACGATTGCATCGGGCGAATACTCGACCTGCGAACCCGATCATCGCGTCTGGTATTTTGCCGCACAAGATTTACGTTTAGACCCCAATACAGGGCGCGGCACAGTCAAAAAAGCAACGCTCCACGTTGCCGATGTGCCTGTGTTGTACGTCCCCTATTTTAACTTCCCAATTGATAGTCGACGGATGACGGGGCTGTTAGTACCACGCTTTGGTTCAACTAACGATGGTGGCCTTGATTTTTCCCAGCCGATTTATCTCAATCTTGCACCGAACTACGATGCCACTATTACACCACGCTTATTATCGAAACGCGGCTTGATGGCTGAAGGGGAGTTTCGTTATTTAACCTCACATACAGGCGAAGGCTCGTTAAACGGCGCATTTTTGCCTAGCGACAACTTATACAACAGCCAAAATCGTAAACGGGGAACTTGGCAACATCGTTATCAACAATCCAATTGGCAATTGGGTAGTAATGTTAACTATGTCTCTGATAGTGCATATTTCACCGACTTAGGCACTGACCTTAATCAAAGTAATACCACACACCAAGAACGTAGTGCCGATTTGAGTTATTGGGGTAACTCTTGGAATCTATTGGCACGCGTTCAGGGCTATCAAACGGTTGATCCACTGCTTAAAGACATCGACAAACCCTATGCGCGTTTGCCGCAATTGTTACTAACAGCAAATACGCCCAACAACACGCCACTACAAGGAAAACTACTGTCTGAGCTTACCCACTTTCAGCGCAGTATTACCGACAACAGCGGCACAGAAGTCAATGGCTTTCGTTTGCGGGCAGAACCCTCTCTTTCTTATGTCATCAAAGAACCGTGGGGATTTGTCACTCCGACACTAGGTGTTCAACAGCTATCCTATCAATTAGATGGTGCTAGCAGCAACGGCACAAGCATTAGTACAGGCAGTGTTAGCGTTGATAGTAGCTTGGTCTTTGAACGCGAAGCTCCGCACTTTTTGCAAACCCTAGAACCTCGACTCTTTTACCTTTTTTCGCCGTATCATGAACAAAGTCAACTCCCTAATTTTGACACTGCCGCTAGTACTTTTAGCTATGCTCAATTGTTTCGGGCGCGGCGTTTTTCGGGGGGTGATCGTCTTGATGACGCAAACCAAATTTCATTAGGCTTAACATCACGTTGGCTAGATAAAGAAGATGGCTCAGAACGCTTCCGTGCTTCATTAGGGGAAGTGCTTTACTTTCGTGATCGCAAGGTGCAATTGAATGCCACAGACCCGATTGCAACGGCCTCTAGCTCAGGTTTTGCAGGGGAAATAAATGCCCAACTGCGTAATGATTGGTCAAGCTCTGCGGATGCGTTATGGACGACGGATGGTAAGACCTCACAACTCGGCTTACAAATTCACTATTTACCCAAGAGCAATGACCGTTTATTTAATATCGGCTACAGTTTTCGTCGTGACGTTTCTGCCTTAAATCAGAAAGCCTTACGTCAAGCCAGTACATCATTTTTACAACCACTGACAGAAAACTGGCGCATGTTAGGCTTGTGGCAATACGACTTACTCAACAAAGAAACACCAGACGCACTTCTTGGTTTGACCTATGATGCCTGTTGTTGGCAAATGTCGTTGTATCGTCGGCAATTTTTAGTCGATGCCGATAACGCCACCGCCAGTAGTCGCCGCCGTAGTGCTTTTTTTATTGAAGTCACTCTAAAAGGCTTGGCGGGTTTATCTAGCGGTGTGAATGACTTGTTAAAAAACAAAGTGTTTGGTTATAGCCAGACGAAGGAAAGTGCGGCTTCTTTAGGGGTGACTCGCTAGAGACGAGGCCTCTCCCCAACCCTCTTCCTTAGGGAGAAGGGGAAAATTCTTTATCAGAGATTATTGTTAATGCGTCGTTATTTATTCGGTTTGTGTCTTGCCTGTTGTTTTCAACCCTTAATGGCTGCTACTCCCTTAGATAAGGTTGCCGCGATTGTGGATGAAGATGTGGTTTTAGAAAGCGAAGTCACGCAGCGTATTGCCGACCTCCAATTTCAATACCGTAATCGTCCCAACACCTTGCCTTCTGACGATATTTTACGCACACAAGTGTTAGAGCAACTGATTGTGCAACGTATTCAGCTTTCGCAAGCCGAACGTGGTGGCGTTAGAATTGATGACAACAGCCTGAACGGCTCATTGACTGAAATCGCCCAACAAAACGGCATGACACTGGCGGAATTTCGGAACAAACTAGAAACCGAAAAAGCAGGCAGTTACAATCAAGTTCGTGAACAAATACGCCAAGAAATGATTACCAGTCGCGTGCGTAATCGGCGTGTGGGTGAACGTGTTCATATTACCGAACAAGATATTGATAACTTTTTGGCTTCACCGCAAGGAGCAAGTGCCTTAGAAACAGAATATCGTCTCGCGCATATTTTAATTAGCGTACCTGACGAAGCCTCCCCCAAACAATGGGCTGCTGCAAAAGTAAAAGCCGAACAAGCATTAGCCTTACTGCAACAAGGTAAACCTTTTTTTGAGGTGACCACCCAATTTTCTAAAGATGAAGATGCCTTGCAAGGCGGTGATTTAGGCTGGCGGAAGGCGGCTCAACTACCCACATTGTTTGCTGACAATGCTGATAAACTAAAAAAAGGCGAGTTTTCCAGTATTTTACAAAGTCCTGCGGGTTATCACCTTCTTACGTTGATTGATAAACGTGGCAATCAACAAATGATGATTCAACAACACCACGTCCGTCATATTCTCATTAAACCGTCCGAAATTGTCAGCTTAGAAGATGCCAAACAAAAAGCCGATGATTTACACGAGCGTTTAGTGAAAGGGGCTGACTTTGCTGAATTAGCCAGTACCTACTCAGAAGACGTGGGTTCTGCACGAAATGGCGGTGATTTGAGTTGGGTTTCGCCCGGTGAAATGGTCGCTAGTTTTGATGACATGATTAAAAAAACACCCACCAATCACATTAGCCCTGTCTTTGAAAGTCAATTTGGCTGGCACATTTTGCAAGTGTTAGGCGAGCGCAATCAAGATATGACGACACCTTACCGCCGTAACCTCGCACGCCAAGCGTTATACGCACGTCAATTTGATGAAGAAAAAGCCAGTTGGTTACGCGAGTTACGTGCCGAGGCATTCGTACAAATTAAAGGTGAAAAAACGGAAGAGGCAAAACCATAATGCTGCCATTGTTATTAACATCGGGTGAGCCTGCGGGCATTGGCATTGATTTGTGTATTCAAATCGCACAACTGGGTTTACAGACACCGTTTGTGGTCATGGCCGACCCCACACTCTTATTACAACGCGCACACCGTTTAGGACTCCCCTTAGATATCCATTATTACGAAGCGGGTGATGACTTCCCTGTTGTTGGGAAAAGTGAGTTGGCCGTTTGGCCTATTCCTTTACGAGACAAAGTCATTGCGGGCGAGCTCAATCCTGCCAATAGCGACTATGTTTTAGAGATGATTGAACGAGCCACCTACGCCTGTTTGGATGGTTTAGCGGCGGGCATGGTGACTGCGCCAGTACAAAAATCCATCATCAATGAAGCGGGCGTTGCTTTTAGTGGTCATACCGAATTTTTACAAGAGCTGTGTGCCGTCCAAAAAGTCGTGATGATGTTGGCTTGCCCCGACTTGCGTGTCGCCTTGGCAACCACTCACCTCCCCTTACGCCAAGTACCCGATGCCATTACTGCCGAGTTGTTAACCGAGGTGATTCGGATTTTACATCAAGACTTAATCATTAAGTTTGGCATTACTGCACCGCGAATTTTAGTGACAGGGTTAAATCCTCATGCTGGCGAAGGGGGTTATTTAGGTTCAGAAGAAATAGAGATTATTAACCCAACACTGGCAAAATTGCGTTTAGAAGGCATCAACCTTTCAGACGCGTTACCTGCTGATACGTTATTTACCCCACAAAACCTTGCCAATGCCGATGCTGTTTTAGCGATGTATCACGATCAAGGCTTGCCTGTGTTAAAAGCCAAAGGTTTTGGTGAAGCAGTCAATATCACCTTGGGTTTGCCCATTATTCGTACCTCTGTCGATCATGGCACAGCGTTATCGCTAGCAGGAACAGGCAAAGCCGATGCGGGAAGTTTATTGGCCGCGTTAAAGATGGCGGCACAGATGGCGGGGCTTACGACTTAGTTAACTGACATTTACGTCATTAGGCCGCTTATTTTCGGTCTAATGACAAAATAAAACGGCGTTTTGTCTCAATCCTGCTACTATTTGCCGACTCACTTTTTAGCTTTATTATCATTACCATGACCGACTCCCTGCAAGGCCACAAAGCCCGTAAACGCTTTGGCCAAAACTTTTTGCAAGATGACACCATCATCCAGCGCATTATTCAATTATTTGCCCCACAAGTCGGGCAAAATGTCGTTGAGATTGGGCCGGGTTTAGGAGCGATCACGAAATATCTCTTGCCTGCGTTGAAAAAACTTCATGTCGTCGAGCTTGACCGTGATTTAGCGGCGCGTTTGCCGACGACGTTGGCGGGTTTAGGTGAATTAGATCTGCATCAAGCCGATGCCTTGGGCTTTGATTACCGTCAGTTTGTCCAAGACGGGCAAAAGCTGAGAGTGATTGGGAATTTACCGTATAACATCTCAACACCGTTGATTTTTCACTTATTAAGCCATGCCGATACCATTAGTGATATGGCGTTTATGCTGCAAAAAGAAGTGGTTGATCGTTTAGGTGCTGAGCCTGATACCGCAGACTATGGTCGTTTAAGCGTCATGGTACAGTATCGTTGTCAGGTCGATTGGTTGTTGGCTGTACCACCAGAATCGTTCAATCCTGCACCAAAAGTACAATCAGCAGTAGTGAGATTGACCCCTTGGATCAACTCACCCTATCAATGTGTCAATGAGTCATTGTTGCAACAAGTCGTCAGCACTGCGTTTAATCAACGCCGTAAAACCTTACGGAATTGCCTAAAAAATATGGCCACTGAAGAAGACTTTGCCGCCGTTGGCATTGATTCGGGTTTGCGTGCGGAAGTCTTAAGTGTGCAACAATTCGTCCAACTTACTAATCAATTGAGTCGTCATGTCTGAACTAGAACATCGTATTGCTGTCAACGTCAAAACGGAATATCTACCTGAGCAATCAAGCCCTCAAGATTTACGTTTCGTCTTTGCTTATCATATTAGTATCACTAATCAAGGTGAACATCGGACGCGCTTATTAACCCGTCATTGGGTGATTACCGATGGCGAGGCACGCACCGAAGAAGTGCGTGGCGATGGTGTCATTGGCGAACAGCCCTCTATTGCAGCAGGCGAAACCTATCAATACAGTAGCGGTGCAGTGTTAAAAACACCCGTTGGCAGTATGCACGGCTCTTACGGCATGATCGATGACAGTGGCCAACATTTTGACGCGCCGATTCCTGCCTTTCGTTTGGCAGTTCCTCGGATGCTACATTAAATTTTAAGAGGAAAAAGCTATGGCAGACTACGCCATTGGTGATGTGCAAGGATGCGCAGATGCTCTGGATGAACTACTAGAAGTGATTGCCTTTGATCCCCAAAACGACTGTCTATGGTTTGCAGGCGATTTGGTGGCGCGCGGCCCTGACTCATTAAAAGTATTGCGCCAAATTAAAGCGATGGGCGACAGTGCGCGTGTGGTCTTAGGCAACCATGATTTACACTTGATTGCGTGTTTTTATGGCTATAGCCCCGTTAAGAAAAAAGACCGCACGGCCAATATTATGACTGCGCCCGATGGCCAAGAGTTGATTGACTGGTTACGCGCTCAACCATTATTTTTAGAAATACCGCATCAAAACGCCGTCATGAGTCACGCGGGGATTCCTCCTTGCTGGAGCATTAAACAGACTCGTGAGTTAGCGGCAGAAGTCACGGCGATATTACAGGGAGAGCAACTGCATCAGTTTCTTGGCGGCATGTATGGCAACTCACCTGCGTTATGGCATGAACAACTACGTGGCGCAAAACGGTGGCGAGTCATTACCAACTACCTCACACGTATGCGCTTATGTAACTTTGCAGGAGAGCTTGAGTTTAGCCATAAAGAGGGCTTAGAAGGCTTACCTGAAGGTTATTACCCGTGGTTCAACTTGCCTAACCCCAGCCTAAAAAACACCCGTATTTTGTTTGGTCATTGGGCGGCATTAGAGGGCAATGGCCCACAAGCTCCCGTGATTGCTTTAGATGGCGGTTGTGTTTGGGGCGGTCAATTATTAGCGTATCGTTTAGATGATGGTCGTTTTTTTAGTGCCACTAAAGCCTGTTTAGATTGTGGGTTAGAGTAATCTACCCACCTCCCTTTCAATAAAATTTCACCGTTTATGGTGAGCCTGTCCCCCAAGGGGATTTCCTACGGGGCTCGAACCATTTGCACAGAACATTTCGACAAGCTCAGTGCGAACGAAAGACACGAAAAACATTCGCATAATTACTTAACTATCTGCATCAACTTGCAACTATCCGACAAGCCACATTAACACTGGCACATCTTCTGCATTAAATATTTCATCGTTAGCTTAGTCAAATTATCGTTTTGATTGCATTGAGGAATCAGCAAGATACAACAGCTCATCGTTCAAATCCTGCCTCTAATCTGCAATACAAAAAACGACAAAAACTTTTCAGCGATGCTGTCATTTTGTGACTAAGCTAGAAACAAGAGCCAGTATTTTAAAGTTGGACTTATGCATCGCACCGCGATTAACGCGTTTTGTGAACGTGAAGCCGCCTAACGCGGCTAAAATGTAAACAAATAAGCGATAACCGCGTAAGTCCTAAAATGTTGTTTGTTACTAAAGGGGTTTGCCATGAGCTTGTTTAGTCATTATCAATCGCGGTTTGATCAAAGTCGTCCCGAAGAATATACCTTAGAGCAATATCTTAATTTATGTAAATCTGACCCTACGGCTTATGCAACGGCTGCTGAACGGTTGTTGTCTGCCATTGGCGAACCCGAAGTCGTGGACACCAGTAAAGATGCGCGTTTGTCGCGGATGTTTTCCAATAAGATGATCCGTCGTTATCCTGCGTTTCATGAGTTTTATGGCATGGAAGATGCGATTGAGCAAATCGTTGCTTACTTCCGCCATGCGGCTCAAGGTTTAGAAGAGAAAAAACAAATTCTGTATTTACTAGGCCCTGTCGGTGGTGGCAAAAGCTCGCTCGCCGAACGGCTAAAATCCTTAATGGAAAAGTCATCGTTTTATGCCATTAAAGGCTCACCAATCAACGAATCCCCCTTGGGTTTATTTAATATCGAAGAAGATGGTGACATTTTAGAAGAAGATTACGGCATTCCTAAGCGTTATCTACGCGGCATTATGTCACCGTGGGCGGTTAAACGGCTGCAAGAATTTGGCGGTGATATTAGCAAATTCAAAGTGGTTAAAATCAGCCCAAGCATTTTGCATCAATTAGCGATTTCTAAAACCGAACCAGGTGACGAAAATAACCAAGATATTTCGGCTTTAGTGGGTAAAGTGGATATTCGTAAACTCGAAGACTTTCCACAAAACGATGCCGACGCCTACTCCTTTTCGGGCGGTTTATGTAAAGCCAATCGTGGCTTGATGGAGTTTGTCGAGATGTTTAAAGCCCCCATTAAAGTGCTGCATCCCCTACTCACCGCTACCCAAGAAGGCAACTATAACGGCACTGAAGCGATAGGCCCAATCCCCTTTGATGGCGTGGTATTAGCGCATTCGAACGAGGCCGAATGGCAAAACTTTCGACACAACAAACACAATGAAGCGTTTATTGACCGTATTTTTATCGTCAAAGTGCCTTATTGCTTACGGGTTTCTGAAGAAATCTTGATTTACCAAAAATTGGTTGATAGCTCGTCATTAAGCTTGTCGCCTTGTGCGCCTGACACCTTAAAAATGTTGGCACAATTCACTGTTTTGTCACGGCTGAAAGATCCTGAAAACTCAAGCATTTACTCGAAAATGCGTATTTATGATGGTGAAAATCTCAAAGATACTGACCCACGCGCTAAATCGCATCAAGAGTACAAAGATGCCGCTGGTGTTGATGAAGGCATGACAGGGTTATCAACACGCTTTGCCTTTAAAATTTTGTCAAAAGTCTTTAACTACGACCATTCGGAAGTCGCGGCTAACCCTGTTCATTTATTACACGTTTTAGAAACACAAATTGAGCAAGAGCAATTTGCCAACGACACGCAAGCGCGCTATTTACGCTTTATAAAAGAGTTTTTAGCACCTCGTTATGTCGAGTTTATTGGCAAAGAAATTCAAACTGCATACTTAGAGTCGTACTCTGAATATGGTCAAAATATTTTTGATCGTTATGTGCAATATGCCGACTTCTGGATTCAAGACCAAGAGTTCCGCGACCCCGATACAGGCGAGATTTTCAATCGTCAGTCCTTAAACGAGGAACTGGAGAAAATCGAAAAACCTGCGGGCATTTCTAACCCTAAAGACTTCCGAAATGAAGTGGTTAATTTTGTGCTACGGGCGCGTGCGAATTACAACGGTAAAAACCCCTCATGGGTATCGTATGAAAAACTGCGGGCGGTGATTGAGAAAAAAATGTTCTCCAATACCGAGGATTTATTGCCTGTAATTTCCTTTAACCCTAAAGCCAACAAAGGGGATCAACAAAAACATCAAGACTTTGTGCGCCGCATGACGGATCGTGGCTACACTGAAAAACAAGTGCGTTTACTCTGTGAGTGGTATTTACGGTTTAGAAAGGCACAATAAACCCTCACCCCAGCCCTCTCCCACAGGGAGAGGGAGCTAAGTCGCATTTGCATTTGTCCTCTCTCCCCAAGGAAGAGATTTAGAGAGAGGGCGAGGAGAATCCATGAGCTATATCATCGACCGTCGTTTGAATGGCCGCCACAAGAGCATGGTCAATCGTCAACGCTTTTTAGACCGCTATAAAGCGCAAATCCGTCAATCTGTCGGTGAATCTGCCAGTAAACGCAGTATTACCGATATGGAGCGTGGTGAGTCGGTCACTCTACCGACAAAAGACATTTCTGAGCCTACCTTTCATCATGGTCAAGGTGGCGCGCGCGATATGGTTCACCCTGGGAATAAAGAATTTATTGCAGGGGATAAAGTACCACGTCCACAAGGCGGCGCAGGGGGTAAAGGTAGTGGTAAAGCCAGTAATCAAGGTGACGGCGAAGACGAATTTAGTTTTACCATCAGCCAAGAAGAATTTTTGAATTTCTTATTTGAAGATTTAGCCCTACCTAATCTCATTAAACGCCGTTTAGCAGGCATAGAAACATGGGAGTGGCAAAGCGCAGGCATTGTTAGCGAAGGCAATCCTGCCAAAATTAATATTGTCCGTAGTTTACGTGCTGCCACCTCGCGACGCATTGCTTTAGGGATGGGTAAACGTCGGTCTATTAACGAAAAAGAAGCGGAACTAGCTGAATTACTTGAACAAGAAACCTCACCCGAACGCGTCGCTAGAATTGCCGAGCTACGCGAAGAAATTACTAAACTGAGAAATCGCTTAGAACGTATTCCGTTTATTGACACCTTTGACTTACGCTATAACAACCACATTAAAGTCGCTAAACCCTCTGCCCAAGCAGTGATGTTTTGTATTATGGATGTCTCAGGCTCGATGAGCCAAGCGACTAAAGACATGGCTAAACGCTTCTTTTTACTGTTATATTTGTTTTTAAAACGCAATTATAAAAAGATTGAGATTGTGTTTATTCGTCACCATACCAGCGCCAAAGAAGTCGATGAAGACGAGTTTTTTTACTCTCGGGAAACGGGCGGCACGATAGTTTCCAGCGCACTGAAACTGATGAACGAGATTATCACCGCGCGTTATCCTGCGAATGAATGGAATATTTACGGCGCTCAAGCCTCCGATGGCGATAATTGGAGTGATGATTCCCCGTTGTGTCAAAAAATTCTCTGTGAGCAAATTATTCCTGTGGTGCAATACTTCTCCTATATTGAAATTACACCGCGTCAGCATCAAGCCTTGTGGTTGGCTTATGAAGAAGTAGAAGCACAATTTCCCGACTATTTTGCCATGCAGCAAATTGTCGAAGCGAGTGACATCTACCCCGTATTTCGTGAATTGTTTGCGAGGAAACCCGCATGAGAAAACCCATTTCCACAGGTTCAGAATGGTCGTTCCCGTTAATTACTGAATACGATGCTGCCATTAAAGACATTGCCATTAATGAATTTGGTTTAGACACTTACCCTAATCAAATTGAGGTTATTTCTGCTGAACAAATGATGGATGCCTACGCCTCAGTCGGGATGCCCATTGGTTATCATCATTGGTCATTTGGCAAACATTTTGTCACCACCGAAAATGCCTATCAACGCGGACAAATGGGTTTAGCTTACGAAATTGTGATTAACTCCAACCCTTGCATTGCTTATCTCATGGAAGAAAACACCATGACCATGCAAGCACTGGTGATTGCTCATGCGTGTTATGGTCATAACTCCTTTTTTAAGGGCAACTATTTATTTAAAACATGGACCGATGCCAGCAGCATTATTGATTATTTAGTCTTTGCGCGGACTTATATTCGCAAGTGTGAAGAACGTTATGGTGTCGAAGCCGTGGAAGCTTTATTAGACTCTTGCCATGCCTTGATGAATTATGGTGTTGACCGCTACAAACGCCCCTACCCTATTTCTGCTGAAGAAGAACGCTTACGCCAAGACGAGCGCGAAGAAGCCATACAAGCACAAATTAATGATTTATGGCGTACTATTCCCGTCGGTCATCGCCCAAGCAAACAAGATGATGAAGTGCGCTTTCCTTCTGAACCACAAGAAAACTTACTGTATTTTTTTGAAAAGAACGCGCCGTTACTAGAAAAATGGCAACGTGAGATTGTCCGTATTGTTCGCAAAATTGCTCAATACTTTTACCCACAACGACAAACACAAGTGATGAACGAAGGCTGGGCAACGTTTTGGCATTACACCTTGCTCAATCGTTTATACGATAAAGGTTTGGTCACCGATGGTTTTATTTTAGAGTTTTTACAATCACATACTGCCGTGGTTGCGCAACCGACGTTTGACTCACCGTATTATCGCGGCATTAACCCTTATGCCTTGGGTTTTGCCATGTTTCAGGATATTAAACGTATTTGCGAACATCCTACCGAAGAAGACAAATATTGGTTTCCTGAGATTGCAGGCAGTGATTGGTTGGCAACGGTCAAATTTGCCATGCAAAACTTTAAAGACGAAAGCTTTGTGCAGCAATTTTTAAGCCCCGAAGTGATGCGTAAATTTCGGATGTTTAGTGTGGTTGATGACAGTAAAAAAGATGTATTGATGATTGGCGCAATTCACGATGACAGTGGTTTTAGGCAATTACGGCAGTCGTTATCCTATCAATACAATTTGAGTATGAATGAGCCGAACATTCAAGTCTGGAGCGTGAATTTACGCGGCGACCGTTCTATTACTTTGCGTCATGTCCGTCAACAAGGTCGGCCATTGGCGGATACCTCTTCTGCTGTGCTTAAACATTTGCATTATTTGTGGAAGTTTGATGTGCATTTGGAGTGTTGGGAAGATACAAGGTTAGTGGAGACGATTTCTTGCACTGTGGATGGGATTAAAACGGTTAAGCATTAGATTTAGCAGGGTGCACTTTATTGCATTTTGTAATAATTACCGTTAGGCTATTTGTACAAGATGGAAAAGTAGAATTAAAGATGCACATTTTGTCACACGGTATCATTGTTAAAGCAATGACGCGTTGGCCAGAAGCCCAAAGCGCATTAGATGGTTGGTATCGCCTGATGAAAGCCAGTGAGCCGAGCCACTTTTCTGACTTAAAACGGTTATTTCCAGCAGTAGACAAAGTCGGCAAATATCATGTATTTGATATTGGTGGCAATAAAATACGATTGATTGCTATCGTCAAATTTCAGGGTAAAAAGGTTTATATCCGCCATATTTTGTCACATCAAGAATATGACAAAAATCAGTGGAAGGAGGATTTATGATGAATACCGTTGTACAACAAGCAATAGCGCATTGGCATTTTGTTGCACCTGTACTGACCGAACCCAGCAACGAGAGCGAATATGACGCATTGGTTGACACCTTGAATGAATTATTAGATGTCACAGGTGATGATGAATATCATCCGTTATCTGGTTTGGTGGACAGAATAGGAGATCTTGTACACGCTTACGAACAAAGACATTATCCTATGCCAAAAGGAGATGGACGTAACGCCTTAGCTTTTTTAATGCAGCAACATGGTCTGACACAATCCGATTTGTCTGATGTTGCCTCTCAATCGGTGATTTCGGAAATTTTAAACGGTAATCGCCAACTTAATATCCATCATATCAAAGCATTAGTACAGCGATTTGGCGTATCTGCGGATGCGTTTTTGTAGTAAAGTTTGTCGGCAGATCATATGGAAAATATATTTTAAAACAATGGATTGCGATGCTAAATACGTCTGAGTACCTTGGTTCACACGGGCTACGGGGACTGCGGTACTAAACTCTCTAAGGGTTGAACTTCATCTTGTAAATATTTCAGTAATTTTGGCCATTCGGTGGCACGAGCTTTACCATTTGCCCCCCAGTTCATATTACGTTCGAGCTGAATAATTAATTCTTCGTATTTAGGATTATTGGCCAATCGAGCAAAAATAATACGCATTGGAGCGTTAAATCCGAGTTTAGGAAAACTAGTATAAGGATGATCACTTTGAATAAAACTATCAATCGCTATAACACTATTTAGTTTATTTAAAATAGGTAGTAACTGTGTTTCTAGATAACAGACAAATTTTTCTGCCGATTCAATATTATTTATAATGCCTTCTGTGGGTGGAAGCTCGCGATATGAGCTTATGGGTATTGTAATAGATAAAAAAGGCTTAATTTTATAGAATGCAAATTTTTCATAGATATTGTTAACTCGCTCCTGTGAAACACCTGACGTTATAATAAACGTAAAATCATCAGCCTCATGTTCTAATCTATAGAGAAATTCTATATATTGGTCAATATCACCTAGTTTTCTTGAATAGGCTGAATATATACCCTCTGGTTCAGGCATCTCTAATCCGCCAACAAAACCATGCTTTGTTAACAGCACATCAAATTTAGGCTCCATTAACTTCTTAAATTGTTTTAATGTTTTAGGAAATGTACTTGCGGCACGAGCTTTTAAAGACGCTTTAATTGCCTGCCAATAGGGTAAGTTTTCAGGCGGTAGCACTTGATTATTAGGTAAAAAAGCCATTATAGCCTCTTCATAAACAACGGCTAACTTAAGTTTATTAGCTAACTCAACAACTTCCTTTAAAATACTTTCCCAACCTCTGTTGGGCATTTCTAACACAAAGGCAGCATAAGAAAGAGTAGCTACGTGTTGTTCGATAGTTTGATAGCCCTCCCAAAAGTCATCATCTAGTTTCGCTTTTTGAGCCGTTTTACTTAATTTGCTTGCAAACTTTTTTAAAGCTAATGAGGTATTATCTTCACACTGTTCAGACAACGCACCAGCCATTTCTAAAGCTTCATCAAAATCATTGGGTGTGCCATAGGCATCAATATCCCAAATAATTAACTCATTTCTATTAGGCATTATTTTCCCCTTAATTCATAAATTGAATAGTCGTAGGCTGCGCACAGCGCACTACATAGGTTTATAGTCAACAATTGGCGTGGTACGCGCTCTACGAGAATATCAATTCATGTGGCACTGCGCTCTACCATTTGCAATATAACCACACCCCGTCATTTCAGCCATTGACGACCAAGCACACTATTGCGTAAGTTCTCGCCTCTCCTACGTTTTTTCTGAGAAAGCACACATGGTCAGTAAATCCCAACAAGCTCCAGCGGTACTTGATACTGACAAAGAACACAGCACCCTAAAAATGCCACACCAACATTGGTGGCGACATTTAGCCCATGACTTTCCCGAACATAAGGCGCACTTTAAACTCAGCCTCACGCAAAAGCTGAAAATGACCGCATCTACATCCACCGACTTAGTCCTACGTGGTGGAATTATTGCTGCCACTAGCTTGTTATCGTTCCCGATGAGCATTCGCCCCGACATTATTATGCGTGACCGCAAAGAGCGTCAGTTTTATTGGGATTTAGCGGATAAAGGCGATGCTAGCCAATTTTTTATTAAACCCGCCGATAACATTCGAGTTCGGGTGCGTACATCGAGCAAGTTGGCGCATCAACCTAAAGATGGCCAATCCTTTTTATTAAGCTTCAAAAGTCCTTTTCAAGCCGTCAACCCTAAACTGCGTGATGACTATGCCAAACACCACAAAAACAATACTGCTTGGGCACAATATTGGCGACACGACGACAAACCCCGCGCCACGATCTGTTTAATTCACGGTTTTGTCTTGGATAGCTATTGGGTCAACAGCAAATTTTTTGCCTTAGAGTGGTTTTATAATCAAGGTTATGACGTGTTGTTGTACACCTTGCCATTTCATGGTTATCGTCAAAGTTTATTATCACCGTTTTCGGGTCATGGTTATTTTTCGCATGGCCCTTTACACATGAATGAAGTTCACGCCCACGCCGTACATGACTTCCGTGTCCTCCTTAATTGGTTATTTAAAAACGAAGCTCCTGCCGTGGGTGTAACGGGTATTTCGATGGGCGGTTATGCTTCTGCATTATTAGCCTGCGCCGATGACCGTTTAGCTTTTTCTATCCCCATTGTTCCTCCTGCTAATTTGGTGGATATGGTGTTTGAATGGCCTGTCTTGGGACATTTAATTAAAGCCTCGCTGAAAACCGTAGGCATTCCTATTCAAGAGGCGCGTCATACCTTAGCAGTGAACTCACCGTTGACATGGAAGCCTTTATTAGCCAAAGAGCGACTGATGTTAATTGGTGGTTTAGATGACCGAATCACTTTCGCCAAACACACCAAGCTTTTATGGGAACATTGGGACAGACCACGAATTCACTGGTTTGCGGGTGGTCATATTTTGCATTGGGGGAAAAGTGAATACTTAAAAGAAATGCGTCGCTTTTTAGATGGCATTGGTTTTAAACCGTTGTAATGGGTGTTTATTTGGATGATGTGCTCTTTTGGCAATATCTCAAGCCTGTTGCCCCTTCGACTCCGCTCAGGGAGCGTTTAGACGTTGGCTGAGCGGAGTCGAAGCCAATTTTGAAGCAATTCCAGCTTAAAAATTAGACACCAACCATTCACGAAAAACTGGTACAACAATCCTACTCAATGTAAGCTAGGCGACTATTTAAGACTTACACTCTTAGGATTACGCAAAATTCGTTTTACTTTGTCGTTTTGGCGGTTACCTCTTGCCCAATCACCTTTTTTTGGCGCATGACAGGTCAACAATGCCATCAAAACGGTTTCTGCGTACCCTTGAAAGCACTTGTTTTTGGCAAAAAACACAATAATAAACCGCCAAATTCTAAAGGATACGAGCCGATGAAGACCGTTGCTAACTTATTTTCTACTGCGTACACCCGTTTAGGTGCAGATCACCAACAAGATCGGCACTTTATGACGATTGAACGTTTATCGCCTGAAGAAGATGGCTATTGCACCTATGTCAAAAGCGTTGAAGGTCTCGCTCAAAATGAGTATTGGATTGCCCGCGAAAAAAACATTCTGATGCTGCTGAAAAAAACACCTCATATTGTCCGTTTACGTCGTGAAGAAGAAAAAACCGATAATTCGTATCAAACCGTCAAGACCAAAGACTCAGGCATTTCATTAGCGCATTGGTTACGCACCAAACCCACGCTTGCAGCCAGTCAAAAAACGCTCAAACATCCCTTTGAAGCTGTAGGCTCTTTTTTGAACCTCACCAAATTTTGTCTCATTGCCTTAAAAGGGATGCACCAAATGGGTGTGGTTCATGCCAACTTACGGCCTGACAATATTTGTATTCCTTATGCACCTTACCCTTATGAGTTTGACACGGAGTTAAAGCTTGACTACGAAGGTCTAACGCTCATTGACTTCATGTTTTCTATTAGCAACACTCTGAAATTATCGCGCCCTTTACCCATTAGTATCGCCACAACGTCTTCCCCTCAATCAAGCCAAATGTTACATGCACTCGCGGAAGATCGTAAAAATCGTAATACTGACTTTATTCAGCGTATCGACTATAGCGTTGATTTATATGCACTCGGTTTTATTTTGGAGCAAATATTTCAGCAAAATTTACAATATCCTGAAGGACTTGAAGCAGAATTGTCGATGGAAATTCATCGTTTGATTAATGAATTAAAAAGTTATGAGCATGGAATGCCAGAAAGCGTTAAAATGCATTATTTGAATTTACTGCCACACGATGATTATATTAAACGAATTGAGCATCTATTATCTCTAGACTATCGAGCTGTACAAGCAGACGCTCAACTGTTTCATTTTGACCCAGCACAGTTTTTAGAAGACGAATCACTATTCTCCTCTGATAATGGCTTATTACTAGAGACAGACCTAGAAAAGACTCCAACAAACGACGAAGAATTACCTTTACAGCTTACTGCTTCAACTCACAGAGAGAAAACAACAATGAAGGATACTATGCCCTCTCATCATACCGCCAAGGACAACACTGCCGATAACTCCTACATTGAAATTGAAAAAAGTACAGTTATTACCTTAATTGTGACAGGGCAACTGTTATTTTTTATCTTTCAAGAAGGCAATAGCCTTGGGTATGACGTGTTGTCGAGCTCAGGACTTATATTATTAATTGGACTGAGTATTGCATTTGCAGGCAAATTATTTACACCCAAACCCGCACCGAGACTGCGCCCTCTCATTATTGAGCCTATTCAATCTGACAAAACAGAAACATCAGTATCGCAATCTGCAACGACTGATATGGATGAGATTGATTTAATTGCGGCTTCTGTCGCGACGGCAACGGTTGCAATGGCCACTAAGAATCCCGAACCTGCCGTCATTGATGAACCAACTCCTGTAGTCAACGGCGATATGGTTGAATCTGCACCCGTTATCGCCGCAACCGTCAATACAGATGATGCACCTGTCGCAGTGCCACTGGTGAAACCTGCAACGGACAGCAGTAATGTGATTTTATTAAAAACTGCAAGCACGCCTGTCACTCCAGCCAAAGAAGATGACCACATTGAGATCAACAAATGGGCGGTGATTGCTGCTATTTTGGCCTTTCAATTAAGTTATTTTTTCTTGACAACCAATTTAAGTGGAAGCACTACGCCTCCTGTTGCAAATGCAACACCAGAACCTGCTGTAGAAGCCGCGCCTATAGACGTTGCGCCTATTGAGCCTGAAACAGTGACTGTTGAAGAGCCTGTAGTAGAGGAAACTCCCGTCGCTACGATTGATCTATTAAATGAAAAAACACCTGCTAATGCACCGCAAGTTGCAACCTCCAGTAAAAAATCAACACTGAGTGAGGCGAAAAAACAACTCGCTGTCAACGAGACTGCTGTTAAAGAAAAAACAGCCAAAGATCAGGCTATTACTGTCGAAAAAACGACTGAACCTCCTGTAGCTCCCGTAGCTGAAACCGCACCTGTAACACCTGTTGCCGCCGCAACGCCAACAGCCGTTGTTGACGCAAAAACGGATCCTAAATCGGTCGCCTCCAACAAGTCGCTCACTCGTGGTTTAGCCGAAGCGCAAAACACGATGGGCTGGCATTACTATCATGGCGATGGCGTGAAGCAAGACTATGAAGAGTCCTTTAAGTGGTTTCAAAAAGCAGCCAATTTGGGTGAGCCAAACGCTCAATTCAACGTAGGCATGATGTACGCGGCAGGTACAGGCGTAAAACAAGATTTAATTGAAGCCGCCAAATGGTACAAAAAGTCAGCCGAACAAGGCAAAACCAGTGCTCAACTTAACCTTGGTATGATGTATGTGAGTGGTCGTGGCATTCGTCAAAACTTGCCAGAAGGCGTGAAATGGTTAAGCAAAGCGGCAGAGCAAGGTGATACAACAGCAAAAGCAAACCTCACATGGTTAACACAGCAAGGCTATCTGAATAAAGTTGTTCCTGCTGCTGACAACACCACAGAGACCCCCTCTCCCTAATCACGTACCGTCAATAATAAGGGGCGCATCATGCGCCCCTTATTATTTGAATCCGCCAGTCATCAACAATCACGAATTCACAAAAAAAACATCCCCCAAAATGGAGGATGTTTTTAGTATCTGTTGAGGCGTATTAACGATTACTCGTCGTCTTTACCCAACCCAATAAAATACGTTTTTAACGGTGGGAAGCCATTAAACTCTACAGAGCTATACGATGTTGTGTATGCACCTGTTGTCATCCAATATAAACGATCACCGACCGCCAAATTGTGCGGCAAATGATAATTGGAGTTTTCGTACATAATATCCGTCGAGTCACAGGTAGGACCCGCTAATACTACGCCGCCCTCTTGGACACCCTCTTCCATTTTTGAGGTGTAAATTGGGTATTTAATTGCTTCGCCCATTGTTTCGATGAGACCTTGGAATAAACCAACGTCAACATAGACCCAACGTTTTAAGTCTGTACGTGATTTACGTGAAATCAATACCACTTCAGAAACCAGTACACCAGACTCGCCCACTAACGAACGGCCGGGTTCAAGAATAATCTCTGGTACTTCGTCGCCGTGGTCATCACTCAAATAACGCAAAATTTCTTCGGCATAAACTTGAATCGGGTTGACTTCGGAAATGTAGTTGGCAGGGAAACCGCCACCCATGTTAATCATTTTCAAGATGACGTTCTCTTCTAAACGCATCCAGTCAAACATGTACTTCACTTTTGATAAGGCCGCATCCCATACCGCGATGTCTTTTTGCTGCGAGCCCACATGGAAAGAAATACCGTAAGGTATTAAACCCAATAATTTTGCTTGTACCAATAAGTCAATTGCCATATCGGGGTGGCAACCAAATTTACGTGACAATGGCCATTCCGCTGTTTCGCCGCCTTCCACTAAAATACGAACAAATATTTTAGAGCCTGGTGCATTATCAGCAATCGACTGTAAGTCCGCCTTAGAGTCAGTAGCGTATAAACGAATGCCCTTTTCGTAGGCATATTTAATATGCGCTGCTTTTTTGATGGTGTTGCCGTATGAAATACGATCAGGCTCGACACCTGTGGCCAACACTTTATCTAACTCATAAATAGAGGCGATATCAAAGTTTGAACCTAAATCACGCAATAGCTCGATCACAGGGCGACCAGGATTGGCTTTTAGGGCGTAATGGATTTTGGCTGCTGGAAAGCAAGTCGTGATCTCTTCATACTTTTGCTTGATGATTTCTAAATCCACCACCAAAAATGGTGTTTCTTTAGTATCCGCCAATTTTTTGATTCGTTTCCATTCTTCATCAGAACAGTAGTTAGCTAAACGCATATGACATTACCCGTCAAGGCACAAATAAAACGATGCTTTTAGTTTTTACTAAAAGCGCGAAAACGGTCAGCCCGTGAAAGTGCGAAGGTTAAAGCCAAACCCCCTCATAATCAAGTGACAATTAAGCCTGTTTTTAGGTCTAGATGTTTCACTGCGGCTTTCATTTCTTCTATGGTCGCTAGACTTAAATTTAAGTCACGCAACAAACCATCTTCAACACTATAAATCCAACCATGCACGGTGATATTTTGGCCTCGTTTCCATGCATTTCTGACTAAAGTATTCTCGCAGACATTAAATACTTGCTCCATGACATTCAGCTCGCAGACTGCATCCATACGAGACTGCTCATCACTAAACGCGGCAAGATAGTTTTGATATTTATTAAGCGTGTCTTGAACGTGGCGTAACCAATTATCAATCAAACCAAATTCTTGATGCTGCATCGCTGCTTGAATGCCACCACAACGATAATGGCCACAGACAATAATATGTTCAACCTTAAGAACATCAATCGCATACTGCATTACTGATAGGCAATTAAAATCGGTATGAATCACCAAATTGGCGACATTACGGTGAACAAACATATCACCAGGCAATAAATCGACTAGCTGCGTACACGGTACACGACTATCGGAACAGCCGATCCATAAATACTTAGGCGTTTGTTGAGTGGATAATTTGGTAAAAAATTCGGGGTCTTGCGATTTTATTTGCTTTGCCCACGCACGATTATTGGCAAGCAATTGCTCAAGTTTTTGGCTCATCTTGGGGTATGGACTCCGTTGTTTGGGGGTCTAACGAGACAGGGATAACCGTTGTTAATACGTTGATGGTTTGTTTCTCAGACCACAACGCCGCATAGGTTAGCAAGACAACACTCGCCAACAATAAACCGCAGCCTAAAAATGCCAAATTTCCTAAGGCGGCAAGTTTAGCAATTTCAATATCACTGACTTGACCGATACGCAGTTTGTTTAACAATAACATGGGGTCAATATATAAGGGCATGTTTTGCCATAGCCAGCCATAAAACCCCGCTAATGCCACTAAAAACAACCAACCCAAACGATTCCACCAGCGAATGTGAGCTAAGCGTTTTTTGACATAGTGTTGTTGTTCTAGCGTCATGATGATTCTCAAGTAGCCTGTCCTGTATATCGCAGCTATGTTACCTTAAATTTGCAATAACCACGCAGTTGATAAACGCCCTTGTAATAATTTTAATGACGCGCTGGGAGCAAAATCTTGAGGGACATAATAACGTGAAGGTCGATCTGAGGGTAATAGTTGCCAACTTTTATAAAGCTCGGCGACAAACTCACTGCAAAAGCCGCCCTGTTTGCTAATCGTTGCCTCTTCTTCTCCATGCCACCATGCACTGAGATTTTTATGAACAATATTCCGATAGGGTTTGGCCTGCCAATGGCTCAGTAATTCTCGTAGCAACAATAACCTTTTGTCTTCATCACATCCGCCCCGTAAGCGTCTAATGGCGACATCACCGACATAAGAACTGAGCTTGTCATCCAAGGACACTAACTGCACGCCATCACCTAATGACGCGCCATAATGAATGTCGTGTAATTTGCTAGCGCGCGTGAGTTCCCATAATAGCGGTTTATTATCGTGTTCAGGCAAGCGAACAATGACACCAATATGTGACCAACGACTCAAGGTAAACAATTGAACAATGCGAGAGGAGAATGTTGTGCCCGAAAATAACACTAAATCCCCTGTGTTTAATTGTGCGCGTAGTTTTTGATAAGGCACGCGCTTCGTGGTTAACGAGAGTTTTGCGATTGCTTTTTTCATGCTTGCCATCATCAAGCACGAAATTGACGGTTTATTGAACCTTTGTTGACGGAATGATGACTGTTACAATAGGCATACTTTTTCACTCTTGTTTGAGATAAACCCCATGAGTCAGTTTGATAATGTTAGCGTTGTTAAAAAATCGAATATTTATTTTGACGGTAAATGTGTGAGCCACACGGTGATTTTTGCCGATGGAACACGTAAGACTGTGGGCGTGATTTTTCCTTCGTCATTAGTTTTTAATACTGGTGCGCCTGAGATTATGGAAGTGTTAGGTGGCAAATGCCGTGTTAAATTGGCGGGCAGTGAGACATGGAATGAGTATGTTGCAGGTCAATCTTTTGACGTAGCGGGTAACTCCAGTTTTAATATTGAGACTGTTGAAACATTGGATTACGTTTGTCATTTTGCTTAATTAAATCACTGTAGGGGTGAATTTATTCGCCCATAACATCATGGCGGTTAAAACCGCCCCTACAGTTTTTGTAATTTAAACCTCAATCACACTGACTTTTTTCGTCCATTTGGGTTTACTAGCTGCCACTAATGGCAGTACTGTGACAAGCCTACCATTTAATGCGGCATTGCCACTGACACCACCCACAAAGTGATCGTCAGTAATGTCACTCAAGCTCACCCCACTGCGCTCTCACTCCGCCCCACGCGCGATCCACAAAAAATAATTAGCCATTAAGCGATGCGCCCACGAACGTGCACTCCAGCCCTCATAATATGCACAGTGACTGCCTTTGGCCGTCGTTACCACCAACACATTGGGCATTTGCTCAATCAACGGCAAATAAGGATAGAGATTCTCTATTTTGCATACGGGATCATCTTCAGCATTAAGCACCAGTAACGGGGTGTGAATATTGGCAAAAACCTGCATCGGGTTACTGGCTTGGTTGAAGTCGGCATAACTAGCAAAGCCTGCCAACTCATAACTGTGAGCATGAAAACTGGCCAAATCTCTCGCTTTGGTCAAGGCATTCAACGTGGCAAGATGTGTCAAGCGCAGACGATGCGGTTGGACAAAACGGCGTATCAGTTTTTTGGCCATCAGACGGCTATAGAATTTGTGTGCCTTGCCAAAGGCTTCATCGGTGTTATAACCCGGACAATAAGCAAAAGCCGCCTTAAATACTGCCTGTGCCCCATGTTCGCCCAAATAGCGTACTAATAATCCAGACCCTGCCGATGAGCCAATAGCATATAACGGCGACTGAGGGAAATGCTGCTGAATCACCTGTAGCTGTTGATGCAAATCGTCTGTGCAGCCCAAAATATTGATTTTGGCCACAGGCAATGGCAATTCGCCATGACCTCGCCGTAGACACAGCACCACGCGCCAACCTGTATACTGACGCAGATCCCGAACCATTTCGCGCATACTGTCGGCACTACCGGTAATGGTATGCAAAAGCACAATCGTTGGCATGTCGGCAGGCAAGTCGTAACCTGACCACGCCAAGGCGGTTTGCCCTCCATCGCTCATGGTCAGTACATCATGCCGATCATAGTCAAAACGTAAACTACGTTTGCGTATGCCATCAAAAAACAGCAGTTGCCAATGGGCATTAGGCAACCACGGTGTCGGCTTGTAAGGTGCAGTCAGTTGCGGTAACGCCTGTTGCCATCCCTGCCCCGAGCCATAGACGGTAGGACGGGCAGCACGCGACCCGCGTTTAAGGGACGAAAAAACAGTACTCATCTATTTAAACCAATTTTATGGGCTGTCATTTGCCCTGTGGGATGTAACACTCTAATCAAAATCACGGCCTTGCCCTCAGCAATCATCCGCAAATTAGCTAATGCATCGTGGGCAACATAGTCAACACCAATTGCCATCATCATTAGCCCTTTAAACACTAGATAGTCAAAGCTAATTCGGTGCCATTGTGAATGGCGCGTTTGGCATCCAACTCACCCGCCTCTTTGGCACCGCCAATGACATGTGTGGGAATCCCTAGGGCATTCAGGGGATCATACAAACTACGCAAGGACTCCTGTCCTGCACATACCACAATCGTATCGACCGCTAAAATACGTTCCTGACCGTTGACGCGGATATGCAAGCCTGCCTCGCTGACTTGCTCATAACTGACCCCCGACATCATGCTGACATTACGATTTTTTAAGCCTGTCCGGTGTATCCAACCCGTCGTTTTACCTAGGTTAGCACCGACGGCACTTTCTTTTCGCTGTAACAAGTAAATGGTGCGTGGACTCGCTTCAATGTGGGGTACGGTCAAGCCGCCACGTTGGGTATTGGTATCGTCAATGCCCCATTCGGCAAAAAACTTTTTCGGATTCAGAGTAGCACTTTCCCCATGATGGCTCAGATATTCGGCCACATCAAAGCCGATACCACCTGCGCCAATAATGGCGACCCGTTGTCCCACCGATTTTTTGTCGCGTAATACATCCAAATAACTGAGGATGGCGGGACTGTGGTGATGGTTGCCTTCAATGTGTAATGGCCGTGGTGTCACGCCTGTTGCCAGTACTACCTCATCAAAACGACCTTGTTGCAGCACATTGATATCGACAGGATGACCCAATTTGAGCGTTACCGTGCTCAGTTCTAGCTGCCGTTTAAAGTAGCGCAAGGTTTCGTAAAACTCTTCTTTGCCTGGGATTTGTTTGGCTATATTAAATTGACCACCAATTTCGTGGGCGGCATCAAACAAGGTCACGTCGTGGCCACGATTGGCAGCCGTTGTCGCAAACGCCAGTCCCGCAGGGCCAGCACCAACTACCGCAATTTTTTTACTGCGGCTGAGTGGTTGCGGAATGAGAACCGTTTCATGGCAGGCATAAGGATTGACCAAACATGAGGTGAGCTTCATGGAAAAAATATGGTCTAAACAGGCCTGATTACAACCAATACAGGTATTGATTTCATCGGCACGCTGTTGTGCCGCTTTGGTCATAAAGTGCGCGTCGGCCAAAAATGGGCGTGCCATAGACACCATATCGGCATCACCATTCGCCAATACCTGCTCGGCCAGTTCAGGTGAGTTGATACGATTGGTGGTGATCAACGGTATAGTGACATAGCCTTTGAGTTGTTTAGTCACCCAAGTAAAGGTGGCACGCGGCACTTTGGTAGCAATGGTCGGAATTCGGGCTTCATGCCAGCCAATACCCGTGTTGATGAGGGTGGCTCCTACAGCCTCTATGGCTTGGGCTAACTGCACTATCTCCTCGAAGCTGGAGCCGCCTTCGACTAAATCCAACATCGACAACCGATAAATAATAATAAAGTCTGTGCCCACGGCGGCGCGAATTCTTTTAACAATTTCGACAGGAAAACGCATACGATTGACATAACTACCGCCCCAGTCATCGCTACGGTGATTGGTACGCGCAGCAATAAATTGGTTAATCAAATAGCCTTCCGAGCCCATGACTTCTACCCCATCATAACCTGCATCCTGCGCCAATTTGGCACAACGGGCGAAGTCATCAATGGTGCGTTCAACTTCTTCATGGCTTAACTCATGCGGCACAAAAGGGTTGATCGGGGCTTTAAGGGCACTCGGCGCAACCGATTCTGTGCTGTAGGCATAACGCCCAGCATGTAAAATTTGCAAGGCAATTTTGCCGCCTTCGGCATGTACGGCATCGGTTACAACACGGTGTTGTTCGGCTTCAGCCTGTGAAGCCAAATACCCGCCACCCTGAAAAACTGCGCCTTCAGGATTAGGCGAGATACCACCCGTGACAATCAAGCCTACACCGCCTCGCGCCCGTTCGGCATAAAACGCTGCCATCCGTTCGTGTCCCTGCGGCATTTCCTCTAGACCAAGATGCATAGATCCCATCAAGGAGCGATTGCGTAACGTGGTAAACCCCAAATCCAAAGGCGATAACAGATGAGGATAAAGCGTAGACATGACTATTCCTGAAGGTTGGCTATAAAACGGCACAGACTGCGTTGAGTATGCACTTTGTTGCATAATTTATAACGCATCTTCACGAACTATGCAACTAGTTGCATAGTTTTGATATACAGGATTGCACCTTGGCGTCTGCCGCTGAGGAATGCCTGTCAGGTGATGATTTTTGCTATACTGAACGGCTTACTGCGGAGTTCATTATGTCCTTGGCACACGTGTTACTGACTTCTTTGCTTGAAAAGCCTAACTCGGGTTATGAGCTGGCGCAGCGCTTTGATAAATCCATGGGTTTTTTTTGGTTTGCCACGCATCAGCAAATTTATCGTGAGCTAAAACGGATGGAAGAGGCTGGGTGGATTGACTCTTATGCCGCTACCGATGCAGGTAAAACCAAAAAACGTACTTATACCGTGCGCGCGGCAGGCATCGCGGAATTACAACTATGGGTGCAACAGGATTTTGAGCCGCCAGCACTGCGTGATGAATTGCTGGTGCGTCTCAGGGCAGGAGCTATTTTAGGAACATTGGGCATGGAGCAACAGCTTAAACATCAGTTAACATTGCATGAGCAACGTTTGGCTACCTATACCATGATTGCACAGCGCGACTTTGCCAATACACGCGATTTGGAACGCGAAAAGCAAATTCAGGCGCGCATATTACAATTAGGGATTGATTTTGAGCAGGTACGGATTCAGTGGATGCAACAGACTATAGACTTATTGGAGCAGTTGACGACAACAGATGTCGCACCCTCCCCTGAGATTTTGTCCTAATAAAGTGTAATGGCCAGATAAATTAAGAAGCTGTAGGGGCGAATTTATTCGCCCATGCAATATGGCGATTAAAATCGCCCCTACAGGTCTAAACCTCAATTACGCTGACTTTTTTCGTCCGTTTCGGTTTGCTTACCGCCACTAATGGCGCAACAATCACAGGCGTACCATTTAACGCCGCATTACCACTAATGCCATCAACAAAATGCTCATCGGTAATATCGTTCAAACTCACGCCTGCTTTGCCTTCGGCAATACTGAGCTGAGTGCCTTCACGGTTATGACCAAAGCCATGAGGAATACTAATCACGCCACGCATCATGTCTTCATTTAGCTCAACAGGAATCGTAATTTCACCCACCCGAGACTGTACACGAACCATCTCCCCTTCTTTGACATTCAGCGCGTCAGCATCTTGGGTATGCATCATCGCCGTACAACGATTTTTGCCTTTGACTAAGGGTAAACTATTGTGCAGCCATGAATTATTACTGCGAACATGGCGACGACCAATCACCACAAACTCATTGCTTTGACGCGGCTTAATACTGGCCAACGCTAAACGTGCCCGACTCAACTCTGCCAAATAAATATGGGGTGACAACACAATTTTGCCATCACTGGTGCAAATTCGTTGCGCGAGTGCAGGTTTTAATGCGCCTAAATCAATACCATGTGGGTTTTCTTGCAATTTTGCCAAGCTTAACCCTTGAGCTTTACCCCCCGCAGGCGTTGCCGAAAGCATCCGCTCCAACTCTCGACCTAATTTTTTCGTACTCGGCAATGCGGTCAACGCTTTGACTAATAATCGACCACTCGACTGTGCGACAGGTGTTAAACCTAATGGCAAATGACCATAAGGGCCTGTTTGCAACAAAATATCTAAAATACCTTCTGGCTTGAGTTTTTCGACCACTTTTTTAATGCCTTTCCAAACCAATTTGTCGGCTGGGGTATTGGCATTCAACCGCGCTGCTAACTCTAAAAGAATTTGCCAATCGTGAAGCGCACCTTCGGGAGCATCAAATAACGGAGGTGAATATTTGCTGACATTTCGTACTGCCAACAAATTAAAAATTAAGTCGTAATGGCCATGTTCAAGAGGACTGGTTGGCGGCAAAATAATATTCGCATGGCGCGTTGTTTCATTCAGATAGAGATCAATCGACACCATAAACTCTAAATCACTTAACGCCTCATCCATCTGCCGACCATTGGGTGTGGACAAGACAGGATTGCCCGCATGAGTAATCATCGCGCGAATTTGATTTTTGCCTTCGGTGAGAATTTCTTCCGCCAACACCACGACAGGCAATTCGCCATTAAACTCTGGCAAACCACGCACACGCGATTGATAACGATTAAAACTACCGCACAACGTGGGCGATGCTGACGTTAAACCCACAACATCAATGGCCGGATGATTAAATATTACGCCGCCGACTTTATCTAAATTACCCGTCACGACATTAATGACATTCACTAACCATGCCGATGCGCCGCCGTATTCTTGTGTGCAAACCCCCATACGGCCATAACAAATCGCTTTTGATGCCTTGGCAAAATCGCGAGCAATACCCGTAATAACCTCCGCAGGAATACCCGTCAATGGCGCAACAACGGTGGGCGTAAAGGGTGCTATTGATAGTTTTAGGGTATCTAAACCGTGTACCTGCCCGTCAAGGTGCTGTAACTTCACTAAGTTTTCAGCAAATAACACATTCAAAATAGCGGATAAAAAATAGACATCACTAGCAGGTTTGATGAAATAGTGTTCACCCAACTGCTGGGCAGTTTCGGTACGACGTGGGTCTAATACCACCACTCGGCCACCACGACTTTGGATTTTTTTGATGCGACCCATGATGTCGCCACCCGTCATGTAACTACCGTTTGAAGCCGCAGGATTCGCGCCCAGCATCAACATAAAATCGGTATGATCCACATCAGGAATGGGGGCTAATAGTTGATGACCAAACATTTGCAAACTCGCCAACATATGCGGCAATTGGTCAACGCTGGTGGCACTAAATTTATTTTTACTGTGCAAACCCGCCATTAATGGCGCAACAAACATCATCGCTCCCATATTATGTACGGTCGGATTGCCGGCATAAAAAGCAACGGCATGACGACCATGCCTAGCCTGAACACCGCGAATGCCCTGCTCCACTTCGTCAAATGCTTGTTGCCAACTGATTTCTTGCCAACCATCGGCAACACGCTTCATAGGCACTTTAATGCGATCAGGGTCTTCGTGCAGGCTTTTTAGGCCAATCGCTTTGGCACAAATATGGCCTTTACTAAATGGATCGTTGTGGTCGCCTTTGATGGTGGCAATGACTTCTGTTTCGCCATCTAAGCTGGGTTCGGTGGTAATCACCACACCACACATGGCTTCACATAAATTACAGGTACGATAATGGGGTTGGCTCATGGTGATGTCCTCTTCAATGGCTAGCTCAATCAAATGGGTATGACGATACTGTTTTTTAGGTGTGACGCAAAATACGATGCCTGTTAATACCACAATCCCTGCTCTCAAGCCAATAACAGCCCAACAATGCTCTCTTTTTAAATAGGTTTAGCCTGAATCTATCATTTCACCAAGACTTCGTTTACATTATAATTCGCGCCGCTAAAAACCCTCTATTTGTTCAGAACATCCGTGTTTTAATCCATTAACAAACTCAGCACAGAGAGTTTTCCAATGACGGAATTTATCACACCTGGTTATAAAACCACGCACGCTGAAACCTTAGCTCCTCGTGACATACCACGCTTACAATTTCATGATGATCGTGAGCGTCTGTTTAATGAATTGCATACCCGTCCTTTTCCCATGTTGGAGCAAGGTTCGCGTATTTCACAGCTAGCGGTACTGCACATGGGTGTGGATGCAGGCGCAGAATATCGTCATATTCAAACATTGTGCGAGCGTTATTCCGTATTGCCGCCGCTTGTCGGCTCATCGTGTTATTACCAAAATTTTGGTAGTTTTGAATTGCGTTGGGAACGACACACAGAATTTTCTACTTATACTTTTGTGCATCGTCTAGAAAATCATGCACCGTTTCAACACACTGCGTTATCGTTATTGCCATCTGCATGGTTAGCGGACATACCCGGTAAAGTCATTAGTGGCTTACACGTTGAAATTGCTGACATGCCTAAAGAGTCCGTTTCGCCCGATATTTTACGGCAATATTTTGAAGGTCATCGGCTGATTAGCTCATGGATTGGTGAACGTCGGGCGCGTTTATGGACAGCTTATCGTATTCATAACGACGGCTTAGGGCGTATTTTGATTTTGAATTGTGATTTGAATCCGTGCCAAAGTGGTCGTTTAGTGCGAAGACTGTTGGAATTAGAAACCTACAGAATGATGGTGTTATTAGCTTTTCCGATGGCGCGAAGTATGGCTCCTGAAGTCTCAGCAATGGATCAACAACTCGCTGAGATCAATCAACAAATTAATGATATACGCGGTTTAGAGGATGAACGTCGATTACTCGGTCAACTGTCCACACTCGCGGCACGGATTGAACAGTTAATTTCTGACAGTAACTTCCGCTTTTCGGCAGCACGCGCTTATTACGATTTAGTGCTCAGTCGGCTTGAGGAATTACGCGAGCAAGAAGTATCGGGCTTACAAACCTTTAATGAGTTTTTACCGCGTCGTTTAACGCCTGCCTATCGTACCTGTGAAGCGATTAGTGACCATTTGGATGATTTATCGAAACGCATTGACCGCGCCAGTGAGTTGTTACGCACACGGGTTGATTTGACTTTAGAAGCGCAAAATCAAGACTTATTAAAATCGATGAATCAACGCAGTAAAACGCAATTGCAATTACAACAAGCCGTTGAGGGTTTGTCTGTGGTGGCGATTAGTTATTATTTGGTAGGGTTGGTGAAGTATTTGGCGGGCTCGTTGAGTGATTTAGGGTTAATTGGTCATCCTGAGTTAGTGGTGGGTTTGGCTGTGCCTGTGAGTGTATTGTTGGTGTGGCGGGGGGTGCATCGGATGAGGAAGAGTTTGATGGGGGAGTGACTTATTTTTCGTGTCAATTATCAGTGGGCGAATAAATTCGCCCCTACGTTTTTTGTATCGTAAACCCAAAAGCACTCAATCCAAATCCGCTAACTCAATTTCTAAGGCATCTAAAGAAATCCGAATTTCAACTACCGACATCGCCAACGACACCATCAAACAGACCAAACTACAGGCAAACACCCACCGCCCCGCCTGTTCATTATTAAAAAACAGACTCAACATCGACACCACACACAAAAAGAAGCTCAAACCGCCATAGGTTTGCATCCTTCGAATTAAGCGTAAACGTTTACGCAAATTAGCCAGTTGCCCTTGATAACCGTGTTCATGTTTACGCTGCTCATGATGTGCATGAAGACTACGAATTAAATTAGCTAAGGCCAAAAAACGATTGGTATAAGCCAACATCAACAAGGAAATAGCAGGAAATAAAATCGCAGGTGTGGTGACGGTCATTTCCATAACATCAATCCAAAAATGAATAACGAACTTGGGTGACACGTTGGCCATCATGGCGAATGTCGCAGGTATATCGACCAAAAGAATAACTGCTGTGTAATAACAATGCTATTTGTTGGCCTTCTTTGCGTTCTCGCCCCTTTATCACAGAAGCATTTACGACTCGTTGCCGAAGCTCAGTCACGCTCATTCCGACAGTTACTTGACCACAAATTTGTTTAATTTGCTGTGCGGAATATCCCCACATGGCAATCATAAACAGCAAATATCCAATAACAAAACCGCCAATGATCTTAGCCATTACTCACCCAAATACGCCGCACGCACACGCGGATCCGCAGCTAAAGCCTTAGCATCACCTGACAAACTGATATTGCCACTTTCCATCACATAGGCACGTTGCGCTAATTGCAGCGCGGCTTTAGCATTTTGTTCTACCAACAAAACGGCTACGCCTTCTTTGGTGACTTCGGCAATGGTTTCAAAAATCTTTTGCACCATTAACGGTGCTAAACCCATAGACGGCTCATCTAAGAGCAATAGTTTTGGCTTACTTAACAACGCACGAACAATGGCTAACATTTGCTGTTCTCCACCCGATAACGTCCCTGCCAATTGCTCTTTACGCTCAAATAAACGAGGAAAACGCTCATACGCTTGTTCTAATTCACCGACTTGCAAGGTGCGTGCATATGCTCCCATGCGTAGATTTTCAGCAACGGTCAGTTTAGGAAAAATCCCCCGACCTTCAGGCACTAAGGCTAAACCATGTTTCACCCGTTCATGCGTGGGGATACGTTGTAGGTCTTGACCTTGATAGATAATCTCACCGCCTGACGGTTTTAATAAGCCACCTAAGCAGTTTAATGTCGATGTTTTACCTGCGCCATTTGCACCAATTAAACACACCAACTCGCCTTCATTAACTTCTAAATTAATGCCTTTGACTGCCTGAATGCCGCCATACGCGACTTGTAACTGACGGACGCTTAATAATACGGTCATTCGCCACCTCCTAAATAAGCAGCAATGACTTTGGGATCTTTTTGGATATCGGCTGGCACACCTTCGGCAATCAATTGGCCAAAATCCAGCACCGCCACTCGATGGCATAAGCCCATGACTAATTTGACATCATGCTCAATCAATAACACGCTGGTGCCGTCTTGATAAATGCGACGAATTAAGGTGGTTAGCTCGGCTGTTTCTGTCGGGTTCATGCCTGCTGCGGGTTCGTCTAAGGTCAATAAAGTCGGCTCGGCAGCTAAGGCACGGGCAATTTCTAAACGACGTTGGTCGCCATAGGATAAGGTTTTGGCAATGCGATCGGCACTGGCAGTTAAGCCGACATAAGCTAACAACGACAAGGCTTTGTCTCGAATGGCTTGTTCTTCGGCACGAACAGCCGCTGTCCGAAAAATCGCACCCAACACCCCTGCTTTACTTTTGCTATGACGAGCGACCATGACATTTTCTAAAGCTGTCATGTCTTGAAATAGACGAATATTTTGAAAAGTACGGGCAATGCCTTTAATTAAAATTTCGTGCGGTTTAAGCGTCAGCGGCAATAATTGGTCATTCAGAAAACGTTGACCGCCATCGGCTTCGTATAAGCCTGTGATGACATTAAACAGGGTCGTTTTGCCTGCGCCATTAGGGCCGATTAAACCGTAAATACAATTTTTAGGGATGGTTAAAGACACGTCTTTGAGAGCGTGAATGCCACCAAAGCGTTTTTCGATATGTGAAAGTGTTAATAATGCAGTCATTGATGGGCTAACTTCGATTCAGAGTTTGCGACGGCGGCATGCGCTTCAGCTTGTAATTGCCGCCATTCGAGTAATTCGGGATTATTGACGCGCTCGTAAATATCTTCGACGGTCAGTGTTAAACCTATGGATTCAAAGGTGATGGCATCACCCAAATAAAAGCGTTCCGATTGCCAACCGCGACTTCTACGCACCACTTCGACATCCACAAAATCTTGCTCAATCAAAATGTATTCTTGTAAGGTAGCGATTTGTTGATAGGCGATCCGTTTAGTCGTTTCATCCATGCGTCGTGTGCTTTTTGATAACACTTCGACAATTAAAGTCGGACTTTCCGTAAAGTGGCTATCGTCAGGTAAGTTGGAACAATCGACCAAGACATCAGGGTAAAAATACTTACTGCCTGTTTTGACCTTCATGTCTGAGACATACGGTTGGCAAGGTTTGCCTTCTAAATGATTCCCTATTTTTCGGGCAACATTAAGAGTTAAACGATTATGACTGGCACTCGCCCCTGCCATTGCATAGACTTCGCCGTCAATATATTCATGTTTAATATCAGAAAGCTTTTCGCCTGTTAGATACTCAGCTTCGCTAATACATTTTATTTGTTGGGCGAGCGACATAATCATCAACCTCTTTAGGGGCGAATTTATTCACCCAATCATCTGTAATATGGCGAATAAATTCGCCCATACAACAAACTAACCGTGTTTTAACTCTTCCTGACGACGCGGTGACGGCCATAAACCTGCGGGCTTTAATAACATCACCAAAATTAACGCCAAACCAAACAACAACATCCGTAGATTTTCGGGGTCAACAACGGTTCGACCAAATAAACTACGTTGGAGTGGCGTAATCACCTCGCGTAAGACTTCGGGTGTTAAGGTCAATAAGATTGCGCCTAAAATCACACCACCAATATGCCCCATACCACCTAAGACCACCATACATAACACCATGATGGACTCCATTAAACTAAAACTTTCGGGGCTAACAAATCCTTGAAAACTGGCAAATAATCCGCCTGCTAAACCACCAAAACTTGCGCCCATCGCAAAAGCTAATAATTTAATGTTCCGCGTATTGATCCCCATTGCTTTAGCGGCTAATTCATCTTCACGAATCGCCATCCATGCTCGGCCAATCCGCGAGTTTTCAAGGCGAATACAGATAAAAATGGTCAGCAGTGTTAAAACTAAAAACAAATAATAATAACTATACATTGAGCCAAAATGATTATTGGCAACGTCAAAACCTTTACCTAAATCAAAACTGCCAATACCGACATTATCGATCATGTTAATACCCTGAGGGCCATTGGTAATATTGACAGGTCGGTCGAGATTATTCATAAATAGACGAACGATTTCACCAAAACCCAAGGTGACAATCGCTAAATAATCCCCTTTTAAGCGTAAGGTCGGTGCGCCTAAAACAGCACCTGCTAAACAAGCAATGCCAGCACCTATCGGTAGAATAATCCACGCGGAATAATGTAAGTCAAAATGGGGTGAAGCCAATAATGCCATCGTATAAGCCCCGACCGCATAAAAGGCGATATAACCTAAATCTAATAACCCCGCATAACCGATAACAATATTTAAGCCCAACGCCAACATAATATACAGTAGGCAGAAATCTAAAATACGTACCCATGACGAACCAAAATGACCGACTGCAAACGGTGCAATTATTAGAGCAATGGCCATTAAGGCATAAGACAACCAGATTTTTTTCATTAGGGACGCTCCGATACTTTTTCGCCCATTAATCCAGATGGCTTAAATACTAAAACAGTAATTAATACTAAAAAAGCAAAAATATCTTGATATTGGCTGCCCAAGAAATTATTAGTTAAATCGCCTATATAGCCTGCTCCTAGACTCTCAATAATACCCAGCAACAAACCACCAATCACTGCCCCTGCAATATTGCCAATACCACCTAAAACAGCGGCCGAGAATGCTTTTAAGCCCAATAAAAAGCCCATATAGGCATGGGCTTGTCCATAATTAGCGGCCACCATAATGCCCGCCACCGAACCCAAGCACGAACCCAAAATAAAGGTTAAGGCAATGACTTGATTGACGTTTACGCCCATTAAGGAAGCGACTTGTGGATTTTGCGCGGTGGCTCGCATAGCTCGACCCAGTTTTGTTTTTTGCACCAGTAGCACTAAAGCCAACATCATGACGCCCGCTAAAATAATAATACTGACTTGCAAGGGCGTAATGGATGCGCCAAAGACTTGATACGGCACATTGCTAAAAATCGCTGGAAAAGGCACATATTGCCGCCCCCAAATCATCATCGCTAAGTTTTGTAAAACAATAGACACACCAATCGCGGTAATCAACGGTGCTAAACGAGGGGCTTTGCGTAAAGGTCTATAAGCAACACGCTCAATGCTATAACCCAATAAAGCACAGACAGGAATCGCCATTAACACACTGGCAAAAACTAATAATAACGGGGATAAATCGCCATAATGACCTAATAAAAAATTGAGGCAGGTAATACAAACCATCGCCCCAATCATCACAATTTCACCATGGGCGAAATTAATTAACCCTAAAATACCGTAGACCATGGTATAGCCTAAGGCAATTAGGGCGTAGATACTGCCCAAAATCAGGCCATTAATCAGTTGTTGGGCAAAAATATCCAATCGACAATACTCTTAAACTTCACTTAGGACTTACGCGGTTATCGCTTATTTGCTCACATTTCAGCCGCTTTAGGCGGCTTTATGCTCACAAAACGCGCTAATCGCGGAGCGATGCGTAAGTCCTGCATTAACCCTGTTGGGCGTAATTAATAATGGCGGCGGCAGAACTTTCGTCAAATAAATCGGCTAATTTGGCCAATGTCGTCGGTGGTAATTCTTCCACCAACAAACGACCATTTTCAAAAATAGAAACCGTGCTGCTAAACACGGAATCTGCTGCTGAATTTAAACTTAAACTTTTGACAATAATTTTATTATCAAAAGAATAATGGTCTTTATCCGTGACAGTAAACTCCAGCAAAATCTGTCCCTCTTTTTGCATTAATTTTACGCTAACTAAATCATGGCGTAATAATAAGCCATAACGTTCTTTTAAATTAGGCAATACGTCTAACGATGTGGACTTAAAACTATCAAACAGTTGTTTCATGATTGTTATTCTCGTTGTGATGATAGATGGGCGAATAAATTCGCCCCGACAATATTACTGTGCGCCGACCGTTTTTAACACTTCCCAATTGCCTTTCACGACACGATACACGGTAATTGCACCGCCTTGTAAATCGCCTTTGTCGTCAAATTTAATATTGGCAGTGACACCTTCGTAATTGGTTTTTGCCATTTCAGGTAAGTATTTCGCAGGTTCAGCAGAGTTAGCGCGTTGCATGGCTTCAGCTACAACCATGACGGCATCATAGCAATACGGAGCATACAGTTGAATCGCGCCATATTTACTTTCAAACTTTTGTTTAAAGTCTGGGCCTTTTGGCATTTTTTCTATCGGCACACCTGGTAAAGAAGCGGTTACGCCTTCAGCCGCAGCACCTGCCAACTTCATAAATTCAGTAGTGTGAATACCATCACCACCCAAAAATTGAGCTTTCAAACCTAAAGTTTGCATTTGTTTGGCCATCGGTGCGCCTTGACCATCCATACCACCGTAAAATACCAAATCAGGGCTAGTACCTTTGATTTTGGTCAAAATAGCGGTGAAGTCAGAGGCTTTATCATTGGTAAATTCATGCACCACAATCGTACCACCTGCGGCTTTGGCGGCTTTTTCAAACTCATCAGCTAGACCTTGGCCATAAGCAGAACGGTCGTCAATAATGGCGATTTTTTTCGCAGCCATCTCTTTAACAGCAAACTCGCCTAATACTTTGCCTTGTTGCACGTCATTTGCCATCACGCGGAACGCGCCTTTGTAACCTTGTTGAGTATATTTAGGATTGGTGGCCGAAGGAGAAACTTCAACAATGCCTGCATCATTATAAATACGCGAGGCGGGAATAGTTGTACCTGAGTTTAAATGACCAATCATGACATTGACTTTATCATCGACAAATTTTTGCGCGACGGTCGTGGCAATGCGAGGGTCAGCTTGGTCGTCTTCGGACTCCAACTCAAATTGCACTTTTTGGCCGCCGATGGTTAACCCTTTAGCGTTTAATTCATCAACGGCTAAACGCACGCCATTTTCGTTGTCTTTGCCTAAATGGGCTTGTGGGCCTGTTAAGGGTGCAGCATGACCAATTTTAATAATCGTTGCGCCTGATGCGCTTGCTGTTGTTGTCGCTGCACCTGTGGCTTGTGTCGTTTCTTCTGGTTTTTTGCTACACGCCGTCATTGCGACTGCGGCCGCCAAGATGCTGAGTGTGAATAAATTTTTCATTGCAGGTATCCTCCCCGTAAAAGTTGGGGTGATTCTAGCAAGGTTCTTGCCAAGTTGCGCTATTTCTAGGAATAGATAAACTGTCGCCATTCGTTTCATTACACAGATTTTTTTTATGTCACCTACGCTTGCTTTAACTTTAGATTTAATTCGTTGCCCATCCGTCACGCCTGTGGATGCTAATTGCCAAGAACTCATGATTCAACGCCTAGAAGCCATTGGTTTTCACATTGAACGATTACGCTTTGGTGAGGTTGATAATTTTTGGGCGCGTCGGGGTACAACCGAACCTGTTTTTGCGTTTGCAGGCCATACGGATGTTGTACCGACAGGCACATTAAGCGCGTGGCACAGCGAACCCTTTCAACCCGAAATTCGTGATGGCGTGTTATATGGTCGTGGTGCGGCTGATATGAAAGGCTCATTGGCAGCAATGGTAGTCGCCTGTGAACAATTTGTCGCCAAGCACCCGAATCATCGAGGTTCAATAGCTTTTTTAATTACCAGTGATGAAGAAGGCGTTGCCACTGATGGCACAGTAAAAGTCGTTGAGCACTTAGAAGCACGTAACGAAAAAATGACATGGTGTTTAGTCGGTGAACCTTCTAGCACAACAACGATTGGTGATGTCATTAAAAATGGTCGTCGAGGTTCGTTGAATGCGGCACTGACGGTGATTGGCGTGCAAGGCCACGTCGCCTATCCACAACTGGCTGACAATCCGATTCATCGTATATCTCCTGCCCTTGCCGAATTAACTACCGAAGTATGGGATAACGGCAATGCGTTTTTTCCTGCGACTTCCTTCCAAACTTCCAATATTAACTCGGGAACGGGCGCGACGAATGTGATACCTGCTGATGTTAAGGTATTGTTTAATTTTCGTTTTTCTACCGAAGTTACTGCTGAACAGTTAAAAGCTCGTAGCGAAGCGATTTTGCAAAAACACGGATTAAAATACGACATTGTTTGGAATTTAAGTGGTTTACCGTTTTTAACGGCTAAAGGCGAATTAGTGGCCGCCAGCGTTGCCGCAATTAAAGAAGTGGTGGGTATTGATACCGAATTATCCACCAGCGGCGGCACATCGGACGGACGCTTTATTGCCCCTACAGGCGCGCAAGTGTTGGAATTAGGGCCGATCAACGCCACGATTCATAAAATCAATGAGTGTGTGAATGCGGCGGATTTAGATACGTTAACCGAAATTTATGAAGGCATTTTGGTTAGATTATTAGGAAAACAACAATGAAACTTTTATGGCTCACCGTATTATTAAGTTTGACTGCTTGCTCAACACAGCATTCAAACACCAAACCAACCGTCAAGGTTGATTATTGCCTGAGCGAAAAAGAGAGTAACGACTATATCAATTCTCATTTCACGAAACCATTAGAAGTGGAAATCAACACAACTGATCCATCGGGTACTTCGGTACTGGTTAGTGCTGCTATTAACGGTCGCTTGGGTGATACGGTTGCGGCTAAAAGTGTTTCTGCTCATGTACTGGACGTCACTCATGGTTCACCGATACTGAGCTTTGTCGATATTCAAAATATTATTGCCAAGGTCGGTTTTCAAGCGACCGAATTTCAAGGCACTATTTTGGATGAAATGCGTCAATTCAAAAATGTCATGGCACTGTCAACCGACCGTGAGGGCAATTTGGTGTTATTGCTCGGCGTGGAAAATGACGTGGTTTATACGCTCTATCCTGAAAGCAAGATTTGTTTAATGGATTATGCAACGCTGAGTAAAAAATATAAACCGAAAGTGTTGATGGTGATTGATCGGATGCCTTAGTTTTAGCGAATTCACATTAGAGTAGCCCGTGTGGTAACACGGGGTTATAGCACTATTAAACCGACAACCCTTTAGCGCATATTTTCCCCGCATTCCATGCGGGCTACGAGACTAAAACAGTGGCTAAAGCTGATTATTGCCTTAACGGCACGGAACGTGACAACTATTTCGCTACTCATTTTCTAAAGCCATTGGCAACTGACATCAATAAGACCGAGCCTTCGGGTCTATCTGTACTCATGAGCTCTGCCATTAATGCTCGGTTAGATGATGATGTGGCGGCAAAGACGATCTCGGCTCATGTGCTTGATATCACTCGCGGCTCGCCACTGATTAGTTTTCAAAATATTGAAGACATTGCGACTAAACTTGGCTATCAGGCGACTCGTCATCAAGATGATATCTTAGAAGAAATGCGGCAATCCAAACTCATTATGGCTCTTTCTACCGACGCAGAAGACAACCTGATTGCCATTTCCAGCATTGAAGATGATGTTGTCTATCGTATTTATCCTGAAAACAAAGTTTGCCTGCGTGACTATCCAACCCTTCAAAAAAATATAAGTCTCATGTGTTAATGCTGATTAATAAGCAAACTTAGCGGAATACGAGATAATTACTATAAAAACACGTGCTACGTTTACTAATAGTGGGTTTGGGGAATTTCAAGTCAAAACCCAACTTACTGACTGGCACGCATTAGGCGCACAGTGCCAGTGTAACCCTTGCCGTAGTTATAGGAAGTACCTAAGCTAGAAAATACTACCCACGCTAATTGACTATTATAAGAGTCTGGCGAGGACGACCAAATTGCGTCATCATAATCGCGCGAAGAATATGTATTCGGGAATACAATGCTGTTAATGGCTGGATTAAAACACGCTCGGTTAGCCAAGCTACTTAACTCTTTAATATTGGGCAATATCCATCCACCTCCTACACTGTTAGCTGCCTCCAAGGCTTGTTGCCATGTGTATTTGGTAGCCGTTCCTGTACAAGTGCTACCGTCCCATAATTGGCCAAGACTGCAACGCTGCCATATTAGGCCAGTTAGTAAATCTTTAACTTCCGTGCCGTTGTTTAATATCTGATAGCGACTATTGGGCGTAGTCATTTTAATGTTGTTTTGGCAGGTTTGCCCTACGCCTATAGTTATGCCATCAGCAAGGCTTACTTGACTAATAACAACTAACAAGCACCGCGATAAATATCGATACATCTTTTTTCCTTGAGATTATAGCTGTTTATTTTTGCTGGTTTGAGACGCTTCACTCTCTTCAGAATGTCACAACATATAACAATTACAAACTGTTATGCACTACGATGCCAAGCCAAGTTACGTTCCAAAGCGAACTAGGCGAACTGAGAGCGCGTACCCTTTCGGGCCTCTACCTTCGTTAGCTGCAGGAGTGTTGAATATCCAAGCATTGTCATTGGAATAAACATCGGGGGAGGACGACCAATAAGATTCTCTGTACGCATCTGGAAAGTAACGCGCATCTATCACAGAAGTACGCCCATAATTGACAATACTTCTTAAGTCCTCTACATCGGGTAAATACCAGTCTTTATAGCCACACAAAGCTTGAGCATTAACGGCCACTACAAACGCTTGAGTGTTGTTACCATTGTTTGCGTAACCTTCAAAACCACCATTGGTTGTTGCGTCTGTGTTGTACCATGTATATACGTTATCTTTGTCACGTAGCCCACCATCATCGGTCTTAACTTCCCACATTAAACCCGTATGGTTGTCTTGTACACAGCTCCATTCGGTAGCATTGGTAGGCAAGCTTTGGCCTGTTGCGCTAATTTTTGTAAAGTCAAAACCTGCATCACCGCCACCTATTTTGCTTAATTGGCCTGTTGCTGCTTGTACGTCTCTGCCAAGTTGCCCATCTTGATTTAGGCCAAACCAACCGCCTAAATTAGCGGCACTACAGTCGGTAAAAACAGTCGTGTCGTTGGCGCAACCTATAATGCCCGTATCGTTTAATAAACCTTTGACATAAATTTTTGGGTTTACCGTTAACGTAAAATCGACTTTTCCTGTGTCTATATCTATTTTGTATTTAGCGGTGACGGTTTTGCTGCCTAGGCTATTGGCGGTACACCATTGACTGACGCTGGTGGCTGTTTTTTCTATTGCGGCTTCGCAAATGCCGTCCTGTAGAGCAAACATGGCGGTGCTAGGTAAGTTTGTGCCAACTAAGGTAATTTTTGTTTTTTGGTTTTGCGTCAGCACTGTTGGGCTAATGCTAGTGGCGGTAAGCGGCACATCTACACAAACAAAGTTTTGCTCGGTTTGGCCTAAAGTACATTGGGGATGTACGACCGCTGCCTTGTCGTTGTCTTTTGAGTTACAACCAGCCAACGCAGCAATGGTCACCAGCAAACTAACTCTTACTGTAAAGCTCATCTATTGCTCCAAAATGCAAATAAGGCCATCCATGCACGTCAAGCTATATGTCGTTAGGATATATTTTAGGTGTACTTTAATAAAAGATTAACTACTTTCAATGACGTACATATGAGTAATCCGTTAACTGTGATTTTTATAGCATCAAACCGCCCAAAAGCATAACGCAAGCATGGCGACTCATCAATCGCCCCTACTGCTATTTATCAATAACAGGTACAATCGCCACCGCTTATTTTAATCGTCGTTTTCGAGGTGCGTTCATGTCGTTATCACAACCAAAAGTTGGGTTTGTGTCCTTAGGTTGCCCCAAAAACTTGGTGGACTCCGAACGTATCCTCACGCAATTACGCGCCGAAGGTTATCAAATTTCGCCCGACTACAACGGCGCAGACCTTGTCGTTGTTAACACCTGCGGCTTTATTGAATCCGCCGTGCAAGAATCTTTAGATGCCATTGGCGAAGCCCTGAGCGAAAATGGCAAAGTCATTGTTACAGGTTGCTTAGGCATTAAAGAAGGCCAAATTCGTGACGTACACCCCAGCGTGTTAAAAGTCACAGGCCCTCATGCCTATGAAGAAGTAATGGATGCGGTACATCAACATTTACCTGCCAAAGCCGACCACAACCCCTTTATCGATTTATTGCCCGCCCAAGGCATTAAACTGACACCCAAACATTACGCCTATCTCAAAATATCCGAAGGCTGTAATCACCGCTGTACCTTCTGTATTATTCCGTCAATGCGTGGTGATTTAGTGTCTCGGCCGATTGGTTCGGTGATGAGCGAAGCTGAAAACCTCGTCAAAGCAGGCGTACGCGAATTATTAGTGATTTCGCAAGATACGTCGGCTTATGGCGTAGATTTAAAATACAAACTCGACTTTTGGGGTGGCCGTCCGTTAAAAACACGGATGCAAGAACTTTGCGAAGCTTTAGGTGAATTAGGCGTATGGGTACGTTTGCATTATGTGTATCCGTATCCTCATGTCGATAACGTCATTCCGTTAATGGCCGAAGGCAAAATTTTGCCGTATTTGGATATTCCTTTCCAACACGCCAGCCCTCGCATTTTAAAATTAATGAAACGCCCAGCTCACAGCGAAAACACCCTTGAGCGTATTAAACAATGGCGCGAAATCTGCCCAGAATTAGTTTTACGTTCAACCTTTGTCGTTGGTTTCCCTGGTGAAACCGAAGAAGACTTCCAAATCCTGTTAGATTGGTTACAAGAAGCCAAGCTGGATCGTGTGGGTTGTTTTAAATATTCCGCCGTCGATGGTGCAGCCGCAAACGAACTACCAGACCCTGTACCCGAAGAAGTGAAAGAAGAACGTTGGCAGCGTTTTATGGAACTGCAACAAGGAATTTCTGCCGACCGTTTGCAATTAAAGATTGGCAAAACCATACAAGTCTTAGTCGATGAAATTGATGACGAAGAAGGCGTTGCCATTGCTCGCTCAGCAGCAGATGCCCCCGAAATCGACGGCAATGTGTTTATTGAAGGTGAAGGCGCAGCAGCATTAAAAGTCGGTGAATTTGTCACCGTCACTATTACTGATGCCGATGACTATGATTTATATGCGGAATTAGTTTAATTGTTACTGGGGCGGCTCAATCACCGCCCCAATAATTTCCATCTTATGCAATAATCGCTTTACACTGCTTAACACAGTCGCTGCACGCCTCTCGACACGCCTTACATTCTTGATGTTTATCTTCGTGTTTACGGCATTCTTTTTCGCAGTCTAGACACGCATCAAGAGCCACTTTTGCCAAGGCAACGGTCAAAGACGAACCTTGCGCTGCAAGACTTTGTAAGGCTCGACAAAGTGCTATTGTCTGATTAACTGACTTAGCGCAACCTGCCATTTTTGTCTCACCATCCGCCAACAACATCAGACAATGAGCAAGGCACGCCTCCCCTTTGCTAATACAATCGCCCGTTGCATCAATGAGCGATTGATATTTTGATGCGCCCATGTGATGGTGATGTTGATGCTCCTCTGCCACGCTGTTCATGGCGACTGCCGCCAAAGAAAGCCCGCCCAATTGACTAAGCACTTCTCTTCTATTCATGTGATAACACCCCTTTATTTTTATCAGCTACGTCACTATCATGGTGACATACGTTTTAGCAAACCGTCTTTTAACACAAACTGATGAAACAGTGCCGCACCAATATGTCCAACCGTTAACAACATGAGTAATGGAAAAAACACATCTTCATGCAGCTCTTTGACATCTTTGGCTAAATCTTTATTGATATCCAACAATTGCGGCAAATCAAATAGACCCAAAAAGCCTACAGGCTTTCCTGCCAACTGCGACATCACCACACCTGACAATGGCATGGCTAATAACGCCACATACAATAAACCATGAACCCAAGAAGCCGCTTTTTTTTGTAAATCAGGCATTGTAATCGGACTAGGTGTGACATTAGACGACCGCCATAATAACCGCGCTAAAACTACCGCCAGCAAGGAAAGACCTAAGGACTTATGCAGCAAAATATATTTAATATAATCAGGTGAGTCTTTTTCTGCCCCTTCATGCAAAGCCACCGCGACCCAAGCCGCAATTAACACAACGACGGTCAGCCAATGAAACACTTTGGCCAAACCACCCCATTCTTTAGTCGTATTTCTTAAAGACATTGTATTTACCTCACCCTATTTTACTAATAATTCAATACAGCATAAACCCACAATCTTAAGCGCACCTTAAAGCACAAAAAATTTTCACTTAACGACTTATACGACATCCACAACACCTGAACAATGGTTATACTAAAAAAAACACTGTTATAAAATAACCGTCTTAAAGGATTGATAATAATGCGTAAACTTCGTTTTTTAGGTGCTGCTCAAGAAGTCACAGGCTCTTGTTATTTGCTCGAAAATGCAGGTAAAAAAATCTTACTTGATTGTGGTATTCATCAAGGAGGTGATGCCGTTGAACGCATAACCAAAGAACAATTTAAGTTTTATCCCCACTCAATTGATGCCGTTATTATCTCTCATGCTCATTTAGACCATTCAGGCCTACTGCCAAAATTAGTGCACGAAGGCTACAAAGGGCCAATTTACTGCACATACGGCACCCAACATTTACTCAAAATTTTACTCGAAGATGCCGTCAGTATTTATCTGCGTGATTTAGACCATGAAAACACTCGTCGGTCACGCGCTGGCAAAAAAACCTTACATGAGGAATATAATCTGGATGATGTCTTGGCAACCCTGCGTTTATGTCAGGGCTTAGACTATGAAAAACCACAGATTATTTTAGAACATTTGACTTTAACCTTTCACGATGCAGGTCATATTTTAGGTTCTTCGATTGTTGAGCTACAGATTCGTGATGATGCCGACGAAAAAACCTTAGTCTTTTCAGGTGACTTAGGCAATCCTGATGCTTCCTTAATGCGGCCACTGAGCTATGTTGACAATGCGGATGTCGTGCTCATGGAGTCTACCTATGGCGACCGAGATCACCGTTGCCTCAGTGACACACTTGACGAATTCCGAGTCATTTTAAAACAAGCCGAATTAGATGGCGGCAACATTCTGATTCCTGCTTTTGCGGTGGGTCGAACTCAAGAACTGCTATTCCATTTAGGTCAACTTTATCACGAAGGATTATTGGAACATTGGCACGTCTTTTTAGATAGTCCAATGGGCAAAGCCGTGACTGATGTTTATTCACATTATATTCAACAGTTAGATAATGACGATGTTGCTTTGATTCGTGCACAACATGGCGACAGTTTGGCTTCTTTTCTACCCAATTTAACGATTTGTGAAAGTAGCGAAGAGTCAATGGCCATCAACAACATCAAAAAAGGCGCAATTATTATAGCGGGTAGTGGCATGTGTACGGGTGGACGTATTCGCCATCACTTTAAGCATCGTTTGTGGCTCAGTAACACGCATATTATCTTTGTTGGCTTTCAAGCCAATGGCACACTGGGACGGATTCTCGTCGATGGAGTCAAACACGTCAAAATGTTTGGCCAACAAATTATTGTCAAAGCGCAAATTCATACCTTAGGTGGATTTTCGGCTCATGCAGGGCAACGAGATTTACTGCAATGGGCAGCCCACTTCAAAAACCAACCGCGATTTTATTTGGTACATGGTGAAGTCAAAACGATTGAGATATTGTGTGATGCTTTAGCAACGAAGCATCACATTCAAGCTGAAATTCCTGCTCAAATGTCCACCATTATATTTTAGAGAAAAAACCATTACATTATAAAAAGGGCTTCGACTCCGCTCAGCCACCAAGACTCTGCTCAGTAAGCATAAAATGCTCCCTGAGCGAAGTCGACGGGAAGGCATACGCTACATTAAAAGGATACAAATCAATGAAGATGTCTTGGGAAAAGCTACTTAACCCTTCACGATTAGGCAGTCGCAAAGTACACGATGAAAGCTCGCGCTCCCCGTTTCACAAAGATTATGATCGCATTGTTTTTTCTGGCGCGTTTCGTCGGTTAAACCGTAAAACCCAAGTTCATCCGCTCGCCCAACATGATGCCGTCCATACGCGCTTAACTCACAGCTTAGAAGTCTCATGTGTTGGCCGTAGTTTAGGCATGTTGGCCGCTGAAAAAATTATTGAGCAACTGCCGCATTGGGTGTCCCCCGCCGATGTGGGAGCAATTATTCAAGCCGCCTGTTTAGCACACGATATCGGTAATCCACCGTTTGGTCATGCGGGTGAATACGCCATTCGTGATTGGTTTTTACAACCTGCCCAAGCGCATTTAATGGCGTTATTATCGCCTGCTCAAGCGGCTGATTTGTGCCAGTTTGAAGGCAACGCTCATGGTTTACGCATATTGACCCAGCTTGAATACCATCCCAATGAAGGCGGGATGCGTTTAACCTACGCGACATTGGGTGCGTACTTAAAATATCCGTGGTTATCACAACCCTTATCAGGAGGGATTGCCAGCCATAAACGGGCAAAATTTGGCTGTTATCATACCGAAAAACATCTATTAGCAACGACAGCCGAACAATTAGGTTTAATTGCTCAGGGGGATTATCGCTGGTGTCGTCATCCGCTCGCGTATTTACTCGAAGCCGCCGACGATATTTGTTATACATTAATTGATTTAGAAGATGGTCTCGCACTCAACATGTTGCGTTATGAAGAAATAGAGCCATTATTTTTACAGCTATTAGATGATTTACCGCCACCACCTGAACTAAAGCAAGATGTACCAGCCCTTGAAAAAATTGCGGCTTTACGCGGTAAAGTGATCGAAAAATTAGTCATGGCTGTTACCGATGCCTTTGCTGAACAACAAGAAGCTCTTTTGTCTGGACAATTGGTGGGGAGCTTGCTGAATCACTGTTCAGCACAATTATCAGACGGTATTGATGCCGCAAAAAACCTTGCCAGAGAGCGCATTTTTAATCATCCGCAAAAAGCACAGTTGGAGTTGGCGGCCTACGCGAGTCTGCATACATTACTCACGGCTTTTGCTGATATGGCCGCAGCACGTTATAAGAAACAGCCGTTTACCTTCAAACAACAACGCTTACAGCAACTATTGGGTAATCACCCTATCGACACGCATGAGGACTTATATTTAGGATTAATGCAAATGCTCGATTTTATTGCTAGCTTGTCAGACCATCATGCCTTGTCTTTAGCGCAAAGCTTGCAGGGAATTCAACAGTAAGTAGGTATTTTTTGGCTATATCGTATATCCATACGAAAAACAAAAAAACACAAGCCTTCATTTCAGCTTGTGTTTTTGTGCTACTAACGAACCGTAGCTTCTCAGAAAGCCCACTGATTGTGGGCTTTCCAATAGTTAGAGCTTGTCCGCTGCATCCTTGACAGCTTCTTTTGCATCGCCAACACTTTTTTGCACGTTACCCGCGATCTGTTTGCCCAGACCTTTGGCTTGTTGCTCCTTGTTACCTGTCAATTGGCCGACTTTTTCTTGGATAGTACCTTCGATGTCTTTTGCAACACCTTTGACTTGATCTTTATTCATAACGTGAGTGCCTTATATAAGTTAAGTAGTAAGCCTCTACACTATCTAACAAACTCAAGCCCTAGTCGGTTCGCTGGCAAACATAACTCAATTTTTACAACGCCATATCTGCGCTTTAAGCTATGTGACAGTCTAGCCTCTCTTTGTAAAAAGCGGTTTCAGGAAATTGTAGAAAATCACGTTTTCGTCAATTGTCCAAAAGATAACACTAGATATTTACAAGGATTCTTATATAGTTACGACCATAGGCAGTTAAATAAAAAACTGCATTTTTGGAACGAAAAACCAGCCCAGAGGCAGATATGGCGCATATTTTAATTATTGATGACTCCCCCACCGAACAAGCGGGCATGAGCCAAATGTTGCACAAACACGGTCACATTTGCTCATTTGCCAATACGGGTGAAATAGGCGTTGCCGCATCCAAAAAAGTTAAACCTGATCTGATCTTGATGGATGTCGTGATGCCCGAAACCAATGGTTTTCAAGCAACCCGTAAAATCACTAAAGACCCAGAAACCGCTCACATTCCCATTATTATGGTCAGCACCAAAAGCCAAGCCACAGACCGTATGTGGGGCATGCGTCAAGGAGCGAGCGAATATTTAACCAAACCCGTCAGTGAAGAAACGCTGTTAGCTGCGGTTAATAAAATGCTGTCCAAATAGGGGCTGTTGACGTTTGCTTCAATTGTCTCTTCGACTTCGCTCAGCGAGTATTTTCACGTTAACTGAGCGGAGTCAAAGCCTATTTTGATCGCACACTTTTTTGTCAATTCAACCATTTAAGGCTGAGTGCAAAGGGTGTCACTGTTGACGTATCAACCTTTAGTCACCACCAACAACACACGTAACGCAGGAATAGCAAAGCCTAACACTAATAAAAATAAAAATATCATCCACACCAACGATACCGCTCTCGCCTGTACATCGCCCTTATTGGCAGATTGTTTGGTGGTTTGATTCAGCAAAACAAACACTATAAATATTAGAAAAATACCAATGACACTTGCAAACAACCATAACATCGCTTGTTGTTGATAAATATGCGTCGCCGTTGATGATAAATCAATAATAACCGTTGGCCACGTCATTTGCTGTTCATCGGCGTAAACAGTAGAAATTGTCAGGCAAAAGGCCGCTATCACGCGATTAAAAAACCGTACTATCTGTAACATCGTGGGTCTCATTGATTGCCTAAAAGCATTAGTTTAGGTATCTTGCGGAAAAACATGGCAACATGCAGCGATAATATCGCTATTTAGCTCATGTTAGGCGATAACTTTCCACACTTTTTAGTGTAGTTACTGGATTTTTTATGGCACAAATTTTGTTGCTTCACGGTGCAAACCTCAATTTATTAGGCACACGCGAACCTGAAATTTATGGTGCGACCACGCTTGCTGACATTAATACACGACTGGCTACTAATGCGATATTTGCAGGTCACGCCCTAAATTACCTACAAAGTAATCATGAAGGGATCTTGGTTGACCGTGTCCAAGCCGCTGCCAATGACGGCACACAATTTATTATTATTAATCCTGCCGCCTTTACCCATACTTCGGTCGCACTACGTGATGCCATTCTCGCGGTCAAAATTCCTTTTGTCGAAGTCCATTTATCGAATGTTCATGCACGTGAAGCATTCCGTCATCATTCTTATTTTTCCGATGTCGCTATCGGTGTTATTTGTGGTCTAGGCGCACAAGGCTATGATTTTGCCTTGCAATATGCCGTTAATTATCTCAACAATCGCTAATACAAGAGTCGTTGCTATGGATATTCGTAAAATTAAAAAACTGATTGAAATGCTCGAAGAGTCGAGCTTTGATGAATTAGAAATTAAAGAAGGTGAAGAATCGATTCGTATTGCCCGTCACGGCTCTACCGTCATGCCACAAGCAAATTATTACACGCCTGTCGCCACACCTATGGCAACACCTTCCGCTGACACAACCGCCACACCAGCAGCTAAAGCCGAAACGTCTAGCACTGCTCCTGCCGCCGTTGAACCCGCAACACATGGCTTCATTCAACGCTCGCCTATGGTTGGTACGTTTTACCGCGCCTCTTCGCCTACTTCTACCAACTTTGCCGAAATCGGACAAATCGTTAAAGAAGGCGATACGCTATGTATTATTGAAGCGATGAAAATGATGAATCAAATTCAAGCCGAAAAAAGCGGTAAAATCGAAGCGATTCTCGTCGAAAATGGCCGAGTGGTTGAATTTGACCAAGCCTTGTTTACCATTGTCTAACGCGACACGAGGCCATCATGCTGAAAAAAGTCTTAATCGCTAATCGTGGCGAAATTGCGTTGCGTATTCTGCGAGCGTGCAAAGAGCTCGGCATTCGCACCGTTGCCGTCTATTCCAAAGCTGACCGTGATTTATTGCATGTTCGTTTGGCTGATGAAGCGTTATGTATTGGCCCTGCTTCCTCTAAAGAAAGTTATTTAAATACACCCTCTCTGATTGCCGCCGCTGAAGCAACACAAGCACAAGCGATTCACCCCGGTTATGGCTTTTTGTCAGAAAATGCCGATTTTGCTGATGCCGTTGAACAGTCTGGTTTTATTTTTATTGGCCCACGCGCCGAAACCATTCGTATGATGGGGAATAAAGTTGCCGCTATTGAGGCGATGAAAGCCGCAGGTGTACCAACAGTTCCGGGTTCGGATGGAGCTGTTTGTGCCGAGAATGCCATCGCCATCGCTAACCGAATTGGCCTACCTATTATTATCAAAGCAGCCGCAGGCGGTGGTGGTCGTGGTATGCGCGTCGTCACTGACATTAATGCCCTGCTAGACTCGTTGTCCGTCACCCAAGCCGAAGCAAAGGCCGCATTTGGTGATGACACGGTCTATATGGAAAAGTTTTTGCAGCATCCGCGCCATGTTGAAATTCAAATTTTGGGTGATGGTGAAGGCAATGCCATTCATCTCGGCGATCGAGACTGCTCATTACAACGCCGCCACCAAAAAGTGGTAGAAGAAGCACCAGCCCCACACATTCCCGAACAGATTCGCCAACAAGTGGCCGCGTCTTGTGTTGAAGCGTGTAAACAAATGCGTTATCGCGGTGCAGGTACGTTTGAGTTTTTATATGAAGATGGCGGTTTTTACTTTATTGAAATGAACACGCGTGTTCAGGTTGAGCATCCCGTCACCGAAATGGTGACAGGTGTTGATATCATCAAAGAACAATTACGGGTCGCCTCTGGATTAGGTCTGTCGTATCGTCAAGAAGATATTATCATTCGTGGTCATGCCATTGAATGCCGTATCAATGCTGAAGATCCTAAGACGTTTTTACCCTGCCCTGGCAAAATCAATTATTATCACGCGCCCGGTGGGCCGGGTATTCGCATGGATTCGCATATTTATACAGGGTATAGTGTACCGCCTTATTACGACTCACTGATTGGCAAACTAATTGCCTATGGTGACAATCGTCAAGTCGCTCTACAACGTATGCGTAATGCCCTCGATGAAATTGTTGTCGAAGGGATTAAAAGCAATATCCCCTTACATCGTGATACTATTTTAACCGATACCGCATTTAATGAAGGCGGTGTTGACATTCATTACCTCGAAAAGAAATTAGGACTGGTATAAACAATGGCTTGGCTCCAACTGAAAATAGAAACCGCAAAAGCAGATACAGATCGTATTGAAGAAGCTCTCGAGCTCGTCGGTGCGGGCGCAATTATGATGGAAGATGCGGCGGATCAACCCTTGTTCGAGCCACCGTTAGGCACAACACCATTATGGGATGCAACGCGGATTGTCGCCTTGTTTACCATCGACTCCGATATGGATGCTATTTTAGAGTTTCTAAATGAACATTTAGAAGGTGGTTTACCGAGTACGCATCGTGTCGAAATTTTAGAAGATCAAGTATGGGAACGTGCGTGGATGGATCACTACCATCCGATGTGTTTTGGTGAGCGTTTATGGGTCGTGCCGAGTTGGACTCCGCCACCACAACCCAATGCTATCAATCTGTTACTTGACCCTGGTCTCGCGTTTGGTACAGGTACACATGCCACGACAGCGTTATGTATGGAATGGCTTGATGGTTTAGATTTAGAAGGTAAAATCGTTGTCGATTATGGTTGTGGCTCGGGCATTTTAGCCATCGCTGCTTTATTACTTGGCGCAAAACATGCCTATTGTGTTGATCTTGACCCACAAGCCTTGTTAGCCAGTAAAGATAACGCCGCTCGTAACCATGTCGCCGACAAAATGACGGTTTGCTTCCCTGATGCCATGCCTGTTATTAAAGCAGAAATCGTCGTCGCCAATATTTTAGCGGGGCCTCTCGCTGAACTTGCTCCTGTCTTGGCTAGCTTGTGTAACACTAACGGTGATCTGGCAATATCGGGTATCATTGACTCACAAGTTGAAGACCTGAAAATAGCCTATGCACCTTGGTTTACACTCGATCAACTAAAAACCAAAGACGTAAATTGGTGTCGGTTATCGGGTAAACGATTAAATACCGCCGCTTAATTGTAGTGGGCGACTCGTAAACCGCCCCTACAGTACGGAATTAAATAAGCGACAACCACGCCCATCCTATACTGTAGATAAGATTTGGAGCTTGAGGGACTATGAGCGAAACCAAACAAACACGTTGCCCATTTTGCAGCAGTGTTTTTAACATTACCGATGAACAACTCGCCGCGCGTGGTGGTCATGTGCGCTGTGGCGGTTGTTTGCAAGTTTTTCGTGCCGACCAACATATTGTGACAGGTGAAGCCGTTACTCCGACTCCCTCCGCCCCCACATCAACAAGCGCCCCCATCGTTGCTCGCGCACCAAATGTCACCACCTCAACAACCACAACAGAAAGCCCAGCAAAACCTGTAAAAAAACGTAAAAACCCTGATGATGAGTCATGGGCAAAGAACTTACTGGGTGACGATTTAGACGATGAGTTGCAAGAAGATAATCCCGATATTAAAGCACCTACAGCGAAGGCTATCGTTGAAGCCCCAAAATCTGCACCTATCGCCGCTAAAAAGCCACTTTTTGATGACGAAATTAGTGATATGTTGCACGACTCTTGGCTAGAGCCAACGGCAAATAAAGATCACTTAAAAGGTGTGGGTGAAGTCGATAAAATCAAAGCGAGTGCCGATGAAAGCTGGGCACAAGCGTTAATGTCCGAATTAGAAGCTGACGAGAAAAAAGAACAAGCTAAAAATCACAGCATGGACTTAGTTCCCACGAAAGCCAAAGAGCCATCGCGCAAATCGACAAGTGTTGATAGTCGAGCCGAAGCTCCATCACAAAAAGCATCGGCTAAATCAAACAAAACAGAAAAATCAGATGGTGTAAAACACAGTAAAGAAGATGATTTACTCAGTTTCTTGAACAGTAACAGCGCGCCAACTATTAATCAACGGCAAGCCAATCTACCGTTAGAAATTAAACATGCTCCAATGATTTCAATACGTTGGGGCTATTGGATCACGTGGACAATGCTGTGTAGTTTTGCCCTTATCTTGTTAGTGATGCAATATATCTACTTTAATTTTGATAGCCTATCACTCAACGACAAAACAAGACCACAAATACTCCAATTGTGTGCATCCTTGAACTGTCAAGTCCCCGAACCCCCCAATATTGAACTGATCGTCATCAATAAATTAACGGTTAGAAATCACCCAGACACTAAGGGTGCTTTGCGGGTTAATGCCATTGTGTATAACAAAGCCAGTTTTGCTCAACCGCTGCCTGCTTTAAAATTAAACTTTATGAGTCGAAAGCATAAATTGACTGCATCCAGAGCCTTTCAACCCAAAGAATATTTACAAGGTGATGCTGCTCATTTACGGCGCATTCCTCCGCAAACCCCCATTCACATTCAACTTGATATCGCCAATCCTAACGTCGAGATGGCAAGTTACGCCATGAAACCGTTATTTAAATGATTAAAGCGATTCCTATCGGTGACTATTTTATCGAACCTCTCGCCCTCGCCCCGATGGCGGGGGTAACTGACCGCCCCTTCCGCCAAATTTGCCGTCAATACGGTGCAGGCTATACCGTCTCCGAAATGGTTGCTTCTGACACTAGCTTATGGACAACCAACAAATCTATTTTCCGTTTAAACCATGACGGTGAACCGAGTCCAAAAACCGTACAGATTGTGGGTTATGACCCTGAAATGTTGGCCGAAGCAGCCCGAATGAATATGGCGCGTGGCGCACAAATCATCGATATTAATATGGGCTGTCCCGCCAAAAAAGTCTGTAATCGTTTAGCGGGTTCGGCCTTAATGCAAGATGAAGAATTAGTTGCTCGCATATTACAGGCTGTCGTTAATGCCGTTCCGATCCCTGTAACCTTAAAAACACGTACAGGCTGGAACCGAGACAATAAAAACGGCGTGACCATTGCCAAAATAGCCGAAGATAGTGGCATTCAAATGTTAGCGATTCATGGTCGTACTCGTGCAGATAAATACGAAGGTGTTGCCGAATACGACACCATTGCAGCCATAAAACAGGCGGTTAGTATCCCTGTTATTGCCAATGGTGACATAGATTGTGCAGAAAAAGCATTATCAGTGCTGCAACACACGGGATGTGATGGTATTATGCTCGGCCGCGCAGCCCATGGTCGTCCGTGGATTTTTCGTGAGATTCGCCACTATTTAAGTACCCAATTAAAACTTCCGCCTCCTAGTCTGCAAGAGCGTGCCAATGTGATTTATCACCATGTCTGCGCTTTACATGATTTTTATGGCGAAGCATTGGGTGTTCGTTTTGCCCGCAAGCATATTGCTTGGTATGGCGAGCATTTAGATAATAGTAAAGCCTTTGTGCAGCAGTTTCACCGATTAACCACACCGCTTGAGCAACGCGCCGCAGTTAAAGCCTTTTTTGCTATTTAGACCAACGCAAAAACCTTTGTGTTGATGCTATCTCGCACTAAGTTTCAGTCAATTTTCATTTCGTGTAGGGTCAATATGAATAGTCCTAAATCCTCTATTCCAGTTCCACAGAGCGATGCTGCTTTACGTGTTCATGTCGAACGTGCAATGCGCCATTATTTCGCCCAGCTTCAAGGCGAAAAACCCTGTGATGTGTATGAACTTGTATTAGCGGAAGTTGAAAAACCATTGTTATCAGTGGTGTTAGAGTTTACGCGTGGTAATCAAACCAAAGCGGCACAATTGTTAGGACTGAATCGCGGTACGTTACGCAAAAAAATGAAAACACACGGTTTTATTTTTGATTAATTATTTTTAATCTGTTGGTATGTCCCTCATTACTGGATTGTTTCCCCCTCTCATCAAGGGGGGGTGGGGGCGTTCTTCACATACCAACACACCCTTATTTTTTCTTTTTCATCCTCTGAGAATTGCCATGCAAGTCACCCGCGCCCTACTCTCTGTGTCTGATAAAACAGGCATTGTTGAATTTGCTCGTGAATTAGCCAACAGTGGTGTTGCTTTATTATCTACTGGTGGTACTTACAAACTCATTAAAGATAATGGCATTCCTGTACAGGAAGTGGCCGACTATACGGGCTTTCCTGAGATGATGGATGGTCGGGTGAAAACCTTACATCCTAAAATTCATGGTGGTATTTTAGGTCGTCGGGGCACGGATGATGAAGTCATGCAACAGCATGGTATTGGTCGTATTGACTTAGTGGTGGTGAATCTTTACCCCTTCGCACAAACCGTTGCCAAACCCAATTGTCCTTTAGAAGATGCAATTGAAAATATCGACATCGGTGGACCAACGATGGTGCGCTCAGCGGCGAAAAACAACGCCCATGTCGGTATTGTTGTTAATAGCAGCGATTATGCTACGGTATTAAGTGAAATTAAAACGACGGGCGGTTTAAGCCAACAGACTCGTTTTGACTTAGCGGTTAAAGCCTTTGAACATACTGCCGCTTATGATGGCATGATTGCCAATTATTTAGGCCGTTTAGTGACTGAACCCGCGCAACAATTCCCACGCACGTTTAACCAACAGTTTATTAAAACGCAAGATTTACGTTACGGTGAAAATCCTCATCAAAAAGCAGCGTTTTATGTCGAAGCACAACCGAAAGAAGTTAGCATTGCCACAGCTAAACAGCTACAAGGCAAAGAGTTGTCTTATAACAACATCGCCGATACTGATGCTGCTTTGGAATGTGTTAAATCCTTTGTCAAACCAGCCTGTGTTATTGTTAAACACGCGAATCCTTGTGGTGTGTCCGTCTCCTTAGATGGCATTAAAGCGGCTTATGACTTAGCTTATCAAACGGATAGTGAATCCGCTTTTGGTGGCATCATTGCCTTCAACCGCGAATTAGATGCCGAAACCGCGCAAGCGATTGTTGACCGTCAATTTGTCGAAGTGATTATTGCACCAAAAATCAGTGCCGAAGCTCTCGCCATTACCGCTACCAAACAAAATGTCCGCGTTTTAGAATGTGGCGAATGGTCGGCGGAACGAGCGCAACAATTAGACTTCAAGCGAGTGAATGGCGGTTTGTTAGTTCAAGACCTCGATATTGGCATGATTACCGATGGCGATTTAAAAGTCGTGACCAAACGTGCACCAACCGAAGCCGAAATTCATGATTTAATTTTTGCATGGAAAGTAGCAAAATTTGTTAAATCTAATGCCATTGTTTACGCCAAAGGCCGTCAAACCATTGGAATTGGTGCAGGTCAAATGAGCCGTGTTAACTCGGCGCGTATTGCCGCCATTAAAGCCGAACATGCTGGGTTGCAAGTTCACGGTGCTGTGATGGCGTCGGATGCTTTCTTCCCATTCCGTGATGGTATTGATAACGCCGCCAAAGTCGGCATTAGTTGCGTCATTCAACCCGGTGGGTCAATGCGTGATGCCGAAGTCATTGCTGCCGCAGACGAACACGGCATGGCGATGGTGTTCACGGGAATGCGTCATTTCCGTCACTAAGCAGTAGCCACTAAAGGCTTGGTTATCCAAGCCTTTTTTATTTTGAGCTCGTGGAGATTTATGATGAACATTCTTATTTTAGGCTCTGGTGGCCGTGAACACGCTCTCGCTTGGAAATGCGCCCAAGACCCTCGCGTCGCAAAAATATTTGTTGTCACTGGCAATGCAGGCACAGCTACCGAAGCTAAATGTGAAAATATCGCTCTTGATATGTTGGACAACGCTCAACTATTAGCGTTAGCCCAAGCTAATAATGTCGCATTAACAATCGTTGGCCCTGAAGCACCGTTAGTCAATGGCGTAGTCAATGCCTTTACAGCAGCGGGTCAAAAAATTTGGGGCCCAACCCAATACGCCGCGCAACTTGAAGGTTCAAAAGCCTTTGCTAAAGACTTTTTAGCGCGTCAAGGTATTCCTACTGCGTATTATTCCGTGTTTACCGACACCAACGAAGCACTGGCTTATGTCCGTGAAAAAGGCGCACCGATTGTGATTAAAGCCGACGGTTTAGCCGCAGGTAAAGGCGTAATTGTTGCCATGACTTTAACCGAAGCTGAAGATGCCATTACCGATATGCTGTCGGGTAATAAATTTGGTAGTGCGGGTGCACGTGTTGTTGTTGAAGAATTTTTAGATGGCGAAGAAGCCAGCTTTATTTGTATGGTTGATGGTGTCAATGCTTTAGCAATGGCAACCAGCCAAGACCACAAACGGATTGGTGATGGCGATACAGGGCCAAATACAGGCGGCATGGGAGCTTACTCTCCTGCCCCCGTCGTTACGCCAGAAGTTCATGCGCGAGTGATGCGTGAAGTAATAATGCCAACAGTACAAGGCATGGCCGCCGAAGGTCATCCTTATACTGGCTTTTTGTATGCAGGTTTGATGATTGATGAAACGGGCGCACCAAAAGTCATTGAATTTAACTGCCGTTTTGGCGACCCTGAAACACAACCGATTATGATGCGCCTAAAATCATCATTAGTTGAATTGGTGGAAGCTGGTTTAGCACAACAATTACCGAGTGAGGCGCAATGGGATGCTCGTCCTGCCGTTGGCGTGGTGATGGCCGCAGGTAACTACCCCAATGATGTCCGTAAAGGCGATGTGATTAATGGCTTAAACCACGTTCAAACCGATAGCAAAGTTTTTCATGCAGGCACAAGTTTGCACAATGGCGAAGTGGTTACCAATGGTGGTCGTGTATTATGTGTAACAGCTTTAGGTAAAACGGTTGGTGAAGCGCAGGCTAATGCTTATCGTCATTTAGCACAAATTACATGGGCAGATGAATATCATCGTAGCGACATTGGTTATCGTGCTATTGCGCGTGAACAACAAGCTCAGCAACAACAGCAGTAACCCGCTCTGCCAAGAAGAAAGAAAGTGGGCAATTATTGCCCACTTTTTCATTGTTAACTGATTATTATCGACGTACATCAATCATGATGGCGGTGGTGGCCGTGACCCTTTTTGTGCCAACCACGGTGCTTGCCATTATCATGTCTAACATTATCACGGTAGGACACTCGCTCTTTGACAACCACTTGTTGTGGCTGTGAGCGTGACTGATTTGTACCAATGGCTGCGCCTGTTGCACCGCCAATGGCTGCGCCAATAATCGCGCCATTACGACCATTCATATCGTGACCTATGGCTGCACCGACTGCACCACCGACACCTCCGCCAACAATTGCGCCATTATCAGCAGCAAACATTACAGATGGAGTCGTCATTAGACCACAAACTAACAGTAGTGATAATATTTTCAGGTTCATTGTAGACATCCTTTATTTATACAAGATTACCCGACCATCATCCGTCAATATCATAAAAACTATCAGCCACTAAACGTAAGCTACGTTTGCTTTTGGTGTACAACGGGTAAAACATATGTAAGTGCAAAACCATAGATGCTTAACAAACCTAAAGCGACTTACATAAAATGTATCAAATTAACGCTTCTTATCCTTAGAATGACCATACACATAGTCACCGCCATAAGCATAATACCCTGAATAGGTACCGTAATAACGAGACGCTTTTTTCATATTCACTTTATTCAAAATAACACCAATCAGAGGTGCTTTAGCAGCTAGCAAGCGATTAACACCTGTACGAGCGGTATTATGCGCAGTAGTATCTGAACGAATCACATAAAGCACTGCCTGAGCAACTTTTGACATAATTAATGAGTCACTCACTAATAAGGTAGGTGGGCTATCAATAATAATACGATCATACGTTTCTGATAAATTGCGAATTAAATCAGCAAACTTTTGAGAGGACAATAACTCTAAGGGATTAGGAGGAATAAGGCCAGCCGTTAGCACATCAATATTCGCTTCGTCCATGTGTAGAATACAATCCTCTAGAGTAGATGTTGCCGCGACAACATTCGATAAACCTGGACTATTTGGTGGAAGATTTAAAACTTTAGCAATCGTTGGCTTACGCATATCGCCATCAATTAACAGTACTTTTTCCATCTGCCCTAACGCAACAGCCAAATTAATAGCCGATGTACTTTTACCTTCACTTGGCACACTGGATGTCAACATAATGACTTTATGAGGCTTATCAATACCCGACAATACAACGCTAGTCCGCACAGTACGCATTGCCTCAGCATAGCCATTTTGATTACTATCCAAAAAGTATATTGAGGAATCGTCTCTTTTCTTGGTTTTCACCAAAGGAACCATGCCTAACATGGATAACCCAAGTTTATCCTCTACATCCTCAGCACCTTTGAATGTAGAATCCAAATAGTCCAACAGGAAGGCAAGTACTGCGCCCAAAATAATGCTGAGCACTAAAGCGAGCACAACTAATAAACTTTTACGCGGCTTAAATGGCACACTAGGAACGACCGCAGGATCAATAACTCGTGCATTTGCTGTGTCTAACTCAAGACTATCGTTAGCCTGCTTAATTCGAGTAAAAAACGTATCGTAAAGATTACGATTGGTTTGCACTTCCCTTTCAAGCTCTTTGAAACGAAACTCTTTTCTAGACAAGTCAATCGATGTCTCTTTTGCCTCCGCTAATGATCTTTGCGCTTCATTTAGCTCCATCTCAGCTTGTACCAAGGCAGGATGCTTGGGACCATAACGACGACTAATTTCAGCAATTTTAAACTGCCCTTCAACAACACGTCGATTGATTGCAGTTAATTGTTCAGAACTCAATCCCGAAACACTAGACTTATCGCCACCACCGACTAAATTATTAGACTCACGATAATCCTGAAGTTTCTTTTCCGAAATTTCAACATTTGTCTTAAGTGTACCCAAACGTGATGTTAGCCAATCTGCAGCATTCTGTGTTAAAGCAACACGAGCTTCCATTTGACTATTAATGTACGCTTTGGCCATTGCATTCGCGACAGCAGCCGTCAGCTTTCGGTCATATGATTCAAAATTGATTTTTACTAATTGCGTTTGACGAATTGGCTCAATTGAAAGATGGGTCATAAACCCACTCACCAATTTAGTAAATTTTTCTTCTTCTGTTGGCAAAGGATTTTGTGTGTGTCCAGCGGGTAAATATTGCTTCCAATCTATTTGCTGCCACCAAGACTTTTCTTCCACGACTATTCTAGAAACATAATCAGGGTGTTCCGCGATATTAAGCTCTCGCACTACACGAGCCGCCAACTCACGAGATTTCAAAATTTCAAATTGCGTTTGTAGGTATTCTTTGCCCGCAATATCAGAACCATAAACATCATCAAGAGATGTTAAAGTTTTACCTTGCTTTTGCTCAATCATGAGAGTCGTTGATGCAGTATAGACAGGACGCATTGCGGAAACAAAAAACACTGCGGCTAAGGTAATCGCAATAGCCAACCCGATAATTCCCCACTTAAAACGCGAAATCACATGCCAATAATGACGCAAATCAATAGCATCTTCCTGCTGAGATGGCAGGTTATTATCGAATCTATCCATTTTACATACCTAAAACTAGAAGAAGCTTTGATCTACAGTCACAATATCACCAGGCAACAGCACTGAGTTCAGCGTTGTCAAACGAGGCACGCCTGTAGGATCGTTTTCATGAATGACATAGATTTTTGTCGGAGATGCACGAGCAGTTAAGCCACCCGCAAGAGAAATAGCTTTACGAATCGTCAAACCTGGTTGATAAGGAAAGCCGCCCGGCCTACCTACTTCACCATTTACGAAGAATGGCCGATATTCCAAAATACTGACATACACTTTAGGATCGACTAAGTAACCATCTTTCAATTGGCGAGTCAGCAGTACTTGTACATCACCTATTGTTTTATTTTTGGCAATCACTTCGCCTAAAAATGGGTATAGAAAACTACCAGCATCACTCAAACGCACATCCATGCTGAGTTCTTTTTCATTAAAAACAGTAATACCCAACTTATCTCCTGCACCCAAACGATAATCGGAGACATTATCCAAAACAGGAGCATAAGTCGTGTTTTTAGCTTCATTAGGTATCGTAATCGTGTTAGGACTTACTGAAGACGGGGATTGAGGGGATGTAAAAAGCTGATCGAAGAAACCTGCGTAGACTGGAGTCCACGCAAGTAACGACAGCAACACCAACAAACGAAGTGGGTTTTGCATAAATTCAAAGCTCAAATCTTATTACAAGCTAACTTGAGCACCAACACTCATCACATTACGCTTATTAGCAAAGCCAGCTGCATTAGAACTACGATCAGTTACATTAACACCTGCATTCAATGTCAACCAGCGACGCATTTGATAATTTGCCGATAGACCATAATTTTTTGAGTCATCACTACGAGCAGGTGTCGCACCCTTATAGTCATCTTTAGATGATCCCAAAGAAACCGTTGTATTAAACCGATCTAACCAATCATGCGTCCACGACAAGCTATAATTTGTATTTTCAACAGAGGTATAAGGAGCTGTCGCATCAGAAGCGCGTGCGCCACCATTAATATTAATGGTATCCAAAGCCACAGGTTTCCAAATCACCCCTAAATCCCAAGTAAATTTGTTGATGTCAGCACCACCCTCAATTTTGCGTTTACCTTGACCTAAACGTAATTTGCCCGTGGTTTGTGCTGTATTTTCCCACGACACACCCGCCAAAATACGATTATCCTGAGTATCTGCCGTGCCACCCTTTGCCAAACTCGTTTTATAGTTTGTGTCAGTGTACTCATAATCTACAAGCACCGTTGTTTTCGGCATCACACGTGCGCGTAAACCCAACAGAGAGTTTAACGTATCGTTATCTCGTCCAAAGGCAACAAAATCACGCGCATAACGCTTCTGACCCATGTCAACGGTAAATACGACCAATCCACGAGCTGTAGCCGCGCCGTACTCAATGCCACCGCGAATACTAGCAACATCATACTTGTCAACTTCACCAGATGCTAAAATAGCCGCCAAGCCTTGACCAGATGTTCGGCCTGAACCACGATCATCATGCAGCATTTTATACGCTAAACCACCATCAAAACGTAAGCGTACACTGGGTTCAAGATGAGCACTCAAATCGAAGGTCTGATCTGCATAACTATCATTACTGTCATTGGCAAAGCTTGCAGCGTTTAAGTTGTAAGTCGCTCTATAAACATTTAAGCGATCTTGAGCAATAAATGCCAAATTCGGGTTCAAGATTTGAGAAAACGAACTCACTTCATTTGATGACAAACTGTAAATATTATCATCAGATACCGTTTTCACATTCAAGGTTGGCACTAACATAAAAGAGCCAAATGGAACGGCTTGTGGTTGCGTAGCCACTTGCGCCATCGCACCCTGTGCGCCTAACAAAAAGGTCAATCCTAAAACGGACATACCCACAATATTCTTGCTTTCCATATTTTTCCCTCGAATAGAGATGGTCAAATAAACATTTACAAAAACCGTCACCAACGCCAATTGTGATAGGGTTAACGGATTGCACAAGATTCTAGCACTACGTCTCACTTTAAGCCACGCCTTGCGATTATTTATAGTTTAAATAACTGCAAAATATTAATAAAAGTGATCGTCAAAAAACTGTCGAACTTTATATCACAATTTATTTAACAATCCCAAGCGCTCGTCGGGTATTTTAACCGCTTTCCGTTACAACTATATTTCCATGCAACAAACGCCTACTTATTAGACACTCGGATAAAAAAAACCTTTTACTTGTTTAAGTTTGTGCTACTATGTGCGCCCTGTGTGGAGAGTTGACCGAGTGGCCGAAGGTGCTCGCCTGCTAAGTGAGTGTGGGCCAAAAGCTCACCGAGGGTTCGAATCCCTCACTCTCCGCCACACTAACTTTAATTTTATTTTGTAACCGTTCACAACAAAAAAATAAAATTAAATGTTAGCTTGACAGAAACGGCGAACATCAGTATAGTTCGCCACCTCAGCGCGCCCGTAGCTCAGTTGGATAGAGTATCTGGCTACGAACCAGAGGGTCGGGAGTTCGAATCTCTCCGGGCGCGCCACTTCTTCACAAGTCATATTTACATTTACTACGTAAATATGATTATCAGAAAAACTCCTTAAATACATTTTCTAACCAACACATTCTATTATTAATTTATTAATGTTTTGACATTAGACAATTGCCATATTGTCACGATGTATAAACTCTTCATCATTAATATAGCCTAGCAGCAATGTAATTTTATCGGATGACTGGCCTATAATAAGCCTTGCTTCTTCCGCATTATAATTAGCGAGTCCCTGTGCTACTTGTTTGCCATTTTCATCCACACATTCAACGACTTCGCCACGACCAAAACTGCCTTCAACAGATTTGATACCAACAGGCAAAAGACTCCGCCCTTGCTCAATAATCGCTTTTACGGCACCTGCATCTAAGACAACTCGCCCCGCTGTTTGTAAATGCGATGCCAACCATTGCTTACGTGCGGTAAAGCGATCATCGTCAGGTAAAAGTAATGTCCCTAATGTTTCACCTAAAGCCAGTCGTTGTAAAATATTTTCACTACGACCGCTAGCAATAACTGTTGCACAACCAGAACGCGCCGCAAAACGCGCCGCTCGAACTTTGGTAATCATGCCACCGCGACCTAAGGCTCCACCACCTCCCGCCATAGCGAATAGGGTTTCATCCATTGCCCGTACTTCGGGTAATAAGGTGGCACTGCTATCATGCCGAGGATCACGGTCAAACATCCCGTCTTGATCGGTCAAAATAATTAATACTTCTGCATCAACTAAATTAGCCACCAATGCGGCAAGCGTGTCATTATCACCGAAACGAATTTCATCGGTAGCAACGGTATCATTTTCATTAATAACAGGAATAACTCGCCACTGAATTAATGTTGTTAAGGTTGAACGGGCATTTAGATAACGTTGCCGATCAGCAAGGTCTTCATGAGTCAATAAAATTTGTGCCGTTTGGCAGCCATGTTCACGAAAATGTGACTCATAAGCTTGTACCAAACCCATTTGCCCTATCGCAGCACAGGCTTGTAAATCATGCAAAGAATCTGGGCGACCATTCAGCCCCATTCTGACCATTCCTTCAGCGACTGCTCCCGATGAAACCAACACCAGCTCAATGCCTTGCTGAGTGAGAGCTGCCATTTGTGCAACCCACGAGCGCATCGCTTGTTGATCGAGGCCTTGACCATTCGCGGTCAATAAAGCTGATCCAATTTTTACGACCCAACGACGTGCTTGCTTGAGCTTATCACGATGATTAATAGTCATGTTTGTACTTACTATCACTAAAAATTTACTGAAGTTAATTAACGCTGATAAATGACTTCCATTTCGCCGTCATCGCCATCGTCCCAATCATCATCGTCATCATCTCCCAACAGTGATTGTTCTTTTTTCGCACGATACAAGGCTTGCTGTTGGGCACGTAAGTTTTGAATTTGATGACGGGCTTCGGCTTCAAGATGACGACGTTTTTCGGCTTCAGCTTCGGCGACTTCTGGATTTTCAGCTTCTAAAGCACGCTGTGCCTCAATAGCTTCCATTAGCTTATAACAAACTAACATCGAACCTTCGCGTGTTAAACCTGATGTTTGAAACACAGGGCCTTGCCAATCCAAACGTTCAATAATATCTTGGCACAGTGCTTCACACTCTTCAGGCATAACGAGATCAATTTTATTTAATACTAACCAACGAGGCAAGGCAGCCAATGCAGGAGAAAACCGCTTTAATTCCAAAGCGATAGCTTGGACATTCTCGACTGGATCAGAACCATCAACAGGAGCTATATCAACAATATGCAACAAAAAGCGTGTACGGGCCAAATGTTTCAGAAAACGAATGCCCAAGCCTGCGCCTTCAGATGCACCTTCAATCAAACCTGGAATATCCGCCATGACAAAAGAGCGGTGTCTATCGACATCGACCACGCCTAAATTAGGCACTAAAGTCGTAAATGGATAATCTGCCACTTTGGGTTTAGCCGCAGATACCGCACGAATAAAGGTTGATTTACCCGCATTCGGCAAACCCAACAAACCAACGTCTGCCAACACCTTGAGTTCTAGGCGTAATTTACGTGCTTCGCCCGCGTGACCAGAAGTGGTTTTTTGTGGAGAACGATTCGTTGAGCTTTTAAAATGAATGTTGCCTAAACCACCGTGACCACCTTTGGCAACCAACAGTTGTTGATATGGTTCAACTAAATCCCCCAATACTTCATTGGTATCTTCATCAACAACGGTCGTACCTACAGGAACTTTTAAAATAATATCAGAACCACTTTTACCACTACAGTTAGCACCACGGCCACCACGGCCACGTTCAGCATTAAATTTTCGGGTATAGCGGTAATCGACCAACGTGTTGGCATCAGGGTCAGCCTCCATGAGAATACTGCCACCTCGACCACCATCACCACCGTCTGGTCCGCCAAAAGGAATAAATTTTTCTCGGCGAAAGCTCATGCAGCCATTCCCGCCGTTACCCGCTTCAACTTGGATGATAGCTTCGTCAACAAAACGCATGATACTTCGCCTATTTCGGTTTCAATACAAACAACAAATAATAATCTTTTAGCAAATAAAAAGCCCCGATGAACGGGGCTTCTTAAAATCACTAACCTTAGGCAGCCACATCAACAACAGCATATTGACGGTTGAATGGACCTTTAGTTACAAATCTTAACACACCATCCGCCTTAGCAAACAAAGTATGGTCACGACCAATACCTACGTTTTCACCTGGCCAGAACTGTGTGCCACGCTGACGAACAATGATGTTTCCAGCAATGATTTTTTGGCTTCCGTAAATCTTTACACCCAGTCGTTTGGCTTCTGAGTCGCGGCCGTTGCGGGTAGAACCACCCGCCTTTTTATGTGCCATGAGGAATCTCCCGATTAAGCACTAATAGCTGTAATTTTCAACTCGGTGTACCATTGACGGTGACCTTGTTGTTTACGATAGTGCTTACGACGACGCATTTTAACAATGCGGATCTTGTCATGACGACCATGACTAAGCACTTCTGCTGTAACAGTAGCTCCAGCAACAACTGGAGTACCAATTTGAATGTTATCGCCATCAACTACCATCAAAATATCTTCAAGGGTAATGATTTGGCCAGGCTCCGCACTCAATAATTCTACTTTGAGTCTTTCGCCTTCCACAACACGATGTTGCTTGCCGCCACTTTTTATAACCGCGTACATACTCACCGACTCCGTAGCCCGTGACGCTTATAAATTTAAGCCCACGGTGATAATTCGCAAGGTGCGCGATTGTATGCAAAATGTCCCCAAAGTGCAAGCATCTATTTTCGCCATTCCTTGTTTCGTTTAGGGTGTAGATGGTAGTCGTAAAGTCAATAGACTGTTAGCATTGGCTGTATTCACCTAAAATCGCCTATTATTGTGTCATTCTGCGCCACTCTAGAGACGTAAATAGCGTCTCTTGCTAACAATGACCATATAATTACGCACTATTGAGTGAACTTAATTTTTATTATTTTGGCTATCAATATGAACTTTCAACAAATTCTAGCCACAGTTGCCGATGACTTCGCGGCTGTTGACCATTTTATTATTCATCATTTAGATTCACGTGTGCCGCTGATCATGCAAGTTGGCAATTATTTGGTTGAGGGTGGGGGCAAACGTTTACGGCCATTAGTCTGTTTATTAGCCGCTCGCGCAACAGGCTACCAAGGCGACCAACATATTTCTGCTGCAGCTATTATAGAGATGCTACATACGGCAACATTAATACATGATGATGTGGTTGATGAATCGGATTTACGCCGTGGCCGAGCAACTGTGAACTCCGCATGGAATAACGCAACAGCAGTATTGGTGGGTGACTTTTTAATTTCCAGAGCCTTTCAATTAATTGTTAGCCTCAAGAGCCAAGCCATTTCTGAGATTATGTCAGATAGCACCTGCATTATCGCCGAAGGTGAAGTATTGCAACTGATTAATCAACGTGATCCTGAAACCACGGAAAGCCGTTATATGGATGTCATTTACGGCAAAACAGCTCAATTATTTGCAGCCGCGACAGAAACAGGTGCCGTATTGGGTGATGCTCAATTTCGTGAGGCAATGAAAAACTATGCTTTGCATTTTGGTGCTGCGTTTCAAATTATTGATGACGTGATGGACTACACCAGTTCAGCGGAAGTGATGGGTAAAAATGTGGGCGATGACTTAGCCGAAGGAAAGCCAACTCTACCGTTAATTCAAGCGATGAAAGTCGCCACAACTGAAGATGCGGACATTATTCGCAAAGCCATTAAAACAGGCGGTTTGGAGCATTTAGAGCGTATTATTTGTTTGGTACAAGAGACAGGCGCATTAGAGTACTGTCATCAACGTGCGGTAGAAGAGTCTGATTTAGCGGTAGCTGCTCTTGCTCCCCTACCCAACTCGGTCTATAAAGAAGCCTTGGAAGGCTTAGCTAAATTGGCGTTGAATAGAGTCAGTTAATAAGCCTTACTACAAAATTTTGTTTATATCCTCCGTTCGCACTGAGCCTGTCGAAGTGTTCTGTGAAAATGGTTCGACAGGCTCACCATAAACGGTGAAACTTCTGCTTAGGTACTTAGTTATGTCAGCAGACAAGTATAAAATCTGCTGACTTTCTTTTCTAACATTATTTACTGACAACAACACTAGCGCACCTTTTCTTACACACGCCCACAAATAACGTTGTTTTGACAACATAGACCGTACAGACAAAGCATAGCACTCCAAGACAAGCTGTCCTGCAATGTTAACTGACGACTTTTCCCTTATGGAACGTTTATTATCTGAACTCATCAATGAGACAAAGCTCTGCCAATTAAATTATTTACAACAACTAATCGCTCTTCTTCGGCCAAGCCAAGCCACAGCAAGTGCTGAGGCCAATCAAAAACTGTTAGCACTCAATCATTTACTGAGCAAAAACAGCGTGTGGGCTAAAGCGTTAAAAAAATATCTACTGACTGTATTGACACATTATAAGCAAGTGCACTTATATACTGACATGGGAATTTTGACGAGTGAAGGTTTTGCTAAATCTTTTAGCTCACGGCTTTCGTGGAAACTTCTTCCTCCAGCCGTGAACCAGACTCACCTAAAAGATGCATTCGGACAAATTTTCAGCCAGCAAGATGATTATCTTTGGCTAAGATCGCTAGAACCACAACATCTTCAAGAATGTTTTGATTTATTATTTGCCACAAAGCACACGCCTGAGTTGGTTGTTCATCAACAAAAAAGCATCCGTGATCTTTTAGATGCCATTCTTGTTATTTCTTACCGCATTACCGCAATGGGGTTAGAGCCTGAATTAGTAGGCAACCACCCCACAATTGAAGATTATGACTCGCCATTTTTAGCACAAAACCGTGAGGCTACTGATTTTATTGAAGCCTATAAATGCTTTTTAGAGGGCACAAGTCCCGCCATAGATGACCAACATCTGTGTGTGTTATTAGCTCAATGTTCGGAAATAGTAGAAAAAATTCGAAAAAATGCCAAAACTCACGGCATCACCATTGACTTAACCTATTTATTACAACGATTAGAACAGCATATTGCCCGTTTACATAAACTGTTATTGATTATTAGTGAAAGCTATAGCTTGCAGCGCGACAATATTCTTCAACTTATTATTGACTTGGTTGAAGCAGAAAATACCAAACTGAGTGTCCGTAAATTATGCGCTCAAAATATTCAACTTCTATCACGGCAAATCACCGATAACGCCAGTAAAACGGGTGAACATTACGTCACTACGGATAAAGCAGGATTCTTAGTATTGCTAAAGTCGGCGATGGGTGCGGGTTTAATTATTCCATTGATGGCGTTATTAAAAATTCTGACTCATAGCGTTAAATTAGCCCCCTTTGGGCAAGCGTTTTTTTATAGCCTAAATTACTCATTCGGCTTTATGCTCATTCATTTATTGCATTTTACCGTTGCCACGAAACAACCCGCCATGACAGCAGCCAATATGGCTGCAACCATTGAACAAGCACATGATAAAAAAGCTCAAAACTTGATGGCTTTGTCTGAATTAACGGTCAACACCATTCGCAGTCAGTTTATTGCCATTATGGGTAATATTTCTATCGCTTTTCCTATTGCTTATATTGTCAGCTGGGCTTGGCACAACATTAATGACAAGCACATTATTAACACCACAAAAGCGGCTTCGCTATTACATGACTTAAATCCCTTTACCAGTCTCGCTCTATTTCACGCGGCCATTGCAGGCGTATGTTTGTTTTTGGCGGGATTAATTTCGGGTTATTACGATAATAAAGCCGTTTATCACCGAATTGGTGAACGCTTACGTCAACGCCCCAAGCTCATACGACTGTTGGGTGAGTCGCGCTTACTGACGCTGACACAGTATATTGAAAATAATTTAGGTGCTTTAGCAGGGAATTTTTATTTTGGCTTGATGCTTGGCAGTATCGGGACTATCGGTTTTATTTTAGGATTGCCGATTGATATTCGACATATTGCTTTTTCTGCGGCGAATTTTGCTTATGCGATTGTCGCCTTTGAACACCAATTACCGTGGCAAACTTACTTAGTCACGGCTGTGGGCATATTTTTGATTGGTGTCACTAATTTAATGGTGAGTTTTAGCTTGGCCTTATTTGTGGCCCTAAAAGCACGGGGCGTGCGCTTTGCGCAATGGTGGCCTCTACTTTGTTTGCTTGGGCAACATTTGCGCCATCATCCTAAAGACTTCTTTTGGCCACCTTCAGCCGCAAACACTACAGCAACTAGCGAAAAATCTGAAGATAGCAGTCAAGCCAAATCTTAACGCCGTCTATCCGTCGGAATATAATCATGCACTCCTGCTTCACCACCGTTCGCGTATTTATATAAGCGCGAACGTTGGTCGCAATAATCACCACGACCGATACCTTTAATGTAATGATCGTTTAGCATGTGGCCTTTTTTATTGGGAATGACAAAAATAGCACCCGATGTGTCGTGATAATGCGCTAATACACCAACACGGGCAAAAAAGTCTTTGCCATTCGCAAAATGTTCAACATACGGCACGCTATGACCATGCTCAGCACTCAAACCTCGATCCGTATGCAAGCTATCTGCCGCACCACCAATACAATACACTTCTAATTTATGGGCATGTAAACGCAGTACGGGGTCCTTCAAAATTTTCCGTACCACATAACTGGCAATAATCGTGCCTTGAGAATATGTCGTCAGTACCACTTTCTCATGACTGAGTAAGGCATTTTTAATAATATTAAACGAAGGTCGAGACAGTCGGCCATCTTTACGCAATGTTCTTGCCGTCACTGCGCCCCATAAATCTCGAACCACCCCTGCCGTTGGCGTATGAATTAAGTGGATGGGACGTTGAAAAGCCGCCGCCATTTCACGCGTCTCTAATAAAGCCATCGCAGGGCTCGTACAAATGCCGTTAATAAAAAACCATTTACTTTGGCGTTTTTCTTGCGGCCAAACATAGTCAGTTGGAATAACAGCCAGTGTGCCGTAGGAAATAGATTTGCGCTCTGTTGGCACAATCATTTGCGCCATCACTGACAAATAGTCAACATAACTGGGATAACTGGTAGGAAGAAGCTCAGGATGAACGTCAGGTTCAGACTTTAGCGGAAACAATAACCACGGCAATTCGCCCACGTGTGTCAACACCAAACGTAAATCGCGTAGCAGTGGACGACGACCATGTATAACACGCGTCGCAACTTTTGTGCTTTTAGTAAAAACACTGGATTTAGAAGGCACACTCGTCGGTTGGAATTGGCTCATTGTCTTGTTCCATGCAATTTAAAGACAAGCATAGAACAACTCATAACGTGTTACCGAGCAAATTGTCCAACAAACAGACGTAAATACCGACAAACGCTATCAAATCTCAGATAGAAACTACATGACATACAATAACAATATAGCTGTCATTATCATAACTAACAACAACAGTGCTAACAACAACACATCATCATTAGAAACCGTGATCTCTTCTGTAAATAGCAAACCCGTCGCTTGGCCGCCTGAACCCACGACGAGCGGAGGCTGTACTTTAATGCTCGGCAAAGTCGCGTTGATGAGTTTACTTCTCTTAGGTGGCAGCGTTCGGCTTTCTGAAGACAACCAATCACGGCGATTAGTTAATAACGCGGTAATAATGCTTCGACGCTCTTTGCGCCATGCTTCATGACTGACTTCACCTTCTGCCCAACTTTTTGCGACTTCAGCAAGGCGAGCATTGGCCTCAGGATAATCGTTTTTCATGTTATGCCTCTCCAACTTTAATGATAATGAGCGTGACATTATCTAATGCGCCATGCGCTAGGGCTTTTTCCATTAAAATATCAATAGACTCTTTGGGAGTTGCTTGTACTAAATGCGCTGCAATGACATCCTCACTCAGTTCATTATAGAAGCCATCACTACAAATGAAATACCAATCACCTGCCTGTATGGTAAATACACGTACTTCGGGGAATAATTGCTCACCGCCTCCGACAGCACGGGTAATCACATTGCGATGAGGATGAAAACTCGCTTGCTCAGGAGTAATCATGCCTGAATCTATCATTTCCTGAACAGCAGAATGATCGTGCGAAATACGGGTCAGTTGCCCGTCTCTAAAAAGATAAGCCCTAGAGTCGCCTGCCCACACACACGCACCCATCGTATCCGCGAAAAACAGGCTAATGACCGTTGTGCCAAGCGTTCGGCCACCTAAAGCTTCTTGTCCATGTCGCCGTAACTGATGGTTAACCAGCAATAATTTGTCTTCAATCGCATCAACAAAATCAGCAAGGTCTTTATTGGGTTTGAGTTGTGACAGTGCTGTCACGACTGCTTGGCTCGCGACATCACCCGCTGCATGCCCGCCCATGCCATCGGCCACTACCCATAGGCCGACATCAGTACGCGACAGCATGGAGTCTTCATTAATTTTGCGCTTTGCCCCGACATCGGTGGCTTCAGCGGAAGTCCAAGTTAGCAAAATGGCATTCTCTTTTTTCGGTTATTTTCAATTCACCCTTCAATGGGTGGTTTTTTGTTGCTATGTGAGTTATTTCAAAAGAGCTTACAACTCTCGTGTTTTCACTTTAATGAGTCTTAGCTCGTTTGAGCATCCACTAATACCTAATTTGCCGTCAGTAAACGCATCTTCTATGTGACACTTTAGTCTTTATTATTGAATCTTGCAAAACACAGAGACAGTAAGTTGTTTTACCTTACTCTGTGCAAAGCGACAATACCCCCGAACAAACTTAATGCAATTGGTAACCCTGCCGCTAACAACGGCGAAAAATGATAGACCAAGCTAGCATAGCCTGAAAAATCCTGCAAATAGCGAAATCCCAAGCCTGCTAAAATACCAAAAATAATACGCAAGCCCATCGTTACCGAACGCAATGGGCCAAAAACAAACGAACATGCCACCAAAACCATTGATAAGGTCGCAATAGGAGCGAGTGCTTTTTTCCAAAACTCTAAAAAATATGCACTAGAAGAAAGACCTTGTCGCTCTAAATAATGAGCATAACGAAACAACCGTGTTGGTGGTAAATACTCTGGTGAAACCGTGACCAACTTGAGAAAATTGGGTGTGAGTTCACTTTGCCAAATAACAGAAGGATATTGGCTACCTTGTGTTGAACCATCTGCGGCCCATTGACTGCGATTGACCTGACTCAACAGCCATGAAGATTGAGCTTGATAATTGCCTTCACTAGCAAATTGCGTTTGCTGTAACTGACCATGATCGTCAAACTGATAAAAGCTTACACCATGCAAAACACCATCAGGAGTGACACTTTGCATTTTAATAAACGTGTTGCCTTGCCGTTGCCAGTAGCTTGATAACTCTCCGACTTTATAATGCACTCCCAATGCTTTGGCTTTGCCTGAGTCAGCCATTTGTTGACTGATCGGAACGACGTATTCGGCAAACAGCAAACTGAGAACCACCAACGCCATCGCGGGTTTTATCACCCACCAGACCAATCGCCAGACACTAATTCCTGCGGCACGCATCACGGTTAATTCCGCATTGTTCGCTAATAGCCCCAAACCCACAATACCGCCAATTAACGCCGCTATCGGCATCATGTCACAAAGTCTAAACGGCAAAGACAACACCGAAAATACAAGAGCCTGCTGGGCTTGATAGCCTTCTTTTAGCTCTTCTAACTCCCCTAAAAACGAAAAGACTAAATCTAAGCCCAAGAGCAAAACCAACACCATCAACATTGAGGTTAAGACAATACGACCGACATAGTGACTCAATAGGCTCATACGGCTTCTCCCTGAGCTTGACGTGACTGCCGCCATGCACGATAACGCAACATCAAACCATCCCAACTCAACAACAATAGTGCCAGTACCAAGTAACTCAGATGTACTGCCCACAAGGCGATGGGTATTAATTTGCCTTTCTCAATACTATTGCGCGTTGCCCCAATAAAAACCACAAAGCTGATATACAGTAAAATGGCGGGTAACAATTTGAGATAACGCCCTTGACGGGGATTTACCTTAGCTAACGGCAACGCTAATAGTGCAGCAATCGGTGCAATCAATGGCATCGAACAACGCCATAACCATTCACCTAACGCCAGTAAATCTCCTTCCTTGAGACGCTGATAAATCGTCGCTGTGGTCATGGTACGGGTGCGACTGATTTCTTTTTCATCAACATTGAGTGTTAAACGCATCCGATACGACTGAAACCGTAATTGGTTATAACTCAACTGGCCTGCCGTCAACTCATAACGATAACCTTCGGCAAGCTCAATATAGGTGAGGGCTGTTTTTTCATCAAAAAATCGGCGCGCCGTTTTTGCATATAATAACGTATGCTGAACAGTGCCATCAGGTCGTGCTTTTTCGTTGTAAAGCGTGACATCTAATAACTGCGTTTTATCTGCCGATAACGCACGGGCATACAACATATTATTATCAACATGCTGAAACTGACCTGCCCTGACCATGTCAAAGGTATTCCGATTCGCTTGTTGATTAAATAGTTTTTCAGACGCTAAATTACCATGAGGTGTTAAATAAAAACTAAATCCTGCCACGCATAACGTGACCAATAAAATGGATGGCAAACTAAACGCGACTAATTGCCAACGACTCATGCCACTGGAGGCCATGACCGAAATTTCATTATCAATATATAAACGGCCAAATACCAATAAAACGGCAATAAATAAACCGAGAGGAATAATCAACTCTAAAAAACCAGGGAGTCGATACAGTAATACGGCGGATAACAGCTCAACATCTAACCTTCCTTCGGCCGCCATACCAAAATATTTAATCACCCGTCCCCCCATGAGAATTAAGGTCAGTAACGCGGTGACAGCAAAGGTAGTGGTTAACAATTGACGGGTTAAATAGCGACGAATAATCACAGTTTTACGGCCTTGTGTGCTGTTAATTGGACAAGTAATAGGTAAACTAAACGTCAACAATTGACTGTTTTAGAACCGACACCCCTATTTTGAGTGAGACTTTCATGGAATTTGCGTTACTTCCTACCGTTAATGCCGCGCTCGTTGCGGCCGATGCCCTTATTGTACCAATGACTTCCGAAGGTCTCAGTACAACAGGACAAACTCTTGATGCAATCAGTATAGGCGCATTATCTGCCACCATTAAAGCTGCCAACTTTGAGGCCAAACTGGGGCAAACGTTGGCAGTATATCATCTTGCCAATATCAGTACGCCACTGGTGTTAATTGTTGGCGCAGGAAGTCCCACTGAATTTAATGGTCGCGCCTTACAAAAAATGACCGCGAGTGCTTATAAAGCATTAAACACTAAAACCCAACATGCTTATAGTTTTCTGACTGAGCTAATGGTTTCTGATCGTAAAACGACAGAGGCTATTAGTGATATTGTCCGCGCCACATTAGAAGCCAGTTACCGCTTTGATTCGTTCAAAAGTAAAAAGACTAGCGATACGGGTTTAACACACCTGACTTTAGTGGTTGGCGAAAATTTTGCTAACAGCGTCGGCCAAGCAGCCGTGGCATGGGGCGAGTCTGTGGCTCTGGGCTTAAACTATGCCCGTGACTTAGGTAATTTACCCCCTAATATCTGTCATCCGAGTTATTTGGCTGAACAAGCACATGTTCTCGCTAAAAATCACCGCAAACTGAGCGTCAATGTACTAGGTGAAAAGGACATGGAAAAACTGGGGATGGGGGCATTTTTAGCCGTATCCAAAGGTTCAGAGCAAGAAGGCAAGCTGATCGTCATGGAATACAATGGCGGTAAAAAAGGTGACAAGCCCGTTGTGTTGGTCGGAAAAGGCGTAACATTTGATACAGGTGGTATTTCGATTAAACCTGCCGCGGCAATGGATGAAATGAAATACGATATGTGTGGCGCAGCATCGGTATTGGGTGTGATAAAAGCACTGATCGCCGCTAAGTTGCCCATTAACGTGGTGGGTGTCATTGCTGCGGCCGAAAATATGCCATCAGGCAAAGCAACAAGACCGGGTGATATTGTGACCACGATGTCAGGGCAAACGGTTGAGATTTTAAATACCGATGCCGAAGGTCGTTTAGTGCTATGTGATGCCTTAACGTATATTGCCCGTTATGAACCTGCCGTTGTGATTGATATTGCCACATTGACAGGTGCGTGTGTGGTTGCCTTGGGTAAAGTGGTTTCTGGCTTATTTAGCCCCAACGATGAATTGGCTAATGCCCTAACCGAAGCAGGACAACGCAGTAATGACCGTGCATGGCGGATGCCTGTTTGGCAAGACTACCAAGAGTTATTAGACTCACCCTTTGCTGACATGGGCAATATCAGCAACGGTGGCCCTTATGGCGGCGCAATTACCGCTGCTTGTTTCTTAGAACGTTTTACTAAGAACTATACGTGGGCGCATTTAGATATTGCAGGTACAGCATGGAATAGTGGCACGCAAAAAGGAGCAACGGGTCGTCCTGTCGCGTTATTAATGCACTATTTGAGTAGCCGTGTTGCGAGTTGATTTTTACATTCTAACTGAAAATACGCTCGATGCCCGTTTGTTAGCCGTGTGCAAACTGACGAACAAAGCACTGGCCAATGGTCATCGGGTGTATATTCAGCTTGAGAGTGAAGATGAAGCCGAGGCTTGTGATGACTGGTTATGGTCATACAAACCTGAAAGCTTTTTGGCTCACCATCGTGTGGGTGATGGCCGTTTTATTGCCGCACCCATCTTAATTGCGTTACAAACACCTGCTGAAAGTGATGGCGTGTGTGTCAATGTCAGTATGCGTCAACCTCAAGGTTTAGCACAGTTTCAACGCTTACTTGAGGTCGTGGGGAATGACGAGGCAAGTAAGCAGGCTGCCCGCCACCGCTGGCAACATTATAAACAACAAGGCTTCAGCCTAGAAAAACATGATTTGTGAGTTGTCTTATGGCCATTGAATTAGGGTCTAATTTTCCACAACGCTGGCAGCGTTCCCCTGTGGATTTTCGTCAGAATGTCTTTGATGAATTGCAAGATGTCTGTCGCTCTTTAGGGGGGCAAATGTTTGAACGTGTGGTGGCAAGCCCTGCTGTTAACCCACAACGTCCTATTACACCCATGTCAACATCGGTGTTTCCTGTATCGTCAGTAGAGCAAGAGTTAAAGAAAAGCTTTTTACAAAATGCGGATGATTTAATTGAGCAACATTTAGATACGGTACGCCAAGACTTACGTAAATGGTTACATGGAGAGATGAATCGTTTACTGGCCGACAGTTTGAAAAAACCTGAGTAATCCATAAAGCAGGTTAAGCAGGGAAGGAGATTCAACAATCATCTCCTCCCCTACTTTCAATTCATTTAAACGGATTCAATGTACGTCCTAAAAAGTAACGCACGGTTTCAGGAATCGGTCGCATACTCGCCGTGACCATCTTGTTCACTGTTCCCGGTACGCACACAGGTTTACCTTTCATCACCGCTGCATAACCTTCTCTCACCACTTCCTCGGGTTGCTGCCAAAGAATCGCAGGCAAATTATTGGCGGCCGTGCGTGTTCCCATGACATCATGAAATTCGCTATAGGTAAAACCCGGACATAAGGCGGTAACGTGTACGCCGTGGGGTTTAAGCTCCATATCCAAGGACTCCGACATATACAGGACATAACTTTTAATGCCGGTATACAACAAACTCGCCGCAGGCGGTGCAAAAGCGGCAATGGAAGACAGATTGATGATCCGCCCCCAACCTCGTGCTTTCATCTCAGGTGCAACTAAACGTGCCAACTCTGTCACCGCCGTAATCATCAATTGAATTTCACCCGCTAATTCTGACCACGGCGTTTCGACAAACAACTTACTGCCCGACAAACCTGCATTATTGACTAAAAAATCAATCGTTAAGTGTTGCTGTTTAGCATAGGCAATGATAGCGCGAGGCGCAGTAGGATCAGTTAAATCAGCGGCAAAAACATCACAACGAATATTGTAGGCGGCGGTTAATTCTGCTGCTAAATCACGTAAGCGCTCTTCCCGTCGGGCAACCAACAATAAATCATAACCTTCGGCAGCCAGAAAACGAGCGAAAGTTGCGCCGATGCCTGCGGACGCGCCAGTAATTAAGGCGCAACGATTTGAGGTGGTCATAGATAACACTCCTGATTGTTTTATTGATGACATGAAATACAAGTTTTTGCTTGCTGCATTGACGCGCACAATCCTACCAACAGTCAACACGATCACACGCTATTTATGCTACTTTGTGTCAATAAATCACTGTCTGTCGCTGAGTTAAAACACCGTTATGCCTTCACTAAAAAGACCGATTAGCACCCTATTGCTCATTTCTCTCGCGATGACGATGCCTGTCGCGACCTCAATGGCGGCCGTCGATGAAGCTCAAGCACGGAAAGCAGGTGAAGCCGCAGTACAAACGGTAATTCCTCGAAAAATAGAACACAAAAAACTAAAACTGGGTTTTATTCCTTTTGGTGTAAAAGTCACAGACATTACCATCTCGGAAAATGAACGCTTTACCAAACATCCGCTCCGTGATTGGCCTTATTTTGCCACCGCGAGCCAAGTTGATTTGACGGCTGACCTTCTACCGCTATTGATTGGCCGAATATCCATTACCGACCTCAATATTCGAGATTTCCACGCCAATGTTTTAGTGGATAAAAACTACAATTTAAATGTCGGCGATTTAATGCAGCAAAAACGTAGCTCGCTGATGAGTTGGTTACGGGTGAAAAGTTTTCATGCCAGTGGTGGCTCTGTACAAGTGGTGGATGCAACCGCCATTAGAGGGCCTGCGAAATTGCTGTTTGATGATATTGATGCCCGCTTTACGGGTTTTGCCATTAAAGACAAATTTAATTTAGATGTCGGTTTACGAACACCCAATTCTAAAACACGTAACGTTAGCCTCAAAGGTATTGCAGGGCCGATTCTGAATACCGTTCGCTCCGAACAAGTGCCGCTTGATGGCCTATTAACGGTTGATAAAGCCCCTATTCTGCCATTTTCGCCTTATATTCCTCATGGACTAACCGCGTATCCTGTCAGTGGCACAGCGTCTATGAAGCTGCAACTCAAAGGCAATGCGTGGGATGGCATGGTGTCTCATGGAGGCATTCAACTGGAAAATTTAGTGTTGGCCTCCCCTGATGGTCAGCAACGCGGCAAATCATTTAACATGGGTTTGGATATTGGTCGCAACGTCGTCAGCCTGAAAAAGAGCACGCTCGAAGTCAACGATATGGCTGTGTCTTTGGGCAAAAATCGACTCACCGTTGATGGTGTGATTCGCGGCATTCCGCGTGCGCCTGTCATGGATGTGGATATTCGCGCACCGAGTATTGAACCCACTGAAATGGAAGAGATTTACCCTTTTGTGCGTGCTTATATGCCCAAAGGTTTGGCGTATTCAGGCACAACGTCAATCAACATTCATGCCCAAGGTGATGTCAATGGTTTAACGGCTTCGGGCATATTCGACTCCAGTAAAATGGGCGTATTTTTACCCGAAGTATTTGAGAAAAAAGCAGGAACACAACTCAAGGTTGACTTTAAAGCGCAAGTCAATCCATCACAATTTACCATCAAAGCCAAAGCCAACGTCTTGGGTAAAGACATTACCATGTTGAATGCGCGTTTATTTAGTGAAGGTTTGCGCGAAGTATTAGGCAGTCGGATTAGTGCTCGGCAACTGAGTACGATTTTCAAACCGAGTAACACCCTGACTATTTCTCAAGTGGAAGGCGTGATGAATTATGACATTAATTTTATTCGTGTCGAAAAGATGAATATGTCAGAACTACGGGATATTGAGGGTGTGGTGGGTGATGCTCAAGTTACTGGCTCATTGGAGGTTAAAACCTTAATTGTCCATTGGGATGTCGATGCTAAATTATCCAGTGAACGCTCACGAAAACTCATTAAAATTGCGCCTTCTTTAGCCAATATTGCCGATGCTGATGGGCGTATTCCGTTTAGTTTTCGGGTGGATGGCAATATAGAACAGCCTCGTGTTTCTTTAGCGAAATCGTTGGCGGTGCGTTAGTTAACACAGGATTGAGAGCCTATCGCGCTATTCCGTGTAAAATAGCGTGATTCACCTTGCTTCATCTGAGAATCTATACATGCCCTCGTTGATTTGTCCCCTATGCCGTACCCCATTAACGCTCGCCCATAAAAGCCAACGCTGTGCTAACGGCCATAGTTTTGATGTCGCTAAAGAAGGCTATGTGAATTTACTGTTAGTACAACAAAAGAAGTCTAAAGAGCCCGGTGATAATCCTGAGATGGTGCAAGCACGACGTGAGTTTTTGCAAGCAGGTTATTATCAACCGCTATGTACTGCGGCTAGTCAGTTGCTTGCACCGTTAAACGCCCAAAGTTTGTTGGATATTGGCTGTGGTGAAGGCTATTACACCCAAGCGTTTAGCGATATTGTGCCCGACATTATTGGCCTAGATATCGCCAAACCTGCGATTCAACTAGCCGCCAAAAAACACCCAAAAATGACATGGTTAGTCGCGAGTAGCGCATTATTGCCTGTCGCCGATCAGAGTATGGATGTGGCGACTAGTTTATTTAGCCCCATTCCTGTTGCTGAAATGGCGCGGGTCATTAAACCTGAAGGTTATGTATTAGTAATAAGAGCGGCTGACACCCATTTATGGAGTGTACGCGAAGCCTTATTTGGCGAAGTCCGCGCTCATCAACCTGATAAGTTTTTAGAAGAGCTAAGCCCGCATTTTACTTTGCAGCAACAACACGATTTACGCTTTGACTTACACCTGCCACAACAAGCATTAAAACAATTATTAGCCATGACACCCTATGTGTGGAAAGCCCATCCTGAACGTCGTTTAGCCTTAGAAAATCATAATGACTTTCACACCACCGCGGCGTTTAGTTTGATGTTGTTGAGAAAGAAGTTATACTAAGTATGATAAAAGCATCATATGATTGGAGATGACGATGCACGCTCGAATGACCATTAGTATTCAAGACACGGTATACGCGCAATTTATCCAGCTTGTTCCAGCCAAGAAGCGCAGCCAATACGTCGAACAATTAATTGCCGATGCCATGCACAAAGAAAAACTTGCTGCTCGTGATGCTGAATGCGAAGCAATGGCTAATGACCCTGACTTTATCGCTGAGCAAGCATTTTTTATGGATTTTAATGGAGATGTTGGCAATGAACCGTGGTGATGTTTACTTTATCGATTTTGATCCAGCTGTTGGTGAAGAAATTCAAAAAACACGGCCAGCCGTCATTGTCAGCAACGACTCTATCAATGCTAAATTACAGCGCGTACAAGTCCTTCCTTTAACCAGTAACATCCAAAAGATATATAGCAACGAAGCACTTGTTGTTGTCGCAGGTAAACAAGGCAAAGCCTTAGCCAGTCAATTGACCACCGTTTCTAAACAGCGTATAGGCCGAAAATTGGGTGTATTGAGTCTATTAGAAATGGCCGCTATCGACAGAGCTATTCGTTGGCAATTAGATTTATAAAACCTGCCGTAGAGCTGACTGAATGCCACCCAAAACCATCGACATCTTCTGCACCGTCATTGATAACTTTGGTGACATTGGCGTGTGTTGGCGTTTAGCCAAACAACTCCAGCAAGAATATGATTTAACCATTCGTTTATGGGTTGATGATTTAGCCAGCTTTGCCAAACTTGAGCCTTCGCTCGCTCTCAACACGCCTAGCCAATATTGCCAAAAAATAGAAATCTGTTATTGGCGAAACGACCATTTTCCTACCACCATTCAACCCTATCATGTTGTCATTGAAGGCTTTGCTTGCCGTCTGCCTGAGTCGTTTTTACAGGCAATGGCACAGCAAACCATCAAACCCATTTGGCTGAACTTAGAGTATTTATCTGCCGAATCTTGGACGCTCGGTTGTCATGGCTTGACCTCGCCACATCCAACACTGCCCTTAAAGCAGACGTTTTTCTTTCCCAGTTTTGATGAGCGTGGTGGCGGTCTATTACGTGAGACCGACTTACTAACGGCTCGTGATACTTTTCAACAAGATAAAACCGCACAAGCCAACTTTTGGCAGTCTTTAGGTTATGCCCAAGCGATGGTTGCCGATTATCGCCTATCGTTATTCGCTTATGAAAATAACGCTGTCCCTGCCCTCTTAGAAGCCTTAAGCCTTCAAACTACACACAGTTTTTTAGCCATTCCCGAAGGCCGCGTTTTAGCTAATGTCAGCGTATGGGCAAAGCGACACCTAACATCAGGCGACTGCTTCACTGTAGGCTCATTAACCATCACTATCTTGCCGTTTTTAAGCCCAAGCCAATATGACCAGTTATTATGGGCGTGTGATGTCAACATGGTGCGCGGTGAGGATTCGTTTATTCGTGGCCATTGGGCGGGGCGACCGTTGTTATGGCATATTTATCCGCAAGAGGAAAACGCGCATTGGCCAAAGCTCGACGCATGGCTTGACGTGATCAAAAATCTATCGCCTAACGACGCTGAATATTATCTAGAAGCACAACGTGGATGGAATCGGGGGGATGAATCCGTGGCATTTTGGCGAGCACATTTACCTTATTTGTTATCAGCAAGGCCAATCATGCAGCTTTTAAGCAATAAATTGAGCCAACAACCGCATCTCGTTCACAGACTGATAGATTTTTGTCGTAAACAGTGATGTTTTTTCAGTCGGCTGAGGTAAAATGCCGCCTTTCAAATTTTGTGACTGTGAACTCCAATGAAAACTGCTCAAGAACTCCGCGCTGGTAATGTCTTTATGGCTGGTACAGAACCCACTGTCGTCATTAAAGCTGAATACAACAAATCTGGCCGTAACTCGGCTGTTGTAAAAATGAAATTGCGTAGCTTGTTAAATGGCTCCATGACTGAAACCGTCTATAAAGCTGACGAAAAGTTTGACGTTGTGATTCTCGACAAAAAAGCGGTCACTTATTCGTACTTTAATGACCCAATGTACGTGTTTATGGATGAAAACTTTGAACAGTACGAAGTAGAAAAAGAAAACTTGGGTGACTCTGCTGCGTTTATTGAAGAAGGCATGGAAGAAGTCTGTGAAGCCGTATTCTACAACGACAAAGCAATTTCGGTTGAATTACCAAACACGATTATTCGTACTGTTGCTTATACAGAACCTGCAGCTAAAGGCGACACATCGGGTAAAGTCATGAAAGTTGCTACTTTAGCGAATGGTTATGAATTGCAAGTTGCTGCGTTTATCGAAATCGGTGAGCGTATCGAAATTGATTCCCGTACTGGCGAATTCAAATCACGCGCTAAGGGTTAAACCTTGGGGTTGTGATGGTAAAAAAGGCATCGAAAGATGCCTTTTTTATTTGTACTTCTGCTGTAATGAAATAAACATATACGCTAGGATCAGATCAAGGTCAGGTTCAAACGGATATTATATTGAAACCAGTTTAAAATAACGCTTCAACTCCGCTCAGGTAGCATTTTCCGTTGGCTGAATGAGGTCTAAGCCTTAAAAAGAATTACCGTCACTTCACTTGTAAACTCATTCCCTTCAAAGACAAAGCCCTGCCACAACGCTTCGCTTTCACCCCATCCAAAAAAGCCAATGTTGTTTCTGTGACTAACTTTTCTGTGGTTCGTGAAAAGCCTCGATCGGCAAAGTTCATGTGACTTGCTCCGTCGATGACTCCTAACCATTTGCAGCCTGTGGGCATATTGGCAAAAGCATCCATTCGTGTTGTCCAAGAGCCATTTAACTCATGGTCTTTAGTACCTGTTAATAACAACACAGGCTTATGAATTTTCTTCCATGCATTACGTGGAAAAATCGAACCTACGCCTTGTGGTGACATCGCAACATAGGCATCAAAGCTATCAGCACCTTGTATATTGAGTTTGTTTTTTGCGCCTGCCTCCAACATCACGGTTGCCGCCCCCATTGAGTGGCCTATTAATACCGTAAATGGCGTGCTACAACGCTGATTTGCCCATTGTCGAGCCGCATTAATATCCATAAATCGGGCTTGATAGGCACTCGGAATGGTAATAAGTTCACTTAATGCCGGAATGAGTCCTTTTTTACGAATCAGTGGCCGTAATACGGCATCACCGCTTTCTTTATGCCCAACCACCAGCACTAAGTAATGGTGTTGGCTTAAAAACTCAGCAATATATTCATAACCATTTTCTGAACCGCCTGCGCCATGTGAAATAATCGCGGTTGCGTCACAGGTTTTATTATCGGGTTGATACACTTGCATCGCCACTTGACGTTGGTCTTGGCGTGTGACGTTCATTAACTCACGAGCATTGCTTGGATGAGACATGCACAATGTCAGTAATATACTGCTGTTAATCACTAATTTTTTCATCAGCATACATCCTTTTTACGTTCGATGACTCAGCCATAACGCCATATTCAAATCGGCATAGCTAAAACGATTGCTTAATGCCTCACGCAAGGCTTTAGTCGCTGCTTGCGTTGAACTCATGCCTAATTGCTCACCCATGTCACTAATTTCTTTGACTTCATTGGCCTGTAAATACAAGGCTTGCGCCAAGTTAATTCGTTCAGCCTGATAGAGTTTTAATAAATGGCCACCAATGGTATCGACAGACAAACCGCGTTGCTCAGCAATTTGTTCGCGGGTCAGTCCTTGTGTGATGAGTGCCAAGGTTGCTTCGACTGTGTCTATTTTTGCGGTATTTGGCTCAACATACGGTAAGGCAACATCCACCGGTAAACCGCGAATTTCAGCTAATCGCGCCAAAAACGACTGACCATAACGGGCTAGTTTTTGTTCGCCAACACCATTAATGTTTAATAGTTGTGCAGGCGTGGATGGATCCGCAATCGCCATGTCGCGCAATGTGGCATCGCTAAAAATAACATACGGTGGCACATTCTGTGTGTGTGCAAACGTTAAACGTAACAGTCGTAAGGCATCAAAACGGCGTTGTGCTTCAGGCGATAAATCACTAACCACTTTGAGACTGCGCTCTTTGCGTGTGCTTTTAACTTTCGCTGGCGCTTGCTCGCGTAACTGTAATCGCTCGCCACCTTTCAACAACACTCGCCCTTTGTCGCTACAGGCTAAACCACCAAAACCATCCTCATCGGGTAATAAATACCCCAACGCCACCAACTGCCGAAAAACATTACGCCATGCGGATTCGCTGAGTTCTTTGCCTACGCCAAAGGTTGGCAATTGGTTATGGCCAAACTGTTTGACTTTGTCGCTATCCACACCTAACAAGACATCGCTTAAATGTGCAGCACCAAAACGATTACCTGTCCGAATCGCAGCCGATAAGGCTTTTTGCGCGGCAATGGTGGCATCCCATGTAATGGGTGGTTGGCTGCAAATATCACAATGACCACAGGGTTGAGGCCGACTTTCACCAAAATAACGTAATAACACTTGTCGCCGACAGCTTGCGGTTTCGCAATAGGCTAATAAAGCATCTAACTTGGTAGACTCGACGCGTTTCACGTCGGGCGGAGCTTCTGACTGCGCCAACATCCGACGAACTGAAATTAAATCAGCCAAGCCATACGTCATCCATGCGGTTGACGGCAAACCATCACGTCCTGCACGACCCGTTTCTTGATAATAACCTTCGAGCGATTTGGGCAAGTCAACATGCGCCACAAAACGAACATTGGGTTTATCTATCCCCATACCAAAAGCTACCGTCGCACAGACAATACGCCCTTCTTCGAATAGAAATTCATCTTGCACTCGCGCACGTTCGGTAGCGGGTAACCCTGCATGATAAGCCAACGCAGGGAAATTTTTGCTTTGCAGAAAGGCTGCTGTTTCCTCAACGCGTTTCCGCGACAAACAATAGACAATGCCTGCCGAGCCTTCAGGTTGTTGCTTGATAAAATCCAATAATTGCTGACGACCATTGTTTTTTTCGACAATCTGATAATAAATATTGGGGCGGTCAAAACTGGAAATAAACACGGGCGCATTGGCGAGCTTTAACACCGCAATAATATCGTTACGAGTACGTTCATCGGCAGTAGCGGTTAACGCGATACGTGGAATTTGCGGAAATCGCTCCGCTAACACACCTAACTTTTGATATTCAGGCCGAAAATCGTGCCCCCATTGACTGACACAATGCGCTTCATCAATGGCAAATAACGCAATCGGAACTTGATGCAGTAAACGCAGAAAGCCTTCGGTCAGTAAACGCTCTGGCGCAACATACAATAAATCTAACTGACCATTTAATAAGGCTTGCTCGACGGCACGTTGCTCGCTGATGGGCAACGAACTATTCAAAAATGCGGATTTAATGCCTAGCTCACGCAAGGTGTCGACTTGATCTTTCATCAAGGCAATTAACGGCGACACGATAATACCGACCCCGTCACGCAATAACGAGGGTATTTGATAACAAACACTTTTGCCGCCACCTGTCGGCATTAACACTAAGGCATTGTGACCTTGTGCCACCGTGAGGATGACTTCTTGTTGTTGGCCTCGAAATTGGTCATAACCAAACACACGGGATAGCGTCGCTACAGCGCGAGCCTGTAAAGAAGAAGCGGTCATTGCTAAAAATTCCTGTAAGGGCGGTTTTAACCGCCTGCAATCATTGGAGACTAGGCATTAGACTGGGCGAATAAATTCGCTCCTACAATGAGGTTTTCGGCAACTCTTGACCTTTAGGCCATAGCACCCAAACTTGGCCTTTTTGCTTCATGCGCCCTGCCAATTGCCCTGCGGCTGTACCAAAACCCCAAAAATAATCGACACGTATCGGGCCTGCAATCGCGCCACCTGTATCTTGCGCCTGAATTAAACGATTTAGCGGGGCGTTATCGTTCGGGCGAGTAGTCGATAAATAAATCGGACTGCCTAATGGCACAAACTTAGGATCAACGGCAGCACTAGCTTCATCCGTTAATGGTACGTTTAACGCACCGATAGGCCCTTCATTGCCTGTCAATAACCGAAAAAACACGACACTGGGATTGGCATTTAACATTTCTTGCAAGCGTTGTGGATTGGCTTTGGCCCATGCTTGAATACTTTGCATTGACGCTTTATCAGCCGTCAATTCACCTTGTTCAATCAACCATTTGCCAATGGATTTATACGGGTAGCCATTTTGGTCGGCATAACCTAAACGGACGAGATTGCCATCTGGTAGCTGAATACGCCCCGAACCTTGAACTTCCATAAAAAACGCTTCAACGGCATCATCTGCCCATGCCAACACTTTGGCATTATTGGCCATTTTACCTTCAGCAATTTCTTGCCGACTCCAATACGGAATCACCGTTCTTGCTCCTTCTAAACGACCACGCAAGCGTTTGCCTTTTAAGTCAGGATATTGCTTGACCATATCCAACACTAACAAATTATCGGGCACAGCGTAAAACGGCACACTGCCCTCTTTAGGCTCAAGACTGCCTTTTAATAGTGGCTCGTAATAACCCGTCACCAGACCTGTATTGACACCTGTATTGGTTTCAATTTGCCACGGATTAAAGTATCGCTCAAAAAAGGCTTGAATACTGGCATCGTCTTGTGGCGACAACATCACGGCATCGGCACAAATATCTTTCCAAACAGGACGAGAAATCAGGCGTTTGCAGGAGTTTAACCATGATGGCCATGTGGTGGTTAATTGTTCACCCGGCCAATTGGGTAATGCCACCCAATCAGTTTGTTTATAAACAGCGGTGATGGGTTCAGGCTTGATTGGAGGCATGGGCGCAATAACTTGAGGGGTAGTACAGGCGGCTAATAAGCCAATAGCACCGAGCAATCCTAAAAAACGCATTCTTAAAATCCAGATAATAATTTCAATGATTGCGGGGGATTATCCTGCAAAAATGGATGGGGGGCTATGAGGTGGGGAGGTTTATTTTTGGGGGCGCTTAGTAAGTTTACGGCGTTAATCCTATTACAAAAAAGCCCAACACCCCACTACCAACATCCCTAAAGCCACCACATCAATGTAAAACACTTTCTTTAATTTCTGGTTGTATCCATCCACCGACCACACCAAATATAAATAAGAAATAACACTCACAAAGGCCGACCCAAATGCCAAGCCTTGTAGAGATGGTATAAATGCCGCGCCAATGAGAAAACAGCCCAATAAACCAAACAATACGGCTCTGTGGCGCATCAGAATTTGTAAATTTGGGTCGTCAACATTCACATCATATAGTTTCGACAATTGATTTGAGCCTAAAACACCATAAGCGGGCAGTAGATGTATTAAGCCGACAACGAATAAGCTTACGGAAACGAGATATTGCATAGATAAGCCAACTTGTTAGGTAAACATGACGCTTTTGAGTCCCAAAAAACTATTTACCCCCAAACAACTTTTTAGATACTTGAGCCGCCGCAACCGCGATGGGGCTTTTCACGCGCGATGGCCTTCTTACCAACTCACCATTACAATTAGGACAAATACATGCCATTTTTTGGGCACAAGCCTCACAAAATGTGCATTCAAACGAGCAGATAAAAGCAATATCCGTTAACGCCGTTTTAGCATGACATTTTTCACACTCATCTTTCATTTTTAACATGACATCACCTTATGGTTGTTTATCAGCACATTACACTGTCGCCGCAATTCGCCCTTTAATCATCGCTACACACTCAGGAAACACTCGACTAATGCGCGTTAAATCTCGAATCATGGGAATTTGTGGCCACGTTGCTTGCTCACCTAAACGAATATAATTTGCCAAACCCGCCGCTGTAGGATTCGCCATCACCCGTAAATACGCTTTGGGGCTAAAGGGAAATTGAATATTAATATCGCCTAAATACGTTTGCGCGGCTACTGCATGAGCTTGGTCTAACAAGGGACTTAAGGGCGTTTTATTGAACATATGACGGCCAATATCCAATAACTCGGCACTGCCTGTGTGAATCACCGATGACACGACATACTTACCAAACGCCCGCACGCCACGTTGCCGACGATGGGTAATAAACGGAATGACATGAGGATTCGCCTGACTGACAATGGTTTGATTGACGTTATGCAAACGGGCTAAACGCTCACGGGGTAAATCGCCATGTACGGTGCCGTCAATCCACGTTTCGGTGCTCATATAAGGCACTTGTCGTCCATCGGCACGACGGGCTTGTAATGCGACTGGCGGAAAAATAGCGGGAATGGCACAAGAGGCAAGCGCGGCATATTCCACCAGCACATCGGGCGAGGTAAGGTAATTTAATACCCGTGGTTTTTGATGGGTGCGCGTGGGCGAAACGGAAATATTAAGAATACGACCGCTATGTTGATATGCTTCTAAAAATGTGGCACTGCCTGCATTAGCAATAATATGATCAAAGACTTGTTGTTCGTCCATCGCGGTACGGTGCTGCCACATCGCTTTCGGGCTACGCCAACGTAAGGCGTGTCGATGTATAGACTCCATTTGCTGACTAAAATACACGTCTAATTCGGCATCACTGCGATTACAAATGGCCGCCGCCACAATTGCACCCATGCTTGAGCCTGCTAAGGTTTGTGGTAGTAAATCTGCTTCCCACAAGGCTTTAGTCACGCCTAAGTGATAAATACCAAAAGCCGCGCCACCACTCAACATTAAGGCTGGACGACCGTAAATGCGCTCAGCTTGCTCAAACAATTCAAGTTTGCGCTGTTCGGACATATTGGGAATGCTTTGCTCACAGAGCGTACGCATCACCTGTTCGACTTCATCCAAATATTCAGTGACGATATGCTTCGTGCCAGAACGCGCGTATTGATACAACTCAGGGTTATTCAACTCGCCTAAATGCCGATAGACGCTTTCTTGTAATAACACCGCCAAACCTTCCAGCTCTTTGCTGAGGCGTAAAGCTTTCATTTGGCGGATATGTTCTCGAATCAGTTGTTCATGAAAAAAGGCGGAGGCATCGCTGCTTCGCCAGTCCATTAAGCCCTCTTCGGCATCTAACGCTTGTGCTACAGACAACCACTCTTGATAAGTGCTTGCCTGTGCTAATGCGGTTTCCAACTGACGCTGTTTTCCACCTTTCAACATCAAATAGCCTCTTGCAACTGCGCCAAAATCGCGGGGTTTTCTAAGGTCGAAATGTCCTGAGTAATTTGCTCGCCCTTCGCCACCGAACGCAACAAACGACGCATAATCTTGCCCGAACGCGTTTTCGGTAAGTTATCACCAAAACGAATATCATCGGGCTTGGCAATTGCACCGATTTCTTTTGCCACCCAATCACGCAATTCAGCAATCAACAGTTTGCCTTCTTCTTTTGACGGTCTTGCGCCTTTTAACACCACAAAGGCAACGACTGCTTCGCCTTTAATGGCATCAGGACGACCGACGACTGCCGCTTCTGCGACTTTCGGATTCGCCACTAACGCGGATTCAATTTCCATTGTCCCTAAACGATGGCCTGAGACGTTTAACACATCATCAATGCGACCCATAATCCAAATATAACCGTCTAAATCACGATTAGCGGAGTCGCCTGCGAGGTAATATGTACCGCCCAACTCTTCAGGAAAATACGCCGATTTAAAGCGTGCAGGGTCATTCCATAAGGTGCGTACTTGTGAAGGAAATGGCTTTTTAATCACGAGTATACCGCCTTTGCCTTTTTCGACAGGCTCGCCTGCTTCATCAACGACATCGACCATAATGCCCGGAATCGGGAAGGTACATGAACCCGGTTTCGTGGCAATTGCACCCGGTAATGGCGTAATCATGTGGCTACCTGTTTCGGTTTGCCACCATGTATCAACAATCGGGCAACGACCACCGCCAACGACTTCGTGATACCACATCCATGCTTCAGGATTAATCGGCTCACCCACTGAACCCAATAACCGCAACGACGATAAGTTATATTGCTTCGGTAACTCACCGCCGAGTTTAATCAATGAACGAATAGCCGTAGGTGCAGTGTAAAACGTGGTAACGCGATGTTTTTCAATCATTTGCCAAAAACGTGAGGCATCGGGATAGGTCGGAATGCCTTCAAACACGATTTGAGTACCACCGACCGCTAAAGGCCCATAAGCGACATAACTATGACCTGTAATCCAACCGACATCGGCGGTACACCAAAAAATATCGTCGGGCTTATGGTCAAATGTCCATTTCATGGTGTTGATTGCGCCCAACAAATAGCCTGCGCTGCTGTGTTGTACGCCTTTGGGTTTACCTGTTGAACCAGAGGTATAAAGGATAAATAACGGTTCGTCCGCGCCCATCCACGTCGGCTCACAAACTTCGGGTTGACGTTGCACTAAGTCGTGCCACCAAATATCACGGCCAATTGTCCACGGTGCATCTTCATGCACAACACGCTTATAGACAATCACGCGTTCTACGCAATCACAACCGCCTAAGGCGAGAGCCTCATCAATGGTTGCTTTTAACGGCACGATTTTGCCGCCACGCACGCCACCATTGGCGGTAATGATTAATTTCGCTTTGGCATCAATAATCCGTTCTTGCAAACTTTTGGCCGAGAAGCCACCAAACACTACCGAATGAATCGCACCAATACGTGCACAGGCTTGCATGGCGACAACTGCTTCAATGCTCATCGGCATATAGACAATCACGCGGTCGCCTTTGGTCACGCCTAAACTTTTTAAGCCGTTGGCAAATTGACAGACCATGCGATGTAATTCGGCATAAGTCACACGATTGACCGTACCGTTATCGGATTCAAAAATAATGGCTAATTTATTGGCTAAGGCAGGTAAATGACGGTCTAAACAATTATAAGAAACATTGAGTTCACCATCGGCAAACCATTGATAAAACGGCGCATTGCTTTCGTCTAATACTTGGGTAAACGGTTTATGCCAGCTTAGATTTTCACGCGCTAAACGCCCCCAAAAACCTTCGTAATCCGCTTCGGCTTCTTGACAGAGAGCTTGATAGGCGGCCAAACCTGAGACATTGGCATTGGCGACAAATTCAGGGCTAGGTGGGAATAAGCGATTTTCATGCAATACGGTATCAATAGACATTAGATAAGCTCCTTTAGCGATTTTTATTTATAGGGTGATGTTTTTACGCCTTTTTGTGCTTAGTTGGTATGTTTTTTTAGGTCAAGCACACAACAACCACACGATATGCGGCAAAATCAGACAGGCAAATGCCAACCCTCCAAACGAATCCGAACCGACAAATCAGCCTGCGAATCGGCATTTTCCATTGCTTCTTCCAGCGTAATTAGCCCTGCTTTGTACAAAGAAAACAACGAATCATCAAAAATCTGCATCCCTTCTTCGGTGCTTTTTTTCATCGCATCTTTTAGTTCATTAATGCGACCATTCAAAATAATGTCTGAAAGAAAGGCCGATTGCATCATCACTTCTGTCGCCAGCACCAATTTACCTTTGGATGGAATCAGCCGTTGCGAAATCACCCCTCTTAAATTCAGCGATAAATCCATTAACACTTGCGGATGCGATTCGGAGGGAAAGAAATTCAAGATACGTTCAATCGCTTGATGGGCATTATTAGAGTGCATTGTCGATAAACAAAGCGTTCCACCGTCTGCATAAGCAATGGCTTGTTTCGCTGTTTCCAAATCACGAATTTCACCAATAACAATCACATCCACGGCCTCACGTAAGACATTACGCAGTGCATCGGCAAAAGAATTGGTGTCAAAACCGACTTCACGCTGTTCGACGAGTGCGCGGCCATGCGGCAAAATAAACTCAATCGGGTCTTCAATGGTTAAAATATGGCCACCGATATGTTTAGCACGATGAGCAATCATCGCTGCCAAGGTGGTACTTTTTCCTGAACCTGCCATGCCTGTAATTAATACCAAACCGCGCTTTAACATGGCTAATTTTTCGGCTTGTTTCGGCACGCCCAAATGCTCTAGGTCGGGCACGGTCATTTTAATACGGCGTATGGCGATAGATATTTCACCGCGCTGATAATACAAATTAACCCGAAAACGGCCTATCCCTTCAACAGACAACGCCAAATTACACTCTTTGGTGTCCGTCAGTGTTTTGCGCTGAGCATCACTCATGATGCTAAAGGCTAATCTATTGGTCTCGCCGTCGGTTAGTGGTGGCGCATAAGCAGGGCGTAAAATGCCTTCTACTTTAATATGCGGTTTCATGTGCGCGGTTAAAATCATGTCTGAAGCATCGTGCTCCACCATCATCATTAAATAGGGATCAATATCGTTCATCGGTAGCCTCGGTTTGAAAGTCAGACGACTGAATACAAGCAAACGATATCGTCAATGAATCGCTATTATTCCTCCTGAAAAATCCCATTTCCGCTTGATTACAGATTCATTTTGCACTTTATTGGCGAGCAATAATTAGACATTTTCTCTTTGCAAATAGTATTTGACCTTATATCAAATCAACGCTATTTTGCACAATAACCACTCTGACTTTAAGGATAAAATATGTCATTAATTTTTTGAGCGTCGAGCATGACTGCCAACACTACTATTGATGATGCAACAAAAAATCTTAACTCCGATGCACTCCCCTATTTAGATATTATTAAAGACAGTAGTACTCTTCATCAACACTACCAAAAAGTTCGATTATTAACGCCACTCAGTACTTACACCTTGCTCGTCGAATCTGGCTTAATTACGGCACAACAATTACAAGATGCCTCAAACGACGCTAATCGCTTACAAAGTCAACATATTGGTTTTTATCTTCGTAAAAAAGGGCTGCTTTCCGATGAGGATTTAGGGCATTTATTGGCACGTAGTTTTAGTCTGCCTTTTGTCCATTTACGTGATTTTGATATTGCGATTAATGCCGTTCAACTCATTCCTGTCGCCTTTGCACGCAAAAATAATCTTATTCCGATTATGTTGGAAGACTCGCATCTTGTCGTTGCGGTGGCTGATCCGACAAATAATCAAATACTCGAAAATCTGCAATTTATCACAGGCAAAAGAATTGAATTAGCTGTAGCAACTCAAGAAGATATTTTGTTAGCGATAGCCACTTATTACAGCCAACAAGACATTGATAGTGCCTTAAAAACTATTGAAGTGCTGCCCTCTACCGATAATAGCCAAGCTGACGCAAATAATATTAATGAACGTTTATTAGAGCGACCTGTCGTCCAATTAGTCCAAAATTTGATTACTGAAGCCGTGATTAATCGCGCCTCTGATATTCATATTCGTCCCCATCAAAACACCATTGAGTTATTTTTTCGTATTGACGGCATGCTTGTGCATCAACGGAGCATCAACAAACAACTGCTACCAACCATTATTACCCGACTAAAAATTCTGGGCGGCATGGATATTGCCGAACGACGTGTGCCGCAAGATGGCCGTTCACGGGTGCGTTATGCCAACAAAGAAATTGATTTACGCTTATCCATTATGCCGAGTATCTATGGTGAAGATGCCGTTATCCGTCTGCTCGACAGCCAGTTTGCCATGAAGCATTTAGAAGACTTAGGTTATGAAGGCAATGATGCCGAACGAATTCGGCATTTATTGAGCCGAAACAATGGCATATTTTTAATTACAGGGCCTACTGGCTCAGGAAAGTCCACCACGCTTTATACCGTTATTGAACAAATTCATGATGAAAGCGTGAATATTATTACCGTTGAAGACCCCGTTGAATATCACATGGATGGTGTTGCCCAAATTCAAATCAATCCCCAAACCAATTACACCTTTGCTCGTGCGCTAAAACATATTCTTCGTCACGACCCTGACGTGATTATGATCGGTGAAATTCGCGATGAAGAAACGGCAAAAATCGCCGTTGAAAGTGCATTAACAGGACATTTAGTATTAAGCACCTTACATACCAACAGTGCAGCAACGACGATAACGCGTTTTTTAGAAATTGGTATTGAACCTTATATGCTGAGTAGCACGTTATTAGGGGTTTTAGCGCAACGCTTAGCACGCTCTAACTGTCAAAAATGCTTGATTGAAGAAACGGTTGATCTGAGTATTCGTCATATCATGGGGGCAGGTATTGATGAAGTATTTTACAAAGGTGCAGGCTGTGATGCCTGTAAACATCGAGGGGTCAAAGGCCGACAAGCGGTGTATGAACTATTAGTCGTGTCGCCAACGATTAAACCAATGATTACGCCTCATGCCGAAGCAATCGATATCCAACAAAAAGCCATTGAAGAAGGCATGACGCCACTGACTGCACACGCGCTGCATTTAGCCCGAAGAAGACAAATTTCATTGGCTGAGGCTTATCGAGTACGTTTAGATTAATTCAATGGTTCTGAAACCTAAAGACTGCCCATTCACCAACACCTCAAAATCATGCTCACCCAAATAATAACGACGGGTTGTTATCAGCTTAAACGTATAGTTTTGCGTCAATTGATGCTGCCCTGCCGCTAATAAAGCCGTCTTCCACTTAAACACTTTCACCGATTTTTTGCCGTTAGCGCGTGGCAAATGCAAAGCGTAATCTATCACTAAATTTTGTGGCTCAAGCAACAAAAACGACAGCGATAACTGCACTGTTTCATCCATACTTATTTCTGTTTTATTGAGGGTGAAGCTGATATTTTGTAGATTGAATACTTGGCTATAACCTAACATCGCCAAAGCATCGGCATGACCTGACTTTACCAAACCTCGTGTCGCGTGTTTGATGATTGCTTGCCGATGCGCTGTAGGTTGAGCTAACCATTGTTGCGCCAATCTCACTACCGTTTCAGGATAGTCCTTGCTAATATCATTCAGATTATTTGCCACCGAACGGCGAACATAATCACTGTCATCGTCTTTTAACTGTTCTAAAACCGCAATAATCACGTCAGGATTTTTCATTAAATACGGCACACGTTGCCCCCACGGTAAACGCGGACGACAACCTTCGGACGCTAAACGTCGGACATGATGATTTTCATCTATCGCCCACTCCTGCAAATAACCATAGGTTAAATCAAAGTGCTGATGCAAAAAGGGACGAATAGCAAACTCAGCCGTAAATAAAGGCGTGAGGATTTTTAGCGTTTGCAAGGCAATGTCAGGGTGGTGCAAACCGTAAACAGCAACATAATCAATCAATGGCCATGCCGCAAAGCCGTAATCACCTTGTGCATTATGCGTTGGCCAATGGTTGGGAACTTGCTGTAAGACTTGCGCGGCTTGGGTAAAATCATCACTCAGATGTTGAGCTAAGACGGCGATAATATGCCGAACGCGCTCTTTTAACTCTAAGCTATTCAAACCTGTATGGGCTTGTTGAATAAAACGCGCAGGGTCGAAATCTACTTGACTGGCGGACAACACCTCAGCAATGCGCTGAATGGCATCGTCAGCCAAGCGATCTTTTAATAAGGTAGTCATGCCGAATACTACTAAGCTCGGAAAATCAATAAGTCATTACCTTAGCAATTTAGCGCTCAAAATACTATTCGCATCAAACCCAATAAGCTGGCGAATAAACTCGCCCCTACAGCAACCCTGAAATGCGGGCGAGTTCCTTGGTGACTTTTGCCAAATCTTCACTGGCAACTCGACTAATCTCGGCCAGAACATCGGCATTTTCGAGTTGTTGGGCGCGCTCTTCTGAATCGGCAGATAAACCCGCCGCATAATCACGTTGAATGGCGGCAATACGTTGTGTTAACTCAGCATGACGAGCTTCTAAAACAGCTTTCTGCGCTAATAAATCAGTCATCTTATTTCCTCACAAAAAATATGGTTATTTTCGTATTATAAGCCTATATAGTGGCTTTTTACGCGTTAATTATCGATTTTATGCCCAAACAGTGATTGCTTATATATGCCCACTCTCCATATGATACGTTCGTCCCACACAATTAAATAAGGTTTTAAGATGGATTGGAGTCAAGTACTTGGCTATGCAGCAAAAGCCGCTTCCGCGCTCAAAAAAGCGGTTGATACCTTGGCCGAAGAGCGGGATTTGCTGATTCCTGAGTCCATGCTCAATACCGCATTGGCAACGCTGGCTTCGCGTTCAAAAACCTTAAAAGGACTGAATTTTCAACTGCATGATGATTGGTTTGAAGTCGATTTAATTTATATTCATAAGGGCATCGAGTTCCGTTTTCATGCCTGCTTTGATGTTGAAAACATCACTTTCGATCATCATAAACAAAGCATCGTGCTAAAAGAGCGCGGCCAATATCAGTTTGAGACTCGTGCCTTTGCTTCTACGCTGCACCGCGTTTGTTATTCAGCATGGGCGTTTTGGTGTAAAACATTTCAAAAAACCGAACCCTTGATTTATGTCTTACAAAAAATAGAAGGCATCACCATTAAAGATGGCGTTTACCGCTTTGATTTTTCGCCTTACATTCGCAGCAAACCTGCATTAGTTGCCACCATTTACGCGTTGGATATCAATACCATTCGTATTTCTGAAAGTGAAATCTACTTGCGTGGCTCTGCCGATTTACGCTCGATCAACCTATTAAGTGAACTGTATAAATTTTTACCTGAAGACAATATCACGCCCCCTGCTGCGCCTAAAGACCTGAAAAAAGTGGACTTTAAACAAGCCGAAAAAGAAGCCGATGAAGTGATTGATAAAATTTTGGCAGCAAAGTTTAAGACGGATCAGCAAGAGCCATAAAACCGCACCACTCTAAATTCGTCAAACTCATCTAAGTCTGGCCAAGTGGTTGCTGTTTCCTCACCGAGTTTTTGATAATGAGGATGTTGAAAGTTTTTTACCCGAGAGTCCGCAACGAGAACCTGTTGGGCACGTTGCAAAAATTCATCTAAAAAATGTCGATTGCTAATGTCGTATAAAACATCGGCGGCTAATAACACATCAAACGTTTCATTCAGTTGATAAAAATCGTCGTTGTAACTGAGGCTTACACCATTTAATTCGGCATTTGCTTTACAGGCTAAAATCGCCAACGGGTCAATATCACACGCCACCACTTCTGCCGCGCCTGCTTGCATGGCGGCAATCGCAACAACGCCAGAACCCGAACCAAAATCCAAGACCCGTTTACCACGGACATATTCAGGATGTTGACGTAACCATTTCGCCATCGCCAAACCCGATGCCCAACAAAAAATCCAATAGGCAGGCTCTTGCCAAATGACCTGCATTTCATCGCTACTCATGGGCGTGCGGGGATAGTCGGGATTGAGCAAATATAAAGACAGGTTATCTAACTCAGGTAAAGATTGAGCGGTGAGCGTGGCTGTGGGTAAAGTGCGTTGCAGCTCACGCTCTAGTTGTAGGGCTAAGGGAGTCATATAAATTTTAGCGTTAGGCAAAACAGAATTATAGCTGTTTTGTCAGTTTTTCCCCAAGTGTTGCCCCATACATGGCTAAAGTAAAGGCAATAACGCCACCGATAATTAACCGTAACCAATTAAACTGAATATAACTATTGGGCATGACAAACGAGACCAGCACCACCAAAAAAATCGACAAAAACGCGCCTAAAGCGGGTTCAATAATCCGAATTTTTGGCGAGATAACACCAATGATAAATCCACCAACAAAATAACTGACCAGAATCAATAAACCCTGAACCCCACTTGCTGTAAACCAAAAGCAATACGGCTACCAATCAAAACCTGCCCCACTACCACTGCCAAGATTAATTGAGCAAGCACAAATACCGCCATGCTGCCTAAAACCCAGCCCATCGAAAACGGTTGATTTTGATTTAACATTTTTTTATTTGCTCATTGGAATAAAAGTGACGTCATCGTAATCAATCTCTGCACAATAAAAAAGCCGCATCATGCGGCTTTTTTAATACTTCTTTAACTACCCCCCTCCTTTTGTAAAGGAGGGTTGGGGAGGATTTATTACTTCCAAGACCAGCTTTGACCCCAGCTATTTTGACCATCCCACAAGTGGGTATCTTGACCATCAAACGCCCCCCAGTAAGCATCTTTAATATCCATAGCTTTGCTTGGGGCATGAGCAGGACGTAAAGAGTTGCCTGCACCGCGTAACCACACTTGGTTTGCGCCGTTATGACAATCCCACAACTGAATTTTAGTGCCGTTACCTGTGCCTGCACCTGAAACATCAATACAGCGATTCGCGTTTAACTTGCTATGAATACGGCCTTGCGCATCTTGCCACCATTTTTGACCATCACCACCGTGACACGACCAATGATGAACCACTGCGCCATTAGCAGAACTCACCCCTTCTAAATCTAAACATTTGCCTTTGCCATTGACTAAAGACTTCCAGACAGGCACTTCAGTTAACGTGGTGCTTTCAATTTGCACACTGACATTACCCGATACTGCTCCGTCAGACGCTAAACGGACAATCACGCTATTATCGTTGACGATAAAACTGGTGCTGACATTTGTACCAATTAACGTGCGTTGTAACTGACGGCTACCGTTAAACACTTGGACGTTATCGCCAATTCCATCTAAACCACCTGTCACGGTGACTTTAACAGCACTTGCACCTGCAATGCTCAAGGTTTGCTGCGTCACTTGATTCGTGCCATACGCACCCGAAGACCATTGTGTCGCTGTTGGATAATAGGCTTCCCATTTGCCTTCACGCGCTTTATCGGAATAGTTTAACCACAGGCTTTGATTGCCATTGACGGCTAATAAACGCTGATTTTGGTAAGAGTTAGCAGGAACGGCAAAACGGAAACCTGCAAATTCACTCGCACATTGAGCACGACCTTGTTCCCAAGCACCGCTACCGCTCGTAATACGCCAGTCATCTAAGTTATTGACATTTTGACAAGCAAAACGATGGACAACGGCACAGTTATTATCATTCCAACGACCATTACCACCTTGTTCGGCACAGTTTTCACCTGCTGAACCTGCGTTATTGGGTTCACCACTGTTCCAACTCCACACAGCGGCGGTGGTCATGCTGTCATCCCAACGGTCGGCATCGACATTATTCACACCACAAGCAAACAAGCGGGGAATGTTGCTACTGTCAATCGTGCCTGTTTGGTCAACCCAACCATCAGGCAATACATCTTTGCCCAACTTACTATCAGAAATCGTGTAGATACTGCCTAACACTAAGGCATTACCGTCCATTTTGCAGGTAGCAGTATCAAAATATTTAACAGGACGCGAATTCCAACCACCGTCTGCGCCCGTCGCAAAAATACGGCCATCCCAAATGAGTGAACCGTCGTACCAATTGTTTGCACCTTTAACAATAATGCGTTTACCTTTGGCAACCATTTCACGCGGGGTTTCCCAGCGGTTGCTCGGCTTATCGCTCGGCACATACAACATCGAACCAAAGGCAGCACGTAACGGTGCTTCGACGAGGGCTTGATTGCCCACGCGATCTTCCATATCTAAAAACAGAATTTCTTTCGGATGCGCCGCTAACCAAGTCGCCATTTTTTGCAACTCATTCGGATAACTATCAACAGCACTATAAATAGAGGAACAATTTTGATGACAGAGCTTAACGACACCGCCATCGTTGTGAATATCAATGTCGATATTACGGACACCGTTATCCATTAATTTATCTAATGCCCAGCGTTGATTTGCCCACGTTGCCGCTGAGTCATTCCACGCATTGTGCGCGCCTAAAATTTGTAAACGATTAATGGGTGTATCGGCTTGCAATTCCATCGCTTGAGTTAGCGGCCATGAGGCATCCGCCCATGCTGTACTGGTACTCAATAACATACCCGCAACGGTTAATAGCTTTTTCATGTCGCCCCCAAGAGTGTGCTTTTTTTAGTAAATTGGATGGCTAATACCTTGATTAAGAAACGGTGTTTTGGCGGTATTAGCAAGTGCAAAAATTATACAGAACTAAGTATAGGCGACACTTGATAGTAAGCGTCAAAATGCGAACAACTTGTGTGTTCAAAAGTTAAAAATAAGCGATATGAAATCAGAAAAACTACCGTCAGGCTCGTTAATACTCAAACGATAATCATACCTGTCACATCCCTAGGGTCTGTTGACGTTTGCTTAAACTATCCCTTCCACTCTGCTCAGGGAGCTTTTTTGCGCTGGCTGAGCGGAGTCGTGGTGGCTGAGCGGAGTCGAAGCCTCTTTTGACATGGTTTTATTTGAACTTTCCAAGCAAAACAACCTGAACTTCAAAACGTCAACAGTGCCAACAGCCACTAGAGATTTACAACAAGATGATAGCCATCACATTTTCCTATTAAAACACTAACAACTTTTATTAAGTAAACTATGCTGTATCTAAGTAATATTTTTTCATTGCAAGGATGCAGACCAAATGAAAACACTCACACAACATATTAGGGTAACTATTTTCGCTTTTTTGTTGGTAGCGAATACTATTTATGCAGACACTAATAAAACCAATATGACCGTTACGACTACTGTTATTAGTGGCTGTAGCATCAGTAGTCCATCCGTTATGACGCTAGGTGCAACTGCACAACTTTCTTGTTCGACAGGCAGTCATCCCTCTGTCTATAACATGCCAATACAACTTATCAGCCATAAAGTTAATTCGTATATTGAAGTGGATCAGTTAGTGATCATAACAGTGATTGATTTTTAGACGGTGAAATGTATCGGATACAGTCCTTGTTGATACCGTTGCCACATCACCTCATAAGCCGACTCAAACCCTAGTCGAGCACGAGTAATATCAAACAAAGCACTGCTATCTCGTTGTTGTTGAAGTTTATATTTAATACTCGCCAATAATACGGGTGATGTTGCCAGTGTTAACGCCATCGCCTCGTAATCTTCTAAGGCATGGGTAATCAACTCAGGCAAACCGACCGCCGATAACAAGCTACCCGCCACCCGACTCGCAAAAGTTTGTCCCATGCACGTTAATACAGGTAATCCTGCCCATAGTGCATCGCTGGTGGTAGTGTGGGCATTAACGGGTAAAGTATCTAAAAATAAATCGGCATGACGATGACGCGCTAAATGTACCGATGAGGCGACTTTAGGCGCAAAGACTAAACGTTCTGGAGACACGCCCCGTTTCAGAGCTTCATTACGTAAATTTTGACAAGCCGCAGGATGACCTTCAATCAGCCACAACACACTATCAGGCACTTGCTGTAATAATCGCATCCAAATATTAAACATAAACGGTGAAATTTTATAGCTGTTATTAAAGCAGCAAAACACAAAACCTGTCTCAGGCAACCCTAACACAGTACGGGTAAAAGTCTGCGAAGATATCGGACGTTTAGAATCACATACCAAATAGGTGTCAGGTAAATACACCACTTTCTCGGTATAGTCTTGTTGGCTTTCGGGTGGAACGAGGTGTTTATCAACCAAGATATAGTCGATATAAGGCGCACCAAGGGTACTGGCTTGGCCTAAATAATTGACTTGAATCGGCGCAGGTCGATGGGCAAAAATGCCTAAACGCGCATCGGTGGTATGACCTTTTAAATCAACAGCGATATCAATTTCCATACTACGGATCAATTCGGCAATTTCAAAATCAGATTTTTCACTCACATCAATATAAGTATCAAACGCCGTTTTAATACGTTTGGTCATGTCATCATCTTTGCTATTAAAAGCAATAGCTACGAACTCAAAACGTGAGGTATCGTGTTGCTCAAACATTTCAATCATTAAAATAGATGTCGCGTGATTGTAAAAATCAGCGGAGATATAAGCGACTTTGATTTTTTTATGTTGATAACGCTCGCCCTGCCACAAAGGCTTTAAGGCAACAGGATAACGATCTTTAACATAGGTTTCGGCACAGATTTTTTCATCATCAACAGTTGAAGTGACATTGAGAAAATCAAACGGGGTGATGACTTTATGCTGCTGACGCACGGCGGCGACAAGCGTATCGACCGACTGTTGATAATTGCGCCAATCACAACAATAAGCCTGAGCATAAAATAACTTACCTGCGGCATACGGATAATCCGGTTCAACCGCCAACAATTGCGTATAGGTCTCAACTGATTGTGAATACTGCTGAAGCCCCATATATAGGCTTGCTAAATTGCTAATAGCTTTACTGTAATTCGGCTTTAAGGCGATGGCTTGTTGATAATAGGAAATGGCCTCTTGCGGACGCTTTAGCTGTTCTAAAACAATCGCACAATGATATAAAGCGACAGGATAATCCGTTTTTACAGCGATGGCTTGTTGATAACTGCTTAACGCCTGTTGATAACTTTTTATCGCAGCTAATACTGTACCGCGTAGATTTAAAGCGTCGGCATGATTCGCTTGTTGCTGAATGACCACCTCTAGGCTAATTAACGCCTGTTGATAAAGCTGTAATTTATGACAGGCAATCGCACGATTGTAATGGCTAGCTATATCGTTGGGTTGCTGAACTATTGCTTGATCGAAATACGACAATGCTTCGGTATGATGCTCAAGCTGTCCTGAAATTATTCCCGCTAATAACAACACATCTAGCGCATTTGGTTTTGATGCTAATACTTGCCCTATTTGGGTTAATGCTAATCCAAATTTAGCTTGTTGCTGATACAAAATACCGAGCAAATGTAAGACCGTTAGCTCTTGCGGGTGATGTACAAGAATCGATTTATAGCCCTGCTCTGCCTGAATTAAATGCCCTTGTTGATGTAAGGCTAATGCCTGTTTTTTTACGGCGGCGAGGTCTATTTTTTGAGTCATGGATAATAAGTTCTTTGATAAGTACGCAAATAAAAGTTTTGCCGTTTATGGTGAGCCTGTCGAACCATTGGCAGAGAACACTTCGACAAGCTCAGTGCGAACGGAAGACACAAACAAACCTTTGATGTAACTACTTATTTAGTAAACCTTAAACTCCGCTCAGGCAACGCAGAGTCGTGGAGGTTGAGTGGCGTCGAAACCACGACTTTTTAAAGAGGCTTTAATATCACCTTGAGTGGAATTTCAATTTTCAAACCACCTAACTCACTATCTCCTAAGCGCATCTCTAATTGATGCGCGGCTAAAATCTGTTTAACCACTGCCAAACCTAAGCCCACTTGTCCACGATTACCACGTTCACTGGCTAATTGTGCAAAGGGCTCAAGAGCTTGGTCACGTAAATGAGTAGGAATCCCTTGACCACTATCTTCTACCGTTAAGACGTTGTTGGTGAGATTTAAACGCACTGGTTCAGCACCGTGATGGAGTGCATTTTGAATTAAATTATCAACAGCGCGTCTTAACATTAACGCATCCGCCAAAACAAAAACAGGCTCATCAGGCAAAGACAGTGCGATAGACTTACCCGTTTGTCGGCAAGCTGTGACTAACTCGCTGAGTAGCTCATTCAGGTTGAAATGTTCTTTTTTGAGTGAGTTATTATCTAGACCACGCAAATAACCAATAAATTGGTCGGCAATGTGTTCAATTGAGCGAATATCTTGTTCAAAAGCAACCACATCAGTGTCATCTAATAGGGCTAAGCGCAAACGTAAACGCGTCAGTGGTGCGCGAATATCATGCGGCAAACCCGCTAACATCGTGCGGCGCTCTTGTTCGTGACTGCGTAAATCGGCCATCATGTGATGAATACTATCGGCTAAACGACGAATTTCGATTGTGCCATGTGTGGTCGTCAATGGCTCAGGATTTTTACCTTGTGCAAAAGCAACGACTTCTTGCTCTAAAACCAATAAAGGGCGAACCAAATGCCTAACAAATAAAGCAATAATGCCTGCCAACAACAATAAACCGATATTTAACCACGGTAATATGTCGGTGATAATAGAACGTTGCGAGTTGGTAATGGTGAGCATTTGCAACCACCAATCGCCTTGCACTCGAATCAATAGCGCGGAATGTGGCGCGGCAGAAATTTTGACATTATTGATGCCCCACTCCTGCTGTAAATGCCGATATAACAAAGTCACACCCACTGGCGCATCACCAATACCTTGCACTTGCGAAGAAGGTTGATACACCAGTTTAACGGCAGCTTGCGTTTGGCTGACAGGCAAAAGTTGTGCTTGCTGATTGAGCCGTAAAGCTAACTCTTCGGGGGACATTGACTGCAAGGCACTATGCGCCATGATCAAATATCCGCGCGCCAACTCAATGCCTTGTTGACGGACTATCTGCATCCGAAAATGCCCAAGGAGTGATAACGTTAACACTTGAGTGATAACAACAACGACAAACACCATCACCGCCGTTTGCAGCCATAATTTACGTGGCCAAAGTCTCATGCGGATACACCATCGGCAGGCAAAGAAAAGACATAACCTCGCCCCCAAACCGTTTTAATAATTTGTGGATGTACCGCATCAACTTCTAATAATTTGCGTAAACGGTGAATTTGCACATCAATCGCGCGTTCCATTTGTTCAGCGTTATCACCATGCACCAAGGTTAATAACCGATCCCGACTCAGAATACGATTCGGATGTCGCGCCAACGCCAACAACAAATCAAACTCGCCACCTGATAACTCAATGGCTTGCCCTGAACGTAATAACGCCCTTATATTAGGGTCGATCACAAACTCACCAAAACTAATTTTGGCTTCTGTACCATGCTGAGCAATAAACGCAGGACGACGTAGCACTGCTTCAATACGAGCCAATAATTCACGCGGGTCAAACGGCTTACAGAGATAGTCATCTGCACCCATTTGTAAACCAATAATACGGTCAACGGTTTCGTCACGCGCAGTGAGCATAATAATCGGCGTTTGTTCCGATTTTGCCCGCAACCGTCTGCACGCACTCATACCGTCTTCGTGCGGCATCATCCAATCTAAAACAATGAGTTGTGGGGAAAAGCGGCTAATCGTTTTTTCTAACTCGCGTGGGTCAGGCAACAACAACACATCATAGCCATGTTTGGATAAATAGGCTTTCAGCAGTTGCCGTAACTCAGGATCATCATCGACAACAAGAATTTTAGGGAAAGTAGTCATCGAGAAAATCCTTGTTACTTTACGAATGTAGCCAAAATAATGAAGCCCCCTCTCTTTTGCAAAGAGGGGATTAGAGGAAATTTGCAGAGTTAGGAAAATCACCCTCAATCCCCCTTTTCCAAAGGATGGAACTGGCAAGCTCAAAACGACAGCTGCCATTACCAATTAACGTTGATCGCCATAACTCACTGTTTTGGATTGACCATTGCCCGTTGTTCCAGTGACCGTGCCGCCCGTTTGACTACCACTGGCCGTCACCGTTGCCGTTTTTCCTGTGCCTGTCGTAGCTGTCGCCGTAGCATTACCTTGGCTGGCGCTGGCTGTGACGGTGGCTGTTTTACCGCCGCCAGTGGTCGTAGTGGCCGTTCCCGATGCAGTGCCTGTGGCACTATCTTTACTGGCTTCATAGCTGGTGCTTGATGAATAACCACCACTCGTGGTTGTTTCGTTGCTACCCGAAACACTATCGCCTTTTTGCACATACGAACCTGTCGCTGTTGCGCTTTTACCGCCCGTTGTTGTCGCGGTGCCTGTATAGCTCGTTTTACCACCTTTGGATTTTTGCGAGGAGGCTTCGCCACTGACACCATTCCCCTTCGCACCAGTTATAGAACCTTGTGACTGTGCGCTAGTTGCCGTTGTCGTACGAGTGCCTTGAATACTACCGCCATGCGCGCCACTTTGCTGAAAACTACCACTCGGGCCTGGAAACGCTAAAACAGTGCTTGCCGCGGTTGTTAACAACAAGGCTGAAATGATTTTACTGAACATGATGTTTCTCCTGAAACTTTATTAGTCTTAATCGTTGGATTTGTGCTTAACTTTTATCATTGCCAAAACGTTGATGCAACCGCTCGGCACGGCCAAACTCGTCTTTTATGGCAATCCGTAATTGCAGTTGTTGCTCTGGCGTGAGTTGATCATACACCGTTAGCCATTGCTCACGAATAACTCGACGCTCGGCAATATTGGCATCACGTTTAGTATCTAATTGGGTGAAAAACTGACGTAGCTCACTACTAGATGTATTTCGTTTGCTTAATACCCGTTGGCCTTCACTGCGTAATGCCGTCAAATCCGATTTTGTTGCTGAGGCCAATTGCTGAGAGGCTTCTGCTGCACGTTGCCAGACCAATTGTTGTGATGACGACAGATTAAGCTGTTGCTTCACGCTGTCCATTTTACTCATCATGCGTTCAATCATAGGGAATTGCTGATTAAGCATCGGTAGTGCTGCGTAAACGCCACCGATAGATGTGATGGAACAACCCAATAACACACCTAAGATAAATGGCTTAGTACGATTTTTTGTCGAAGATAAAAGAGTCATGTTCGTTTTCCTTGCTCGGTAATACCACTTGGTATGACGCTATCTTCGCGGATTTGTTTTTCTAAGATTTTTCAAGAATAGCGGTAGTTATTACAAACTATTACAGCGTCTGACCTGATTAATAACACATCTTGTCATCATCCATCTGCTAACATCTTTAAATAACTATTCGGAGAAAAATCATGAGCGAAGTCAGTGGCAAAGTTGTTTTTAGAACACAAGATAGCGAATTAGCCTCTAAAATCAAAAACTTGAGTGATGATGTGACGTGGGAAGAATTACACGCCTTATTACAAATTGCCGAAGTCGATGACCTGCAAGAAGATGACGACGAACCCACACAATATGTTGACGGCTTATTTATTGAAGAAAAAATTTTTCACGATGATTTGATTATTTTGCGTGTTTTTGGCGAAGCGTGGTTGGACGTACTGCAAGATTTACTTGAAAGTGAAAAGCTCGAATTATGGAGTAAGTTATGGCACGAGTGCGGCACTGATTATTATTTTGCCTCTAGCCAAAGTGAACTGTTATATGAAGAAGTTGACCTTGAAAGCGACTCGCACTCTAAAGAAGACATGGATATTTTAGAAGATGCATGGCGCGGTATGATGCCTGAACAGGTACAAGCGATTTGGCAGAAGACGAGCGTTAATTAATGTTGATTTTGTAGGGGCAAATAATTATTTGCCCCTACTTTTGCAAAAACATTGTTTGGACTCAAATTTTCCCTTGACTCACTCTTCTGCAATAGCACCGTCTACAAATAGATAGAGCTTAAGCTGCTGAGAAAAACAGGGATCTTTGCGGCGAATCCACTCCAATATCATGGCAGCGTGTTCTTTTTCTTCGTTACGATTGTGTTCTAGAATGGCTTTAAGATCGGCATCGTGACAGACATCGGCGCGTTGATTGTACCAATCAATCGCTTCCAACTCCTCCATCAACGAGGTAATGGCACGATGCATATCGCGGGTTTCAACAGACAGTTCCTCTACAGGCTCGTGATAACCAACACTAGACATTTCCCTCTCCTAATAGTGGCAAGGATCATAACGGTGGATGATCTCTTCATTATCCATCGTTCAATTGTCTAACTCTGTTCGTTAAGAGACACACACTCATAAAAAAGACAAGGGCAGCTATATAGCCTGTGTAAAACACAGGCTTATAGAAAGGGCAGGAAAAAGCTATTGTTGAAATCGTAACCCTTACGGGCTAAGGCTCTTAGACCACTGAAATTTAGGTTATTTACCTGTCTGCCGATAAATTTTCCATGCCGCAGGCAAGCAACCCACATCCAACAGCATCGGCAACCAACAAGCATAAATGGTATTGGGATAGGGCAAACTAATCACCGCCAACGCGCCAAACACGCCACCGATAAACAAGGTTAAGGACGTGCTGGTATGCTGATGATGTGCTTGCCACAAAGTATAAGCATTATTGCCTGCAATGATTAACCATAACAGGCCGAAACCCATACTCATCAGCCAAGACAACTCACTACTCCACGACGGGAGGCGTAACAGGTTTAGGCTTTCTCACAGGTTTGCCTTTGTTTTTAGTCACTCGTGCCCGATCTTTGACTCTCGGCTTTTTCGCTTTAGGCTCGGCTTTCGATGTGGTCGACGCTTGAGCCTTTTGCGCTTCAGTACGATTATCGGGCTTTTTCGCGCGTGGCTTTTTGGCTTTTTTCGGTGTCGCGTTACCCGCGTCCACTACAGGCTCAGGACGTTTTATGCGTCGGCTTTGGCCTACTTTGCCTAATAATTGAAAGTCCATTTTACGCTCATCGAGGTTGACGCCTGCGACTTTGATTTGCACTTTGTCGCCCATGGCATAACTCACGCCTGTACGAGTACCCACCAGTGTGTGCATGACAGGGTCAAAGTTAAAATAATCGCCATCTAAGGTGCGAATATGCACTAAACCCTCAACAAAAATATCGGTCAACGAAACAAAGAATCCAAAGGCCGTGACGGCACTGATGACACCAGTAAACTCATCACCAATATGGTCTTGCATGTACTCGCATTTCAACCATGCGGTGACATCACGCGTTGCTTCATCAGCACGACGTTCGTTTAACGAACAATGCTCGCCTAAAGCCAACATTTGCGTCATATCCATCGTTGGTGGTGTTTCAGGATGGCGTAAATTCTCACGGATCACCCGATGTAACAACAAATCAGGATAACGACGAATCGGTGAAGTAAAATGCCCATACGCCTCATACGCCAAACCAAAATGGCCTAGATTTTCTGGGCTATACACCGCTTGCATCATCGAACGTAATAGCATCGTTTGAATAATCGGTGCATCAGGACGCTCCGCAACACTTATCAACACCGCTTGGAAATCGGCAGGAGTTGGTTTTTTCGCGTTAAAAGCGACACCCAAAATCGCCAAATAGCTTTTTAATTTCGCTAATTTTTCTTCTTTCGGCCCTTCATGGTTACGATACAACGCTGGCAGATTGCGGCTTTGCACATATTCGGCGGCACAGACATTCGCCGCCAACATACATTCTTCAATCAACATGTGCGCTTTATTACGGGTGCGCGGCAAAATCTTATCGATTTTTTTGTTTTCATCAAAAATGATGTAAGTTTCAGGCGCATCAAAATCTAAGGCGCCACGCTGTTCACGATTTGCCCGTAATACTTTAAACAAACTAAAAAGCGTATGAATCGGCTTGATTAGATGCGGAAACTCAGTCGCTACTTGTTGGCCTAATTCGCTTTCTGGCTCTTCTAGCAATGCGCTGACTTTGGTGTAGGTTAAACGCGCTTGCGAGTGCATGACGGCTTCATAAAACTGTGAACCTGTCACCCGCCCTGCTCGTGAAATGGTCATATCGCAGACCATACATAATCTATCGACATTCGGCTTTAACGAACACAAACCATTCGACAGCACTTCGGGCAACATCGGTACGACAAAACCGGGGAAATACACGGAGGTACTACGGTGTTTGGCTTCAATATCTAAAGGACTATCAGGACGGACATAATGGGAGACATCGGCAATCGCTACCACTAAACGATAACCGCCACCTGCGCGTTTTTCGGCATAGACCGCATCATCAAAATCTTTGGCATCTTCGCCATCAATCGTCACTAAGGCTAAGTTGCGTAAATCGACACGCCCTACTTTGTCTGCTTCAGTGACTTGAGGAGAAATATTGGCCGCTTGTTCAGACACTTCATTCGGCCAAAGATGAGGAATATCAAAATTGCGTAGCGCAATATCAATCTCTAAACCCGGTGCTAAATGGTCACCTAAAATTGCCGTTAACTCAGCCACCGCTAGACTTCGGTGATTCGGTTGACTGACAATTTTGACTTCGACAAATTGACCGTGTGTTGCGCCTTGAGTATCGCCTTGCAATACCACTTCATGCGTCATACGCGGGTTATCAGGCAACACATAGGCAACGCCATTTTCTTCAAAATAACGGCCAACCAAACGCTGGGTTTTACTTTCTAAGACTTTGACGATGCGACCTTCGGGACGGCCTTTATGGTCAAAACCGACCACGCGCACCAAAGCAACATCACCATGAAACACTAAACGCATTTGTTTCGAGGTCAGTAATAAATCGCCTGACTTATCTTCAGGAATTAAAAAACCAAAACCATCGGGATGACCTTGCACATAACCACGTTTACATTCGTCTTCGTTCAGCGGGCTATATGTGCCGCGTCGGTCTGAAGACAATTGACCATCACGTACCATCGCGCCCAAGCGTTTTTGCAGGGCAAATTGGCGTTCGTCATCATGCAAACCCAGTAAGCCCGCGAGTTGTTCGGCGGTCAGTGGTTTGTCGTGTTGGGAGATAATTTGCAGGATGAGTTCGCGGCTAGGGATGGGATTATCGTAACGTTCTGCTTCGTTGGTGGCGTTTGGGTCGATCCATGGGGTTTGGGTCATATATTTTCTCACTGTTATTGATTTTTTATTTTAGCATAGCGAAAGAATAAGCAAGATAACTATTTTAGCTCGCATTAAACTCATTCCATATTCCCAAAAAGCATAAAAATATAATTTCTAATTATTTTAAGATTGATGCACAGTTGTTTATAGTCCGCCAACTGTTTATTTTTCAACACTTGCTCACTATGAAAATCCGTCGCCTAGATTACGATGCTCCCGAAAGTCAACAACACGAACGCGAAGGCTTGCCTTTATTAGAAGTCGAAGTGACGCATGAGCAACACTTCAAAACCTTCATCAAAACCTTTGCCATTTTATTTGGTGTAATGTCGGTAGTGATTGGTATTGTCTTTTTAATTGCACCCGACTCTCACGCCTTACAAGAAGGCTTTTTAAGTAATGCTTTTTGGATTGCTTTTGCCGTGGGTTTGGGCGCGCAAGTGATTGATGGGGCATTAGGGATGGCTTACGGCCTTACCGCCACCACCTTTTTATTAGGATCAGGCGTACCGCCAGCGGCGGCATCGGCATCCGTCCATTTAGCGGAAGTGTTTACGACTGGATTTTCAGGCTTTTCTCACTGGCGATTTGGCAATATTAACAAAGCTTTGTTTTATCGCTTAGTGATTCCCGGAATGATAGGCGGTGTTGTTGGTGCATATGTGGTCACCAGCTTTGATGGTAATGTCATTAAGCCTTATATTTCGGCTTATTTATTATTCATGGGTTTATACATTTTAAGTAAAGCCTTTAAAAAAATTAAATTGCGTAAGGAAGCCCCAAAACACATTGGCGCATTGGCGTTAACAGGTGGCTTTGTTGACTCGGTTGGCGGTGGCGGTTGGGGCCCTGTTGTTACTACTTCTTTAGTGGGAACAGGCCAAGACCCTCGCACGACGATTGGTTCGGTGAATGCGGCGGAGTTCTTTTTATCTATTGCTGGTGCGACCGCTTTTGCCGTGTTTGGTAGCGTATTTAGCAATTGGCCATTAATTGCAGGCTTGGTTATCGGCGGGTTGTTTGCTGCACCTTTAGCAGCATGGTTATGTCACCATTTACAACCCAAAAGCTTGTTGATTATTGTTGGCGTGCTCATTAGTGGTTTAAGTGCCATCAATTTGGCCAAAGCGTTTATCTAATCATTGACAGAACAGACAAAGCTCGCTAATTTACGCGCCGTCTTATGCTAGACTGTATAAGTTCATATTGCCCAGTTGGCGGAATTGGTAGACGCGCTAGTTTCAGGTATTAGTGGAGAAATCCGTGGGGGTTCGAGTCCCTTACTGGGCACCAACTGACTGTTTTATGGCATCCTATGATGTCTAAAAAACCCCAAGAAACCCTGCAATTGCAGGGTTTCTTGTTTTATAGCGTCCGATAATATCCCTCCAATCCGAACAAAATCTGGGTCACTTTCTGGGTAACTTTTCTTACCCATATCGTGAGCCATTTCATGACTACCAGAAAGCCTCTTACCCATGCCAGACAAGCGGATACCGCCAAACCCGAAGAAAAATCTTATAAGCTGAATGCTGGCGATGGCTTATTTTTAGGGACGATTACCAATGCCTAAATGAACTTTGCGCCATTGACGACGATACTCTGCGCCATGTTTTTTACGCTTCCATTCACCTTCACCCAACATTTTAATCCCTGTACTATCCACCAATAAGTGCAAGCCTTTTTCGCTAGGGCGATAAGGAATATCAACGGTGATGGTTTTTTGGCGACGGCACAGCGTACTGTAATCAGGAACAGGCCATGATAAACCTGCTAAGCGCAGTAGACTTTCAACAAACCCTGTTGTTTGCCGTAATGGAAGACTAAACAATCCCTTGATAGTCAGACAAAATTGAATGGCGGCATCACTAAACGTCATGATACGGCCTCGCTTTCCTGCTGCTTCACCCTGCCACTACAACGACATCTCTTTGTCTATCCAAAGCATCAGTGAGCCGCGAGATTTCAAGGCTGAATTGTAGGTTGGCCAATTGGTAGTGCGATATTTCGCTGGGCTATACGTCGTCATCACGACATTTTACAGAATCACTCAATACATTGCCATTTGTGCAACAAAGCCCATGAAATTGTTACTGAGTTATTTTCTCACGGGAATTGCAGCTTAATGATTTCAAATGGTGTTAATTTTTAGTTGTATAGTAAAACAGCTTCCACCTAATGCTTTAGATTGCGAATAGTTTATTTTACCTTGATGTGCTTCGATAATTGCTTCAATTACAGATAATCCTAATCCTGTACCCCCATCTAAACGTGATCTTGAATCTTCTAATCGATAGAAAGGTTTAAATAAGTGCTCAAGATGAATATCATCAATACCTGGGCCTTCATCTTCTAACATAAAAATCCAATGTTCTTGTGTCGTGAATGTGGTAATTTTAAATTGCCCAGAATTAGCATACCTTAAGATATTTGAAAAGAAAGCGATTAGAACTTGCTCTAGGCGTCTTATATCACACAGCATACTTTCATCAGTTAAACTTACAGTAGCATTTAAACCTTTAGCCTGAAAACGCTCCTTAAACATTTGCAAGCATTTATAAATACTTGGTTGCAAATTGGTTTTCTCTAATTCTAATCGGAATTGCTTATTCTCAATTAACGTTAATGTACGTAAATCTTCAACCAAATAAGACAGTCCTTCAACTTGATTCAATAAACTTCGATGTAAATCTTTATCGGCTATGAATACACCATCAACAATACCTTGCAATCTCCCTTGTAAGATAGTCACTGGTGTTCTGAGCTCATGTGCGATCGCTGCATTCCAAATGGTTGAATTCTTGACGGATATTTCTAGTTGATCTGCCATCGCATTAAAATTCTTAATCAATGAGTTAAGCTCATGAGGAATATCATGATGCGGCTCTTCGATTCTTAAAGATAAATTTCCCTGCTGAATTTGTTGAATGACATTTGCTAATTCACTAATAGGTTGCGTATAGCGTTTACCATATCGATAAGCTAAAATGGCAGATAGAAAAAAACCAGTTAATAGAACGAGAAAAAACCAAATAAAATCAACTGATGTTATAGTAAACTCATTAGGGTCAAGACTAGGATAGTCAAAGAGATCCAGTTTCATCGCCCAACTATATACAAAGTAACCAATTGCAAACGATAAAAAGGTGATGCCTAAGTTAAATAGGCTCATCATGATAATAAATTGGGTGTTAATACCGATTGAACTTTTTAACGTGTTAAATTTCATATTTTAATCTAACCGATAACCAACACCACGTACATTTACTAATACTCCTGTAATACCACTGTCCTCCAGCTTCTTTCGTAATTTGCTCATATGACTGTCAACAGTACGGTCAAGCGCATCACTTTCTGGCATACAGTTTTGAATTAATTCGTTGCGTGTAAAAACTTTATTGGGTGTCTTAGTCATTAAAACGAGAATATTGTACTCAGTTAAAGTTAAGTTGACTAATTTTTTTTTATCATCCGTTAATATATAAACCTGATGTTTTTCAAGATTAATTTCAATATTTTGATAACGAAGAGTATTTTGAGATGAACTTTGAAAGACACTACGTCTTAAAACAGCTTGTATCCTTGCGATCACTTCATTTGGATTAAAAGGTTTAATAATAAAATCATCTGCCCCCATTTTTAATCCCATAATTTTATTTACTTGATCGTCTAATGCTGTAAGCATAATGACTGGTAGGCTATTGTTTTGACGAATAATTTGTAAAATATCCCAACCGCTAAACTTTGGTAGTTTTATATCAAGTAGTATAAGATCTATATGTTGGACTTTTAGGTATTCTAAGGCTTGATGACCATCCAATGCACGAATAACTTGCATGTTCTCGTTTTGAATGTATTTTTCAAGAATATCCCCAATATCATAATCATCTTCTACAACGAGAATTACGCTATTTTCGAAACTATGTTGTACTTTATAATACATGGAGTTCGATCTAAGTTGAAAATGATGAACTATTTTAACATTTTCAAAGTTAAATTTCTGAGCAACTACATTTTTTTTGCTGTTATACCACCACCTAATGATTTATATAGCTCTATTTGGTTATTTAGATTTGCTTGTTCAAGGGCGAGCAGACCTTGTTCTGCACTGTATGAACTACGCTGTGCATCTAAAACGTTTAAATAACTATCAATACCTGCATTAAAACGTGCATTTGATAGTCGGTATAACGTTTGAGAAGCATCCATTAGGCGGCGTTGTGCTGATAAGCGATCCGCAATATTGTAGCGAACAGCTAGTGCATCATTGACTTCGCTAAAGGCAGACTGAATAGCTTTTTCATAATCAGATAGCGCAATCTTTTGATCAATTTCAGCAATTTTGACGTTTGCTTTACGTGTTCCCCAGTCAAAAATTGGAATATTAAGACTAGGGTTCGCAGACCAAATGAAACTACCTGATTTGAATAAGTCAATTAAATCTGTGCTCGCATAACCTGCCGTACTTGTTAAGGTAATGGTTGGGAATAATTGTGCCTTCGCAGTGCCAAGATTGGCACCTGCGGCAGACAATTTAAATCCTGCACTGCGTAAATCAGGACGATTCAACAGTAAATCACTTGGTAAACCAGTACCGATGACATCAAGTGACGTAACTTTCTGCACACGTGTTTTAGCCAATAGGTCGTCATGAACTAATTGACCGACCACTAAATTTAATGCGTTTAATGCTTGTGTCGCTTGTGTTTTGTAGTTGCCTACATCACTACGTGCAGTTTCTACAGAAATTTGTGCTTGGCTGACTGAAAGTTCATTATCAATGCCAATATCAAAACGTTTTTTGTTGAGGTTGTAAGCCTCTTGTTGGCTTTTTAATGTTTTTTCAGCCAATTGTAAGTTGGCATTAGCATAAGAATAGGCTAACCAAGCTTGTGCAACTTGGCTGATTAATGAAATTTGCGTAGCATCACGCGCACTTGACGTTGCTAAATAAGTATCTAAAGCACTGGCTTTTAGGCTACGAACACGCCCCCAAAAGTCTAATTCATACGATGTCAAGCCTAAAGCAATACTATACGCAGTAGATGGACTTGGCGAGCTTACTGTATATTGGCCTAACACACTACCACTGGCACTAATTGTTGGTAATTGGTTGCTGCGTGCGATTTGAAATTGTTGTTGAGCACGTTCAATATTTAAGGTGGCTGTACGTAAGTCACGGTTATTCTCTAAGGCCAAATCAATGACTTTAAGTAAACGAGGGTCTACAAAAAAATCTTTATAGCCTGTTTCAGCAATAGTTTGACCAGTAGCATGTGTATAGCTTGTAGGAATATTTGCTTGTACAACTGGCTCTGAGCCGCGCATGCTTTGACAAGCAGTCAAAGCAAGCACAAGTGCAGAAACCGTCATACCACGGCCTAAAGTAGAGCATGATTTTTGTATCATAATAATTGCTCCGAACGGTTAAACCTCACCGGTTCATATTTGAAAAATACTTGTGACTTTCACAAAAGTATTGGAATAAGGACAATACAAAGTTAATTAAAAGGTAACTTGAGGTATTTTAAGTTAAGGTTATTCTAATAATCCAAAAGCATCTCGTTCTTCAAATGTTCTCAAAGTTAAGCGAGGTGTTTCTATTTGAATGATCATGTTTAATCTCTCTATATCTATAATCAAATTTGAGTGGGGAAGCTTAAATATTTAGCATTCCCCCTCCGTAGAATATTAATGCCCTACTTTTTGTTTAGAGAATTTTTCTACAGTTGTCATCACAACAATGAAAAAGATAGGTACAAAAATAATGGCAAGAATAGTTCCACTGATCATCCCTCCAAATACCCCTGTACCAATGGCTTTTTGGGTTTCAGAACTTGCACCACTTGCAATGACTAATGGAATCACACCACAGGTAAATGCAAGAGAAGTCATCAAGATTGGACGCAGACGTAATTTCGCTGCGGCAACAGTTGCGTCAACTAATCCCATCCCTTCTTGTCTCAGTGCTTTTGCAAACTCAACAATTAAAATGGCATTTTTTGCTGATAATCCAATGATGGTAATCAAGCCAACTTTAAAGAAAATATCATTTGGCATACCACGTATCATGACTGCGATAAAAGCACCAATGAGACCTAAAGGTACAACTAGCATGACAGATACTGGAATAGACCAACTTTCATAAAGTGCAGCTAGGACAAGGAATACGACTAACATCGATAACAATAGCAAGAACAATGTTTGTGATTCAGCTTGCTTCTCTTCTAAAGAAATACCAATCCACTCATAGCCAACTCCTTTAGGAAGTTGCTTGATAAGAGACTCCATTTCTGACATCGCTTGCCCAGAAGATATACCTAGCTCAGGGCTACCTGTAATACTTAGTGATGGACGACCGTTGTATCTGTTGTACTGCTGTGGAGAATATTGCCATACAGGGGTAATAATTTCAGACATTGAAACCAACTTACCGCTTTGGCTATTGACCTTGATCTGTAGAATATCATCAATACTCATACGTGATTTTGCACCAAGTTGCACAATCACTTGTTGCATACGATCTTGATTAGGAAAGTCATTGATATACATTGAACCCATTGAGGTTGAAATAATATCAGCGACATCACTAAATTTAACACCTAGTGTCTGCAATTTGTCACGGTCAATTTTCAGTTGTACTGAACTACCATCTGGTAAACCCTCAGGATAAACATCCTTCACAATCTTACTTTGTGCTGCCAAACCAAGTAACTGTTTTTGTGCTTGTCTTAATGCAGGCATGCCAATATTGCCCCGATCTAATAGCCGTAATGAGAAACCAGATGAGCTCCCTAGTTCCTCAATTGCAGGAGGTAATACCGACATCGTTTGTCCTTCTGAACTTTCAGCCATCGCCATATTTGCATTATTTACAACTTCTTGTGCAGTAACGGTACGGTCTTCAAATGGAAGAAGATTAGTAAAGTACATTGCCGTATTTTGCCCAGAACCACTAAATCCAAAGCCCAACACAACCATATTATCTTTAATGCCTATCTCTTGATTTAAGTGGCTTTGAAATTCAGCAACCACTTTACGGGTACGCTCCTGCGTCGCATCAGATGGAAGTTGAATTGATGTCATAAACCAACCCTGATCTTCTTCTGGCATAAATGCAGTAGGTACTTGTTTAAAGCTGAAAACAAGAGCTACAACAATGCCAAGAAAACATAACATTGCAGCTACTTTATGTTTAATTGCTTTAAATAAACTACGCTCATATTTATTGTTAAGCTTTTCAAAACGTTGATCAAACCAAGCAAAAAATCCTTTTTTCTCATGATCCTTATCAATTGGATTTAACATAATTGCACATAAAGCTGGTGTTAAAGTTAATGCAAGGAATGCTGAGAATAAAATCGAAACTGACATGGTGATGGTAAATTGGCGATAAATAATACCAACCGATCCAGCAGCGAATGCCATTGGTAAAAATACCGCTGCTAAAACTAAAGTAATGCCAATAATAGGATTGGTAATCTCCTTCATTGCTTTGACGGTAGCTTCAACAGGTGATAAACCTTCGGTTGCCATAATCCTTTCAACATATTCAATGACAACAATCGCATCATCTACAATGATTCCAATCGCAAGTACCATCCCAAACATCGTAAGCACATTAATGGAGAAGCCAGCAATTAGCATGACAGCAAAAGTCCCTAAGAGTGCTATCGGGGCAACAATCGCAGGAATTAAGGTATATCTAACATTATGTAGAAAGACAAACATCACGATGAACACTAAAGCCATTGCCTCAAGAAGGGTAATAATTACCTTCTGAATAGATACTTTCACAAATGGGGCGGTATCGTAAGGAATTGAAAACTTCATTCCATCAGGCAAAGTTAAATTTAGCTGTTCAATTTTAGCTTTAACACCTTCAGCCGTCTTTACGGCATTTGCACCTGGGCTCATTTGTATCGCCACAGCGGTAGATGCACTACCATTCTCTAAAATAGCAAAGTTATAAGATTGCGCACCAATCTCAACATTAGCTACATCTGAGAGTCGAACATTTGAACCTTTTTTATTAGATCGAAGGCTAATATTTTTAAATTGTTCAACAGTTTCCAATTGCCCTTGTGCTGTAAGTGGAATAGTAATTTGTTGCCCTTTTAATGCAGGTACATCACCAATACGGCCAGGTGATATTGGTAAGTTTTGATTTTGAATAGCAGTATTCACATCTTGAATACTTAAGCCATATGACACTAAACGATCTGGGTCAACCCAGATACGCATTGCTTTTTCAGCACCAAAGTTTTGTACTTTACCAACGCCCTCAACTCGTTTTAGCTCTTCAATAACGTAACGATTCATGTAATCACTGACATCTATCTCAGTATATTTACCATTAGCTGAACTCAAACCAACCATCATTAAAAAGCCAGAGGATGCGGCATCCACCATGAGCCCTTGTTGTCGAGTAGGTTGTGGTAATCTAGACTCAATCGCTTTGATTTTATTTTGCACATCAACTTGAGCCAATTCGATATCTGTTCCTGGTTTAAATGTAGCAGTAATTGTGGCACTACCAGAACTATCAGAACTTGAGTTGTAATACAGTAAGTTCTTTACGCTAGACATTTCACGTTCAATCAATGTGACAACGCTATCATTGAGTGTCTTTGGCGTCGCACCTAGATACGTTGCAGTAATACTAATTTGAGGCGGGGCGACACTTGGAAAACGTGCTATCGGCAATTTAGGAATGCTGAGTACACCTAGTAAAATAATAAATAAAGCGATTACCCATGCAAAAATTGGTCGCCTAATGAAAAATTGAGACATTAATTTTGTCCTCCTTTTTCATTATTAATTACAGTAGGTTGCCATTGTTTAATTTTTAATTCTTGCTGAGGTTGAATACGATCAATACCCTCGACAATTACTTTTTCACCTGCTATCAAGCCTTGAGTCACGACATAACTATTTTGATAACGCTGACCAACTTGAACAGGCTTGCTTTGTGCCCGGCCTTTTTGATCGACAACCATTACATTAGCTTTTCCACTAATATCATGCTGTATAGCTTGTTCAGGTACTAAAATTGCATTATTGAGTTTTGCTCGACTCATATTTACGCGCACATACATACCAGGTAGCAATTTTTGATTTTCGTTATTTGCTAAAATACGAATGGTCACATCGCCTGTGTCAGGCTCTACTTTCGTGTCTGAAAATAGAATTTCTCCTGTCACATTATATGGTTTTCCATGACTGTTTAAGACTTCAATCGTATGACTAGTATTAGATAAATTGCCTTGCTGTAAAGCTTCTTGCAGCTTTTCATAATCACTGATCGATTGTTTTACATCGATATAAACTTGATTGATCTGTTGTACTACAGCCATGGCCTTAGTATCACCTTGACCAACTAATGCTCCCTCTGTAACTAAAATCTCACCAATAATCCCTAAAATTGGCGCTGTAATCGTTGCATATTTTAAATTTAATTGCTGACGTGAAAGTGATGCTTCCATTTGCGCGACATCAGCTTTTGCTTTGCGGTATTCTACTTCAGTATTGCTATATTCCTGCTGACTAATCGCATTGATTGTTACTAACTCATTATAACGCTGCAATAAGACTTGCAAACGAGCAACTTCAGCTTGTGCTCGATGCAAAGCAGCACTATTGCTATTCACATCTGCTTGAAATATTTCAGCATTTAATTTAAAGAGTGGTTGACCAGCCTTAACATAAGATCCTTGCTTAAATAGAACTTGATCAACAATTCCTCCCACTTGCGGACGAATTTCAGCAACACGATAAGCGCTTACACGCCCTGGGAGGTTTTCAATCAAATTAATTGATTGTGGTTGAATTATTACTACACTTACAGCTGCTGGAGAACTTTCAGCTGTATTCTGCTCGGAATGCTCAGATTTAGAACACCCCATCAATAGTACAGCCGTAAAAAAAACTGAACCCATTAAATAATGACTTTTTTTCATGCTTTTCACAGAAGAGTTTTTAGACTCTGCTATTTTAAAAAATCATTGTTTATATATAGGTGAGATTGTATGTAGATTGTGTGGAGGAAGATATTAAACGCAACTATTTAGTGGGTGTGTAGTGGTTGGACTGACGCCAGTAACAGCCCAGAAATGAGGAGCTTTTGTGTGACTTTCATTGGTGTAAACCCTATTTTTATTGCTTAAAAAACACTTGAGAGCATTACGCCACTGTCAAGCTCAAAAACCATAATAAAAATAACAATCTTGTCACATAATTTCAATAAATTTCAGATAAACGACCAATTTTACGGTTAATTCCCCCTACACCCTTGCCTTATAAACACTCACCGCCTCCGAAATTCCCTTCAACATCGACTGCTCTGGCAGCACTTCAAAATCGTTCAATGCCTTCTAAACACCTTCGGACTCAAAAACCTCTTTAGTAATATAAATTTCATCTCCCCCACCTCAACACGAGCGGCAATATTGACCGCTTGGCGATTAACAAGACTCGTAAACAGGCAAAGACAAGTCTCTTACTCATCATCTGCTTTTTTGTATGATTACTCGATCGTGACCACACGTTCATTTTACGCACAAATAGGGTCATTGACATCAACCCTTTTAAATGTAACATTGGGCAATGTCTCGTTATAAAAGCAGCGAAGGTGAGTCCGATGACCGCAGGTATTAATTACTCTCACGAAGATTTAGCCAGTTTTCGTCAAGTTCAGCGTTTAGCGTACGACTGTGCTGAAACCATTACTCGCCATATGCACGTCGGAATGACGGAGCGTCAAGTCGCAGCATTGATGAAAGAATATCTGCTAGATCATGGTGCGGATGATTGCTTTCATCAACCGTTTGCATGGTTTGGTGACCGTACTGCCTTTAGAGGTTTAATTGCCTTCAAGCAACTGAAAGGCTTCAATCCTGCGTTTTACCCTGGCTTTCGCCGTTTAGAAGAAAACATGCCATTTATTTTGGACTGTGCCCCGAGCGTTCGTGGCTGTACCGCCGATATTGGCTATTGCGGCGTGCTCGGTGAAAACAAAATCCTCGACCAATTAATGGATGATTTACTCCAGTATCGACAACTGATTTTGACGATGGCCAAACAACGTAAACCCTTAGTTGAAATTAGTCGTGCTGTTGATGCGTTATGCAAAAAACACGGCTATGACCCGCGTCATAAAGCCTACCCCTTTGAAACACTCGCGCACCGCATCGAAAAGCTGGCGGATGATGGCAAAAAAAGTCATCTCACCATTGCTAACTTTGGTGTGCGTAATGTCGGAGAATTAGTCCGTGACCGTATTAAAGGGGCGCGTGAAGGTTGGAGTCCAATTTGGAACAGTAGCGATAGCTCTAACCATGCGCCAACCGTTGGCTTGTGGGCAGTTGAACCGCATTTAGGCCTTAAAGGTGTGGGTGCTAAATGGGAAGAATTATTGGTCATTACCGAAGACGATGCGTTTTGGTTGGATGATGATGTCCCCCATGTTCGTCGTTGGCAAGCGCGTGGCCTCTGGCTACCGCAACAAGCCGCTTAACATTTACGAATTAGGAACACTGTATGAATCCCAGCCAATTTGTTCAATCTGCCGATGTTAAACTTGCCGTTTATACATGGGGCAAACCATCAAAAAACAAACCAACCGTGGTGTTGGTTCACGGTTATCCCGATGCGGCTAATGTTTGGAAAGCCAGTGCAGAGCTTTTAGCCAAACGTTATTTTGTCGTTGCTTATGATGTTCGTGGTGCGGGTAACTCTACCCGTCCTGCTCATAAATCCGCTTATGACTTAAAGTTTTTGGTTGATGATTTAGCGGCTGTGGTTGAAGCTGTTAGCCCAAAAAAAGCTGTCCATTTGGTTGCCCATGATTGGGGTTCGATTCAAAGTTGGGAGGCCGTCACCACACCCACCTTACAAGGCCGTATTGCTTCTTACACCACCATTTCAGGGCCTAGCCTTGACCATGCAGGCCATTGGATTCGCCAACGTTTAAGCAGTGGTTCACCAAAACAACTGGCGCAATTAGCCCGTCAAGCCGCGCATTCTTGGTATATCGCTATGTTTCATTTGCCTGTGGTTGCACCAACAATTTGGCGGTTGGCAGGCGACAAATTTTGGCCAACGGTACTCGCTAAAGCCGAAGGCATTACAGATGCCGAGGTCAATCCGACACAAACCGAAGATGGCAAAATGGGCGTGAATTTGTATCGTGCTAATGTTCTAAATCGGGTTTTGAAACCACAAGAGCGTCATACCACGATTCCTGTGCAATTAATTGTGCCCACAGGCGACCATTTTATGGTGCAAGAAATTTGGGATGATTTAGCGCAATGGACACGAAAACTATGGCGACGCGAAGTGGATTCTGGTCATTGGATTCAAGTCAGCCATCCACAATTAGTCGCTGACTATACGGCTGAATTTATTGATTTTATTGAATCTGGGCAACAAACACCTGCGTTACAACTGGCGCGTGTTGCCTGATATTGCTCGTTTTAGCGTGATGTAGGGGCGAATTCATTCGCCCGCAAATATGGCGAATAAATTCGCCCCTACGATTTATATTGTGGAGAATCAAACATGGGTATTCTTTCCGTCTTTAAAAAAGCTAAAAAATCAGCTTCTCATACGCAAGACCAACTAATACCGCGTAAAGTCAAATTTGACTGGCAAAACACCCCTATTGATTGGCTACCGAATCAACCGTTTGCTAGTCATTTTGTCAATGAAATCAATATGATTTTACCTGCGGGTGAGTTTTGGTTTTGCCGTTTATATAACAAGGCTCTGCCACAAGTTACCGATGCTAAACTACGCGATGATGTGCAAAAATTTATACGCCAAGAAGCCATGCACGCACGAGCACACAGCAGTGCGATTGACGAATATCTCAAAGAGCGAGGTATTAGCACTAAACGTAATACCGATATCATGGAGTTCTTATTTAATAAGGCACTCGCTGACCAACCGTTAGGTATTAATTTGCCTAAATTCGCTGAAAACGAATGGTTAGTTTTTCGTTTAGGGATTATTGCCGCTGTTGAACACATGACCTGTGTGCTCGGCAAATATGCCTTAGAAAACCATCATTGGGATAAAGGTGACCCTGTATTTGTCGATTTAATTCGTTGGCATGGCGCAGAAGAAGTAGAACATCGCAGTGTTGCTTTTGATTTATATCAACATTTAGGTGGCAGTTATTTATCGCGTTATTATTTAGCATCCATCGCCACACCATTGGTTTTTGGCTTGTGGGTTGATGGTGTCGCTGATTTATTACGTCAAGATACTCGTTTTAGCCAACACAAACCTTCGGTATGGAAACCGTGGATTTGGCGTGAATGGTATCGCACCTCTAAAAATGGCAGTTTACCGTCACCCATTTGGTTAGCCGCCAAACAATTACCGTTTTTTACCCCGTGGTATAACCCTGTTCATGAGGCATCAACCGAACAAGCCTTGACTTATTTAGCAACCTCACCCGCAGCTGCACGGGTGAATTTGCAAATGGTTGATAAAGCGGCTTAGGTAGCATCTCAACACCAACAAGCTCTTAGTGCAAACAACATTGTTTATATTTTTTGCCACTGCCACAGAAACAAGGATCGTTTCGACCTATTTTTATACTGACGGCAGGTTGCGTTACTGGCTTTTCTTCAACATCGGCAATCGCACGACCCAAGACTGCATAATGGGTCATTTGCCGAGCAAAATCTTGGTATAGATTGGGCAAATCAGCAATCAGTTGTTGGCGAAAACCATCATCGGTCAACGATGCTAATACCGCTGGAACATCCAAAAACAAATAGGCTCTTTTGGCAACTATTTCAATTTGTTGAAGAAATGACTGTTTTTCAGCTTCTGAACTGGTGAGTGACTTTGCAGCTTGTTGCAGAGCGTTGTTCCATACCGTTCTCAGCCAACCATAACCCCATAAAAAACCGTTGCACCACGACTCAACAGGTGCTGCAAGTTGTTTGTCTGCGCTATAAATATATTCTTCTGGCAACTGTAATTGTTTATCGGTCACTTGCTGAGCGCATTGATGGTACAGTTTAAAAATAATGGGCAAATAGTGGTGCGCTTCAGTTTCACTGGTAAAGGGGTTATAACCTTCGGGTGCGCCATTGCCATCTTGCTCACAACTAAAAATATTCGCCATCCAATCACTATGATCAAGATGCGTCGGTGCTCCTGCAACTGCCCACAAATAACCACGCAATTCATGGATATTAAAGGTCTTGTAGGCAAAATCCCCTGCTAAAAATGCGCTCAAATCGGCTATTTCTTGGGCGGTGGGTAATTCATTTAAGTTTTGCATTTTTACACTCGTTAAATAGGTCAGTATGTCGGCTGACGATAATTTTTCTGCCAATAATTAAAATTTGAACGTTAGGTTTTCTCAAAAATGGCTTAGCTTCGACTCCGCTCAGCTACCACGACTCCGCTCAGCCAAGGCAAAACACTCCCTGAGCGTACTCAAGAGATCATTTTAACAATATCCCTGATAGGGCAAATGATTATTTGCCCCTACAATTCATAATCAAAGCCAAACTCTGCCCTTTCACCTAATTCACCATTCAGCCATGTTTGCTCAATAAATTGCCCACGTTCCTGTCCCAACAACAACACACTGGATGCGCGCGTACCATAGACAGGTAGTTTAATAAACGCTATCGCCAACATCCGCTCCCAATCGACACTCACGCCCGTCACAGGTAAATCTTCATCGGCGGGTTGTGTTTGATCTTGCAATAAACTTAAAGCTTGCGTGGTATCAATTTGCGCTTGCTTGACTAAATCGGTGAGTCCCACTTTAAGACGCTGTGTTTTTGGCCACGGGCTATCTAATAAATGATTACTTAAACCGTATAAACCTGCGGCTAATAATGTCGGCGAAGTACCCCGATTACTAAATACCGCCGCTTGTTGGCGTGTGCCCACCAATAAATTAAAACCGCTATAATCATCAGCACGTTTGGCTATATCTTCTAAATAGTCTAAAGGCTCGCTATCACCTTGTAAAAAATTAGCCACCAAATGACCTCGTGATAACACGCCTAAGGGTGCATTTGGCTCACGATAATTGGTTAATGCTGCCCAACGACCTGAACGGGTCACACCCAACCATGTACCGCCTTCTTTTTCGTCGCGGCCTGCTAATACCTGCGGTGCATCTGGCCAAAAACGGATAGGCGTCGCAGGGCGAGCGTAAAACTCGTCACGATTGCCAATGAGTATCAAAGGATACTTAGAATGAATTTGCCATGCAAAAGCCAACAGACACATAACGTCCTCTTACTTTAGAATACGCGCTCTTATAGGACTTACGCGGTTATCGCTTATTTGCTCACTAAACAATCGTCCCCAACGATTTTTAGTTCGCAAAACGCGATAATTTCAGTGAAATGCGTAAGTCCAGACTTAATTTAGGGAGCGTCTTGATGCTAGTGTATCCACAAATTGACCCCATTGCAGTCAGTCTTGGGCCATTAAAAGTTCATTGGTACGGATTGATGTACTTGTGCGCCTTTGGTATGGCTTTCTTTTTAGCCAAAACACGCGCCAAACGCATGACACCTATTTGGTCTGCTGATCAACTATCCGACCTGATTTTTTATGGTGCGATGGGTATTATTTTGGGTGGCCGACTGGGCTACGTCTTCTTTTATAGTTTTGACCATTTCCTTGAAAACCCACGGTGGCTGATTCAAGTCTGGAAAGGCGGCATGAGTTTTCATGGTGGCTTTTTGGGTGTACTGGCGGCGATGGTGTTATTTGCCCGACGTTACAAGCTGCCATTTTGGGAAGTGATTGATTTTGTTGCCGTGTTGATCCCCACAGGTTTATTGTTTGGCCGTATTGGTAATTTTATTGGTGGCGAATTATGGGGACGACCTGTCGTTGACCTCAACTATCCTTTAGCAATGATTTTCCCTCATGTTGATAGCTTACCGCGCCACCCTTCGCAACTCTATGAAGCCTTTTTAGAGGGCGCGGTATTGTTTGTGATTATTTGGCTGTATTCGTCCAAACCTCGCCCCGTCAAAGCCGTATCAGGCGTGTTTGCTTTGGGTTACGGTTTAGCCCGTTTTACCGTTGAATTTTTCCGCGAGCCTGATGCTGACAAAGGTTTTATTGCCTTTGGCTGGTTAACGATGGGGCAATTATTAACAATGCCTTTAATTATACTGGGCGTTGTATTATTGGCATTGGCTTATACACATAAGCCAGCAATAAAGGCTTAAAACCATGAAACAGTATTTAGACCTAATGCGTCATATTCGAGATAACGGCACATTCAAGGGCGACCGTACAGGTACGGGCACTTACTCGGTATTTGCCCATCAAATGCGCTTTAATTTGGCCGATGGCTTTCCTTTATTAACCACCAAGAAAGTACATCTCAAGTCCATCATCCACGAACTGCTATGGTTTTTAAGTGGCGACACCAATGTTAAATACTTACAAGATCATGGCGTGAGCATTTGGAATGAATGGGCAACGGCCGAACAGTGTGCGCGTTTTGGTCGTGCTGAAGGTGAATTAGGCGCAGTTTATGGCCACCAATGGCGTAACTTTGGCGCAACACAAAACGCCGATGGCAGCTTTAGTGCCGATGGGTTTGACCAAATCAAAACTTTAATTCACGACATTAAACATAACCCGAATTCACGGCGTTTGATTGTTTCGGGTTGGAATCCTGCTGAAGCCAACCAAGTCGCACTGCCGCCGTGTCATACGCTGTTTCAGTTTTATGTCGCCAATGGCAAATTGTCATGTCAGTTATATCAACGTAGTGCAGACGTCTTTTTAGGTGTACCGTTTAACATCGCCTCTTATGCACTATTAACGATGATGATTGCCCAAGTCTGTGATTTAGGTTTAGGCGATTTTGTTTGGACGGGTGGTGACTGCCATTTGTACAGTAATCATTTAGAGCAAACCGACTTACAGTTAAGCCGTGAGCCGTTGCCTTTAGCGACCATGCGTTTAAATCCCGACGTAAAAGATATTTTTAGCTTTACGTTTGAAGATTTCACGCTTGAGAATTATCAATCTCATGCGGCGATTAAAGCGCCTGTTGCTGTTTAGTCTATTTGAATAATCTAATTTTGGTATAATCTCACGTTTTGCTTTGTAAGACTTAAACGTCTACTGGTCAAAACCTAAAGTACTAACGTGAGTCTAAAGCCATGAAACTGTCAATTATTGTTGCTGTTGCTGAGAACGGATGTATTGGTCTCAACAATGCAATGCCTTGGTATTTACCCGAAGACCTTAAATATTTCAAACGGTTAACCAGTGGCAATACAGTGATTATGGGACGAAAAACTTTCGAATCCATTGGCAGTAAGCCCCTTCCCAATCGCAGCAATATCGTCATTAGTCGTAATAGCGACTTTCAAGCCGACGGGGTAAAAATCGTTGCCAGTATTGATGATGCACTCAAAGTCGCGGAAAGCATTGCCGAGATTAGCGATACCCAAGAGGCTTTTATCATGGGTGGCGCACAAATTTACCAGCAAACCTTGCCGTTGGCGCAACGTCTTTACATCACCGAAGTTAAAAAAACTGTAACAGGTGACGCTTTCTTTCCGTCTATAGATTTAAGCCAATGGCAAGAAATTGGCCGTGAAGCGCATTATTATGAGCCACAAGATACACACTATGCGTTTGTGGTGTATGAGAGGAAATAAATCAGACTCAAAAGGAGATATTAATGGGCATCTTAGAAAGTTTATTTGGCCCTGATCCAGAGGTCGTATTATGGAAAGAAACTGCTAGAGAAATAGGTGGAGAATATGACTCTGGGGCACGCCGCCTACTGTATCGCACTTCGATAGGGCTAGCGTCCTACTCTCTGGAGGTACGTGGCAGTGGTAAACATCGCATTGTTTATTATGTCATGCACACCCGATTTTATGGGCAGCAAGACTTCAACTTCAATATTGCCAAAAACTACGTGTGGGATGAAGGGCTTAAAAGTATTCTCTTTAAAGACTTAGAAGTTGGTGACGATGAACTTGATAAAAAATTCACAATGAAAGGTGATGACCCACGAAAACTCAAACGTCTGCTGACAACGCCTGCAATAAAAAAAGCAGTGCTACTGCTTGAGTTAGAGTCTTTTGAAGTTGGCATGCAATCAGATGGACTCTCTCGACAATTATACTACCGCTCATTTCTAAGACTTGATAAACAGCAACTCAAACAAGTAATTACACTATTTGACTGTATCGCTAATCGATTGCTTGAGATGGGGTTGGTTGGCACACAACTAGCAACTGAAGCGCAAGGAGGGGAAGCTGACCTACAACGCATCGCCCCACCTAAACTACATGGTGCGGGTTTGATGATCGCTATTATGTGTATTGTGAGCGTGCTACTTTTTATCTATGTATTATTTTGAACAAATAGGCTGGTGTTCACCCTAGCTAAAATCCCAACAGAGGCTTTAACAAATGACAACAGCAGTCGCAATTTTTGGTGGTGGATGTTTTTGGTGTTTAGAAGCCGTTTTTCAACAAGTGAAAGGCGTTCATCATGTGACATCGGGTTATGCTGGCGGTGCGCGGCCTAACCCCACGTATGAGCAAATTTGTACAGGCGTTTCGGGTCATGCCGAAGTGGTTAAACTCGATTTCGACCCGAGTATTATTAGCTTTAGCCAATTACTTGATGTGTTTTATGGCATTCATGATCCCACCACTCTTAACCGTCAAGGCAATGATGTTGGCACACAATATCGTTCGGTAATTTATTGCCAAAACGCCGAACAACGACAAATCGCCGAAGCCTATATTGCCGAGCTACAAAGTAGCGGTTTGGTCAAAAGCCCTATCGTTACCGAAGTCAGTGATGCTGTGACCTTTTATCCTGCCGAGGCATATCACCAAAATTACTTTGCCAATCATCCCAACCAAGGTTATTGCCAAATGGTCGTTGCACCTAAAGTACATAAGCTCAAACAGTATTTTACCGAATGGGTCAAATAAACTCACACAACTGCATTGGTAAGAATCAACAAATGGGTCTATATCTTTCTGTAGGGCTTGCTGAATGCGAGTCCTAAATTTAGGGCTTACGTTGTCATTGGACGCAAGTTTTATTCATCACACGGAGAATAGAGATGACCATGTCAATTACCTTAACCAATGTTGATCCTCGCACCATTCATCAACAGATTTTGCAACTAGAACACATCCATCGTGACTTATTGGCAGCTGACAGCACTGAAGCCAATACCATTGCCAGTACCTTAACACTATTACATCAAATTGAAGAAGAGGTGCGGCATAAAGCGCGGGTTGAACATAATCACGCTGCTTAAGTTGTCTATTAAGAAAAACGAAACCTCGTTAGGGTTGTCCTTAACGAGGCTTTATCAAGTCGCGTCGTTATCAATAAACGATTAATCGCTAAACCGTCATGCACTTTTTTTAATTTAATTGTCCACGTTGCAATTTAGACACGTACTCGTTGTACCCAAAAACAGGGAACGGTAACGGAGCTTTTGCTTGGATATACTCTTCTTTTTTAACCATTCTTAATGAGCCTAAAGACACGCTGTATGGCGCATTATGCTGCACAAGATTCGCTGCCCAAGACGGCACATTACCACCCGGATCAACATAGCCTTCACATTCAATATAAATATCACCTGAATCTAAAGGCGTAAATTTAAAACTCAAATCCTCAGCAACCATTCGCACTAACGGGGGACGCAATGGCAAATAATTTGGGTCGGCTTGTACTTTCAAGGTCAAATAATTCTTGCTTGCCGTTTGTAATTCTACCGTTGCATGTAGGATAACATCGCGGTCGGGCAAACCTGCGGGGGCGTTATGCACTAAATAGACATAATACTCAGTCGGAGACACTTTTTTTAACAGTTTCGATTCTGCAACCTGCCAGTACCATTTGTGGTAACTATCAAAGTCTAATAAAAAATGTACGAGGGTTTCAGGTTTAGTATCTTTCATCACTACCGTTGCACGAAAAGAGCGGTAATGTTTTCCATCCTCCAAGCGAGCATAGGTTTTGATTTGTCTTAACCTATCACTTTTCACTAATGTCCATTGATTCGTCAATTTAGTTTGCAACTGCTGCAATTCATCATCTTCACGAGCGAAGGCATTGTTGAAACATGCACAGATGATGCACATCATCAATACCGATTTGTTAATCAAAGTCACCGTTGTACTCTCATGTTATTTTGTTTATTGCCGCCATGCTAACCGATATATTCCACACAAAACCTGACTCAATACGCCAAGTTATTGAATAAAAAAAGCCCACTCCGAAGAATGGGCTTTTAGACTAATTAGAAAAAGTAAACGTAGATGCTACTCTAACCAATCCACATTGATAACCGTTTTGCCGCGTGGTTGATTCACTAACATCGACTGGCCGTTAATGTCAGCACGAATTTCTGGGCTATACGCTAAAGAAACATCGCTAATCGTTGCTGCGCTTTCACTACCCGCCGACACATCCTCAAAAGCTACCGCTAAGACATTGGCTGTTCCTGCGGGGTTTAAGCCTGTGGTGCTAATCGGGAAGTAATCAGGATTAGTGTTCATCCACATATCACGAATCGCACGTCCCCAAAAACCACGATCCAACCAGCCATCACCACTTAACCAACGACCGACCAACTGACCATTCAAAAATACCGTAGCTTTCACTCTTGCGCCACCCAAACGCACTGACAATGGCGCACTTAAGCTATTGCTATTCGGTAATTGCGCGGCATCAAACTTAGTACGATACCAACGCACTTCACCTTTGGCCAAGTTCATCGGTAAAGCAGCCGATTGCCATGTGCTGTCACTATAGGCATTGCTCGCCAAACCTGTACGCTCGCCGTTTAACTCGCCACGTAGCGACCAATTCGTTAAATTCGTACCGCCTAAACGTGCTGTGCCCCATAAGCCTTTTAAGCTATCAAAACCTAAACTTGGCAATTTCATATTGGTTGCGGCTAAAGTACCGCGTGGGAACATAAAGCTACCATGACCCCAGACTTCAGTACGGAAAGCGATGACGTTTTTGCCTTGCTTTAAGTACGGACGTAAAGAAGGAAACTTGTATTTGGCATTCCATGAATCCGAATCTAACTCAGTACCTAACGGTAATTGCGTGCTCAGGTATGTGCCATTCACGTAGATACCAACAATATCACTGGCGTGTTCAATATACAGCGATGTGTCTTCCCAAAAATATGGTGCGTGGTCAAAATTCAGTTCTGTGCGATACCATGCGTGACCACTGTAAATGCCTTTCATTTCTAAAGGTTGTGGTTCGCCTGTCCATTTTGTCCATGTGCTGTCGTTATAATTTAACGCTGCCTCACCCATATCACTGGCGACTTTACCAAATGCTAAACTCGGTAAGGAAGGCAATGTAGGAACAGCTTGTGGCTTAACAAAGGTTGCGCTTTGGGTTTGATTATTCCACGCGGAAGTCACGGTTAAATTACGCAACTGGACATTACGCGGCGACATAATAAATAACGGACGGCTTTTGCTATCGTTTTCAGCTGCCAGTTGTAAGTTATAAAGTGAAGAAACGCCCGTTTCTTTCAGCATTTCTAAACCAGCAACGACAATATCTTGGCCATTATTAGCTTTGCTAAACCAAAAACGCCCAGCTTCTTCGGTAGTCGTCACAACCACACGTACCAAGCGACCACTTTCGGCACGAACAACTAATTCTAAATGGGGATAATGGCCATAGGTCACGGCTAAACGATTAGCACTTTGCTCAGCAATGGTAATACCGTTATCACGGGTGACGATCGTTGCGCCTGCACCTAAACCATCTAACACTAACTCACCTTGCGTATTAGCGACACCATGCACAATCACTAAGGCATCGCCGTTATAATTGCGTGAGGTTAATAATTCGCTGCTTGTCCATGCCACTTTGCCTGCACCATTGGTGAGTGGTAAATCTTTTACCAAAATCATCGCGTAATCTTTAGAGGCAACACCTGCTTCTGGATTGGTTGGCACGGTCATTGGTGCGTATTTCGGCAGGGTTTCGCCGTTTAAATTCACGCCATTTAAGGGAATATTTTGTGGGAAACCTGATTGATTCACCAAGCCGACAAAACGTGCGCCTTGTGTGCCTTGTAACCAGTAATTGACTTTGACGTTATTCGGTTCACGCGCACCAATTTCGCTATTAGATACGGTTAAACCCGTTTTTTCGGCTGTTCCTGCGGATGCAAAAAATGGCTCAACCGCATCAAAAAACAAGTTATCACGACGGAAAGCATGGAACGAAGGACGCAATAAACCTGATGGTGAAATCGGCCCGTAATAATCGACCACACCCGAAAAATAACCCACTTGTGGCGAAACAAAGCCGTTCATAATGTTATTGATAGTGCTGAAATCAAAGGCGTTATCGGCACTACGAGTATTCAATACGATAGCGTTACGATAGCCAGGGGTCATCATCCCTACGGCATTAAACGCAAAGGCACTGTCTAAACCGCCCAACAATAAACGTTTAATTTTGACAGGGTCACGGTCAGTTTCCGTTGTGCCACTCGGCATATTGGCATACACGCCGCCATGATTGCTGCTGTGCATATCAGTCAACAAATCAACAGCCGTTTTTTCAGGATAATCGCCACCTAAGCCGTTGTAAATATTGGGTACGGGAACAACACCTGCAACATCACCTGTTGCGGAGGCTTTGCCATCACCGGGACAAGTGGTAATCGGCACAGTAATCCCGTCATTACGGACAATGTCACGCAAGGCGGTAAAATAGGCATTGGGATTGAAGCTTTGTAATAAACCGCGCTCTGGGCCACCTTGATAACCAAATAACTTATCGGCTTCATGGAAGGGTTGAAACCAGTTGTATTCGTTTTCGATGGAGTACATCACAATCGGACCACCACGATCGGCGAATAAATCACGCACTTCGGCATTCACACGACGTAAGTATTTACCTACGTAGTTTAAATAATCAGGGTCATGGGTACGCAAATTGGGTTTACCATCGGCGGCAATGTCTTTTTTCGTTGACTTAGCCATCAACCATGCAGGTACACCGCCACCGTCCATTTCATTGGTAATATAAGGGCCTGGACGCAAATAGACGTACAAGCCTAATTCTTTACAGAGGCTAATAAACTGACGTAGGTTTGGATTAGCAAAGTTAAACGCACCTTCACGTGGCTCAACGGCATTCCACGCGACATACAAGTCAACGGTATTAAAACCCGCCCCTTTGAATTTTTCTAAACGATCACGCCACTCACTGCTGGGAATACGAAACCATTGCACCGTGCCGCCACGCAACAAACGGTACTGACCATCAATCATAAAACCTTTGGCATCCATACTCACGGTGTAAGGCTGTCCATTGGCCAATGTTGCATGAGCAGAACCTACGCCCATGATTGTCAGAGCGATTGCTGCGCTTAAACACGTTTTTTTCATCTTTTATTCACCCATGACCACACGAAAAAATTATTTGGCCATTCATTTCCACTTAGCCAAACTGTAGGACAATCTTACTTTTAAGAATTATTTGAGGATTGATAATTACTGTCATTATTCTTGTTTTTAGCGTCAAAAGTTAAAATATTGGCGGCTCAGGTCAAGTTTAATGGGTGTTATCTTTTTTGCTGAAACGGGATGACCAAGCGAGGTAATTTTCAGATGAGTATTGATAAAAACGTAACGATTAAACTGTGTACAACCTTTGTCTAATCAACGCAAAAAAAACCTCGCCAACATTTACGCTGACGAGGCTTTTTAAGCTTCAACAATATACTTATTGCTCATGTTTTATGGTAATGATAAATCCAACATCCTTCACGATCTTATGATGAGTGTGGATTCACCATACTCAACGCCACTGCTTCCGCAACCTTAATCCCATCCACTCCCGCCGATAGAATGCCACCCGCATAACCTGCCCCCTCACCTGCAGGAAACAAGCCTTTAACATTTAAACTTTGGCAGAACTCATTACGAGTAATACGTAAGGGTGAAGATGTGCGCGTCTCCACACCCGTTAACACAGCGTCGTTCATCGCAAAGCCTTTGATTTTTTTATCAAAAGCAGGCAAGGCTTCACGCACCGCTTCGATGACGTAATCAGGCAAACAAGTACTTAAATCACACCAATTAACGGCAGGCTTATACGATGGCTCAACCGAACCCACTTGCGTGGAGGGTCTTCTTGCCAAAAAATCACCGACTAATTGTGCAGGTGCAGCATACGTCCCGCCACCCAACTCAAATGCTCTAGACTCCCAAAAGCGTTGAAAAGCAATACCACCCAACGCACTACTATCGGGATAGTCTTGTGGGCTTATTTCCACCACAATTCCTGCATTGGCATTCCGTTCATTACGTGAATATTGACTCATGCCATTGGTGACCACACGATTCGGCTCAGAAGTAGCCGCCACCACCGTACCACCGGGACACATACAAAAACTATAAACCGAACGGCCATTTTTAGCGTGATGCACCAACTTGTAATCCGCCGCACCTAATAAGGGATGGCCTGCAAATTGGCCAAAGCGACAACGATCAATTAAACCTTGTGGATGTTCTATCCTAAAACCGACCGAAAACGGTTTGGCTTCCATAAATACGCCACGCTCATGCAACATGGCAAAACTATCACGCGCACTATGTCCCAAGGCGACAATAATATGGTTGCTGCGTAGGACTTCACCACTTGCTAGCATGACACCGCGTACTTGGCCATTATCAATTTCAAGGTCAACGACACGTTGCTGAAAACGGATTTCACCACCCAATGACTCAATGGTTTGACGAATCGTTTCTACCATCGTGACCAATTTAAACGTGCCAACGTGGGGTTTATTAATAAATAAGATTTCTTCGGGCGCGCCTGCTTTGACAAACTCGTCTAACACTTTACGGCCTAAATGTTTAGGGTCTTTGATTTGACTGTACAACTTACCATCGGAGAATGTCCCTGCTCCGCCCTCACCAAATTGCACATTGGACTCTGGATTTAACACGTTTTTACGCCACAAGCCCCATGTATCTTTAGTACGCTCGCGTACCGCTTTGCCTCGTTCTAAGACAATGGGTTTAAAGCCCATTTGCGCCAATACTAAGGCAGCCAAAATACCACAAGGGCCAAAACCGACAATAATCGGACGTTCGGTTAAACCTTCAGGCGAGTGTGTGACAAACTTATAGGCCATATCAGGCGTGCTTTTGACATGAGCATCACCCACAAACTTAGCTAACAACTGCGCTTCGTTTTTGACGTCAACATCAATAATATAGGTCAGAATAATCGCACTGGATTTACGGGCATCATAACTACGTTTATGGATGGTGAAGTGGATTAAATCCGTTGCAGGAACCCCTAAACGTTGAAGAATCGCGGCGGATATGGCCTCTGGTGCATGGTCTAAAGGCAATCTGATTTCGGTTAAACGCAACATGAGGGAGTCCGTGAGGGTAGGCAAAAAGTCGATAGTGTTTAGATGTCGTGATTATATAGGTAGACGGGAGCAGTACCAAATTTTGTCGCTATCTCGCGTTAAACCTTGCCTTTAATTCTAAGCTGTCTTGAAGCCTGTAAGCGTTTGTCTAATACCATTAATGTTGAACGAAATGCGGCTTTTGCGACCCAACCCGACACGGTAGAGACTAAGCGAGGCTGCCATGAGGACGGTACATGAAACGTTGATGACCATGTGACTTCGGTCATAATGCCGCGTTTTTTAAAGCAAAAACTACCCGCTTGATGCTCAAAATACGGTCTAGCTTCTAATATTTTATAATCCACTTGTGTTGGCCGTTGAAATGCGGTGAATTCTTCTTTAAACCACATGACTCCCAGTTCCACCTCACGCATCGTGCCAACACCGTCTTTCTCGGTGGCAGAAGCATGACGCACACGCTCAACATGAATCAATCGTGAAACATACGGGTATTTATCGGCATTAATCACCGCTTCAAAGACTTCGTTGATGGGGGCATTAAATAAATGAGTGACTGAAATGCGAGTCATGTTTGCTTCCTTAAATTAAATGCTAAATTACTTTTGTTATCATCATACATCATCTTGAATCAACGGGAGTAATGTCACACCATCAGGGCAGTCTTCTTTTACCGCATGACGAAAATTTTGATAAGCACCACCACAGCCAAAACATTGCTCATATCTTTTGATGTCAGCCTTTTTATGACCATAATAATCAATACGTTGATTTTCTGTGAGCGAGGCAAAATAGGCATTAAATTGAGCAACTTCTTGCTCGGCTTGGGCGCGACTACAAGCGACCATCACCCAACCACAGGCAAGACAGGTAACAGTATGCATAGTTTTTGACCTCGCAATAAAAAAGGCGATATTACAATCGCCTTTTTAGGATGGGCATAATGAGCCTAGTCTAAACCAACCAAGCAGGCACTAACTTTCCTAATTCCGCTTTTAACGCGGCATCGCCCGCAAACGTTCCCGTTAAGGCAAAGCCTAACAGTACGCCGTCGCTGTTTTTATATAAGGCTTTAACACTGTTACCGTCTTGAGCATCTAGTAGCCACTCACCTTGCATGTGTGGAAACGCAGGAGCAACCACGACAGGGCAAACAGGCGTTTTGACTTGCACGGGCATCGCCGCATAACTAATCGGTGACGCTTGACCTGATAAGGTTTTCGCCAAGGCACGCGCACCTGCCATTAACGGCAACACATAAGGCAACACTAAACCATCGACTTCAGCACAATCACCCAAGGCATAAATATCGGGCTGACTGGTGGCTAATAACCGATTGACCACGACACCACGATTGACCGTTAAACCTGCCTCTTTCGCGAGTGCAATACGTGGACGCAAGCCAATGGCCGATAACACAATATCACCACTGATTTCTTTGCCATCCGACAATACTGCGCGGACACCCTCGCCCTCGTTATAAACTGCTTGTACACTCACTCCAAAATGGAAAGTCACACCTAAACCTTCCAAAGCACTACCCACCGCATGCGAAGCCATCGTCGGCAATAATGCAGGTAACACACGACCGACCGGCTCAATCAGTTGTACCGAATAGCCACCATTGCTTAAATCATTGGCATATTCACAACCAATCAAACCGCCACCAATGACAATGACATTTTTCTTGCCAGCAGCCGCTTGTTGAAACTTGGCATAATCCAGCAAATCATTAACGGTATAAACGCGAGCTAGACCATCACCCGCTAAAGGAGGTTGGAAGGGGTCTGCGCCCAGTGCTAAGACTAATTTGTCATAGGCTAACACCGCACCATCAACCGTAATGGTTTTGGCGGTAGCATCAATCGCGCTGACAGAGGCAAAGGTGCGGATATCGGCTTTGAGCTGCTCCGCCATTTGTGCCGCTGTTTGCATCGCTAACTGATCCGCCGTTTTACCTTTGGTGTAGCCTGTCGATAGCATCGGTTTAGAATAATTACGGCCATCATCGCGGGTAATAATGACGAGTTCGTCAGTCGGATTCAGTTTACGCCATTCACGGGCAAGGTTATAACCTGCCAAACCTGTCCCAATAATCACTAATGCCATGATGATGCTCCTCCACTCAATCTCAAATAATAAGGGCGCGAATATGCGCCCTTGGCCTGATCAGTATCAGGGTGATTCAATCATCACCCTAAAGACTTACAGTTCGACCATTTCAAAGTCGTCTTTGCCGACGCCACAATCAGGACAAACCCAATCGGCTGGCACGTCAGCCCATGCTGTTCCTGCTGGCACGCCATCCCAAGGCATACCTACGGCTTCGTCATAAATAAAACCACATACGATACATTGCCACTTTTTCATGTTAGAACCTCGTCGTTGATTGGGCTAAAAATTTAGGCCGCCTACGTTACGCACAAATACGTTATTTTGCAATCTTAACACTATACGATGTCAAGTTTATCACGGCCTGCGGACAATCTGGCTATGGAAAACGCCATAAAACCTGTGTCTTGCTCCGTAAATCACTGCGCCTGAACAGCTTCCAAACGGGCGCGGTAATGATTTGCATGACGCTCTTCTACTTTCGCTAATGCGGCAAAGCGTTTGGCGGCTTTTTCTAAGACTTTGGCAAACGCGGCGGCGTGTTCTTTTGACTCCGCAATTTGTTCGTCAAACTCTTTTATCGCATCGGCTTTACCTTCCGCAATGGCGGTATCACGAAAGCTGGGGTACATTTCGGTATATTCGTAAGTTTCGCCTGCAATCGCCATTTCTAACATCTTTGCAGGATTCAAACTACTGGCAGGATACAATAAATCCAAATGACCAAACGCATGTTGAATTTCTTGTTTTGCCGTTTCTTCAAACGCTTGGGCGGTATCTTCATCACCCATCGCACGGGCTAATTTGGCGAAGTAACTGTATTTCATAAATGCCATTGATTCGCCTGCAAACGCACCTTCTAAATTTTTAGCGGTGACGGTGGTAGGAATGTGGTTACTCATCTTGCTTTCTCCTGCTGTTTACGGGTATTCGTTAAGACGCTTTGTCTTGTTAAAACAAGCATAGGCCATTCAACTTTTTTCATCCAATTAAATAAAAAATGATTTTCAATAGCTAAAAACTATCAAACAAAAGCAATAACACCTTTCTTGTGATGCGATACAATTCAGACATTATTCCTATTCACGTTTACGCTTATGACGCTCACCCCTTGCTGGCTGAATCCACCCCGTTATTGGCAGGCCTCACTCAGCTATCCCTATAAAAACTGGCTATTATCGCGCGGCTCATTGACGGCCTATTTAATCGCGTTAAGTCGGGGTGATTTTAGGGTACAGGTCATACATCAAGGGTGGCATAAACCGACACGGGATGAAGCCCTCACCTTAAAGTTACCCTTACAACAACGAGCATGGGTACGTGAAGTTGCGCTCGTGTGTCAGGGGCAGGTTTGGGTGCAAGCGCGCAGTATCATTCCGTTAAAAACCTTACAAGGCAAAGGCCGACGCTTGCGCTTTTTAGGTTCAAGATCATTAGGTAGTTTGCTATTTAACGGCGGTCAACGACAAGAAATGTGTATTCTGCCCGCCAATCGCCAACGAGCCTATTGGACACGACGCTCACGTTTTCGTTATGCGGGTCAGCTCTTGTTAGTGCAAGAGACTTTTTTACCTGCGTTATTTGTTGCCTTCCATCAGCACAAGATCACTTTATGAACACGCCTTTTTCACTCAAACAACGCTTGCCTTTATACGCCGAAGTCATGCGTTTGCATCGGCCTATTGGTATTTATTTATTATTATGGCCCACGCTTTGGGCGGTTTTTATTGCAGCTCATGGCAAACCCAGCCTAAAAATTGTGTTAATTTTTAGCATCGGTGTGGTGCTCATGCGTTCGGCTGGTTGTGTGATTAATGATTGGGCCGATAGAAACTTTGATGGCCAAGTCACACGAACCAAAGATCGACCGATTGCCAGTGGCCGCTTGCCTGCCCGTGAAGCCTTATATTTATTTGTTTTTTTGATTGCCTGTTCAGCATTACTCCTGCCCTTTCTCAATGTAACCACTTTTTTTTGGTCATTTGGCGCATTGGCGTTGGCCAGCTTGTACCCCTTTATGAAGCGTTTTACCTATTTGCCACAACTGGTTTTAGGTGCGGCGTTTTCGTGGGCCATTCCGATGGCGTTTGTTGCTCAAGACCAATCACCCAATGTCATTTGCTGGTTACTGTATGCCGCTAACTTGCTATGGACAATGGCTTATGACACGCAATATGCGATGGCTGACCGAGAAGACGACCTAAAAATTGGCGTAAAATCGACAGCCATTCTGTTTGGTAATTTTGACTTAGTGATAATAGGCATATTACAAAGTGTCTTTATTGCACTGATGGCAATCATTGGCTATATGCTCCATTTCGGCATGGTGTGGTCTGTGACCTTGGGTATTTGTGTCGGATTATTTATCTGGCAATGGCGACATAGCCGTGACCGAATTGCCGTACACTGCACTGAAGCTTTCTTGCACAACCATAAAATTGGTATGATTATCTTCATCGGACTGTATTTAAGTGACTCATTGCGTTATTTGCAGCAGTTTTTTTTACAAATATAAACAACTGTAATAATTCTGCAATAGGCTTGTCATGTAATACAACTCTCGCGAGAAGTCCCTTTCTTTTCGTCGCGCACATGAGAAAAGAGCCATGAAAAACGAACGTATTTTGATTGTCGATGATGAAATTGCGATCCGTGAAATGATTCGCATCGCCTTAGAACTATCAGGTTTTGACTGTATTGAAGCCGAAGATGCGCTCCAAGCTCACCATAAAATTGTTGATGAACGACCCAGTCTTGTCTTGTTAGATTGGATGTTACCCGGCATGACAGGTGTAGAATTATGCCGCCGTCTCAAACGTGACGAAACATTAAACGAAATTCCTGTCATTATGTTGACAGCGCGTGGCGATGAAGACCATAAAATTCAAGGCTTGGATGCAGGTGCAGATGACTATGTCACCAAACCATTTTCGACGCGTGAATTAGTGTCCCGTATTAAAGCCGTATTACGTCGCTCCTCCGCGCTCAGTGCCGAAAAAGCGATTGAAGCCGAAGGCTTAAAGCTTGACCCCGTCAGTCACCGCGTGACCGCCAACGACGAAGCTATTGACATGGGCCCGACCGAATACCGTTTACTCGCCTTTTTTATGAGTCACCAAGAACGTGCTTATTCTCGGACGCAAATGCTCGATCAAGTCTGGGGCGGCAATGTCTATGTTGAAGACCGCACCATTGATGTTCATATTCGTCGTTTACGTAAAGCCTTAGAGCCGTTTGGTTACGATCGCTTTATTCAAACCGTACGCGGCACGGGCTATCGTTTTTCCGTCAAAGCCGATGCTAACAAACAGGAAGTCATGTGACCGCGCTCCTAAAAGAAGAACTGGTACGTCTTGCTTATATTCTCGCTATTTTTGCCATTCCTGCATGGCTATTAGGCGTGAGTGTACAAGGGCTTTTTTTAGGCTTGCTGGTGTATGTCGTGTTGCATTTGCGCAATTTGCACAAACTGCATCATTGGCTAAAGACCAATCACAAAGACTCGCCACCTGAACTATCAGGCATTTGGGAAGATATTGCCGAAAACATTTATCGTTTACAGCAAAATGAACAAGCCGCTAAACAAAATCTATTAACGATTATTGCGCGTGCGCGTACTTCCATGTCTGCGCTTGAAGAAGCCGTGGTCTTAACGGATAGTCAGGGCAATTTAGAATGGTGGAATACTGCTGCCGAAAAGCTATTGGGCTTTAAGCCCGTGATTGACCACGGCAAACCGATTATTAATTTAATTCGTGATCCTGCATTTATTCATTATTTCGATCATGGCCCTTATAACGAAGGTATCAAACTCCCCTCGTGGACACACCCCAATCGTTATGTCCAATACGAAGTGACACGGTTTGGTCACAATGACCGCGTGTTAATTGCCTACGACATTACGCGCCTACATCAACTCGAACAAATGCGTAAAGACTTCGTTGCCAATGTCTCACATGAGTTACGTACGCCCCTGACCGTATTAAGTGGTTATATTGAAACCTTTGCGGATAGTGATGAATTACCCACTCGTTGGCAACGTGCGTTTCAACAAATGCAGCACCAAAGCCTACGGATGAATAATTTAGTCAATGACTTACTGTTGTTATCACGCTTAGAAAGCGATGCCACCAAACAACAACCTAAACCCATTAATATGAAGCTGTTATTAGAACAACTACAGCAAGAAGCCAATGCTTATTCGGCGGATAAACAACACCATATCATCGTACAAGTGATGAGTCCATTACGACTGATGGGCTTGGAAACCGATTTACGCAGTGCTTTTTCTAATTTAATTACCAATGCTATTAAATATACTCCCGCACACGGCGAAATTACCGTTCGCTGGTCGCATGATGATAAATACGGCTATTTGAGTGTCCAAGATACTGGCATGGGCATTGAAAACCAACATATCTCACGCTTAACAGAACGCTTTTATCGTGTTGATGCGGCGCGGAGTTCAGCGACAGGTGGGACAGGATTGGGTTTAGCGATTGTGAAACATGTTTTATTGCAACACAAAGCCATTCTCAACATTAACTCTAAACCCAATGTTGGCTCGACGTTTACGTGTGTGTTTAACAAAGAACTGTTGGTGGAATAGGCTTCGACTCCGCTCAGCCAACGGCTAAACGCTCCCTGAGCGGAGTCGAAGGGACAAAACTACTCGTCAGTTAACGCACATTCAGCCGCTGCTGGTTCAATTTTACAACGGACTTTTTTCAACAGTTTCATCATCCGTGCATCATAAATACCATCTTTGGTCATTTGAATACGGGTTGCCCGTAATGCCTCTTGAAACTTTTTCTCGTTTTCAGGCTCAAGTGTGATCCAATACTTTTTAGGGATTTCTTTTTCTGAACGCTCAATGGTGACCAAATTACGATCTAATAACTGATCTAAGAACTCGGCAGTAATGGCATGGAATGCAGCAACACGACTATCTAAATCCGTTGTTTTCTTTTTCAAAGCTTCCCGATTAATAATTAAACTGGCCACCATTTGTGTAACAGGTGTGCGATAAATGCCACCCTTCTCACCCAAACCACGTTGCACCTCATAAGGCGCATAAACCATGGCTGGCGCAACTAAAGCATCGACCTCACCGTTATTAAACGGGCGGACAAAATTAGCAATACTCGCGCCTGTTGCTTGTAATCCCATTTTTTCCATCATCACCGCTTCTGATGCATCACCATCCATCACCGATACTTTTTTACCCGCTAATGATTCAATACTGTTCATGGCTTGGTCACGAACATGTAAATATTCAGCACCAATAGGAAAAACGCTCACGACTTGATAAGGCTCGGTAATCGCAAACTTTTCTAACTTAGGATCAAATAAGCTTTTTAATAATACGCGCATGTGTTCATAAGTCGGTGCGCCACCAATGGCATTCACACTCCCCATAAATTTATTAAACTGACGAGCGCGTAACGTCGTCATCACTGCCGCATCACATTTACCTGCCTTAAAGCTATCAACAGCCATGATTTCATCGGTAAACACTTTAAATTCAGCTTTAATATTCCAACGTTGGGCTATTAAACCAATATCTTTAGCACGGCCATAAAACTCGCCCGAACTGCCCTGAATATCAAAAAAACAAATAGACACTTTGATTGGCTTAACGAATGCTGGCGGTAAGTTGTTGGTATTTGGCTTAATATCTTTAATTAAAGGCAATAAATCTGCCGACTGAGCGGGCATACAACTCAGTAACAAGCCCAATTGACAGGTACTTATGAGCATTTTTTTGAGAGCGGGATACATCATGGGAGGTCGTCCTTCTTTATGTCTAAATACGCGCCTCGATAGGAGTTGGCGTGATTTATTGTTATTGACAGAGTTATTATCAAAAGATTCCGAATCTGGTACAACAATCTCTTAAAGTGCGCGAGACACAACCAAAAAATAGCTTGTGTCAGTTGCATGATTGCTACAAATAAGAACAGTTAACTTACCTTATTTAGTAGCAGATTGCTTTAATGATAGCAAGGCATTGTCTAAAAAGTATAGCGAGTAGAAAATAAAAAAGGGCAATTACTTGCCCTTTGTTGCCACACGGGTTAATTATCCATGCAGCTTTTTGTCAATGACGTCATAACTAATATGACGAACATCTGCGCCTTTCACCAAATAAATGAGTTGTTCTGAAATATTACGGGAATGGTCGCCAATACGCTCTAAACCACGCAACACCCACAGCACATTCAACACTCGCGAAATGTAACGCGAATCTTCCATCATATAGGTCATTAACGCACGGGTTGCCGTTTTATATTCCAAGTCAATTTCACTATCGGCTTGCATCACTTTAAATGCTTGCTCGACATCTAAACGAGCAAACGCATCTAAGGTGTCATGAATCATCAAGCGTACTTGATTACCAATATGACGCGTTTCCATATAACCACGCGGCGACTCACCCTCTTCGCACAACGCTTGCGCATAACGTGCAATTTTTGCCGCTTCATCACCAATCCGCTCTAAGTCAGTCAATGATTTACTAATGGCAATAATCATCCGTAAATCAGAGGCTGCGGGTTGGCGACGGGCAAGAATTCGGACTAATTCTTCGTCAATCCGTGTTTCCATGGCATTGATTCGATGGTCATTGGCTTGCACCGCCACTGCCAGTGCCGAATCCGCATCAAGTAACGCGTGCATCGCATCACTGACTTGTTTTTCGACCAAGCCGCCCATCGCTAAAAAATGGGAGCGAACGTCTTCCAGCTCAGCATTAAACTGCTGAGAGATGTGATGACCGTAGTCTTCTTTCGTCATGGCGGCTTCCTCGTGGCTATTAACCGTAACGGCCTGTAATATAATCTTCGGTTTGTTTGTTTTTAGGGTTGGTGAACAAGGTATCGGTATCACCGTGTTCGATTAACTTACCTAAATACATAAACGCTGTATAGTCAGAAACACGCGCTGCTTGCTGCATATTGTGGGTAACAATCAAAATTGTGAAACGATCACGTAATTCATGAATCAATTCTTCAATTTTGAGGGTGGAAATTGGATCAAGTGCGCCTGTTGGCTCATCCAGTAATAACACTTCGGGTTCAATGGCAATGGCACGCGCAATCACGAGACGCTGCTGCTGACCACCCGATAAGCCTAATGCCGAGTCTTGCAAGCGGTCTTTGACTTCATCCCACAATGCCGCACCTTTTAATGATTCTTCAACCACTTCATCCAGTACGCGCTTTTTATTGATGCCTTGTAAACGCAAACCATAAGCGACATTTTCATAAATCGACTTAGGAAAAGGATTTGGCTTTTGAAACACCATGCCAACACGACGACGAAGATTGGTAATGTCCATGCTTCGGTCAAAAATATCACCACCATCAAGCAAAATCTTGCCATTAATGTGACAACCATCCACCAAATCATTCATGCGGTTAAATGTCCGCAATAATGTGGATTTACCGCACCCTGATGGGCCAATAAACGCCGTCACACGTTTGCGAGGAATGGTCATATTGACATCAAACAACGCTTGTTTTTGGCCGTAGAATAAATTGAGGTTGCGTGTTTCTAAACAAATATCCTCATCTGCCATGTTCAAATTGCGGTTTGAACGGCCTAAAGCCTCCATATCCATTGCAACACTGGGCGTACTAACGGGAGTTGTATTGGCATTCATGACAGGGTTTTCCAAATCTAGACTCATGATATTGTCACTCAAAAAAGCAGGACAGACACAAAAAATTTGTTAGCACTGACGAACTGTATTTTCGTCAGTGCTTCGGTATTACGACTCTAAGGACTTGTATTTTTCACGTAGGCTATTACGCAGGGCAACGGCTGACAAATTCAGCGTGGCAACCACTAGCACCAGCAAAAATGCGGTGGCATAAACCAAAGGCCGTGCGGCTTCAACATTCGGACTTTGGAAACCTACATCGTAAATATGAAAGCCTAAGTGCATAAACTTTTGGTCTAAATGAATAAACGGTGCGTTTAAGTCCAATGGCAATGTCGGTGCTAACTTCACAACTCCGACGAGCATTAATGGCGCAACTTCACCTGCTGCTCGCGCAATTGCCAAAATCATGCCCGTCATAATACTGGGAGTCGCCATTGGCAAAATCACACGCCATAGGGTTTCCGCTTTAGTTGCCCCTAACGCTAATGAGCCTTCTTTTAGCGAGCGTGGAATACGTGACAACCCTTCTTCGGTTGACACAATGACCACAGGCAACGTCATTAACGCCAACGTCAACGCCGCCCACAACAAACCCGGTGTCCCAAAGACAGGCGCGGGTGATGACTCAGGATAGAAAATTTTGTCGATATTGCCACCCACAAAATACACAAAGAATCCCAAACCAAACACGCCATAAACAATGGATGGCACACCTGCGAGGTTATTTACTGCAATACGCACGGTTTGCGTGATGATACCTTGACTGGCATATTCGCGGAGATAAATTGCAGCAATCACCCCTAAAGGCGTGGCAATAATCGTCATCATAAAGACCATCATCACCGTACCAAAAATCGCGGGAAATACGCCGCCTTCGGTATTGGCTTCACGCGGATCATCACTTAAAAATGACCAAACGTTATGACCATAAGCAACTAATTTCTCGCCTACGTTCATGTCATTGGGACGTTGTGCCGTGACAATTTTACCGACCGACAATTCTTTTTCCGAACCATCCGCCACGATAAAGATAGCACTATCACGATTCACGGCTTGATGGAGTTGCTCTAGTTTGCCTTTTAATGCCTCATATTTTTTATGCTGCACGTCTTGCAACTTGGCTAACTCGGCACGAGCACTGTCATTTAATTGACCGCTTAACTCTAATTTACGTTCTTTTAAGCGTAATTTTTCGAGTTGGTAATTAATACGACCAATTTCCCCTTTTTCAATCACCGATATTTGATGATGAAAGTCGTTACTACGGGCAACACGCTGTTGTAACTCAGACCATGCTTTTTCGCCGTCAGCAACTACCGTACCATTCTCTTTGATTGATTTGAGACGACCATAAAAATCGCCCCACTCATAACGTTCAAGGGCAACGATATCCGCTGGATATTGACGTTGCGTGAAGTTATGGCCTAAGACCCAACGAAAGTCTTGTCCTGTCACATCACGATTACCCTGTTTAATGGAGTAACGCGTGACGGTTTTCATGCTTTCAGGAATGGTAACACCTGACTCACGAAGACGTTGGGCGGTGTCTATCTTCTCATCATAGATTTCACCAATCACCGTTTGCATTGTGCCGTTATCGTTATATTGCGCTTGCATGACGTTGGCAGGCCAAAAATGCCCTAAACCACGTACCGCAATCAAACCCAAAATACCCGCAACCATAATCAACGATATGGCCACTGCGCCTGCATTGAGCCAAACCCAAGCATCGCCGCTTTTGAAATATTCGCGTACTTTCATGGATGATGCCTCACAAAGAACCATACTTTTTACGGAGACGACCACGAACCACTTCCGCAATCGTATTCAACACAAAGGTCAAGACAAACAACACCAACGCCGAGAGGAACAAGACACGGAAATGGGTTGAACCGACTTCTGCTTCGCCCATTTCAACGGCTACGTTGGCTGACAAGGTACGCATGCCTTCAAAGATATTCCATTCCATGACGGGTGTATTACCTGTTGCCATCAACACAATCATCGTTTCACCGACTGCCCGACCAAAACCAATCATCACGGCAGAGAAAATACCCGGTGATGCCGTCGGTAAGACCACACGAACAAGGGTTTGCCATTGAGTTGCACCCAACGCCAATGAACCATTAGTGATATGACGTGGCACTGCAAACAATGCATCTTCAGAAATGGAGAAGATTGGTGCGATAACCGCAAAACCCATCACCAAACCGACAATTAACGAGTTACGTTGGTCAAACTTCAAACCTGCGGAGTGTTCTAACCAATGACGAATATCGCCACCAAAAAACGCTAACTCCATCGGCTGCGATAACGCAAATGATGCCCAGCCGCCCAATAAAATTGGCACGATCAAAATAATCGGAGCCCAACCATCAGGAATACGGCTACGTTTTTCGATAGGGATTTGCATCCAGACAAAACCGCATATCAAAATAATGATTGGCGTGATAAGCAGGACACTAAAGATACCAGGCAAACTGCCCTCAACGACAGGTGCTAACCATAAACCCGCCAAAAAACCGAGAATAACCGTAGGCAGAGCCTGCATTAACTCAATCGCAGGTTTTACTTTGGTACGCAATGCAGGGGACATAAAAATCGCCGTGTACATTGCGCCACAAATCGCTAACGGTGCAGCTAACAACATGGCAAAAAAAGCGGCTTTTAACGTACCAAAGGTTAATGGTACTAAGGAAAATTTCGACTCAAAATCGGCATTACCCGATGAAGACTGCCATGTATAAGTTGGCTTATCGTAAGATTCATACCACACTTTCCCCCACGCTGAACTCATCGAAATATCAGGATGTTCGGCATGAAGATTCCAAAAACTGGCACTGTCTTGCGCTTGTACTAAGACACCTTCGGAACGTGCCGAAATCGACAACGCGCTAATCGGTGAACTGGCCGCATGGTGAATACCAACAGTACGCTCAGACGTAGTATAAAAATAACCAATATCACCTTTAGCATCGCCTGCGGCAAAACCTTTACGTTTGGCTTCTGGCGCAATCGCGGTAATCGCCGCATCGCCTAGTTGAAAGCTACGAATGCGCTTTAGGCTAAATTTATCTTCAACACTATTAGGGTCACGCACTAAAAACCATTGGCTGACAACCCCTTTACTATCGCCCACTAACAGTGAAATTTCACCTTGCAGAGCAACAACCGAGGTAATTTTTGCACCCGCAGTATCAGCCTTACTTTGCTGATAAAGGACAGGGCCTTGCTCACTCACTTTGAATACGGCGACATCATTTTCGGTGGTAAAGACATACGCCCAACGCGCACCTTGACCAATGACAATATGACTAACGGCTGAACCGTCCATCGCCATGGCCATGTTGGTGGCGCGAGTAAACACTTTGGGGGCATCACCACTGCTTGCGCTATCATCGCTGGATTCATCACTCAAACCACCCAAGCCCGCACTCTCGCCTTCTGCTTGTTGTACTTTGAATGTTTGCCATAATAACTGTTGTGCTGTCGCAGCTAATACTTGTAACTGCCCGTCTTCATCACGAAGCGCAAAATGTGCAAGAGCCTTAACATTGTCATCAACGGTTAATGGCTGGTCGCCATACGGAAAACGTATTGTCGGTGTAATGAGTCGTTTTTCACCTTGATGATCCACGATATAGTCAGGCTTAAAGACGATTAATTGACCGTTCGACAAACCCACGCCAACCAAACCTTGAATCACACCACTACGCTGAACACTGGCGATGGTTACGCCTTGCGGAATGGGTAAGGCTTGGCCTCCCGTTTTTTGGCCATCACTGACACGAAAAAATGCCACTTCGCCCGTTGCCAATAAACGCATACCCGTTTCATTGTATTCGTCCATGTCTGTCCAAGCGGCTTGAACATGGGCATCGGTTTGATAGCGGTGTGTTTCTTCAAACTTAGCCTGCTGAAACAATGGCCAGCTTTCGTAGAATAGATAAAAGAAAATTAACGCAATAGCACCAACAACAAAAATACCGCCAGACGCAATCACCGAATTGGCGATTTTATCTTTCACTTGACGACGACGATCTAAGGCAGCCATGGTTGCTGCATCTAAACGAACGCGCTCAGATTTACTCATAGTAGTCTCAGCTGATAGAGGGACGCAGTATTATCCGCGACAGGCACACAAAAAGCATGTTTTTTAGCAAAAAAGGGGCATTACGCCCCTTTTTATTGCACTTCAGATTACAAGCCTAATTTAGCACGGGCTTTTTTGACATCAGCCGCAGGCAAAGCGATATAACCATCTTTCTCAACAATTTCTTGACCTTGTTTAGACAAGACCAACTTCACAAACTCTGCCTCTAAAGGAGCTAAAGGCTTTTTCGGGTTTTTGTTGACATAAACATACAAATAACGCGCTAAAGGATATTTACCCGATAACGCATTTTTAGGTGTTGCAGCAATAAACTCACCGCTGTCATTTTTAATCGGTACGGCTTTTACGCCTGACGTAACATAACCAATACCTGAGTAGCCGACACCGTTAATCGAATTAGAAATCGATTGCACAACGGAAGCTGAACCCGGCTGCTCGTTAACATTGGACTTAAAGTCACCTTTACATAAGGCGTGTTCTTTGAAGTAACCGTAAGTACCTGATACGGAGTTACGACCAAACAATTGTAAGTCACGGCCTGCCCAAGCAGCGGTTAAACCTGTATCACCCCATTTTTTCACTTCTTTCTCAAAACCACACTTACGTGTACTAGAGAAAATCGCGTCAACCATTGGCATCGACAAGCCTTTGATGGGGTTATCTTTGTGAACAAATACCGCTAAAGCATCCACCGCGACAGGAATAGCGGTTGGCTTATAACCGTATTTTTTCTCGAAATCTTGAATTTCGTTGTCTTTCATCGCACGCGACATGGGACCGAAGTTAGCCGTGCCTTGTGTTAATGCAGGAGGAGCTGTTGACGAACCTGCGGCTTGAATTTGTACGTTGACATTAGGGTATTCTTTTTTGAAATCTTCTGCCCAAAATGTCATCAAGTTTGCTAAGGTATCTGAACCCACGCTGGATAAATTACCCGAAATACCCGATGTTTTTGCATAGGCAGGAATGCCTGCATCAACTGCCGCTTGTGCAGTGATTGCGGTTAAACCGAGGCTAAGAGCCAACACCAGTGGTTGCATCTTCATAACAGACTCCGACACATTGAGAATTGATAAAATCTTTACGCTATAGTAGATAAGGATTATGACGATTTTATGACAAAGTTGTCACAGATGCATGTGGTTAAACCGAAAATCATGTCATTCGCACTGAAGATAAGATCATCATCGCTAATAATCACCCAAATAAGTATTGTTTGCACTAAGCTCACACGTCTATGATTAGGCAGTGCTAATTAGCTTCCCCACTTGGGTTGCAACACGAATTTTTAAGACGGCCATTAAAAATTCACGTCAGATAACATTAGGCTATTATTTAATAACGATAAGCTTGCCCTGTTGATGTGCTGCTTTTTGTAGGGACGGTTTTAACCGCCATATATTTTCGGCGAATAAACTCGCCGCTACAGGCAAAAATAGCTATATCTATATGAAGTACAGTAACTGAGCAAGAAAGCCTTAACTAATAAAAATACAGACTGTCACCGACTATTTCATCGGTCAGTTGTGGAGCATTGCAAGAATGACTGTTCAGGATAGCCCCAGCAAATTATCACCTGAGACAGAGACACTACCTACTTCTAAAGATCGAAGCGTTTCTGTGCGCGTTAGTTCGCTGCAAACACAACAACTGATTAACCAGTTTCCTTTTTTTAGTTTAATTTCTATTGTTTCTATTATTACTATTGGCATTTTATATGGCTATGATACGGCCATTCACTTAACTGCTTTTAAACTATGGTTTGTGCTATCCCTTGCGAGTGTTGGCTTCTGTATTGGACTGATGCGCCACCTACGCGATAAACAGAAAAAATACTCTACGATACAAATGATACGTGCTGTCAACGCCTGCGCAGGAATCATGGGGGCTGTTTGGGGCGTTGCCTCCATTATTTTCATTCCCAGCTTACCAAACGTCGGCAATAATATTGCTGATTTTTACCGACCTGCCTTATTTGTGTGTTTGGTCAGTTGGCAAGCCATTGCCGCTCTCACCAGTTTTGCCAGTCGTTTTGAAACGTTTATTAGTTTTGCCATTACTGCTGTATCACCAGGGTTAATATGGTTGATGCTTGAACCTTCTTCTCTTAATTCAGCAATTGCAGGGGTTTCGTCATTATTTTTCTTTTTTGTGTTACTTGCTAGCCGACGTTTAAGTGATTTGAGCTATCAATCTTCATGGCTACAATTGCGTAACGAAGACTTAATTCACTTTTTAGAAGACTCCAAAAGCACTGTTGAATCAACCAATCAACGCTTAACACTAGAAGTTCAAGACCGAAAACACACCGAAAACTTACTACAAGAAACCAATCTTAATCTTGAACAAAAAGTACGTGAGCGTACCCTCGCCCTCTCCGACATCAATCGAGCCTTACGTAATAGCCAAGAACGTTTAACACTCGCCATTGATGCCGCAGGCATTGGCTTATGGGACTGGAATTTAACCAACAACGAAATTTATCACTCCAACTTTGAGCAACTATTAGGCTATTCAAAATTAGAACTCAAATCGTTTATGGGGAATATGAAAGATATTATTCACCCTGATGACTATTCACTTGTCCGTCATGCCTTAGTGCAACACCTACGAAAAAAGAAACTCAGTTATGAAGTGTGTTATCGCATGAAGCATCGTGCAGGTCATTGGATTTGGGTGGAAGACAACGGTCGAGTAGTGGCGTGGGATGAAAAAAATAAGCCTTTACGTTTAATAGGCACACGCCGAGACATTACCCCCGAACGAGAAACCGAAGAAAAACTACGCTTATCGGCCTCGGTATTTGAACATGCCGCCGAAGGGATTTATATTTTAGATAGTCAATTTTGTTATTTATCGGTCAATCCCCGTTTTACGCAAATTACAGGCTTTAGCGATCAAGAACTGCTTGGCAAGTCTATTTATGATGTAAATGCCGAAGAGTTCAATCCAAAACAACTGACTTATCACGCCGTCTTTGAGCAACTCAAACGAGACGACGAATGGCAAGGTGAATTGATTGAATACCGCAAAAATGGCCACCCCTTCCCGCAATGGCTGCATATCACGGCTGTCCATGACAGTGAAAACAATATCGGCCATTATGTAGGGATTATCTCTGATCTGACTCAACGTAAAGAAGCTGAAGAAAAATTAAAATATTTAGCTAACTATGACCGTTTAACGGGTTTAGCCAATCGTAATTTATTTCATGATCGCTTACATACCGCCATTTTCAAAGCCCGTGAACAGAGCAATTCATTAGCCGTTGTTTATATTGATTTAGACCGTTTTCGGACGCTTAACGATAGCTTAGGCCATGAATTGGGTGATGAATTACTGAAAAAAGTCGCTGAACGCATTAGTAGTTGCGCCTCTTCTGCCCATACCGTTGCGCGTTTGGGCAGTGATGAATTTACCCTCATTCTTGACCAACAGACTGAACGTGATGCCGTCGAAACGTATTGTGAGTCTATTATTGAACACTTACGCCGCCCCTTCCGTGTTGGCGAGCATGAGTTATTGTTAGGTGCATCCATCGGTGTGAGCTTATTTCCAGAGCATGGCCGCGAACTACAAATTCTGATTAATCATGCCGATGTTGCACTACAACAAGCCAAACGTATGGGCGGAAATACCATGCGTTTCTTTAGCTCAGACGTGCGTGTTGCCTCTGTTGAACAAGTGAATCTCGAAAGCTCATTACGGAAAGCCATTTTTAGAGATGAATTTGTGGTGTATTACCAACCCAAAATCTGTTTAAGAACCAACCGTATTATTGGCACGGAAGCCCTTGTCCGCTGGTTACATCCGACGATGGGGCTCATTGCACCAGGTCAATTTATTCCTTTAGCCGAAGAAGCTGGACTGATTTCTGCGATTGGCGAAATTGTATTAGAACGAGCCTGTCAGCAAACCCAAGATTGGCATGAACAAGGTTTTGGTATGATCTGCACCTCGGTGAATGTGGTTGCTCAACAATTACAACGCGGTAATCTACTGGACATTGTTGATAAAATTTTGGTTGGCACAGGGCTTGACCCCATTGCTTTAGAATTAGAAGTGACAGAATCTTCTTTTATGGAAGACCGCCATATTGTTTGTCAAACCTTAGAAGGGTTACGCACCCGTGGTATCAAAATTGCGCTAGATGACTTTGGTACAGGTTATTCATCGTTATCTTATTTGCGCGACTTCCCCATTGATATTCTCAAAATAGACCAGTCGTTTGTTTTTCGGATTGGCCAAGAGGAAAAAGATGATGCCATTGTGCGCGCTATTTTTGCGATGGGACATAGCTTGGGCATGAAAATTGTGGCTGAAGGTGTGGAAACGCAAGCTCATTTAGACTTTCTAAAAGCGCAAGGCTGTGATGCCATTCAAGGCTTTTTGATTAGCCGTCCTGTTCCTGCGGAAGTCTTGACTGCCATGCTGGAAAAACAACGCGATGAACAGGTGGAATCGGTGGCACAACAATTTTTAGCGATGTAAGCAAGCATGACTTAGGTGTTGAACATGTGAAAATTGCAAAACTCTTAGCTTAACAACCGTCAAGTTGCATCAAAGAAAGCTGAGCTTAGCTACCACGACTCCGCTCAGCCAACACTTAAACGCTCCCTGAGCGGAAGTCGAAAGGAAAACAGCTCCAACGAAAAAGGCGCATTTCCGCGCCTTTTTTGCTGTTGCAACCGAAATTTACCAACTAGCCACAATTACACTATCCAAAGCCGTATGCTGTGCAGTGGTTAAACTGGTTTGACCCAATGCAGGCGCAGCAAATGCGGCCATTGCTTCAACCAGTGTTTGGACTTCATTAGCCAATAACGTTTTGCCGTCGGCTAGTTGTAAACTATCCAGTTGATTGGCCGTATTACTGTACCAATTTTGCACTTTGACACTGTTAGTTGTACCCATAATGGATACTTCTAAATCATTACCTAATTGGCATAACCACAATTGATCGGCTGAAATACCTGCATCAAATAGCACTGTATCGTGACCATTTGCGGTATCGGTATTGTTGATTGTATCTTGGCCTAAACCCATGCCAAATACATAGCTGTCATTACCTAAGCCGCCAACTAAAGTATCGTTGCCTAAGCCACCTGCTAACACGTCGTTTCCTAATCCGCCATTTAAGCTGTCGTTGCCCGCTCCACCAAACAGTTGATTATTGCCTTCGTTGCCGTAAATGATGTTACTAGCGGCATTACCTGTTGCTGTTGCACCTACAATGCCTGTTAAAAAGAGCTGTTCCACATGCTCAGTTAAAGTAAAGCTGATAGAGCTGCTGACTTTATCTGTGCCTTCGTTTGCCAATTCGGTGACGATATCGCCAACATTATCCACATAATACAAATCATTGCCTAAACCACCTTCTAAGGTATCTGCGCCACCTTTACCTTGTAGGGTGTCGTTGCCTAAACCGCCAACTAACGAGTTGTTGGCATTGTTGCCGTTAAGCGTGTTGTCTAGGTCGTTACCTGCCCCGTTTAAGCTCTCTGTGCCTTCTAAATTGAGACGCTCGACGTGAGCGGTTAGGACGTAGCTGATAAAACTATTAACGGTATCAAAACCTTCATTCATGGATTCATTAACGATATCGCCGATATTTTCTACAGTGAAGGTATCGTTACCTAAGCCACCGTACATTGTGTCTGTACCTTCGCCACCGTTTAAGGTGTCGCCGCCTGATAAACCATAGAGGGTGTCGTTACCTACACCACCTAAAAGACGGTTATTCGCTTCGTTACCTGTCAATACGTTATCGGCGGTGTTGCCTGTTGCCGAAATATGGGCATTACCGATTAACGTGAGGTTTTCGAGGTTGTCACGCAGAATATAGCTGAGAGAAGATTCCACTGTGTCGATGCCTGAATTGGTGTTTTCAACAACGACATCATGCACATCATTGACACTGTAGGTATCGTCACCTGATCCGCCTTTCAAGGTATCGCCACCTGCTGTGCCTTCAATTTTTTTGTGCTCTATGTGCTGAGTGATTTGTGCTTCATTCCATATTGTGCCGTCAGCAAATGCAATACGACTCAATTGATGAGCATCGCGAAAGTAACTATTAACCGTAATACGATCATTTGTACCTTTGATACTAATGACGAGATCGTTTGTATTGACTTTATCTTTAGAAAAGACGATATCCGTTGCGTTAATACCTGCGCCAAAAAGCAATTCGTCAGTCTCCGTACTGTCTTTGCTAAGGTTAGGGTCAAAGCTAGCAATAATGTCTTGGCCATCACCTAGATTGAAGACATAGCGGTCTCTACCGCCTTCGCCTCGTAAGTAATCGTCACCTTTTCCACCCAACAGAATATCGTCACCCTCTCCTGCAAATACGCTATCGTTACCATTACCGCCAGAGAGTGTGTCATCGCCAGTCAGCTCATGTAGAATATCGTTGCCATCACCGCCATCTAAAATATCATCACCATCACCACCATGTAACTCATCGTTACCATGACCACCTTCTAAAAGATCAGCCCCATTATCGCCATCTAAATAATCGTTATCATCACCGCCATAAATAGAATCGTTGCCGTCATTGCCCATGAGAATGTCATTAGCAGCCATGCCTTGAATCACATCATCACCGTGATAACCCGTGATAACATCTTCATTATCATTGCCTTCTAAATCGTCATCATCCACCCCGCCACGAGAAATAACCGCCATCATATTAAGGTTGTCTTTCGTTAATACGCTGCCATCGCTAAATTTGATGACATCCAATTTATGGCTGTCATCAACAAAATAGTTCTGAATCGTGATGGTGTCATTGGCGTTCAATAGAGCAATCACCAAATTATCTGCGTTGTCAGAGTCGGCGCGTAGCTCAATTAGCGTTGAATCAATACCGAGGCCAAATATCAAGGTGTCAATACTGTTGATCCCGTTGGAATACTCGTTGTCATCAACGTTATCAATACTATCTTGACCATCACCGAGGTTAAACAAATAGCTGTCGTTGCCGTTACTGCCCATCAGCAGGTCATTACCGAGACCGCCTATTAAGGTATCATTACCGTCACTGCCATCGAGTTCATCATCACCCGATAAGCCTTGGATGACTTCGTTTCGCTCAAAACCTAATATCACATCGTCGCTATTCTCCTCCCCGCGAATCATAATGGGGAGATGACTCAGTTTTGCTTTATCCCATACGGTGCCATCAGCAAACACGATCTCATCCAACTGATAACTTTCGTCGGCAAAATGGTCTTGAATAGTCACTCGGTCTGTTGTGCCTTTAATTGCTATCACAAGGTCGTCAATATTGTCAGGATCGTTCTGTAGCTCAATCATTGTCGAATTTATACCAACACGCAGCAATAACCGATCAACATTGACTACATCGTCATAGTCCACATTGTCAATTGTATCTTGACCATCGCCCAAACCAAAAATGTACTCGTCGCTGCCATCGTCGCCAACAAGCAAGTCATTGCCCGCACCACCCGTCAAGACATCGTTATCTTCACCACCTGCTAATTGGTCATCGCCATTACCACCCATTATGGTGTCGTTGCCCTCTCCACCATCAAGCGAATCATCACCAGCATTACCCAGTAATTTGTCATTGCCTTCCATACCATTGAGGGTGTCATCAGCGGATGAACCCGTGAGCGTATTGTTAAATTCATCGCCATCCATTTCTCCGCCCACCGCAACTAATAACGTGGCCGCCACACTCGCCGATGATGAATCAGTAATATGGTAAGTGATGATGGTGTCACCAAAAAAGCCTGCTATTGGGGTAAACGTGATGGTGTAATTTTCATTCACATCAACCGTACCTGTATTAGCACTCATCTGAATACTATTGATGATTAGCGTGTCGCCATCGGCATCAAAGTCATTGGCTAACACATCCACCGTAACAGGCTGGTCAACCGTTGTGAATGCAACATCACTCTTGGCGATCGGGGGGATATTTACGCCTCCTGTTGGCGTGACGTTCACGGTGAGTACCGCCGTTGCATAATGACCGAAGGAGTCCGTGATGGTATAGGTAATCTTTGCCTCATTTGAACCGTTGGGGGTAAACGTGATATCGGTATTGGTAAACTCAACATCCCCTAAACCTGAGGATACAACAGCATTCGTGATGGTTAATTCGTCATCATCAAGATCATAATCATTGGCCAATACATCGACCGTGACCGAAAATTCGTCGGTCAACACGATATCATCATTTGCAATTGGGGAACTATTCATCGTTATTACTCCAACCATCGGCAACGGTGGTCAAAAAAGGGTTATCGATGAAAGACTAAACAATAATTGTTAAGAAATGGGTACAACTAAAACAATAAATGAGAAAAAAGTTGTCTTTGATTGAAATTTTACCGAGTTAAGACAAGCACAAAAAACAAGGCGCGTTTCCGCGCCTTGTTGCTGTGTTAAACGAGATTTACCAACTGGCAGCAATCACACTATCTAAAGCGGTATGCTGTGCAGTAGTTAAACTGGTTTGACCCAATGCGGGTGCAGCAAATGCGGCCATTGCTTCGACTAGTGTTTGTACTTCATTAGCCAATAAAGTTTTACCGTCGGCTAGTTGTAAATGATCCAGTTGATTGGCCGCATCGGTGTACCAATTTTGCACTTTGACACTGTTAGCTGTACCCATCATGGATACTTCTAAATCATTACCTAACTGACGTAACCATACTTGATCGGCGTTAATACCTGCGTCGAATAACAGTTTGTCGTTGCCTGTTGCGTCATTGTTGTTAATGATGTCTCGGCCTGTGTTAACACCTAAAATATAAGTATCATTTCCTGCGCCACCGACCAATGTATCTAAGCCTAAGCCGCCATCCAAGATGTCGTTTCCTGTACCACCGTTGAGGCTGTCGTTTCCAGCATCGCCAAACAGTTGGTTACTGCCATCATTACCATAGATAATGTTATTTTGACTGTTGCCTGTACCTTTTAGCCCTGCAATACCTGTTAAAAAGAGCTGCTCAACATGTGCAGTTAAAGTAAAGCTGATAGAGCTGCTGACTTTATCTATGCCTTCGTTTGCCAATTCGGTGACGATATCGCCAACATTATCCACATAGTACAAGTCATTGCCTAAACCACCTTCTAAGGTATCTGCGCCACCTTTACCTTGTAGGGTGTCGTTGCCTAAACCACCGACTAACGAATTATTGGCATTGTTGCCATTAAGCGTGTTGTCTAGCGCGTTACCAAAACCATTCAAGTTATCTAAACCTTCAAGCATCAAGCGTTCAACATTGACGGTTAAGGTATAGCTGATAAAACTATTGACGGTGTCAAAACCTTCACTCATCGCTTCATTGACGATATCTCCGACATTTTCTACCGTGAAGGTGTCGTTACCTAAGCCACCGTACATTGTGTCTGCACCTTCGCCGCCGTTTAAGGTATCGCCGCCTGCTAAGCCATAAAGTGCGTCATTTCCAGCACCTGCTAATAAGCGATTATTACCTTCGTTACCTTTCAATATGTTATCGGCGGTGTTGCCTGTTCCCGAAAGATTGGCATTACCAGTTAAGGTGAGGTTTTCGAGGTTATCACGTAAAAGGTAGCTGAGAGAGGATTCCACCGTATCGATGCCCGCATTTGCTGACTCAATAATGACATCACGGGTATGGTTAACAACATAAGTATTATCTCCCACATCGCCTTGTAAAATGTCTGCACCTGCTGTGCCTATCGTGTCAGTAATAGCAGTCAAGGTAAATGACTGACTCGCCGATAATATACCACCTCGACCATCAACGACCTGATAGCTTAGTTGCATTAATCCACTGTAACCAACTACTGGCGTGAGACTGTATGTGCCATTACCATTGTTTTGGACACTCGCATGATCGGCACTTAAATTAGTCACACTTAAAGCATCACCGTCAGCATCGGTAAAGCCTTGTAATAAGTCACTGGTGTAGATGGTGTAAGCTGTATCTTCTAAGCCATTGGCTAATATTGCGGGAGTGCCTGTTAATTGCGGAGCATCGTTGAGCATGTCAAATACCTGCGCGGCTGTCCACACAGTGCCATCGGCAAATTCAATAGCATCGAGTTGATACGCGGCCATGTTGTCAAAATAACTCACTACCGTAACCGTATCGCTGGTATTTTTAATACCAATGACAAGGTTACTGCTAATGTGAGTGTCATAACTGAACACTATGTCTGTAGAGAGAATACCTGCGCCAAACACTAACTTATCGGTACTGATAACGCCGTTGTAGTATTCGTTACTATCAAAGCTATAGATCACATCTTGGCCGTCACCGAGGTTGAAGACATAGGTATCGTTGCCACTGCTACCACTGAGATAATCATTGCCCGTACCACCATTAAGGACATCATTGCCGTCATTACCATACAATGAGTCATTACCACCTAAGCCGTGAATCACATCTTGGCTCGACAAACCGCTCAAGTAATTATCCGAGTCATCACCTGTCATGATCACAGGCATAGCGGCAATCATGGCTTTATCCCATACCGTGCCATCCGCAAATTCAACCGCATCTAGTTGATAGCTGCTATCACTAAAATAGTTTGCAATAGTGATGCTGTCGCTTGTAGCTTTAATCCATAAAATCAGGTCACTGCTACCGTTAGAGCGCAGCTCAATATCCACAGGGTTAATACCCATACCAAATACTAATTTATCGGTGCTGGTGATCCCGTTGTAGTATTCATTACTATCAAAGTTATACAGGCTGTCTTGGCCATCACCGAGGTTGAAGACATAAGTGTCATTGCCATTACCGCCTTGTAAATAATCACTCCCCACACCGCCATCTAAGACATCATTGCCATCATTACCATACAATGAGTCATTACCACCTCGGCCGTGAATCACATCTTGGCTCGACAAACCGCTCAAGTAATTATCCGAGTCATCACCTGTCATGATCACAGGCATAGCGGCAATCATGGCTTTATCCCATACCGTGCCATCCGCAAATTCAACCGCATCTAGTTGATAGCTGCTATCACTAAAATAGTTTGCAATAGTGATGCTGTCGCTTGTAGCTTTAATCCATAAAATCAGGTCACTGCTACCGTTAGAGCGCAGCTCAATATCCACAGGGTTAATACCCATACCAAATACTAATTTATCGGTGCTGGTGATCCCGTTGTAGTATTCATTACTATCAAAGTTATACAGGCTGTCTTGGCCATCACCGAGGTTGAAGACATAAGTGTCATTGCCATTACCGCCTTGTAAATAATCACTCCCCACACCGCCATCTAAGACATCATTGCCACCATTGCCATACAGCGAGTCATTTCCGCCCATACCGTACATTTCATCATGCAGATAAGAGCCATTGAAATAGTTATCTGTTTCATCCCCCCTAGTGGTTACTAGCAATGACTCCAACTTCGCCCGATCCCAAACTGTGCCATCAGCAAAGCTAATGATTTCTACTCCGCTATAACTGAAGTAATTCCTAAACGAGACACTATCGCTTGTACCATTGATCGCCAACGTCAAATAATCACCATTACTACTGTAATTCAGGTGAATATCACTCGCGTTGATACCATTGCCAAACAATAAAGTATCCGTAAAAAGATCATCCTCAGCAATGGTGTCTTGACCATCACCCTTGTTAAAGATGTAAGTGTCACTGCCTTCATCACCTTCAAGGAAGTCATTGCCAAGACCTCCCTCCAAGGTATCACTGCCCGCAATAAAACCACCATATATGGCATCGCCATACAGAGCATCATCGCCTTCGCCCCCTACCAACATATCGCTGCCTTCACCGCCATACAAGGTGTCGTTACCACCCATACCACTCATCATGTCATCTGCAAGTGTGCCGACCATGTTATTGGCAATTTCATTACCGATTATTACTTTTGACATCTCAAAAATTTGCGTAGCTGTCCAAACCGAACCATCGGCAAACTCAATCGCATCCAAGCCATATTGAAATGGATTAGCAAAGTAATTTTGTACTAACACGCTGTCATTTGTGCCTTTAATGACAATCAGTAAATTACCACCATCGTCACGTAATTCAATATTGGCCTCTGTAATGCCTGCACCAAATACTAGGCGGTCATAAGCAGGGATACTGTTATAAGTTTGATTTTCATCAAAATTATTAATGGTGTCTTGGCCATCTCCCTTATTAAATACATAGGTGTCATGACCATTACCTCCATATAAATAATCATCTCCTAAACCACCATGTAAGGTGTCATTACCATCTTCACCCACCAAACTGTCATTACCCTCTGCATCACCACCATACAAAGAATCATTTCCCGTACCACCTAACAAATTGTCATTACCTGTACCGCCATCCATGGTGTCATTACCTGCGTAACCATACAATGTATCGTTGCCTGCCAACCCTGCCATGAGATCGTCACCGTCTATGCCATTCAGGTAATTATCAAACTCATCACTCACAATAGACGTGGACACTTGCGAAAAAATAACACTCTGATTCCATACAGTACCATCCGCAAACTCAATCGCATCCAGCATAATTTCTGCTAATGGAGGCACTTCATCCATAGGCCCACTTCCCATGATAGTAATACGGTCATTTGTGCCATTAATGGAAATAATGAGACTAGGTACATCAACGCCTGCGTCTGAAAAAGTCCCCTGTGTAATTTTAATATCTGCTGGATCTATACCAACACCAAACACTAAACGATCAAAACTAGGCGTGCCTGTCGCGTATTGGTGCGGATCAAAGTTATTAATCACATCTTGACCATCACCCAAGTTAAAGACGTAGGTATCATTGCCACTCGCGCCCGTCAGCGAGTCATTACCTAATCCGCCAATTAAAACGTCATCACCATCTTGATAAAAGCCACCAACGCCACCACCAACGGCATCACCTAAAATATGATCATTGCCATCTAAACCTACAATTACGTCATTACCACTTGAGCCAAAAAGATTATTATCTACGACATCACCAACAACCTGACCCTCCACAACAACCATTAACGACGCATCGGCTGTTGCTAGTGAAGAGTCCTCAATGGTGTAATCCATCTTTGCATCGCCGACAAAACCTTGATTGGGTGTAAATGTCACGGAGTTGTCAGCATTGACATCGACTGAGCCCAATCCTGAAACAACAGCAATACTATTTAAAACGAGGGTATCGCCATCTACATCACTATCGTTTTCTAAGACATTTACGATGACTGGCGTATTCATTTGAGTAACAGCGAAATCATTATTAGCCATAGGTGGCGTATTGCCTCCGCCTGTTGCTGTAACGGTGATTGTTAATGTGCCGTCGGAGGTATTACCTAGCGAATCCATTGCGGTATAAGTGACCATTGCATCACCCGCACCATTGGGCGTAAAAGATAAGGTACTGTCGGCGTTTAGCACTACTGAGCCATTTCCTGTGGTAACAAAGGCATTTGTGACTGTTAACACATCGCCATCTGAATCAAAATCATTTGCCAAAACGTCAACCGTCACGGAGGTAAACTCATCCGTTAAGGCAGAGTCTGCATTTGTCATAGGCGCGCTGTTGCCACCGCCACCGCCACCGCCACCGCCACCGCCACCGCCAAAAATATCAACAAATACATTGGCTTGAGCTGTATTACCAAATACATCTTGTACGGTATAGTTAATAATATCTGACCCTGCAAAACCAGCACTGTAGCTAATGGTATTATTTTCGTTGATATACGCAGAGCCATTATTTGCAAATACGGAGACAATCGTGAGTGCATCACCATCGGGATCACTGTCATTAGCCAAAACATCGACTTCAACCGTGCCAAACTCATAAAGAGATGTGGAGTCATCTTGAGGCATGGGCGCAGTGTTAACAGGCTCAGCAACATCACCTATTGTCTGTATAGTTACTGTACCTAAAACACCACCAACAGACGAACCACCATTAAGTGTAAGTGAACCACCATTGGTTAAAATACTTGATGTATCGCTCATTATTATTTACTCCAAATATAGAAAAAAGAGCCCGCGTCTATTGAGCGAACTAAAGACTTAACATGAGAAAAGAGGTGTTGAATAGAAGAAAACGAGAGAACTAAGCTATCCATAGCACAATCTCAAAAGAGGGGAGAAAGGTGTATTAAATTAGCCTAATAATACAACTAAAAGTGGCTAATATCTATCCGACATTTACGCTGACATATTGGAAAAACTCATGAGAAATGATTCATGTAATTCACTCAGTGGTATTACTCCCTCAAGGCAAAGAAAAATGTCTTTAACAAAGGCTCTGCTAAATATCTGAAGAAAGTTCGCTCACCCGTTTTAAACAATACTTCGACAGGCATTCCCGCACGAATGCGTTTATATTTTAACTTGGCTAAACTTTGCTTATTAATATATAAGCGCACCGTAAAATAAGCTTCACCTGTATTGGGATTACTGAGTTGGTCGGCTGAAATCGTTGCAACGACTCCTTCTACGACGGGGTTTAAGGTATCAAGTGCTAAAATACGCACATGTGCACGTTGTCCGCGCTGTACATGCTCAATCAAATGAGGTGCAACTTTTGCATCAACAACAATGGCATTTTCGTCAGGGACAATATCCATTAATACTTGTCCCGCACTAATTACGCCGCCTTGAGTGTGAACAATTTGCCCCACAACAATGCCTGCTGCGGGAGCTTTAATCTGGGTACGTTCTAATTGGTCAGTTAGACTTAAACGTTGTTGTTCTAGAATCACTATTTGTTGCTGAACATCCGCCATTTCGTTTTCAACATCACGCTGAAATTGTGCAGACTGTAATAAGTTTTGGCTTTCTAATTCGGCAATATCGGCTTGAGCTTGACTAATGGCTAACTGACCTTGGGTTTGGCCTATTTCAACATCGGACAACTCGCGCTCTAGTTCAAATAAACGCTCTTGGCTGACATATTGCTGTGTTAATAAGGCACGATGAGAGGCAATTTCTGTGGTTAATAATTTCGCTTGCTGTTGACGACCCAACACTAAGGATTGTTGACGCTTAATTTCTAGTTTTTTTGATTCTATCCGCTCGGCAACGACTTGTGATTCTAAGTGTAATGCGTTGGCACGGGCGTTAAAAAATGCGCTTTGCGTGTGAATCGCTGCTTTTACCGTTTGATCTTGAAGATTGGCGAGTATGGGTTGCATAGTAAAATCAATAGACGTTAAATGCTGACGTTCTGCCAATAGACGCGCATTTTTTGCGGAGAACTGTGTTAATTCGTGGGTTGCACGCGCTAAATCGGCGACGATCTGTGTATTGTCTAATTCAATTAATACTTGGTCTTTGGCAACGCGATGACCCTCAGTGACTCGTAATTGCTTAATAACCCCACCTTGTTGATGCTGAACAGATTGTCGCTTGCTTTCAATACCAATCACACCTTGAGCGGGCACACCCGAGTCTATGGGCATTGTGAATGCCCATAGCAAAAACAACAGGAAAAAAAAGCCTAATCCATAGCGTCCCCATTTGGCAGGTTGTGCATAATCCGCGATGTGTTCGAGTTGTTGCTCGGTGCTTTGGCGTTGGCTAAACATGGAAAACCCGTCTCAAACGTAGCAAAGGTTAATTATTAATGAATGACTAAACGATCAATTTAATCGCACACTGAGTGGAGTCGAAGTGTTATCTGTCAATGGTTCGACTCCGCTCACCATACGAGAAAAAAACAAACGTTAATCTGAGTACATAATACGACGTAAAAAGTGAATATCGGTTTTTATGAGCTAACCGCCTGCAACTGTTTCATGACTTGCTCACGCGAGCCAAACGAGACTTGTGTGCCCTCTTGTAACAACAACATTTTATCAACCACCGTTAAAATACTGGTACGGTGCGAAATGACAATGACCGTTGTTCCTTGTTTTTTTAAGTCCAACAACGTTTGTGCTAAGGCTCGATCACCTTGATCGTCCAGATTAGAATTCGGTTCATCTAAGACCACAAATCTTGGTTGGCCAAATACGGCGCGTGCTAAGGCGAGACGTTGACGTTGACCGCCTGACAACATCGCGCCACCTTCACCGACCAATGTGTCATAACCTTTAGGCAGACGTAAAATCATGTCGTGTACATGGGCTAATTGCGCGGCAGCGATAATCAAGCTGGCATCAACTTCTTGAAAGCGGGCAATATTTTCGGCGACGGTGCCTTCAAACAATTCAATATCTTGTGGTAAATAACCGACATATTGACCTAGTTTTTCGCGTGGCCATTGGCGTATGTCTGCGCCATCTAAACGAACATCGCCCGTATGAGGTGCAATTAAACCTAATAAAGTCCGTGCCAAAGTAGATTTTCCCGATGCACTCGGTCCAACAACGGCGAGTATATCCCCTGCTGCTAGGCTAAATTTAATATTACGCAGGACTGGCTCAGATTTAGCCTCAAGCACTACGCTAACCCCTTCCACACTGATTTGACCTCGGGGCGCAGGCAAAGCAAACGGTTGATCAGTCTTTTTTTCATCATCCAATAATAATTGCAGGCGTTGATGGGCGGCTAAACCATTCACTAATTGCTTCCAAGAGCCAATCAATTGTTCAACGGGGGCTAAGGCTCTGCCTAACAAAATTGAACCTGCAATCATCATCCCACCTGACATTTTTCCTTCTAAAACAAGGAACGCACCCATGCCCAAAGTCATTGACTGCAACGTTAAGCGAATATAACGGCCTAATGCGCTGAGTTTTGACATTTTGCTGCTGGCCTGAATTTGTAGGAGTAAGGCTTCTTTATTTTGTGCTTGCCAACGTTTCCCCAACACAGGAATCATGCCTAATGCGGAAATAATCTCAATATGGCGATGGTGTTTATTCAACATAAATGCGGCTTGGCTGGCTATTTTTCCTGATTCTGCTAATGGCTCTTTGGTCACACGCTCAGAAATAATGGCAATCACCGTTAATAACAGCATACCAACAACGGCTAATACACCTAATGGCCATGCAAAGACAAACAACAATGCAATGTATAACGGTGCCCACGGTAAATCTAATAGTGCCAACACTACTGAACCTGTCACCACTTGCCGTACTGCACTAAAATCTTGCATGACCTGAGCGGGCGATGTGCTGCGAGCAAGGGGCGTTTGTGCAAAAGCGGCGGCATGAATACGGTCACTTTCGGTCAAGTCCATCGCGGCACTTAACCGTACTAACATACTAGAGCGAATCCATTCAATAAAACCAATTGCCAAATAAGCAACGAGAATAATGAGGGTAATCGCTAAGAGCGTGAATTTATTTTGACTGGTTAAAACACGGTCATAGACCTGCAACATATATAGCGAGGGTGCTAACATCAATACATTTAACACCATGCTAAACAGGATCAGAGTGAGTAGTATCTGACGTAAGGGCTGGAAAAGAGCAGCGACACGCGTGAGCTTGCGACTATCGTCAAGCATAGTGAATGAACTCTAATTCTAATGTAGGGCAATGTCTGCCCTACATGGACGGATGACGATAACGAGGATTATGGAACGTTTTTGACGGTAACTAACGCCACGCTTTCTTTGACGGTTGTCCCATCACCCAACTGACCTAAGTCATTTTTTCCCCAACATTTGACAATGCCACCTTCACCGATGCTACAGGTATGAAAATCACCTGCACTGAGGCTATGTTTGGCGTTCAGACTTGCCACAGCAACGGGAACTTTATCGACAACGGTCGGATCAATCGTTTGTGCTGTTTGTCCAGCTTGCCGACTACCCCAACAAAATGCGGCATTGCTCGCTAATGTGGCACAACTGTGTTCTTTACCCAATGTTAACGCGGTGACTCCTGTTAAGGTACTGACAGTGACAGGAATGGAAGATGAGGTTGTTGTCCCATCACCCAACTGACCTTTGCTGTTATCGCCCCAACACAAAGTATCATTGGTGCGAGCAATACAGGTATGGCCATAACCTGCGGCAAGCTGTTTAAGTCCCGTTCCTGCGGCGGTAACGACCGTTGGTGTGTAACGAGGGTTCGTATCGGTTAGACCGAGTTGTCCTAAGTCATTCCAACCCCAACACACTAAAGCATCGTTATTCGTGATACCACAGAGATGCTGCCGCCCTGAAACTAAGCGTTTAACGGTCATATTGCTGAGTAATACGGCATTTTTTGGGCTGCTACTTTGAGTGATTTTGGCCGCAATGCCGACACCTAATTCACCCTGACTATTGCCACCCCAACATTGTACTGCGCCTGTTTCAAGTAACGCACAACTGGATTGATAGGTTAATGCTAATTGCGTGACTTTTGCAGATAACCCCATAACAGGTGTTGCTTGTGACCGAAACGATGTTGTGCCATCGCCAATTTGCCCTTTGCTGTTATCGCCCCAACAACTGACGCTCCCTGTTTGTGAAATCGCACAGGCATGGTTATAACCGACAGCAACCTGTTTAATGCCACTAACATTTTTGACGGTGACAGGTATATTTTTGAACTTTAGCGTACCATCGCCCGCGCCCGTCCCTGTTTCTGAACCATCACCTAATTGACCAAAGTCATTACCGCCCCAACACTTAACTGAGCCTGTCGTTGTGACAACACACGTCGTATCTTGGCGAGCGGATAAAGACTGTAAGGCTTTGACTGTCACGGTTGCTATTGCACTCGCTTGATGACCTTGGGGATCAGCAAGGGTATAAGTGATGACTGCTTCACCCGTAAAACCCGCCGCTGGCGTAAACAACACGTTTTTTTTGTCGGCACTCACCGTGACAATACCTTGCGTGGCGGCGACGTTTGCCGACTGAATGGTGATCGTTTCCGCTTCTGGCTCGCTATCATTGGCCAAAACAGACAGCGTAATCGCCACACCTTCGACAGTATTGGCTGCATCCGCTTGAGCAACAGGAGCTTTATTAATGATGGGGTCTTCCGTCTTACTGCCGCCACCACACCCCATTAAGAGTGCCGTTAATACCGATACCGCTATCCATTGATTCGTCATCATGTTGATCTCGCCTTATCCTGACTTCATTAAAGCACTATATCAAGCGTGTTAAGTTCCAGCACACCTACTAATTTAATTTCAAAATCGGCAACGCCATCACCATTGATATCACCCTGTAACAATCGCTGACTAAAACGCAACTCGCCTGCATGATGACTAAATACTTCATCGCCAATAAAGCCAAACGTTTGGTTGCCTGTCTGTGTTATATCGGCATCAATTTTGGAGACATCCAGTTTATCGCCACGCGCCGCTGAAAAATCTAATACTTCGCCTAAGCGCAAGACCACACCTTGAGCATGAGAGAAGTCAAAAGTATCAGCACCACCTCCACCCGTAAAGACATCACGGCCATCACCGTCTTTTAAGGTGTCGTCACCATTCTGCCCCTGTAAATCACTACCTGCATTATTGGACTGTAGGGTGTTGCCGCCTTCATTACCCTGCCCCAACAATCCTGACTGTAATCCTGTAAAAGTCAGGACTTCAAAGCCTTCTGGCAAGGTAAATGATAATGTCGTTTGTACTTGGTCGGCATCACCACTGCTATCACTAATGACATCATTTTCATTGTCCACAATGAAAATATCGTTGCCTGCATCGCCACGCATATCGTCAGCACCATCGCCACCGTTGAGAATGTCGTCGCCCGCACCACCGATAATCGTGTCGTTACCATCTCCCCCATTTAATGTATCGTTGCCCGCACCCCCATTGAGAAGATCATCACCCACATGACCATCCAGTTCATCATTGCCGTCTGTGCCGTTATGCACTTCATTGAGGACATAATCTACAGGTATCGTGACTGTCGCTGACTGTGTTAATTGACCATCACTTACGATAATACTAAGCGTCCTCGTCTCTGCTCCCTGCTCTGCTGACGTACTCATCATTAAACTATCAATGACTTTTTGGTAGTTGGCAACGGTGTCATTGCCAGTAACCGTTAACCTACCTGTATCAGCATTGTAACTTGCTTGTAATAACGTATCGGCAGTATCTACCGCTAAGACATCACCCACAACAAACTGCTGTAATGAAACATCTAAACTTGCCAATAGCGCACCGTCCGCATCAGAGACTTGCAAGCCAAATGCCAAACCAATTAAGACGGCAGCCGCATCTTCTACGATGCGAACAGTAGAGGTTTTAGTACTTTTAATGACTGGTGCATCATTTACTGCTGCTAAATTAAAACGCTGTGTTGCATCAACACTGCCGCCTTTACTATCCACCACCGTGTAACTGAGATTGACTTGACCGTTGTAATTCGCGTCAGATGTCACCGTAAACGTGCCGTTTTGATTAGCCGCCACACTGCCGTGATCCGTGCTAATCGTGCCGATGGATAAGCTATCCCCATCCGCATCGCTAAAACCTTGCAGTAAGTCACTGGCTTGAATCACATAGGTAGTATCTTCTATGCCGCTCGATAAGATAGCTGTCGCTAAACCTGTGGGTACGTGATTTTGGGTGGCTACATCACGCACAACCAAACTAAAGCTTTGTACGGCTTGCAATTGTCCATCGCTCGCCATCACTTTCACGGACAAGACATTCGCATCCGTAAAGCTCGGTGTCCCGCTAAATGTCTGGGTCGCACCGTCAAAGACTAACCAACTCGGCAAGACTGAACCGTCCGCTAAGGTCGCACTGTACGTTAACGCATCACCATCTATGTCGATAAACGCATCCGCAGGTAATTGATAACTCAACGCTTGGCCTTCGTCAGCGGTTTGACTATCTATCGAATTCAGTGCTTCAGGTGCATCATTCACTGCGCTGATATTCAATGTGGTACTTGTTGTGGTGATGTTGGAGCCATCACTCACACCGTAACTGAATGTGACTACGCCATTAAAGTTGGCATTCGGTTGGAAGGTGTAAGTGCGATTCCCGTTGTCCGTCAGATTACCACTGTCGCTGCTCAAATCCACAACACTTAATCGACCTTCACTCTCAAGATCTATATCTATAAAACCTTGCAGTAATTGGCTGGCTTTGATGATGTAAGCCGTATCTTCGGTGCCGTTGACTAAGCTAACGGAAGTTGAACCTGCGACGGGCGCATCGTTCACCGCTGTGATGTTTAATGTCGTGCTAGTAGATATTTTGTCATCATGGCTATCCATTACCTCATAGCTTAATGTCACTTCACCATTGAAGTTTGATTCAGGCGAGAGTGTATAGGTGCCGTCTTGGTTGTCCTTGAGACTACCGTTGCTGCTGCTTAGATTGACGATGCTTAAGTTATCACCTTCAACATCCGCAAAGTCTTGTAGTAACTGACTAGCCGTGAAGGTGTAAGCCGTGTCTTCTATGCCGTCCGCTAAGCTAACAGGTGTGGAACCCGCGAAAATTGGAGCATCGTTCACCGAAGCTAAATCAAAACGCTGGCTCGCATCAACACTACCGCCTTTGCTATCCACCACCGTGTAACTGAGATTGACTTGACCGTTGTAGTTCGCCTCAGGTGTCACCGTAAATGTGCCGTCCTGATTGCGGATGACACTGCCGTGATTCGTGCTGATTGTGCCGATGGATAAACTATCCCCATCCACATCGCTAAAGCCTTGCAGTAAGTCACTGGCTTGAATCACGTAGGCGGTATCTTCTGTGCCCGAGACTAAGTGAGTGCTGGTCGAACCTGCAATGGGTGCATCGTTCACTGGATTCACCACAATGCTTTCGCTGACCGATAACACGCGACCCTGAGTATCTCCGTCCGATACCTCATAACTTAAACTGACCGTGCCGTGAAAGTTCGCGGTCGGTGTAAACGTGATACTTTGATCGGCGTTTAATACCGCAACGCCCTGAGACACATCCACGTTGATATTGCTCACCGTTAACGCATCGCCATCTAAATCCTTAACCCGTGATAACACATCAATAGTGAGGCTACCACTGTCTTCATCTAGGCTGAATGGACTATGATTCACCACCACAGGGATACGATTGACATTCATCACATCCAGCGTAAAGACTTGCTCTGCACTGAGTTGTCCATCGCTCGCCATCACTTTCACGGACAAGACACCCGCATCCGTCAAGCTCGGTGTCCCGCTAAATGTCTGGGTCGCACCGTCAAAGGCTAACCAACTCGGCAACGCAGATCCGTCTGCCAACGTTGCGCTGTACGTTAAAACATCACCATCTAGATCGATAAACGCATCCGCAGGCAGTTGATAACTCAACGCTTGGCCTTCGTCGGCTGTTTGATTAACGACAGGGGCTAACGCTTCTGGCGCGTCATTCACCGCCGTGAGGTTGACGCTTTGGTTGGCGTTAACACTACCGCCTTTGCTATCCACCACCGTGTAACTGAGATTGACTTGACCGTTGTAGTTCGCCTCAGGTGTCACCGTAAATGTGCCGTCCTGATTGCGGATGACACTGCCGTGATTCGTGCTGATTGTGCCGATGGATAAACGATCGCCATCCACATCGCTAAAGCCTTGCAGTAAGTCGCTCGCTTGAATCACGTAGGCGGTATCTTCTGTGCCGCTCGATAAGATGACTGTCGCTAAACCTGTGGGGGCATGATTTTGGGTGGCTACATCACGCACAACTAAACTAAAGCTTTGTACGGCTTGCAATTGTCCATCGCTCGCCATCACTTTCACGGACAAGACACCCGCATCCGTCAAGCTCGGTGTCCCGCTAAATGTCTGGGTCGCACCGTCAAAGGCTAACCAACTCGGCAACGCAGATCCGTCTGCCAACGTTGCGCTGTACGTTAAAACATCACCATCTAGATCGATAAACGCATCCGCAGGCAGTTGATAACTCAACGCTTGGCCTTCGTCGGCTGTTTGATTAACGACAGGGGCTAACGCTTCTGGCGCGTCATTCACCGCCGTGAGGTTGACGCTTTGGTTGGCGTTAACACTACCGCCTTTGCTATCCACCACCGTGTAACTGAGATTGACTTGACCGTTGTAGTTCGCCTCAGGTGTCACCGTAAATGTGCCGTCCTGATTGCGGATGACACTGCCGTGATTCGTGCTGATTGTGCCGATGGATAAACTATCCCCATCCACATCGCTAAAGCCTTGCAGTAAGTCACTGGCTTGAATCACGTAGGCGGTATCTTCTGTGCCCGAGACTAAGTGAGTGCTGGTCGAACCTGCAATGGGTGCATCGTTCACTGGATTCACCACAATGCTTTCGCTGACCGATAACACGCGACCCTGAGTATCTCCGTCCGATACCTCATAACTTAAACTGACCGTGCCGTGAAAGTTCGCGGTCGGTGTAAACGTGATACTTTGATCGGCGTTTAATACCGCAACGCCCTGAGACACATCCACGTTGATATTGCTCACCGTTAACGCATCGCCATCTAAATCCTTAACCCGTGATAACACATCAATAGTGAGGCTACCACTGTCTTCATCTAGGCTGAATGGACTATGATTCACCACCACAGGGATACGATTGACATTCATCACATCCAGCGTAAAGACTTGCTCTGCACTGAGTTGTCCATCGCTCGCCATCACTTTCACGGACAAGACACCCGCATCCGTCAAGCTCGGTGTCCCGCTAAATGTCTGGGTCGCACCGTCAAAGGCTAACCAACTCGGCAACGCAGATCCGTCTGCCAACGTTGCGCTGTACGTTAAAACATCACCATCTAGATCGATAAACGCATCCGCAGGCAGTTGATAACTCAACGCTTGGCCTTCGTCGGCTGTTTGATTAACGACAGGGGCTAACGCTTCTGGCGCGTCATTCACCGCCGTGAGGTTGACGCTTTGGTTGGCGTTAACACTACCGCCTTTGCTATCCACCACCGTGTAACTGAGATTGACTTGACCGTTGTAGTTCGCCTCAGGTGTCACCGTAAATGTGCCGTCCTGATTGCGGATGACACTGCCGTGATTCGTGCTGATTGTGCCGATGGATAAACGATCGCCATCCACATCGCTAAAGCCTTGCAGTAAGTCGCTCGCTTGAATCACGTAGGCGGTATCTTCTGTGCCGCTCGATAAGATGACTGTCGCTAAACCTGTGGGGGCATGATTTTGGGTGGCTACATCACGCACAACTAAACTAAAGCTTTGTACGGCTTGCAATTGTCCATCGCTCGCCATCACTTTCACGGACAAGACACCCGCATCCGTCAAGCTCGGTGTCCCGCTAAATGTCTGGGTCGCACCGTCAAAGGCTAACCAACTCGGCAACGCAGATCCGTCTGCCAACGTTGCGCTGTACGTTAAAACATCACCATCTAGATCGATAAACGCATCCGCAGGCAGTTGATAACTCAACGCTTGGCCTTCGTCGGCTGTTTGATTAACGACAGGGGCTAACGCTTCTGGCGCGTCATTCACCGCCGTGAGGTTGACGCTTTGGTTGGCGTTAACACTACCGCCTTTGCTATCCACCACCGTGTAACTGAGATTGACTTGACCGTTGTAGTTCGCCTCAGGTGTCACCGTAAATGTGCCGTCCTGATTGCGGATGACACTGCCGTGATCCGTGCTGATTGTGCCGATGGATAAACGATCCCCATCCACATCGCTAAAGCCTTGCAGTAAGTCACTCGCTTGAATCACGTAGGCGGTATCTTCTGTGCCCGAGACTAAGTGAGTGCTGGTCGAACCTGCAATGGGTGCATCGTTCACTGGATTCACCACAATGCTTTCGCTGACCGATAACACGCGACCCTGAGTATCTCCGTCCGATACCTCATAACTTAAACTGACCGTGCCGTGAAAGTTCGCGGTCGGTGTAAACGTGATACTTTGATCGGCGTTTAATACCGCAACGCCCTGAGACACATCCACGTTGATATTGCTCACCGTTAACGCATCGCCATCTAAATCCTTAACCCGTGATAACACATCAATAGTGAGGCTACCACTGTCTTCATCTAGGCTGAATGGACTATGATTCACCACCACAGGGATACGATTGACATTCATCACATCCAGCGTAAAGACTTGCTCTGCACTGAGTTGTCCATCGCTCGCCATCACTTTCACGGACAAGACACCCGCATCCGTCAAGCTCGGTGTCCCGCTAAATGTCTGGGTCGCACCGTCAAAGGCTAACCAACTCGGCAACGCAGATCCGTCTGCCAACGTTGCGCTGTACGTTAAAACATCACCATCTAGATCGATAAACGCATCCGCAGGCAGTTGATAACTCAACGCTTGGCCTTCGTCGGCTGTTTGATTAACGACAGGGGCTAACGCTTCTGGCGCGTCATTCACCGCCGTGAGGTTGACGCTTTGGTTGGCGTTAACACTACCGCCTTTGCTATCCACCACCGTGTAACTGAGATTGACTTGACCGTTGTAGTTCGCCTCAGGTGTCACCGTAAATGTGCCGTCCTGATTGCGGATGACAC
>VIAD01000012.1:57340-98553 GCA_006546595.1 Moraxellaceae bacterium AER2_44_116 | reverse complement strand
TTGATTAAACCACCACTGCCGCTTATCAAACCGCTTAACGATAATCCATTGTCTTGCGTATTCAATGTGCCATTATTATTGCCCAATTGGAGATTGCGACTACTGGCTACATTAGCAGTAATCTCTAATGCCCCACCATTTAGGAATATATTTCCCGTTTTCCCCAACTGATTATCTTTCTCAATAATCAATGTGCCGCCTGTTACGGCTGTTCCGACATAGCTATTATTTTCATTGGTTAATGTTAAAGAGCCCGTACCGCTTTTAATCAGTTGGCTTGCATCAGTACCACCACTAATAACGCCTGTCATCACCGTATTATGGCCAGCCGTATCAATACCACCCTGAGAAGCTGAAATCGTCAGATCACGGCTAATTGTCAAATCGGCTAATGTCTGTAAAGCTCCGCCATTCAAAATTAGACTATTACTGACATCACCTAAATTACTGTCCTGAGAAATAGCCAACATGCCTGCATTAATGTTGGTATTGCCTTTATAAGTGTTATTACCACTTAATACTAACTGGCCAACACCTTCTTTTGTTAATCCACCATCACCACTCACATCGCCATTTAAAGCACTATCATTAGCAATTGTATTAACGGTCGCATTACCACTCACCAATAGAACTTTCTGAGATAGTGCAATAGCACTTGATGTCTCAAGTGTGGTATCTGCGTTGAGAGTCAGACTTGCGCCTTCACCAAAAGCCTGACCATTATTCACAACAACTTTACCAGCACTAATAACGGTATTACCTTTGTAAGTGTTAACACCACTTAAAGTAAGACTGCCCGTTCCATCCTTACTCAAGCCGCCTGTACCACTAATGACTCCGTTTAGAATGCTATTATTGGCTTTAACATGAATATTGGCATCACCATCAAGCCGCAACTGATTGGACAACGTGACAGCTGCCGAAGTCTCTAGTCCGACCCCCGTTTTAAGTACAAGAGTATTTCCCAATCCAAGTGATTGATTATTATTAACAATCACTTTTCCAGCACTGATAACTGTATCGCCTGTATAAGTGTTGACCCCATTTAAGGTTAAGCTACCGACTCCATCTTTGTTAAGTCCACCCACACCACTCACAACACCGCTCAAAATACTGTCGTTATCTTTGGCACTCTCAATGGTAATACTACCCGCGAGCTGCAACTGATTTGATAAAGAAACTGCTGCTGAAGTTTTCAAGGTCGTTTTATCTGCAAAAATAACGCTACCCGCTCCGAAGGATTTATTTTTGCTGACGGTGACTTCACCTGCATCAATGGTTGTACCACCCGTATAAGTATTATCTCCATTTAATACAAGATGTCCTATAGGATCGTCTTTTTCTTTGGTCAGACTTAAACCACCAACACCACCAATAACACCATTTAGGGTTAGTATATTTCCTAGCGTATTCAATGCCCCGTGACTGTTCAATTGGATATTTCGGCCACTTTCCAAAGTAGCAGTGGAGCGTAATTCACCGCCGTCTAATGTCAATATTGCATTTGACGTACCTAAACTGCCATCGCTACCTATCGACAACGAACCTTGTTTAACCGTAATTCCTGCCGTTAATAAATTGCTACCTACTTGGTTCAGCGTCAGATTGCCTTCACCTTTTTTAACAAAAATACCTGAACCACTAAGCACCGTACCAATTTTACTATCATGACCATTGGTATCAATACCGCCACCTGCAACATCAACAACTATAGTACGACCACCATCACCACCTTCGCCTAAAGTACCAAAATCAATATCTTTAGCGAGCTGTAAATCACCGCCATTCAGTGTAATTGTTTTACCTAATGCGCCCAAATTATTAGAGTCATCAATTGCTAGGGTACCTTGCTTAATGAGCGTCCCCCCCGAATAGGTATTGGGGCTTTTGAGTTCTAACGTTCCCAACCCCATTTTGACAAACGTCCCTGCTCCTGACATAACACCACTGACTGACGCTGTATGGTTATTCGTGTCAATACCACCACCTTGACTATTAATGACAATTTTTTGGCTAATACCCAAGTCATTGTTAATACGAACATTACCACCATCCAACGTTAACTGCCCTTTACCCAAATTTCCTTGTTCGGATATGCCTAAAGAGCCTTCTTTAACAAAAATATCTCCTTCAAATAAGGAGTTTGCGCCTGTGAGGTTTAGATTCCCCGCACCCGACTTGATTAAACTTGGTTTGAGACCTACGTCTGCTTTAATTTCACCTGATAATGTTGCATCGCCTGTTGAGACAGACAATGTACCGCCATGACTGGTTAAGCTAACAGCACGATTTAATGTATTAGACGCATTTGCTGTGGTTGCACCCGTGATTGCTAATGTCGCGCCATCTATTTCAATTTTGCCATCAATAGAACCTAGCGCTTCATTAGTTGAAACTTCTAATGTACCTTCTTTAACTCTAACGCCACCTTGGAAGGTATTATTCGTCCCTGTAAGCTTTAAAACGCCAGAGCCCGTTTTTACCAACTGACCTAGACCGCTGATTGATCCCGAGAGTGTGTCTGTTTGTGATGTTGTATCAATTGTGCCATTCGCGCTGGTAATCGTGACACCACGAGCTGAATTAAGCGCACCTGTCGTCTGTAATGTCCCGCCATCTAACACTAAACTACCGAGTACATTATTGGTGTTAGCAACTCCCAATGCTGCATCAGATGTTATTTGCAGTTTACCCTCACTAATGGTGGTATCGCCCGTGTAGGTATTTGAACCCGTTACATTAAGAGTACCATTACCTGCTTTACGAAGACCGCCACTACCTGTGACTGCTGAAATAGTACTGGAGTTAGCAGAAGTATCAAACGTCCCCCCTTCACCATTTAAGGTGAGTGATGAAAGCGAAACAGCTCCCGTAAACTTAACATCACCGCCATCAAGAATCAGCTTGGCCGTCGCTCCCCCAATATTTTTCAAGTTGTTAACAATTAACTTACCGTCTTGTACTGTTGTTGAGCCGCCATAGGAGTTACCTGCGCCTGATAATATTAACGTACCTGCACCCGTCTTGGTTAAACCGCCCGTACCTGCACCTGTGCCTGAACCCGTGCCAATCTCACCCGTACTATCACTTAGACCTGAACCCGCTTTAACAATACTACCTTTTATTTCAAGAGTATTACTAGATCCAACCGTTTCTAACGTACCGCCACCGTCACCGATATGTATATCCTTGCCACCCGCTGCCTTATCTTCAATATTGAGAGAACCCGTTGTTTGTAGTGTACCTCCATCCAAGGTCAACTTGCCCGCTGCTGTGCCTAATGCTCTACTATTCGCAATACTAACTTTTCCGCCCAATACGGCTGTTTCAGACTGTGTATTTGTCGCATCTTTGAGAGTTAATGTGCCAGCACCTAATTTGACTAATGGACTGCCACCTGAGACTAGACCACTCAAGGTAACATCATTACCCGCCGTATTAATACCTCCACCCGAAATAGACGTAGTAGTTACTTTTCGCTGAATATCAATACTGTTATTCACTTGCAATGCGCCGCTTCTAATTTCAAGCGTACCCGAAACCGCGCCCAGATCACTGTCTTTATCAATAATCAATGTGCCGCCATCAATGAGCGTGCCCCCTGTGTAATTATTGGGCGTATTCGCAGTTGTGAGCGTTTGATTACTCACGGTTAACGAGCCATCGCCTTTTTTAATTAACTTGCCTGTACCTGTGATTTGGCCATTAATTTCGCTATTGTGGCCTGCTGTATTGATGGTCTCGCCTGTGGCAGAACCCGTTATAGTCAAGATTCTATCGACTGATAAAGTAACATCTGAATTTGTTTGTAACGTTGCACCATTGCTAATGGCAACATTTCCTGTGTTAATTCCAAGCGTTTTATCTGTACTACCTAAACTTTTATCACCGCTAATGGCTAACGTGCCTTCTTGAATACTTGTTCCACCGACATAGGCATTGTCAGCAGTAAGCGTCAGTGTACCGACACCTTTTTTTACCAGACCACCCACCCCTGAAACAGTGGATGTAATTTGAACATCTGTAGTCGTATTATTAACCGTTATCGTACCCGTTGGTGCAGGAACAACGACTTGTTCAGTAATTGTGGTTGAATTATTAAAGGGACTGGTAAAAACATCTTGCGCTAAAACAGGCATCGGCACTGTCAAGATTAAAGCAACAGATAAAGCCAACGGATTTACTTGAAATGGGGGGCGACGCATCATGATCTCCTTTCTAACTTTTACGTTGCTAGTCTTTGTTTTTCTAGCTGTTAAAGCTTGTAGTTATAACGAATTAAAAGGGGTTAAAGCCAACAAAATTGGGTCGATGATAGCATATAATTTTGCAATGACATCACGTATATTATTATTCGTCAAATGTGGACTAGACGGTAAAAAAGCCCGCCATTCGCCTAATAAAAGAGCAATCTCTAGGCTAAATGGGCTAAAAAAATGTATATGCAAACACAGCCATTTTAAATTTTTGAAAAGACTCGACGTTTCTTATATTACCAAACACATAAATCATCAGACACAATAGCCGAATTTTCGTAATAATTGTGCGGTTTCCGTTAATGGCAAACCTACGACATTACTATAGCTACCGTCAATCTTTGCGACAAATAATGCACCTTTGCCTTGAATGCCGTAACCACCCGCTTTATCGTGTGGCTCACCCGTTTGCCAATAGGCGATCATTTCAGCCATCGACAACTGCCGAAAATAGACATCAGTTGTCACGACTATCGTTTGTTGATGCTGATCATTCGCCAGTGTGACACCCGTCAGCACTTGATGGCAACGTCCACTCAATGACTGCCATATCGCAATGGCTTGTTCTAAAGTTTCGGGTTTTCCAATAATCGTATGATCAACCACTACCGTGGTATCAGCGGCCAATACCAACTCGCTGTGCTGACATTGCGCTAATCCCGCCTGAGCCTTAGCCAACGACAAACGCTGAACATAGCATTCTGGCGACTCTGTTGGCTGTGTGGACTCATCAACATCCACTCGCAACACGTTAAATGAGACACCAATTTGTTGTAACAACTCACGACGACGCGGTGAAGTCGAGGCCAAAAAAAGAGCTGGATTCATTAACAACTGCGCCTCCAACGTTGCAAAGCAATTAAAATAAACGGCCAAAAGCAGGCACTCGTCAGTGCAGGTAGCCAGTATTGCCAATGAAGATTTGATTGCCCAACTAAGCTATACACTAAAAAACGAATCGCCAAGCCCAAGCCTACTAAGGTAAATACTAAAAATCCCGTCTTGGGTAATGACAAAATACGCGCTTGGCGAATCGATAGCCTCGCTAAATATGCCACCACGCTCATCGATAATGCGTAAACACCCAAGGTATTATTCATTAATAGGTCTAATAACAAGCCAACAAAAAATGCTGTCCAAACACCGACTCTGGATGGGTGATTCAAAATCCAAAATATCACCAACAAGGTCAACCACTCGGGGCGACCATAAGACAACACCGTCGGCAGAGGGTACATGGTCAGTAATGCGCCGACAGCTATGCTTATAGGAATACTCCACACAGGCTCAGGGAGACGCATAATTTGTCTCGGAAATAACATGTTCAGGTGCAATAACAGGCTGTTCATCATGCAAAGAGCGTCGAAACAAGACAATCACATGACGACTACTATCTAACTCGGCGATCGGCTTGGCATACGCTTCCGTAAACTCGCTACCATGTTGACGTTTAACATCGCTAATCATAGCGACGGGATAACCCGCTGGAAAGCTATCACCTAATCCCGATGTCACTAGCTCATCGCCTACTTTAATATCAGCAGACTCAGGCATGTAATCCAACCTCAAACGAACATTGTCACCCATACCCGTCAGAATCGCACGGTCACCTGTACGGCCAACACGGACAGGAATAGAGTGGCGACTATCCGAAATTAACATCAAAGACGACAATCGCTCTGTTGACTCCACTATTTGCCCCATAATACCTTTCGCATCCAAAACGGGTAAGCCAACAGTAATCCCTTCGCGTAAACCTTTATTAAGGGTAAAAACGCGATGATTTGGATTTGGATCAATAGAGATAATTTCAGCATTCAAAATATGGTCATTAATACTGAGGGTAGAATCTAGTAACGCTCGCAAACGCGTGTTTTCAGCACGACTTTCAGCGAGTTGTTGTAACTGTACAGAGGTTTGCAACAAGGAAGCCTGTAAGATTTTATTTTCTTCATACAAGCTTTTTTGCGTTCTTAATCGTTCACTCAGACCCACAACAAGACGATTAGGATAGCTTAAAACACGATTTAAGGGTTCTAATAGCTGCTGACTTTCGTGCCGTACCTGTTGAAATTGTTCAGCATAACGGCTATCAAAAAACGTCAACGCACTGGCACACAATACCGCCAACACCAAACGATACCCCCCCGCAGGAATATCGTCAAAACGTCTTTTCGTCCGATAGCCTATATCACTCATTAGTGAACAAATAAGCTGTCGTAGGCAGAATTATCCAAGTAGGATAAAGCCAGTCCCATCCCTCGGATCACACACGTTGTGGGGTCATCGGCAATAATCACGGGCAAACCCACTTCTTGAATCAATAATTTGTCTAAGTTGTGGAGGAGCGCACCGCCACCCGTTAACATAATGCCACGCTCAGCAATATCAGAAGACAACTCAGCAGGCATATCCTCTAGGGCATTTTTAACGGCATTGATAATATTTTTTAACGGCTCTTGCAGTGCTTGGGAAATTTCTTGGGCATTAATTTTAATAGCCGTTGGTGCGCCCGCCGATAAATGACGACCTCGCACTTCCATTTCTGCATTCTTATCTTCTGTCACCAACGCCGAACCAATTTCTTGCTTGATATGTTCCGCAGTTGTTTCGCCGATTAAGCAGCCATGTTGACGACGAATATGGGTCACAATCCGCTCGTTAAACACATCACCCGCCGTACGGATAGAATCGGAATAAACACAACCTAATAATGAGACAACGGCAATTTCGGTTGTACCCGCGCCAATATTAATCACCATCGAACCACAGGCTTGGTCAACAGGTAAACCTGCACCCAAAGCGGCAGCCATTGGCTGTTCTATTAAGCGTACATCATTTGCCCCTGCACCATCCGCTGCTTCACGGACAGCACGTCGTTCTAACAAGGTTGCTTTACAAGGTACAGTGACTAAGACACGTAAACTTTGTCTAAAAACAGGCTTAATATGGGCTTGTTGAATAAAGTGCATCAACAAGGTTTCTGTCATTTCTAAGTCAGAAATTACGCCATCTTTCAATGGGCGAATCGCACTCAGGCCAACAGGTGTACGCCCTAACATTTCCTTCGCTTTAATGCCAATTGCCGCGACGCTGCGCCCTGTTTCACCTTGTCGAATGGCGACGACTGTCGGCTCATCAAGGACAATCCCTTTTTTGGCGACAAACATTTGGGTATTGGCTGTTCCTAAGTCGATAGCAAGGTCTGTAGAGAAAAAACCCAAGAGACGTTTGAACATTATGAGTAAACCTGATTTTTGAAAGAGAACATCCTGATTTGGGCGACACTTTAGCGAAAGCAAACCCTTTGGACAAGCCGCAATAGAAGGCGAAGTGAGGTATTTTTGTCGTCCTCGCCTAAAAGTGAGCCACGCTAGCAAAATGTCGCTGAAAACACTGTTTCACCGTCGTCTGGTCTGTGTTAATTTGCAGCCCACAACATTCCCCCTTAGCTTATGGAGATTCGAGAGCATTATGGCACTCACTCTTGACGATATGAATAAAATTGCCCATCTGGCACGCGTTGGCTTATCGGACGACGAAAAGAATCGTTATACCGAGAGTTTAAACAACATTTTAGGCTTAATTAATGAACTGCAAGCGGTCAATACCTCTGGCATTGAGCCATTGGCACACGCTTTAGAAGTCACACAACCATTACGTGCGGATGTGGTCACTGAACACAATCAACGAGATGCTTATCAAGCCATTGCCCCTGCGGTACAAGACGGTTTGTATCTCGTGCCGAAGGTCATGGAATAATTACCCTCACCCCAACCCTCTCCCAAAGGAGAGGGAGAAACGCATTGAACGTATCAGTAATAAAGGTTAAACATGTTACATACCTATACCCTCGCCGCTCTTCGTGACGGCCTAGCGCGTGGTGATTTTTCTAGCCGCGAACTGACGCAACACTTTCTCAATCGTATTCAACAGTATGATAGCGAACTCAATAGCTTTATTACGGTGTGTGCCGATAACGCCTTAGCCCAAGCCCAAATTGCTGATCTTGCCCGTGCCAATGGCTCGGCTCATGCGTTGGCAGGCATTCCTTTGGCGCAAAAAGACATTTTCTGCACCCAAGGCGTAAAAACATCCTGTGGCTCTAAAATGTTGGATAACTTTATTAGTCCGTACAACGCGCATGTCATTAGTCAGTGTGAAAATGCAGGTTTGGTGATGTTGGGTAAAACCAATATGGACGAATTTGCGATGGGCTCATCCAACGAAAGCAGTTTTTATGGTGCGGTAAAAAACCCGTGGGATTTGACTAAAGTGCCCGGTGGTTCGTCAGGTGGCTCAGCCGCTGCGGTGGCTGCCCGTTTAGCACCTGCGGCAACGGGCACGGATACTGGCGGCTCCATTCGTCAACCTGCGGCGTTGTGTAACTTAACAGGCTTAAAACCGACGTATGGCCGTGTTTCGCGTTGGGGCATGATTGCTTATGCTTCCAGTCTTGACCAAGCAGGCCCGATGACACAAACCGCCGAAGATGCAGCATTGTTGTTAAATGTGATGGCGGGTCACGATGCCAAAGACTCGACAAGCATTGATAAAGACGTACCTGACTATACCGCCACCTTAAATAACGACCTCAAAGGCTTACGCATTGGTATTCCCAAACAATATTTTGGTGAAGGCTTGGATGCAGATGTAGCCACGGTGATTCAACAATCCCTGAAAGAGTTGGAAAAACTCGGTGCAACTTTAGTCGAAGTTGATTTACCCAATACGGGTTTATCCGTTCCTGCGTATTATGTCATTGCGCCCGCCGAAGCCTCCAGCAACTTATCTCGCTTTGATGGTGCACGTTTTGGCTACCGTTGTGACAATCCTAAAGACTTAACAGACCTCTATAAGCGTTCGCGTGGTGAAGGCTTTGGCAGTGAAGTCAAACGCCGCATTATGATTGGCACTTACGCACTGTCGGCAGGTTATTACGATGCCTATTATTTACAAGCACAAAAAATACGCCGTTTAGTGCAGCAAGACTTTGTCAAAGCCTTTGAGCAATGTGATGTTATTGCAGGCCCCACCTCACCCAGCGTCGCTTTTGGTTTTGGTGAGAAAAACACAGACCCTGTTGCTATGTATTTATCAGACATTTATACCATCGCCACCAACTTAGCAGGCTTACCCGCCATGAGTATTCCTGCGGGCTTTAGTAAAAACCTGCCCGTCGGTTTACAACTGGTGGGGAATTATTGGCAAGAAGCCCAATTATTAAATGTCGCGCATCGTTATCAACAAGTGACTGCTTGGCATAGTCAATTGCCAATACAGTTTCAGTAAATATAGCACCCTCACCCCGACCCTCTCCATCAGGGAGAGGGAGTAATGCGCTCTCTATCATTTTAAAAGAGAACGTATTTGTTCTCTCTCCCCGAGGGAGAGAGCTAGAGAGAGGGTTAACAGAACACACAAGAGGAGCAACCCTTCATGTCATGGGAAGTGGTTATTGGTTTAGAAGTTCATGTGCAATTGAACTCCCACAGTAAAATTTTTTCGGGCAGTGCCACCACGTTTGGCTCTGAGCCTAACACCCAAGCCAGTTTAATCGACTTAGGTATGCCCGGTGTCTTACCTGTCCTCAACAAAGAAGCCGTCAACATGGCGATTCGTTTTGGTTTAGGTGTTGATGCTGACATTGGTTCAATGAGTATTTTTGCACGTAAAAACTACTTTTACCCTGATTTACCGAAAGGCTATCAAATTTCACAATTTGAATTACCGATTGTGGGGAAAGGCCATTTAGATATTATTTTAGATAGCGAAACGACTAAACGGGTCGGTATCACTCGCGCCCATTTGGAAGAAGACGCGGGTAAATCATTGCATGAAGATTTTGCAGGCATGTCAGGCATTGACTTAAATCGTGCTGGGACACCGCTGTTAGAAATTGTATCTGAACCCGATATGCGCTCTGCCAAAGAAGCCGTTGCTTATGCCAAAGCCATTCATTCGCTGATTCGTTATTTGGGCATTTCTGATGGCAACATGGCCGAAGGCTCAATGCGTTGTGACTGTAATGTGTCATTACGCAAAAAAGGAACAGAAAAATTCGGCACACGCCGTGAGATTAAAAACGTTAACTCGTTTAAATTTATCGAAAAAGCGATTAATGCTGAAATTGCATGGCAAATGGATGAATTAGAATCTGGCCGCGAAATTATTCAATCGACCGTCTTGTACGATGCCAACAAAAACGAAACTCGCGCCATGCGCAGCAAAGAAGAAGCCAACGATTACCGTTACTTCCCAGACCCTGACTTATTGCCTGTGATCGTCACTGAAACGATGATTAACGATATTCGCGCGTTATTACCCGAACTGCCCGTGGCTAAAAAAGACCGTTTTATGGCCGATTTTGGTTTATCGGCTTATGATGCAGGCGTTTTAGTTGCTGAACGTGAACTCGCTGAATACTTTGAAGCCACTGTCAAAGCCGCCAATGGTCAAGCCAAACAAGCAGCTAACTGGGTCATGGGTGAGTTATTGGGTGCGTTGAATAAGGCAGAAAAAGAACTTACCGACTCCCCTATTTCTGCTGAACAATTGGGCGGACTGATTAATCGCATCAACGACAACACGATTTCAGGCAAAATTGCGAAACAAGTCTTTGAAGCGTTATGGAATGGTGAAGGTGAAAGTGCTGATGCCATTATTGACAGCAAAGGCTTAAAACAAGTGACCGATACAGGTGCTATCGAAGCCGTTATTAATGATGTGATTGCTGCCAGCCCTCAGCAGTTAGCGGACTATCGCGGCGGCAAAGACAAGTTGTTTGGTTACTTTGTAGGTGAAGTGATGAAACGCTCTAAAGGTAAAGCTAATCCTGCACAGGTTAATGAGTTATTAAAAAAGGCATTGGCAGGTTAAAAAAATATTAAGGGCGCAATACATTGCGCCCTTATTAAGTACACACACGTAAGTTTGTCTGTATTTCCGTTCGCACTGAGCTTGTCGAAGTGTTCTGTGCCAATGGTTCGACAGGCTCACCATAAACGGTGAAACTTTAGTTTGGGTACTTATTTTGAAGCCCTTTATCTGGCATTTAGATTTAGTTGAATACCCATTCAACTTCGCTCAAAGAGCAATTTTCGCTGGCTGAGCGGAGTCGAAGCCTATTTGTTAGCAACCTTCTAGCGTTTCTTGGGAAAACTAAAAACTTCAACGCCCATTAGTGATGAATCAGTTGGACACCATAATCTTCATCAACATAATGCGTCTGCCCTGCATCTATGCAATGAGCATCGTGGGTGCTAATCGAGTAATCGACTAAATTACTCACGGGAACTCTTAATACTCGACCAACCCAATAGTCATCACAATCATAAGGCTCACTCTCAATCATACACACAACTTGATCCACTGTTGACCAGTCTGTCGGACGAATCCAGACATAGGTAAGTGCACCATGATTGTTTAATAGCCCAACTTTTAAACGTAAAACCCACTCATTCATGCCTTGTAAATAAAAGTTACGAATATCGGGAATTTTCTCTCTGACTTTATTAATGGCTTCACTTAACGCCACATAATAATGACTTTCATCCGCAGGAACAGGCGCGTTGACACCCAATTGTCGGGCAATGGTATAAATCCATTCATCATAAGAACCTTGCCAATCGGGCATGGGTCGAGGCGTGAGAAACAATTCTTGATTACGCCCAATATCATCCTCATGCTGAGACGCAGCACTTTCAAACACCAATTGCATCATCAACATATCATTTTTTGAACTACTGTCTAACTCAGGAAAAGTTCCTACTAGTGCACTTGATGCCAACACATCATCCCGTGTAAAGCTCATAACATTGGGGATTTTGCTTTCGCATTTAATGAGTTTTGAGCTAATTAACGTGGCTAGAAAATAAGCCACACGGCAGTGGTTAGCAGCAACGGGAGCTATTTGTATGGGAGGAAACTCTAGTGTCGTTAGCCAATGGCGACCATCATGATTTTTACTGTACATGACTAATGGCTTTTCTGAATACATGTTGCGTCTCCTTGCAAAGTCAAAATGCGTATCTGTTCACATTATTCCTAACCATAGCATAAAAAAGTGAATACCATCACATTGCATTCCAAAAAGCTTATTAGAATAATTTATAAAAGTTATAACTAAGTACAGAGATTAAAATAAATGTAAAAAAAGGAGGTATTATGCCTCCTTTTTTACAATTATGGACTATTTAGTGCAGCACCCGCTGAGGTTTATCGTTAGGCTTACCAAACATTTGCAACCTGTCATCATTAAACAACTCCATATCAGGAGCTAGGATTTTAATATAACGGTCAAAATACAAAATCTGTTTAAATAACAACGCAAACGCACGCGGGAAACGAATACCATGCTTCTCGCCAACAGCAACTATTTCCAGCATTAACTGATTGATTTCACTATCATTTACTGCGCCATTTAACACACTCGTTGGGTCAACGACAGTAAACGCTTGGTAAATCACCTGTAAGTCTTTGGCCAAATCAGGAATATTGACTTTATGGTGAGTCATACCAATACCCACCATTGACTCCGCCATTTTTTCAAAATCCCCTTCACCGATAGATTCCATAAAGGTGGTGGTTGCTGTCCATGTTGAAGGATCAATACGGCCAACAATACCAAAATCAATAAATCCTATACGACCATCTGTTAGCACCATTAAGTTACCTGCGTGTAAGTCGGCATGAAAGGATTCACAAAACATTAAACTCGAAAACCACGTATTCATCGCACCGACCAACGTTGCGGCAGGATCTTTGGCATACTTTTTAATGGTTTCTAAATCGGTTAATGGCACACCGTAAAAACGCTCCATCGTTAATACCCGTAAACTCGACGCATGAGCATAGGTTAACGGGGCAATCGCCAAAGGATTACTGGTAGCTTTGAGAAACTCATTAAACTGACGGACGTTTTCCGCTTCTTTATAAAAATCAACTTCTTCCATCATGCACGCTTGAATCTCGGAGACAATCGCTGATAAAGAAGCAAATTTAATTTTTGGGAATAAACGTTCAAAAATGCGTGTTGACCAATAAATAAAGTTTAAATCAGTCAGTAGAATATTTTCCACACCCGGTTTTTGTACTTTAATGACAACTGATTCACCTGTCACCAACGTAGCGGCATGCACTTGAGCAATAGAAGCCGACGCTAAAGGCACTTCATCAATAAACGAGAAGATACTGTCTAAAGGCTGCTTTAATTCGCTTTCTAAGACTTTTTTGATGTCTTTAAAAGGCAAGGCTTTGGTTTTATCTAAGCAATGTTGAAACTCATTGACGTAGTCCGCAGGAAACAACGACGGTGAACTGGCAACAAACTGCCCCAACTTGACATAGGTCGCGCCTAAACGTTCAAAGGTTTGACGTACTAAACGTGGCGTAGCAGGACGATTACCGCGCAACCAACTAATTCCTGTTCCTGCCAGTACTACGCTTGTTTCACCGATTCTGAGTACACCTTTTAGCGCATTGCCTAATGTTGCATAACGATTCATAACGTTACCTCGTTGTTTACGTTGCCACAGACGGGACAATTGGGGTCTTTGCTGAATTTGAGTGTGCGCCATGTCAGCATATCGGCTTCCCATAGTAGTAACTTTCCGTATAACACCTCGCCGACACCGCTTAAACATTTTAACGCCTCATGTGCTTGTAACGTACCCATCACCCCTACCACGCTCGCTAACACGCCTGATTCGCTACAGGTGGCGGCAATATCATCGGCTTGTGGGTACAAACAGCGATAACAGGGAAACTGGCGACTGCCATAAAACACCGACAATTGGCCACTGAGACCAATCGCCGCCGCAGAAATTAAGGGTTTATCGGCGTGAACACAAGCACGATTGACCGCATCACGGGTAGTAAAATTGTCAGAGCAATCTAACACCGCATCGACTTGCGCTATAAGCTCAAACAAATTGTCGTCGTTTAATATTTCAATAATGGGTTTGAGCTGAATGTGGGGATTAACTTCACTTAAATGTTTAGCCGCCGCTAAGGCTTTAGGCAGACCAATATCGGCATCGCGGTACAAGACTTGACGCTGTAGATTGCTGAGTTCAACGGTGTCAAAATCGGCCAACCATAACTCACCCACCCCTGCACTCGCTAAATATAAAGCGGCTGGACAACCTAGACCACCCATACCGATGATTAAGACTTTAGCCGCTTTAATTTTTTCTTGGGCGACAATATCCCACTGCGGTAATAAAATTTGGCGGTTATAACGCAACAACTCAGCATCATTTAACATTTTTGCCCCACGCTATAACGAATATTACCACCATAATCACGGCCACTCTCTACATTCACAAAGCCTGCTTGCCGAAATAATGCTTGCACTTCATCACCTTGTTGAAAACCGTGTTCTAACACCAGCCAGCCTTTTTTATGCAAAAAATCGCTCGACAATCGGACAATCTCTATCAAGTCAGCTAAGCCATTGTTTGCCGCGACTAATGCCCCTAAGGGTTCATACTGTAAATCCGTTAAGTGAGGGTCGTCATTGGCAATATACGGAGGATTACTAACGATACAGTCGAACAAACCTGTTAATGGCTCAAGCCACGAACCTAGCTTAAATTCGACCTGTTGAATGCTGTTTTTTAAGGCATTCGCTTGGGCAACCGCTAAACTTTGGGGATTAATATCGGTTGCAATAATCTGCCATTCGGGATGCTCTATCGCTAAACTCAAGGCAATCGCGCCACTGCCTGTCCCTAAATCTGCCACCCGCCATTGTTGGCCTTGTCCTAATGCCAGAACTTTTTCGACGACACACTCGGTATCAGGGCGCGGAATGAGGACAGCAGCATTAACCGATAAAGACAACCGCCAAAACGCTCGCTCGCCCAAAATATAGGCCAACGGGACACCTTGTTGACGTTGCGCGAACTCGTGCTGGAATTGTGCTAACTGTTCGGCGGTGAGAACATAATCTGGCCACGTCCGTAAAAACGTCGTACTTTTGCCAATTGCGCGCGCGAGGAGAATGTCAATTTCTAGGCGCGCGTCATCACTGGCTAAATGCAGCAACGATTGTTGCTGGAGTTGTTTCAACGTCGATATGGTCAAATCAACCCTCATCCGTCGCCAAAGCAGCCAACTGATCCGCTTGGTGTTCACGCGCTAATGCTGAGACTAATTCCGTTAAATCACCTTCCATAATGGCATCTAAACGATACAGCGTCAGGTTAATACGATGATCTGTGACACGTCCTTGCGAGAAATTATAGGTACGAATACGTTCCGAACGATCACCCGAACCGACTAAATCTCGGCGCATGGTTGTCGTGGCTAGATGTTGTGCATCGCGTTGTTGATTTTCGAGTTTTGCTGCTAACCATGCCATCGCTTTGGCACGATTTTTATGCTGAGAGCGTTCTTCTTGACAGGAAACGACAATACCCGTTGGAATATGCGTAATCCGAATCGCTGAATCCGTTTTGTTAATATGCTGACCACCCGCACCACTGGCACGATAGGTGTCTACCCGTAGGTCGGCAGGATTAATATCAATCGCAGCTTGCTCTTCGGGTTCAGGCATCACCGCCACCGTACAAGCAGAAGTATGAACACGCCCTTGAGCTTCAGTCGCAGGCACACGTTGTACACGGTGTGCGCCTGACTCAAATTTTAACGTCCCGTAAACACCGTCACCAATCACCCGACTAATGACTTCTTTATAGCCACCATGCTCGCCTTCATTACACGAAATCACTTCGACTTGCCAACCTTGACGCTCGGCATAACGTGAATACATACGGAATAAATCGCCAGCAAAAATCGCCGCTTCGTCTCCGCCTGTCCCTGCGCGGACTTCCAAAAAGACAGGACAAGTATCATTGGGGTCTTTCGGAATCATTAAGACATTGAGCTTTTCGGTTAACTCAACAATACGTTGATTGGCAGAATGAATTTCTTCTTCGGCAATATCTTTAAACTCTGGGTCGCCCTTCATTTCTTGCGCGGTAACAATATCGGCTTCAGCCTGACAAAAGGCATGCCATATTTGCACAATATCGCCTAGCTCAGCATGCTCACGCGAGAGTTTACGGAATTTATCATTATCATTAATCACACCACTGTCTGACAGTAACGCAGTCACTTCTTCATGGCGTTCAGCAAATTGCTCTAAACGGGCGCGTATCGACGCTTTCATTAACTTTCCTCAGAATTAGAACGCTAGCCATTAACCTGTTTAACGTGTTAATCAGCATTAGTCCTCAAGATGAATACCTAACAAATCGGCAGACCACGCTAATTTTTGATGCTGATTAGTCGCGGCGGCCTCTTTTAACTGCACACAGGGCGTGTGCATCAGTTTATTCGCTAAATTACGCGTTAATCGCTCTAATACGTCATTTGGACTCAAACCTTGCGCTAACCATTGTTGCGCTTTAACCATTTCTGCTTGTCGGACTTCTTCAACTTGTTGTCGATAGGCCAACACTAAACCTTTCGCTGCTTGAGCACGTTGTTCTTGAACAAACTGGGCGGCACATTGTTCAATTAAGGTTTCAGCTTCGGCTGCAGCTTGTTGACGGGCGCGACGGTTTTCTTCAATCGTGCTTTCTAAGTCATCGACTGTGTACAAATAAACGTCATCAAGTTCATTAACTTCAGGCTCAATATCGCGCGGAACAGCAATATCCACCATAAATATGGGCTGATAACGCCGTTTTTTTAATGCCCGCTCCACCATGCCTTTGCCAATAATAGGCAACTGACTACCTGTACAACTAATCACGATATCGGCGTGATGTAAAACTTCCGCTAAATCAGACAACAACACCGTTTCAGCACCGCCCAACTCTGCCGCCAATGCTTCCGCACGTTCTAAGGAGCGATTGGCAATAGTAATATGCTGAACACCTTGCTCTTTTAGATGCTTCGCCACCAAGCCAATCATTTCGCCTGCGCCCACTAATAAAGCTTTTGCTTGTTGAAAATCGGTAAAAATTTGACGCGCTAACTGTACCGCAGCAAATCCTATTGAAACGGCATTAGCTCCAATAGCGGTATCGGTACGAACACGTTTCACGGCGGAAAACGTTTGCTGAAACACCCGATCAAGCTGCTGACCAATCGTGCCTGCTTGTTGTGCATGTTGATAGGCCACTTTCACTTGGCCAAAAATTTGTGGTTCACCCAACACCATCGAATCTAAACCCGACGCAACACGCATCAAATGGCGGAGGGCTTCTTTTTCTTCGTAGAAATAAATAGAGGATTGTAATTCGCTGAGTGATAATTGACGCTGCTGGCTTAACCACTGAATAATCGCTTGCTTATCATCGCTCCAACCATAAAACTCGGTGCGATTACACGTTGACAAAATCGCCAATTCAGACACGCCCGTACTCGCGCAAGCAGATTGCAACGCGTGAGCTAAAGACTCTGGCAAAAACGCAACTTTTTCGCGTAAATTGACAGAAGCCGTTTTATGATTGATACCGAGCGCGATAAAACCCATACGCGGGAGCAACGACGATAGAGCTAGGGGGTGATATTGTGCGCGATAAGCTGTTTTTTTTCAATTAACATCCGTCTGACACCTATGAAAATGCCCATCATCCATATACCGCTAACGGAAATACACTCGACAGCCTATACAGAGCTTGCGACACTTAACAAAATCATGACTTCATATGTGCTATTTTGTTGGCGGCACTTCAAAGCAGCCAAACACAGGATGTCTCGTCAGTTCATTTTTACGGGTTTTTGACTATTATGTTGTCTCTATTTAATCGCTATCTGACGACGTTGGGCATATTGACTGCGATTTCTTGTAGTCATGCGAGTGTCAACAGCACAACAACCGTTGTACCCTCATTTCGTTATGAGACTCTCTATAGCCTGCTATTAGCTGAAATGGCCTTAGTGCGTAATCAAGCACCACTCGCCCTACAAGAATACGCCCAACAAGCCAAAGAAACTCAAGATGATGGGCTAACCGAACGTGCGCTACAAATTGCCAATTATTTACAAGACAGCACAACCGCTCTGCCGTTGGCGAAACAATGGGCAAGTCTTAACCCTGACAAAAGTAAATCATTTTATCAATTAGCCTACCAAGCATTGAAACAACAGCAATATGACGAAGCCATTCAAGCAATTGATCGACTACTCATGCTAGAACCCGAAGCGGATTTAGAAACCTTATTTCTCAACGCCTATCCTGCCAATGCGGAAGGCCGAAAACAGCTTTTAAATGCGTTATCTAACTTAGAAAGCAGCTACCCCAATAACGGCCATTTACTGTTTGCACATGGCCTATTGGTGGGTGAAAATGGCGACTACAAGACTGCGTTAACTTACATGGAAAAAGCCCATGAGAAAAACCCCAATAGTGTGCCGATTACTTTACTAGAAGCGCGTTTGTTAACGCTAAATAAGCAAGAGAAAAAAGCCGTTAAAGTGCTCGAAGAAGCATTAACCAGTAATCCTAAAAGCCAACAATTGAACCTGCACTATGCACGGGCATTGATTGCCATTAAAGATTATCATGCGGCCGAAAACAAGCTGTCACAACTGGTAAAAATCTTACCTAACAATCGCGAAATGCTGTTAATGCACGCATTATTAGCCTACGACAATAAACATGATGAATCGGCTATTATTAGCTTCAATAAACTGATTACGCTGCAAACCAACGAAGATGAAGCGTATTACTATTTGGCGATGATTGCCAAAAGGCAGAATAAACTCAGTGAGGCTGAAAATTATTTCGTCTTAATTACCGACGGCGACCGTTATTTAAGCGCGCAAATCGAACTGGCTACCTTACGCATAAAAAGCAATCGAATGAGTGAAGCCCGTCAGCAACTCGCAGAAGCTCGGCAACAACATCCCGAGTTAGCCAATACGCTTTACGCCTTAGAAGTGGAGCTTTTAAGCGACAATCAACAAGCAGAAACGGCCTACACGCTACTATTAGAAGCCATTCAAAAGTTCCCTAATGACAATTTATTGCTGTTTAGCCGTGCTTTAATGTCTGATAAGCGTCAAGAACTGGCACAATTCGAGCTAGATATGCGAGAATTGCTCAGACGAGATCCCAACAACCCAAGTTACATGAATGCGTTTGGCTACACTCTCGTTGATAAAACCGACCGTTTAGCCGAAGCCGAGCCGTATTTGCGACGCGCATTCAAGTTAAAACCGAATGATCCCGCTATTATCGACAGTATCGGCTGGTTGTTGTACAAACAAGGGCATTTATTTGAAGCATTAACGTATATTAAGCAAGCATTTGTTGCCTCCAATCATGATGAGGAAATTGGTTTGCACTTAGCTGAAATTTTGTGGGTGAGTGGTTACAAAGCAGAAGCCAAAAAAATGTGGCAACAAATGCTGAGTAAAAAACCCAACAGTGAATCCGTGTTAAAGCACCGCGCCCTATGGGAGAAATAAGCGTGAGAATTATTTGCACCGCAGCTACTTTAATGATGTTGAGTGGTTGTGCCAGTCAGTCCACCGTGTTGGCCTTAAAAACGCCTTACAAAATTCCTACACCTGTTGCCGCCGCCATACCCACTGAGATTGAGATTCAGTCGGATGTTGACACCGCCGTATTCCCCGTTGTTGCCGCCCCCAGCGTTTGGACAGCAACTGGCAAATTTTCCGTCAAAATGCTTGATGCGGATGGCCAAAAAAAAGGGGGTAGTGCCTATTTTGTGTGGCAGCAAAATGCCGATAATTATCGTATTACCCTAACTGGACCTCTTGGACAAGGGCGAACGATTTTACTAGGCACAGAAAATGGAGTAATTTTAGAAAACGCCCAAGTGGGTCATCTAGAGTCTGATAGCCCCGAATCACTGTTTGAACAAGCCTTTGGCTGGACTGCGCCCGTTTCTTACCTCAAAAGCTGGCTAGAAGGCAAATCGGCCACCACGAATGCTGATCACATTTACAGCGAAAATGGCAATTTACAAAGCGTGCTCGAAGGTGCTTGGCAAGCTGACTTCAAAAACTATCGACACGTCAACACCGACTTATTACCTCAAAAGCTCGTCATTACAGGCCCTAATCTGTCCATGACAGTATTAGTCAGTGAGTGGAATAAATCGCTTTGATCGCCTCAATGAGCCTGCCATCACCCGCCAAACTCAACCTGTTTTTACACATTACAGGTCGGCGTGCTGATGGCTACCATAACCTACAGACCCTTTTTCAATTCCTAGATTATAGCGACACACTTCATTTTTCTTTACGACAAGACTCGACCATCACGCTGACACCGCAACTTGTTGGCGTGCCGCACGAACAAAACTTAATTGTGAGAGCCGCACTCACTTTGCAACAAGCCAGCTCTTGCTCTTTAGGCGCAGACATTACGCTCGATAAAATTTTACCAATGGGTGGTGGTATTGGCGGCGGCTCATCGAATGCCGCAACCACTTTACTCGCCTTAAACGTTTTATGGCAGCTTAATTGGTCATTAACGCAACTGGCGGAGTTAGGTTTAACGCTTGGCGCAGATGTTCCTATTTTTATTTATGGCCACTCAGCGTGGGCTGAAGGCATTGGCGAACAGCTTACCCCACTAAATTTACCCGAAAGTGTGTATTTAATACTCAAACCTGCTTGCGAAATAAGCACTCGTGAAATTTTTTCACATCCAGCGTTGACAAGGGACTCACTCCCCATTAAAGTAGCGGCCTCCGAAGCGCACGGTGGTCGAAATGACTGCGAAAGCATCGTCACAGAGCTTTATCCTGCGGTTCGGAATGCCTTGTCTTGGTTGAGACAGTACGGTGAAGCAAAACTGACAGGAACAGGTTCTTGTGTCTTTCTTCACTGTGATACGCGAGAGTACGCTCAAACACTATTAAGTATTTGTCCCTTTCAAGGGTTTGTTGCTCAAGCAAAAAATGTATCACCGACTCATCAAGCATTAAGGCTTATCACACAAAGCGGCTAGCAAGTCGCAACGCTCTAGGGGTGTCGCCAAGCGGTAAGGCAGCGGGTTTTGATCCCGCCATGCGTTGGTTCGAATCCAGCCACCCCTACCATCTTCTATAAGTGTAAAGAAAAATGCCCAATCTGGTCGTCTTTACTGGCAATGCCAATCCCCAACTTGCAAAAAAAGTCGTTGACCATCTACATATTCCGTTAGGCTCTGCACAAGTTAACCGTTTTTCTGACGGCGAAATTTCAGTGGAAATTAACGAGAACGTACGTGGCAAAGACGTTTTTATTATTCAGTCAACCTGCGCGCCAACCAACGACAATTTAATGGAATTGATTGTGATGGCTGACGCGTTGCGTCGTGCTAGTGCGGGTCGTATTACTGCCGTTATTCCCTACTTTGGTTATGCACGCCAAGATCGTCGTCCACGCTCTGCCCGTGTACCGATTACCGCAAAAGTCGTTGCTGATATGATTACCTCGGTTGGTATTGACCGCGTACTCACCATCGACTTGCATGCTGACCAAATTCAAGGATTTTTTGATATTCCTGTTGATAACATCTATGGCTCGCCTGTGTTATTGACCGATTTGCAAAAACAACCCTTTGATAACTTAATGATCGTCTCTCCTGATGTCGGTGGTGTCGTGCGTGCGCGTGCGGTTGCCAAACAATTAGGTGAAGTTGACTTAGCGATTATTGATAAACGTCGCGCTAAAGCCAATGAATCACAAGTGATGCATATTATTGGCGAAGTAACGGGTCGTGACTGCGTGATTGTTGATGACATGGTCGATACAGCTGGCACGTTATGCAAAGCGGCTGCCGCGTTAAAACAACATGGTGCACGTCGTGTTGTTGCCTATTGTACCCACCCCGTCTTGTCGGGTGCTGCCATTAACAACATTATTAATTCAGAAATGGATGAGTTGGTGGTGACTGACACCATTCCACTGTCGGCTGAAGCGATTGCCAGTGGTAAAATTCGTCAATTGTCGTTATCGCCCTTATTGGCCGAAACGGTACGCCGTATTAATAATGAAGAATCTATCAGCGCGATGTTTGACCTGTTCTAAGTCGCGTTGGTTTCTGATGGCAGGTGTTTTGCCTGCCGTTAATCCTCAGTATTTGGTCGCAAAATACTGAATTTTTGGAGACATCCTATGTCCGCAACATTTAGCCTAACAGGCACAAGCCGCACTGACGAAGGGAAAGGTGCGAGCCGCCGCCTTCGCCATGCTCAGCAAATGCCTGCTGTTATTTATGGTGCTGCTAAGCCCGCTCAATCCATCACCTTGCCATTCAAAGATGTGGTTAAAGCTCTCGAAAGCGAAGCGTTTTATTCTCACATTTTGACATTAACGATTGATGGCCAAGTGCAACAAGTGGTGTTAAAAGCATTGCAACGTCACCCTGTCAAAAATCAGCCTTTACATGCTGATTTCTTGCGCGTTGATGCGGAACACAAAATCACGATGCGTGTGCCATTGCACTTTATCAACCTTGAGACCTGTATTGGTGTTAAATCTGAAGGTGGTGCAATTGCCATTACGGCGAGTGATGTTGAAATTGCCTGTTATCCTAAAGACTTACCTGAGTTCTTGACAGTCGATATGGGCGCGTTGCATGTTGGCACGACACTACACATTTCAGATATTAAATTACCTGAAGGCGTAGAAGTACCTCAGTTATCGCAAGGTCACGATTATGACCAACCGATTGCTAACGTTTACAAAGCATAAGCTGAGTAACGAGCATGGCGGGTTTGCAATTAATTGTTGGTTTGGGTAATCCCGGCTTAGAATATTCGCAAACTCGTCATAATGCGGGTGTGTGGTTTGTGGCTGCTTTAGCTGCAGAACATAACATCCGCCTTAATCCTGAAGCTAAATATTTTGGTTTAGTTGGCCGTGGCACGATTAATGGCCACGAAGTTCGTCTGTTAATTCCCACCACGTTTATGAATCGCTCAGGGCAAGCCGTCAGTGCCTTAGCTCACTTCTTCAAAATCCCCTTAGATGCTATTTTAGTCGCCCACGATGAGCTTGATTTACCTGCGGGTAGTATTCGCCTAAAAACAGGCGGCGGTCATGGCGGTCATAATGGCCTACGCGATATTATTAGCAGTTCAGGCAATCAAAATAACTTTCATCGTTTACGCATTGGTATTGGCCACCCTGGTGATGCCAAACTGGTGTCGAATTATGTGTTAACCAAAGCTCCACGCATAGAACAAGACAAAATTGAATCCGCGATTATGGCAGCCGTCAATGTCTCTGTAGCCATGGTAAGTGGCGACTTAGCCAAAGCAATGAATCAATTAAATGGCTTTAAAGCCTAATTTCTTGACCAATATCAAAGAAAAAATTGCATTCCTGTGATTGATAACCACATTTTCAATCTATCTTAGTGCTAGCATATCCTCCTCCCTAGTCACATGCAGATATGTTAATGAGTTCATCAAGTGCTTATGTTTTATTTGATAATGGCCGACACAAGTGCATTAGCTTCTCGACCTTAGTCAAAGGTGAAGGCGTTCAATCTAATCAATTTTTGATTATTCATGATAAACATGCAGCAGTCATTGATCCCGGCGGTGATTTAACCTATACCCCACTCACCATTGAATTGATGAAACATATCCGTTTAGACTCCCTCGATTATGTGATTGCCTCACACCAAGACCCCGACATTATTTCTTCAATGCCTCGTTGGCTCGTACATAGTAGTGCGACAATTGTGGCATCTAAGTTGTGGGCGCGCTTTTTACCGCATCTAACCTCTGCTTTTATGAGTGACCGTATTCGCGATGATTTCAATGACCGTTTGATTGAACTACCTGATCGTGGTCAAGATATTCCATTCGGTGACACCGTCATCAAAGCAGTACCAGCCCACTTTTTGCACTCTGTTGGCAACTTCCAATTTTACGATCCTATTTCCAAGATTTTATTTTCGGGTGATATGGGCGCGTCAATGGTCGATGATGCACAAAAGCCTGTGACAGATTTTTACGCCCATATTCCTAGTATGCGTGGTTTTCATCAACGCTATATGTGTTCAAAACGGGTGAGCCGTTTATGGGCGAATATGGTGCGTGATATGGATGTTGACATGATGGTGCCGCAACATGGTCGACCATTTAAAGGCAAAGATCAGATCGACTTGTTCTTGAATTGGATTTCTGATTTAGACTGTGGCACTGATTTATTAACACAAGCAGATTATCGTTGCCCTTAAAAAACTAAGGGCGAACGACATTGGGGCGGGTTTGAAACCTGCCCCAAAAACCCCATTCATCAATCACCGTGCCAATTGCCCTTGGCATGCCTCTCCTCAGCATAAACACGCATAATCCATTGGCCAAATGGACGCTCTAATAAATCATCATAGACTTTTTGCAATAGTTCAGTACGCGTTTGAATACTTTCCCACGGGGTATCAGGCACAGATAAAATCGGTGCAAATAGTGAAGCCACAGATATATCAGCCAAACTCAAATTATTACCGACAAAATAACGGCCACCATTGTTCTGTAGCATTTGTTCTAATAAATGCACCGCTTCTAACATTTTCTCTAATGAAATAGCAGTTTTTTCAGGTGTCACTTGATACAACTGCATAATTCCTTTACGCATTAGTGGGGCTAAATACTTTTTGAAAGGTTTGGCATAGGCATAATCATTCAACATCACGTCCATCACTTCGGGATTATCTAAAATCTCACCATAAATCCAACGACGAACATGAACCCCAGCTTTATCGGCGATATTTTCGATTCTAACGACTTGACTACGTAATACAGGGTCAGAAGGTAATAGGGGTCTTAATAAATATTTGGCATCCAAATAAAAAGCAATTTCGGTGGAGTCGCCAATCCACTCTTTACCGTCATTTAACAGAGGAACGGTGTCGCTATTCGCTCGTAACTTGGTCATTAGACGATGGGCAGCAGGAAATAAATTTTTAACCGAATAGTCTAAATCTTTAAAATCGAGCATCCAACGTGCTTTTTCGCAGTAATGAGATAAGGGAAATTGATAAAGAGTACGATTCATGGCCTTTACACCTGAGCAAAAAATAGGGGGTTTACGCATTGCACTGCAATTGGCGCGTTTTGTTCACATAAAACCGTGAATAAGGGTTGAAATGTGAAAAAATAAGCGACAACCGCGTGAACCCTAAGACGGTTTTTCGTGTACGATGCGCGCCATTGCAAACTTAACACGAGGAGATGGTCATGGGCTTTAACTGTGGCATTGTTGGCTTGCCCAACGTCGGCAAATCTACCCTATTTAACGCACTAACTAAAGCGGGTATTGCAGCAGAAAACTTCCCTTTTTGCACCATTGAACCGAATACGGGTATTGTGCCTATGCCTGACCCGCGTTTAGACGCACTGGCCGCGATTGTTAAACCGATTCGTGTTTTACCCACGAGTATGGAGTTTGTGGACATTGCAGGTTTAGTGGCTGGCGCATCTAAAGGCGAAGGCTTAGGCAATCAGTTTTTAGCAAATATCCGCGAAACTGATGCCATTGCTCATGTTGTTCGTTGTTTTGAAGATGAAAACGTGATTCATGTGGCAGGCAAAATTGACCCACTAGATGATATTTCGACGATTAATACCGAACTTGCCTTGTCTGACTTAGATACGGTTGAACGCGCCTTAATTCGCGTGAGCAAAAGTATGCGTGGTGGCGACAAAGAAGCAGTACAATTAAAACTCAGCTTAGACAAAGTCTTACCTGTGTTGAGTGAAGGCTCTCCTGCCCGCGCCGCCGATTTAAGTGAAGATGATTTAGCCGCCTTAAAAGTGTTTGGTTTATTAACCTTAAAACCAACCATGTATATTGCCAACGTTGCCGAAGATGGTTTTGATAATAACCCTTACTTAGAGCAAGTACGCGCATTGGCCGCTCGTGAAAAAGCGATTGTTGTGCCGATTTGCAACAAATTAGAATCTGAAATCGCCGAATTGGAAGAAGAAGAAAAAGCCGAATTTTTAGAAGCCGTAGGTATGGAAGAACCGGGGTTAAACCGTGTGATTCGTGCAGGTTATGGCTTGTTGGGCTTACAGACCTATTTTACCGCAGGCGTTAAAGAAGTGCGTGCGTGGACGATTCCGATTGGTGCGACTGCACCTCAAGGCGCGGGTAAAATTCATACTGACTTTGAAAAAGGCTTTATTCGTGCCGAAGTCATTGCCTATGATGACTTTATTAAATACGGTGGCGAACAAGGCGCAAAAGACGCAGGTAAATGGCGTTTAGAAGGCAAAACCTATGTCATGAATGATGGTGATGTCGTGCATTTTAGATTTAACGTGTAACGCTAACGCACCTTACTAAGCAAAAAAATAAGCCCCAACTGTTTGGGGCTTATTTTTGTCTATAGGAGCTTGTTGGCATTTGCTTAAATTGTGCCCTTCGACTCCGCTCAGGGCGCGTTTTCTGTTGGCTGAGCGGAGTCGAAGCCTTAAGCTACGTTGATTAAACTACCGCTTTCACTCGTGCCATGTGCAATTTCTGGTAATTATCAATTAAACGCTGATGTCTATCGAGTCCTTCCAATTTCATGCTCGTCGGTGTTAAACCATAAAAACGCACGCTGCCATCCACCGAACCTAATACGGCATCCATTCGCTCATCACCAAACATACGACGGAAATTAAACAAATAATCGTCCAATGCTAAATCGTCATTGAGCATAACTTCTAATACTACGTTCATGCACTGATAAAACAAGCCACGCTCAACAGTATTGGTGTTGTATTGCAAAAAGGTTTCTACCAACTCTTTTGCTTGGTCAAACTGCTGTAAAGCCAAATGAATTAATAACTTTAGCTCTAAAATAGTTAACTGTCCCCAAGGAGTATTGTCATCAAACTCAATGCCGATTAAGGTGACAATATCAGTGTAATTATCCAAATCACTGTCTTCTAAACGCTCAAACAATGCTTGAAGACTCGTATCATCTAAGCGATGCAAATTCAAAATATCTTCGCGAAACAACAAGGCCTTATTGGTGTTGTCCCAAATCAAATCTTCAATAGGATAAATTTCTGAATAATTGGGGACTAAAATACGACAGGCAGGTGCGCCTAAATCTGTATAAACAGCCATATACACTTCTTTGCCCATGTCTTTGAGAATACCAAACAGTGTGGCTGCTTCTTCAACATTGGCGTTTTCACCCTGACGGCTAAAATCCCATTCAACAAACGTAAAATCGGCTTTGGCACTAAAAAACCGCCATGACACCAAACCGCTGGAATCAATAAAATGCTCAACAAAGTTATTCGGTTCGGTTACCGCGTTACTTTGAAAGGTTGGTCGTGGCAAGTCGTTTAAGCCTTCAAAGCTACGACCTTGCAGCAACTCCGTCAGACTACGCTCCAAAGCCACTTCCAAGCTAGGATGTGCGCCAAATGAGGCAAACACGCCGCCTGTACGCGGATTCATTAAGGTGACACACATCACAGGGTATTTCCCCCCCATAGAAGCATCCTTGATTAATACGGGAAAACCCTGCTCCTCTAAACCTTTGATACCTTCAACAATATGAGGATATTTTGCCAGTACGTGTTGTGGTACATCTGGCAAGGTCATTTCACCTTCTAGAATTTCACGCTTGACTGCCCGTTCAAAAATTTCCGACAAACATTGCACCTGTGCTTCAGCCACCGTATTGCCTGCACTCATGCCATTACTTAAAAACAAGTTTTCAATTAAATTAGAAGGGAAATACACCACCTCACCATCAGACTGACGAATAAAGGGTAGCGAACAAATACCGCGTTTGGCGTTGCCCGAATTGGTGTCGTATAAATGCGAGCCACGCAGTTCGCCGTCTGGGTTGTAAATCTCTCGACAATACTCATCCAGAATTTCTTTGGGCAATCGGTCTCTACGGGCAGGCTTAAACCATTTTTCATCGGGATAATGAACAAAATCGGCATTGGCGATGTCTTCACCCCAAAATTGACCATGATAAAAGAAATTACAGTTTAAACGCTCAATAAATTCACCCAGTGCTGACGCTAATGCGCTTTCTTTGGTTGAGCCTTTACCATTGGTAAAACACATCGGTGATTGTGCGTCACGGATATGCAACGACCAGACATTCGGCACGATGTTACGCCACGAAGCAATTTCAATCTTCATACCGAGTCTGGCCATAATGCCTGACATATTGGCAATCGTTTCTTCTAAGGGTAAATCTTTGCCCAAAATATAGGTACTGCTTACCGAAGCCAGAGTTGGCATTAACAAGGCTTGTGCATCGGCATCAATGCTTTCAACATGCTCAATGACAAACTCAGGCCCTGTTTGCACCACTTTTTTGACCGTGCAGCGGTCAATGGAGCGCAAAATGCCTTGACGGTCTTTATCAGAAATATCGGCTGGTAACTCAACTTGAATTTTAAAAATCTGCTTGTAGCGATTTTCTGGGTCAACAATATTATTTTGCGATAGGCGAATGTTATCGGTGGGAATATGACGCGTTTGGCAGTACAACTTGACAAAGTAAGCCGCACATAATGCTGATGAAGCCAAAAAATAATCGAACGGCCCTGGTGCTGAGCCATCGCCTTTATAGCGAATGGGCTGATCGGCCACTACCGTGAAGTCGTCAAACTTGGCTTCAAGCCGAAGGTTGTCGAGAAAATTGACCTTAATTTCCATGCTAGTACCTAATAGGGCTGTAAAAAAAGCCTGTTAACGCTTTTTGCAAAAACTCGGAAATAGCACAGCCACTCCCGATATAGACATACATATTAAAGCTGGAATCAGGTCATGCCTTTAGGCTTATAACCCTTACGTACCGATTTACGTTTTAACGGCGCAGTAATACCCGTCAAATCGCGCACCACTAAACCCGCTAAAGTAAAACCAAACAACGGCGGCATATAGCTCACAGTGCCATTAACAGCGCGTGGACGGCCTGTTGAGGTTGGTTCTGGTGGTAATGGCGGTAATGGTGGCTCTGTGGAGTAAACGGTGCGAATACCCGTCCCTACTTCAAGACGTTTAAGACGTTGACGCATTTTGCTCGCTAAATGGCAGACGTTGGTATCGTAAATATCACTGACTTTAATTTGTGAGGGGTCAGTTTTACCACCTGCACCCATACTAGAAGCCACATTCAAGCCTAATTTATAGGCCACTTCCAGCAATGCGACTTTACAGTTTAGCGAGTCAATACAATCTAGGACATAATCGTACTTCTCAGCAGCAAAATGCGCTTCAAACATCTCGCGATTCATAAACTCAGTAATCAGCGTTAACTTGATATCGGGGTTAATATCACGGACACGCGCTGCCATAATGTCGGCTTTCTTTTGGCCAACCGTTGAGTTTAAAGCGACTAACTGACGATTGATATTACTGGCCGCCACCACGTCACAATCGACTAATGTTAAATGACCAACGCCCATACGTGCCAAGGCTTCGGCGGCAAATGAGCCAACACCACCTAAACCTGCAATAAAGACACGCGCATTTTGCAAACGTGCTAATTTTTCATCCCCTAATAGGATGTGGGTACGTTCTAAAAGACCTTGCATAGTTCAACCCTATAATATAAGTGCTTCATTCTCCTGTGGCGAAAATGAAGTTAAAGCCAATACAACAACCTGTATTAAAGCAATTTGTCGTTGCCTGCCGCAGGCCTGACTTTTGTTTCGGCAAAAGTCAGCAAAACCATTCGTGGTGCAAAACTCGGCATCCATGCCTCAAACAGTTGCACCACACCACCCCTGAAAAAAACTATAAATTTTCGCGTCCGCTTTGTAACGATAAATGCAGGGCTTGGCAACTGTTTTGCCATAATATTGGCGCAAGTTGTTCTAGTGTCAGTTGTTTACTGATCGCCAATGCCTGAGCAATACACGGCAAATACGCAGGAGAGTTACGGGTAAAATGGGCGTTGGGATTACGATACGGTTGCGGAATCATATCGGGCGCATCGGTTTCGATGACTAAAGATTCAATAGGCATTGTCGCTATAACATTATGTAGTCGTTTGGCTTGCTCATAGGTCACGCTGCCACCAATGCCTAATTTAAAGCCTAATTTGGCGTACATTTTGGCCTCTTCGACACCACCCGAAAACGCATGAACTATACCGCCACCGTCAAATCGCTGTTGGCGCAAGATTTTAAAAACATCGGCGTGGGCTTTACGGACATGAAGAATGACAGGCTTTTGATACTGTTTGGCTAATTGCAATTGTGCGCGAAAAAAGTCTTGTTGTTTTTGATACAGTTCTTGACCTTTAATATCAGCAATATAGGTGTCTAAACCGATTTCACCAATGGCAATACAGGTATGTTGTTGTAGATGCTGTTCTAATTGAAGAAGATGTTCGTGTTGATGTTCAGCAATATAACAAGGATGTAAGCCTAACACGGGCAATAATTTAGGCTCATTGATACCAGTGCAAACGGCTAATAAATTTGGCCAATGCTGAGCTAAATAAGCAACCACGATAATTGCTTCTACACCCGCCGCTTTAGCTTGTTTAGCAACATCGACGCGATCTGCATCAAAGTCACTGACATCAAAATGGCAATGGGTATCTATCCACATGGTTGAATCTACAAAAACTGAGGATTGATAATGCCGTTTAACTGCTCATAAGGCACGCTAAATTCAAGCTGACCAAAGGCATACGGCGCGAGGTCATAATTTTGATATTTCACAGTCAACCCTTTATCCGTTAACGCGACATTGTCGGTGTGAATAAATGGCCATGTTGCTATGGAGTGTTCATCATTCAACTCGTTATCTTTAATCCATAGTTGATGCTGTGCTTGAATCTTTGCCCAAAATGCGGCTTCTTTACCTGCGATGAACAATTGTGTTAACGGGATGAGTTGATGTGTTTTTCTATCGATATTCAGATATTTAGTGTAGCCAATTTCATGTGCGCCACCTAAATAGGTTTCATTGCCTAACTCTAAAACAATGATGTTATTTTTTTGATGTAAGATTTTGCTGTGTAAAAAAATATTCCATTGGCTTTCGCTTTTTTGCCAAAAGTCATGAGTTAATTCGGTGAGATTGGCATAGACTTTTTTATCATCACTGAGGCTGGCCGTCATATTGACTAACTCACGCTCAATTAACGCAGATAGCTCTTTATCATCATTAAAACGGTCAATTTCTATTTCAATATTTGGGCAATCGTCGCCTTTGCATTTCGGTTTTATCGTCTTTGATTTTTCTATGGTTGAAACTAAAGGTGGCAAGGTTTGAGTTGTGATAACAGTCTGTTTTGGCGTAACAGGCTTTGCTTTAGGAGCTTCTGATTGATCACAGGCGATGAGTGATAGCGTTAAGCAAAAGTAGGTTAAATAACGCATGGTTGGCTCTCTTAATTGCTGCAGCTAAGTACGTCTAAGTTGTGAGTATTCATTTAAATAATCAATAATTTGATAGACATGGGTATAAGGATTTTCTTCTCGTTTTCGTGCTCGCTCCGCCGCTTCTTTATGTTGGGCAACAATACGATTAAAGAAAGATGCGTCTCCTTTATCATAAACACCTTTATTTTCAGTTTTAATTTTATTACCGACTTTATGGCAAGCATCAAACGGAGTATGGCAATCAGTAAAATGCAACAAAACCCAATATTCAAAGCAAGGATAGGATTTTATTTCAGCAAAATTTGTATTTCTATTTATTAATGTTATTGCTTGAGTATAAGTATCTGTTCTATCCATATCAAAAACGCAAAATATTTTATCGTAGCCTCTTTTTTGTTCATCGGATTTTTTATATTCATCAGCTAATCGCTGTGCCGTTTTTACAACACTTAGATGCGCACTGGAATCGCCTGAGGCAACATCTGTATCTAATCTATTTTTCCATTGTGATGAATGTAAATTTTTCAACGCATTAAAATAAAACGGCGCAGATTTACTATCTTCACAAACTATCAACACTTTATGTAATGTTGATATTGAGTTACTTTTACGCGGTTCTATTTTTTTGCCCTTTTTGCCATGACCTTAACACTCCGTGTTATTTTTTCTCTTGATTTGGAAGTTATGGTAAATAAGGAATGCCATCATAACGTCCTAATAAATAGTTATTGGCGTATTTTTCATTTCGGCTTATATCTTTAAACTCTGCTAATGAATATAACTCACTGTTGAGTTGTTCTGTTTTACGCACAAACCATACTTGGTCTTTTCTAAAGTTCTTATTAGTTAATACAGAAACATCGTGGGTGGTAAAAATAAGCTGGGCATTATTGGGATTGGTGATTGGGTTGTTAAATTTTTGAATAAGATAGTCAGTTAATAAAGGGTGAAGATGAGTATTTAATTCGTCGATAATTAGCGTTCTGCCAACATTTATAGCTACTAAAAATTGCATTGATATATTAAACATTTTTTTAGTGCCTTGAGACTCTTCATCCAAAGATAAATAGACTATAGATCCATCATTATTTTTCCTTCCTATAGCTACATCACTCTCAAAATCGTATCTAAAAGAATGATCAATATCTTTGCTCTGTCTGATTACTTCTAACTCATTCATTGAGCTAACTTTTTCCATAAATTTAGCTGCATTATTATTTTTAATTTTAATCTGCTTAATTGTGCCGTCTGCGACACTAACGATACCAAGAATTTCGGACATTAAATCGGGACTTTCTGCACATGCCGCTTGTACTGCAACACCTAAATACTCATCAGGGACATACCGAATTAAGGGATGAGCCGTTACAAAATAATCAAAAATCCCCTGTAAAACCTCTGCATTCATCTGCACCGCTTTTGCCAAAAACAACTCATTATTACGCGTAGATTTTTGCCAAAACGTTTTTTCTAGCGGCAGAATATTATCATCCAGCCAATTATAATGGCCTGTTTCTATATCTAATTCTCTTTCAAACCACGTTATTGGCTCATCTTTTTTATCAAAGGTATATAACCACTCTTCAACCACCTGCTTTTTAGTTGCCGAAAAACCATATTGATAACGGACATTATCTAAAATAAAGATAATATCAAACTCTGTTGGCAATACACTATTTTCTGGATTAAACGCAAATGGCTCGACAGGAATCTCATCACCACGTTGAGACTTTACTGACTCTAAAATAATTTTCCACATGGTTTGTAATGCACTAATAATATTCGACTTTCCAGACGCATTTGCCCCATAAATCACTGCCGACCGTAATAAACGTAAATTACGTCGTCCTTGTTTAATGGTAAACGTATGACTATCGCGCAAATGAGTAGAAGAATTACTCATTAACGACAGCGTTTGAGACTCATTAATAGAACGATAATTTTTGACAGTGAATTCAACCAACATGGTGATATTAATTCCCTAAGTTTTTATTGTTCTGCAAAAACTCGCTCCTAAAACTAGGAGCGAATCATTCACAAATAATATTAATGCTCGCGTGTTGGCCTAAAGTTAACTTCGGGGTAACGCTCTTGCATTAATTGTAAATTGACACGTGTCGGCGCAAGGTACGTTAAATGACCGCCACCATCAACCGATAATTGGTCATTGGCTTTTTTCTTAAACTCCGCCAGTTTGCGCTCATCGGCACAATCCACCCAGCGCACGGTATTAATGCTAATCGGCTCATACACGCAATCGACTTTGTACTCTTCTTTTAAGCGGAAAGCGACGACATCAAACTGCAAGACACCCACCGCGCCTAAAATTAAATCGTTATTAATTAAGGGCATAAAGACTTGTGTCGCCCCTTCTTCCGATAACTCTTTTAAGCCTTTTTGCAATTGTTTGCTTTTTAACGGGTCTTTTAAGCGCACACGACGAAACATTTCAGGCGCAAAATGGGGAATACCCAAGAAGTGCAGATTTTCACTTTCGGTAAAGGTATCACCAATTTGAATTGTGCCGTGATTATGCAAACCAATAATATCGCCAGCCCACGCTTCTTCTAAATGCTCACGCTCACCCGCTAAAAAGGTTAAGGCATCGGCAATCCGAATTTCTTTACCCAAACGGACATGATTCATCTTCAAACCTTTTTCATATTTACCTGAGCAAATACGCAAGAAAGCAATACGGTCACGGTGTTTTGGATCCATATTGGCTTGAATTTTAAAGACAAAACCCGAAAAAGCCGATTCTGTTGGCTCAACTAAACGCTCTGCGGCTTTATGCACTTTCGGCTTAGGTGACCAGTCAACAAAACCATTGAGAATATGGTCAACACCAAAGTTACCTAAGGCAGTACCAAAAAAGACAGGCGTTAATTTACCTGCTAAAAACTCTTCCAAATCAAAGGCATGACTTGCGCCCGTAATCAATTCCAAAGACTCGCGTAAGGCTTGAATTTGATCGCCCATCAGTTCATCGAGTTCAGAATTATTTAAGCCTTGAATACTTTTTTCTTCGACAATGGTGCTGCCATGCCCAGCTTGATAAACGTAAATTTTATCTTCTAACAGGTTATAAACCCCTTTGAAGTCACGTCCCATGCCAATTGGCCAAGTAATTGGCGCACATTTGATTTTAAGAACACTTTCCACTTCATCTAATAAATCAATGGGCTCACGGTTTTCACGATCTAACTTATTGATAAACGTAATAATGGGTGTATCGCGCATCCGACAGACTTCCATCAATTTGATGGTACGGTCTTCAACACCTTTTGCACCGTCAATCACCATGAGTGCCGAGTCAACTGCGGTTAAAGTACGATAGGTATCTTCTGAGAAATCTTCGTGGCCGGGGGTATCGAGCAAATTGATAATATGGTCACGGTAAGGAAATTGCATCACGGAAGTGGTAATTGAGATACCCCGTTGTTTTTCCATTTCCATCCAGTCAGAGGTAGCGTGACGGTCTGATTTGCGAGACTTCACCGTACCCGCGATTTGAATTGCTTTACCCCATAACAATAGTTTTTCAGTAATGGTGGTTTTACCCGCATCAGGGTGGGAAATAATTGCAAATGTTCTTCTAACCTTTACGGCTGTAAGTAATTCATCGTTCATAATTTGGTAGTTTCTGCTATTTTGTACACAGTTTTGTACACAGTTTGAAAGTTGCCCTCTTGATGAGTGCGCTGGCTATTTAGATGGTCGATATTGTAGCACAAATTAAAAACCGCCCGAAGGCGGCTTATCTTACATCTCGGCACTCTCAGCCTGTTTTGCTACGGGTTCATAGCTGCTTGAATGGCGTTATCAATGATTCCTCCCGTTTGTAATGCGGAGTCAATTGCAGTAGAAATAGACTCTGTAACACCCGTGGCTGTGACAAAATCTTGTATAGCAACAGCTATTAGGCCATTGCTTGCAGGATTTAAAGCCTCAGTAATGGATGACTCTACTGCGTTTGCTATCGACTCTGAAATAGTGACAGGTGTTGAGTCAGGGGGAGCTATTGCCGCTGCTACCGCGTTAATGGAAACGCCACCAATGCTTATTGCAAGTGTCCCGTTTGGATTGGTAGATAATTCTGTTGAAATAATACTCAGCACTTGGCTTTCTATTAAACTATTGAGGTAAGCATCTGAGATTAATCTATTAACGACACAATCTGTGCCGTTAGCAAAGAATGTCACAAAATCGCCAGACTTCAATAATTTACCGTTAATAATGCTATTTTCATTCGCACCCGTCACTAAGTAGGTTTTGCCATCTGAATTTTCAGGTGCTTGTACCTCGTGTGCTACCTGTAAGGCTGGGTAATCATTATTCGCAATATCAAAAGATACAGGCGTATTGCCAAAAATAAATAGTGATCGTGATTCTGCGAAAGATGGGAAATTTCCCAAATCACATGAGATTAGTCCTAAATTTTGTGTTTCGTTTACAAAAGAAAGAATGTTTGTACCGTACTCTAACGTCATTAGGATGCTGTCACCTGTCGCCACTTCATTAGACATGGGGGAGCTAGAGGGGCTATTATTTAGCTCTTTGTATGTTTGCATTAGTATTCCACTAACACAGCTAATAGCGACAAGTTCTGCGCTTGCAGTTGCTGAGAGTTCATCCACATTAGTAATGCTGGTTGGAGTCCACAGCCCTACTATCAGTTGACTATTCTCATCAGTAGCAGGCCATGTAAACCGTAACTGTGCTTTAGCGTCAACCTCTTGAGCAATATGAGTCGCGCAAGCTGTCGCGTAGCCCTCAGGTGTAAATACGTTATCAACGATAGTACATGCGGTTAACGCATCAAACACAGCTACATTAGCGGTGCTAACAGGCGTTACATCTAGCTCACCGCCATAATTAAAACCCGCACCATTGCTAGGATTGGGACTATTATTTGTTGCAATGGGGAAACCTGTAACTGGCATTACTTTTCATCCTTAATACATTTGATTTTTTTAATATCACGGGCGATTTTTGAAACTGGGTCTTTTGCATCGCGCCATGTTGTTAAAACGACGGCTAAAATCTGCAATAACATCCACATCGGAACAGCACAGAAAAAGCGGATACCCAAACGCGCATCTTCTGAGTAGTCTTGATAACCAAAGTAATCAATGACGAACGCCCCGCCATAAAAGAATGAGCCAGCGCAGCATGACAGTAGGCCAAAGACATGGGTTCTGTTTTTTGGGGGAAACAAGGCAATCATCACGGCGGCTGTAATTGCAAAGGCAATAAACGGGCTAACCCAACCGATGAGTAATAAGATGATGGATGCGTTTTGTTGTTGTTCGATCATGAGTTGATTGTTGTGTGACATTACGCAATTCCTTCTTTTTTTAATTGAAAGTGCATCCCGTCGGGAGTTGCCCAATGACCACCCCAATCAAACCCTGCATCAGAAAAGCATTTAACAAACCCTGCGGACAAAATAGGCTTCTTATCAAATCCATTCCACGCGGCATTAACATCAATTGCCACGCCCCACGAATGTAGGGAAGGCGTACTACCGCCCTTTTTTCTGCGAATGTTAAAGCAACCATCAAAAGTTTTAAGCTCTTTGATAAGGCCTGTTTTTATCAGATTTTGAAAAGCAACCGACAAGGGTTTAATCATGTCTCTGTTGCAATACAATCGCTTAGGAATCACGCCAATTTCTAACTCTTTTGGCACATCCCATAACGTCATCGCCTTTTCTGACTCAGGTGATCCGTATTTTTTTAAGCAATCGGCAGACGTTAAAAGCGTCATAGCAATCTCCTTAGCGGTGCGACATCGTTAAGCCAACGGGTGCGGCGGTGGCTGTTTTCATAAAGCGCACCAAGACAGATGACGCGGATAACTGCAATTGTTCGTAGTCTTTCGCCAACTTGACGCGGCTACCATTCAACATATACGGCTGCCATGTGGGTTCGCTGAGGCTAAAGTCATAAATATCAAGTACGATTTCTTCACCCACACCCAACGTGGAGCTGGTGAACGTGTAATTGACGAGGTCGCGTATTTCTATCGCTGCACTAATATTTATGTTAGTTGTAGCAGGGATAATTGCCTTACGTGTCCCGTGTAATTGCACATTTTCAACGACTACTGGCATGATGTTTCTCCCCTGCCATTGGTGAATTAAACAACGCCGCGAGGACTGACTAAGGACACACCCACGGCGGCAACTGTCACGCCTTTGACAAAACGGATACGCAAGCTGACGTTATCAAAGGTCAACCAATCGTGATCTTCAATGAGTTTGACGGCGGTACCGTCACGATTCATGGCTTGCCATGATTGCCCTGCCTCATTCCAAATCTGTACCGCGACTTCTTCGCCATTGCCTAACGGACTGCTGATCGCTGAGTAGTTGATTGGATTTTGCATACTGCCCGTGGCGCGTAATTCAAAAGCTTCGGATATGGCTGCTGCGGTTGTTGGCGCAATGGCCACGGTATGAATGTTGTTTAACGATGTACCCATGATGGTTCTCTCTATCGGTGGCTCAATGCCTTGCCTAAATTGTTTAATCCGCGAATCACTTCATTGAGCCGATCTAAGGGGGCTATCAATAATTGATTTTCAGCCTCTTTCGCTTTTTGCAATTGCTTAAAGCCTTGGCTGTCGAAGATGTCGCTCAAGTCAGATAATGACATACGCAAAACCTCGCCATAGGACAGGGTTACAAGTCCAGAGCTATTCGACAACGACAAGGCCGCACTGACCCAACTATCGACCAAAGCGGATTGCTGTGGGTGTGAGACAGTCGGATACTTGAAATCGGGCAGGTGCGACACCTGTTCCCTCCTTGTGCAAGCACACTAAGCCTTCGTTATCAAAACCTAATTCAAAGTAGCAATTCAGCTGCTCGATGCCCCACAAAAAGGCGTGATACAGTTCGGCAAAGTCACGTTCGGGATAGGCTTTAAAAACAGTGATCCGTTCTTTGAGCCATGATTGATAGGCGGCGGTTGGTGTCTCGATGGTGGGTAACTCGCCTTCGTGCATTTCGTTGGCTGTGGCTAATTGCGCGGCCATGCAACCAAAAATCCAGTCTTGCCATGTGTGGCATATATCCTCTAAAGCTTCGGCCTGCCAGCCATATAAAGGATGCACGCACCATGTTTCTTCAAAGCCCAAGGCGATAAAATCTAGACTTAATGGTTTATTCATGCGGAGGTAGTCGGAATACTTAGCATTATCACCAATCGGGAAATCGACTTCACCGACACACGTTGCTGAGATATATTGAGCGACTAACAAATAGCGTTCTTGCACTGTTAAGGCACGGCCATTGCCCGTCAAGACACAAGCTAAAAATTGGCTAATGGTGTGTTCATGTGCCGTGGGGTTCATTTTGACGAGGCCAATGGCTTCACCAATGGTTAGCTCGTGTAGTTGGTATGTGGTGTGTGGTAACTGGACTGGGGGGATTAACAGCATGATAAACGCACCTAATGAGATGCGTTTATTGTGATGGGGTTTTTAGGGGTGTTTGGGTGGGGTTACGTCTAAGGTACTGTATTGATCTAAAACACGTTTGTAATCGTCGCATAATACTAAAACATTAAAGAGACGTTTTAACCGTCTCTTTAATGCCAACATAACGTCTATTCAGCATAAGGAGATCAATCACCAACTGGCCACAATCACACTATCTAAAACCATGTGCTGTGCTGTGGTTAAATTGGTTTGACCCAATGCTGGGACAGCAAATGCCGCCATCGCTTCGACCAGCGTTTGCACTTCATTAGCTAACAGTGTTTTGCCATCCGCCAGTTGCAAACTATCCAATTGATTAGCCGTATTACTGTACCAGTTTTGCACTTTGGCACTGTTAGCTGTACCCATAATGGAGACTTCTAAATCATTACCTAACTGACGCAACCATACTTGGTCGGCGTTAATTCCTGCATTAAACAAGAGCTTATCGTTGCCTGTTGCATCATTGTTGTTGATGATGTCTCGGCCTGAATTCATGCCTAAAATATAAGTATCATTCCCTGCTCCACCGACCAATGTATCCAAGCCTAAACCGCCATCCAACAGGTCATTTCCTGCACCACCATTGAGGCTGTCGTTTCCTGCATCGCCAAACAGTTGGTTGTTGCCGCTGTTGCCATAGATAATGTTATTTTGGCTGCTGCCTGTTCCTTTTAGTCCTGCAATACCTGTTAAAAAGAGTTGTTCAACATTGGCCGTTAAGGTGTAACTGATAGAGCTACTGACTTTATCTGTGCCTTCGTTTGCCAATTCAGTGACGACATCGCCAACATTATCAACATAATAGGTGTCATTGCCTAAGCCGCCCTCTAAGGTATCTGCTCCGCCTTTACCTTGTAGGGTGTCGTTACCTGCACCACCGACTAACGAGTTATTGGCATTGTTGCCGTTAAGCGTGTTGTCTAAGTCATTACCTGTGCCGTTTAAATTCTCTAAACCTTCTAAATTGAGACGTTCAACATTCGCCGTTAAGGTATAGCTGATAAAGCTATTAACAGAGTCATAACCTGCGTCCGTTAACTCTGTGACGACATCATTGATATGATCGACGGTGTAAGTATCATTGCCTGCGCCACCTAACATCACGTCTGCACCATCACCACCGTTTAAGGTGTCGCCGCCTGATAAACCATAAAGGGTGTCGTTACCTGCGCCACCGAGCAAACGGTTATTGCCTTCGTTGCCTTTGATGATGTTATCTGCCGCATTACCTATGCCTGATAAGTTGGCTGCACCTGTTAGCGTTAAGTTTTCTAAACTGGGCAGCAAGGCGTAACTGACAGAAGCTTGCACGGTGTCAATACTGCTATTGCCTGTTGGCTCTTTGATAAAGTCACGGGCATTATTGACAATATAGGTGTCGTTTTCTGTACCACCTTGTAAAACGTCTGAGCCTGTTGTGCCTTCAACAACTGTAATTTTGGGTAATAGTTGTAGTAAAGCGGTTTTATCTAGCACTACGCCAGCATCTAAACTGAGTTGATAACTTGCTAGGTTATTGCTGTCAAAGAAGTTTTTAACGGTGATGGTGTCGGTACTGTTTTGAATGGCTAAGACTAAATCGTTGGCCTGTTGCGTGGCGGTGAGTTGGGCTAAAGTTGTTCCTGCGATAGTAATGGTACTTAGGCCATCCGTGTCGTCGATGGTATCTTGACCTGTTGCGCCTGCATTACGGTTAAAGAGGTAGGTGTCTGCACCTGTGCCGCCGATTAATAGGTCGTTACCTGCTTCACCCTCTAAGCTGTCGTCACCGTTGTTGGCGATGAGCGTATCGTCACCTAAGCCACCCAACAGATAATTATTGCCGTTATTGCCAATCAGTGTGTTGTTTAGACTATTGCCTGTGCCATTAAGAGCGTCTGTGCCTGTTAAAACAAGATTTTCGGTGTTGTCGGTGAGGGTGTAGCTAATCATGCTTTGCACGGTGTCTGTGCCTGCATCGGTGTTTTCGATGACGGTGTCATTAATATCATCAACGATATAGAGGTCGTCGCCTGTACCGCCTATTAAAGTATCCACTCCAGCACCGCCGTTTAATGTGTCGTTGCCTGTATTGCCATCAAGATAATCGTTACTTGAGTCTGTAATAATAAAATCATTGCCACTGCCCAATTTGACCAACAGTCGTTCAATGCCACTCACTGTCACA
>VIAD01000012.1:0-57240 GCA_006546595.1 Moraxellaceae bacterium AER2_44_116 | reverse complement strand
CTATTCCCTCTCCACCCTCCACCGTGCCATTCGTCATCCCACGAATGATGTCATTACCCGAACCACCATCTACCAAGCCGCTACGACTTTCAATTATGTCGTCGCCTGCCTCGCCGTGGACTGCGCCATTGTTAATATTAATTTTGTCATTTCCTGCACCTGCCCATATCTCGTGTGAACCACCTGTCTGAACATTTAGCACATCATTGCCACTGCCCAATTTGACCAACAGTCGTTCAATGCCACTCACTGTCACACCGTTGATAATCTGATCTCCCTCCACACTGCTGTCATACATCATCGATACCGAGCTTGAACTCCAGTCAGCATACAGCGTATCCGTTCCGCTGCCTCCCACGTATTTGCCGCCTTCACCTACAGTAATCAGCAAATCATCGCCGTAAACATAGGAGCCATAGAGATCCGTACTATTCAGTGCTGTCAGACTCACCCTTTCTATATTGTTATAACTTAAAAATTGATGCCCATTTTGTGAACCCAAATAGTTGACACCACCTGTATTCAAATAACTTTGAATGTCTGACCAACTTGAACCCGAACCCACAACCTGAGTACGGTTACTTTGCTCATCCAACCGCCAGTATTGGAGGTTTCTACCCCAATAGCCCGCTTGATACCATCCATCTAGCGACTGATTACCACTCAAATCCGCGACCAATTCGTCTATTCCCTCTCCACCCTCCACCGTGCCATTCGTCATCCCACGAATGATGTCATTCCCTGAGCCACCATCTACCCAATCATTCCCCCCCTTCACATTAATCCAATCATTCCCCCCCAACGCAGAAATAACATCACCCTCACTCGTCCCCTCAATAACATCATCCCCCTCCGACACCAACGGCCTCGGCGCACCAATCCCAATACTCCCCGCCTCACTCGGCAACACGCTAAACCGCCCAGCCACCGCCGCACTCTTATCAGGAATATCATCCGCCGACGAAATCACCGACCACACCGTCGCCAAATTAAAACCACCTACATATGCCCCATTCGACAGCGAATTATCCGTCGCATAAATAAATAATCCCTCAGCCACCTTCTGATTGACATAGCCCGCTATCGTCATACTGCCCAATTGATTAAACGAGTAATCCGAAAAAACCACCTGCAAATTATCGCCATCACGATAAAAACGCGTATTCTCGTAACTCACACCCGCCGCATGAAACACATAACGGTTATTTTCCCAACTTTCACCCAACGATTGCGTATCACCCAACACATAATTGCCACGCCCTAAATGATAGGTATCGTTACCCGATTCACCATACAGCGCATCACCGTCATTACTGCTCAATAGGTCATCGCCCGCACCACCATGCAACTCATCGTAACCCGTACCACCGTCTAAATAATCACTGCCATTGCCGCCATAGAGCGTGTCATTGCCATCTTGCCCCAACAAAATATCATCACCCGACTGCGATGAGTCCTCATTAGAATCACCGTATAAGGTATCGTAACCCTTGCCACCGTAAAGAGCATCGTTGCCACTATTACCAACTACAAGGTCGTTATCTGTCCCTGCATACAAAGCATCATTGCCTTCACCACCCCAAATTAAATCATTACCTGAATAGCCATAAATCGTATCGTTACCGCTCAATCCATCTAAAAAATCATCGTTATTATGGCCTTTAACCACATTATTCAACTGGTCGCCCATTTTGTTGACCGTCTGAGCCAATGGCGAAAAAACAGAGTCGCCATAGTTAAGACTCATGGTTTGGCCTGTTAATGTGCCACTATTGACATCAAAGGTTTTGTTGTACCAAATCCATGGATCAGACTGTAAACCGTCTTCGGGAAGAGTTAAGTCAATTAACGCTTTATCCTCACCATCCACATCAAACAAATCGAACTTAACATCAGGATTAAAGGTGTGACCCGCAATGGTAATATTTTCAAAGGTTGCGCCAAAATCAAAAGCTTTAATCTCTAAGCGAACATCCGTAATCACGCCCGTTTTATTTTCAATTTGACCTTTTAAAACATAATAGGGTGTTACTTCGATATTGCCCGAACCCACGTCGGGCGCGGCAAAACTAAACAAGTCTCCTAAATGCCCTGTTTGCACATCAAACACTTGGCCATCAACTTTGGCCTCCATTTTGATGTCAACACTGGTGGGCTTAAAGCTAAACTCTTGAAAAGCCTTAAAGCCACCTTTTAATTGTGCATCTAACAATAAATAGTTTAGGGTAATAATGTTTTTGTCTGCGTCTATTTCGCCATCATTATCACTATCTAAATTTGATGGTAAATTGTCAGGGTCATACTCCTGAGGAGTCCAACCTGCATCAATATCAATGTATAAATCTTTAGAAACATCGGGAATGAGTTGACCTGCGGGAACAAATAACTTCGCCAACTCTACTAAATCAACCTCTGTGCCTAATAAATATCCATCCTGTTTGGCTTGGGCAACCACGGTGGGTAAGGTGTTGTTTGCTGTAGCAGGATCACCCGATGTGCCTGCTAAACCATTGGGTAATTCACCACCGATTTTGACGACATCACTGGGAATAGGAAATTCATAGGTTAAATCTAAATCGTCTTCTGTATTGATAAAATCATGGCTAAAACTAATGCTGGCATCAAAAATATTGCCCAAATTAACAGGGTCAACAGCAGGAAAATCCATTGTTAAATTACGCATATACGAATTCAGCGTAAACTCTGTGCCAATTTGTATGTCTAATGAAGGGCCGAGGCTGGTTAAATCAGAAAGCACCGTCCATTTGCTAGTATCTATATCAAAACGGTCACCCAATTTAATATCGGTGGGTAAATCGTTCACGGCATCTATTTTGTAACCTAAATTCAACTCACCTAAGGTGGCTTTGGCTTTAAGAATAAGTCCTGCGGTCACTTCCAAACCATAATCATAGGAATAATCAATACCTGCTAATGAGTCTTGAACATGATTAGAAATGTCTGTTTTATAGCCAATTAAGCCGTCTTCGGCAAAGTGAGCAAATAATCCTGTGCTAGGGGTAATGTAATCAGCTAAATCAAAACCAATGGCATCGCCGCCATTCCACATATTAATATGAGAGAGGTCAAAATTGATGGTAGAAGTAGTGGTTTGCGACATGGCGGCTTCCTTGATTTTTTTTGGTGCGAGATTTCCCCATTTAAGCAAGTGGTTATTAATGCGTCAAGACACCCAATCAATTTCAGTCAAATTTGCGTGTTATGCGGCCAATATAAGCACACAAAACTTGGCTCATAACCAAGGCTTTCAAATTCAATCTAACCCTTTAGACTCCCCATATAATCCGCTTTCCCCCAAGCCTCTAAGGTAGCTAATGTTAATTGCACCGATGCACTCAACATCGCTCCATCCTTTGACCGTGGCAAGACCAAAGGATGACCAATACTTTCGATCACCAATGGTTTATACGTGCGGCCACCATATTCTAAGGCAACAAATTTAGGGATTTTTGACGGGAATATCTTCTCTAAATCAGGCACTTTTCCCTTTTGTAAATCCTCTAGCAGACCAGACAACACACTGGTATTAGCCAGTTCTTGCGGTAATGCCCATGCAAACAATTGGTTAATGGGTGCTTCGACTTCTTTTTGAGGGTTTGCCCACGCCCGAAAATACAAGGTAATCGGAATTTTAATCGGCGGTAAACCTGTAAAAACTTGTCGGCTGTTTAACTTGGTGATCCCTGTGCTTCCTGTTAATTTTTCAGCCTGTTGAGCTGCTTTTTGAAAGGTGTCATTAAAAACAGCCATAGGACTGTCTTTATCATTGGGGAAAAAACCTGCCATTAAATTCAGCATGGCACTGGCTTGGCCGCTTTGTAATAACTGGCTAATGGAGGGCAATTTAGAATCTGTGCCTGAATTTTCAAACGCACTTTGCCAGTTAAGCGTTAGGTCTAAATTACCGTCGGTTAATGGTGCGGCAACCGTGGTTTTATCTGTTTCGGGATTGCCTTTATCATCAACAGGATAAATCTTGGCAATCAGGTGCTTATTTAGGCCACTACCCTCCGCGCCCCATTCACTAGTCAGCATTGCGCCCATTAAGCTAACTCCGCCTCAAGTTCGGCTTTGATCTTCTGCGTTTCAGTAATCACATCGTCCAGAGCTTTTGCCTGTTCCGTTAATGCAGCCACTCGCATCTTTTGGGTGTTTTTAAGCCCTGCCTGTTTGACAGATTGCACCACATCATCGGCTTTGGTTTTAGCGGCTTCGGCTTTTTGATAAGCAGTACGCCCTACTTTGATTTTTTGCGCGATTTCTTGGATCACTGATTCAGGTTTATGCGCGTCCTGATTGCGTAAGGCGATTTGCTTGTTATTGAGTTTAACTTTCCAAATATCACCCGTTTGTTTGATTGAAAAAGTTACAGTTTGACTATCAGCAAAGGTTAAAGAGACTTCTTTATAAGTAATACCTGCACTACGTTTTAAGGCTTTATCAACATCATGAGTTACCAGTGTTTCGCCAAGCATAAAAAACATCTTTATGAGATGTTTCATGCTATCGGCTTCGGTGGACAAGTCTTTAATATCAAACAATAAGGGGGTATTCATGGGGCTATCACTCAAAACATCAATCGTATTGGGTGATAGTGTGAAGGGTTTTTAAGGGTGTTTTTGGCAGAGTTACGGATAGAAAACTTGCTCACCTTTGAAATACGACCAAGATAAGCCCAACTAGATCTGAAATCCAATTCGGCGTTTCAAACGCTAAATTTACAATAAAAAATGGCTACTTTTCAGCAGCCATTTCATCACCAACACACTAGACGTTAATACAAGCCCGCTTTGCGGCCAATATTTAACGACTTTTGACGGTGCAAATTAGCCGCGCCTGAGTGGGCTTTATGTTGTGCCTTCATCAATGCCGCTTTTTGCTTAGGGGTACGTTTCAACTTTGTGCCAAGACGTTTTTTCAGGATGGTTTTTTTGCCATCACGGATACCAACCGTTTTCTTGAAGTTAGCACTGTCAAAAACATTGCCATCGCTATCCATATCAAACGCAAAGTTTTTTACGGCTTCTTCGGCTGTATTTTCATCATCACCCAGAGCCTGCATTAAAAACTCAAGTAAACGATTTGCCGCTTCATCACGCGCACCATCATCTTTGCTATTAAACAAGGTTTCTAGGTCGTTATCATCCGCACCTAAAGCACTCATGTAATCACTGGCTGCTTGCATGGCCACCATATACACATCATCGGTATCATCGGTACTGGCATCACCGTCTAAATCAATACCCCCATCGGCAATGGCACTAATCAAGGCATCTAAACGATCATACAAAGATTCGTCTTTGTCCAGATCGTCCGTTTCTGCCCATGTTTGAACGGCATAGGCTGCTTTGGTGCGAACATCTGCCATCGCTGCAATGGCCACCATTTTGTCTAAGGTGACATTCATTTCTTTGCCATCACTCGCCCCATCTAAACGGTTTTTTAAGGGCTTTTTGCCTTCTGTAATCTCTTTCACTTGTTGAGCCGTATATAAACGACCTGCCAACATTTGTTGCAAGCTCATATATCACCCCTCTTAGGTAATGGTTTGTTCAATAATTGCGACACGGGCGACACCATCAAACGACACATAAAAACGGACATCCATCCAGTCGTTCGGGTGCGATTCATTCGGCTTTAGTTCAAGGACAAAGGTTAAGCCTGCCATTTGTGGATCACGACTGGGTACTAACCAGCCACTGGCTTCCGCATTTTGGCAAAGGCGTTCAATCTGGGCGCGACTACGGGCAATAGCGACGGTCATGCCTTTTTGAATGTAGTCTTTGACAATACGGACAACCATTTGATTCAGGTGTGCCGACATTTCAGCCACGCTAATCAGTTTTCTTTTGCTGATTAACGTACGTGCCATCGTCAGTGAGTCACGGAAGGTATAACGACTACCATCGCTAAACTTATCCAAAATCACGGGATTGATTTTTGCCTTGGCCAATGCACTTAATTGGTTCGGTGTTGGCGTGCGTAATTGGGTGATACCACTACGCGGTAATGGCCAATCTTTACCTGCAATCGGATTGTTTTTAGGGGCAAAGCCTAAGCTGTTCAATCGTGCATTACGGTTACAACGCAAACCGATTTGTGCGCCACTACTGCCCCATGATTGTTTGCCACCATTCAACGGTTCGTCACACTTGAGCGGTGTCCAGTAGCAGGCAATTAAAAGGTTATCGACGTTCAGGGATGTTGCCCAAGCAATTGCCTCTTCTTCAGTCATTTCACTGGGCGCATCAAAGGCCATTAAGGTTTCAGTGTGATAAGCCGTTGCAATTAAGCGCGTTAATAACGGCACAGAACGTGTACCACCGCCCATGATGTAACCAAAATCCTCATTGGTATAACGCAAGGCATCAACAGCGACATCCATTTCAGTGCTGGTGTAAGCGGTATCTACAGGATCAAACGGCTCAACGGCTTGACGGATAAACAGGCGCGTACCATTAGCCATAACGCCCATTGTGCTATCTTCAAGGGCGACCTGATAACTGGCATCGGGTAAATTGCCTTTGCTAAAGACAAAGACATCACTCGCCAAGTCACCGATATAGCGGGTTTGATTAAACTCATCGACCGAATCAGGACTCACCGCACCCACGGCACGATAAAGCACTTGCAGACTGGTTTTATCCAAAATCTCAATGGTGAGGCGTAACGATTTTGGATTGAATGTCGGTGTACCCTCAACAGGTGTCACCCACGCATCTACATCGTCATAGGCATCAAAATTGGCACGAACAATAAATCCTTCGTTAATGCCATCCAGTAATTTAAAGGCAATCGCCAATTCATCGGTGAAGCCACTCTCAATGCTGGCCGCTGTCGTAATGATTGCAGTATTACCGACAGTAATCGCGGCACCTGCACCATCTAAAATAGGCTCGCCCGTTTCTGTTTGTAATGCGCCTGCTGTTCCATCTACCTGAATCACAACAAAGTCATTGGTGACATTTTCACGCAACAAACGACTGACTAAAACTTGTTGTGCGCCATTACGCAAAGCTTCATAAACGTGCAAATACGCTTCATTCAATAAAGACTTGTTTAACGATACCGCCGCACCTAAACGCGCCCGTAAAGTTTGAGCATCGACCCAAAATGCACGATCCATACGACCACGGTTAAAACTTCCGACAATTGCCGCCGTTTGATCTCCAAAGCCTGCTACACCATCGGTACGGTCAACCGTGGGGTTTAATTGAATCCCCGACTGTTCACCGATTTGACGTTCAAACATCGCCATTTTCTTCTCCTACGGAATCAATTACCGTTAAGCCGTCATTCCAGTTATTCAATAGGTTTAACTGCATAAAATTGTGCTTGATTCGCATTAATTCGGACTCTGACACCATCACCGTCTGTTCGCTATGGGCTGTCAAAATGACGCTTTTAACCTTTTCAGTAAACCGAAAAGGCGTGTCGTTTTTTACCACCACGGCACGCGGCCAAGTGGCAACAGGTACTTGTGTTGCCTTGACTAAATCAGGGCTTTTCTTTTTGACAGCCATCGCTCACACCGCCTTAAAGTGTTGGCAAGTTAATGAAGTCAACACGGGCAAAGCCTTTGGCACTGGCCATGTGTTTATTCAACTGCAAGAAACTGCGTTGGTAATACGCTTGCTTCATAATCAAGTCGGAGTTTGTCGCTAATGGAATAAACATTGGGGCAACGGAGTCACCCATGACAATCGGGCTACGGCCTACATCGTTAGAACGACCAACACACAACATCGGTGCTGTCCCCGCTGCTTTGTTACCTTTGACGATTTTAGGGGTGTAATAAACATCGTATTTGTTGAACAAGCGGCCAATACGATAGATACCTGCACGCGAGGCAACACCTGACTTCACAAACATCGTGCTAGGTAAACCCGCGATAATGCCACCGAGCTGATCGTCCACATATAAGTGGGTAATGCCGTGATCTAAGGTGTCGTTAATCATTTGCTGGTCAAGCACAAACAAGGTTTGCTCAACGTCACCAAAAATTTCAGAGATATTTTTAGCGGCAAACTGTGCGGCCAAGTTAAAGTCATGCACCAAGCGGTTATTAGCCGAAATCATCAAGCCTAACTGCAAAGCGTAATAATGCTGTTCGTTGGTGATTTGGGTGCGCAAGCTAAATAAACTGTTAGAGGATGGGTCTAAATTCATTTCGTTACGCACTTGGCTTTGACTGTCGATGGTTAATTCCGTCATAGCACGATGACCAGAGGCGAAATAACTATAGGACTCCGTTTCAAAACCAAAGGATGGGATTGCTGACGGGTTGCGTTCGTAGTCCACAATGACTTCAGCAACGACTTCGCTGTTGTTTGGTAATGCAGGTGCAAAACTTACGGCAATTGCGCCAGTGTCGTTATTGACTGTACCGCTGACTGCGTGAAGTGTCGAACCGATTAAAATGGTACCGCTAATTGAGGTTACGCCGCCCAAGCCGCCATTGCGGTTATCAGCTGCCGCGTAGAAGCCATTCACCAAAATAAGGGTACGGCCTGCGGTTAAGGTTAACCCGGTGCTTGTGCCATCCATGACTGTGCGACTACCTTCTACATACTTAGCGCGTGCTGTACCTGTATAGTTAGTTTGGTTGCCCGTTGCTAAAGCCACCAAACGGTTAGGCATGACATAGGGATTACCATTCGACGTGCCATCGACCGAACCATTTTCGCTATAACCACCCCAACCGCTTTTGGCACGGTTATTCAAGATTAAGCTTTTAGCTTCATTCGATTTAATGTCGGCAGGGAAATAACCAGCAAACGGGATAGCTTCCGCAAACGATGCCATGATCGAGACAATGGCACGGTTGGGTTGTAGAGAGTAAGCATCCATGTGCGACTCAGAAGCAGAGTCAAGGCGGATTTTAAGGTCTTTCAGTGCCATTTGTGAGGTCATGGCGTTGTGTAAGGCTTGCTCAACAATATCGGCAGGTGCGTCGCAACCGTGATCGTGACGGTAAGTATTCATCCCGTGGATCACACAATCAAAGACATCTTGATGAAAGCCTTCGCCTAATTTACCGTATAAACCATCTAAGGCGGCAGGTGTCGTAACTGCGTTGTCTTGTTGCACCGAGTCAAACACATCTTTATTGGTTTTTGCACCATCTTTTAACCGTGCTAATGCTGCATCGAAATAGTGACCAATTTCGGCGGTTGCTTTGCTTGCGTAAATGCGTGGCATAACTCATACCCTCTATCTGTTAAAAACGAAATCCCGTTTGGATAGCGTTATGCTGACACAATAAAAATGGTGCTTTTTGGAGGGTTACAGGATTTGAGGTAGTCGTAAAAAATCCAACCAAACTGACTTTTTGCTTGTGTCGCATTAAACAAACCCTCACCTGTAAACGTATAAGACTTGCTATCAAAGCAGTCATCCTATACGCCATCCTTGGTAGTCAGGCGGCTTTGCTCATTCACCCATGCTTCAATATCATGCAAGTGATAGCGAATATTGTCGGCATTACGCCCAGCTCGCGTATGGCGTGGTGCTTTACCTGCAATACGCCAATGTTTTAAGGTGTTAAGTGCCACATTTAAGATGTCTGCCGTTTCAGGCTCGGTACATTGCAACGGGTCGTTCCATCGCTCTTGAAAGGCATTTACGTCCGATAGTCGATAACGCACGCAACCGTGAAAGTGAATAAATGCCAAACCATTGCAATCGCTTTTTCGCATGGATTGCAGTGTTTTAGTGGGAATGGTTAAAAGTTCAGAAACCTTTTCTTCGGTTAAAAAAATCAGGCTATCGGGTAACGTAAATTTAGGTTCTAGCATTACAGTAATCCTCATTGGGGGATGACTATAGTAATGATATAAAACGGGGTGATTTTGGAGGGTTACAGGATTTGAGGTAGTCGTAAAAAAGCCCATTTTGACCTTACGACAAACTCACAACAGAACTTGATTTGATTATTTGACGATTTTCAATAAGATGAGCTTATCAAGGACTCAAGACGTTATTAAGGATATAAACATGAGCAATCGTGTGAAACTGCATTTGTTTGGAAAACCCCTACTGTTACTACTGCTTAACTTCCTACTTTTTATTCTAGTCACTCACCGTACCAATATTGAAGACCTCATAACTAGTGCGCTCCCTCTTCAGATGCTGTCCTCTAGTATCTATCTAAGTGTGAGCTTATTGGGCTTTTTATGGCTAATCTTCAGTTCTTACTTATATGCCTCTTATCGACAACAAAAGAGCAAAGGATGTAAGCATTGTGGGGGGATGGTTGGTGTCATATCGAATCGTTGTTTGGAGTGCGGCAAGCATCAATGGTATTAAAGCGTCATTACCAAAGGCGACCGCATTAAAAACGAAATCACCCCCATCGCCGCTTAAACAAAAGGCAGTTGTTTAAACTGCCTTTATTTTTCTACGCCTCAGCCTCTTCTTCTATCACATCTAAAACATCCAAATCATCAAGCTCGGCATCCTCGCCAAAAACAGAATCCATCAAATCCTTATTACCCACCGCCTTCTCAAACACCTGTTCATCCTTAATTGCCTTAAACAAATCATCAAACGCCGCATGAATCCGCTCACGCTCCTTACCCTGTGGATACGCCTCCTCACCCACCCGACCATTACCACCTTTTGTCGAATAGGCCAAATAATCATTGGTGCGCCCTTGCTGCTCTAACTTATCTTGCAAATACGACGAATAGGCACGAGCCGCCATTTCCAACGGCTTAGACCAATACTTACCGCGCTTAAAATCATCCAACAACAGTGCATCTTGTAAAAAGCGACTGCCCTTTTCTAATGACGGAATACTGACAAACTCCGCATTTCTATCGGCATAATGCGCAGCGGCAATCTTCACAAAATCCATGTGATTACTCGATCGTGTTGGCCGAGGGCTACGTGTCCGCGCAAAATGGGCATCCACCACTAAAACCGCATCCCACACATTACCCGCCGCCGCAATGTTGCGCTTAACCTCCGATCGCTCTAAAAACTCAGGCTTCATGTTATACGCCGAGGCTCTAAAGTCTTTATCGGTTAACTTGAGCGTTTCAGTCAGACTTTCATTCCCTTCAAGCATCACTGTTCTTAACGTCACAAAAGCATTTTTAGTTAAACTCTCAGGCAACAAATGCGGTGTTTCGGTAGCAAAAAAACCCGCCTTACCGTTGTTCTGTTGCGTCACAAGGTCTTGTATTAGGTTATCCAAGGCGTGAAAGTATTCATGCCCCAGTGAACCACCACCTTTCATCTTGGTAATGTTAATGACACGGGCAACAGGTTCATAATGCGCCAACGCCCCACCTTTACCTCTAGCACCAAACGCCAAACCTAAACGACCACCAAAACCCAATAACTCAGGCGCAATCCCTGTGACATCGGCCATATCGAGCATCGACTCCGCCGCCCGTTGAATATGAAACTCAATGCTCTCTTTATCTTTTAATACCCAATTACCCGACTGAATCGCTTTTAAGCCAAAAGCGTCTTTAAACTGTTCAGTCGATTGAATACTGACTTCGGTACCGCCGACACGTTGAATATGGCTCGCCGCTTCTAATTGAAACCCTTGTTTTTTGGGCTTGCTTACCGTGGGCTTATCGCTTTTTTCTAACCAAGACCAATCATCATTGGCCATTACTCTGGACTCATGAATGGCTTTATTGCCAGTCTTAAACACCCAACTCTTAAACTTTTTGCCTAAAGCATTCGCCACTTGAGAGTCATAGTTGAGTGTGGCTTTGCCATCTTCACCTTTAATCATATTGCGATGGGTATTGAGCAATTTACTCAACGCGACAATTTCACGAACGGCATCATCCATTGTTTGGCAGGACTCAAACAGTTGACGTAGATTTTGAATCGCCGTGACATAGAGTTTGCGCCCCTCGGGTGAATCATCATCGGGCTGTAACTCGACTGCTGCATACAATCGTTTAATAAAATAACCCACGTTGCCATTCATGCCGCCGTCTTTCAGCGCATCCCAATCGACCTGACCAAAGACATTCTTTTTAATGATTGTGGCGGCCGCCATACGGGAATCATCTTCCAAGGCATCCCAATCAATATCGGTGACGGATACTAACTGCCCTGATTTTTTTGCCTGCATGATGGCGAGTTGAGCTTTCTCTTTTCTTGCCCCTGCAATATAGCCCACATCTTTAAAGCGATAATTATCGTCTTGATAGTGATCCGATAAGCCATCATCCACATCACCGATAAGATCGGTTTCAGGGGGTTCGGTTTCTTCGGTATTAGCGTTAGGTAGAGGAGCTACGTCTGTATGGGTGGAGTCATTGCTGAGATGCGCACCATTTAATGCTTGAATAATTTCTTGTAGTCGAAGCAGCTTGATAAAAAAGTCAGCGTCGTCGGCATTTAAGGTACTCAGTAAGGACGATGCTTCAGCAATCAAGGCAAAGACATGAGCGTCATCACCACCTTCATCAAAAACAGCCTTCGTGTGTTGTACGACCTGTGGCAAGGCTTGTTTAAGCTTGGCCAAAATAGCGGCCATACCATTCGGATGATCTTTTAGCTCCGTGGCGTATTGGTCTAAGACCTGCTTCATTTTGGGATTAGTATAAATCTGCTCACCCAGTAATGATTGCATGACGGTCGCTTCATTACTTAGCTTGGAATTGGTTTCCTTATCCAGTTGATTGCCTGCCTGCTCAATTTTGCTGGCATTGATCCCCAGTGTTTCAAACAAGGTTTTATCTTTTTTATAGGCGCGACCGAGTGCCACGATTAACCGTGTCCGTTCACCTAACAAACTATCGGTATCTAACTCGCTACCAAACAAGTCAAAGTTATCGGACGCTTGCGCCTTAGAGAATCCTGCTAATTTAATCTGTTGTGCTAAGACTTGAGACTCTTCTTGGTTCGCAGGACGTACACGCATAAACTGCTTTAAGGCGGCTTGTTGTTCCTCTGGACTACTAAACGTATCACCAATGACCGCACCATCACGCTCTTCAATCACACCATTGACCACCGAACCAAACACATCGTCGGAAAGTTTGGCCAAGGCAACACCCGTTTTAATGGCTTGGTTTTTAGGCAGGTTTAAGTCCTCCATTAACTGTTCAGGACGTTTGCCGTTGGCATTGCTTCGGAACAATTTAGCGGCATCGACCCCTGTGCCGTTATTGTTGGCCAAGTTGACTAAGGCGGCTAATGATTTGGCATCATCGACGGTATGCCCTTCGCTTTCTTTCAAGACAAAGGCATTAACGCCATCGACACCTAATTTCTTTGCCAAAGCAATACGGTGATGACCATCGGCAATAAACTGTTGGCCATCGTGACGCTCATGTATCACCATGACCCCTGCCCGTAAGTCATCCCACGCTTTGACTTCATTCAAGCGTTTGTCGGTACCGTCATGGCCAACTTCACTACGGAATTGGTAGGCTTTAGGATCAACTTTAATGTCTTTGACATCAACACGGGTGACATCGAGCGTCTTATTAGGTGAAGCGATAGGCTCACCAAACATATCCAGCTCAACTTTTGGTTGCTCATCCAACTGGCGCAACAAAAGGGAGATTTTGCCGATAATTTTGAATTTTTCGTAATCTGTTTTCATATGCTAGCCCTTCCCTTAACCAATATTCGCTGTCGCTTGCGCAACGCTGCGTGTGATTGCGGAAATCGCAACTTGTTTGGCTTGTTTAATCAGACCGTTCATGTCACCTTGGGTATAGATTTTTGATAACTCGGCCAATTTATTGACATTAGCGGCATCTAAAATGTTGATTTTTTCGTCAATAGCAGACTGTAAGAATTCACGGTCTTGGTCTTCTTGGGTTGGTGTAGCTGGCTCGCTTACGGGTTGTGGTGGCTGTTGCTCTTGAGTAGAGGTAACAAATGCTTCTTTTTCTGCATCTTCTTTATCGTTTTGATTGCCGCTGGCTAATAAATCCTGTTGACCACCTGCTGCCGCTACATCGGCTGGCAAATTACTACCTGTCAAACGGAAATCAGCCGCATCTTTATCGGCCTGTGCTTTATCTTTTGCAGCTTTCTCTTGCGCTAATCGTTCAGCTTCAGCGGCTTGAGCTTCGGCTTCACGTTGGCGTAGGTCTGCTTCGGTTTGGGCTTGGAGTGTAAAAGCATCTTTTTCGGCTTTCTTCGCCTGCAACGCGGCAACGTCATCTTGCAAACCTTTCAAGGTCGCTTGTTTTTCTGCCACTTTAGCGGTTAAGTCTTGCTCTGCCTGATTCAGTGCGGCCTTGTCACCATTGGCTTTGACAAAACGGTCATGATTCTTTTCAACCAACTGCATAATGCGCTTAGCGACGGTACGAATAATCAAATCCTTACCCTGCTCAGGCGCAACGGCAATGGTAATGTCTTTTTTGTTAAGCACCCATTTGTAGCTAATCATCTCGTCCATGGGGTCAATCTTTTTAGGCGTTTTATCAGGGTTATGGAAAAACACACCCACGGCTTGACCATCATCCATCTCAAACCATGCAACGACATTAGCCACACCGCCCTTGGTTAATGGCTTACCTACAGTGACACCAATGGGCTTAACACTACTGGCCGCACCTTGCATCACCATGAGTAATTGCTTGGCTTTTTTCTCTAATTTGTTGTACTCAACGACTAATGCATCATAGTTTTCGTACATAAAACCTTGATTGCCAAGTTCTTGCACTAAATCGTTATAAGACAAAGGCTCTAAGGCTTGATGCGTGTCATCACATTGGCGAATCTGGTACAACAATTTATGTACTTGGCCACTATGACTGGCTAAGTCTGACCCGTCATTACCGCCCCAAATCACACTATCCAAACGCTCTAATCCTGCGTAGGGCAAGCGGTCTAAAGTGACAGGCCGTGACTTATCACCATTGGCTAACCACCACTTGAATTGCGTCATGGTGCAAGGCACAACACTCATTAAACCCGTCCAACCACGCTCAAAACAGTGTTGATAGGTGTCAACGGCTTGCTGTTGTGACAGGAAGCCAAGCATGATTTTATGTTCGTCAAAATAGCCGTCTGCTGTTTTTTGATTGACGATATAAACCGTGTCGTTTTCAGGCACATTGCCGATAAATACATCCATTTCATCGCCGTCATTGCCTCTATGACCCTGAATATAGCCATAGTGTGCCTGCATCAAGCACATCCATTCTTTGCCTGATTTATCCATGCCTTTGCGGTAGGTGTAAGCGGGGTTTTCAATGGCAATACTTAACCCTTTCACCATCACTACGCCTTTTTTGTAGTTACCTGCGGCTAATTGAGCGAGTGTGGGTTCAGATCGAGGGTTATGGCCAAATGCGCCTTGGTGCGCGGTGTTGTTAATTTGAGAAAGTAAAGCTGACATAGAAAACACCTAGTCGTAAGATTTTTAAGTTACGACTAGGGTATGCGATAAAAAAGTGGGTTTGTTCGAGGGTTACAAATCCACGCGCCCGTGAGGACGCGACTTAGCCTCGGCATTTGCATGATTGGCGGCGTAGATGTTTCAATCCACGCGCCCGTGAGGACGCGACAGACTCATTGGGTAAAAGAGCAAATACGGGAGGTAGTTTCAATCCACGCGCCCGTGAGGACGCGACGCTTCAGCAGTATCTTCACGCTTGCTGCTTAATCATGTTTCAATCCACGCGCCCGTGAGGACGCGACACGGCGGTCTAACACTAGACAAATTCACCGACATGTTTCAATCCACGCGCCCGTGAGGACGCGACTCCATTGTCGTTTTGCTATCAATCTGTCCAGCGTTGTTTCAATCCACGCGCCCGTGAGGACGCGACCAGGGTTGTATAAGTTTTTTGGCGTGTCGAATTCAAGTTTCAATCCACGCGCCCGTGAGGACGCGACCCATTGATAGTTCTATCACCGTAAGCAATTCAATTGTTTCAATCCACGCGCCCGTGAGGACGCGACGTATGCAAGTGCCCCCCTTTGAGCCTGAATCGACAGTTTCAATCCACGCGCCCGTGAGGACGCGACAAGGCTCTGTCTTTTTGCCGCACCCAAACCAATTGGTTTCAATCCACGCGCCCGTGAGGACGCGACTTGTCGGTGCGGTTGCGTGTCTAAAGTTGTACGAGGTTTCAATCCACGCGCCCGTGAGGACGCGACACATGACCGCTTTAGCTTTTGCGGCCATCTCTGGGTTTCAATCCACGCGCCCGTGAGGACGCGACGTACCTGATTTTGGCTTCGTCATTAGAAGATGCAGCGTTTCAATCCACGCGCCCGTGAGGACGCGACGACTATTTTAGTGCGTTGGTTATGTCGTTTAAGACGTTTCAATCCACGCGCCCGTGAGGACGCGACATGAAGTCAAAACAGGTACGCGCTGCAAATGTTGTGTTTCAATCCACGCGCCCGTGAGGACGCGACTAGTCCTGAGTCGGCGGCTTTGGGGTGGACAGTTGTTTCAATCCACGCGCCCGTGAGGACGCGACAAGGCACTAAGATTTTTAGGCACACGGTTGGCGGTTTCAATCCACGCGCCCGTGAGGACGCGACGTCGTAATCGGCTGCAAAAATGTACGCATCAAATTGTTTCAATCCACGCGCCCGTGAGGACGCGACCAATATCTTGCTCGGCACTTTCTGAGCGTATGCTATGTTTCAATCCACGCGCCCGTGAGGACGCGACACAAAATGCGCTTAGATGATGTGGCTACACTGAATGTTTCAATCCACGCGCCCGTGAGGACGCGACCAGCCAATGATTCAATATAAATATCAACAACCACCGTTTCAATCCACGCGCCCGTGAGGACGCGACACTGACTCATTTACGTTCAATCAATGTAACTTTGGGTTTCAATCCACGCGCCCGTGAGGACGCGACTCTGCCGCGCCTGCATCAATGCGCACAACAGCACCAGTTTCAATCCACGCGCCCGTGAGGACGCGACCTTGTATGAACTTCAAATAAAATAAAATTGTGTTTATGTTTCAATCCACGCGCCCGTGAGGACGCGACTTGCCTTGATATGTTTGACCTAAAAACAGCACAGACGTTTCAATCCACGCGCCCGTGAGGACGCGACATTTCCCTATTGTTAACCATCGCCTGCTAACACCCGTTTCAATCCACGCGCCCGTGAGGACGCGACCGGACAACATTAGAAAATGAAGATGGCGAATGTTTGGTTTCAATCCACGCGCCCGTGAGGACGCGACGTGACTTGGCTTTTTTGAGTGTGACTTTCATTTTTTGTTTCAATCCACGCGCCCGTGAGGACGCGACAACCACATTCCTCATATTTAAAGCCGCGAATAAAAGTTTCAATCCACGCGCCCGTGAGGACGCGACAAATCTATATGCACCCTGAATTACGTCTTGCCGTGTTTCAATCCACGCGCCCGTGAGGACGCGACACCCCGTCATCAATGGCGACCTGCGCCGATATATACGTTTCAATCCACGCGCCCGTGAGGACGCGACGTATTGGTGGTGGGTCAGATGGCGATGGTACTTATACAGTTTCAATCCACGCGCCCGTGAGGACGCGACTGTTAGTATCCTCTGTATGGTTGTGTACGGTACTTTTGTTTCAATCCACGCGCCCGGTGAGGACGCGACGTGATGTGTGGGTCGAAGATAAAGTATCTTTAGCTGTTTCAATCCACGCGCCCGTGAGGACGCGACGCGCCGTGTTTTTTCTTGATGCGACGAGCTTTAGCGCGTTTCAATCCACGCGCCCGTGAGGACGCGACTACCAAGATAAACTGCATACGGCGGATATGCTACTGTTTCAATCCACGCGCCCGTGAGGACGCGACTTTCTTAACTCAAATCTCAGTTACATCAAACCCATGTTTCAATCCACGCGCCCGTGAGGACGCGACAACTTCGCTTTCATCTTCAAAGCCGTCAGGTTTAGGTTTCAATCCACGCGCCCGTGAGGACGCGACCGGCACATTCAGCACTGCATGAGCTTTCATGCGAGTTTCAATCCACGCGCCCGTGAGGACGCGACAAGCAAAAAGACGAGGAATTTAGCGCGTTTCAGGCGGTTTCAATCCACGCGCCCGTGAGGACGCGACTTGATAACGACCAAGACCACAAACGTGCATCTGTGTTTCAATCCACGCGCCCGTGAGGACGCGACATATTAGCTATGTAAATATTGAGGGCTTGACAATGGTTTCAATCCACGCGCCCGTGAGGACGCGACATGTTTATAAAATTTTAGGGGTGCGAGTTTAATGGTTTCAATCCACGCGCCCGTGAGGACGCGACGTCAACGTAAGCCAATGCGCCAAGTCTCCGAAGAAGTTTCAATCCACGCGCCCGTGAGGACGCGACCGAACGTGATGCACAAAAATCCATGTCACATTCAATGTTTCAATCCACGCGCCCGTGAGGACGCGACTTGCGTGTTTGCCGCGTTATATTTACCAAAAATAGGTTTCAATCCACGCGCCCGTGAGGACGCGACAAGATCAAACACGCTACAAAGGCGTAACTGATGACGTTTCAATCCACGCGCCCGTGAGGACGCGACTATGAGAAGCAAGTGGGCTAGTCGGCCATGCGTCGTTTCAATCCACGCGCCCGTGAGGACGCGACAACAAAACATCACCAACTAATGCCGAGCGTCAAAGTTTCAATCCACGCGCCCGTGAGGACGCGACAGATGGTCGAGGCGGTGGCTGATGCGGCTACAGGCGTTTCAATCCACGCGCCCGTGAGGACGCGACATTGTTCAAATACCGTGCGTACAGTGGTTACGGCTGTTTCAATCCACGCGCCCGTGAGGACGCGACTTATTAGCAAAATGTAGTTCTGACGGGCATTCGCTGTTTCAATCCACGCGCCCGTGAGGACGCGACCTAATAAAAATCAAATTTTCGATGACGAACATGTTTCAATCCACGCGCCCGTGAGGACGCGACGTTTCCTGTTCTTATACACCAAGTGACACCTACGAAGTTTCAATCCACGCGCCCGTGAGGACGCGACTCACGACACCCGGTCAAACAAAATGGAATATGTCGTTTCAATCCACGCGCCCGTGAGGACGCGACACACGCGCAGATGTTGTTGCTTATGCCAAAATTGAGTTTCAATCCACGCGCCCGTGAGGACGCGACATTGATTGCGATAAACCAGCCGCCCATGTGCCGCCCGTTTCAATCCACGCGCCCGTGAGGACGCGACGCAGGTAGATAATCTGCGCCTCAAGAGATAATCCCTGTTTCAATCCACGCGCCCGTGAGGACGCGACTTTATGTAAATATTCAAACTTACTACGATCTAAAGTTTCAATCCACGCGCCCGTGAGGACGCGACATTTGTGAGTGTTTCAAAGACGCGATAAGGGACTAGTTTCAATCCACGCGCCCGTGAGGACGCGACATGGCAGGTTTACGCGTAGCAGAGCCACACAAAGACGGTTTCAATCCACGCGCCCGTGAGGACGCGACGAATTATAAGCCCAAGTGTCACGGAATTTGCCACAATGTTTCAATCCACGCGCCCGTGAGGACGCGACTTCGTTAGACCCTAGACACTGAACAACGACAGAACGTTTCAATCCACGCGCCCGTGAGGACGCGACTGGAGTCAACAACTCCCCCGACACCGTCATAGTGGTTTCAATCCACGCGCCCGTGAGGACGCGACATGAGGTCATCCCAATGGTTAACGGCTTGTTGTCTGTTTCAATCCACGCGCCCGTGAGGACGCGACCATTACAGCCTCGACAGTGAGCTTGTAGGCGTTTTTGTTTCAATCCACGCGCCCGTGAGGACGCGACGCTCTAGAGAAAGGTTTGATACTTCTAGAGATAGAGGTTTCAATCCACGCGCCCGTGAGGACGCGACCTAAATTATTGCCGTAAAAATCTTGGTATTGTCGTGTTTCAATCCACGCGCCCGTGAGGACGCGACTTGCCGCCTCTTGGCGCATCGTTCACATTTCGACGTTTCAATCCACGCGCCCGTGAGGACGCGACTTTAACGACTACTTCAAAGCGGTTTATGCCACTTTGTTTCAATCCACGCGCCCGTGAGGACGCGACTTGTTAAAAAATGAGTGCTTATTATCGCTGTGATGGGTTTCAATCCACGCGCCCGTGAGGACGCGACCGTTTTTATCTTGCTATAGTCGCCGCCATGATGTGTTTCAATCCACGCGCCCGTGAGGACGCGACCTGCCATATCTAACGGGATTTTATTGCTATCAACAAGTTTCAATCCACGCGCCCGTGAGGACGCGACCTCAAAGAGTAAAACAAATATCTCTATCAGTGCAGAGTTTCAATCCACGCGCCCGTGAGGACGCGACTAAGCCAAAATCTGGAAAGGTGTATCTCATCACGGGTTTCAATCCACGCGCCCGTGAGGACGCGACGCCCACGCTTCTTCGGCTTTTGGTCTGCCATCAAAACGTTTCAATCCACGCGCCCGTGAGGACGCGACAAAGAAAGCGATAACAGATCAGCTTAACGAGCTAGAGTTTCAATCCACGCGCCCGTGAGGACGCGACCAGTTTAAATTACGTAGTAAATTTCCTGACTATATGTTTCAATCCACGCGCCCGTGAGGACGCGACTTTAGAAGCAGATTGAACAGTATCGGCTTTAGAAGTTTCAATCCACGCGCCCGTGAGGACGCGACGATGCTATAAAAATCTAAGTCGTATTTGTGCTGAGTTTCAATCCACGCGCCCGTGAGGACGCGACATTGATAAAAACGGGAAAAAGGACGGACTGATTAAGTTTCAATCCACGCGCCCGTGAGGACGCGACAAGCTTGTATAGCGAGATACGGTGGTAGTCCCAATGTTTCAATCCACGCGCCCGTGAGGACGCGACATTGGATTGACTCGCACCATAACGACGAACAACACCGTTTCAATCCACGCGCCCGTGAGGACGCGACGTACCGTTAATTGTTTGATTTGGGCGCGTAGGCTTGTTTCAATCCACGCGCCCGTGAGGACGCGACCCCCCACGTTTCACAAAATCAAAATCCACCAATACCCGTTTCAATCCACGCGCCCGTGAGGACGCGACAGGCTTGTATTGCGCGATATGGCGGCAGTCCGAACGTTTCAATCCACGCGCCCGTGAGGACGCGACGTTCTTTTCACTGTTGCTATATATCGCGTAGTATAAGTTTCAATCCACGCGCCCGTGAGGACGCGACATAGTGATGCTAGTGCGTCAGGCATACAAAATAGCGGTTTCAATCCACGCGCCCGTGAGGACGCGACGCATATTTCCCTGTAAATTGCTCTTGTAGGCGATTGTTTCAATCCACGCGCCCGTGAGGACGCGACGTGAGCCATATGAAGATCGTGGCGAAAAAGCACTAAATGTTTCAATCCACGCGCCCGTGAGGACGCGACATTAACTATTACTCGCACAAATATCACTTACGTGGTGTTTCAATCCACGCGCCCGTGAGGACGCGACGCAACGACAGTAAGTTTCAAGGCATTGGCCAAGACCACGTTTCAATCCACGCGCCCGTGAGGACGCGACAACTTTAAATTGCGTATTTTTTGGCGTATCAAATGTTTCAATCCACGCGCCCGTGAGGACGCGACAGCATGAGGATTCAAAAAATGACAATGACAATAAAAGTTTCAATCCACGCGCCCGTGAGGACGCGACTCAGGATTCTTGAGAAATTCCCAAAGCATATTTGTTTCAATCCACGCGCCCGTGAGGACGCGACACACGTTTATCTTAAATCATCGCTTTCAATTTTGAAGTTTCAATCCACGCGCCCGTGAGGACGCGACTAAAAAAACATTTTGGCATTGATGAGTTATCAGACGTTTCAATCCACGCGCCCGTGAGGACGCGACCGTATCAATTGAATGGGATTTTTTGGAGCGGTAAAGTTTCAATCCACGCGCCCGTGAGGACGCGACTGTTGATTTTTGCGGCTTTAACTATCCCGCACAAGTTTCAATCCACGCGCCCGTGAGGACGCGACCTAGTAAAACCGTTAGTCACGCCCGTTATGCAGTTTCAATCCACGCGCCCGTGAGGACGCGACTTAAACCAAGCCCGTGACACATTGGCAGGCCAAGTAGTTTCAATCCACGCGCCCGTGAGGACGCGACGCTATTGCATCCGCTTTTTATTTGTTCTTTTAATGTTTCAATCCACGCGCCCGTGAGGACGCGACAATACGACGATAACTATCATCAGCAATTGGCGAATGTTTCAATCCACGCGCCCGTGAGGACGCGACGAAATGCTGGAAATCGCTACCACACTGCAAGCAAAGTTTCAATCCACGCGCCCGTGAGGACGCGACCATCAGTTGTTGGTGAGTTGATAACTCAAGACGATGTTTCAATCCACGCGCCCGTGAGGACGCGACGGATAAAACGGGATTCACCTGCTACATACTGCATGTTTCAATCCACGCGCCCGTGAGGACGCGACGATTAGCTCTTGATACAGGTGGGCCAACACTCACTAGTTTCAATCCACGCGCCCGTGAGGACGCGACGTGTTTTTCATAGCAGTTGTTATTCACAACCTAGTTTCAATCCACGCGCCCGTGAGGACGCGACCCAGGCCACAGATTCATTATTGTGCCGCGCATTGTTTCAATCCACGCGCCCGTGAGGACGCGACAATGCAGATCTTTCCTTGTCAATTGCTCTCGCTGCCGTTTCAATCCACGCGCCCGTGAGGACGCGACACCAGTGTGACGTTACGCAAACCGTCATCGGGTGTTTCAATCCACGCGCCCGTGAGGACGCGACCGAGCACAGTTATCCGTAAATCGACTTACACAAGCAGTTTCAATCCACGCGCCCGTGAGGACGCGACCATTTGCCAATACCAATGCGCCATCGGGTCCGTTGTTTCAATCCACGCGCCCGTGAGGACGCGACATCGACACAATAACCAACGACTCTATTACACGATAGTTTCAATCCACGCGCCCGTGAGGACGCGACCTTAAAGACGCGCCTTGTTTGGTTTTTAATACGCTGTTTCAATCCACGCGCCCGTGAGGACGCGACTCATAAGCATACGCAAGACCATCGGCATCATTAGTGTTTCAATCCACGCGCCCGTGAGGACGCGACATGGCAAGGCTTTAATCTGCCATAATTCCTTAAACTGTTTCAATCCACGCGCCCGTGAGGACGCGACACTTGCAGCAATCAACATTACATTACCAATAGGCGTAGTTTCAATCCACGCGCCCGTGAGGACGCGACCTTTAGGGACATCGACAGGGGTGTACTGTTGAGTGTTTCAATCCACGCGCCCGTGAGGACGCGACTTTTTCATTAGTGACGGTGCTAGCGGTCAGTTGTTTCAATCCACGCGCCCGTGAGGACGCGACAACAGCCGAGTGTTACACGACGATGAGCGTAGGGACGTTTCAATCCACGCGCCCGTGAGGACGCGACTTGTTGAGGACAATAATACGGTCGTACATTTGATGTTTCAATCCACGCGCCCGTGAGGACGCGACGACTAGCGTTTGCATCGGTTGATAAACCTGTTAAGTTTCAATCCACGCGCCCGTGAGGACGCGACAATAGATTTTAAAATCTTGCGCTAAATATAAAGCCGTTTCAATCCACGCGCCCGTGAGGACGCGACGCCTAATATGCCTGTCTGTGCGTTGGATAAATTGCCGTTTCAATCCACGCGCCCGTGAGGACGCGACCCGTTTATGCAGCGCAAGGTCACGTTATTTCAATGGTTTCAATCCACGCGCCCGTGAGGACGCGACCGGATCAAACGGCATTCCATCATCATCAACAACCGACGTTTCAATCCACGCGCCCGTGAGGACGCGACGTGGCGGTCGTTAAGACAGCTCTTAAAAAAGGCGTTTCAATCCACGCGCCCGTGAGGACGCGACAGTCTAGTTATAACATACTGTTTTCAAATGCACATCTTCCACTAAAATGCGAACACATAATGAAACCGAACAATCATCTAGAATAAAAAATATAGTTTTAAAGAGCACCTTGTTTTATATGCAAAAAACAAGGTGCGAACCTACCTGCATTTTAATGCTTACTTAAGGTTCGCAGATGTTCTACAAGCCTAAAAAATCAATGGGCCATTCAAATCCAAAACAGCCTTAGCTCCAATATGTTCAACCTTTGGCTGCCAATTTTTTCCTAAAAAATAAAATCGCAAACTATCTACTTCAGGATCAATTTCTTGTAATAAGCGACTCCGTAACATTGTCCATTGTGCTGGCGTTACCTCAATCTCAAAGATCGAATACTGCACCCTTTGCCCATAATCTAAGCAAGCTTTTGCTATTCTTCGCAACCGACGTGCTCCTGTATCATTTTGAAAACAGACATCGTAACTCACCAATACCATCATGTCGCCTCTCCATGAATTAACCTATTTCCATAAAAATGGCACATAAGCATCTATCTCGCCATGTAAATGTCGGGCTAATAATTGTGCTTGCAACCACGGAAAAAGACCTACAGGCACACTTTCTTCAAACCACGGATGAGTTAGTGTGTCGGCTTTACGTTGCTGCCACTCCATAAGTACAGTTTTTCGTGCGTCATCTTTCATAACAACAGCACCGTTGGGCAAACAACTAAAGTCGCTCGCTTGTATCTGTTTTCGATTAATAAGCGACAATACCAGTCGATCAGCCAAAAAAGGCCGAAACTCTTCCATTAAATCTAAAGCCAAACTAGGACGACCAACCCGCAAAAAATGTAAAAAACCACTAGCCGAATCCAACCCAGTTGTCTCCAAGGCCGAACGACAATCATGAGTCAGTAATGTATAGATAAATGACAATAGCGCATTGACAGGATCACGGGGAGGCCGCCTTTCTCTCCCATCGAAGATAAAGTCTTCTTTTTGAGCACGAATAAAATGATTAAACACCTTAAAATACACATGCCCTGCATCACCTTCAAAACCTCGAATACTTTCAATATTCGTTTCTAAACGAACACATTCAATCACACGCTTTAGTCTTTTTTGTGCATCTTCTAGCTCGCCATTGGCTTTATCGTCCATTTTTTCAGCATGGTCACGTATTACTCGCCTGACCACCGCACGCTGATTATGCACTTTGGCGCATACGATATTACGCACGATCTCTAAAGCCATGATCGGATTTTCACATGCTAAGTGTTGTCGCCGCCGTAATAACACACTACCGCTAATGGGTCCTTCCATTCGCGCCAAAAATTTTCCGTAGGTATTGAGGAAAGTCACCGTAATACCTTTTTCTGCACAGAAACCCATCAATTGAGGTGACAACATCACTCGTCCAAAACAGACTAATGCTTGCAGCATGTGAATAGGAACGCGACCTCTTTTCTGTCCGTCAACATCCATAACCAAATTTTCACCATCCTTATGTAGCCAAGCTCCTTCTGTACTGACATATAATGTATTGCGTAACTGACGCATCAAGTTCCTCCTTGTTCTTTTTCTAATTGTTTTATAAACCAATGTTTTGCGGAGCGTTGACGGCACAACGTTTTTGGATGGCATAAGTCTATCAATGAACAACGATTACACTTTCTTTCTTCGTAAATTGGTGCAGGCGTTTTAGCTGTGACTAATAACTCTCGACATTTCGCAATAACATCCAAAGTTAGTTTCTTCAACTCTGCATCAAACGTTACAACCAATCGCCGTTTTGTTTGGCCATAAAACAAGGCTCCTTCTGGGACAACCGTGTTTAACATACTTTCCAAGCATAAAGCTTGGGCACAAAGTTGTACTTCGTCTGCGCGATGCTCTTTTGGCTTACCACGTTTATATTCAATGGGGAAAGGTCGATGACTACCATCGTCCTGAGAGTTATAGAACTCAACGACATCTGCCACACCTTGAATACCTAGCTCAGAGGATGACAATGGCATGGCATTTATTGTTGTAATATTTTTGCGTGTGTGCTGTTGGAGTTGGTCTGCTTTTTGGTGTAATAGCTGTCCTTCAGCCGTGTAGAGATTTTCTTCCCACAGACCTTCTAATTCAATAAGGGCAAATTGACGCGGACAAAACAAAAAATGCTGAAGGCGGGAAAGGTATATTATTTCATCATGTTGCATCACTTTTTCCATCCTTAGAAAAAGCCACCCGAAGGTGGCACTATCCCATTAAAAGCCGTCGATAACTTCTGGAGTCAATCCATCTAAATCATCTAAATTAAAACTACCATCAGGATTTACTGTCAAAGAGTTATGCACTTTAGCGGAGGAGTATTGTCCTGATTTGCTGTTATGTTTCCACCAAATAACTTTTAATACAGCCATGCTACCTTCTGGACGCGCCGATGATGCATCGCCTTCAAATAACTTCTGCAATACCGACTTAATGCTTTCAGCATCTTGATTACTAAAGCCTGTACGCTCTGCCAATTGTGGTGTTATTGCACCATATGTCACATAAACAGCTTTATCAACACGATGTTTCATACCCATCGTGTCCGATCCTTTTTTAGAGCCATCACCCTCACCACTCACGCTTTTGGTTATTTGTGTACTGGTAACACTAATTGGCTCACGACTAAATGCAGATTGAATTGTCACAGGGCCTCTAATAGCTATAGATACACCTGCTGCATCAGATTCTTTTGCAAACGCAAATACCTGTCCAAACGCACGAACATCTAGCCATTTTGCACAGGCAAGCTTTGCTGTTTCATCTTTACTGTTCTTTTTAAACGCGTCTTTTCCCAGTCCATAAACATCAGAATCCGCACGATTTTTTAAGCTAGTCATGCCATCCGTTTTCTTTTCATCAGATTGGACAAATATTGAATATCCATCACTTTGCAAACGATCACGAATTTTGCGCTTCAAGCAAACATCCGTTATTTCACCAAGTCCGTCATAATCGGTACGAGGACGATTACCATTTAATGGGTCACCATTTGGATTGGCGTTCTTTACTGAAAAAATAACCGCAAAATCAATTTTATGGTCAAGACTACTCATTCTTCACTCCCTGCACTGCTTACTTCGTTAATGGTTTCGTTAGTTGACTCAGTTTTTTCTCTTAGTTTTTGACGTTGGCAATGAAAGCCAAGTAAAAACTCACCTGATAGCTTTTTTTCACTCACAAAGTCTTCAGTTTTAAAATTGGCATTGATTGCATCCAACTCTTTCTTTTGGTTCACTAAAAAACCAGCGCGGGAGTTTTGCAAACGCTGCATATACGGTTGCAAGGCCAACTCTATATTACGCCATGTAGAAAAAGGTCTATCCGCAAAACGTTGCATTAAACGGGCTGCGGTTGTTGATCGACTCTCTCCACCAACACTTAATGCAACCTCCTCAATACGATCTGCTACGGCTAATAATCGGCCATAGAGATAATCACGCGAGTGATTATTTTCATCCAGTGCCATTGTGTAGTCTCTCCTTTGAGTTTTAATTGGATGGCGTTGGAAATAACCACGATATACCGCGCAGGCAATACCAAGGTTCTTTTCCCAAAGCCATTGTTCGTCACTTTTATAACCATTGCGATTAGTGGCCATTCGTACACATGAATCCATTAAATCGATTGGAAATGGATTTCCATCAATAATGCACGGCATAAGACGCTCAACCACGCTTTTCTTCAATTCATCTGATAGCCGCTGCCCATATGCCGCAGAAGCAATATCTTTAGGTGCAGGGGAACTGACAGGCCAAACAACTTTTTTCGTTGGTTTTTTACCTGATAAGCTAGGCACGTCTATGGTATGTCTTTGTGGCCATGCAAAGCTTTTATGCCAATGTTCAAGCCTTTGTAAAAACTCACTGCCTAATAACTCACGGTAATAAATAATACCCATTCGCCCTGGCGTTGCTGCATCAAGGCCGATAATTACAATTTGCTCATTTGGATCTAATTTTGCTCGATAGCCTGCCATGTATTTATTAAGTTGATGGGCAAATGACTCGCCTATATCACGGCTACGATCTATAACAGTATCTTCATTTAATCTATGCGGTTCACTATCATCTAAATCATCAAAATTAAAATTTGAAAACAAATGAAAAGCGTCTTGTAATGGTTCGGGAATGTCTTTACCAGAAACAGCCCAAGAGACAAATGCCTGATCACCATTACGATAACCTTGCCGTGAAACCAACCAACGCAAGGCATTATGAGCCTTTTGCGATACATCAAACCCTACGCCACACGCCTCCTTATTATCCAAAAACCGCCCCCGATACGTGTATCCACTGGTATCGTTTGAAGAAATTAGCTTTGCTTTATCTCCTGAGTGGCGAATTTTTGCAGGATGATTAATAGATAATGATTGAACTTTACCTGTGACAAAACATAAACCCGCTTCACTATCTTCAGAGTTATCAAAAGCAATCCAACTATCCTGTAGCGTTCTATCCTTCCATGTGTCGGCATTAGGATTAGAGTCTATTTCAACCGTCCAACACACCAACGCAGAGCCTTGATCTAATAAACCTTTTTCTTTAGGTAGCACCTTAAAAAGTGTTGGTGTCGGATTGGAATCATCTGTAGCATTTACCCATGATGTTAATAACAGTCCATCATCACCAATAAAAACAACTTTCTGATCAATAAGATCTTTAATCACAGTCCCTTTTTCAATATAACGTAAAACTGCTGTTGCTTTGGGATGAGAAAATTCAGAAAGACACCATGAAGAAAGAAGCTTTTTATATCCATCAAAATAAGGCTTTTTCAGTCCACCATAAGCAGCATAATCTTGAGCAACATATTGCAATTTATCCGCTAATGGGTGTGGAGCCTCACCACTACTACGACTTGCTGAACGTTCAGTAGCAGGTAATACAATTTGCGTTTTTTCTAGTACAGATGCTCGTTTAAAATTTCCTTCACCATCAATAGCAATATTGATATGTGCATTTTGCAATGTGTGGCTAGTGGGCATAAGACGCTTATCATCAGGCAGGTCTGTCAGTAACAAACCTGCTTCATATGTCTCGTAGAGCTTTGCCATCCAACTCATGATTGCACCTCTTCTTGCTCTACTGCTAATACGCTTTCTCCTAGCGCAAACTCTTTGGCAGTCATCACTCGAACAAAACGATTAATCTCACAATTTTCAGGTCTAGGGTATTCAATAATGCCATGCCTCATGTTTGCTCGCCAAAAACGGCTACGCAATTCATCCACTCCTGTTTCATCAGGATAATCAAAGCCATGAAACATCAACCCAAAACCCAATTCGTCAATATTAGCGTAAGGACTCTCTCCCTCACCAAACTCACAAGGCTCTACATAACCCTGACAATCTCGTGTCCCCAAAAAAACATCCTGCCGTCCACCTTTTTCTAACATTCGTTTAGCAATACTAAAATGCTTACCATCAACTCTGTCCCGAGCCAATTCAGGACGGTGCTCATTCCATTCAAAATGCGCTTGTACTTGATATTCAACATCGTGCAAAAACGTATAGATAGCAAGGCTATTGCCACCAGCACTCCAAACTAAGGGTTTTACACCTTTAGTTTGCGTTCTTAACGGTTTCATCACCCTAACTTTATCGACATACCATGTAATAGTAGGCTTCCAATAAATCGACTTCAAAACACCCTTAATCGCCTCATAAGTAGGAATATGATAGGAGCATTTCTCACCACCGATTTTAGTAATAGGGTCAGTAAATAACGCATAACGCCCCCACAATCGGAAACTAATACTATTTTTAGGAACTTCCATCATGACTCCTTTCTAAAATGATAAAAAATCAGCCTGACTAACAACCTCAGTTGATAATCCAAAAGCTTCACTGTAGTAACGCTTATCCAAACAATAAATGCCTTCACCCGCTTTTATTTCGCATACAGCATGTGCGTCAAGCAGCTTTCGCCAAACATTAGGAAAGACATTAACGCTAAATTTTTGTGCTTTTTTCAGTAATGTATAATAACGAGCAACATCAAACTCATTCTCTTGATCTCCTAGATCAATAATTAGTTGCCTTCCTTCACCATAAGGCACAATCACAGATTCAGTAGGTGCATCAATTGCCTTAAATGCTTTGCCCGCTGTCATAAATGACTGTCGTAACATAGGTATTGCAGATTGGCGTGATATGATATTTTTAGGATTATCACTCAGTAAATTCAACAAACTATCAGTTCGAGTAGCCTGCTTTTCAGTTAATTGATAATCCATTTCGGCGGATCGGCTATAAAAATAATAATCAAAATACTTTTCCATAACCGCTGGGGTTAACAAATCTTTATCTGCGGACTCATCTAAAATACGCCGTATTTTTTCCTGACCAACTTTAATATCAACTAATGTGTCTATTGGCTCTTGATCTGGATTAAGTAAATGGACTTCAGATATATCTCGCTCACCATTTCGATTGCAACGACCTGCTGCTTGCGCCACAGAGTCCAAGCCTGCCAAAAATCGAATAACACTTGCAAAATCAACATCAACACCCGCCTCAATCAGTTGGGTACTTATACATAACACAGGCAAGTTATGATCTAACCGAGAGCGTACTTGCGCTAGAATAATCTGACGATGTGCAGGGCATTGACTGGTACTCAAATGAAAGATCGATCCTTTTTCTACTTTTTTTGTACAGGCTTCATATAACTTCTGCGCCCATGCTTTAGTATTGACGATAACAAGACAACTTCCTTTTTCGTTCAACTCATCAAGAGCAAGCTTGGCGATTTCTTGCTCACTCCAACCATTCACACGAACTTTATTTTTAATCTTAACCCGCTCAAGTTGTTGAAAAAGCCGATCCACATCATGAACCAACTCGTTTTCAACAGGAATAAACAACTGCCCTTTTTCAGTATTTTTTAACCGATGCAACAAAGGTTGTGTTGCCGTACATAGCACCGCTGTTGTTTTAGTATGAGTTGCTAAGAAATTAAGTGCATTACAAAATAAATGCGTGCAATTAATGGGTAGCGTTTGAATTTCATCAAAGACAATTACGCTATTTGTGAGTTGATGCATTCGCCTTACACCGCGTGTACCACCACTAAATAGAGTTTCTAAAAACTGCACCATTGTTGTCAAAACAATAGGTGAATCCCAATTCTCAGCAACTAGCTTACTACGCCATGTTTGCTGCTCTGGTTCTAAATTTGAATGATGTTCTAATACCCACGGAAAATCATCACCTTCACGTTCAACGACTGCACGAATTGCTTTTGCATTCTGCTCAATAATCGTGGTGTATGGCACAATATAAATAACTCTGTCCAGTCCATGCGCTTGCGCATGATGTAATGCAAAACGTAAACTAGCGTAGGTTTTTCCACCCCCCGTAGGCACTGTTAAAGTATAAATACCTTGCGTACCACTTGCTTTGGCTTTACAGCGTTCAGAAATATCACGGCGAATTTCATCAACCTTGTGACGTACTTTGAGTGCATCAATAAAAGACTCAACTCTATCAACTGCCAATGACCAATTAACAGGAGTATTTCGTCGATGCTTTTTATTTTGAGGTCGTTCAAAATCAGCACTATCTATTCTGTCTGCATCGATCAAACAACTGAAGAGAAGTCTTGTCCAAAAGCCTAAATAGAAATATTTAATTTTTTCTGAAATTTTTTGATTATGTTGCTCAGGCCGTAAAACAGCCTGTAACTGCATGAACATATTTTTTAGAAGATGAGGATCTGCGAGTGCTGTTGCTTTAGTTAGAATGAGAGAGTCCGCATTTAACTTACACTCTGATAAATGTGTATTTTCATCAGATTTTTTCATTCGATCACTAAAGCTATCCACGCCTTCTGGCTTTAAACAGTCAATTAATCCACTGTGATGTGATGCTATACATAAAGCCATAATCTGTGCACATAGTGCACCTACACCATTAAGCCTTTGGCTGAATTGTTGCCATATCCATTGTGCACCTGCCGATGAGTGGTCAATTTTTCCTTTTAGTGCATTTATATCTACAAAATCATCATCTAAATCAGAGTTTAGAATCCCTGTAGCCGACTGGATGTAGTTTTGGAAAGACTGGCTATACTTGCCAAAATCATGAAGCAAGCCAATAAGCTCACCCGCTTCTTTTAGTCCAATTTTATTTGCCAACTGACCTGTAATGTCACTGACACTTAATAGATGCTGTTGAACTGTTTGCTTTTGTCCATCAATCTTACGAACATGTGCGACATAGTTGTCCATTAAAATCCATCCCTGATTTTTAGTCTTCTTTTTGGCAAGTTAAATTAATTTATTACATGAATCCTGCTAACTTATAACAACTTAATTTAATACATTCAAGTAAATCTAACTCGCCACATAAACCAGTTCATCCCTCAATTGCAGCACATACTTTTGCGTAAATGGTGGAATGTTGACCGTCCCTGTAATATCGGTAATTTCATAAGGCAACACCGCATCACCGATCACGATACTCACTAAATCATGCTTTTTAGGCGTAAAGCCATCATCCGTTAAAGGTTCAAGCAACGCTTCTTGTTGTGAGATATTGGGATTATCTAAAAGTGAATTATCATCACTTCTAAAGCCGCCCTGATACGTCCCTGTCATCACCACCGCACCATCCCCTAATGACTGATATTCAAAATCTGCTTCATCATCATCTTCTAGTACGCCTAAACCGCCTAGCGTAGGCAATCCCCCTATCATGGTTGGTGCGACACGGGTCACAACCTTTCGATAAACGGTACACGTCATACGGTTTGGGTGATTCAACGTCACCGCCCGAACCGAACGTCTAATGGCTAACGGCACATTATTCAGCACAATGATTCACCTTAAAAAAAGTAGCCGACACTCATAGGCTTAACCACAAAACTCTCTCGCTGTTGCGCGTAAGGTAATGGAGTCGGTGGATTCAGCATATTCACTTGTGCGGCTAAACTCGCTCGAATGTTGCGCTGCTTTTCGGCAAACAAGGCACAGATCAACACCCCAACATGACCATTGTTTAACTCAGTAAAACGGTACTCGATGCCGCTTTCCTTCATGCCATTGACTTGAATCGCGCCCATAGGATTGTAACGCTGCATATTTGATTCAATGTCCAATAAGCCATTACCCGTTAACGTGTGGTACGCATCAATCGCCTGTTTAAGCTGCTCTTCCTTAAAAAACATCGTCCAACTAGGCAACAATGGCACATTGGTCAAGATCGTTAAATCAGGCGTAATCTCCATATTTTCATCAAACTTTTCGGCACGGTCGATAAGCAATAAACCACTGGCTTCGTCCATTGCCGCATAAATACACAACATATCGCCTTGATAACCCTGCACAATGGCGCGGATTCTTAGGGGTTCACTCATACCAACTCCTTATCGGACATATTTAATTGCCCTACATTGATTTGCGTTAAAACACTCAAGCCAAATGGATCATTTGGCGTTCCTGTACCGATACCGCTATTGGGTTGACCACTGGCCGCGCCGTAAACCATCGGGATAGCGATGTTCAACATCAAATCCACCTTTTGAATGGCGAGGTTGGTCTGGGCGATGGTGACAGCCGATGGATAAAGGTCTTGACTATCCCAAGCGTTAAACCAAGCGTCATTAACCCCTGCGAGTGAATAAATCGCATCAAAGCCACGGTTATCATAACGGCGCACAAAATGGCAAAACCGCGCTATTAAGCTTTTAGCGGTACTGTCATCGGCGGCAATCACCACCACTTGTACGCGCAATTGACCACGGATCAATTCAAGCTTTAAGCTGCGTTCATCGGGATAATGGGGAATCTTAATATCAATCGCATCACCCAACATCATGCCTTGACTGGGCGATGCGGGCGTATAGTCACGGGCAACGGCAATGGCCATGACGGGCAAAAAAGCGGTACTTTGTGCTTTGCCGTTTTCATTGGTATTTTTTCGCCATGCACTGAGCACTTCTTCTATCGCGTCAGCCATCCGTGACGGTGCAAAGACAATGCAGGCTTGCTCAAGAGGTCGTGCTGCAAATTCTTGTACCGCGTTCGTGTCGTTATGAGTAACCGCAAACGATTGCTTAAACCGCCCCATGTATTCGCCTAAGCCAATTTTCACGGGTAGAAATAAATCAGCCATGATTAGTACCCATAACGGCGTTTAGCCTGAGCAATTTTGGCTTTTTCGGCACGAATGTCTTTATCATCGTCCATATCAAGACTCACCAAATCCGCCGTCATAAACGAATTCGCCTCATCAAAACGAGCTATTTTCCGTTCATCAATAAAAATAGGACTTCGGCTGCTACGTTTACCCTGCTTCGCTTGCTTATCTAGCATCTCTTGAATGGTCTGTTCTAAGTGTGCTTTCTCACCTGACATTGCGCCTGCACTATCTAAAACATGGCGATAATCACCCTGCAATCGACGATACAAGTCACCCATGACTTGATTTTGATATAACACTTCATCTTCAACACTATCAAAAACGTGGATCAACTCACCCGTATCACCCTCATCATTGATTGAATCAAAACGCTCTAAAATCAATGAATCATTCGGCACACTATCAAACGCCATCGTATAGCCACGATTACCGCTAAAGTTAGGCTCAAGCACATAATCAAAGCCATAAAATCGAACGGGTATCTCGGTTACACCTTTAGGTGCCGTTGTCATTGCCGCACTAAAGCCGCCGACTTTGTTTTGAAACAGGTCATAGGCATCTTTGCCTTCTTGTGTATCTAAAAACTCGGTTTGATGCGTGAGGTTGCCTTTGTTATCAGCTTCTAAGAACGTGGTGCGAATAGCAGGTTTTAAGGTGATCGGCTTGCTGCCATCCATGCCGCCTTCTTGCGGCTGCATTCCAAACTTTTTACGCGGCCAATGGCCATAATAGCCAATCAGGTCGCCTTTGCTGACACGCTCTTGAATTTCTGGTGAATTGATGAGACGCGCCAAACCCACATTGTCATAGCACCGCCGTTGGCCTGTGTGTTGGCGTTGTAACTCGTTTACGTTAAACGTGATTTTAGAAGTCTTGGGCATGATAAAAACGCCTATCTCTTAATGAGGAGTTAGGCATTAGTTTAATGGATGGTCTGCTGCTGTTTGGGCAGGGTTACTTGCCACGCGGCCAAATCTGCCCACTCAACGGCGGCGGGTCTTGGGCGAGTCGATTGAATGACACATAAATGACACCTCCCGTTTCGGCGTATGTGTATAACGGAGAGGGATACCAATGAAATACAGTATAAATCATCATTAACTCCAACGCATCAATAACCCAGAATAACTTTGGCCACGTTGGTCGCTGAATCTACCCGCATTGCCAACGCCTAAATACGTATTACCATCTAATAGTGCTGATCGTGTAGTACCCAAAGAACAATCAGCCAATGCACCACCCAATGCCGCACGGGGAATCCAATACAAACCATTAGGCGCAAAACACGCGGCTGGAAAATAGGGCGTAATCGAACCGTTCGCAAAGGATTGACCAGAGCTAAGAGGTGACAAGGATGGGAAAATACCACCCGTGTAATTTGTATTTGCCCCCGAATCGTAAGCACAAAAATAGTTTGTCATTGTGCCTTCACTTTTAAATGCCACCCACAGACCGTTACCTAGCACTGCACCATTACTATCAATGGCTCGTTCAATCATTAACAGGATGGCATTATTTGCAGGGGTTATTGCCAAACATAAACAATGGCCATCACCGTTACTAATATATGAGCTGTATATCGTAGAAGATGCACCCGCACTATATGACGTAATGACCGTAGCAGGAAAAACAATCCCTCCCAATACACCCGCACCGCTACACGTTTTACCAATCGTTAAGCGAATATGAATAGGTGATGTGCTGGTGTAGCGACCATATTCAAACTTCAGAAATAGCGGATGTGTCGCTTGTGCGGCATCATTAAAACGAAAAACATCGAATGTTGCTTCAAATGTATTATCCGTCGTTGGTCTTGCGACTGTTGCCCAATTGATGTCACTGGATGTCGTCACACGGGTCAACATGCCACTCAAAGCCGCTGAAATGGCACTACCTGCGGCTCTGAATTCTGCATCATTGCCACTACTTGTTGCGCACCCAAAAATGGAAGTAGCCATATCATCAAGCTCCTGTTTTAACGTGATTCAATGTCACGGTGATGGTTTGTGTTACCCCACTTAAATTAGTGACGCTGTAGGGAATGGCCACCGAGTTAGAAAACCCGTCAACCAGTGGTGATAAATCGGCACTCAGCAATTCGGACGTGCTAATAAACTCAAAGAGCAAACCGTGATTGCCTGTAGGGTATGTGCCGATCGGTCTGGTTAAGTCGGCATCGCGTTGAGCGACTGAGGCATAGAGACGAACGCGGCAAGGATGACTCGTTGTAATGTGTAATAGCTGATAGCGAGCGGCGATGTTGACCATATTCGTTGATGAGGCATTACTGGCTAAAGCGGTTGCTGCAAAAGTCGCGTCCTCTCGCACGAACGCACTTTTGACACGGGCGTTGGTAAAGTATTTATTAGTACCACCCTCCGCAAGTGCATCCGTATTGAGTAAGCTAGTTTGGCCACCTTGTACCCAACCTTCTTGAGCGTCCCAAATATAAACATGGGCGTTGTCACCTGTCCCTGCATCGACGAGAGCAAAGTTGCCTAGATTGGCAGTAGAATGTTCTGTTTTTAAGTCGGCATCATTAGTAAATGTACCTTTGTAATGCTCGTTATAAGACGAAATATCTAATTTCTGAGCTAAAGCATCATTTAACATCTTGCCTTGTGCGGCAGATAACGCATTAACGGTATTGGTTGAATTGAGCACGTTTTCAACGGTAATACCGATCAAATTCTTAATCTGTTGAAAGGTCATTAATTTGACCAAACCACCAATCACACCTAATGCCTTATCGGTTAGCGTAGGATTTATAGTGGATGTTGGAAAATTAGGATCATTGAGCTTCATGTGTTTAAGCCTTACACCGAATAAAATTATGTACTCAGTGTAAAGCTTGCTAACTATCGCTTTTGGCAGGGTTACGCCGTTTCACCTATGCCGCCCGTCAAGATATGTGCTATCCCTCGATCGCTCACGTTTTGCCCCACTAAGGGCTTGGCAAATGACACTTTAATCGGTGTTGGCGTGCTATTGAGCCGTGTCGGTTGCTCTTTAGCCTGCACGGATTGAATCGACTGCACATTCGGCACAGGAACGGCATTAACGGGTGCGGCCTTCATGCTTGGTACGCTGTTTGTGGCCATGTTCGCCGTAGGTGTGGCAATTGCTTTGGGTGATACAGTTGGTGCTTGAATATTTTTAGCATAAGCCGCTCCCGTGTTTAACTTAGTACCCCATTGCTCTAATTGTGCTAAAGCCGACTTGTCACCATGACGTGCATCAATCACTCGTTGGGCATTGCCGTCGTGGTGATAAGCATAAACCTCAGCCATAGAAGGATTAGAAACGCCCGATTTTTTAAGGGCATCTAATCCTTGTCTAAGATACTGCCCGCCAATAACGGCATTTAGCTGGTCATTGCTTCGTGCTGACAATAAAGCTTTGTAGGTTTCTTTTCTTTTTGACCGTGGGACTCCCTTATTTTTGTCAGCAAGGTACGCTTGTGCTTGTGCTTTGTATGGCTGTGCTTCAGGGGCATTACTTCGTGCCACTTGGTCAGCCCACGTATCGTCAACAAATTGATAAAGCCCTGTTGCAGTTGAACTATTCGCCTTTGTACCACCACCATTAAAAGAGCTTTCAGTGTAGGCAACGCCCGCCATAAATTGTGGCGTTAAACCGTTTCTTTTTGCTGCATCGTTGATAGCTGCACTATTTTTATTGTAATTGGCCTGTGTTGATTTTGATGTTTTTTCCTTAGCCGTTTCACCCGTCAAACCATTCCACAAGCCAGTCGCCGCCTGCACGATGGGCGTACCTTTGACAGCACTCCCCACATCCCCTAAAAACTGCCCTGCTTGGTCTAGCTTTTGGCCTGCATAATCGTTAACCGCATTTTTTGAGCGTTTCAGGTTGTCTTTAACATCAATCCCTGTTTTTTCTTTAATCCATGTATTCGCAGCATCGGCAACACCACCCCAGAAGTCACCCACTTGGCCAAAGAAATCGGCAACCGCTTGTAAGCCTGCCATGATGCCGCCGAACTGCATCTTAGTCTCAGCAACAAAACCGTCCCACACCTTACCTATGACATCAAAACGACCAAGGGCATAGGCTTTAATCTCGGTAAAGATCGGCGTTAATGGCGTAAGAAACCCATTCCATGCGTTACTGATTCGTCCTGCAATATCCGCATTAGCTAGATCATCGACCCAACCACCAACCTTTTCACCAACAATTTGACCGCCTGTTGTGCCAAGCCATGAGCCAATTAAACCGCCTAATACTGTCCCGACAACGGGGAAAATGGCCGTACCAATCGCTGCACCAACAGCCGTACCCCCTAAACCTCCGCCAATAGCCCCGACTGTCTTACCCACATTGGCTGCTTGAGCACGTTCTTTTTCTGCTTCACTCAGACTGTTATCTTTACTGATATTGACCGCGTTAATGCCGCCTGAACCTGCGGCCAACACTGAAGATATGATCGGCAATCGTTTAACAAATGTGCCTAATGCCTTACCAACCTTTGTATCGGCAATACGCATGACCAAGGACTGTGCGCGAGTCGGAGGTAAAGACGTGACGGGCATGGTGGGCGCACGAAAAACGGGAACAGGCGCGTTATTGTCTTTTTTCTTTAAAAATTCAGGCAAGCTCGGTAAATCAAGATGTTTTAATGCCGCTAGTCCTGCTAATAAACCCACACCCAACAAACCAAGCAAGCCACCATCCGCACCGCTGCGTTGACCTTGACCACGGGCAATCTCATCTAAACGCCGTTGCTCTTGGTTATGATCGGCATGGTCTTGACGGTTGCCTTGTACCAATGTGCGCCATATCCGCTTGTACCATGACGTAGGTGAATTGATGACGTCCGTCTTGGGCTTAAACAATCCTTTAATGCCACGGCCTAACGCCATCGCAGGTTTAGCAATCAGTGTATTACCGACACTTAATACTTTTTTACTGGCTTCTACCCCCGTACTGATAATGCTACCCGCTTCTTTGATGGCATCAACCATTGGGTCAATGCGGTCGGTGTTGGCGTTGACTGTAAGCGTATTGTTTAGGTCTTTTAAGCCATCCGTAATGCGAGAGGATGCGCTGCGGTCGGCTGCATTTGCGCCATTGCCACCCGTAAAGCGGCCACTGCTGTCACGGCTGCCGTTTCCTTGCGTGCTTTCGTCATTGGCTTGTGTGCCATCGCCAATGAAACGGCCATTTGCCCCACGTTGGCGGTTTGCCCGTGCGGTATCTGGACTCCCTGCGTTTGAACTGCTTCCTTGTGGTATCGGCGGCGGATTAGCCCCTGCCCCTTGTCGATTGGGTCTGACCGTCGGTGGTATGGGTGCGGCTTGCCCGTTACTGGGGGATGCGGGTGTTGCGCGGTTTGGGTGAACTAAGTTGACCCGTGACGATTGCCCACTGTTAGCATTGGCATTAGGCTTAGGACTAACTGCGCTTTGAGCCGCCTTTAATGCGTCCCGTTGTAGCTTAGCCGTACCTTTTAGCAGACTGACAATGGTTGTGGTGTCTGTCTTAATCTCTTTCATGAGCACGTTTTCGGCTTCGGTGCGTTGTTGCTCACCATCACCCACTAAAAAACCGTCATCATCAATACGAATGTCTGACATGATTAAATCAACCCGTTAATATCGTTTTGTAAGTTTTCCATTGCATCGAGCAAGTTTTCATTGCTTGTCTGGCCATATTCACGCTGCAAGGTTTTCACTCTGTTTTCTAGGTCACGCCGTAGGTTCAATTTCTCCATTGGCGAGCCATTAGCGATAATGCGCTTACGTTCGGCACGTTGTTTTTGTGCGTCCGTTTGTGCGGCCTTAGCAAACCTCTCAGCCTCTTTTTTGGCCTTACGCTGCTTAACAGGATCATCCACACTACGCCTGACCTGATTGCGGTCATGGTGTGCCTTCTCTACTTGGCGTTTAGCGGCATCTTTGACTTCTTTGGCTGAAAGTTGGTTTTCGGGTAACTCTTCTAATGGTTTGGCACTTGCCCGCACAATCTTGACCATCTCTTTAATTTTGCTAATGGCCAATGCCTGATTGAGCGAAAACATCACCCGTAAAACGTGCTTACACGCCACACCTGACAAGTGCGGGTTACGAATCTTGGGAAAGCCTGTTTCCGCCCGCCCTGCGTTAAATCCGCCAATAGTCGAAATAAAGCGATACCAGAAGGTGTGTCGGCCGCAATCACAATCAAAGGCTAAATAACCTTGTGCTACGGTTTTAGTCGCGGTCAATAACGGGATCGGTGTTGTAGCGATTGCACCAAGGTCTAAAAACCGTACCGTGACATAGTGCTGTCTGACTTCGGACTCTTTACTCGCGTTGGTCATAAAGTGCAAAACATCGCCTTTGTACCTGACAGGAATAGCCGTGTGGATTTGCGCTTTGGCGTTATCTAAATCCATTTTTAGACTGAGATCGAGCACTTGATTCGCGGTAATGCCCTGCTTAAATGCCTTGCGTACTGTGTCGATGTTTCGACGAAAGGCTTCTAAGTCTGAACCTGTAATCTCACGCTGTTTACCGCCGATCGTAGTCATTAGCGTGCGTGAGGTGTCGTATTGCCCTTTGACATCATCAACACTCAAAATAATGCTTAACGGATCTTCACCTGCCTTATCACGGCGATTTTCGTCAAACGCCTTACGCTGACTTGCCCCTTGCTTAAAGTTAGACTTACCACCACCAAAAGCCTTGAGAATGGCATCCTGCTCCGCTTGTGTCAGGGGTTTAAGAGCCATTAGATTGCTCCTGTATTGCGTTTAAGCCGTTGCAACTGTTCCAGTGTGGGTAATACCAACAACTGTTCGTTCAAAGGTTCATCCACGCTTTGTAAGCCAGCCGCCGCCATGATGACGCGCCACTCACTCGGCAAGCCATACGCCCGTCTTGCGACCAGTGTTAAGTCAAAACGCTCGTCTGGCTTCGTGTGATAACGAATCGCGGTTGCCCATGCGGGTGTCGTTTGGGCTAGATTGCGGATCAATGAATAAAGTCGAGCTTCTGTGAGCATGGTTATGCCGTCCTTCGCCATTTGGCGGAAACAACATAAGGGGGTAATGTTGGAATAGGATCAGGGTCGGCACTCCCTGCTTTACCCGTTTTCAGCACTCTATCTTTATGGTCTGTACCCAGTCCAACGCTATTGCTTGCGGCATAATCAAGCTCCGTTCTATCCGTATAATCGTGGTCGTGCTCAATTAAGTTGGCTAACGTCATTTTGTGGTTTCTGTTACCACCCGCCCAACCTAAACCCCCAAACTGAGGGTCTGTGTCTGCATAACCAACACTGAAACGGCCATATTGAGTGGGTATCCACGTGCCAAAGCCAAGCAAGTCGGCGTGTGCTGGATTACGCATATCCACTTCATTTTCATACACTGAGCCAATTGGCCATGTTTTACTCATGATTTGAAGGGTTAAATTATTGATTTGGGTTTGTAGGTTGTTGTCGCCTGCCTGTCTGTCTAAAGCCTCTTGTGCTATCTGCCCTGCTAATGCTGAGTCCACACCCGCCCGTGTAGTCGCCTCAGAATTGATTGCTTGAGAAAGTGATGAATCGCCTGCTTGTCTGTCTAAGACCTCTTGTGCTATCTGCCCTGCTAATGCTGAGTCCACACCTGCCCGTGTGGTTGCTTCAGCTTCCAATTGTCCCTTACTCACCGCGTCATCAACCTCAACACCTGCGGCTATTTTCAACCGTTCACTATTATCTAAAGTGCGTTTATATTGGGTATGAGGATGATTAGACGCGGTATGTTGCCCCAACAATGCCAACATCGCATTGGTATTGGCATCAATCTGGACTGTCATGTTATTGACGGGCAAGGCCGCTAAACCCATGACAAACGGCGCGGATATATCACCACCTGATACTTTGCTGATAATTGCTGCATTTTGGCGATAAATAGCAAACAAAATAGTGTTGTTTGCACCATCAAGCCCATAAAAACCAACCTCGGTAATATCATAGTTTTGTGGATTTGCATTTTGATGGTTTGTGACTAGCACATTAATAGATGCTGATCTGCCACCCGTGACCATGCCACCCCCTGCTATCGGGAATCGGGCAATTTCATGTTCTAAGGCGGTATCAGCCGAACTAGCCGCACTTGTCCCTGTACCTACCGCCACATGGGTAAACGTAAACTCAATACCCGTGGCTGACGGCGTAAAGACACTTAAACCTGCATTGGTAATAACAGGGGAAATGATGACAGACATAACGCAATCCTAAATAAACCTGATGGCATTATGTCTTGTGTGATGTGCTGATTTTGGCAGGGTTACACGCTAGGGGCTTGCTGCTAATGCGGCCTTTAACTTCGCTCGAATGTTGGCTTTATCAGTCTTTTGATGACTTTGTACCTTGTTGCGTCCTTCCTCTGACAAGGTGTAATACGCACTTTCTAAAAAGGCAAAGCTTAATGCGTCCCATAAGTCGGGCGATTGAATACCATCTTTCAGCATCGCGGCCTTGTCCTTGATTTTATAACGCGCTTTTTCGTCAAAAGTGTAAGGTATCCGTGAGCCTTGCTTTAATAATTGGGTGCTGTACCGTTCATCCAAAAAGCCTACGCGCTCCTCTTTAATGGCACGGGACAACATGACCAAGGCTTGTGCTCGTTGGTTAAAGAATCGCTGTCTTAATTCGTTATTATGGCAAGGATTACCCCAGTTCACGCGGGTGACAGGCGATCCAAGTCGCTCTAAATCTTGACAAGTTGAAACCCCCATACCGCCTTTATCAATTAAGAGTGTTGCATTTTCATACTGAACATAAGTATCAAAAACTTTACCCGATAAGAACTGCAAGTCACGGCTATTGCTGAACAATGGCACATCGACCAACTCCATTCGCCGTGCTTCTTCACCATAATCGCCATAGCCACTGACTCGAACCACAATCACGGCTGAATAATCTCGGTACTCACCTGCACCCACGTCCACACAAATGAGATAGCCATAATTCATGCCTTCGGTAATGACTTTTTTACCCATGCGCCATTGAACTTGCGCTTCACTGTTGAGGTAAATGTCGGTACGGTCGGGGAATTGACCTAGAACTTTGATCTGGTACTCTGGACTATCACGACCGCCATACTGAGCCAGCTTCTCCAGTAAAAACTCAAGGCTGACAATCGGTGACTCTTCACTGTTAAAGACTAAGTTATCCCACACGCCGCCTTGCGCCCGACAGAGACTATGGTGCGTGTCGTAGAAAAAGCCATTACCACGGGTCGGCTGACTGGTAATAATAAAACGGTTGCGATTATCGGTCAGTGCACCACCAATCACGCCAAAGTTAGCATCGGGAACGCCTGACGCTTCATCTACCCAAACCGTGTACCAATCACCGTGTTTACCTGCAATGTTTTCTGGTTTTCCTTTGGGTGCGGTTTTCGCAATGATGTACCATGTTTTTTTATGGCCTTTGATATAAACGCTTTCGGCTTTGACCTCGATGTAATCGGCTAACCAAGCAAACTCACCCATTGACATAAAGTTATGGCAAGTGGTGATCTCTTTCCACACTTCCTCTCGTAGTTGCGCCATTGTGGGCGATGAGAACATGAAGATACTGTTGACATAACAGCACAAATGCCAAAGCGATATAATGCCCGCCGACCTCGTTTTACCCGTCCCATGACCCGACGATACCGACACCCGACAGCCGTTCTCTTGCACTAAATCGAATAGCTCAAACTGTTGCCAAGTGGGGGCTTTATTGTCGATGTCATTCATGCCGCAGACTTCAACGGCAAAACGGCCTATGTCATAGGCGTATCGCTCAATAAAGTCCCACCAACGCGGATCATCGATCAGACTCTTTTTCTTAGCTGCCATCTTGACCCCGATCAGGAGTCATAAACGGGTCAACCTCGGTAAAGGTAACTTGTAGTTCTTGTAAGCTATCATCACGTTTGTTGAGATCAATATCTAAGGTAGAGACACGTACTTGATAACGGTGCTGAATGTAACTGCCATCGGTTAACTCATCCAGATCAAACACGCCAACAGGCTTACCGCCAATCAGTGTTCGGCCTACCGTTTGGTCAAGATGAATAATCAATATCTCTAAAACATAGCTTGATGGTGGATTGCCCGTCCCATCACGATTAACCATTTGCTTTTTCTTTTCAGACAAATACCGCTTGATTGTGCCGTGAGCATTATCAAAAAACGTCATCCGTATTTCGACACGCTCCGATTGTTGGATGCTGTCCCCCTGCAACAATCCCAACTTGACCGCATCACCCGTAATGGCAATCGGATTGAAACTGACACCCATCGCCAATAAATCCCACGACACGCGCACTTCATCTGGAAGCCCTGTCGAAAAATCCCTTATCTCTCCCTTTGGTTTTCGCATGGGGTAGTGTTTATCGCCAAACCGCACCAAAAACAGATTGTTCTTTGCATAGGCGGTCTTAAAGGCGAGTTGTGCGAGTTTTTGGGTTTCCTTGCGGCTATATCCGCCCAGTAAGGGATTAGGCACGACTTGGTATGGGTCAGCTAAAAAGCTCTTCGCCGCACCAATTAAGCCCTTCACGTTATCCATTAGCCCAGTGGCTTGATTAAATGCGCCTAGTCCTGTTTTTACATAATCATTATTTAATACCTTGCCCAGCCCCGAACTGGCGGCACTTAATGCGCCATCCTCTGATTGGCCTAGTGCGTTATTGGCAGAATAAAGCTGTCCTGTCGCACCTTGAACTTTCGCTTTTGCAGCATCAAAAACGCCCATTACTCACCCCCTGTGCTGTCTTGGCCTTCAGGTGGTTTAGTATTGGCTAATCCTTTGGCGACTAAATCAGCCGACTCCTCATCAAGCATCATTTGCGTGGATAGCAGGTGTTTAACGACTTCAGGTGGCAAGCCCATTTCTTTTAATTGCGACAAGGTTTGAATCAGGATGCCGCCTGTATTCATCATGGATAACTTCGTGTCTTGGGTTTCTTTTTGTTGTGCGCTAATGCCTGAGTAAAAATTAATAGCCCACGGTCTGTCGTTATCACTGAAAGCTAGACCGCTTTTTTTATAGAGATGAATATCAATCAAGTCATTCACGGCCTGAGTCACGGCATTACGGATCATCCGTGAGCGTTCAGCCACTTGTGCCGACACTCTAAAGAAACCACCCTCACCTAAGCCGCCCGACAATAAATCGGCAAAGCCCAACATGGCCAAGTCAATGCCTAGTCCGCCTGATAACTGTTTGGCATGAAACATCACATCATCAATGGTGATACTGCCTGAACGCTGCGACCCCGTACCTCCCTGTAATTGCACAAGCTGTTTATCGCTCCATACAGGGATAAATCGACGCAATTTTCCTAAGAGTGAACGGCCTTCTTTCACCGCCTTTGCCGTTTGTGCGGCTGTCTCTGCAAACATTTGTTCAAGGTTTGCCATTGTTGCTTTTTGCTGTTCATGGGTCATATCCGTCATATTGACCGTTAATAACGCTTCATCAATGCCGTCTTGAATCCGTTGGCCGACCATGCCCGAAATAGACATAATGAGATGGTTGAACGAGTCTTCTATGCCTTCTAAAAAGCTACCGCCAACTAATGACGGCAAATAGGGCAAGTTAGACGAGTCATCTTCTAAAATCGCGGTCTTAAAGGCTTTTTGCATCACCCGTGCTTGTGGCGTGTAGAGCGTGCGTGGCATTTTTACCCGTATCATTTGCGTGGTGGATAACTTAACGCCACTGGAATTAGTCGCGGTACCAACGACAAAGCCTACGGTTCGACTGCCTTGCTCAAAGGGTTGTACTAATGGCGGCAAGACCATCTCATCACATAACAGGTCAGTCACACCCACTTTATCTTGAGAATAGACACGGCCATAGCCATCACCCCATGACACGGCGTTAAAGGCTAAGGTGTAGATGTTTTTATTGAGTAGGTCTTTTAGGTCGTGGTTCAGATCGTCAATGATTTGCTTTTTCTTCGGGTCTTTTTCGGCTTCGGGCGTACATTCAATAAAGATCACATCGCCTTTGCTTTCATGGCCACCCAATGCAGCGGTAACGTGTAGGCGCAATCCCGCACCAATAAATGAGTTTTGCTGCATTTGTTGGTACTTGGCATAGATTTGTTGACGACTTCTCGCCTCACTATTGCCACCGAGCAAAATTGACGTGGAAACTGGCTCAACGTCCATTAAGTCAATGTTGGCCAGTGCGCCTTGTTCTGCATCTTCTTTGCCGATAAGCCAATTTTTAGCCCGTTCCTTCCATGTTGGCTTAGGAATTTCAGCTTGTGGGGGGATGTTTTTAGAAGGCATGGCGACAATACACATAAGTTAAGACTTAGGGCTATTGTCGCTTGCTGAGAATGGGGTAATTGGTGAGGGTTACGGATGTAACCCCTGTCCTAACAAGGCCATTTTGACTGTCACACTGTTTTCATTTTGAGACAGTGTGATGAATCGACTTTTAGAATTGTGCTTACCGCGTTTGTTGACACGAGAACAGTATCTTCAACGGCTGGATGAAGCAGGTGATATTCCTGTTTTTGTTTTAAAGCCTCGCCATTTGTCAGAGCTTCCGAATAATTTGTCTGATACCGCAGCTCTACAAACCGTTTTACTCGCAAAGCTTCGAGGAAAACCCCCAGTCAAAAATAAGCCAACAGGTAGCAGTATCGCTTTTTTTCGTGCTGGTATTCAGTCATCACTCAAAAGTCGAAGCGTCATTGTGCGTAAACTTTATATGGCTTTGCCTGAAATGTTAGAGATTGCCATACCTGATGGGTTTGAAACCAATGATAAGCGAGATAAAAAAATAGGTATTTCAGGATATAAAATATTCAAAATTTATGTACAAGATGAACAACATAGATACTTAGTGAAAATTAAAGTTGATGTGCCTGACTTGGGAGAAGATGGACAAACCATCCGTGCAGATGGCTATTATTATCACGGAATCGAAGAGATAAAACAGATGAGTTAGGTGTATTTCTACCAAAGGTTTTCAGTTTATACGCAACCTAGCCTTCTCTAACTCATATGTGGCAAAGTGAGTTGGTCTTCCCCGAAGGTTTTCAGCTTGCGTATAGCCTAGCCTTCTCTCACATTGCTTGTTGTTTGAATCATAGCACCAATCCCCCAAAAATCAATCTACGATGGCTCATCCGTTGTCATGGCTACCCCATCATCGGTATAACGATGAGTATGAGTATCACCGAAGTTTTTACCATTATGAGTCATCGTTCCACCAGAGAACGCGGTATTACCTACGCCTGTTAAGCCACCATTGGCTGACAACATCGCCAAGACATTTACTAACTGGCTAAAGGTGGCAAGACTTGTTTCAAATGTGGTTAATGGCGTGGTCATTTTAATCATGTCACCATCCATTTCTAACAATGACCCTGCCACTTTAAGCGTGATTTTCTGCCCTGCTTCAATGAGAAACTCTTGATCTGCTTTTAACTCAAAATTCCCGTGGTGGTGATAACGCCGTGTTGTATCATCATTACCTTCTCGCTTATTCCGATAACCGACAATAATCGGATAGCGTGGGTCGCCTGCTTCAAACTCTACCCATACTGGGTCATTGTCTAAAATCTCAATAGCCGTATTAGACTTATCTCCCAACGGGTAAAATAACTCCGCATCGAGCGCGGTATCCGCACCCTCATCTAACGGTTCTAGTTTTACCTTCGCTAATCGGGTACCGCCGTCATAACTCATCACCACGGCAGGATACTTACCAAACATCATCATGTTTCTAGCTCCCCTAGCCATAGGCGCGTGTATTGATTGCCGCCATCTCCTTCATTTTCCCCTTCATAAACGTGTGCAGCCGTGATGATGGCCATAGGGGTATTACCGATGTTGAACACGTCCCCTGCTTGGTAATCGTCGTTATAGCTAAGGTTAAGCACTTGCTTGGTGATGAGTGCCGAGGTCATGTTATTGGCGGCGCGTTCGCTATGCCGTGGCGTGTACTGCATAGCACGTACTTTTTTGGTATTGCCGTTGATAATGGCGCGATCGTCACGGGTTGAATAAAAACTGGGGACTAAATGCCGTTCTAAAAATCCACTGGCTATTTGCTCGCCAAACCCTTGAGGGAGGCTTAACTTGGGGGCTTGTTTCATTAAATCGGCTAGACGTACACAATCCAATTGCTTACCGCTTAAACGCACCACGGCGGCCTCTTCTTGCAATACCTTGGCAATCATCTCAGACGGCACTTGCCCTAGAAACGACACAAACAATGGCACGGTAAAATCATTTTTAATGCTGACCTTTGCACCACAGGCTTTATAGATTGCGCCCAGAGAATTACTTTTAAGAATGACCGCCTTTTGCCGTCTGTAACCAATGGCCACACAGGATGATAATACCGCCGTGACTTGGATCATGCCCCTATCGGGTATTTGTGGGCTTTGTTTGATGTGAGACTTGATGATTTGCAGCGGAATGGCGTTACCCGTGGCGTAAATCGTTTGACCTTCGGCTAATTGCTTTTCTAGTTCGTCATCGTGCCGTACCTCAAGCTCTAATGAGACAGGGACAGGCACTAGGTCGGTACGCAATACCGCCGACAATAAATGACTCATCGGTAGTCGTGTGTCGTTACTGAGTTGAATAAACATCTAAATTACCCACACTCACCATTGCCTGATAAAACGCCTTACGCGGTAAATCCGTTTCAAGCTGCGTGATTGCCCCCGCTAATTCACTCACCGAACGACCAAACACATCTAAGCCCAAACCACGGGACGCTTCTAAACGTATGGCGTTCTCATGGTCAACGTAGGCATTAAAGAGGGGTTGAATGATTGCCCATTCACTCGTCGTTAATGCTACGGTGCTGTCAATTTGCGTGACGGTTGGTGTGATCGGTGTAGGCTGATTGGCAAAATGTGCCAAGCTCGCATAACCCGCAAAAAAGCGTACTGCCTTGACTATTGCCGTCGTCACTTCGGCTTCGGTCAAGACCAAGCCTCCCGTATATCGAGAGGCCATAAACTCCGTGACTAATACGGCAACAGTCATGGATTACGCCTCTTTACGTTCACCAAAATAATGATAGTAAAGCGTGCCACTCATTATCACTAATTGACCAACACCTTCAACGTCATGGTCAAGTGGTGAAATCTCAGCAATAAAGCAATCGGTTAAGGGATAGCTGGCGTAAGGATTATCGACTTGACCCAAGTGAACGGTTGATTGAAAGATACCGCCACTATTATTGAGAGAATTAATGGCTTTCTCGGTCGCGCCGCCCTTCGTACAGTAAAAACTGACTTCATGACTTTGCAAGGTGAGTAATTGTTGTGGCTGGCCAATTTTAATGCCGTTGGGTAGATAGGACTCAATCACCCCTGCACTGGCTAAGACAGGTCGAGGGAAGGTTTTAGCTAAAAACTTTAGCTCTTCATGGCCTTCAATTTCAAAATACGCATCGCATTGGACTTCTTTTTGTCCCAAGGCTTTCGCGGTTTTGTAATTCTTGGCCATTAAATCGGCAGGTGATACAGACATAATAAAATCTCTTAACGGGTGTTGTTATGTCTATTATCAGGTGTGGGTTAGGGGCGTTTTGGTGAGGGTTACAACAATGTACTGCAATCTATTATGTATCTGACGCAGACTCAAACGTGAGTGCCAATGCCTTTTCTACCGCATCAATCCTTGCCTTACAAACCTTATAAGCGGCTGTGGATTGCTCTACCACTTCAAGTAAATGGTCAATATCAGGCTCAGTTTGCTCTTCCAACTGTTGGGCATTGGCTTTTAAGGTAGCAAAAGCCTCTTTAAAGGTTAAGTCTGTCGTATGTGTCATGGTGTGGCCTTGTTAATCTGTTGAATTGTGGCTTCTGCTATTCCATCTTTCAGTTCGATGCTGACTTGGGCATTTGTAATTTGGTGTATTGAGTTTATGGCACGCCCTTCGACTCGTACAATGGCATAGCCACGTTGTAGTGTATTTCTAGGACTTTGAATCAATGTTTCTTTTAGGTATTGGTCAATTTGCTGTTTCGCTTGTTTGATCGACTGAAACGCAAAATATTGGTTATTCCCAAACAGTGAATCAACATCCCGCTTCACTTCGGTGAGATGTGTTAAAGCTCTATTACGAATGTGTAGTTCTAATTTATCGGACTCTGAACGGTAATACATGATTTGGTTTTGGGCGAGACTTTCAATCTGCTGGTAAAGTTCTTTCGCTTCTTGGATGTTTTGCACAATAATGTTACGAATACCTGCGATGACTTTACTTGGCGTATCAAATGAGCGATGAGCGACTTCATCCAATATGGTTTTGTCGCGTTCGTGACCAATACCTACCCATATAGGCACTTTGCGCTTACACAGCAAAGCGGCCAAATCAAAATCGTTCAAATAGGCTAAATCATTGACGGCTCCGCCGCCACGAATGATAACGATGGCATCAGGTGGACTAGCCTTTGATTCGCTCCATGCTTTTAGTGCCGTTTTCAGTGTCTCTTGAATTGCGATGGGTGCTTGCGTACTTTGAAACAGGCAATAGTGATAAACAAAGTGACAAACACCCGCCTGTTCTAAAGCATCTGCATCTTTCTTAAAATCTCCTAAGCCTGCGGCGTTCTCTGGGGCAATAACCAATACCCGTTCAAAATCAAAAGGTGTGGGTAAAGCACGGTTGAGATCAATAAGTCCTTCACTGATGAGTCGATTACGAATTTCTAAATACTTCTTAGCAATGTCGCCAACCGTAAAATTGGAGTCAATGTCGTCGATATTGAGTGAAAAACCATATTCAGCACTGAATGAGGCTTTTAGCTTAACTAACACATTGAGGTCTTTACCAAACTTAATGCCTGTTTCTTTTTCAAATTTGGTAATGATGCGACGAGCCACGAACTGCCAAATGGTGGCTTTGGTTGCAGCGACTCGTTGATGAGTATCGGGGTCTTTTTCAGCAAGCTCTAAATAGTAATGCCCACCTTTAGAACTACAATTAGTGATTTCAGCCCTAACCCAAACAGCATCGGCACAATGCGTTTTAATGACTTGTTGCACACTATTTAAGTAGTCACTTAAAGTGATACTGTTAGGATCAATATTCATCAGGCATCACTTATTAGATCAATCGAATAAACGGGTTAAGTCTACTGAGTAATGAAGGATTTAGCTTTAATTTGTCAACACCCAGTTAAAATCACCTACGCAAGTATCCGTGGGTGACTGTGAGATCGTCATATTTGAATACTGTTTTACAATGTACCATCCTCAAAGGTCAAACAAACCATCGGTGAGAACGCCATGCCTACCTCTAAGTAAATAGGATCGACATCCACGCCCATTGCCACATTCAACACGATACGCGCAGGCACTACCCGCTTTAACGCAGGAATCATCTTAACTAGTTCACTTGGGTTGGTGATTTGGTCGGGATCGAGCGTGACTGCAACACGACTGGTTAAAAAGCTCCCCTCCGCTTCATGGGTAACAATGTTCGACGGATAACTGCTGACCGTGGCGACACTGTGCCAGTATTGGGTAATCTGCCACGCATTAGGCCAAAGCATTTGCAAGTAAAACGCTAAAAAGCCTAAGCCGCGCCGTGGGTGTTGGCCACGCCATGCCCTAAAGACTTCGCGCATATAGGGCTGATTATCGGTTTCGCGGTTCAATAGACTTAATCCTTCTAATTTGATAAATCGTTGCACTGTTTCAAAATCAGGTTCATCGAGTAAATGCGGATAGCCAAAATGGTCAATTCGTCGAAATTGGGTGCGTAGTGATTGCTGAAACAAGGCAATGAATAACTGCTTTAACTCATTTTCAATGCTGCTTGCACTGGCTTCGTCCCAATAGGCGGTACTGGCTTGTAAGGGGGCTAAGGGCGTTAATTCCACAATCCACCCCCTGCATCGCTTAGTTGAGTGACAGCCACGGTAAAATTAGTTGTTGGGTGCAAGTAAAAGTAGTGCTCTGGTAACACGGGATCAGGCAAGTTACCCACGGACACACTAAAGTCACTCACGGCATCCTGAAACGCGGGGATCGCTTTTTTCAGCGTTTGATAAATCTCTTGGCGGTTAAAGTTGTTTTTAAGTCCCTGTGAGACTTTGATTTGTCCTAAGCCATAAATTGCTAATAAGGTGTCTTTAATCTGTTGGCTGACTTGTGCGCTGTCGTGAATGGCGGCAACACTGGCAGAAACAGTGAGTGGGTACGCTTGAGGGATTACCGCAACAATGGCGCGTTTATAGCTGCTATCGGCTCTCTGGACTAAGGTATGAATCGCATTAACGAGATTACTTTGCTCGAGTGCGTCTTTTGCTTGTACGGCAATAAACAGCCTATTGATATTAGCGGCACTATAGCCGTGGACTTGTTCGTGAACTTGCTCATTCCAGACCGCTAAAAAGTTAATGCTGTCACCGTGATAACGTCGGATTAAAAAATCAAAGTCTGATAAATACACCGCATCATGGTCGTACAAAGCGTTATAGCGTGATAACAGGCGCAACACGGGCAACGATAAGGGATTGCTACCCAATGAATTAACGCCAGTCGAAACAATCTTTAATGCGTCCTCATTGGCGTTATTACTGTACTCAAGGCTAAAGCTCGCCCCTGTACCAATAGCTAACTGTCCTGATGTTTCGGTCAATTCAATGGTGAGTACCGTGTTAACGGGTGGCTGAAAGCCATAGACAAGGCTTGCCCCGTCTTGTGCGCCCAAACGAATGGTGACTTGCCTAGCTTCGTCTGTTTCAAGGTGATAGACACGCGCCCCATTCAAGACATTCATAAACTCAGGGGCATAGGCATACAGGTTGTCGGTACTGCCTATCGTGTCCTTGATGCGAATGTTTTCTAAATAAAGCCCTTCGTCATTGTTGGCCAAGGTAATGGTGTAGAACGGATCATCATTGGCGATGGTATGGCTAATGGTGCGTAGTTCGTTTTGATTAAGTAATAACGTAGCTGTGCCATTGGCGGCAACAACCAAGGTAGCGGCTACGCGCCACACTCGCCCATTATCATCCAACAAACGCCGACCGTAGGCTAAGGTGATCGGGTTACTACTTAGGTTCGTCACTAAGGCGTGTACTTGGGCTGACTTGGCCAAGGGTAAAATCCCTTTTAAGGTAGCATCGGCTAAGACGGTGGCATCACGCGCTTTAATGAATACCTCTGTTTCGGCTAAGTCTTGCTGAACACTGTACATCTCCAGCATTTGTGCCATTGCGCCAATAGACGCGACAATGCGAGGGTCTTGTGCCTGATACAGTGCGGCAATCTTGCCATATTGCGGATTGGATAATTCAACACTGGCGGCGGCTAGAAATTGGGCTTTCGTGGTCATGGGTTAATCTCTACCGTGGTGATACCTGCAATGGCGATAAATAGGCGTAATTTGTCGGGCGGCTCTGGAATGGAATACAGGCTGATATTTTCTTGGGGGATAACGCTCAGGATAGGAATGTCTTTTTTCATTTTGGCAATAAATGCGTCGGCTATGCCTGAATGTAAGGCTTTTTGCAGTAGTGACTTAACATCACAGCCGTACTCGCTGCCCAGATAGCCGTTCACAGGCGTAGCAAGCCAATGGGTTATCATGCCTTGTATATCTTCGGCAGTAATAGCCGTGCTTTGCGCGTTAGGGTTAAGCGTGAACATGAAAAAAGCCTATCGGGTGGATAGGCTTATTATGGGTTAAATGCACTCCTCCACTTTTAGTGGTTACAACTGTGCGGGTATTTTATCGTTGGGATGCTTGTTAAATTTTTACGGCTTATCCTTGTCACCAGCAGGTTTTTTCACTAAAACGCCAATGTCTTTAGGCGTGTTTGATGTTCGTAATAGCCACATCACAAAATTCATTTTCTTTGAATTCGATTCGATACGACTAAGAAAATGTGTTATACACCTACCACAGATTTATGATACACCTCCGTAGGTGTCTAATACTAAGCTAGGCTTAGTTCACAAACAAAAAAGAGGAAGTTAGATGAGTAATATCAAAATGAAGCTGTGCGTATTACGGGGTGATATGTCCTCAGATAAGACATCTGAGCAGTATCCAGAAGAGCCTGTCTGTACAAATTGTATCGCAGCAGAGCAAGCAAAGAGAGAAGATTCTCTCATTGTTAGTGTAGGTGTTTCTGTCACGGATGAAACCGCTACTTGCACATTCTGTGATTGTGGATTTAAAGACTGAGTGTTTAACTCAATACAACATAAGAATCCGTTCGAGGCTGCCCAGCCTCGTATCTAGCATGAGTATTAGGTTTAATATGTTTCTTTATTTCTTTAAGATGACTTCAAAAGACGGATTGAGCGAGGTTTTTTATAAAATTGGAGTCGCTCAAGATGTAGATAAGCGTTTTAATTTTGGAAAAAAAACCGTGCTTGAAAGTAATTTATCTCTTACAGAGAAGCTTGCAAGAATGATGAGGAAAGAAAAATATGTATCTGATTTTCCTTATAATTATGAAAAAATTCATTCTGTTGAGTATAAATATGAGGGAGATGCTTTAATTGCGGAAAAAAGTATTTTAGATATAATAAAAAAATATCAATATTGGCCAAAAGAAGACTTTTCAGGAAAATCGGAATGTGTTTCTTGTGACGCAAGTGACGTTGATGAATTTAAAAAAAATATTATAAAACATATGGATGCTGACTCTTCAGAACGGGAAAAAAATGCACCAAACCAGTTACTTTATAATATGGCGAACAATAAGACATCTATTCGTGAGCAAGATAAAATAAAACGTCATTTGCTTGTACTTGATGAATGTAAAAAAATAGCAAATAGAAATAAAGCCTAACTTTTTTTGGTAGTGCATAAATTCGACGTGACAAAAAACCTGTAGCCATTGGTGCTCAATGGTTTCATAGGAATATCACGTTACTTTTACACACTCCCCTTTTTTCAAGTGCGACAAGCACCCAGACGATTATGGGGCTATTTTTGAATTCAGTGATTACTAAGTTTTTGTCTATTTTGTTTCAGTGTGGCTGCACCTTACGCAGGTAGTTAGAATTATTCTTTTGACTGTTAGGAGTATTGTATTGAAGACAGAAGCATCTATATATTTTGATGAGTCAGGTTATACAGGTAATAATCTATTACATCCTGACCAAAAACTTTTTAGTTATGCATCTGTTGTAACAGACGATGATGAGGCTAAAACTCTGGTAGAGCATATTATTAATAAATATAATATACAAAATGGAGAAATAAAGGGTAAAAATCTTCTTAAGGGAGTCAGAGGACGTAGAGCTATAGATGAAATAATTCAGGCTTTGCGTGGAAGAATTAAAGTTTCTATTTCTAATAAGAAATATGCACTTGCTGGTAAATTTTTTGAGTATATATTTGAACCGCCACTTCAAAAAATAAACTCACTTTTTTATGGTCTAAATTTTCACAAGTTTGTTAGCAATATTCTTTATGTTGAGTTAGTTGCGAAAAGTGCAATGGCTGAGGATATTTTTAAAGATTTTGAGAGCTTTATGAGAAGCGGAGACGTTAGAGGACTCACAGCCCTGTTTTCTTCAAATAAACAGCTAGGAATGTCTCCAATAATGGAGCAAATTTCTGAGTTTGCCATATTACACAAAACGGCAATCATGGAAGAAATAGATGGTTATGTTGGAGTAAATGCTGGTAAATGGGTTCTTGATTTAACAAACACAACTTTATTCTCACTATTAGCACAATGGGGGCAAGAGTATGAAGTACTAACCGCTTATTGTGATTACTCAAAGCCACTAAGTGAAGACCAAGAGATATTCAATACAATGATTGGGAATACAAAAAAAATATTTACTAATCTTGCTGGCTTAGAGATGCCAATTACGTTTAACTTAGCTGAACCAATAAATCTTGTTGATTCAAAAATAGTTCATGGTGTTCAACTAGCAGATGCTGTGGCTGCTGCATTTGTATATGCATGTGATGAACAGAATACAGATGAATATGCATTGAAATGGCGGTCAATGATTGATGAAGTCATTATATACGGAAGCGTATTCCCAGATATGGAGCATCTCGACCTAAAGAAATTAGCTGTTCAGCGTAATGTTCTGATTTTGATAGAGCTTGTCGAGCGAAGTAAAAATGGGATAAGCTTAACTCATGAAATAGATAAGTATATAACTTATATAAGCCAACTTTTATTAGAAAGACCTTTAAATTTAAAGTGTTAGAGATTCTATCAAAGTAGATTTATTATCTCTCTAGGTGTATGTTACTAAGTTAGATTTATAAAGTCGATAATTAGCAAGGATTTAATATGTTGCCTCATGAAATTATAACTTATGCAAAAATGAATGAAAGGGCGCAAAATCTGAAAGCCTTTTTCAAGGTGATTAATATTATTATTAATCCATCTAGTACATTGGCTCGTTATATAAAAGAGCTAGAAAGCACTCAGACTTTACAAATAACCTACCCAACACGTGATTCTTTTCCATTAGATGCTAGAATTAGGATTGCTCATGCATGTTATGTTGTTTCTGCGATTGACAGGGTTAGAGAAAGATATCAATTAACAAAAGAATTGAATGGCGGAGTTAAAGAACTATTAAGGCGTATTGCCAAGAATCAAATGGATTTAAATGACTCTGGGCTTAGTAAAGCAAAAAATGCATTATGGGAGTTGGAAGTATTTCGCTATTTTCAAGATCGTGACCTAGAAGTGAGGTTTGATGAGCCTGACATTATTGTAGATTTATCTGTAGTTAATCCTGCATTTGGGGATTATGCAGTAGCATGTAAAAACATAACGTCTATTGAAAATGTAGAAAATCAATTGTCATCTGCTTGTGAGCAATTAGCTAATAAATTTGGCATTGCAGCATTTAATTTTACGAACTATTTAGCTGAAAGTTCTCCTCGTAATTTGTCCTCTCATTTCGAGGGTGTAGATTATTTGTCTAGTAATTTAAAAGTATTAATCTCTCGGTTTGAAAAGTTGTTTTGTAAAAAACTGGAGGATGGGCGATTAGATGGGCTAATGTTATCTGCAACAGCATTTTTTAGTGTAGATGGCGCAAGTACAGAAATGGACAGTATTACACATACATGTTTTTTCTTCAGACCTAATATTCAACCAGAGCCTGCAAAAGAAAGATTTCGGATGTTTAGTATGCTGATGGAAGGGCAAAATGTGTTTGCGCATTAAAATATGTTTTTTATGGAGCCTGTAAATTAAACTGTGTAAACGTTTAAATTTAGATACCCTTTTAAAGG
>VIAD01000002.1:189509-332480 GCA_006546595.1 Moraxellaceae bacterium AER2_44_116 | reverse complement strand
GGGGTAGATTCTCTACCTTAACAAAGTGTCCTGCTACATTAGACCACTACAAAGAGCAGAGCCACAGTCAATACAAACACAATTACAATTTCGACCACTTCTGACCTCTGATATGGATACAATATTACTGCTGGCATCAAATGCCCTAGTCATATTTATATTTGACATAATTTATTCCTTTAATTAAGTTGCGGATGCGCACCATGCCCTCTTAAAGTACGCGATGCGTAATCCGCATTTTACAACCTACGACTGCTTAATATAACGCTTTAAAATATAGCCAAAATCATAATTTTGAATGGCTATCCGACGGCTATGATAAGCGGCCTCTACTTGCTGCGTGGTTTGATTAACAATATCTGGCAAACTTAATACCACTTGTTCTGGTAATTCCCGTAATACAAACATACGATTAACTGCATCATGCGTATTTTGCAAAACCGTCATATCACGTTGAATTTCTTTGAATTTTTCCGAGATAGTAAACAACGCTTTGTATATCGCTTTAATTTGCGCTATTTGCTTTTTATCAATATCAATCGAAATGGCTTTACCGCTAAGACTAAACTTCAGCTCTGCGTCTAAATCAACAGTTCCTGCCGTTTCGATACAGACATCCGTAATTGGATGATGCTTATACAAATAACGAGTGAGCACTTTCTTCTTGCTAATCGCCAAGTTGCCATTGAGATGAATAAAAGCGAGATTTGTAAAACAATATTCATCCATTTTTGACTTAATCACGACGAAAATTTCTTCGTTATCTTCTTGAAAGATATAATCATCGACATCGGTTTTATCAAAATCCTTGGCATCAATAATCTTACCAATATCACTTAAACCGAATACGTCGGATGCGAGACTTTTAAACATGTTCTTTCCTTTTCCTTGTTGTTAAAACTACTTTTTACCTTTTAGCAAATCACCCAAACCTGCAAAGGCTTTACTGGTGGCAATCGCAATCGGCTTTTCATGGGCAAAACTGGACTGGGTTAAATGTTTAGAGTGTTCTTCATCGTGGCAATAAACGCACAACAACTCCCAATTACTGCCATCTTCAGGGTTATTATCATGATTGTGATCACGATGATGCACCGTCAACAAATGCAAGTTCGGATAGGCAAACTCACGCGAACAACGGCCACAGACGTGAGGATACATTCTTAGCGATTTCTCACGATAACCTTGCTCACGCTGTTCAATATTGCGCCGTGCCTCTGCTACCGTTTTATCGTGCAATGACATACTTTCTTTCCCCTCTCAACAACCTAAGCAGTTAATGCTTTTTTCTGTGCTTTTGCCCATTTGACCGCCTGACGGACAGGTTTTGGCACATCGGGTTGTAAAAATTTAGCGGCATTGTTAAACCACATCAACAAACCAAAATCGCCTTCCATTTTAATATCGCCCGCTTGCATACCCTTCATAAAGGCCATTGGCGATGCTTTGCTCAAAGTTTTTATCGCGTATTCTTCATCCTTAAAACTCAAGACAAAATCAGGTTTAGTATGTGCTTGACCATGTGAGCGAATACGTCGATTTTTTACCGAAAAATACCGTACCGTTTGGCTATCAAAGGTTTGCAGTTGAATGACAAAATGACGGTTATGCAACATCGCCATAAACCCAGCACTGTTGTGCGAAAGATACTGCATCCGCCCTGCCATAAATAACAATAACAATTGAAACTTATTCATGCTCACCCTCTTGTTAGCAAAGAACTCACGGCCTGACTCGCGCAAGTTCTGTTATTTTAATATTGAGAGCTGAAATGTAACAGTTATTGCGACAACTCCCAAGTCCTACGTTTCATCACGGACGGGCAATAATCTTTCATACAAAGAAATCAACCATAACACCACGAAGGCAACGACTAAAAAAGCAAAAACGCCATTAAAAACATGCCAATCTGGCGGTAGTATCCGCTCAAAAATCGTGACTAACTGCGATAAACCCCACGAACACACTGCGCCGCCTAAACCTGCAAAAACCCATATCCGATGCTGCGTCATCATCAATAACAGCGTCGTGGTGACAATCGAGAGTATTAACATTATTTTTCTCCTTCTTTAATCGGCTTGTTGCCCCTTACTTAGTGACACCCTTCGACTCCGCTCAGGGAGCATTTAGGCATTGGCAGAGCAACTTCGTGGTGGCTGAGCGGAGTCGAAGCCATTATGAAAAAGAAACGCGCGGTGAAGAAGACGGTAAACAACACCATACGACGGCCTGTGTCGCGTTATTTAAGGCGACACTATTTGTCGCCAAAGGACGAAGGTCAGCTTGTTTTATCGGCTAGGCGTGGTAAGTTGATGCCTATTTATCAGGGGCATTCATTATGATGAGCAAGGAAAAAGCCAGCAGTTTGCATCGGCAGTGGTTAACGTTACAACGGCTTCCCCAAGGCAAATGGCTTGGCACGGCAGACATTCAACAGATGCTTGAACGTGAAGGTGTTCAAGTCAGTTTACGAACCATTCAGCGCGACTTAAACCAATTAGCCGAACGTTTTCCGTTAGAAAGCAATGGCGCAAGTCCACAAGGTTGGCGCTGGCGTGCTGATGCGCAAATTTCCAGTTTGCCACACATTAGCACCAGCCAAGCGGTGACGTTTTTGATGGTTGAAGAACATCTGCGTCATCTGTTACCTCCGAGTTTATTAGATGAACTGCGGCCGTGGTTTGATATGGCGCAACGGGCGGTCAATCACAGTGATAATCAAGGCCGTCATTGGTTAGATTGCGTACGAATTATTCCACCGACTCAACCCTTGATTCCGCCAACCGTTAAGCGCGAAGCACAGCAGGCGATCTACGAAGCCTTATTGACCAACAAACAATTAATCGTTAGTTATCAACGGCGTTACGACAAAATATCCGCCGAATACACCCTTAACCCCTTGGCCATTGTCCAACGAGGCCCTGTGATCTATTTAGTTTGTACACGCACCGACAGTCCCAAAATTCGATTGTTTGCGTTGCAGCGATTTATGTCTGCGGAGTTACTAAAAACGGTGTCGATTATTCCTGATGATTTTAATGTTGATGATTATTTAGCGACGGGTGCGTTAGGTTTTGGTTCGGGCGATACCATTCGACTCAAAGCACTATTCACTAAAGCGGTCGGTGATCACTTGTATGAAAGTAAGCTCAGCGAAGATCAAGTGATTAGCGAAACTGCAGACGATCGTCTATTGGTCGAAGCAACCGTTAAAAATACCCAACAATTGCTTTGGTGGTTGAGAGGATTTGGTGATGCGGTGGAAGTATTAGAACCCTCGCTTACACCCTAAAAAGAATCATTCTGTGACAGCGCATACCCCATGTGTGCGCATGATACGCCACGCTACACTTGTGCATTTGTAACAAAATATATCAGCCATAAAAACACGCTGTTAGCTCCTAATGATTTTATACATCTATATATACACGCTTATATACAGCCATACTTTAGCTACAATATCAGCATGTTAAATCCATTTTTAATACGCCAGAAATGGCAGGAAGAATCAACAAAATGGCAGGAAATGACAATATAATTATTTATTCACGCCAAATATTTACCATATCGCGCCATTCATCGCCATTTTTATACTGTTCATCTTAATTCATTTTCGCTAAGATGCGCTCAACCAATCGACACTGACGTTGAATTGGTCAATTAAAACAAGGCTTAAATAGCCCTAAAACTACAACAATATCGACTTTACGCTCAGCCATGCAATACTAAACAGAAGGCTTAAAACGAATGGCCATCTGACGGCTTTGTGTTGCGTAAATTTGACTCTGATGAGACATTTTATGAAGCATTTATTTGGACAAACCATTGCTAAGGCACTATTGATTGGCACTTTATTAGGTACTGCATCGGTAGCTTCGGTTGCTAATGCAGCAATTGGCGTATTTCCAACGTCAACATTCAACAACTTAGACTACGGTTTGTACTGGTATGGCGATGCCGACAACTGGCAAAAAGCCGTGCCTAATCAAAGTAATGCTTATTATACCACTAGCAAACCCACCGTGATTTATATTCATGGCTGGCAAAAAGGCTCAAGTACAGCGCAAAATCGTGAAACATTCAACCGTAAAGATGCAGGCGGCCCAGACTTAGATTTGGCTCATGCTTGGCGTGCGGCAGGCTACAATGTCGGCATTATGTATTGGAATCAGTTTGCTGATGAAGATGAAGTGAAAGACGCTGAAGCCAAAATTTGGTCTGCTACTGCGACGCGTGCCATGCGTTGGAAGAACGTGGCGGGTGTTTACAGCACAGGCCCAACACAATCGGTCACTGATTTACTATTTACTAGCTATAAAGACAATTTAGCGGGTTACACTGGCAGTAATATTCGTATTTTGGGTCACTCGTTAGGCAATCAAGTCGCTATTGCGTTAACCAAAAAAATCAGTGATGCCGTAGCAACAGGCTCAATCAATAGCAAACTCTTGCCAAAACGCGTTGCTTTACTTGACCCATTCTACTCACAAAGCGGTAAAAGCTATTTAGGCAATAAATGGACTGGCCAAGTGTGCCGTGAATATGTGACCAACCTTAAAACCAAAGGCGTTATTTTTGAAGCTTATCGCACTTCGGCTGCAAGCAGCTCTGGTTTTATTGGCGACAGCAATACTGACTTAATGAAAATGACTGCTTTTACTGAAATAAAAACAGCGTACTTTAACCTAACTCAACAAACACAAAAACATAACGCGGCTGTTTGGCATTATTTGTGGTCATTTACTTACAATGCACCAGCGATTACAGGCACGGCTAATCAGGCTGCCTCGGCTAAAACATCGGATGCGCGTGTTGCTACCTTAATGAATGGCACTAAAAAACTCATGCATGACCAAGGCACAACCACTAAAGAACCTTCTGACGACACGTTTACAGAAGCGGCTCGTTAATTCACTGCTAACATTATGCTCTACCTACAGCAGAGGACGTTTATCTTTAATTAATTAAGTGAGTACTAACAAAAAAGCCCATTCAGGCTTCCCTGACTGGGCTTTTTGTTAATTAAGATACTACCACTTATTGATTACCAACTAACAGCAATCACGCTATCTAAGGCGGTATGTTGAGTAGCATTTAAGCTCGTTTGGCCTAATGGTGGTGGAGTAAACGCGGCCATTGCGGTCACTAAATTTTGCACATCATTCGCTAATAACACTTCACCATTTGACAACTCCAAGCTATCCACGCGTTTAAGTGTGTTGCTGTACCAATCTGTGATTAACACGCGATCCGTTGTGCCAATAATCGACACTTCAAGATCCGAATTCACTTGCCGTAACCAGACTTGGTCAGTTGAAACACCTGCACCAAATAACACTTTATCGTTACCATTTCCTGTATCGCTGTTGTCAATGGTATCTCGACCTGCATTTAAGCCAAACACATAAGTATCATTGCCTAAGCCGCCCTTCAGGTAATCATTACCCAAACCGCCATCCAATGTGTCATTGCCTGCTTGAGCGTTCAATGTGTCATTGCCTATGCCGCCACTGAGCAGGTTATCACCACTATTGCCATACAGAGTATTGTGTAGATCATTACCTGTACCCTTAAGATTTGCTGTACCCGTCAAAAATAAACGTTCAACATGAGCACTCAAGCTATAATCCACGCTACTGCTAACAACATCCACGCCCTCATTCGCTAACTCAACAACCTCGTCAGCAACATGATCAACAGTATAAAAATCTGAACCTAGACCACCTATCAGGGTATCAATACCCATCATGCCATCCAGTCGGTCATCTCCTGCTCCACCCACTAAACTATTGTTAGCACTATTTCCCTCTAAGGTATTGTGCTCATCATTACCTATGCCATTTAAGTTGGCTGTTCCTTGCAGGATCAGACGTTCAACATGTGCACTGAGTGTGTAATCAACCGTGCTATAAATGGTATTAAATTCATAGCCAATATGAGTGGACTCACTCACCACATCATTGACGTTATCAACATAATACGTGTCGCTACCTTGACCGCCTATCAATGTATCTATGCCTTGGCCACCCCACAACGTATCATTACCATCACCGCCCCCTAGGCGGTTATTGCCATCATTACCTTTGATGCTGTTGTTGAGATGATTACCTGTGCCGCTAATGTTCGCTGAACCTGCTAAGGTTAAATGCTCAATATTTGCGCTTAACGTGTAATCAACAGAAGATAAAACAGTATCAATACTGGCATTATTGAGTTCAGCGACCACATCACCAGTATTATTGACCACATAAGTATCGTTACCGCCACCACCTTGCAAGGTATCCGCACCTGTTGTTCCAACTAACATTTGTGTAACGACAATCACGTTGAATTGCTGTCTTGCCGCAAGGTTACCGCCCTTGCCATCCGTGACGTTGTAGTTCAACTGAATCATGCCGTTATAGTTGCTTGGCGGTGTCAGTGTGTATGTACCATCTAAATTATCTTTGACTGTACCTAGATTAGAGGTGACTGCATTCACGGTTAATGCTTCGTTGTCCGCATCACTAAAGCCTAAAAGCAACTGGCTGGCACTAAATACATACTCTCTGTTTTCAATAGCTGCCACTAATGAGCCTGTCGGAGCACCTGTCGGGGCATCATTTACGGCGGCCAACTGCAAGCTCTGGGTTGCGGCAATACTACCGCCTTTTCCATCCAACACATTGTAAGTGAGAACTAATCTGCCATTATAGTTGACTGACGGAGTAATGGTATATGTGCCATTTTGATTATCAACAACGATACCACGCGTGCTATTGATGTTACTAACGGCTAAGGTATCGCCTTCGGCATCGTTAAAGCCTTGCAATAAATCACTGGCATTAATCACATAAGCAGTGTCTTCAGTACCTGCGGCCAACGTCGCAGTCGCAACACCGATTGGTGCGTCATTTACTGCATTTAGGCTGAAATGTTGGCTCGCTGATACACGACCACCATTGCCATCCATTACCTCATAACTGAGATCAACTACGCCGTTATAATTGGTCGTTGGCGTGATGGTGTATGTCCCATTTTGATTGTTAATCACTGAGCCATGTGTAGCGACTAAATGACTGAGTGTTAACGTATCCCCATCAACATCCATTAAGCCTTGCAACAAATCACTGGCATTAACCACGTATGCAGTATCTTCTGTGCCTGTTGCCAAGACCGCCGTCGATAAGCCTGTCGGAGCATCGTTAACTGCATTTAGGGTAAAGGATTGTGTAGCAGCCAAACTACCACCAGTACTATTAACAACGTGGTAACTGAGTAAAACCTGACCGTTATAGTCTGCGATTGGCGTGATGGTGTAAGTGCCATTTTGATTATTCGTCACCACACCTTGTGCCGAGGCTAAACCACCGACAGATAACACACCTCCGTCAACACTGCTAAAGCCTTGCAACAAATCAGTTGCACTCACAACATACGCGTTATCTTCTATTCCTGCCATTAATACTGCTGTCGCTGAACCAATAGGTGTGTGACTTGTAGCCGATAAGACATCCACGTTCTGAGAGGCGGCAATACTGCCACCCAAACCATCCACGACGTTATAGGTCAGGATAATTGTTCCCACATAGTTGCTTGGTGGTGTAATGGTATATGTTCCATTGGCTGTGCTCTCAATCACTCCTTGACTTACTGCAACATTCGCTATTGCTAAAGGATTGCCTTCAACATCACTAAAACCTTGTAATAAATCACTAGCGTTGATGACGTAGGTTTTATTTTCTACAGCAGCCGCTAATATAGCTGTTGCTTGGCCAATAGGGGCATCGTTGACAGCTAACACATTAAATTGTTGTGTTGCCGATAAGCTGCCACCATTACCATCAATCACGTTGTACGTTAAATCAACCATGCCATTATAATTAGCCGTTGTCGTAATGGTGTAAGTACCATTTTGATTATTGGCAATCGTTGCATGAGTAGCTGTTAATTGCCCGACATGCAACGTACCGTCAACATCACTAAAGCCCTGTAACAACTCACTTTCAGCGATAAAATACTTCACATCTTCTGTAGCGGCGGGAAGAGCGGCTGTTGCTGTGCCTGTTGGCAAATCATTTACAGAAGTAAAATTAACATGCTGTATTGCTGCTAAACTGCCGCCATTATTATCAATCACGCTATAGCTCAAACTGACATCGCCGTTAAAGTTGGTCGCAGGTGTGAGTGTGTAAGTGCCATTGTTATTATTGACAAGCGTGCCTTGACTTGCGATCAGGTTATTGATCGTTAAGGTATTACCGTCAACATCACTAAAACCTTGTAGCAAATCACTCACACTCACGACATAAGCCACGTCCTCTGTTGCTGTGGCTAATATGGCTGTTGCTGTTCCTGTTGGCGCATGATTGACAGCCGCAAAAAGCGTGAAACTTTGGCTAGCTGTGATACTGACATCGTGATTATCTTGCACGCTGTAGCTTAAATTGACCTGCCCATGATAATTAGTCACGGGCGTAAACGTGTATGTACCGTTTTGATTGTCGGTAATCTTCCCTTGATCCGCTGTTAAATGAGCAATAGATAGCGTGGAGTTCCTATCAATATCGCTAAATCCTTGCAGTAAATCGTTTGCACTCAATATGTATTGAGTGTTTTCTGTACCTGTTACTAATATGGCTGTTGCTACGCCGACAGGGGCATCATTATTACCCGAAATCTGAATCGTCAGTGTTGCTGTGCCTGTTAAGCCATGAGCATCAACGACGGTATAACTGAATGTATCTGTCGCTGATTGGCCGATTGCAAGGGCGTTTGTATCCGCGTCAACATCGTCCAAAGTATAGGTATAACTACCATCTGCATTGATTACAACACTGCCATAAGTACCCAAAACGGCGACACCAACATCCACTGATCGGCCATTTATAGCACTAACAGTCTTCGTTTCGCCCAAACCAAACGAGGCATCAAGATCCGTGTCATTGGTCAGGACATTTCCTCTTGCACTTGCGTCCGCCAGAAGTCCTACACCCGCTTCAATGATTGGATCATCAATATTAGTATCTGCAACGCCAATAGGCGCATCATTAATAGCATCTGTTAAAGAAACAAGCACACCATTAAACTTGAGACGTTCAACGCTAATCAGCGTATCAACACCTTCATTGCCGCCCACTCTTGCTGTAACTGTTGCATTATTTACGTCGCCAACGAGGTCATAATTCACCCAAGATGATGCATAACTGGCCATATCAAGACCAAAACCACCATTCAGGGTGTCATTACCCAAGCCACCTGTCAGTATGTTATCGCCATTATTACCGATTATTTGGTTGGCTAAATCATTTCCTACACCATTAATAGATTCTGTACCCGTTAATGTTAAATTCTCGACATTGGATGCTAATGTATAAGATGTAGAAGCCAGAACAGAATCTATACCACTATTGGTATAAGGTAAGGTTGCAATAAAAATATCTGTCGTTCCATTTACATCTCCCGACACTAAATTATTGGCCGCACTGTCAAAAGCAACTCTACTTCCATCGGCAGAAAACGCAACATTACCGCCACTAATACCATTGCCTTGTGCACCTTCTGTTGCCGTACTGACTCGTGAAATCGCCCCTGTGACTAAATCTTTAACAAAGACATCTCGCAGGCCATTGTTATCACCTAATACAAAGTTATTGGCACTACTGACAAAAACAACTTTTGAACCATCCGCCGAAAACTGTCCATTATAACTCGCCGCATTACCTTCAATACCTACATCGTTGGTACTAATTCGGCTCACGACACCCGTTGTTAAATCTTTAACAAACAAGTCACGAACACCGTTTTTATCATCTATGACCAAGTTGTCGGCATCACTGGCAAATAAAACTTTTGTGCCATCGGCTGAAATGACGGCATCATAACTGTCGAGATTAGCTTCAGTACCATTTTCCGTCACATTCACCCGAGTCACTTCTTGACTGGTCAGGTTTTTAATAAACACGTCTTGCTTTTCATTGAGATCACCTACACTCAAATTAGAAGCACTACTGATAAAAACCACATTCAAGCCATCACTCGAAAACTGTGGCATGAAACTGTTTCCATTACTTGCTGTACCCACACTATCTGTACTTAAACGAGTCACTTTGCCCGTTTTTAAGTCCTTTAAAAATATATCCGATGAGGCATTGGTATCACCTGTCACCAAGTTGGTGGCATGACTTGCGAAAACGATTTTTGAACCATCGGCAGATAAACTCGCACTCGTTGTGGCATCATTCGCTTCTGCTCCTAAGCTGTCCGTACTAAGGCGTGTAATCGCACCTGTTGTTAGGTTTTTAACAAAAATATCGCTCTTCGCATTTGTATCATTGTCAACTAAGTTAGTTGCCTCACTGCGAAAAATAACACTAACACCATCTGCGGAGAAAGTTGCATCACTGCTATTTCCACCGATTGCTTGCATACCTGTACTGTTGGTATTGACTCGTGTGACTAAGCCCGTATTGATATTTTTAACAAAAATATCACTGCTAGCATTGGTGTCACCACCAACCACATCTGTGGCCAAACTTTCAAATACGATGCGTGTACCATCTGCCGAAAATTTAGCATTCGTACTAGCACCACCTGACACTTGACTACCCGTTACTGCTGTATTTGCACGAGTGACAATTAATCCAGAATCTGGACGTTCGACAATCCGATCATCACTATGATCTACGATATAGGTGTCATTACCCTGACCACCTGTCATGGTATCTTTATCCGCTCCACCATCAAGCACATTATTAGCACTATTGCCGACAAGCATATTACTAATAACGTTACCCGTTGCATCAATATGAGCAATACCTGTTAGTGTTAGATTTTCAACATGATCGGGTAAAACATACGTCAGAGACGATTGAACAGAATCTATGCCTTCATCCGCCGCTTCCAACACCAAATCACCAACATTATCGCGTATATAGGTATCGTTACCAACGCCACCCGCCATCGTGTCAACACCCGTACCACCATTCAATACGTCGTTACCACCGGGATCAAACACCGCACCATTTCTTACATTGTAAATGTAAATCCCCGTGCGTCCTGTATTACCAATAGTGGTATCTAGCGCCAAAATACTATTCTGATTACCTGATATAGGTAGCTCATAAGTCGCCACGCCATCACCCGCAGTGTAGCCAACACGGGCAGGCTCACCGCCCAAACCACCGTGCCCTGAACTAGCATCACCTGTCGTCCAATTAATTGTTTCATAACGAAATAAAATATCAAAATCGCCTGCCGTACCGCGCTTAATCAATTGAATCTGAAAAGAATTAATTTTAGAGTTATTTACTGAGTAATAGCCAACGTCATCCCATGTTGCGGTAAAAACACCATTTTCAGCATCTAAATCATAAAAGACTTGGTTAGTACCAAGCGAGTTGCCACCCAAAGAAGGCGTAGTCACACCCGCTCTGGTGTCCACATCCGCCCAAAATGCGGCGATAATAGGCGAGTTATAGCCTTTACCAATTTCTGACGGAGTGAATGTTGATAGTCTGCTTTCAAACGTTAAGTTACCGTTATTGTTAACAAATAAACTGGTGTAGTTGGTACCAAAAAAATTGATACCTGCCTCACCAAACACGGATGTAATATCAATCGCATTAGAAGACTCATCGTCATTACGCGCTAATACCGTTTCACCAAAATTTTGATCGCCACCCAAATTATTAATTAAAGCATTGGTTGATGAAGATAAATAAAATTGCCCCACATCTGACAATGCGACATTGTTATAAATAAGGTTAGAACCATCAACGAGCACGTCATTGCCTGCTCCACCGAATAAAGCATTGTTCCCTCTCGCCCCTGAAACGATGTTATTGGCTTCGTTGCCAATACCGCTAATATCATTACCACCCGTCAGGTATAAGTTTTCAACATTATTGACTAAAGTGTAAGTGACCGATGCAAAAACCCGATCCGTTCCCTCTCCTGCACTTTCTACAACCACATCACCTGCATTATTGACGATATACGAGTCATCTCCCAAGCCTCCAATTAACGTATCGGCATCCGTTGTTCCATTGAGTGTATTTTTACCACTCGTACCATTAAAAACTGCCATGATGCATTACTCCAAAGAACACAAACTTGAGACAAAACAAAACATATCGGGTTAAAGATAGTTTATATCGCCATATAACAAGGGATTTCACACAAAAAAAAAGCATGATGCCAATTAAATATGAATTGCTCGGTTGATAAAAAAGGCTTTCCATTGCTATCCGTGGTCAATATTATTCACTATCTTTGTATTTTTTTACCTAAAAACAGACATTTTTCCACAACAATGCACTGCTTGGGTGATATAGATACCATACTAGAGGAGGTGAATAAAATCTATATTTGATATTTTTTTTGTGACTTTTCTCTCGTCAAAAAGTTCAACAAAATAAGAGTTAATACACAAAAGATAGGTGTGCTACTTATACTCCGAAAGCTGAGTCATTTTTTGCTGACTGCTTGAGCATGTTATGACAAACCACATGATGCTTGGATATAGACCATGTAAAATCACCCCTTTCGACTATTGACCCATTGATTAAACGCACAGGATTTTAATGAAAACGTATTTAGTAGGTGGTGCGGTGCGTGATGGTTTGCTTGGCCGTGCCATTACCGACCGTGATTGGGTCGTCGTTGGTGCCACACCTCAACAACTATTGGCAGAAGGCTTTAAATCAGTGGGCCATGATTTTCCTGTGTTTTTACATCCCCACACTCAAGAAGAATATGCCCTCGCCCGTACCGAGCGCAAAAGCGGTATGGGCTATCATGGGTTTATGTGTGATGCCACTCCCGTCATTAGTCTTGAGCAAGATTTAGAGCGGCGTGACCTCACCATTAATGCAATGGCGCAAGACGATCATGGCCATATTATTGACCCTTATGGTGGTCAAGCCGATTTAGCTGCGCGATTACTACGTCATGTTTCGCCTGCGTTTGGTGAAGACCCGCTGCGTGTGTTACGAGTCGCTCGTTTTGCCGCACGTTATGCGCCGTTAGGATTTAAAGTCGCGCGCGAAACGATGATTTTGATGCGAAATATGGTCAATGCAGGCGAACTACAACACTTAACCGCTGAACGTGTGTGGTTAGAAACGCATAAAGCATTATCTGAAAATCATCCTGATGTCTATATTGAAGTCTTGCGTGAAAGTGGCGCACTGCAAGTGTTGTTTCCTGAACTGCACCAATTATTTGGTATTCCTCAACGTCCAGAGTATCACCCTGAAATAGATACAGGCGTGCATTTGTTAATGTGCTTACAAGTATCGGTCAAAAACAAACTCAATCCGCGCACACGCTTTGCAGTATTGATGCACGATTTAGGCAAAGGCATTACACCGACAGACCTTCTACCACGTCATCTTGGCCATGAAGCACGCGGATTACCGCTGGTTAAAGCCGTTTGTGAACGCTATAAAGTGCCTAAAGATTATCAACAACTCGCTGAAATGGTCTGTGAGCATCATTTAGAATGTCATCGGGTTGTGGAGTTGCAAGCCAAAACATTATGGAAAAAACTACACGCACTGGATGCACTGCGCCGTCCTGAACGTTTTGAGGAGTTCTTGCTTGCCTGTCAAGCCGATGCTCAAGGACGATTGGGATGGGAAGATCGACCTTATCCACAAGTCGATTATTTTCGCCAAGCTCGACAAGTGGCGGCAGCGATTACTCCTAAAGATTTACCTCATGGCCATGAATTGACAGGTCAAGCACTTGGCGATGCCTTAATTATTGCCCGTATTCATGCCTTACAACACTTTAAACAGCAGTATCAGCAGGAAAATCATGACGGCTAATCGGACAGGGAATGAAAAAGTAGTATTGGTGACGGGAAGCGCACAACGTGTGGGTGCAGCGATTATTAAAGACTTACATGCACGCGGTTGGCAGGTGATTATTCATTATCGTCATAGTGAGCAAGCGGCTTTCAAATTGGCTGAAAGTTTGAATAGGCAACGTCCTAATAGTGCCTTTACCTTAAAGGCCGACTTACAACAACACGCACACATTCAACAACTGGCGGAACACGCATTGCAATTAACTGGGCGAATGGATGCCTTAGTCAATAATGCCTCGACGTTTTACCCTACCGCGATTGGCGAAGCGACATTAGCGGATTGGGATGATTTAATGATAAGTAACGCCCGCGCTCCGTTTTTTTTGAGTCAAGCCTTAACTCCTGCTTTAACCGAAAGTCGGGGTTGTATTGTCAATATTGTTGATATTCATGCTACTCGCCCGTTTAAACAACATACGATTTATTGTATGGCCAAAGCCGCTTTAGGCATGATGACTGCCTCATTAGCGAAAGAGCTTGCGCCTTATGTGCGCGTCAATGGCGTTGCGCCGGGAGCAATTTTATGGCCAGAAGATAATACGCCCTCCGCGATTGCGAGCAACACACAGCAACAGATTTTAGCCAGTGTGCCATTAGCGCGGTCAGGGAGTCCTGAAGATATTGCTCGTACTGTGGCATTTTTGATTGAAGATGCCCCGTATATTACAGGGCAAATTATTGCAGTTGATGGTGGTAGGACGCATACCTTGGGGATGGAGTGAGCATTTATACCCCCATAAACAAACACGGTACACTTTTATCACCGCGCTCAATCATCAACCCAACACTATCTGCCGATGGCAATGCCGCAGGTTTAGACAGCTTTAATCGTAACCACGTCACACCAAATTCAGACATTAACAAGGCTGCTATTTTTTCGGCCAAGGTTTCAATTAAATGCCATTCACTTTGACTAATAAATTGCGTGAGACGTGTAGAGACAGTTTTGTAATCAAGTGCATATTGAATATCGTCAGTGGCTGCCGCTTTGCGAATATCCAACGCGATTTCTAAATCAAGGTGTAATGGCTGGCGGATACGTTTTTCCCAAGAGAAAATACCCACCACCGCATCCACCTTTAAATTACGAATGTATAAAATATCCATCGTGCTCACAATTACCTTGGGTTAACATCAGACGCTTATTATAGACTCTCCCCCTCTGACTTGTTTTAGCGAATACCACAAATGTCCGACTTTTTAGCCATGACTTTATTAATCACTGCTTATTTACTGGGCTCTATCTGCTCCGCGATTGTCGTTTGTAAGGCTTTAGGTTTAGCTGACCCACGCACTCAAGGCTCACAAAACCCCGGTGCCACCAATGTCTTACGCATCGGCGGTAAAAAAGCGGCGTTACTCACCTTAGCAGGTGATATGTTTAAAGGTGTGCCTTTAGTGTTATTGGCACAACACTTAAACGTCACACCTGACCTGATTAGTGCGATTGGTTTAGCGGCGTTCTTAGGACACTTATACCCTGTGTTTTTTAAGTTTGAAGGTGGCAAAGGTGTTGCCACTGCATTAGGCGTATTATTGGCTTTACATTGGCCATTAGGCTTGGCGGTGATTGGGATTTGGTTGGCGGTCTTTGCTGCGTTTAGAATTTCTTCTTTAGGTTCAATTATTGCGTTTACCGTCGCACCTGTCATTGCTTGGACTCTTGTTCCCTCGTATATGCTAGGTGTTATGGGTATGAGTGTGTTATTGATTGCACGTCATAAAAACAATATTAAGGCATTATTGAAAGGTGAAGAACGCAAATTTGGTGATAAAAAAAGTGAACAGACGGAGGCCGATTAGTCTTTTCGTTGTGATGGCTCATCACAAATGACCTAATGGCAAAGTAGGCTGGGCATTCCAGCCATAGCGTTTTTTCAGCAACCTGTTAATGATTAACAATAAGAATTTAGTTTATTTGATGGAATCTATTATGCGTATTGTCGTTGTGGGTGCGGGTTGTATAGGCACAATTATCGCTTCTCGTTTAGTCAAAGCAGGTCATGAAGTGACAGTGATTGCCCGAGACGAACGTCTAGCCAACATCCAAGCACATGGTTTACGGATGCAAACACACGGCAAAAGTCGAATTGAATATCAAGATGTCACGGCTTATCCCCGTTTAACGCCCGACATGACTGCCGACTTCGTGCTTGTCACTGTGCAACGCCATCAAATTGACGCGTTAATGCCCGACTTAATTGCTCACCCCAGTCACAATATCGTTTTTATGTTTAATTGTGTGACCAATGATGACCAATGGCGACACCCGTTAAAAGGCCGTTTATTGTGGGCTTTTCCTGCAGCGTTAGGTGAGCTAAAAAACGGCGTTGTGCATTATAGTGTATTGCCTCGCAGCTTGTCGTTATTGCAGATTACCACGATTGGTGGTCATGCTAAACGTCATGCCTCCGCCATCAAATTAATGAAGATTTTTAACAAAGCAAAAATTCCTAGCACCTTCCACGATGATATGCCTGCTTGGTTAAAAACTCATGCCGCCTTGATGTTGCCAGTGATGGCCATTGGTAGTCAAAAACTCCATACGCAACAACCATTAACCCTGTCTTGGTTAGAAGCCAATACCGTCGCTCTAGCCATGCAAGAATGCTTTGATTTAGTCAATGCAGCGGGCAGTATTACGCCACTCAATATGAAACTGGTGTCCTTGATGCCTAGTGCAATCATCGCCTTTAGTTTAATGACTGCATTTCAAATGCACTATATGCAACGAATTTTGGCAGGACATGCAGGCCATGCGAGTGATGAAATTCAAGAGCTTTATCTTGAGATGAAACATCTCGCTAAAAAACAACAGGTCGAAATACCCTCTTTAGATACGCTATGCACAGACTTATTACTGCGTTAATGCAAGAAACCACTGGCGCGACAAATGCCGACAATGCCAACTAAAATCCAAAACATATTTAGTAAGATATAGGCGTTGTCGCGTTTTAGAAAAGAACACCACGACAGCATAATTGCGTCGATGGTGTTAAATATCCAAACAAACAAAAAAGGGCTGTCAGCACCAAACCAACTGACCAAAGAAAAGCTAAAAATTCGCATTAATACGCCGAGCATTTCTATCTTTTTAATGTGTTGGTTGATGAAGGAGTTTAATCGGGTGATGTTCATATGATTGCTAGTTAGCCTTATACTTAAAAAATTCTTACTTTGCCCACACTGTAGTATCACATGATAATTTAGTATAGCCTTCACTTAACAGCCTGATTATACTTGGAAATATCTATGGCCAATCAGCAGTGGACTCGAGAACAAACACTCATCGCGTTAAACCTGTACTGCCAATTAACGTTCGGTCAACTCCATCGACGCAACCCTTTAATCGTAGCAACAGCACTTATGATTGAACGAACACCCGATGCCCTTGCCATGAAGTTGGCTAATCTTGCCAGTCTTGACCCTGCTATTACCAATAGTGGTCGAAAGGGCTTAGTCAGCTGCTCTAAATTAGACCGCGAAATTTGGCACGAATTTATGGAGCATCCCAATAATATCGGAGAGGAAAGCCAATTACTCATCGATGCCGTAGCGCAAAAAGATAACACTCTGTCAACGTTATCGAGTCATGATCCCGATTTAGCCATTGATACAGACTCTTTTTATGCTGGTGATAGCACACGTATTGTTAAGACCCGCATTAAACAAGCCTTCTTTAGAAAAGCCGTACTCAGTAGCTACAATCATACCTGTTGTATGACAGGAATATCCTTAAAACCACTACTCATCGCCAGTCATATCGTGCCTTGGAGTCATAACGAAAATCAACGCCTCAATCCTGCTAACGGTTTATGTTTATCCGCCTTACATGATAAAGCGTATGATGTTGGCTTAATTACTGTAACACCCGACTTTAGAATCAAAATATCTCAACAGCTAAAATCCTTAGAGAGTAGTGCTATTTCACAAGACTATCTGATTGGATTAGAAGGCCAACTTATTAAATTACCGAAAAAATTCCAACCCAATCCTGAATTTTTAGCCTATCACATGGAAAATATTTTCCTAAAACCCTAACTTCCCTCTTTCACCTTAACAGGCTTCAACTCGGCCAACAGCTTATTGTTGGCATCGAGCAATGCCAAATAATTATTGGATTGAATAATACGCACGCTACGTACTTGACTGATTGCCGTATGAATCAACATTTGTTGTTCTAACAATGAATCACAAGGTTGAATTCCCATCTTCAGGGCAAAGACATTCAACCATAAACCATCACGATGATAACGGGCATTATAAACATTACAGCCCGTCGTTCCTGATAATTGACCATAAGTAAAACGAATCACAGGGGCTAAGTCACCTGTCGCTAAACGATGACCATTGACCTGCATAAACTGCCACGCGGAATTTTCAAAACTATCAGGAATATAACCATAAACCTTAATTTCTGATGTTGTCGTTGGCTCACCGACTTGCATCACCCGTGCTTTCACAGGCGGCACCGCGCTCGGAATAGGTTTTTTTACCGTTAATGTTCGCTCAGTGCTACAACTCCACAAACAGAACGGCAACAACATCCACACCCAATAATGTTTCATCAACCACTGCTCCTAAAATGCTGAAATTCACACCAACAACTATACCGCAGGCAAGTCCACCATCGGCCAGCGTGCCTTAACCGTCACCGCCAAGTTTTCTTGCTGCCCACCGAGCAAACGTTGACAACCTGCGTAGGCAATCATTGCACCGTTATCGGTACAAAAAGCATGAGAGGGATAAAATACCTGCCAACGCTTACGTTGCGCCATCGCTTCTAAATCGGCGCGTAATTTCACATTGGCACTGACACCACCCGCCATCACCAAGCGTTTTAAACCCGTTTCTTTTAATGCCCGTTCACATTTACGCAATAGCGTATCGACGACCGCCGCTTCAAAACTAGCCGCAATATCGGCTAATTTTTCAGGGTAATCAGCCGTCTGCTTATAAGCAGTTAATACAGATGTTTTCAGACCACTAAACGAAAAATCCAAACCCGGTCTATCCAACATCGGACGCGGAAACTTAAACGCTTCCGCATTACCTTGTAAAGCCAACTTTGCAACATTTGGCCCTCCGGGGTAATCCAAATTCAACATCTTCGCGACCTTATCAAAGGCTTCACCTGCGGCATCATCCACCGACTCGCCCAATAATTCATATTGACCAATGCCATCAACACGCAATAATTGGGTATGACCGCCCGACACTAACAAGGCAATAAACGGAAATTCAGGCTTATTGACTTCTAACAACGGGGCTAACAAATGCCCTTCCATGTGATGGACACCAATCGCAGGCACGTTCCACGCATAGGCCAAACTCCGTCCCGTCATCGCACCGACCATTAATGCGCCTGCCAAACCTGGCCCTGAGGTATATGCAATTCCATTAATTTCTTGCGCGGAGCTATTGGCAGCCGCTAATACTTCTTTAATTAAAGGAATCAGTTTACGGACATGGTCACGCGAGGCCAACTCAGGAACGACACCGCCATAATCAGCATGAAGATCGACTTGACTGTACAAACGATGAGCTAATAAGCCTTTATCACTATCATAAACGGCAACACCCGTTTCGTCACATGACGTTTCAATACCCAATACACGCATAAAACTCTCACTTAATGAGCTTTGCTGATGACGATAAGCCTCAGCAAAGGAATCTTTCTGTGCATAGATTGTACGCGCTGCTTGCTGTCAAGGCCATATTTGCGTAGAATTACCGCCTCATTGTATCCCTGCCCAATTGGGGCGGTTATTTGTATTGATAAAGGTGATGATTCATGCCCCAAGTGAAAATGAAAGAAGGCGAGCCATTTGACGTTGCATTACGTCGTTTCAAACGTTCTTGTGAAAAAGCTGGTGTGTTGGCGGATGTCCGTAAACGCGACTTCTACGAAAAACCAACGCAAGAACGCAAGCGCAAAAAAGCGGCTGCCGTTAAGCGTTATGCTAAAAAATTAGCACGCGAATCCGTTAAAACGGTTCGTATGTACTAATCGTTTTTCAGGGCTTGTGCCATCTTGGCATCACGCCCTAAACTGAACAAGGACTCCCAATGTCAACGTTAAAAGCCCAACTCACTGAAGCCATGAAAGATGCTATGCGTGCCAAAGACAGCGCGCGTTTAGGTGTTATTCGTATGGCCTTGGCGGCTTTTAAACAAATCGAAGTCGATGAACGCATTGAACTCGATGAATCGCGTTCGTTGGCCGTCCTTGAAAAGTTGATTAAGCAGCGACGCGAATCCGTTGCTGCTTATGCCTCTGCTAATCGTGAAGATTTAGCGTCTATTGAACGGGCTGAAATTGCCGTTTTGGACGTGTTTCTGCCTACGCCATTCTCTGCCGATGAAGTCGATGCGCTCATTAATGCTGCCATTGTTGAAATTGGTGCTAGCACTGCCCGTGATATGGGTAAAGTGATGAATCTGTTACGCCCGCAAATTGCAGGTCGCGCCGATGGTGCTGAAGTGTCTAAATTGGTAAAAGCCAAACTGGGCTGATTTTCGCCATTCATCTCGCCATTTTATAATTTCTCTCTCGTTCTAAAGACTGTTAGAATGACTCGTCTTGCCTTTAATTATTAGACACGCTATGGCTGGTCGCATCCCGCAAAATTTTATTGATGAAGTCTTACGCCGTATTGATCTTGTTGACCTGATTAACGGTCATGTTCGCCTAAAAAAAACAGGTAAAAATTATTCCGCCTGCTGCCCTTTCCATAACGAAAAATCGCCGTCATTTAGTGTTAATCGTGAAAAACAGTTTTACCATTGCTTTGGCTGCGGTGCATCAGGCAACGCCTTAAGCTTTGTGATGCAATATGAACATCGTGAATTTATGGATGGTTTGGAATATCTGGCACAAAAAGTCGGTTTAAGCCTGCCTGAAAATAGCCAACAAGAAGCCCAAGTCTCACGTCAGCCGCTTTATGATATTTTAGAAGCCGCCGCTCAATTTTTTGAAGAACAATTACGCTCCGCACCCACACGCAGCAATGCCGTCAATTATTTACAACAGCGCGGCTTAACAGGACAAATTGCCAAATATTGGCGCGTCGGTTATGCGCCTTCGGGTTGGGATAATTTATTTAATGCACTGGCCGACACCCCAGAAAAACAAGCGCTGCTATTAGAAGCAGGACTCATCATTCATCAAGAACAACGTGATTCTTATTACGATGCCATGCGCGAACGGGTGATTTTTCCGATTCGTGATTTTCGTGGTCGGGTCATTGCCTTTGGTGGACGAGTGTTAGATGACAGTAAACCAAAATACTTAAACTCGCCTGAATCGCCTATTTTTCATAAAGGTGAAGAGCTGTATGGTTTTTACGAATCACGCCAAGCTAAGCAGGCGTTAACACGGATTATGGTCGTTGAAGGCTATCTAGATGTCATAGCGGTGCATCAAGCAGGCTTACCTTTTGCGGTCGCGACACTTGGCACATCAACCAGTACCACGCATGTTGAACGTTTATTTCGTAGTGTGTCTGATGTCGTATTTTGTTTCGATGGTGATAATGCAGGCCGTAAAGCGGCGTGGCGCGCCTTAGAATCCGCCTTGCCAACGCTCAAAGAAGGTGTCAGTGCCAGTTTTTTATTTTTACCCGACGGCCAAGACCCCGACTCATTGATCCGCGAAGAAGATAAAGAAGCATTTAGCCAACGCATTCATAGCGCACTCCCTTTAGCGGACTTTCTGTTTAATCATTTAAGTGAGGATTTACGTTTAGACTCGTTAGAAGGCAAAAGCCGTTTAGCGAGCTTAGCGAAACCCTTGATTGATAAAGTGCCTGTTGGCGTGTATCGGCAATTATTATGGCAACGCTTAAGTCAGTTAACTGGACTTGACGATCAGACCTTAAAAACAGCATTACCAAGCACACCTGAGATTATTCACACACCCACACCGAATCCAGAAGAAACAGCCGTGTTAGTCACTCGGCCTGTTCGCCGTCAATATGAAGTCCATAACCGTCGGCCACAAAGCATTGCTGGACGTTCCTCGTTAAGCGACAAAGCCATTCAACTGTTACTGCAAAAATCAACTGCCGCCACCGCCTTAGACACTGCGTTACTGCTCAGGCAATTGCCAACGGAATCGGCGTTACTGTTAGATGTCATCGACTTTTGTCAGCAACAACCTGACTGCACGATTATTGCTATTTTAGGAACATGGGAAGGAACAGCCGAAGGCGCACACTTAAAAGCCTTGGCCGAAGATGCGACATTTAGCCCTGCACTCAATGTGGAAGGTGAGCTAACGGACATTTTGAATCAATTACGGATAGAAAGTTTAAACCAACAACTCAAAGAAACCACCGAATTTGCCGCACAAGTGCAACTCAAAAAAGAATTACGTGCCTTAGTGACACTACTGAGAAAAAAACCCGAGTGAATGTCGCTGCATTTTTCCTCTTATTGACAGAGTATGCTATACTAATAAGTCTTGCTTGCATCACCGAGACCTTCGCATGACTAACGAGCGCACGCCTTCTGAACATCTGACAAAAACCACTTCGCAAGTCGCAGCCCTTATCGCTCGCGGTAAAGAGCAAGGCTACCTGACCTATGTCGAACTCAACGACCATTTACCCGAATCTATCACTGAAACCGAGCAAATTGAAGACATTATTCAAATGCTCAACGATTTGGGTATTCCTGTCCATGAGCGCGCGCCCGAAGCCGACGATTTATTACTCGAAGAAACACCCGACGCACAAGATGATGAAGTTGCCGCCGAAGAAGCCGTAGCCGTATTAACCTCTGTCGAAACCGAACCCGGTCGCACGACTGACCCTGTCCGTATGTATATGCGCGAAATGGGTACGGTCGAGTTGTTGACGCGTGAAGGTGAAATTGCCATTGCTAAACGCATCGAAGAAGGTATTCGTGATGTGTTAAATGCGATGGCACATTGGCCAACGACTGTGCCAAGCGTATTGGCCGACTATGCCCGTGTTAATGCAGGTGAACGTCGTTTAGCCGATATTTTAGTTGGCTATTTAGACCTAGAAGACACCAGCATTCCCGAAGTTGCTGATGATATTGAATTACTGCCTGTCGTTGCCGAAGATGGTACAAAAGTCGCTGAAATCGACCTCGACAGCGAAGAAGTTGCTGAAGGTGCAACGGAAGAAGAGGACGAAGTTGAAGCAGGCCCAGATCCTGAGTTAGCCAGAGTACGCTTCACCGAACTGGCTGAACAATACCAAGCAACGCTTGCTGTACTCAACCAACATGGCCGTATCAGTCCCGAAGGCCAAGAGTCATTAGGACAACTAGCCCACTTGTTTATGATGTTCAAACTCACACCACGGTTATTTGATGCTTTGGGTTTAGAGCTTCGTGCGGGTCAAGATGCGGTTCGGGCGCAAGAAAAAGCGATTATGGTGTTGTGTATTCGCCGCGCCAAAATGGATCGTAAAGTCTTTATCAAAGACTTTCCTGGCCATGAAGTTAATTTAGATTGGGTTGATAGTCATATTGCTGCAAACAAAGCATGGAGCGCAGGCTTCAAGCAGTACCGTGATGATATTTTACGCGCCCAGAAAAAACTGATTGCGTTGCAAGACGAAACGGGCTTGTCGATTATCGAAATCAAAGAAATTAACCGTCGTATGTCGATTGGTGAAGCGAAAGCGCGTCGTGCGAAAAAAGAAATGGTCGAAGCTAACTTACGTTTGGTGATTTCGATTGCGAAAAAATACACCAACCGTGGTTTACAGTTCCTCGATTTGATTCAAGAAGGCAACATCGGCTTGATGAAAGCGGTGGATAAATTCGAATATCGTCGTGGTTATAAATTCTCGACTTATGCGACATGGTGGATTCGTCAGGCGATTACCCGTTCGATTGCTGACCAAGCGCGTACCATTCGTATTCCTGTGCATATGATTGAAACGATTAACAAAATTAATCGTGTTTCCCGTCAAATGTTGCAAGAAATGGGTCGTGAGCCTTCGCCTGAAGAATTAGGTGAGCGTTTAGAAATGCCTGAGGACAAAGTTCGCAAGGTGTTAAAAATCGCTAAAGAACCTATTTCGATGGAAACCCCAATTGGCGACGATGAAGACTCTCATTTGGGTGACTTTATTGAAGACACAACCATTACTTCGCCTGTTGATGCCGCTACTGCTGAAGGCTTGCGTGAAGCAACGCGTGAAGTATTAGCGAACTTAACGCCACGCGAAGCGAAAGTGTTAAGAATGCGTTTTGGTATTGATATGAATACTGACCATACGCTCGAAGAAGTGGGTAAACAGTTTGATGTGACGCGTGAGCGTATTCGTCAAATTGAAGCCAAAGCCTTGCGTAAGTTGCGTCATCCGTCCCGTTCGGAGCATTTGCGTTCGTTCTTGGATAACGAGTAAACATAAATAAAACACCCCGCTTCTGCGGGGTGTTTTATTATGGCGGCAAAATAACTCTGAGTCTTAGGATTACGCCGTGAACTCCTTCAACATCCACGACATCGCCACCTTTTTAGCCATTGTAGACTGTGGCAGCCTGACCCAAGCCGCCGAACGTATCGGCTTATCTAAATCTATCGTCAGTAAGCGCCTAAAACGACTAGAAGAAATGCTTGGTGTCGCCCTACTCCATCGCTCAACACGAGGAGTCACCGCCACTGCTCATGGCCAAGCCTTTCATGCCCGTGCGTCGGCCATTTTGCAAGAACTCGAAGCCGCCGCCGAAGAAATCACTGAGCGTAACGAAAATCTCTGTGGCTCGTTACGTATCGCCGCGCCCGTGACCTTTGGGACGATGTACTTAGGTAAGCTGCTATTTCCCTTTATTGCTAAACACCCGCGTTTAGACGTTGATATTCATTTAGACGACCGCGTCGAAGATATTATTCAAGAGCGTTACGATTTGGCGATTCGTATTAGCAACGATCCTGGTTTATCGTTGAAAGCACGACCATTGGGTTTGTGTCGGCGTGTGGTCGTCTGTAGCCCGAGTTATGCCGAGCGCAAAGACACGACGGCTCTGTTTGATGATTTGTTCGTCCATGAGTTTATTGGCTATAGCAACATTGCTAATAGTCAATTATGGGGATTTTTACCACAAAACGACCAAAATCGTAGCCACAATATTCACAGTCGTTTTACCTCTAATAATGGTGAAATGGGACGTGATGCCGCCATTGCAGGTTTAGGCTTATCGGTGATGCCGTTGTTTATTGTTGCCGAAGCGTTGCGTAATGGCCAACTGATTAATGCCATGCCTCATATCGAATTAGCACCGATACCGATTTATGCTGTTTATCCACCAACGCGCTATATCTCCAAAAAAGTGCGTTTAGTCATCGACCATTTGTGCCATGAACTCGGCAGTAATCCACCGTGGGAGCAAGACTTGCCGTGCCAAGTCATTACTCCTTACTCGGCACAGCCATTCAACGATGAAAAACAGATTGAACCCATCGTAACCGTCTAAGCAGCAGCCACCTGCAACGGCAATATACGCGCTGACTTAACGGCCAACTCATAATCTTGGCTATCAAAATGACGGGTTTTATAACGATACACTAAGGTAAAACCCGGCCAATTATTAGTATTTTTACCTGATGCCGTTTTATACCAACTGGTACAACCCGCATCCCAGATCGTGTTTTTAATTTGTTTTTGTACCCAACGATTATAAACGCCTTGCACTTGACTACGCACATCTACAAAACGCAAATCACGTTGTTGCAAGGTTTTTACCGCGTCCAGAATATAGCTAAACTGGCTTTCCAACATATAGACAATCGAGTTATGGCCTAGATTCGTATTTGGGCCATACAACAAGAATAAATTAGGGAAACCACTCACCGTCATGCCTAAATAAGCCTCTGCGCCATCACGCCACACTTGGTTTAAATCGACACCACCACGGCCTGTGATTTTCATCGGAGCTAAAAAGTCTGTTGCTTGAAAACCTGTACCGTAAATAATGGCGTCGACAGGATGCTCTTGGCCGTCTTTGGTGCGGATACCTGTAGGAGTCACTTCAGCAATATTATCGGTCACAACATCGACATTAGGACGCGCTAAGGTTTCGTAATATTCATTAGAAATCAAAATACGCTTACAACCTAAAGGATAATCAGGGGTGAGTTTGGCGCGTAACACAGGGTCTTTAATGGCTTTATGGAGATGACGCTGAAATTGCCATTCAAACGGTTTTAAGGCCGACTTAAAAACCGTCATCGCCAACGCACGACTTTCATGGTGGGTGTACATCGCCGCACGACTTAGCGTTTGTAGGGCTGGCAATTTTTCGTACAACGCATGTTCCCATGAGCCATAACTGCGGTCAGGCTTAGGAATCACATACGGTGCAGAACGTTGAAACAACGACAGCTTTTTAACTTTTTTGCCAATCTCAGGAACAAATTGAATCGCGCTTGCCCCTGTACCAACCACCGCCACCGTTTTATTGTTTAAATCGTAGTTATGATTCCATAATGCCGAATGAAACACTTCACCCTTAAAGCTTTCTATGCCTTTTAAACGGGGATAAGCAGGACGATTTAATTGACCACAGGCACTAATTAACACGCGCGCCGAAATGGTTTTACCTGTATTGGTGGTGATAAACCATACGCCTTGCTGCTCATCAAAACGGGCGGCAGTGACTTCGGTATTAAACTGTACTTTCGGCAAGATGTTGTATTTTTCGGCACAATGACGAATATAGGCGTAAATCTCGCGCTGGGGTGCAAACTTCCGCGACCAATCAAATTTTGGCTCAAAGGAAAAAGAATATAAATGCGACGGTACATCACAGGCTGCACCGGGGTAACTGTTATCACGCCAGCAACCGCCGACATCCGACGCTTTTTCTAATAAAACAATATTGTGCATACCTGCGTGTTGCAGTTGGATGGCAATACCAATCCCCCCAAAACCTGAACCAATAATTGCGATGTCAGTATGTTGTATGCTCATAGATGTTTCGTCTCGTCAGTTTAAATCTTAATTGCGTGATTATATCCTAGCTCGCCAACAAATGATTTTTTATGGTACATTCGGACAGTGAATTGTGAATTTCGGACAATACCAATTATGGCAACATGGCCTCAACAACGAAGTATTAGCAGCGTGCAATTGCTAACCCAATTAGCGCAAGATGTAGGTATTCGATTAGCCGATTGTTTACGGACGACAGGCATCACCATTCATCAACTCAATGACAATAATGCCGAAGTCTCCGCGCAACAAGAACTCTCGCTGATTGCCAATATTATCCAAGCCCAAGGGCATTATCGTGCTGATTTGGGTCTAGAAGCGGGTCGACGCTACCATCTCAGTAGTTATGGTATTTGGGGCTTCGCTTTAATCAGCAGCCCAACCTTACGTGAAGCCATTCATTTAGGCTTACGTTACGTTGATTTAACTTTTGCTTTTCATCAAGTCACACTCGAGGAAGCGAACGAAGACGCGCGACTCATCCTTGATGGTCAGGCGATTCCTACCTTGTGCCGTCAATTTTTAGTGGATAGAGATATGTCTGCCATTATGACGATGGTGGAGGATTTGTTTAATACGAGCCCTCCTCTGCTGGCAGTCACTTTTACGCATGCTGCACCCGCCGACATCTCGCCCTATCAACAACGCTTTGGCTTGACACCCTTATTTAACCAAGCTGAAAACTCGGTGAAATTCGCAGGTCAACTGTTAGACTTAACGATTCCACAAAGTAATCCCGCCATTGCCCAAATGTGTGAAAGCCAATGTAAGGCATTGCTGACTCGTCGCCAACAACGCTCAGGCGTGGCCGCCAAAGTACGCGATATTTTGCTGACTCAACCACAACATATCCCCGATATGGAAGTGGTCGCGGCACGACTATGTATGAGTTCACGCACCTTAAGACGGCATTTGTTGGCCGAAGGGGTCTCGTACCGTCTGTTGGTGGATGAAGTACGCATGGCTTTAGCAGAAGAATTATTAAGCTTACGCGGTATCACTGTTGAGCAAATTTCGGTACGGTTAGGCTATTCAGAAGTATCCAATTTTTTGCATGCCTTTAAACGCTGTAAAGGGCAAACGCCAAAAGCGTTTAAAGAAACGCTGGTCGCCAATAAAGCCGAATCATTTTAATTAGGTTATTTTTATGACAACTGCCAAAGCCAGTTTGCGCTTTATTTTAGTCACTGTTTTTTTAGATGTGATTGGCATTGGTTTGATGATTCCTGTCTTGCCGTCATTAATTGGCGAGATGACCACTTCTCCCGATTTACAAGCCTATTGGTACGGGGCATTAGCCACCACCTATGGCATTATGCAGTTTTTTTGCACGCCCTTATTAGGCGCGCTCAGTGATCGTTATGGCCGTCGGCCTGTCTTGTTGTTATCCATTTTTGGTTTAGGCATTAGCTATATCGTCACCGCCTTTACTCACTCTTTAGTGTTGCTGTTATTGACGCGCTTAGTCAGTGGGGCAACAGGCGCAAGCTTTTCTGTGGCTAATGCCTATGTTGCCGATATCACCACCCATGAAGAACGCGGCAAAGCCTTTGGTGCGGTAGGTGCGGCGTTTGGTGTTGGTTTTATTTTTGGCCCGATGCTTGGCGGTATGTTGGGTGCAATAGACTTACGTTTGCCCTTTATGGTCGCCGCCGCTTTATCATTACTAAATTGGCTGTATGGCTATTTTGTCTTACCTGAGTCTTTACCTGTTGAGCGTCGAGAAGCAGTGACATTTAAACGTGCTAATCCCTTTGGCGCACTGTCGCATTTGATGCAATTAAAAGGCGTAGGTGGCTTGGTATTTGTGTTTGCTTGTACCGTATTAGCGCAATTTATTTTGCAAAATACGTGGGTGTTATATACCGAATTCCGCTTTAACTGGACTCCCAAGCAAAACGGCATGGCGTTATTTTTTGTTGGCTTAACCTCCGCCATTGTTCAAGGCGTATTGATGGGACGCTTGCTAAAGAAATTTGGCGAAAACCGATTGGCGATGATGGGTATGGCATCATCAGCGATTATTTATATTTGTTATGGCCTTACCACCAATAGCAATCTCTTGTACTTTTTTATCTTGGCTAATTTTCTGTCTTTTGCCGCTGGCCCTGCCCTACAAACCATTATTTCTAAAGCCGCTAGTGAGCGTGAGCAAGGACTGACACAGGGTTCATTAAACGCCATTAACAGCATTATGATTATTATTGCACCGTTAATTGGCACGTTTTTATTGGCCAAAGTGGGTCATTTACCGAAAGATGATTGGCGCATGGGCGTGACGTTTTTTGTCTGTTCAGGCTTACAGTTTTTAGCGGTGATATTGGCGTTAGTGCATTTTAGACGGTTAAAAAAATTGAGCACCTAATTAACGATGAGAGATTAAGCTTACTAGCGGCTGGCGAACCTTTTTGCTCACGCTCCGAGAATACAGTCAATGACAACAACACAAAAAATCAGAGAAGTGCTCGCCGCTTGCCCAGAGTTTTCTGATGCAGAAAGCACGGTGATTGACGCTCTTGCTGATCATGCCCGATGGCAAAAGTACCATGCAGGTGATGTGATTTGGTCTCAAGGTGAAAAAGTAAGCTCTGTTTATTTGCCGATAAATGGATTAGTTCGGATTGCTTTTCAAGGCTCTGAAGGTGACATGTTGACGACAGCGTTAATACAAGGCAGTCATTTGCTCGGTGAGGCAGAATTATTTGCAGGGATCTCTAAACGATTTAACGAAGCGTGTGCACTTTCTTCTTTAGAGGTAATTTGTATTCCTGCTGGCGAATTTAAGACAGCAATAACGAATTCAGCAAAACTCACCAGTTACTGGTTACGTCAGTCTAATTTACGTTTTGTCATGGCACTCAAACATGCACAATTGATGTCTATGCGAACCGCTGAGGATCGGTTACGATGGTTAATTAAATTAATGTTGAGCTTTACACCTGTTGAGCAAAACGACACAGTGATTTTGCCATTTTCACAGGAAACGATAGGGAATATGGCTTCTCTTTCACGGCAAGTAACCTGTAAAGTAGTCGTTGAGTGGCGGGAAAGTGGCCTTGTTGATACCGCTTATCAACGACTGATCATTCTCAATAGAAAGCATTTTTTGGATTAACATCCTATTTAACGACGTGGTAGGACTTTCACCACGTCGTTGTCATTCAAATCCATTCAAAATGACTATTTCAACGTCACTTGTTTAACGCCTGCCGATGAACTGCTGCACGTCAACATCTGTTTAGCTCCGTTAAAGTTACAATTGACACCCACCGTTGTAGTAACAACAGGAGATCTATTGTAAAAGAAGCTTTTGGGTACAAAAATTTCCGTAACACCTTGAGCAGGATTATGCGTCCAACTGTAGCTAGATGTCGCGGGGAAAACGAACCACGCTGGTTGTGCAGTCAACGTCCCGTAAGTACCTGCTGTCCGACGTGCATAAGGGCGTTCACGGTAGTTACTGCGGAAGTTGCCTTTGTCATCAACAACAGACAAGTCTTCGCTATTCCAACCATCAAGCGTTGTCGGATTCCATTCAGGCGTGTATCCCCACTGCGTACCTGAATCACCAAACTTATCCATGTCGTTATAGATCATTTCGATGTAGTTCGGTGCAAGCGCAAATGCAGGCGTACCATACTCGCCCAACAGCACCGCCGCACCCCACGATTTTGCTAAGGCTCGATTTTTCGCCGCCGTCGGTTCATAACGACCGCCTAACCAAACACTGGCATAAATCGTGGCATCGTAATAATGCGGAGCAAATGCCAAATTGCTAATCATTGGGTTGGTGAGTTTGGTTGATTCTAGGCCAGAACCTGTCAGCATTTCAGGCTCAATAAAGGCAATGGCTTGCGGATCATGGCGACGAACGCGCGCAATGCCATCCACGTATAATTTTTTTAGCAAAGTGGCATCGCCCATCGGTTCATTGAGTAAATCATAACCAATGACATTGCGATAACCCGCAAAACGAGTCGCTAGTTTTTCTAATAAAATCATATACCGCTCACGGGGCATATAATCTGCGGCGTAAAACTTGTTAAATAAAGCATCGACATCCGCTCTTTGAGCCATCACACGTAATGGCCAAAACCAGCATTTCTTCCCATTGTCGGGTTCACTCACTTTAGTGCCCTTAGGAATAGCCCATAGAGGAAAGCCTTCACCACAACCGTCTAATGTCCAACGGCTAAACGCGTCTTGGTGAATATCAATAATGGTATAAATACCAGCCGCCGCCGCTCGATCTACTATTTCTGCATAATAATCAAGATAACTTTCATCATAGACGTTAGGCGCTTTTTCGTAAGCCTCCCAATTGAATTGATGGCGAACCACATTGACACCACTTGCCGCTAACTTTTGAAACAGCAATGGATCGTTATTGGGACGAAAAGGCGGGAGTTTATGCAATTGTGAGAGGTTAAAGCCGCGTAAAACAACCGTTGCACCTTGTGAGTCCACAAATCTTCCATTCTGCACACGCAAATCACCTGCAAATGCGGAGGTGGAAGTCACCGCTATGACGGTCAAAATCGACGCTAAAAACTTGTTCATGAGAGTTGATCTCTTGTCGTTGTAAAACCTAAATTTACGACAAGTGAGATAGCAAACACTGTCAGTGCGATGACAGTTTGCATCTTTTTATCAAATACACCATGAATAAGGGATAAGGGATAAGGGATAAGGGATAAGGGATAAGGGATAAGGGATAAGGGATTGTATTCTGTAAACTCACTCAGACATACAATCCAATTTGCACTCGGTTTAAATCATTGACATTCCGTTTAAGGTGCGGTTAATAAGTTCAAATTAACACACTGAGCCATCGCTTGACGACCTAAGACACTGAGGTGCAAATGATCACCACTATCATAAGCGGGCAATAGCTGTGATGGTTTTTGGGGATTTTTCAAGCAGTAATCAAAATCGACAACTCCGTCCGCAATGGATTGACTACGAATCCAAGCATTGACTTGTTGGCGAGCGGTATTAACTGCATCTGATCCATAATGAAGCACTAAGCTAAGTATCGCTAAAGGAACATTAGGAGTGCCTTGCGTTGGAGTCAGTGTCCCTAAAATTACTTTGATATTTGCCGCATGGAGGCGATTAATGACTGTTGTCAGGTCTTGAATAACTTTGTTTGGGTTTGGTGTCGATGCGATCTGTAAATCATTGATGCCCTCTAAAAGAATAACTTTAGATACACCGTTGTGCTTGAGGACATCCGCATCCAATCTATTCAGTAAAGATTTTCCTGATTGCAGAGATAACCATGGTGCATCCTGACCTATTTGATTGCCAGAAATTGCACCATTTACAACCCCAATATTGGTATGACCCGCATTAGCTAAGCGACGTGCTAAAAAATCGGTATAACGTGCATTTTGGCCAATACTTAAACAGTTGAGGTCGGGGTTAATGACAAGCTGACAAAGCATATTGGAAGCACCATCCGAAATTGAATCACCAACCGCCATCACATTGTACCCCGCCATGGTATTACTAACCTCCAGACGTTCTATTAACAGCCAACTCATTTGTCCCGCGAATGTTTTTTGAGGGATAAAACCAACACCACTATCAGACTCAGCATTTGCCGTCATTGAAAAATACGGAATCTCTGTTGCCAAAGAATGCTCCGTGGGTGACATAATCCATGAGGCCGCCATGAAGCTAATATTCAATGGCGTAAATTGCTTGATGGTAAAAGAAATCGGATCGCTAATTACCTCGCCACCTGCGGGAATAATAACGGCATCGCTACCGTTAAACTTTAACAGCTTAGTTGAGTTTGGTTGGTTACTAGCTCCCACACTTTTGATGCCAATTGACACTTTCGCCAATTTGATACTGCTCATGCCATATCGATTAGATAAATGCAGGCGCATTGTATTGCCACCTAAGTTGGGTGATATTGTTTCCCTGAACACTGATCCAGGAGGGAGGGAATATAACGCTGCACCATCCGTAGGCGATGCTGACCATGCATCAACCCACAGGCTACTTGCAAATGTTGGATGGGTTAATAGGAGCAATATGGCTCCCATAAGACGTTGCCAAGGCTTTAGTAATTTCAACATACGCTTCTCCAGTGATTACTGGCATTTTTTATCCAGCTTATCCACACAATTCTAGAGTAAAGCTTATGGAAACATTGTCATTAGGGTGACACTTGATAAACAACGTTCTGATTAACCTAATGGTGGGCTTGGTCGCTTATTGCCTTACCCCAATTCAAACCTCTTATCCCCCGCAAATCCTTGCCTCACAAGAAAATTAAACTTAACTCACGTTACCTAATTTTTATTCGGTACAACAATGGCAACATTAAAATGAGCTCAAGCCTACTTACTGCTCGTTCTAACCTCACCCAACGTCTTACCCGTCCAACGGCGAAATAAATTTTTGAACGTCGATGGGCTATCATAACCTAAGCGAGAAGCGATCTTGTCGATAGACCAATTCGTAGTCTGTAGATAATGTGTCGCCGCTTGCACCCTTAAGTCTCTTAATATCTCACGATACGATGTCCCCGCTTGCTGCAAATGCCGTTTCAGTGTCCGTTCGGAGAGGTTAAGCTGTCGCCCCAATTGACTAACGTGCGGCGGCTCAACTAATTGATGGCGCAGTAAATGCCGCACCATCGCCACTATGTCATTTAGTGTATGTGCTGCTGGCATTGCTGCTTCGCACTGACCAATCAATAACTGTTTTAGGGTTGCATCGCCTGTAGGCAAAATAGCCGACAACATACTCGCGGCTACCGTCATAGAAAACACCTTTGGCTCTGTGCGCCAATGAATCCCCGCAAGTAATTCATCGTTGTAACTCGTCAAGGAATCGACAGCAAAAGGAATGGTAAAAGTTGCAGTTAAAAACTGACGATGAAACAAATCTCTGCACATACGCGCCATTGAGCCAAGAATCGCTAAATGTAAAAAACGCCAACCCATCATCTCAGGAGTCAAAACCGACTCTAAATGGAGCGTAATGTTATTTTTATCGCCCATGACTCGAAAACGCATGGCATTTGTCCGCGTCGCTAAATATTTTTCATCTAACAATAACGCTTCAAGTGGCGTATGAGCACTTCTTGCTGCATAACCTAATAAGCCATGATGAGTAATACCTAATGTCAAGCCAAACTCCAGACCTGCAAGCGCTTCATCTTGCTGCCCAATACAAGCGTGTATAACCGCTGCCATGACTGGCCACGGCACTAAGCCTGTCAACACGGTTGGCATCGTATCAGCGGTCAGCACATTGTCTAAGGCTAGACCTTTTTTTTCAGCATGTTCTAACAAAGTACTGACATAATCTGCGGAAACATAAAGTGAAGTCATATATGCCTTTTGGCCATATTTGGCCTAAACGAATACCATACTGGCATCTTAAAGGATTACCTTGCCAGTGCCAAGATCGCATACTGAATCGGTCGATTGTTGAGCCGAACATCTCACTGTTAAGACGCTTATCAATTCCGCCCTATTTTCTGGAGCGTTTCGTCATGAAAAAAAGTATTGCTGTGCCAATTATTCCACGCAAAATGAGTTTTGACTTTACCAAGACAAGCACACAGGATTGGTGCTGCCAAAATATGTTTTATAGTGCTTATATGAATGGCGTTTCATTGGCTTTGCCTTTGGGAGAGGACTTTTTTATTCGTGCTATTCGGCAGTTTGATGGCCAATTCAATAATCCCATTTTAGAAGATGAATTGAAGCGATTTGTCGCGCAAGAAGCGATTCACTCTCGGCAACACCTCTTATATAACAATCAGCTAACACGCGAAGGTTATGACATTAAAAACATTCAGACGCGAATCCAACAGGCATTGGATGAGGTGTGGGAAGCATCAACCCCCATAGAACGTTTAGCATACACCATTGCTTTGGAGCACTTAACGCATGTTCTTGGCGACCAAATATTAGCCAATAGTGAGCGTTTATCAGGCTGGCATACGGAATTTCGTGCTTTTTGGTTATGGCATGCAGCCGAAGAAATTGAACACAAGGCCGTATGTTATGATCTTTATCAGCAATTGGGCGGCACGTTGACGATGCGGAGCAAAGCATTGTTTAAAATGACGCAAAAAATGCTCAGTATTTTTTGGCAAAATCAGCATGATTTATTGAGCCAAACTTGTAAGCTGCGTGGCATATCAATGCCATCTAATCTCATGATTTCTCGTGCCAATATTAGCTTTTTATTTGATCGTCATCAGGGCTTGCTTCGAGGCGCAGAACCTGCTTATTTGGCATGGTTTTTACCTTATTATCATCCGTGGAAACATGATAATCGTTCTGCATTGGCGTTGTGGCAACGAGATGTACTGCCACTAAATCATATTGCCGATCTAAAAATGGCCTGATTTTTTATCCTCCTACATTTACCACAGACAACAATGCTCATCGTATACGATGACCTGATATCGCTCATCGTATGATGATCATTGTTTGCCTGTCTCTACAGATAAGACTATGCTGAACGCTAAGACATGATCAAATACGATTGTGTTCTGTGGAGAATCCTCATGTTTAGCCGACAACGGCCATTACCTGTTGCGGCAATACTGCTCGTATGTGCACTGGTAGCCCGTTTCACTCATGCCGAAGAAACCGTTATTCCATCGCTCGCGGGGGAACCCTACGATAGTGGTTGGTCATTACAAATGGATAATGACCTGCTCACGCCCAAAAACCACGATCGCGACTATACAGGAGGTCTGGCCGTCACTTTTGCAGGTAAACGCGTTCAACAATGGCCTATTTCTTTAGATTCAACGCTGAAAAAATTTAATCGCTGGCTCAAAGTGACCGATGTTGATCGTCGCCCGACATTACATAGTATGCAAATCGGTCTTGCCGCCTTTGCACCACAAGATCTGACCCGCTCCGATGTGAATATGGATGACCGCCCTTACGCCAGTTTGGTCTATTTAGCCAACTCACGGCAGAGTTTAGAGGACAGTGGTCGGACGGCTATTCAAAGTACACTCACCGTCGGCATATTAGGCACGCATATTGCTAAAACCCTGCAAAAAGAAATTCATAAACTCACCAAATCCGACTCCCCTCAAGGTTGGAAACACCAAATTGCCAATGGTGGTGAACCCACTTTACGTTACACCTATGCTTCTCAACATTTATTAGTCAGTACCGACGACCGCTTTCGATTTGAAGTTAAATATTCTAATGAAGGTAGCCTTGGCTTTTTAACCGAAGCCAATACCTCTATTTCTGCTCGTTGGGGTTTGATTAAAACGCCGTGGTGGAGTTTTGCACCAGACCGTGCCGAATACTTTTCGCAACCGAGTGCAAGTTTATTAAAAGCAAGTCTTCTAGGGACATCGGAGTTTTATATTTGGACAGGTGCAAAATTGCGCGCCCGTGCCTACAATGCTTTTTTACAAGGCCAATTTCGTGAGAGTGAACTGCGTTATGACTGGCTAGAAGTGCGTCCTGTCTTAGCGGAGGCATGGCTAGGAGTGACAAAACAAGTCACGCCGCATACCCGTTTGAGTTGGATTATTCGCTATCAGAGCTCAGAGTTGCGTCGCGGCAATGGCGATCGTGATTTGGTATGGGGCAGTGTTTTATTAAATCGGGATTTTTAAGCCTTCCATCATTTGCGCTATAAACTCATGCGATGGGTTTCGTACCTCTACCCATCCTACTCAGCTCACCAGCCATTTTCCGTGTTCTTTTTTTAGCAACACGGCTAACTCTTTTTGTGTACTTGCCAGTACACTGCCGTCAAACTATTCTTAACACAAAGTAATAGCAGAATAAAATCTTGCTACTTTTTGGAGAGAAATCATGTTCAGCCGACAACAGACTTCATCTGTTGCGGCGGCAATACTGTCATTGACGCTCTTAGCTACTTCAGCTTATGCCGACAACAACAATAACATACCGACAAACATAGGAGAGCCTGAAAACAGTGGTTGGTCGCTGCATATGGATAATGATTTATTCACGCCTAAAAAACAGGATCGTGACTACACAGGTGGCTTAGCGATGACCTTTGCAGGGACACGCACGCAAAACTGGCCTATTTCGTTAGACCCCGCCTTGAGTCAAGTGAATCATTGGTTCGGTATACATGATGAAGACAACAGCCTCACCTTACATAGCTTACAAGTCGGTTTAGCTGCTTTTGCACCAGAAGACTTAACACGTGCTGACGTTAATCGTGATGACCGTCCTTATGCCAGCTTGGTCTTTTTAGCCAACTCGCGTGTCAACTTACAAGACGATGGCCAAACCGCTATTCAAAGTACGCTGACTGTGGGGGTTTTAGGCACACGAGTTGCCGAAAATTTGCAAAAGCAAATTCATACTATTACCGAATCAGAACCGCCCAAAGGTTGGCAGCATCAAATTTCTAATGGTGGTGAACCGACATTGCGTTATACCTATGCTCATCAACGGCTGTGGCTGGTGAACGATGGTGAACATCATCTTGAAGTCAAATATTCGAACGAAGGCAGCATCGGCTTTTTAACGGAAGCCAACAGTGCTATTTCTGTACGTTGGGGTCGTATTAATACCCCGTGGTGGAGTTTTGCCCCTGACCGTGCCGAGTACTTTTCGCAACCAACCACCGGATTATTAAATAACAGTGCGACAGGCTCATCCGAACTTTATTTGTGGGCAGGTGCAAAAATACGCGCTCGTGCTTACAACGCTTTTTTGCAGGGTCAATTCCGTGACAGTGAATTAACCTATAGTTCAAGAGAGGTACGTCCAGTCTTAGGTGAAGCATGGTTAGGTGTAACCAAACAAATTAGCCCACACAGCCGTTTAAGTTGGGTCTGGCGTTATCAAAGCTCGGAGTTGCGTTCGGGTAATGGTGATCGTGATTTAGTGTGGGGGAGTATTTTAATCAATCGGGATTTTTAGGCGGTAGGGGTGAATTTATTCGCCCTCTATGTATTGCTTAAATTACCCTTCGACTCCGCTCAGGGAGCATTTTGCGGTGGCTGAGCGGAGTCGAAGCCTAAACTGCACCTAGAAAAATTGACATTCCCTCCAAATCATTATAATAAATCAAATCAATCACTTTTTTTGCGCCAGACTATATAACATGAACAAACTGCCCGCCCTACTTGTTGCTACATTACTCATCACACCCAACACTTACGCTACCGACAATACGACGGAAAGTAGTGGCGATAAAGGCTTACCGTTAATGATTCTTGGTCTGGTTGCTAAACCTTTTTTAGATAATATGGTGGGCAAGTTTTATACATGGTTTGGGCAAAAAACAGGGATTCCTGCCACTAATCCACTCGTAGCCAATTGTGGCGAAGGCTGTACCAATAATTTTCAAGATAGCAACACGACAAATAATCAAACGTCTAACTCAACAAGTCAAAGTACAAACAATAATCCAGCCGCTAACTCACAAAATGCTTTTGGCATGGCGATTGGCGCATGGGTTAAACCGCCACGTATGCCTGCGGGTGAAGCCGATTTAACCCAACCGCAATTATGGAAAAAGTCTTCTAACGGTCAAAACACCGAATATACACAAGTCAAATTGTCCATTTTATTAACCGAGACAGGCTTAGTGGCCGTTGGCGTGCAAGACGAAGGCAAGCCTGTGCAACTACGCGATACCTTTATGGTGGGCAAACCCAAAGATGGCGGAACTCATGGTGTGGCCTTGTTTCCTATTCCAAGCGAAAAACGTGTTGATGTTATCCGCATCAAACCGACGACTCCGCGTGAATCATTACAGGTTTATGTTTTACCTTGTCAGGTCAACAATGACACGCGCGGTGCAGATGTCGGTGAAGGCAATGACGAATGGCAAGACTTACAAACACAATTGCCTAGCACTCCACCACAATTCAATATCAGTCAATTAGATACTTGCCCGAATGCGAGTGATATTAACTGGCCTGACATTTACGCCAACGCTCAACCGCTTTCGACATCTAAAACCGATAAACGCTTGTACGGTACAGTCAATACTGTGAAAAAAAATCAATGGTATAAACTGGACATTCCCTATGCTACAGGCTTATAAGGCTGCAACCATTTAGGGGATAGATGATGTCGCGTTTTTTGGTAAAAATGTCATGGGCAATCGTTTTTTTCAGCCAAACGATTTGGATGTCCGCCAGTTACGCCAGTCCTAAAGCCTTAGTCATCGGGATTAAAGACTACAGCTATTGGAGTCGTCTGCAAAACTCACGCAATGATGCCGAAGATATGGCCAAAACGCTGACTGATATGGGTTTTGAAACGACGTTAGTGGTTCGTGACGCGCAAGGTGAAGTCAACAGCCAACGCTTCACCGACGCGCTGAACCAATTTGCCAATCGCTTGCAAGCCAACGATAACGTGTTATTTTTTTATTCGGGACATGGCGCAGCGATTCCCAACGATAACGGTAGCATGGACGGTTATTTAATCCCAAGTAACACCCCCACAGTCACCCGCAATAATAAACAAGCCATTAAAGACTCCGCGATTGCCCTAAAAAACATCTCCGAAACCTTGAGTAATCGTATCGATCCCGACACAGGCTCACTGTTATTTTTAATTGATGCCTGCCGTAATGAAGTGGTGAATAAAGGCGCGGATGTGGTGGAAGAATCGACACCCAGCCAGCCTTTATCGAAACAAGTCGAAGTGATTTATGCCACCTCAAACGGCAGCACATCCTTAGATAAACTACCGACGGACACCGATGCCCGAAATGGTGTCTTTACCCGCATTGCCATCGACGAATTAAACCGTCATAAAAATACCCAAGGCTATTCTTCGGATGCGTTTTTCCCCGCTGTAAAAACTAAAGCCTTACAAGTAGCGCGGGCGGCAGGAAAGTTACAAGTCCCAGCATGGATGAACGACACAGGCAAAGAGTCCTTTGTTTTTGTACCCTGCCCTGTCGGTCAACCGTGTGTGGTTGTCGTCAATCAACCACCTGCGAGCATCACGGCTAATCCTGATAAACAATTTTGGGATGAGATAAAAACTTCCACCGATGCCAACGATTATGCCGCTTATCTCAAACAATATCCCCAAGGTGCATTTGTCGCTTTAGCGGAAAGTCGTCGTGATAAATATACCAATCAAGCCAGTTCCAGTAGTGCCATTCTTGACTCATTGCGAATCGACACCAAAGCCAAAAAAGCCATGACCGCTGAGGAAATGATTGCCGAACGTGAACGCAATCCTCAAGGTACTAGCATTTATGAGTCGTTATCGTTAAAAAACACCTCTGCAGAAAAAAATCCTAGAGTCGCAGCGTTACGCTTACCGAACTATGACAATAAAAGTCCAGACCCTAGCTCGTTTGGTGGTTGCAATAACCTTGTCTTAGACCTCAATCAAGGGACATTAAATGGCCTCGTACCTACGGTTAGCCAAGCGCAAGTGAAGCAGTATTTACCCTGTGCAACGGGCGATACCGAAGATGGTGAAGTCTATAATTATGGTGGCGGTGTGTTTTTTCTGGATCATGATTTTTTTATGTACACAGGCAAAGACTTTATTGAGGTACGACAAGACTTTAAAGGCAACGTGACCGACAATATGATGAGCAAATCAAAAGCAGAAATTATCGCGCGTTATGGTATAGCCACGATTGATAATGGTTATAAGTTATTTTTTAACAGGCAATATGGTTGCCTGCGTTTTACGTTTAATGGCACAAGTGTCAAAGAAATTGGTGTTTATTCAGCGAGTTGTGAGCAAGCGAGTCAGATTAAATAACTCAGGACTTACGCATCGTAATGAACGAAATAAGACCTAATTGATTAATAATCAAGCGCAGGACTATTTTTACTTTGCTCTGGGCTTAACGCTTTGGCTTCAACGGCATGTGTTGTCTCTTTTACAGGCTCTTTGCGTAAATATTGATCCCATACGCCATAACCCAATAAGCCCCACACTACACACATAATCACCAGTTCTATCAGGGTTTTGGGCTCTTTTTCGCGAATGGCACGTTTGGTATCTTGGACGCTGTGTGTGTTTTTGATATTGAATGAATCACATGCAGGGCATTTACCGTTGGGAAATTTTCTGGTGGATTTATTACCACAATCATTGCAGATAAATGCCATGTCTGAGTTCTTGTGCGGTGAAAAATACCGTTTGATGCTATCAAATCAAGAAACAATTGAATAGAGGATTGTGTAACGGACGCAATCGGGGGATAACGGCAAATTTTAGGCAACAAAAAGCCGACGGTTCATAGCGTCGGCTTTAAGTTCGTAACACGCATAAAGCGCATCACTATAACAACGATGTCGGCGAGGTGATTATATGTCAGATTGTTGGAGGTGGCAAACCTCATCAAAACCAATTACTTGGCGAGCGGTGTAAATCGGAATTATTTGAGTAATTGGCCACCCTAAACGAGTCAATATATCTCTCGCGGCTTGTTGACACGGAAGAAGCTCAATTGCCCAGTAATCCCAATCTATCGTTAGACTCATTAAATCGTAATATTCATTCGCTGTGGCGTGCTCAATCAATGCTGCTAAATTTTTAAAATCCGTCTCAATCGTTTTATCAATCAATCCATTAGCGAATATCCACTCATTCCAAGTTACACCCGCTTTAATTGCAGATGCATGAATTTTCAAGACAACAAATAGCGGATTTTTTCCTCGAAAAGATCCACCTGCCTCATAATACATATCGGGTAAAGATGACGGCAAATAGGCTTGTAAACTATTAATATCTAATGAGAAAAACTGTAGAGCGGTTATAACATAATGATAAGGCCATGTACTATCTGGTAAACCAAGTGAAAATGCTTTTGCTAAATCGCGTTGTTTAAATGATTGAATACAGCCTGTTTTCAGGTATTCATCAATATTTTCGTCATAGTCAATAATTTGCTTGGCTAACGCAAATGCTTTTTCTGCTAATGGAAAGTATGGATAGTCTTTTGGCAAAATCTCATTAGGCCACATTTGCCAAGGTAAATCATTCGGGTCAACGGGATACAATCCATCTACATCGCCAACAGGACAGCGTATACCTATTGTGACCGCTGATTCGTGCGCTTTGCCTATCGTCAATAGTAAATCTAATGGTGCGCCCGACTCAAGATAAGCGGCGGCAACATAAGAACCCATGATATCTTCTTCGGCAGTCATATCGCCAGATGGAATTGCAACTGTCTCATTCTGATTAAAAAAATCAAAGGCAAATGTGAGTGTATTGCTAATATCGTTGAGCATCATGTTGTTGATATTCCTTTATTATTAACATGATTTAATTGAGCTAGGGCAAGCCCCAGCTCACAAAACACCTGACACTTAACTTTGCTGCGAAATCACATACAAAATCTGTTTACAATCTTCTTCCGTCATATATTTAGGCACTGCATACGTACCATGTGCTTCCTTAAAAGCCCCCTGCATAATGTCATCAAAATCACGCGTATTCATATTGGGCACAACTGACTTAATATTCACATCACGCATTAATGATTTAAGCTCATCCATAAACGCTTGCGCGGCAATGGCTGTGGATGTTTCTTGCGTGACTAATTTTGAAAAACGCGCTAACTCCGCTAAACGCGGGTTAATTTCGGGACGAGAAAATTCCAAGACATAAGGCATGACAATGGCATTGCTTAAACCATGCGGCAAACCATAATGCCCTCCTATTTGGTGAGCAATGGCATGAACATAGCCCAAACCTGCTTGATTCAATGCTAAACCTGCATAGTGTGAAGCCAAAGCCATTGCTTCACGAGCCACTAGATTTTTGGGTTCTTTGTAAGTCATACGCAGATTTTCAAAAATCATTCTAATGGCTGAACGCGCATATAGATCGGACTCTGTACCTGCCAACTCACTAATAAAGGCTTCAACGGCATGAGTCATGGCATCTAAACCCGTTTCGGCCGTCACCTTTGGCGGCATTCCCGACATAATGCCAGAGTCTAAAGCGACCATACGCGGTACAACTTTTGGGTCTAAAACCAAGCCTTTTTGGTGCGTTTTATCATCCGAAATAACGGCACCCACAGTGACTTCTGAGCCTGTTCCTGCTGTGGTCGGAATGGCATATAAAGGCGAACTGGGTTTACGACTTTTGAGAATACCGACTAATTGTTGTGGTGTTTTTTTGTTGGTTGCGGCGATAGCAATCACTTTGGCTACATCAATCGACGAACCACCACCAACCGCTAACACGGAGTCACAATTTTCCACTTTGTAATGTTGCAGACAGGCTTCAGCAATACTGAATGTCGGGTCGGGTAAAACACCATCAAAAATCGCCACTTTCACGCCCAATTCTTGCAATTTAGCTTCTAACGGACGCAACACGCCTAAATTATTTAGAATTTTATCAGAGACAATTAATACTTTTTGATGACCAAAACCTGCAATGGCTTGGCAAAGTTTCAGTGCTGCACCTTCACCCGAAAAAACGGTCGGTCTAGGTGCTGGAATAACCGTCATAGCGACTTTAAGACCCGCTAATTTGGCTTTTGATGCGGCTTTGGTAACAAAAAATGAGGCCATAAGAGAATATCCTGTCGTTATACATTTATTTAGGGACGATAGTACCAATTGTCGTTGGCAAAATATACTCTCTAGTTATAGCGGATGTTATGTGCGGAGTGGCCGTTTTTTGCGAAATAAAGGGGCTATTAATGTATCATTCGACTCCGTTCAGGGAGCGTTTAGGCTTTGGCTGAGCGGAGTCGAAGCCATTTTTGCAAATAGTGTGTTTGAATTGTTAGGCTTATAGGCTGAGGTTAACCCCAGCCTATGGTTTCATAATTGAAAGGCATTTAAGGAATGATCACAACCCTGCCGCTAACTCCGCGCCTTCGCGAATTGCACGTTTAGCATCTAACTCACTAGCTAATGACGCGCCACCAATTAAATGATATTTCGCTTTCGTCGTTTGACCTTCGGCGGGCATTAACTCGCGTAAACAGTCTTGACCCGCACAAATCACCACGTTATCAACCGCTAATAATTGCTCTTTGCCGTTAATGGCAATTAACAAACCGTCATCGTTAATCTCGCGGTATTCCACACCCGACATCATCGCCACATCATTTTTTTGCAAAGCGGCACGATGCACCCAGCCTGATGTTTTACCCAAACCTGCACCGACTTTGCTTTCTTTACGTTGCAACAAGTAAATTTGACGTAAAGGCTTGTGATGCGTTGGCTCAATCAAACCACCTGCTTCAGTGGCTTGGACATCTACGCCCCATTCAGCGCGCCATGCTTCGGCAGAAATCGGCAATGGAATCGCAGGATCGTGTAATAAAAACTCACTCAAATCAAAACCAATACCGCCTGCGCCAATCACCGCTACTCGTTTACCGACAGGCTTTTTATCGCGTAGCACATCAATATACGATAAGACTTTTGGATGATTGATACCTTTAATCGGCGGTTTACGTGGCGCAATTCCTGTAGCGATGATCACTTCATCAAAACCATCCGCCTCTAACTGCTCACGACTGGCTTTTTGATTGAGTTTAAGCGTCACGCCTTTCAGCTCAATTTGACGGGCAAAATAACGAATCGTCTCGTAAAACTCTTCTTTACCGGGAATTTGTTTGGCGATATTAAATTGACCACCTACTTCGGAGCTGGCTTCAAACAACGTCACCAAATGGCCGCGCTCTGCGGCAACAGTGGCCGCCGACAAACCCGCAGGCCCTGCGCCAACAACCGCAATACGTTTGGGTTTTGAGGTTTTAACATAGATTAATTCGGTTTCATAACAAGCACGCGGGTTGACTAAACACGAGACACGCTTGTTTTTAAAGGCATGGTCTAAACACGCTTGATTACAGGCGATACAGGTATTAATTTCATCGGCACGGTTACTCGCCGCTTTGTTAACCCACTCTGAATCGGCTAAAAATGGCCGCGCCATTTGCACCATATCGGCATCACCACGCGCTAAAATGGCTTCGGCCGTATCGGGCATATTAATGCGGTTAGAGGCAATCACAGGAATAGTTAATTCTTTTTTGATGCGTGCAGTGACATCAACAAATGCGGCTCTAGGCACAGAGGTCACAATCGTCGGCACACGCGCTTCATGCCAGCCAATACCTGTACTGAGTATAGTGACACCCGCTTTTTCGAGTGCTTTAGCAACAGTAACTACTTCTTCCCATGTGTTACCGCCTTCCACTAAATCCAGCAACGACAAACGGTAGACAATAATAAAATCTTCACCGACAACTTTACGAATACGTTTGACGACTTCAATCGCTAAACGCATCCGATTTTCGATGTTGCCGCCCCATTTATCATCCCGATGATTCACTCGCGCGCATAAAAACTGATTGAGTAGATAGCCTTCGCTACCCATAATTTCAACACCGTCATACCCTGCAATTTTAGCTAAACGCGCACAGCGGCCATAAGCGGCAATGGTACGCGAGATACGTGCTTCGGACATTTCGCGCGGTTTAAACATGGAGATAGGTGATTTAACTGCTGATGCAGAAACGACAAACGGATGAAAACCATAACGCCCTGCATGCAAAATTTGCATGAGGATTTTGCCGCCTTCTTTATGCACGGCATGAGTCACTAGGCGATGGTTTACGGCATCGGTAATACGATTCATTGAGCCGCCAAACGGCAACAACCAACCTTCCTTATTCGGAGAAATACCCCCCGTAATGATTAAGCCTACGCCGCCTTTGGCACGTTCACCAAAATAAGCCGCTAATTTGGGATAGTGATAAAAACGATCTTCTAAACCTGTGTGCATAGACCCCATGACCACGCGGTTACGCAGTTGGGTAAAACCTAAGTTCAATGGTTGCAGCAAATGCGGATAATGGGCGTTCATAGCAAATACCTTATCGAAAAATCAATAAACAGACGAGCTTTTGTCAACACAGCAAAGTGTACACCGTTAACATTAAAGATACTATTGGCTGAAATTACCATTGCCTGTTGTTATTACAGTCAACATACTTGCTGACATAGTACAAAATCATATCATGCGCGATTCGAGAAAAGTCTAGGAGTGTTTATGTCTTTGTTGTTTATTGCGGGTCAGGGCTTGGCAAATGCAAATACCACGATTGATTATCCTCAGCCTGCCCGTTTATTAAAAGGCAACCCTAAACGCACAACTCAAGCCTTGTATGAACATCCGAAGATGTCTTGCGGAATATGGGAGTGTGAAGTGGGCGCATGGAAAATCGTTTTTGCCGCCAATAAACAAGAGTTTTTTCAGGTCATCAGTGGCAAAGTCCGTTTACACAGTGAAGATGGTAGTTATCACGATATTACTGCGGGTAATGCAGGAGTCATTCCGCCCAGTTTTTGCGGGACATTTGAAGTGCTGGAAACTGTGAAAAAATACTACGTCATTGTAGAACATTAAAAAACGCTATTCATTCAAAGAACTTATGCTTATAATCTTCGCCCACTGCGCGCGGGTCTGTAGCTCAGTTGGTTAGAGCAGAGGACTCATAATCCTTTGGTCCACGGTTCAAGTCCGTGCAGACCCACCAATTCAAACTTTAAACAGGCCTAAAAAGCCATAAAATAGCAATAAAAACAGATAGTTACCTGTACTTATCACTACAATCAAACACAAGAAGCCACATTGGCATCTAATCAAAACTTGCGGTAACTTCTACGGTAACACCACTTACCTACAGACAGTTACCGTAAATGTTTTACTCCAAAGAAATCCAACCGCAACATTGGCCACACCTCTCAACGGTAATCTACAAGACAGACCATATAGTTGGCGCATTTTTTTCTGCTCGGAAAAAGACCAGATTTTGTTTTAAATCCCCTAAGACTCATATTCAATCCAAACTCACCCGACTCGTTATTGTGCTGCTATTCCATCCTGAAATGTTATTTTTTGTAAAACAGCAAATCGTGCTATTCATAATTTTTTTGCGCAAAGAAGCACTACGACGATCAATGAGCTTCAAAAATTATAAAACCTGCAAAATATGGCATAACAACATGAATTTATTAACTTTTATAAATGATGTAGTTTATTAAAAGCACTCACCTCCGTGAGATATTTGTGTTTTTAACTTTGTTTCGGAGTCAAAAAAATGGCATTAACTGATACTGCTTGTCGTAATGCAAAACCTCAAGAACGAGATTTTAAAAAGTCGGATGAAAAAGGACTGTACTTGTTAGTCAAAGCAAAGGGAGGAAGATGGTGGCGTTTTGACTACACCTTTGAAGGAAAACGTAAAACCTTATCCATGGGGACTTACCCTGAAATCACCTTAAAGACGGCTAGAGAAAAACGCGACGAAGCACGGCGCATGGTGGCAACAGGCATTGACCCTTCTGCTAATCGTAAAGCCAGTAAACTAGCTGACAATGAAGAGGTGAAGGATAGCTTTATGCTGATTGCTTATGAATGGTTGGCTATTAAAAAATCTGAATGGATTTCTAACTATCATTCTAAAGTTGAATCTCGCTTAAAAAGAGACATCTTTCCTTGTCTAGGAGATCGACCTATTACAGAGATTAAAGCAAGTGATATTCTGTCCGTTTTACGTCGTATTGAAGAAAGAGAAGCAATCGAAACCGCACACAGAGCAAAATCCACTATCGGTCAAGTTTTTCGTCATGCGATTGCCACTAGTCGGGCGGAACATAATCCAACTGTTCACTTGGTGGATGTGCTGAAAACCCCAAAGGAAAAACACATGGCATCTATCACCGAACCCCTGAAGGTCGGTGAACTACTACGACAAATTGACGGCTACCAAGGTACTTATGTCGTACGCTCCGCTTTACAACTTGCCCCATTGATCTTTGTTCGACCTAGCGAATTGAGGCAAGCCGAGTGGAAAGATATTAACATGGATAAAGCGGAATGGCGTTTTAAAGCCAGTAAAACACACCATGATCAGATCACATCGTACCCTTATCCCATCAGGCATTGGCTATTTTAAAAGCCATTCACCCCTATTCTGGACATGGCTACTATATTTTTCCGAATTTAAGAACTGATAGTTTTCATAAAAAATCATAGTGTTACCGCAGTGGTAACAAACCAATAAAACCCAACATATTCAAGATAAGGAATCATGCAAAATGGATAAAACAACCATAGATAGTTACAATAAAGATGCTGACAATATCGCGCAACTTCATGCGTCTCTCATCCCTGAAAAACTTTACAGCCTGATTAACCAACACTTTATAAAAAAAGGGTTAACCGCCGATATTGGTTGTGGCATTGGTCGAGATAGTCACCATCTATCTGAACAAGGGTTTGAAATGGTTAGTATTGATGGCTCATTGGCTATGTTGCAAAAAGCGCAAGAGATTTATCCAAATTTGACGCTGCAACACGACTATTTACCCAATTTAAACAGTCTTGACGTCAATACTTTTGAAAACATTTTATGTTCAGCCGTGTTAATGCACTTGCACCAAGCAGACGTAAAAACGGCATGTTTGCGGTTATTGGCGTTACTTAAAAATGAAGGCATTTTGATTATTACCTTGCGAGGAACACATCAGCCCGATAAACGAGAAAATGGCAAACTTTACGAAGATATTAACCTTGCTAATCTTTTCCAGTTATTTACTGATAATCAAGCAACTGTACTTATCCACGAAATTGACTTAGAACCCAAAAGGCAACTAACTTGGCATAATTTGGTGATTAAAAAATTGCCGTCCCTTGTTGGCTAGGCTGCCATTTTTGACTTGAACCACAATACAACGTGGCACAATCATAAGCGTCCTGTAAAAACCCTTGTCGTTGTTGCTGGGTTAAACCAGTTTGAGCAATCAAGGTTTCGCGCAACGGATGATGGCTAGTAATTAAATATTCATTACGGCTATGTAACCGTTCCAGTAATTTTATGCTGGGTAACTTTTCAAACTTACCCTGCTTACCACGATTACAATCAAGGCAAGCCAATACTAAGTTTGCCACGCCATTAACAGGTTTATCAGCATCACATTGCCTTAAAATATGCGGAAAAAAGTGGTCAACATCGGCAGAGTGCGCTTGGTCTGACTCAATGGTGATTTCTTTGAAACAATAAAAACAACGACCTTTTTGATAACCATTTAACGCAGGCTTAGCCAATGTAACAGGCACACGCCGTAATTTATTATCGGCAATAAAAATACCTGTACTTTCTTGATAGCTCACTTGCACTAAATGTCGAGGCAAATTTAATTCCCACGCCGTTTCAACCAATCGCCAACGCGCTTCGGTTTCTTGCGTCAGACTTTCGTAATGTAGGCTTTCACCTAATTGAAAAAAACTATCAGTTAAAACAATTCCACCTTTGGTTTTGCGCTCATCAATAAAAAATCGTTGAGGCAATTCTTGATTATGAACATTGTGAAAGGCATCAATCACGTTATTAAAACCAAGCTGCACTGTTGTTTCTAATAATTTATCGTGGCTAATGGCTTGCTGATTAAACTGACGGCAGACATTTAGAAATCGACTGCTTTCAGACGTACCTTGTTTGTCGCAGCCCTGAAGATGTTCGGTAATATGTTTGGCGAACGGTACAGCTAATTGGTCAAGAGCAATTAAGGTTTGCCCTGAGTCTTTCAGGTCATATAGTGATTTGGCTAAAGCAAATTTATAAGAAGCGACATTACGGCCAAATAGGATAACTGACCGCCAATAACTTTCTAAAGTGGGTTCTATTTCGTAAAATTTGGACATAACAAACCTCTTCCTTATAGTCAATAAGTTACGAATACACATTCACCATCATTATCAAATAGCGGATTAATGTTTTAAACCCGTTTTTTTCATGCAAGCTCGGCTACTGCCGTAATTGGGTCAATAATTGCACAAGCTCAACAACAGCCGTATAAGGTTCTGGTACAGTATCGGCGTTAAACCGCTTTGCTAGTATTTGGGCGCGTTGCGATGCAACTGACAATGTCGAACGCGTTATTCCCATCCCTTTTTCATAACGGGGTATATGTCGTTTTAGCCTTCCAAGAGCCTCGTCCCGATGCAATGGTGCTTGAGCATCTTCAAAATGTAATAACAGCCATAATTCAAAACTTGGCACCGATGCAATCGCTTTGAACATAATTGCTTGCTTAGTATCATTACGCAATTTGCCATTCAACGACTCCCCCAACCTCAGTACTTGAAAATAGCTTTCGTGGTCATCCCGATCAAAAACAGCATACACTTGCTCAAAAGCTCGCGGCAAAATACCTTTATGGGCATCACCGTTTTCAAACAGCTCTTTTGCATACTGCACCACTTGTATAGGAGCGGTACCTAACTCACTGGGTCGAACTTCTACATTGGTTGTATGCAAACGATATGCTGAGCGAATTTCTTTAAAGTATAACGGTTCGCTCTTACTACCCTCAGACACGATCAAGATGCGATCATAACTAGCACGCTGACTTTGTTTACGATCAAGTTGTTGGCGTTGACGTGCTTTGGGGGAGTTATCACGCGCCATTAATGCTTCACTCCCAAATGATGCTCTAGGAAGGGGACACCGCCGTAACGCCCCATCAAATAACCGCGCTCTAAGGCTTCATTTTTGCGTGGACTAAACTCAGATAAACTGACAAGACCCGAAGCCTGCTCACGATCTTTTTCCACAAGCCAAATTTGATCACGACGAAATAAATTTGGGGCATCCAATAACGACGTATCGTGCGTGGTAAAGATGAGCTGTGCGCCTTTGCTATTCAGTGTAGGCTGGTGTCGTTGCATAAAGTTTATAGCGCGAGACCATCTAAACTACGCCATTCCCAATAGCATTACCACCAAAACTGCGCCATAATTGCGCCACTACCTTTTAAAACTGCGCCAAACTGTGCCATGTCAAACATTAATACCTTATTACAAACAATCACGCAATCCATCCAAGGGCTTACCCTTGCCGAGCTATTAACCCAGCATCCCGAGGTAGCCCGCCGAACAGCCCAACGTTGGATTAGCCAGTTGATTGCGGAACAGCGCATTATGGCCGTGGGGCAAGGACGTGCAAGACGTTATCATGCAACTTCTGCTTCCCTATCGACACTACCGAGCCTGTCAGACGCTTTTCCCAGTTACATTCCTCTATCGGCAGATAGCACAGATATTCTTGCCTATATTGATCAACCCATCGAGGCGCGCAAGCCCGTCGGCTATCAACAAGACTTTCTAGATAGCTACCAACCCAATCAGACATGGTATTTACCTGAACCGCTACGCCGACAATTACGCAAGATGGGTGATACAGGTCAGAGCCAACTCCCTGCGGGTACTTATGGCCGTGCCATGTTGGATCGCTTGCTAATCGACTTATCTTGGGCTTCAAGCCATTTGGAAGGTAACACCTATTCGCGGCTGGATACTCGTCGGTTAATTGAACATGGCACAATCGCCGAAGGTAAAGCGGTACTCGAAACCCAGATGATCCTGAATCATAAAGCGGCCATTGAGCTTTTGGTCGATAATGCTGACAGTGTAGCGTTTAATCGCTACACCTTGTTGAATCTGCATAGTTCACTGTCAGAAAATCTACTACCCAATCCCGCCGATGAAGGACGAGTTCGCCAGCACATAGTCGAAATTGGACAAAGTGCTTTTCGTCCCTTGGCGATACCTTCGCAAATTAACGATATGCTAGATAGTGTACTGACCAAAGCCAGCCAAATCAGTGACCCATTTGAACAATCTTTTTTTGTGATGGTACATTTACCTTACTTGCAGCCTTTTGCGGACATCAACAAACGCACCTCACGACTGGCGGCTAATCTGCCGTTAATACGCGCCAACTTGTGCCCACTGACTTTTGTTGATGTGCCAGAACAAGCCTATCACCGAGCGATTCTAGGTGTTTATGAATTGACCCGTATTGAGTTGCTACGTGATGTGTATGTTTGGGCATATGAGCGTTCAACGCAGGAATATATGGCAATTAAACAAGACTTGATGGAGCCAGACCCCATTAGACTAGCCTATCGCCAACTGATCAAACAAACCGTGCGCGACATTGTGACCCAGCCAGAAAAAGATGCACTGACCGTTATCCAGCAAACGGTCGCGTTATCAGTAAATGATAGTGACCGAGACAATGTTCAGGCATTGATTATTGAGGAACTGCGTCGATTACATGAAGGTGTACTGGCGCGCTATGGCTTACGACCTTCAGAGTTTTATCACTGGCAAAGTGTGCAACACACTAGATGAATATCGAAGTGGGAAGTAAATAATTAGAAGTGTCTGAATCTTAGATTTAAAGGCTGCAACAAGCTTCATTTATTTAGACATAACTCAGCCATTCAAGCGAATCATGCTTGTTTTTTATTAGGTGATTGTTTGGGGAAATCTATGGAGTTTCGACTGACTTTTTCCACCACAAACCAAACAATTTATCCTTGCGATCTAGTGTATAAAAATTCGGGGTTTCCGTACAGCTCAGAAGCTAAAATTCGTACGATTCAATAAAAACCCCTGCTTCTGAATTAGACTCTAAAATTGACTTCAGCGTAGTTTTTTCTGCTGATATAATACAAGGAGCAGTAAGACTAGACTTACATCATTTTTATTTAGCAAAGTGGTAAAACCATATTACGGTAACTTAAGCAGTAACCGTTTTTTGTAACAAAATAAAACCATTCAAATTCAATGCATTAGGTAATTATTTGAGTGCGTGCAGACCCACCATATATATCAAAGCCTTACAGAAATGTAGGGCTTTTTTATTTTACGTCCATGACGACAACACTTAAGTCGTTGGCTTAAAATAAAGCACTAGCCTAGGCACGAGTAATTAATTTTTGCCAAGTGGCACATATACAATCTCAAAATCAGCACCAAGCTCTGCTTGTAGTTGCACACGCATGGCATTGGCTGCATTCTCAAAACGCTCAAACTCATCTTCATTCCATGGACTGACATCGGCGGGGTTAGACCAATTTAATGCCTGATCATGCCATGCCGACAACTTATCCAGTTGCTCGCGGATAGATGTAGATAGCGGCAAAACCTCCTCCAACGAGCCAACATCAAATTTCTCTAATGCAGCTTCGTTGCCACACCAAAGGCTGCCTCCACCCCATTCAAACATTAGAAAAATACGATAAAGAGGAGTCATATTAAAACCAACGACAAGACAAACTATTCATCAAAACAAAGAGCATCCCGCCATACCTCTAATTTACGCTGAAAAGACCAACTGGCATGAGCAGGACTGGTGGAAGGCACTCTCCGAAACTCTAGCGCATCGCGCATCGACGGTGGTAACTGGACTTGCCGCCGAAAACACTGTTCTGCCTTAGCTTCATTAAATACCACCCGCTCAAGATAGGGATGTTCGCTGATAAAAAGTGCAAAATCATTCGTCACGCTCGTGGCATCGACAATAGCGGAATCTAAACTGCCTTTACGCTCACAACCCTGCAAAACATCCCACAGCGCAAAGCGAGCATCTATCAAACTATTTAACCGTTCGCTATAAGGCGCATCCGCCGCCACGCCCGTGATCGTTGATAAAATAGACCAAAACGCATTACGCGGATGCGCATAATATTGTTGTGCCGATAGCGAGGCGGCACTGGGCATACTACCCAAGATCAAAATACGCGCATCGGGCTTGGCAACTGGTGGGAACGCTTGCAACAACACCGTGTCATTGACTATTACCGCACCATCAATCGCCACCATATTTTTAGCTCTGTGTAGATAATTGTTTTACAACAATCTTGCTATCATCGCGCCATTAAATGTACTTGCTAAAGGAATCTTGACTAAAATGCCACTACCCGCAGCAACATCAACGGCCTCGTTATGCTTGCCACGCATCTCGGTTAAAATCATTTCGACATTACCTTGAGGATGAATCACTTCTAGCCGATCTTGTAGGGCAAAACGATTTTTGACATCCACTAAAGCCCAACCGTCTTCAACCGACAATACTTGCCCCACAAACTGGCTTCGTTTCGCTTCGGAGTTGCCTGTAATATAGTTTTGCGTGTCTTGCGACACATGACGTTGTAAAAAACCTGCGGTATAACCCCGATTCGACAAACCTTCTAACTCTAACAGTAACTCAGGATTAAATGGCCGCCCTGCGACAGCATCATCAATCGCTCGACGATAAGTTTGCGCGGTACGCGCTACATAATATTGTGACTTGGTACGGCCTTCGATTTTTAAGGAAGTCACACCAATGTTGGTCAATTTTTCAATATATTCAATGGCGCGTAAATCCTTAGAGTTCATGATATATGTGCCGTGTTCATCTTCCATAATCGGCATTAATTCACCCGCACGATTGGCTTCTTCAATTAAATAAACTTGATTGGCGGCAGGATGACGCTCAGTACTACCACACGCGGAAAAACTACTATTGGCTTCTTCCAATTCTTTACCAAAATCAAAACCTTGTAATTTAACGACATCGCCCGCTTCGTTCTGGTCGGCATCGTGCATTTTATAATTCCAACGACAAGCATTGGTACATGTACCTTGATTAGGGTCGCGGCGGTTAAAATAACCCGATAATAAACAACGTCCCGAATAAGCAATACACAATGCACCATGCACAAATACTTCTATTTCCATATCAGGGCATTGTTGGCGAATTTCTGCAATTTCATCTAAGGATAATTCACGCGACAAAATAATGCGTTTAACACCGACACTTTGCCAAAATTTCACTGAGGCATAATTAAGGGTGTTAGCTTGCACCGACAAATGAATATTAATATCTGGCCATGCTTCACGCGCCAACATAATCAAACCGGGGTCGGCCATGATAAAGGCATCGGGTTTCATCTCGACAATCGGCTGCAACTGACGAACAAAACTACGCACTTTATCGTTATGTGGCAAGATATTGGCGGTCACATAAAACTGCTTGCCACGTGTATGTGCTTCTTCAATACCTTGTGCCAATTGCTCTACCCGAAAGTCATTATTACGTGCACGCAACGAATAACGCGGCAAACCTGCGTACACGGCATCCGCACCAAAGTCATAAGCAGTACGCATTTTTTCAAGGCTGCCAGCAGGCAGTAACAATTCAGGAGTCATAGTGAATGATCGGCGTTAACAAACAAAAGGGACGCTATTTTAACCTAAAATAGACACATAATTACTGGGGAAATATCAATTTAGTGGGTATAGAATCATTCTACTTTCGCCATTACCTTGAGATAAACACCATGAAATTCTGTACCGTGTTATTACCATTGATTGCCGTGTTGGCCATGTCTCCTGCATTTGCGGAAGAAAAATCGATGTCTGGCCCTGACATGAGTCCTGCGGATATCAGTCAAGACGCAAAAAGCATGAAAGACATGAAAGACATGAAAGACATGAAGGGCATGAAAAACATGACTGGTATGAAAGACATGAAACACATGCATAAACACTGCATGGAAGAGACTAAAAAAGAGGGTGCTGTCAACGCTGACACGCAGAAAACGTGTATGGAAGACATGAAAAAATCCTGCATGGAAGAAGGCAATAAAGACAGTACTATGAGCAAAGACATGCAGGATATGCATAAAAATTGCGTCAAAAAAATGGCAGCAAAAGAGCAAGCTGCGGCAAAGACTAAAAAGACCATGCCAAAACATCACCATCGCCACCACGATACACCGCCTGCACAATAAGCATTTTATCATGCGAACCTGCTAAAAAGTGCTTAGCAGGTTTGACTCGCCGATCAACCACGCCAATGCGGATTGGCGATAGGAGCTTGTGATGCCCAACCACGAACACCCTCACGATAACAGTCACATGCAGCCGTCAACTGGCCTAAAAGACCCCGTTTGTGGCATGAACGTCACCACCGACTCCGTTCATCACTGCGACTATCAAGGTCAGCATTTTTACTTCTGCAACCCTAAATGCTTAACTAAGTTTCAGCTTGATCCCATACGGTATTTAACGCCCCAATCGACGGACTCCGTCGCGCCAACTGAAGTCGTGATCGGTGTTGAATACACTTGTCCGATGCACCCTGAAATAGTCCAAGCCAGCGCAGGTACTTGTCCCAAATGTGGTATGGCATTAGAACCCATGCAGCCCTGTTTAGACGAACAAGAAAACCCAGAATTAGTTGATTTTCGCCATCGTTTTTGGCGCACATTACCGTTAACGCTGTGTGTCTTTGTGTTGGCTATGTTTGGCCACCAACTGCATTGGTTTGATATGGCAACGCAAAGTTGGATTGAAATGGTGTTATCCATTCCTGTGGTGCTGTGGGCTGGCTGGCCTTTTTATGTCCGAGGTTGGCAATCCATTCAGCATCGTAGTCCAAACATGTGGACGTTGATCAGTCTTGGTACGGGTTCAGCGTTTATTTATAGTATTGTTGCGACCCTAACACCCTCCTCGTTCCCCGAATCATTTATGTCAATGGGACGAGTCGCAGTCTATTTTGAAGCATCGGCAGTGATTATCTCCCTCACCTTATTAGGGCAAATGATGGAGTTACAAGCGCGCTCGCAAACCTCAGCGGCGATTAAATCGTTACTTAAACTTGCCCCCAAAACCGCACGGCGCATTTTGGCCTCTGGTGAAGAAGAAGACATTCCCCTGACCCATGTTTATGTTGGCGATAGATTACGCGTTCGACCCGGTGAAAAAGTACCTGTTGATGGGATTGTCATTGAAGGCAGTAGTGCTATTGATGAAGCCATGTTGACGGGCGAACCTGTGCCCATTAGCAAACGCATCGGTGATAAAGTCATTGGCGCAACCATGAATACAACAGGCAGTTTGGTGATTCGCTCCGAACATGTTGGTTCTAGTACCATGCTCGCGCAAATCGTCCAAATGGTGATGCAAGCACAACGCTCACGCGCCCCCATGCAACGCATGGCGGATACCGTGGCAGGCTACTTTGTTGTCACCGTGATTGCGGTCGCCATCATCACCTTTTTAGGTTGGGGATTATTGGCCTCTAACTGGGTCTTTGGTTTAATCAATGCCGTCGCGGTACTGATTATTGCCTGCCCATGTGCATTAGGCTTAGCGACACCGATGTCAATTATGGTGGCAACAGGGACAGGTGCAAATCATGGTGTCTTATTTAGAGATGCCTCCGCCATCGAAAATCTGCGCAAAATTGACACCTTAATTGTCGATAAAACAGGCACGCTCACCGAAGGCCGTCCCGTCTTCGATCGTATTGTTTGCGCCGCCCCGTTTAACGAAGCCGAGCTGCTGTATCTGGCCGCGAGTTTAGATCAAGGCAGTGAACATCCACTTGCTGCGGCTATTGTTCGCGCCGCTCGCGAACGTAACATCACGTTAGGCGCAGTCACGCAGTTTGAGTCCAGCACAGGCATTGGTGTCTATGGTGTCGTCGATGGCAAAAAATTAGCAATGGGCAATACCGCATTGATGCAGCAAGCAGGCATTGATAGTACCGCTCTGCTCAATCCAGCCGAGGAATTACGCACTCAAGGCGCAAGTGTCATGTATCTGGCCGTCGATGGCCAATTAGCGGGACTCATTGCCGTTGCCGACCCCATTAAAACAACCACTGCCGATGCCTTAGCGTCATTACGCGCCGCTAATATTCGCGTCATTATGGCGACGGGTGACGGTGTAACCACAGCGCAAGCCGTTGGCAAAACCTTAGGTATTGAAGAAGTCTATGGTGAAGTGAAACCCGCCGACAAATTAGCCTTAGTGGAGCGTCTGCAAAAAGAAGGCCGTTGTGTCGCGATGGCAGGTGATGGCATTAATGATGCCCCCGCACTGGCACGCGCCGACATTGGCATTGCAATGGGCACAGGCACAGATGTCGCGATGAACAGCGCGCAAGTGACTCTGGTCAAAGGGGATTTACGCGGCATTACAGTGGCGCGAGCCATTTCGGTGGCAACCGTCGCCAATATGAAGCAAAACTTAGCGTTTGCGTTTGTTTATAATTCTATTGGTGTGCCGATTGCGTCAGGCGTGTTGTACTCACTAACCGGTTGGTTATTATCCCCCATGATTGCGGCAGTGGCGATGAGCCTGAGCTCAGTATCGGTGGTGTTTAATGCCTTGCGTTTACGACAAGCAGTTGTCAATGAAACACTGTAGGGGCGAATTTATTCGCCATATTGATTGGCTTTATGTATGACCATTCGACTCCACTCAGGGAACATTTTTACGTTGGCTGAGCGGAGTCGAAGCCATTTTTACGCGTATATTAGTTGGCGAATAAATTCGCCCCTACGGGCTATTTAAGAATCGCCACGCCTTTAATCTGAGCATACAACTGTTGATGCGGAGCTAGATTGAGCAACATCGCCGATTTACGGGTAATCCTTGCCAATAATCGTGTGCCATTGGCATCTAAACCCACCATCACCTGCCCTATACTGTCATCAGCAATATCGGTCACGGTGACGGGAATAATATTCAAAATACTGGTATCGCGTTGATGAGCCAACGTCAAACTGACATCCCGCGCTTGAATCCGAACTTTTACTGTTTGGCCAATTATCACCTGCTGATTAAGTAAACTTAACCGTCCACCTGAAAACGCGACACAGGCCAAATGATATTCGCTATCTATATCGATGACAGTGGCAGTGATTAACGCCTCGGCACTATCCCCATGCGCTAGCGATAAGTCTAAACGTGTCATTAAATCGACCGTCGCCCCTTGCGCGGCGACACGTCCTTGCTCCAGTAGGACAACATAATCGGCAAGGCGAGCAACTTCATCTAATGAATGACTGACATAGATAATCGGGATGGCTAACTCATGCTGTAAGCGTTCTAAATACGGCAAAATATCGTTTTTTCGCTTGCTATCCAATGCCGCCAGCGGTTCATCCATTAACAATAATTGCGGGCTCACCGCTAAGGCACGGGCAATCGCCACTCGTTGACGCTCACCACCCGATAAGGTGTTAGCACGACACGCTAATAGATGCTCAATGCCCAATAAATCAATCGCTTGCTCTAGGGAAATTTTACGTTGCGCTACGGGTGTGCGTTTAAAACCATAGTCGATATTTTGGCGTATGGTTAAATGCTCAAACAAACAGGCCTCTTGAAAAACATACGCTAATGGCCGTTGATGAGTCGGCAAAAAATGCTTTTTAGACTCGTCTTGCCATACCTCGCCATTGACTTCTAAATAGCCACCCGCAATACGGTCAAGCCCTGCAATTGCGCGTAAACAACTGGTTTTTCCTGAACCTGATGCGCCAAACAATGCCGACACTCCCGTCGCAGGTAACGCTAAATCGACATGGAGTGCAAAGTTTGGACGAATGATATTAAACCGTGCGTGAATGCCGCTCATGTCCGTTTCCCTTTGTTATTCAGCGCATATAACGCCAACAACATCAAAAAGGAAAACGCCAACATCGCCGCCGACAATAGATGCGCTTGGCTATACTCTATCGCTTCCACATGTTCATAAATCTGTACTGAAACCACGCGCGTTTTATCGGGAATATTGCCGCCAACCATCAACACAATGCCAAACTCGCCCATCGTATGCGCAAACGCCAACACACTCGCGGTTAAATACGCAGGTTTGGCTAAGGGCAAAATCACTGAAAAAAAGGTATCGAATGGTGATGCACGAAGGGTTGCGGCGACTTCTAAAGGGCGTTGGCCAATGGACTCAAAGGCATTTTGCAAAGGCTGCACCACAAACGGTAACGAGTAAAACACCGACGCAATCACCAACCCAACAAAAGTAAACGGCAACAAACCTAAACCTAATGCTTGCGTGATGTGGCCAATCCATCCCTGTGAACCCATTGCCAAAAGCAGATAAAAACCAATCACCGTTGGCGGTAAAACGATAGGCAACATCACGATGGCACTCACGATACCTTTCCACCATGCCTGTGAACGCGCCAACCACCACGCAATCGGCGTACCAATCAACAATAAAATGATTGTCGTGATAGCCGCTAATTTTAGCGTTAGGATAATGGCAGAAAAATCAGTTTCACCTAGCACAGAAACTCCTTAAAAACGGTAGCCATAAGTAGCCATCACTGCTTTGGCGTTAGACGATTTTAGATAAGACATAAAGGCTTGCGCCGCTGCTTTATCTTTTGCGCTGGTCAGTAGTACCGCGTCTTGGCGTATCGGTGAATATAAGGTATCTGGAATAATCCATGCCGAACCCGATTTCAAATTGCCATTCAAATATACTTGCGACAAGGCAACAAAACCCAACTCGGCATTCCCTGAGCTTATAAATTGAGAGGTTTGGCTAATATTTTCGCCTTGCACGAATTTAGCCTGCAAGGGCTTGACTAAACCCAAATGTGTTAACACATCTATCGCTGCTGCACCATAAGGTGCAAGTTTTGGTGAAGCCAATGCTATATGTTGAAAATTGCCGCGTTGCAAAACATTCGGATCAACAAAATCCGCTTTCGCAGACCATAATACCAAGCGACCAATGGCATAAGTAAAACGACTCCCTACGACTGCTACACCTTCTTGCTCTAGCTTTTTCGGGATTTCATCGTCTGCTGCTAATAACACATCAAATGGCGCACCATTTTTGATTTGTGCGTAAAACTTGCCTGTTGCACCAAAGGACAATAACACTTTGTGCTTTGTTTGCTGCTCAAAGTCGGCGGCAATGGTTTTCATCGGGGCGGTAAAATTAGAGGCGACCGCAATTTGTACTTCGTCAGCCATAACAGATGTACAAAAACTGGAAGTGATCATTAACATGAAGCAAAAACGGAAAAATATATGCATACGATGAATGCCTAATAAAAAAACTTTAGAACGCTTGTTCGCCACGACTCCCACCAACAAGACACATTTCTGTATTTCACCCGCCATCCTACCAAAATAAAACCCTTCTTATATTCCATTTAAGAATAACCAACTAACTATTTATTCTTTTTAATTACTTAGCACTTTGATTACTATCGCCGTCATATCCACTGACTTTGAGCATAACACCATGTCAAAAACACTTTTAGCATTTGCGTTAAGTTTAGGTTTTATTAACTCTGCTATTGCTGCCACTGATTTTCTAAACGTCTCTTACGACCCCACTCGTGAGTTATATCAAGACTATAACGCCGCTTTTGCCAAATACTGGAAGTCTAAAGGTGGCGACGACCTTAATTTCAAACAATCTCACGGCGGTTCAGGCAAACAAGGCCGTTCGGTCATTGATGGCTTACAAGCCGATGTCGTGACTTTAGCCTTAGCCTATGACATTGATGCCATTGCCCAACGCGGTTTAATTGCCGAAAACTGGCAAAAACGTTTACCGAACAATGCTTCACCCTACACATCGACTATCGTTTTCTTAGTTCGCAAAGGCAATCCCAAAAACATCAAAGATTGGAACGATATTGTCAAACCCGGTATTGAAGTGGTGACACCCAATCCTAAAACCTCAGGTGGCGCACGTTGGAACTATTTAGCGGCGTGGGGTTATGCCTTAAAACAACCGAATGGCAATGCCGATAAAGCCCAAGTTTTTGTCAAAAGCCTGTTTAAAAACGTCAAGGTTTTAGACTCAGGTGCGCGTGGTTCAACCACTACTTTTGTTGAGCGTGGTATTGGCGATGTGTTGTTAGCGTGGGAAAACGAAGCTTATTTAGCCGTGAAAGAGTTAGGGCCTGATAAATTTGAAATTATCACTCCAAGCGTCTCTATTTTGGCCGAACCACCTGTCGCAGTGGTCGATAAGTTTGCCAAAAAACATGGCACAACCAAAATTGCCGAAGCGTATTTACAGTATTTGTATTCGCCAGAAGCGCAAGAAATTGCGGCTAAAAACTACTATCGCCCAACAGACGCTAAAATTGCCGCTAAATACGCCAAGCAATTTGCTCCCGTTAAGCTTTTTACCATTAAGGACTTTGGTGGTTGGAGTAATGCCCAACAAGCACACTTTGCCGATGGCGGCGTGTTTGACCAAATCTATCAAGTACGTTAATCGCGGAGCATGTTCTGATGCGAAACCGTGTCTTACCGGGCTTTCATCTGTCGCTAGGCTACACTTTGGTGTACCTAGCACTGATTGTGCTTATTCCACTATCTGCCGTTTTTTTGAAAACAGCGACGCTGTCGTGGGATGAGTTTTGGCACATTATCAGCTCGCCACGTTTAGTGGCCTCTTATAAATTAACCTTTGGCACGTCATTGATTGCGGCCTGTATTAACGCGGTTTTTGGGTTGATTTTTGCGTGGGTGTTGGTGCGCTACGAGTTTTTTGGCAAACGTATTGTTGATGCTTTAGTCGATTTACCGTTTGCTTTGCCGACTGCCGTCGCAGGTATTGCGCTAACTGCTATTTATTCAGGCAATGGCATTTTAGGTCAATATTTAGAACCGCTTGGGATTAAAGTTGCGTTTACACCACTCGGAATTTTAGTGGCGTTAACCTTTATTGGTTTGCCATTTGTCGTGCGAACTGTTCAACCCGTATTGGAAGATTTAGATACAGAGCTTGAAGAAGCAGCTGCCAGCTTAGGTGCGAATCGTTGGCAGACCGTGCGTTATGTCATTTTTCCTGTGATTCTCCCTGCTCTGCTCACAGGTTTTGCTTTGGCGTTTGCGCGGGCAGTCGGTGAATATGGTTCGGTGATTTTTATTGCAGGCAATATTCCGATGGTGTCCGAAATCACCCCGTTAATGATTATTACCAAGTTAGAGCAATACGACTACACAGGCGCAACCGCTGTCGCGTTGGTGATGTTAGTTATTTCCTTTGTTTTATTATTTATTGTCAATGGCTTACAAGCGTGGGCTTCTAACAAGGGGGCGAAATAATCATGGCCAGTACCGTTGGTAAAAACTGGGGCGATGCCAGCCGTTTTAAACAAAAAGTGGCCACTCAAGAACCCAAATGGGTGAAGTGGACATTATTGACACTGGCTTTATCCTTTTTCACCTTATTTTTATTGTTACCGTTAATTACCGTCTTTACTGAGGCGTTGCGTAAGGGATGGGATGTTTATTTAGCGGCATTACATGAAGCTGATGCGCTGTCGGCTATTTACTTGACGCTACTGATTGCGGCGATTTCTATACCCTTAAATTTAGTGTTTGGTGTCGCGGCGGCATGGTCAATTGCCAAGTTTGAATTTCGCGGCAAACAGTTATTAACGACCTTAATCGACCTGCCCTTTTCGGTTTCACCCGTGGTTGCTGGTTTGATTTACGTGCTGATTTTTGGCTCTCAAGGTTGGTTTGGTGATTGGTTATTTGATAACGATATCAACATTATTTTTGCTGTACCGGGAATGGTCTTAGCCACGATATTTGTCACTTTCCCTTTTGTTGCCCGTGAGCTGATTCCGTTAATGCAAGCGCAAGGCCGTGATGAAGAAGAAGCGGCGATTGTACTGGGTGCATCAGGTTGGAAAACCTTTTGGTATGTGACCTTACCCAATATTAAATGGGCCTTAATTTACGGGATTATTCTCTCCAATGCACGAGCAATGGGTGAGTTTGGTGCGGTGTCCGTGGTCTCTGGCCATATACGTGGCATGACCAATACCATGCCGTTACACGTCGAAATTTTATACAACGAATACAACTTTGCAGCAGCTTTTGCGGTGGCTTCGGTGCTGGCTTTACTGGCTCTCACGACCTTAGTTGTTAAAACCTTTGTTGAGTGGCAAGCACATCGTGATGCGGCACTCGCCAGTGATCGCGTCGAGTAGTTGTAAATCTGTGACTTTGCCCCGTATTCCATACGGGCTACTGATTAGCTGCAAGACGAAATAGAGAAACAGACCATGAGTATTCAAGTTAAGAACATCAACAAGCGTTTTGGCAATTTTGTCGCGCTGGATAATGTCAGTTTGGACTTTCCAACAGGCGAATTAGTCGCATTATTGGGTCCTTCAGGTTGTGGTAAAACGACCTTACTACGCATTATTGCAGGCTTAGAACCCACCGACAGCGGCAATGTATTTTTGGATGGTGAAGATGCGTCCGATGCCCATGTCCGTGAACGGCAAGTCGGTTTTGTCTTTCAACATTACGCCCTGTTCCGCCACATGACCGTATTTGAGAATGTCGCTTTTGGTTTACGGATGAAACCACGTCGTGAACGTCCGAACGAAAATGAAATTAAACGGCGTGTGCATGAGTTATTAGACCTAGTACAACTGGACTGGCTATCTGATCGTTATCCACCTCAATTGTCAGGTGGTCAACGGCAACGTATTGCCTTAGCACGCGCTTTAGCCGTAGAACCTCGGGTGTTATTGCTGGATGAGCCATTTGGTGCATTAGATGCCAAAGTGCGTAAAGAATTGCGTCGTTGGTTACGTCGCCTTCATGACGAATTGCACATCACCAGTATTTTTGTCACCCATGACCAAGAAGAAGCTTTAGAAGTAGCAGACCGTGTGGTATTGATGAATAAAGGTCATGTTGAGCAATTAGGCACACCTCAAGAAGTGTATGAACATCCTGCGACACCGTTTGTCTATAACTTTTTAGGCGCAGTGAATTTGTTTCATGGTCGTATTCACGACAACCAATTGCACAGTGGCGATGCGGTTTTATCCTTAGGCTCTCATGATTTAGCGCATGGTGATGAAGCACTCGGCTTTGTGCGTCCGCATGAATTAGAAATCATTACTGAACCCGACTCACGCGAAGGGATTGTCGCTAGCATTAGTCGTATTTTAGCGTTTGGTGCGAGTGTGCGTGTTGAGTTAAATGGGTTTGACGATAAGCTCTATGAAGTCGAATTAACCCGTAATCAACTGCAAGAATTAGCCATTAAAACAGGCCAACAAGTGCGTTTACGTCCGATACAAGTGCGGGTATTTGCGAAGGATTAAGGCTGTAGGGGCGGTTTCAACCGCCCATTTATTTTGTTGAAGAGGCGAATAAATTCGCCCCTACAGTTTTATTCAAACAAAAACTGCTCAATTTCATCAATCCGTTGACTGGCATCGTGATACCCCAAATCAATCAGCTCACGGGTAAACGCCGAATCAAATAATAAAAAGCTAATCAAATCAGCACTTTTCTCATCGGGTTGTCCCAAACCATCCATCACATAACGAATACTACGCGGCATACGATGCTCCAATGTTTTGGCAATGACGGCAATATCGGCAGAAGGCGAAATCACTAAGGGTTTAACCACACGCATCGGTTCATGAGTGGCAAATTCTTGCTCAACGGCAGGCAATTTTTTCTCTAGTGCTTGATAGGCTGCGACAAAAGCATTCATGCGTTTTAAGTGGTCTAAATCGGCATCTAAATGATCCAAAAAAATCGCATTCATCAACGTGCCGCAAATTTGCGAAAATGGTGGACACTCCAATTTCGTCACATAGTCTTCCTCGGTCGATAACTCCGAACGATGTAAGCTTTCTGCCGAGTCCTGACAACGCACCCCAATCGCAAACAAACGCTGCGCCCCTAAACGAATCGCAGGGCTTAACGGCGTGGTTAAACGCATGGCGCCATCACCAAAATACGCCACAGACTCACCTGCTTTTAACTCAATAGGTTGAAATACTAAGGGAATCGCGGCTGATGCCAAAATATGCTCAACCGTTAATTGTGCAGGCAAAGCAATACGTCGGCTTTTATTCCACAGCGCATGGCCAGCTTGTCCTTGAACAAAGGTAAAGGCTTTTCCTGAATGATACCCCGTTGCCGTCACGCCAAACGCATGCAAATCACCCGCTTTAATGGCTTCATCAATTCCCGAAAAATCCAGATGTTGCTGTAAAAACTGTCGCAATGGCGAGGCATCAACAAAAGACTTTAATCGCCCTGCCCCCGTTAAACCGCCCAAAGAAAAATCAAGCAGTGCTTTTACTCCTGTTTGCGCTAAAGATTTAGGGTCATTACGAAACACTTGCGAGAAATTGAGATTCGACCATAGATGTACTAAGGTTTGCGCGCCTTTGGTAAAATCGGAATTATGAGAGGCAATGGCCGCGCCATTTATCGCCCCCGCAGAAGCACCTGTAATAATTTTAAACGGTGATGCTTTTTTGTTTAAGGCTGGAATTTCACTGACACGCTTTAATACACCCGCCTGATAAGCACCACGCGCGCCACCTGCGGTCAGCACTAAACCCATCATATTGCTTGGTGTTGGAGAATGATTTTTTTTAGACATGAATGCACCTAATGAATGAAAATCTATTTGCTGTGGCTGTTAAACAAATTATCTACAAGCCTTATCACGCAAGTCTTATGCCAAGCACGGTATGTTTATTCGCGGCAAAAAGGCATCATTAATTGGTAGGATTATCCGAGAGCAGGATTTAGCAAAAACACGAAGATTCGCTGAGATTAAAAACAGTATTTCAGCGACGATGAAATAGATGACGTAGAGGGAAAAAATCTTTTACCCCTATTGACGAAGAAACGAGACGAGCAATAGAAACCAAATAACTCTTTGATTATGCTAAGTATAGAATTGTAGGGGCGATTGAAATCGCCCATTTTTAATGAATCGGCGAATCAATTCGCGCCAACTAAACCCGTTATTTTTGACAAGCCGACAAGTCCAACTCTGCTTCATAAACCGATGTCTTCACCCCTAATATTCCCAACATCGTATGAAAAACATTGTCATGTGAAACGGCAACTTGTTGCTTTTGCTCCATACAATGCTCTTTTTCTAAATGGGTCAAACTAAAATTGGGCGACAACCACGCAAACATCGGGACATGGGTTTGCTGACTTGGTGCAAAAACATAAGGCGCACCGTGTAAATATAAGCCACGCTCGCCTGTTGACTCGCCATGATCCGACACATACCACAACGCGGTTTGATAGTTTTTGGCTTGCGCGGCCAGTACATCAATCGTTTGCGCCACAATATAATCGGTGTAGGCAATGGTATTGTCGTAAGTATTAATTAATGCTTGTTGCGAACACCCCTGAATAGCATTGGTGTTACAAACAGGGGTAAATTTTTCAAAGGCTTTAGGATAACGACGATAATACGCAGGACCATGACTACCTGCTTGATGCAAGACAATCACTCGATCTTGGGTTGGTGCAGTTTTCAAATATTCGGTAAATGTTTCCAATAACAAATCGTCTTGGCACTCACCATCCACACACCAAGCGGTTGTTCGTGCGGGTAATAATGGCTGATTATGAACGCGGTCACATGCACCTTTACAACCTGAATTATTATCCATCCACGTCACTTGATACCCTGCACGTTGAATAACATCCAGCAAACCCTCACGATGCCCTGCTAATTCATCGTCATAATCATCACGAGTAAAACCCGAAAAAATACACGGTAAAGACACAGCCGTTGCAGTGCCGCAAGAACTGGTTTTAGTAAAATTAATCAGCGGCTTTTTCGCTAATTCAGGCGTGGTATTACGCGCATAGCCATTAATGCCAAAGCTTTCTGCCCGTGCGGTTTCACCAATCACCAACACCATCAACACAGGTTTCGCATTTAATGGAGGAACGCGTGTCGCATCTTCACCATAACGCACTAAGGGCAATTTTTTAATCACCACATGACGTTGCGAATAATTAATAAAGGCATTGACACTATTGGTAGGATTGACGGTATAGCGAATGGGTCGGTGTTCACGGAAGATAGCCGCATAATCGACATAAAAAGCCATCGCCACTGCACCAATTAACGCCAACGACAACGCGATAGAATAAGCACGATGTTTAAGATTTTGGATAATGCCAATGGGTGCTAAAGGTTTACGCCACAGCCAAAATAACGGCAAACCCATGATGATGGCAACATAAGCAAACAAATGCCAATTCAATAAATCCCGCGCTTCACGAGGGTCGGTTTGCATCAGATTTTGAATTTGGCCTGTATCAATACCCACACCAAAGGTATCAATGGAATACGCACCAAAGGCACAAAAAAACAATAATAGACTTTGAATGGGTCGAGCCAATACCCCCCATGTCGTCAACTGTAAAAACAGATTCAAATACGCCCATAACAAGACAAAAGCCGATGTTAAAAATAGCCCTGCTTGTAGGCCACTATAGGGCGTGAGCGTATACAGCGTATGCAAAAAAGTCGTATTCGCTAAACAAGTCATCCACAAGGCAATTAAGCCATTGATTACAACTAATTTACGCGAGGAAAATTTCTTTAACAGAGCAAACATGGAGATACTCATACGGGGCTTACAAGGCAAATTTAGACTTACACATTTCACCGAAATTAGCGCGTTTTGGGAACATAAAGCCACCTAAAGTGGCTGCAATGTGACCAAATAAGCGATAACCGTGTAAGTCGTAAATAAGTTACAATATAACATAATCTCAACCATCTAAACTCAAACTTCTGCCACTTTCAAAATAACGTGGCTGTCCAGTTAACGGATCAATAAACGCCACCGATTTCGCCAACAACTTTAACGGATGATTAAAATCATCGCCTTTTGTCGGCAGCAAATGCGGATAAAACTCGTCATTGATAATAGGAATGCCTAGGGCGGCTAAATGTACACGCAACTGGTGTTTTTTGCCTGTAATTGGACGTAATTGATACAAACTGACATCGCCAAAATGGGCTAATACCGAAATATGCGTTTCGGCATTAGCCTCACCTGCCACTTCTTTCATTCTAAAAAATGGCTCGCCTTCGACCATCCGACTTTGATAATTCAGGGGGAAAGTTAAATCAGCACGCGTGGACGCTAAGGCTTCATAAGTTTTAGTAATCGTTTTATCTTTAAATAACGCTTGATAGGCACCGCGTGATGCTTTGTGATGCGAAAAAATGACCAAGCCTGCGGTTTCTCGGTCGATACGATGAATTGGTACTAAATCATCCAGTTGTAATTTATGTTTTAGACGCACTAATAAGGTTTCATGCAAAAACCGCCCTGCGGGAATAACGGGCAAAAAATGCGGTTTATCGGCAACGACGATGTAGTCATCTTGATAAATAATCGTTTCGGTAAATGGAATAGGCGTTTCTGTCTCTAACTCACGGTAATAATAAACGCGTACCTGAGCGCGATACGCACTATCCGCAAACACCGCCACTCCATACTCATCAATGACTTGACCTTTGGCCATCCGTGCCAGCCATATAGACGTAGCGACATCGGGAAAGCGTGTTGTAAAAAATGCCAATATGGTTGGCCATGCGCCTGCGGGTAAAGCAACACAACTTGGCGCAACGCCGTTAATAATGGGCAAGGGGATTTTCATGAACTACCGATAGTGTAGGATTTTGGCGAATGATAAAGGCAAAGATAGGATGATGGCAAAAAACCGTCAGATGAGTAGCCCGTGCAGAACACGGGAATAGAGAGAATGAATAACGCAAAGCCTTTGTTTTATCTTCATGTTTGCCCCGCAATCCTTGCGGGCTACCGCTAGCTTATAGCACGGGTTGATGTTGGAGAAAACAGTGTTTCATTGGACGAGATTGGCTCAAAATGTACTACTCAAACTCAAAACCGCCCCATCATTTAAAGGCGTAACGTTGATATTGGCTTTGGTATCTGAGTTGGCTTTTTTAAGTAGCCAATTAGCCCCAAAAGTCAGAGCAGCAGCTCCCACAGGAATGGCTATATTACGTTGAAGCACTTGGCTATAACTATAATTATCTTTATCTAACTCAGTAAGGTTATAAAGTCCCCAACCTGCAAAAACGCCACCTATCATATAGGGAACCCAACTCGAAGAAGGTGAATCTCCTGCAAATCCAACCGCCATTGGTGATATTGCCACAAGAACCCCACCCATCACTTTAGGGTATTTACTTCCCAAAGCTATTAATCCTCCGAATTTAATGATACCGACTGTAGTATCTAACTTCTTATTTTCCCAACCACCATTGGATGATTCAATCTTTTTTGGCACTTCATCCGCCAAAACACTTCCCCAAAAAATCATCAAAAACATCAATAAAAAAGCACGCATATTCTTCTCCTTGTTTCATTCGGTCTTATTTTTATGCTCGTTATAAGTAACTGCTTAATTACTCGTCATCTCAAAATCTTTAAGCATCTTTTCAGTTTTAGCATTACTGATTTTATGAATCAGTTTTTGCGCTTCGTGTTGGTCACGCATAGTTTTAGCAAGGCTAAAGGTAGAGCCAATGGTAAATAACGTACCCATGCCTAAATAACCTTTAATCCAAATATCAACAGGCATAAAAATAATGCCCGCCACCAACGCACTGACGGCCGCAAAAAAACACGCTTTGACAAAGAAAATCCATGCGCCTGAATCTTGTTGTATGCCTTGTTCGTTAAACATGATGTTGTTCTCTGTATCTGTGTAGTAATAATTTTTACATTACAAGAGATATGCCAAGATAAAAAATGATAATTAAAGCATTAAAATCAATCTATTATAAAAATAATTACATATTCGCATGAAAGAAATAGCATTTTGATATACATTATTTGTATAACAAACCATCATAAAATGAATAACATGAACACTTTATTTCTTGCTGAAGATCAACCATCTGCCTATGCACTAGCGGAATTAGGTTTTACCAATCCCTTTGGCAGCGAACGTATTGACCTCGAAAAACAAATTTTGGGTCAAAGATATACACCTGCGTTTCATATTTGGGTGATTACCCCTACGCATCAAGGCTTTAGTCCCAACTTAATTCCTTTGGCCAACGTCGGTGAAAGTCTCATTGCCAGCGCACAAACGCGTATTGAGCAAGGTTATCGCCCGACCGATAAAGAATGGCAACTTTACGGTGATGTCGCTTTATATGTGCTTTATTACCGCTACGAAGGTCATTTTTATAAAGTCGTGACTGACGATGAGATCAGCCGTACAGAAATGCCGTTTTACGCGCGTTTTTTAACCGACTGGCGACAGCTGTTTGCCAATACGCCTCTTGTACAACAACAGCAGTTTATTGCCGAACATATGTTTGCCTTGCTGTTTCAAATTCGAAGGGCGTTTCACTTTATTTTTCGGGCAATTTTAGGTACGTCATCTGCCGCCTCCGCATTGAGAATGGCGGTATGGGAGTCTATTTTTAGCCATGATATGCGCCGTTACCAACGCTCGCTGTATCAACGCATTCACGAAGTTTCAACCCTAATTTTAGGCGAGTCGGGAACAGGTAAAGAATTAGTGGCCTCGGCGATTGGTTTGGCTCGTTATATCCCCTTTAGTACCAAAACAAAAACACCGCGTTTTGAATCCGATTATTTAGTCGATTTTCAAGCCGTTCATTTGGCAGCGCTCCCCCTCACACTACTGGAAAGCGAATTATTTGGTCATCGCAAAGGTTCATTTACAGGGGCAACGGGCGACCGTGTCGGTTATTTAGAAACGACACATCAAGCACAAACGGTATTTTTGGATGAGATTGGTGAGTTGCCCGCTGAAGTACAAGTCAAGCTGTTACGCGTATTACAAGGCCGGCAATTTCAGCGTGTGGGCGATAATAATAGCCGTACTTTTTATGGAAAAATCATCTCAGCAACCCATCGGGATTTAGCTGCTGCGATTGAAGCAGGTAAATTTCGCAGTGACTTATATTATCGTTTGTGTTCGGACATTATTCGCACGCCGTCACTTGCCGATCAACTCGCTGATAATAAAGAAGAACTCTACCATTTAGTAACCTTAGTCACGGGTAAAATTGTCAACGCCGATATTGCCAACGATATCGCCAAAGAAGCGCATACATGGATTAGTCAACATCTGCCCAATTACGCATGGCGCGGCAACATGAGAGAACTAGAACAATGCGTTAGAAGTATTATTATTCATGGTTCTTATCAGCCTAATATCGTTAAAACCAATCTCAATTGCCGCCAACAATTTGCTCATGCGGTCAGTGAAGGCCAACTCGACAACGACACCTTATTAGGTCGTTATTACGCTTTAGTCTATGCTCAAACTGGCAGCTACGAAGCGACGGCTCAACGTTTAGGAACAAACTGGCGCACGGTAAAAAGCAATATGGATATCGCCTTCTTAGAGCAACTGAAAAAGGTATAATGCCACGCACCAACCTCCCCTAATACGCCTCCGAGTTTAGACTGTATGATGACTTTTAGTTTTGGTAGCCCCGAAGCACTGCAACAATCGTTTATTCCTATTTTGATATTTAGCTTAGTATTAATCGTCATCGTCGGAGCTATTGTTTACAAAGCGTTTGGCTTAAATAAATGGGCAACGCTAGCAGGTGGGGTATTGGTGTTGACGGCAAGTGCCACATTTAGCAGTATCAATTTAAGTACTATTTTTTATCAACTGCAATTAGATAAAGACTCTGTTATTTTGGGCTTTGCTTTTCCGTACCCACAACAATTTAGTCAGCCGTTTAGTCAGTTTAAGTATGTCGATGCCATTACTCCTGACCCGAAAAAAGATAGCTGCCATGTGGTTTTAGAAGATATAGCGGGGATGTTGTATCACAGTATGGATATTAGCGTGACAGAGTGTCAGCAGATTCAACAACAAATTGCGACACAATTGCAATTAAAACCAAGACCACCTAAACCTAAATCCGCACATACACCGCCGTTACCGCCTGAAGAGGTTAAAAAATAGGGAGGTTCGTGTAACGATTAATTTATACTTTGCGTGTATGGTGAGCGGAGTCGAACCATTATCAGATAACACTCAGACTTCGCTCAGTCTACAATTAATCTATCTGTTTATATTTGAAACATTTTTTTCAGGCAATAAAAAACCCGCTATAAAGCGGGTTTTTTAAGAATCATGGTGGCCTGGACCAGAATCGAACTGGTGACACGCGGATTTTCAATCCGCTGCTCTACCGACTGAGCTACCTGGCCACATAAGAGGCGCGTATTAAAACGTAAAACATTTAACCCGTCAAGCCATTTTACAACTTACTTTGCCGTGCTGCTTCAATCTTGAGCAATCGAGCAATTGCTGTACAACCTGCAATAAAATGCGTATTACCCTGCTCTCGCTCTAAACGACAGGTTTCGGCCACTAATCTATCAGCAATACCGCGTCCACGATTGGCAGGATGCACAACAATATTATGCAATAAACGATGATCTGCACTGGGGCTAGCCATAATTGCCGCGACTGCTTTGCCATTAAACCAACCAACATACCACGCACCATGAGATGCCAACACATCTTGGCCTTTTTCCAAAGCCTCCATTCCATGACTAAATTCTGGACTGCTATCGTATAACTTCACTAAACCTTGTTGTAACTCTGGACTTAATTGCTGCTCACTGGTGACTATAACAGGCATAAAAACCTCATATTCTTAGAACTTTGATTTTAGGACTTATGCGGCTATCGCTTATTTGTTCACATTCCCAGCATTTCCAGCAGTTGAAATGTGAACAAAACGCGCTAATTTCGGCGAAATGCGTAAGTCCTGATTTAACATCGGGCATTGAAGCGAGTTATAATCGCTTTTTATTGTTTAGCAAAGGCAAAAAGCATGACGACGCGCCGTGCCGACGTGGTTCGCAATACCAAAGAGACGCAAATTACCGCTAGTATCAACCTAGACGGGACAGGTCAAGGGCAACTCAATACAGGTATGCCCTTTATTGACCACATGCTCGACCAAATTGTGCGTCATGGTTTGATTGATATTAACATCACTTGTACGGGTGATGTCGAGATAGATGACCATCATAGTGCCGAAGATTGCGGTATTACCCTCGGTCAAGCCTTTGCTCAAGCCATTGGCGATAAAAAAGGCATTCGTCGTGTGGGCAATTCTTATGTGCCTTTAGATGAAGCCTTGTCGCGTGTCGTGATTGATATTTCAGGTCGTCCACATTTAGATTTTAATGTCGAATTTACCCGTAGTAGCGTGGGCGGTTTCGACGTTGATTTGTTTTATGAATTCTTTCAAGGCTTTGTCAATCACGCCAATATCACAGTTCATATCGACAATTTACGTGGCCGTAATACGCATCATCAAATCGAAAGTGTTTTTAAAGCCTTTGCTCGTGCCTTACGCATGGCGATAGAGCTAGACCCCCGCATGGCAGGACAAATGCCCTCCACCAAAGGCAGCCTATAATATGACCACTGTCGCTGTGTTAGATTATGGTATGGGGAATTTACACTCCGTCGCCAAAGCATTAGAGCATGTAGGCGCAACGAAGGTTATCGTCACGCATGACCCTGCCCTCGTGCGCTCGGCTGACCGCGTGGTGTTTCCAGGCGTTGGCGCAATGCGTGACTGTATTGCAGGTATGAAAGCGGTTGGTGTGGATGAAGAAGTGCGTGAAGCCGCTAAACAAAAACCTGTACTGGCCATTTGTGTCGGCATGCAAGCTCTGATGAACCACTCCGAAGAAAATGGCGGCGTGGATTGCTTGGGAATGTTTGCAGGCAAGGTAAAGTTTTTTGGCAATAATTTAGTTGAAAATGGCGAACGCTTAAAAGTCCCCCACATGGGCTGGAACGAAGTCCAACACACTATTGATCATGCTTTATGGCGCGACATTCCACAAAATAGCCGTTTTTATTTTGTGCATAGTTATTATGTTGATGTGGCAGATCGTCAATTGATTGCAGGTCAAACCCATTACGGCTTGGACTTTAGCACCGCCATCGCCCACGACAATTTATTTGCCGTACAGTTTCACCCTGAAAAAAGCCAAAAGATGGGTTTGCAACTGTTAAAGAATTTTGTTGAGTGGAAAGTGTAAACCCTCACCCCAGCCCTCTCCCTCGGGGAGAGGGCGTAGGTATTTAGCCCTCCCTCCCACTGGGAGAGAGTTAGAGTGAGGGTTTCGGTAAGCCACTTCGATATCTTTTAACCCAATACGTTATTTTCTATTTTAGAGACACTTATGCTAATCATCCCCGCTATTGACCTCAAAGACGGCAAATGTGTACGCCTACAACAAGGCCGTATGGAAGACGACACCGTATTTTCCGATGACCCTGTCGGCATGGCCAGCCATTGGGTCGAGCAAGGCGCACGTCGTTTGCATTTAGTCGATTTAAACGGTGCATTTGCAGGCGAGCCGATTCATGGCGACATTGTTCGAGCCATTGCCGCAAAATATCCTGATTTGCCGATTCAAATTGGCGGCGGTATTCGTTCATTGGCGACCATTCACGCCTATGTTAATGCTGGCGTTTCTTGGGTCATTATTGGCACAAAAGCAGTGAAAGACCCACAATTTGTTATTGATGCCTGCAAACAGTTTCCTAATAAAATCATTGTTGGTATTGATGCCAAAGACGGTTGGGTAGCGACCGATGGTTGGGCTGAAGTATCACAAGTCAAAGCGGAAGATTTAGCCAAGCAATTTGCCGAAGCGGGTGTCAGCGCCATTGTTTATACCGATATTGCCCGTGACGGCATGATGCAAGGTGTCAACGTAGCTGCAACGGCAGCACTGGCTCGTGCTTGTGGTTTACCTGTTATTGCGTCGGGTGGTGTTACTAACTTAGACGATATTACCCGTCTGAAAACCGTGTTGAATGATGGCGTAATTGGCGCGATTACGGGTCGGGCGATTTATGAAGGCACGTTAAATCTTGCTGAAGCTCAACAATTGGCTGATGCCGAGTAATTTTAACCCTCACCCCAGCCCTCTCCCTCAGGGAGAGGGAGTAGGTATTAGTATGACCCTCGCTAAACGCATTATTCCCTGTTTAGATGTTGATAAAGGCCGTGTCGTTAAAGGCGTACAGTTTTTAGATATTCGTGATGCAGGCGACCCTGTTGAAGTGGCCAAACGTTATGACGAACAAGGCGCAGATGAAATCACCTTTTTAGACATTACCGCCAGTCACGAAGGCCGTGATACCACCTTAAAAACGGTTGAACGCATGGCTTCGCAAGTGTTTGTGCCATTAACCGTCGGCGGTGGTATTCGTAAACTAGAAGACATTCGTAACTTGTTAAATGCAGGTGCAGACAAAGTCAGTATTAACTCAGCGGCAGTCACTAATCCTGAGTTTGTCCAAGAAGCTTCTCAGCGGTTTGGCTCACAATGTATTGTTGTTGCGATTGATGCGAAGCGTGTGGGTGTGGGTCGTTGGGATATTTTCACTCACGGTGGCCGTAAAGATACGGGCATTGATGCGGTGGCATGGGCGATCAAAATGGCGGAATACGGCGCAGGTGAAATCTTGCTCACCAGTATGGATGCCGATGGCACAAAAAATGGTTATGACTTAGGTGTGGTGCGTGCAGTCAGTGATGCGGTCAATGTGCCTGTGATTGCTTCGGGTGGCGTGGGTAATTTACAACACTTAGCCGATGGTATTTTGCAAGGTCGTGCTGATGCGGTTTTAGCCGCCAGTATTTTCCATTTTGGTGAATATACGATTCCGCAAGCGAAAGCATTTTTGTCGGCTCAAGGGATTGTGATGCGGGAGATGTAGCCTAACTCTCTTCAGCCCAATGGCTAAAAACCCATTAACGATAGCGGTCTTGATAAGGTCTAGTGCTTCTGCTATCAATGCCCTCTGTTTTGTCGCAGACCGCGCCAAAGACGTTAAAACTTGCTAACGATTAGCACGGTTTTTCACCACATCAAATCAGGAGAGTTATCATGGGTTTTTTCGACTCCATCAAACAAATGAGTAAAGATGTTAGCAATAAACTATCCAGTGAAGTGACCAAGTTTAAGAATAAAGACTTTTTGAATGCTGTGATTGCGGGATGTGCATTGGTAGCCACCAGTGACGGTTCTATTAGTCCAGATGAAAAACGCAAAATGCTCGCTTTCATCAGCAACTCCGATGAGCTCAAAGTATTTGACTCAGGTGATGTCATTGAATCGTTTAACAAAATTTCTTCTAAGTTTGATTTTGATTACGATATTGGCAAAGCCGAAGCCTTAAAAATCATTGCCAAACTCAAAAGCAATAGCGATGCCGCACGCCTGATGATTCGTGTGTGCTGTGTTATTGGTGCTGCCGATGGCAACTTTGACCATAATGAGAAAAAAGCGATTGTCACCATCTGCCGCGAGCTTGGCATTAACGAAGCTGAGTTTGATTTGTAATCTCGACCTATCACAAAGCAACATAACCAACAGCTAAAACGCGTATGATAAAAATAGGACTGATTACAGTTCTATTTTTATTGCTGTAAGGTTATTAGCTCATGTTTACCGCCTCAAGCCTTATCAGCTACATTGGCAGTCACGGCGTGATTGGTGCGTTCTGTGGTGTTGTGCTATTGAGTTACTTATTGGAAGATGTTGCCTTAATACTGGCTGCGGTACTGGCTATTGGTGGTGTTTTGTCGCCTATCGTGGGTTGGGCAGCCGCTTTTGTTGGTATTTTCACAGGTGATTTAGGTGTGTATTTTATCGCTCGCTTACTACGCAAACCTGTCGCCGCTTGGAAAACGGATTTCCCCATGCCTTCTACTAAAGAATTGATTTTATGTCGTTTCACACCGGGTTTACGTACGCCTGCTTACAGTTTGTGCGGACTAAGCCAAATGCCGTTATTTCGCTTTAGTCAAATTATTTTTTGGTCGGGTTTAGTGTGGACAGGGACAATTTTCAGCCTTGTTTATTGGAGTGGCGAGCAGACTGCGCGTTTGTTGACACAGACACATTGGTGGGTGATTCTCATTCTCGTTGGCCTTATGATGTGGATGCGTTTTCGTTGGAAACCGTCTTTTTTATGCAAATGATCTAGCTCATCCGTTCACAAACATTAATTTAATATCTAGCGTTAAGTCTGTTGGCGAACAGTCGCCCTCCTCGTTTATGGTTATCATCCGCGCAACCTAGGCAACAACCTAGTAGGATACCACCTAAATGCTCCCGATCATCGCCCCAATTTCTTCGCACGCATTAGACGCTGACTTGGCGCAATTGCCTGAGTTGGCACGCATCCTGACGCATAAAGACTATGAAGTATGGCTCGCGTCTGCGGAAAAAATCCCGTCTATTTTGCAAGAAATTGGCCGCTTACGTGAAATCTCCTTTCGCGCAGCAGGTGAAGGAACAGGTCAACCCATTGATTTAGATCACTTTGACACTTATTACCAGCATTTATTTATTTGGCACAAAGAGCGTCATGCCGTCATTGGTGCATATCGCTTAGGTTTTAGTGGCGACATTATGCCTGAGCACGGCCTAAACGGTTTTTATACCTATCAGCTCTTTGATTACACACCCGCGTTTATTGAGCAATTACAACCTTGTATTGAGTTAGGCCGCTCTTTTATCCGTGTTGAAGATCAACGAAACTTTGTGCCTTTGCTGCTGTTATGGCGTGGCATTTCAACGACGGCCTATTTGAATCCACAGTATCGCCGCTTATTTGGCCCTGTCAGTATCAGTGCCGATATACCATCGCTACTTCGACAACTATTGGCCGAAACACTACTAAAACTGCATGGTGAACCTGAGTTGTCGGCACACATTAAAGCGCGAAATCCTCTTCCTGATCGTCATTTTTGTCCTGACATGCTTGCTGGCATCACCCACTCTAAAGAGTTAGAATCAATTTTACAGGCCAATATGCCCGATGTGCGAATGCCTGTATTGTTACGCCAATACTTAAACTTAAATGGCCGCTTATTATCGTTTTCACTCGACCCACAGTTCAGCAACACCTTAGATGGCTTAGTGTTGGTTGACCTAGACCGCGTTGATCAGCAGACTCTTTCTCGTTATATGGGCTCTCAAGCCGCTCACGACTTTTTAAAAAAGGTGGACATAGACAGCTACAAACCACACGCTGCTTAACTAAGCGACGACATGAATTGCAAAAAAATATCACCTCCCACTGTAACAAAATGCCATTGCTCACATCTATGATACAGCAGCAACAAAATACGCTTGGTAACAGACGTATTTGTTCTCTAAAACCTCAATCATGTGTCAATGGAGCAACAATATGAACAAAATACACTTAATGAATGCCGCTATTGCAGGTGTCTTGGCAATGGGTGTTGTTGGTAGTGGTGCAGCTAATGCCGCGGAAAAAGTCGCGATGGAAAAATGCACAGGTATCGTTAAAGCAGGTAAAAACGACTGCGGTACGAGCAAGCATTCGTGTGCTGGCCAAGCCACTAAAGATGGTGATGCCGAAGAATGGATTAAAGTGCCTGTTGGCACCTGCGAAAAAATTGTTGGCGGCAAAATCAAAGCCGCAAAATAAGCGTCGCAGCCGTAGCCCGTCAGAATGGCGGAACAAACAGGGTTCAAAGCAAAGATTTTGTCGCGAACCTTGCCTGTCTCCATGTTTTACACGGGCTACAATTCCGTCTGGAAACCGTGTCATGAACTATCCTACTATTAACCCTAAGCCTCTTGTCGGTATCGGGTTACGCACCCAACATTACCAAGACCTACTCACCACCCTACCCAACAGCATCGGCTGGCTCGAAATTCATAGCGAAAACTATTTTGCTGAAGGGGGCAAAGCCCATGCCTATTTAGCGGCTTTGCGTGAGCATTACCCTGTCAGTTTACACGGTGTCGGTTTATATATTGGCTCTACCGATCCGCTTGACCCACGCCTTTTACATTCATTAAAAAACTTGATTGAGCGCACCGAGCCAATGCTGGTATCGGAGCATTTATGTTGGGGCGCGGTTAACGGCAAAGTGCTTAATGACTTATTACCGTTACCTTACACCGAAGAAGCTTTACAGCATTTTTGTGCCAAAACAACTCAAGTACAAGATTATTTAGGTCGGCAAATTCTCATCGAAAACCCGTCAAGTTATCTACAATTTGCTCATTCAACCATTCCCGAACAGGAATTTTTAGTCGCTGTGGCCGAACGTACAGGCTGCGGGATTTTATTAGATATTAATAATATTTATGTCAGTGCTAACAATCACAACTTTGATCCTTCTGCCTATTTAGCTGCGATTCCTGTCAACATCGTTCAAGAAATACATTTAGCAGGATTTGAAAATAACGGTGGGTGTTTGATTGATACCCACAGTCAACCCGTCTGTGATGAAGTGTGGAAACTGTATCAACAGGCATTACAGCGTTTTGACCAAGTTCCTACGCTAATTGAATGGGATGCCGATATTCCATCACTTAATGTTTTGCTGGGCGAAGCAACTCGCGCTCAACATCTCATGGAGAGCCACCATGACCTCCTTGCATGATAGCCAAACGCAATTTTATCGGGCGATTTTTGATAAAAGCCAAACGATGACAGGAATTGATGATTCACGCGTCAATATTTATCGGCAAACGATTTTTCACTCTTTAGAAAATGCGTTACGCACAAGTTATCCTGTGATTGTCAAACTGGTGGGAGACGATTTTTTTCGCTTTCTCGCACAACAGTATATTCAGCAATATTCTTCTGTCAGTGGTGATTTAAACCGTTACGGTGATGTCTTTTTTCAATTATTACAATCATTGCCTGAAACCGCAGAACTGCCTTATTTAGCCGATATCGCGCAATTAGAATGGTGTGTGCAATTAGCGGAAAACTCCCGTGACCACACTCCCTTTCCCATCGAAAAACTGATTGCCGTTGCCCCTGAACACTATCCCAACTTGCAGTTTTTTCTGAATTCCTGCGCGTATTTACAATCATCTATTTACCCAATTGCGGATATATGGCAAGCCAATCAAAGCGATGGTGATGGTGTTGTTGAACTGCATACGGGTGAATTTTACTGCTTAATTTATCGCGTTGACTATCAAGTCACTGTCACCACGCTAAATGCCGATCAATGGGCTTTTTTAACCGCCATTCAACAAGGCATGAGTTTTGGCGCAATCTGTGACACCCTCGTCGAGATGGATGTCGGCTCGTTATTACAACAATTTATTGCTCAATCGGTGTTAGTCGATTTTGCACAAGGATTATCCACATGAAGCCTACTATCCAAAAACTGATTCATTGGGCAGGACAGGCCATCAAAGGCTTAGACTTTATTAGCCCTAGTGTTGACCTGATTGCGAGAGTTTGGATTGCGCGAGTGTTTTGGTTATCAGGCATGACTAAAATCAGTAGTTGGGACACAACCCTATCGCTATTTGAAGAAGAATATCAGGTGCCACTGCTGTCGCCTGAATTAGCTGCCGTCTTAGCCACCAGTGTTGAACTGGCAGGCGCAACATTATTAGCCATAGGACTTGGCTCACGCGCCGCAGCAACGGCATTATTTATTTTGAATATTGTTGCCGCAATTTCTTACCCTGATTTGTCCGAAGCAGGACTGAAAGACCACTATTATTGGGGCTTATTTTTAGCATTTTTTATAGTGCATGGTGCGGGTAAATTATCGTTTGACCAGTTAATCCGTCGAAAATTTATGTAAAAGTCGATGCGTTGTTTTTCGTTTAACTAAGTGCTAGATTTAAAAGCACTATCTAAAACTTAGGCATCACGCCCATGAAAACTATCAACCCTAGCCCCGAAGCGATTAAGCGGTTTACTCAAGAAGCCGTCGATAACAAAGCGATTGTGATGGTGAATGTATTACGCTTTAAAGAGTTTGCCGATTACGGTGATGGCGTAGTCAAAAACCTATCTGGACGAGAGGCTTATGCGCGCTACAGTAAAAGTGTAATGCCTCTATTGTGGGAAGTTGGCGGACAAGTGTTGTGGCGAGGTGATGTTCGTAGCACGTTTATTGCACCAAACGATGAGCAATGGGACGAGGTCTTATTAGTACAATATCCAAACCGCCAAGCGTTTATCCGCATGATTAGTTCGTCTGCTTACCAAGAAACGATGCTGCATCGAACCGCTGCCGTTGCTGACTCTCGGCTCATTGAAACCAAATCGTTGCACTTGCCAAAAATGGTTTTAAAGCTTGCGCGTCGTGTCGTGCGAGTTAAACGGTTGGTAATGCCTCTCATCAAATAGTCTATGAAGTACCTAAATAAGAGTTTCAGCATATTTACTACCAAGAGCCCTCAAACAAAAGATGTTAAATCTTAATTTTTGAGCTATAAATATCAACTAGAGATGGAAAAAGCCACGCTGACTTAAAGAAAAAATAATAGTTACAGGGGTGTATCATGGCGAATATTTTAATTATTGATGACTCTCCTACCTATCAAACGATGGTAGGTGGCATTTTACAAAAACGTGGCTATGTGTGTTCGTTTGAAGATCGTGGTGAGTCTGGGATTGCCACAGCCATTAAGACCCATCCCGACCTCATTTTGATGGATGTCATCATGCCTGGCATTAGTGGTTTTCAGGCGACACGTCAACTCAGCAAAAATCCTGAAACACTGAACATTCCGATTATTATTATTAGCACCAAAGACCAAACCTCCGACCGTCTTTGGGGACTACGTCAAGGCGCACGGGAGTATCTGACGAAAGATGTGGACGAGGCCGTATTAATTGCCACCATTGAAAATGTTTTGCAGAATAAACAAACGGGTTAAAACCGTGTGATTTGGCTCTTGCCCAAACACTTTGCGATGTCACGCCCAATCACAACAGCACTGTATTTATCGCGCTTCTCGCCACATGAGCCATAATGTGACACCTTCCGCTACTTCTAATTCTTCTGTGACTCTAAAACCAAAATGCTCATAAATAGCTGTATTACTGGCTTTAGAATTTTCTAAATACGCAGGCATATGTGTGCGGTCACAAATATCTAAGACGGGGCGCAATAATTTAGAACATCGTCCCTGCCCTTGTGCTTCGGGAGCAACACCTACCGCCATTAAATACCAATGAGGTTCGTGTGGATGTTTGGCTTGAATTTTTTCGATGGCACGCCAACGTGAGTACAAATTTTTTAACCCCGTTACCGCCACCCAATCGGGTAAAAACGACAACTCCTCTGCCAATCCCAACTTCCAACAATGAGGCGGCGACCACAAAGCCGCACCTAAACGATCTTCTGTTGTCCAAATTTGTTCATAAGGTAAGGCAAAATGATCCCAATACGCTTCAAAAATACGGCGAAAACGTGCGCCATAGTAAGCATCGTGTTTCGCCAACCAAGCATACATAGGATCATCCCAAAAAGACCGCGTGAGGCTATCCACAATGATTTCACGGTCTTGGGCTGTTGCTTGCTCGACAAACACGGATTTAGGAGCAAGATCATCCGCATCTATTATTTGCTTTGCCAAAATGTTGCCCCTTTTAATACGTTCAACGCGGCATACAAGACGTAATCATCTTCGGCAAGCGATTTTTCAGTGGGCATCTCCGACTTAGCCGCAGGGAGGGCATCTTTATCTTTCGTGTCTGTTGTCGCCTTGTCGATGTCTTTCGCATTCGATTTAGTTTTGTTTTTTGGGCGAGATGGTTTCGGTGGGTCTTTGATTTCTGGCTCTATAGCAGTAGGCGTAGGTAAGGTTTGATTATTATCTGTCGCAGGCGCAAATGTATTCGTCGCCTCTGCGGCTTTATCATTTGGGTTGACTAAATGGCCTTTTAAGTCTGCTTCTTTGAAGTTGTCCGATGCTTTGGCAATTTCTAACTTCGCGGGTTCAATCACGACATCGGGTTTAATCCCTTCCGCTTGAATCGAACGACCATTCGGGGTGTAATAACGTGCCGTTGTCAGTTTAATGCCTTTCTCTTCGCTAATAGGCAATACCGTTTGTACCGAGCCTTTTCCAAATGTGCTCGTCCCCGCAATAATGGCGCGATGGTGGTCTTGTAGTGCCCCTGCAACAATCTCCGAAGCAGACGCTGAACCGCCATTGACCAACACCAACAATGGGATATTGGGTAGTATCTGTCCTTCTGTGGCTTCAAATTTTTCCACACTTTCTTCCGTGCGCGCCTTCGTGTAAACCACTAAGCCTTTATCTATAAATGCATCAGCCACACTAATTGCACCGCCCAAAACACCACCGGGGTTATTACGCAAATCTAAAATAATACCTTTCAGTGTCGGTTGCGTTTCCTTGAGTTTAATCAAGACATTGGTTAAGTCACGCCCTGTATGAGTCTGAAACTGACTAATTCTCACCACCGAATAATCAGGTGCTATCTGACGTGTTTTAACACTACCCACTTCAATTTTGGAACGAATCAGCGTGAGATTTTGTGCTTCCTCGCCTCTACGTTGAATCGTTAGTTTTAAGGGCGTACCAATCGCTCCACGCATAATATCAACGGCTTCACTCATGGTCATGCCCTTGACGGCTTTACCTTCTAATTTAGTAATATAATCACCCGCTTGAATGCCTGCTTTTGAAGCGGGCGTATCATCAATAGGGCTAACAACGCGCAAATACCCCTCATCCATGCTGATTTCGACACCGATACCACCGAACTCGCCTGTTGTTTGCGCTTTTAGGTCTTGATAATCATTTTTATCTAAATAGGCGGAGTGAGGATCAAGTGCCGACAACATGCCTTTAATGGCATTCTCAAATAACGTTTTATCGTCAACAGGATCGACATAACTGTGGCGAATACGCTCAAACACATCGACAAAAGTCCGTAAATCCGTCAATGGGAGTACGGGTGTGACTGGCGCGGTGACCATCACCGTTTTAGCATTCGCATCGGATACGGATGAAAGTTGAGTTTCATCTGCCCACAATGCTTGTTGTAAGGCTAAAGTACAGATCGCAACACGCCAGACACTGTTCATAAGTTTTCCAAAAAATGTATTTTTAGCACGGCGTTTAAGCCAAGCAAGGTATCCGTTAATACGCCAACAAGACGAAGAATAGCCAGATCAAATTAAGGCTGTAAGATTAACAGTGTTAAATCGCTTCGTCATGCACTCAACAGCAACGACAAGTAGAGATATTGTTATTTTTTCCAGCATACCCACAACAACAACCACAGCCACAGTCAACGAACTTGGCCTATGATGACTAATTTTCGGCCTCAAATCACCTATTATTGGACGATCGTCATGTTAATGTGATTCACAACCGTTAATTCATTGTGCAGAGCTAGCCATGACAACATCTAAAACACCTAGCAACATCAGTATTAAGCCGTATCGCATGGACTTTGAGTTTAGCGATGCCATCCCAAGATATTGGGCTTACAACGACCCGTTTATGACTCACTTTGTTGGCGCACTATCAACGTTTTTTCCTGACGGTGAACGATTTTTTATTGATTCTGTGCGTCACTTTCGAGATACCGTCAAAGACGACAAAGTTCGCCAACAAGAGATTGCGGGCTTTATTGGCCAAGAAGCCCATCACTCCAAAGAGCATGAATCACTCAATAATTTCATGGAAAAACGTGGTCTGCCTGCACTTTCAGGCGCAAACGCGGCACTGACCTTATTAAATTGGGGAAGACGTAAATTTCCGCCCCGCACGCGATTGGCAGCAACGGTTTCATTGGAACATTTCACCGCTATTTTGGCGAACCGATTACTCAGCCATCCCGATTTTATGAATCATATTGACGACTCCATTAAGCCGTTATGGATGTGGCACGCAATTGAAGAAACCGAACACAAAGCGGTCGCCTTTGATTTATATAAAGATGTGAAAGGTAACAATCACAAAGAGTTAGTTTTTACGATGGTAATGGCGACGGCATTATTGGCAGCGACAACTGCACTGTATCAAGTTCGGTTTATGGCCAAAGATGGACAATTATTCAATCTCAAAAGCTGGGCGTTTGGTTTGAATAAGTTGTTTGGCCGTCAAGGTTTGATTAGCGGTTTAATTCCTGATTACTTGGATTTTTTTAAGGAAGACTTTCACCCGTGGGATCACGCCAATAGTGAGCTTGTAGAATACTGGCGTGCACGTTTAGATGTGGAAATGGACAAGCTCAAACTCTTGAAGGCGGCTTAGCTTCGACTCCGCTCAGCTACCACGACTACGCTCAGCTACCACGACTACGCTCAGTCAATAACGTTTGCACGTTCCCTGAGCGGAGTCGAAGGGACAAGTAAACTGCCCTTATTGAAACTCAACCAGCACTTTGCCTGTCATTTCGCTCGGAATCGGTAAGCCCATGAGCGTTAATAACGTTGGCGCAACATCGGATAACACACCGCCCTCTCGAATCGTCGCTTTTCGGCCTACATAAGCGAACGGTACTAATTCGCAAGTATGCGCGGTGTGTGCTTGACCCGTTTCATTATCACGCATTTGTTCGACGTTGCCGTGGTCGGCGGTAATTAACATTTCACCGCCTGTTGCTTTTACTGCAGTATATAAACGTCCCAAACACACGTCTAAGGCTTCAACCGCTTTCACTGCCGCGTTAAAATCCCCCGTATGGCCGACCATATCGCCATTGGCATAATTACAAATCAGCACATCATATTCACCCGAGTGAATAGCCGCCACCAAGTTATCGGTGACTTCAAACGCGCTCATTTCAGGCTTTAAATCGTAAGTAGCCACTTGCGGTGACGGAATCAAAATCCGTTTTTCACCGGTAAATTCTGTTTCACGGCCACCGCTAAAAAAGAAAGTAACGTGTGCATATTTTTCTGTTTCAGCAATACGCAACTGAGTTTTGCCCATATTGCCTAAGTATTCACCCAGCGTATTCGTTAAGTCGGTGGGTTTATAGGCAACAGGCGCTTTAATGCTACTGGCGTATTGCGTCAACATGACAAAGCTACTGAGGGCTGGACGAACACGACGCTCAAAGCCCGAAAATTCAACATCAACAAAGGCTTTGGTAATTTCACGGGCTCGGTCAGCACGGAAATTCATAAAAACAACGGCATCGCCATCGGCAATTAACGCGGCTTGCTCGCCTTCACCAAAAATGGCAGTGGCTTTGACAAACTCATCACTTTCGCCTGCGGCATAGGCAGCTTCTAAACCTGCCAATGCGGTTGTTGCGGTACGTTCGGCCACACCTTCGGTCATTAAACGATAAGCTTGCTCAACACGATCCCAACGATTATCTCTGTCCATGGCAAAGTAACGGCCAATGATTGAGGCAATACGACCTTTACCTGTCGCACGTAACGCGGCATCGAGTTTTTCAATCGACGGTTGCGCACTTTTCGGCGGTGTATCACGGCCATCTAAAAAGGCATGAACATAAATCTGTTGTGCGCCACGGTCTGCCGCAAGTTTTACCATTGCATGTAAATGGTCTTCGTGCGAATGCACACCGCCTTCCGATAATAAGCCCCAAATATGGACAGCGTTATTCGTCTCAATCGCTTTATCAACGGCATCGGTAATGACAGGATTGGTAAAAAAGTCACCCTCACGAATGGCTTTGGTTATACGGGTAAAGTCTTGATAAACGACACGACCCGCACCCAAATTCATGTGACCGACTTCGGAGTTACCCATTTGACCATCAGGCAAACCGACATCTTCACCTGAACCTGAAATTAAACCGTGGGCATTCTCATCCAGTATGTGTTGCCAATTGGGCATTTTGGCGGCAGTTATAGCATTAGAATCAGAGGTGTCACTATGACCAAATCCATCCAAAATAATCAACACATAAGGCTTACGCATCATAACCACTCGCTGCACAACTAAAGAAGTCGCGCATTTTAACAGAACTTCGGTCATGACTTTGTGCCAATGCCAAAACTTTTCTGAACGTGCCACGCTCTTGATGAGGGATTTCTACTGGCAATTATTTATGTCAATGTTATCTTCATGGAGCCCCGCTTTATGACCCATCATACGGAAGATATGACATGAAATACCTACGCACACCCGACGATCGTTTTGCACATCTTGACGGCTATCACTTTGAACCTCATTACCTGATGGTCGATGACATGGAGGGTGGCCAACTTCGTTTACATTATATTGATGAGGGTTCACCAGATGCGCCCGTAGTCTTGATGTTGCATGGTGAGCCAAGCTGGAGCTATCTCTACCGTAAAATGATTCCTATAGTCGTAAAGGCGGGTTATCGTGTCATTGCTCCTGACTTAATTGGCTTTGGTCGCTCCGATAAACCAACGGAACAACAAGACTATACTCATGTTCGTCATATTCAGTGGATTGGTTCAGTGCTGACGCAATTACGGCTCAAAGATATAACATTAGTATGTCAGGACTGGGGCGGATTGATTGGCCTGCGCCTTGTGGCTGAGCGGCCTGATGATTTTGCGCGCGTACTTGCTGCGAATACCATGCTCCCTGCTTTTCCGATGAACAATCCAGAACTAAAACAAGCCTTTAGTTCATGGCAAAAATTACGCACCACCGTTGGTTTTGGTGCGTGGTATAGCTTTTCGCAATTACATCCGAGCTGGTCAGCAGGCTTTATCATTCAAATGGGAACGGCATTAAAAATGTCTGCAGCAGTAAAGGCAGCCTATAATGCTCCTTATCCATCACAAGCCTATATGGCGGGCGCACGCGTTTTTCCTCGGCTCGTCCCTAGCGATATGCGTAACAATGCCCACGCATGGAAACAATTAATGCAATGGCAAAAGCCTTTTTTGTGTGCCTTTAGCGACAAAGACCCTATTATGTCGAGCATGGCAGGTATTTTCCCTGCGTTAATTCCCGGTTGTGCTGGGCAAGCGCATACCACCATTCGCAATGGTGGGCACTTTTTGCAAGAGGATCAAGGTGAGCAGTTAGCTCAAACCTTAGTCAAATTTATGGCGACAACCTAAATCATCGCTCACAAAAAAGCCCTGCATTTTGGTGCAAGGCTTTTTTATTCACGGACAATTTAATCATTAGACGACGCGCGTTTTTGGCTCTACCGCTAACGGCGACTCAATGACAGTGGCTTTACTTTCTTCCAACTGCTTTTCTTCGGTCTCTGCTTTAATATTTTTCTGAATAATTAACTGATCTTCCAAGCCCTCAAAAGCACTGGTGGCTAACTCACCGACTTCTTGGTTGACACGGCGAATCGCATCATAAACTTGACCAAAACTTTTGTTCCACAATTCATCGCGCTGCTCAGGCTCAACATTCAATAAGCCATTTTTTTCCAATACCGAAAACGGTAAGTCTGCAATGGTTTTATGAATTTGTTCAACGCTAGTTGCACCTTGATCAATTGCGCTTTGCACTAAATCTTTCAACGCTTCTAAACGGGTTAAAATCTTACTCATGATGGTATCCCTAACACGACGAACGCCCCATCACATTAATTGTGACAGGGCGGCAAGGAAGACTTACAGTCTATTCATGGAGCGTAAGTCCTGATAATTACGCAGCAATACGGCTAATCAAAGATTGGCGACGTGCTTTTGCCATCGGAACAATCTCGGCTGCTTTAGCAACAACAGATTCGGTTACTGCTTCGACTTTAGCACTAAATGGTAAAGAGTATTTGAAAATACGCTTCACAACAGTCGAAAACTGTTTAGGGAACGAACCTGTATTATAGTGTTGACCATAACGTGCACAAATTTCTTGCACTTTGATCGACATTTCAGCGTAACGCATGCCTGGGACATCGGGGAACATGTGGTGTTCAATTTGATGGCTCAAATTACCCGACATGTAGTGCAATAATTTACCGCCAGACAAGTTGCTCGAACCACGCAATTGACGTAAATACCATTGGCCACGAGTCTCATCCACTAAAACATCTTTTGAGAACGTCTCGGCATCTTCAGTAAAGTGACCACAGAAAATAATCGAGAATGTCCAGAAATTACGGATCAAATTGGCGGTGAAGTTACCTGTAATGACAGGCAAAAACATTGGGCCTGCAATTAACGGGAAGAACACATAATCTTTCGCAAACTGTTTACGCATTTTGGCAAAAATCGGCACAAATTCTTCACGCACTTGGGCAAAGGTTTTCTCTTTGCTCAATAACTTTTCTAACTCTAAAGACTGTAATGCCAATGTCCATTCAAATGTCGTAGCCAAAATAGCTGCTGCGATGGGGTTAGCCAAAAAGCGTGGCTCCCATTTTTGTTCTGGAAACAAACGTAATAAACCATAACCAATATCATGATCCATACCACGAACGTTGGTATAAGTATGGTGCATATAGTTATGGGTATGTCTCCAGTTGTCCGCAGTACATACGGTATCCCATTCGTAGTCATTGCCACGTAAGCTGGCATCATTCATCCAGTCGTATTGACCGTGCATGACGTTATGGCCAAGTTCCATGTTCTCAACGATTTTAGATACGCCTAATAACGCAGTGCCTGCCAACCAGAATGGAGGTAACCAACCGAGCATTAACGAGCTACGGCCAGCAATTTCGGAGTAACGAACAAAATTACGAACACCATAAATATAATCGGCTTCTTTTTTGCCTAATGAAGCCATTGTTTCTTTACGCAAAGCGTCTAACTCAGCACCAAAGGCATTGATTTCTTCAGCACTTAAAGCACGGCTTTTGCTATTAATGTTGTTGATCGTGGTCATGATAATTCTCGCTCAATAAAAATTTGGTTTTGAAGTCAAGTTCAGGCTTAAATGTCCAACACCACTGCGCTTAATGGCTCAGTCACACAAATACGAATTTGCGTATTTGGTTGGTCATCAATCGCGCCCGTCACTAAATCACGCACTACACCTGAGACTTTGGTGCAGCTACAGGTTTTACACATCCCAATACGGCAACCATACACAGGACGCGCACCTGCATCTTCCGCACTTTCTAACAAACTGGCTTTACTGTTAAGCAACACTTGTTGGCTACGACGTAACGTAATTTCCATTTGATTAGCGGGCACATCAGTGTTGATGGTGGCAAAACCAAACACTTCTTGGGTCAACTGTTGGCTAATGCCTTTTTCTGCCCATACTTTGCTCACTGCACCCATCAAACCTTGAGGACCACAGATATAGGTGGTACGGTCAGTATAATCAGCACACACCGCAGATAATTGTTGCGGACTAAAACGACCGACATCACCTGCTGACGCTAAGGCATAATGTAATTTCAATGACGGATGCTTAACGGCTAACTCCACCATTTCGTTACCAAAGGCCAAGTCTTTGTCAGTATTGGCGTAGTACATCACTGTCACGTCTAAATTGGCTTGACGTTTTAAGGCTTCGACCAAGATGCTATAAATTGGTGTCACACCGCTACCGCCCGCAATCAACAACATTTTGCTAGGTAAAGTCGCAGGTAAAACAAAATCGCCACCGACATCGCCTAACTCAATGACATCGCCTACGCTTAAGTTATCGTGCATCCAGTTGGATACTTTGCCGTGTGGTTGACGCTTTACGCCAATCTCAATGACACTGTCAGTCGGTGCGCTGACCAAACTGTAGCAACGCTCACGGAAGCTGCCATCAATCATCACTTTCACAGTCACAAACTGACCTGCTTGAAAGGACTTCCAGTGTTGATTAGGTTGCAGAACAAAACGTTTAATGTCTGAAGTTTCATCACTGATGGAGACTACTTTTGCCATCACACGACTGACGGTTAACATCGAATCTACATGTGAAAAAGCAAAATCAAGCCAATCCTCTTTTACGAACTTGCCGACCACACGATTGATAATAGGGTTAAGTGCTGACATGATCGAAACTCCAAACTAAACATAGTGAACATCTGTGCACTAAATATAACCGATTTAAAAACTTAGTCAACACTTGTACACTAATTTTTTTATTATTCTTTATCTTGACCCCCGAAGAACCAATACAAACAACATATATCCCACTGATAAATAACACTTTATCAGATATAACCCAACAAAAAAATAGTGTACGAAAAGTAAAACAGATGATTTCATGCTGGAGATAAATGCATTTTCTTTGGCGAAAGTCCGAGTTTTTTGGTAGGATTAGTGAACACATGTAGCAAACAAAGAATACACTATGACTATTCGTGACGACCGCAAACAGCAAACGCGACAAACCTTACTGGATGCCGCTCTTAAACTCATGGGTGATGGTCGTAGTTTTGTCAGTATTAGCTTGCGTGAAGTAACACGTGAAGCAGGTGTTGTCCCCACCGCTTTTTATCGCCACTTTAAAGATATGGATGAATTGGGTTTGGCGTTAGTGGATGAAGTGACTTTAAGCTTACGCCGTTTACTGCGTGAAGAACGTCTAAAAGCACATGGCGCAGGCCATATTGCAATTCATAGTTCCGTGATGATGTTTTTATTATATGTACGTCAAGAATCACGCTACTTTGACTTTTTAGCACGCGAACGTTTGAGTGGCTCAATTAAAATTCGTGAGGCGATTCAACGTGAATTTAATCATCTCGCTAACGATTTAGCGACGGATTTTCGTTTGTTTCCCGAAATGCAAAACCTACCGAGTGACGACCTCAACATGATCGCCAACTTAGTGGTGAATACCGCGATTAATTGGTGTGGTGAGATTTTGTCTCTACCTGCCGAGCAAGTGCGACTGCAATATGAGTTAAGCATGCGTGCTGTTAAACAACTACGGCTTATTTTTGTTGGTGCGACGCATTGGCGTAGCGATCAAGAAGGCCCAGAAGCTAAAGCAGGGTAAATCCTTGCTTTAGGTTGGCTTATTTAATTACGTCTTAGATGGCACATCAATTTGCCTATCGTCATATTTTCCCTAGAATAAAGAATAGTGTATAAAGATAATACTTAATTTAGCATTACTGAACACATAACTACCTCTCAGGGAAAGCCTCTTATGCGTTTTCACTCTCTTTATTTAGCTGTCGCTCTGGTTAGCACATCCCCTGCCTTTGCAGATGACGTGTTATCACAAGCCGAAGCCCTTATTAATCAACAACAAGCCACTCAGGCGTATGATCTGCTACTACCACTTGAAGCAGAACGCTCAGGCGAGCCCAAATATGACTACTTATTAGGCGTGGCCGCACTGGAAATGGGCGACCCCAGTAATGCAATTTTTGCTTTTGAACGCTGCTTAAGTGCCGAACCCAATAATGGTCCTTGCCGTGTCCAAATCGCACGAACACACCTTGCAATGGGTGAAACACCCAATGCCCGTGCCGAATTACAGACCATTAAAGAATACAATCCCCCCCCCGAAGTTCAGGCTTTAGTGTCGCAATACTTGGGGGTGATTAGTCAGGTTGAAAAGCAGCAACAGCGTCAAATCAATGCCTTTGCACAATTAGGCGTAGGTTATGATAGCAATATCAATAGTGCGCCTACGGATGCGAATAAAACAGCCGCCGCGATACCTAAAATTCCCAACTTTGTTGTTAGCCCAAATGCCATTACAACTTCTAGCGATTCTAGCTTTGTTAATCTCCTTGCAGGCAGTAGCTTACTTTATAAAGTCAACCCAACAGTGACCGCACTTGCGGATATCAACATTCAAACACGCAGTTTTTTAGCCGACCACAGCTATGATTATCAAGCGGTAGATGCTGGCATGGGTGGTGCTTTTGATCTGCAAGCACTACAACTGACCCTGAAACTACAAGGGCAAAAAATGTGGTTGGATGGTAATGCTTACCGCGATCTCGCAGGCATACTTGCCCAACTACAAGGGGCGGTAGGTAGCGGTCAAATGGCGGTTTTTACCCAATTAAGCCAAATGCGTTACGATAGCCAATCTGTCCGTGATGCCGACCGTAAGAATATTGGTTTAGCTTACTCGCAAGCCATTGAAGCTCATTATAGCCCGTCGTTTTATGCCAGTATTTATGGCGGTGATGAAGCAACCACAAGTCAAAAAGCCAACTACTTTAGCCAGTCATTTCAAGGGCTACGTTTAGGAGGCGGCTTAATACTGAGTGAAACATTAACGCTCAATACTCAGTTAAGTTACGAAACTCGCAAACACGATAAAACGCCCTATCCGCTCTTTTTGTTTAATCGAGAAGACAAAGAAAGTAACATAGGACTTTCCGCAAATTGGCGAATAAACAAACAATTATCGTTGCAACCTAGCTATACTTACAGCAACAACAATTCCAACATTCCATTTAGCGACTACAAGCGTCATGTCGTGAGTGTGGATTTACGTTTTGACATGTAACAAGGAGGCTCACATTATGAACACACAACATCTATTATTAAACCCTAAAGGGCTATTAACTGCGCTGGTTGCGGTATTACTCTCAGGACATGCCATCGCAGAAACTGCAGGGCGTGTTAATTTTGTCGTCGGCGAGGTGTCGGCAATTAGTAGCGATGGCAGTCGTCGTGCACTGATGAAAGGTGACTTGGTCAACAGTGGCGAACGATTAGAAACTGGCAAAGGCAGACTACAAATCCGCTTTACCGATGGCAGTTTTTTATCGCTACAGCCTAATACCGTCTTTGGTTTAGACAATTATACCTTTGCCAAAAATAAACCGAATGAAGGCTCATTATTATTTAATTTCATTCGGGGGGGCATGCGTACCGTGAGTGGTGCAATTGGCAAAGTCAACCGAACAAATTATAAAGTTCAAACGCCTGTTGCTACCATTGGTATTCGTGGGACAGGCTATGCTGCTACGCAAGAGCCTAATGGGCGTTTATTACTCACAGTCAGTAAAGGCATGGTCAATCTTGCCAATGACTTTGGCAATAGTAACGTCCCAGCAGGGGGAACATTCCAAGTGGTGGGCGGCGAAGCCCCGAAACAAGCAGTTGGTGAATCGGTAGAAGCACGTTCTGACAGTCCGCGAGAAAAGCCAGCCGAAGACAAAGAAGACGATAAAAAAAGCGATACCGAACGGAGAGAAATCGCAACTAATCAAGACGACACGAACAAACCTGACGTTGCTTTTGGCGATCAAGCCTCTGCCGATGGCAATCCGCTATTTGAAAGCTTTGTGCAAGTCACCAATGGTATTCCACGACTCAGTAGCTTTGGTAGTTTGCTAAAAGGGACATCAGGCGCACAAATTTATCCTAATGTCGTGGGTCTTTACAGCTCGCTCTCAGAAGATGGCAAAACCGTTGGCAATTTAGTAGGTTTGATTGGCACGGCAGAAACAGGCGGTGATACAGAGGGTAAGCTTATTTTAGAGACTCGAAATGACTCTAAAAGCCTAAATTTTGCCAATGTTAAACAAATCAACAGCTTATCATTTGGCGAGTGGACTGATGGCACAGCAGCATTAGTGAATCCTTATTTACAAAATAATGGACTCACACTCAGTAGCACACAGTTTATACCCTATATTGTGGGTACAACGGCTGAAAAGAACTTAGGCAATCACTTCAAAGTATCTTACGTGCTCGCAGGCAGCACGCCTGTACGCGCTAACTCGCCAGTCAACACCCAAACAGGAACACTAACTAAGCTGAACATTGATATTGACCTCAACTTAATGCCATTAGTGTCTGTTGATATGGCTTTAGGTTTTGATAACGTCAATTACACTGCTCAACTCGTCAATAACCCCATAGATGTGAGCTTTGACAAAAAATTCAGTGGATTTGTCTTATCAGGTGCAGATCATCTATTTTTCGCCCAAACGGGTGATAATGCAATCTGTGCTAATAACGCCTGCCCTGTCAATTTATCGGCGTTTTTGTCCAATAATGATATGGGTGCCGTCTATGAAATTCAGCGCAGTGGCTTAACGACGATTGGTGGCGTTGCGGCTCTATCAGGCACAGAGCGTGCTGTTGTCAGTACAATTCCCCTATTAGATCGCGTACCTTCTACTTTAGAGGGGCAATACACGGCCTTTTTCTCGACCAACACCACACAGTCGATACCCACCGCGACAAACCTAGCGGCCATTTTTGACAGTGAGACCGCTAAGTTACTTTCAGCCTTTCACATCACCAACACCAATGGCGAATTAGCCGCTATTGATCTCTATGAGCCGACACGTAGCATAGATACTGTTGAAAAAACAGATACCGCTGCCGCCACTACCAGTGATATTGGGCATTTTAATAAAGTCTTAGCATGGGGAACATGGAGCAATGGTGCGGTTTCGTTAGGCTCAACAACAGCAGCAACAATCTTAGCAGAAAGTGAACGTATTAATTACATGATTGGCCTACCCACAGCCGCGAGCGCACTACCGAAAACAGGCTCTGTTCGTTACAGTTTTGTTGGAGGCGCAACCCCACAAGCACTCTTTAATACCACGTCAATCGTGAGTGATACAGGGGTTGTGAATAGCAACAGTAGCAGCTTAGCGGTTAATTTTAACCAAGCGACCGCTCAATTAGCCCTGACGATTGGCGGTTTTACCAAAGCTGAATCGTTACAATCCCTACAGTTGACAGGTTCAACCTCACTCACTACAAACAGTAATAGCCTTAACTTTAACAGCCTCAGTGTGCAAGCACTGAATGCCGCAGGAGCCAATATTTGTACGACGAGCTGTACAGGTCAAGCAATGGGAACATTTGTCGGTGCAGTCAACCCCATTGGCATAACGGGTGTTTCTGCGCCTCAAGCGATTGGTCTTGACTATAAAGCAACAGGCACAATAGAAGGCGCGACAAAAAATACAGGCTTTGATGTTGATGGTACCGCGGCCTTTGGTAATCCAACGAATGAACAAATCGTCACAAGACCTGCAATTTAACGTGACTTAATGATGCAACACAAAGCGCGAATCATCTTCGCGCTGTTTTCCCTCGGCTCTGGAAACCTTTCGACTTCGCTCAGGGAGCGTTTTTACGTTGGCTGAGCGGAGTCCGAAGCCAAGTCGCTTTTAGTGTGATTAAGTGTATATTCAGAATAAAAAACAATCTAAACATTGAAGTGTCAACATAGCCTAGATGAGAACAATATCTCTTGCGATTTTAATCACGGCAAAAGTGCGTTAAATTAACAGACTAGCCTATTTTTTCTAGCATTAAGAATGGTGTATAAAGATAAGGCAACTTAAAATCACGGTGTCACTTTTACTATCAGGGAAAGACCCTATGCGTTTTCAAGGCATTTATTTAACCGTAGCGGTTGTGATGACCACACCACTTTATGCAGACGACGTGTTACAGCAGGCTGAAGCGTTGCTGAATCAAAAACAAAATATTCAAGCGTATGATCTGCTCGCACCGCTCGAAGACCAACGTGCAGGCGACCCTAATTACGACTACTTATTGGGCTTAGCTTTTTTAGGTGTAGGTGAGCCATCACGCGCCGCTTTTGCCTTTGAACGCTGCTTAGACGTAGAACCTAATAATGGCCCTTGTCGTGTGCAAATGGCACGCACCCATATTACCTTGGGTGAAACACCGAATGCCCGTAATGAGCTTCAGACCATTAAAGACTATAATCCCCCGCCTGAAGTCGAAAGTCTTGTTTCGCAATATCTCGGTGTCATCACCAACGTTGAAAAGCAACAACAACGCCACACTAATGCTTTTGCTCAACTCGGTTTAGGTTATGACAGTAATATTAATAGTGCGACTGAACAATCAAAAATCGCGTTACCTTCTGCCTCGGGTGGTCAAGTATTTTTAACAGTTCCTGTGAGCGAAGACAGCGGTTTTCTACAATTACAGGCAGGCGCAGGCATTCAATATAAATATACCCCTACTGTCACGGGCTTAGCCGATATTAGCGTGCAACAACACAGCGTTTTGGATAATCACGCCTATGACTACACCACCCTTGATACCAGTGGTGGCGGCATGATAAACCTCAATAACAACATGCAGTTACAAGGTAAATTACAACTACAAAAAATGTGGTTAGATGGGCAAACTTACCGTGATGTCATCGGGCTGTTAGCACAGGGTCAACGTCCTATTACTGACAATGGCCAATTAGCCCTCTTTACCCAATTGAGCCAACTGCGTTACGACACCCAAACAGCACGAGATGCCAAGCGTTTTAATTTAGGTCTTGCCTACTCACAAGCCATTGAAACCAAATACGCCCCCTCGTTTTACACCAGCTTATATCGTGGCCAAGAAACCGCCAAAAACAGTGCTTACGATTATTTTAGTCAATCGTTTTTAGGTCTGCGTTTGGGTGGCAGCCTCATTTATTCAGAAACACTCAGTGCCAACGGTCATTTAAGTACCGAAACCCGAAACTATGATGCGCTTAATCCCTATTTACCGTTTAGCAGCAAGCGTAAAGATACAGAAACCAGTCTTAACTTAGGCTTAACGTGGCGAATTAAACCCCAACTATCCCTACAACCCAATTACACATACAGTAGTAGCAGCTCCAACCTTCCGATCAATGACTATACCCGTCATATCGTCAGTGTTGATTTACGCTTTGATATGTAACAGGGAGGAAAACATCATGTTTCAGAGACAACCTTTATTAAACGCCAAAGGCTTATTAACCGCTGTTGTTGCTACACTGCTGACAGGGCAGGCACTGGCTGAAACCGCAGGTCGAGTCACGTTTGTGACGGGTGAAGTGGTTGCTATTAGTAGTGATGGCCAGCGTCGAGTATTAGCTAAAAGCGAACTCGTCAACAGTGGCGAGCGTCTAGAGACGGGCAAAGGACGCTTACAGATTCGTTTTACCGACGGTAGTTTTATCTCTTTACAACCGAATACCGTTTTTGGTTTAGATAATTACACCTTTGCGCGAGCTAAACCCAAAGAAGGCGCACTATTATTTAATTTTATCCGTGGTGGTATGCGTACCATTAGCGGAACAATTGGTAAAATTAATCGGGCAAATTACACGGTTAAAACACCCGTTGGCACGATTGGTATTCGTGGCACAGGTTATGTTGCCACCCAAGAACCCAATGGCCGTTTACTCATCACGGTCAATAAAGGCATTGTCAATGTCAGTAATGAGTTTGGTAGTAGCAATATTAACGTTGGCCAAACCTTTCAAATAGAAAAAGATAAAGCCCCTGAACCCGCACAACAAGGTGTTGCTGCCGAGGTTTTAGCCAATAAGCCTGTACCAAAAACCCAAGATAGCGATGAAGAAGAAAAGCAAATAGAGCGTCAACCCGAAGACATCTCTTTTGGTCTTGCTAATGATGCCAACAATCCTGATTTGGGTACGGGCGACCAAAGCAATGCCGATGGTCAACCCAATGCGACTGTCTTCCCATTTGTGGTTCAAAGCGTGGATGGTGTTCCCCATTTGAGTAGTTTTGGTAGTCTGTTAAAAGGCTCATCAGGTAAAGCTGTCTATAGCAACGTTTTAGCTGCTTATAATAACGTATCCGCTGATGGCAAAACCGTTGGTAATCTCGTTGGTTTAATTAGCACCAAAGGGACAACAGGCATTAGTGAAGGTCAACTACTGTTAGACACCCGCAGAACAAACACCCCACTGCAATTTTCAGGGGTCAAACAAATACGCTCGTTATCGTTTGGTGAATGGACAAATGGCCAAGCGGCATCAATAGATAACTTCATTAACATTACTGGCCTTAATTTAAGTGCTACACAATTTATGCCCTACATTGTCGGCAGCACCACCAGTAAAGACTTAGGCAACAATCAGCGCATCAGTTATTCATTAGTTGATATTAGCAATGCTACACCTGCACGCGCTGCTAACAGTGTCGGTCAATTGACCAAACTCAATATCAGCATTGATTTGAATCTCGTTCCGCTCGTTGATATTGACATGGCTGCCACGCTCGACAATACCAACTACACGGCCAACATACAAAACAAAGCCATTCATCTCAGTTTAGATAAAAAATTGACCAGCTTTGTCTTAAACGGTAGCAATGACAATTTCTTTGCCAGTAGTAGCGACACAGAAGGTAGTATTTGTGCCAATAATAGTTGCCCTATCACGCTATCGGCATTTTTTTCGGGCGTAGATATGGGGGCAGTCTATGAAATTGCCCGCGCCAACAACTTGGCCACTATTGGTGGTGTTGCGGCACTCAGTGCAAGCAATCCAAGCATCATCACGTTACCCACAAACCGTTTACCAACCACACTCAACAACAGCTATACTGCCTTGTTTAGCAATAATGCAGGCATTAATATCACGCCCAATCCTGTCACCCAATTAGCTGCCGTTTTTGACAATACGACAGGCGGATGGCGGACAGGCTTCCATACACAAGCTGCCGATGGCGTGACTTCTGCCATTGATGTTTATGGGCTTACAACAGACATAGACAGCCAAGGTAAATCAGCCTCCGCCGCAACTATTAGCCAAGTTAACCATCTTGATAACGTACTCACATGGGGCGTATGGAGTAATGGCTTGGTTGATGTGAATGATCCCGAACAAAACTATGCACTGTCAGGTACACAACACATTCATTACCTACTTGGCTTACCAACAACGGCAGCCGATATTCCAGTCACTCGCGCAACTCATGCCGTTTATACCTTTCAAGGGGGTACAACGCCAACGATCAATACCGCAGGATTGGCAGGAAGTATTGCCAATAGTTCTTACCTTGATATCGACTTTGGCAGCAATAAAACCACACTTAATTTAGATATGACGCTACTGCAAGGCACAAGCACTTATCTACTGAATGCGACGGGGAAAACTAATCTCAGTCGAGCTGTAACCAATGCAGGCATGTTTAATTTTGATAACTTGAGTGTCACTTTAGGCGCGGGTAATCCCTGTAATACCTTGGGTTGTACGGCCTCAGCCTCTGGATTTTTAGCGGGCAGTTCGGCCAACGTTGCAGGCTTAAACTATAGCATCAATGCCGTCAGTACTACGCTAAATAATGGCTTATTCATCACGACTGAAGGTGTCGCAGCCTTCAAACTGGATCCAAATGCCACTGTTCCTGTTTCCACGCTCGCCAATACAACTAAGGCCACTTACAGGGCATTATTAACCAAGCAAATTAATGACAACCCTGAAATATCTGTTAGCCACGCCAAAGCCAGCCTCGTAACAGCGAGTTTTGACCCAGATACATCTGTTTGGAAAACAGGTACGACTCCACAAGGCGAAAGCTCGACCAGTCGTACGTATGGTTTAGTGGCTGATAGTGTCGCAGCATCTTCGGCAACAGAAGTGCGACATTACAAACAAACCTTGTCGTGGGGGCGTTGGCTGAATAGCTCGGTGAATTATGGCGATGCCAATGCGTCCATTAAACTGGCAGCGAATGACAATGTGCATTATATCATTGGTGTACCCGCTGCTAGTCTCCCCTCTTCGGGCATAGCAACCTATCGTTTTGTCGGTAGCACTACGCCAACGGGCACGCTATCAACTCCGACAAAAGAAGGCTCACCTGCCAGTACATTGTCTGTCGTGACAGGCGTTAGCGTATTGAATGATAGTAAAGTGACGGTCAACTTTGGTAAGCCCACATCAGGCATCGGTTTGGACTTAGGACTCAGCACGCTTGCTAATGGTGATTTTCGTATGACAGGTAATGCTAATTTAAGCCCTGAGTTTAGCTTTACTAATTTAGCGGTGACAACAGGAACAACAGCGGCAACCGCTTGTAGCACCTGTTCCGCGAATGGTTTTTTTGCTGGGGCGGATGCCCGTATGATTGGCTTAAATTACGAGGCTAAAGCAAATATCGCAGGCGGTAATGCCAGTATTTCGGGCGTTGCTGCATTTGAGAAGTAGTCCAGTCTTAATTTCTGTAGCCCGCAAGGATGCGGGTTATCCTTCCCACCACAAACACCGCTTTTTATAACAACTTGCCCGACTTTTTTAATCCCACATGTCAATAACCCATTGAATACACCGCTATTTCCCCTCGATACCGCATTGTTGTCTCATCCTATAATTACTACCGTATATCAACCTTTAATATTATCCTTACTGTTTATATGTATAATCAATTTGTGATAGCCATCACAATTTCGCTCACTTAAGCAAAAAGGATAATCTCAAGTACAGCGCTTTTATTTTATCTAATTTAATTGGAATTCATCATGCGTCGTCGTGACCTACTTGTTGGAGCTTGCGCTCTCCCCATTCTGCTCAGTGCCAATACTGTTTTTGCGAGGAGTGTCATACACCGTCTTTGTGTATATCCTGGAACGGGTAAAGCCAAAATCCCTTACAACGAGTTTATGGCTGGATTCCGTCCATTTGCTGACGGATTTGGTGAGAAACTGCATCTTAATATTCGACTAACTAGAAATATTGACAACCTCTATGAAACACTAGCGTCTGATACACCGCCGTCTTTTGTCTTCGGCCCACCTCAATCAGCTGCTTTTTTTATGGAGGCTGGTTTTATTCCGCTCGCACGCGTGTCAAAAAAAGCCGTTGGTATGATCGTAAGTGACAAACCACTCGCCGATATTAAAAAAATAGGTTATCCCGATCCAGAAAGCTGGCTGGCGATTGTGGGCAAATACTCGGCAGATCAAATCATCAAAAGACAAATAGAGTCCGTGTATTATAAAACGCAGGATGAAGTTATTTTGGCTCTTAAAGGTGGTGTTATCGACTCCGCCTGTCTCCGTAAGAATACAGTTGAAAAACTACAAGTATCCACACCAAACGTAAAATCAGTTATCAATTTACCAAGCACCGCTGATTTTACCTTTTTAGCAAACCCAGACAACACGACCGCTCAGGAACGAGAGCTATTTAAACAGTCAATTATTAACATGCCCGAAATAACTCGTGAGGCAATGGGCAAAGTGGTACACGTGCCACTTGATAGTTTTGTGATGGCCGAAGCCGATGATTATGACGTTCTCAGACAAATCATTCGGATTCAGGATGCTAAAAAAGCTTAGGCTTTGTTGATGTTCTGCATTTAGGCTGTTTGCCACTTAATGAAAAAGCCCACATAAGCCGATGCTCAGATGTGGGCTTTTTCAACACAGGCAACTTATTACTTTTTAACCACACCGCGCTCTTTAGCAATCAAAAAATTAGTCACATCAATGACTTTCTGATTTTCACCTGACACAACGTATTTACCATTGACCACAATGGCGGGCACACCTTCTAACTGATACTTTTGCGCCAGCGTTTTGGCTTGAGACACTTTTCCTGTAATGGCAAAGGAGTTAAATAAGCCATGAAACTTAGCAGCATCAACACCATAGCCTTGATAAAACGCCGTCAACTTTGCTTCATCAAAAATAGGTGCTTGTCTTTCGTGAATGGCATTAAATAAGGGAACGTGTGTTTTTTCGACTAAGCCCATCATCTCCACCGCGTAATAACCACGCGCACTGCCTTCCCAAACAGGATTTAATGCCGCAGGTGTACGCACAAAATTGACATCTGCGGGTTTAGTTTTACGCCATGTTTCAACAAAAGGGTCTAAACGAAAACAGTGCGGGCAGCCATACCAAAAAAACTCACGGACTTCAATCATTCCCGCTTTTTCAACTGGGCCTTTAGTCGTCAATACTTTGTAATCTTTGCCTGCAACAAAATCTGCCGCAAACGTCAGTGTTGGCATAATAGCCATTAATGTTACAACTGCTAATTTTTTTAACATAAGCCCCTCAAAACTCACCAATAGAATCATTCAGTAGAGAATAGCCGAAAACTCTCACGTTAATGACACGTTCACTGTGCTTTTTTGTTGTCACTGTGCAAAAAAATACCCTGATTAACAGGGTATTTTTATCAATTAATGACGATGATTAATGCAAGCCAGAGACATAATTAGCCAACGCGTCAATTTCTTTATCCGACAATTTAGCTGCAACCATTTGCATGATACCAACGTCACCTGCTTTAGCGGCATCGTTGACACGTTTTTGGTCCGTATTGTCATCACGTCCCGCAGCACGGAATGCTGTTAACTGCACTTTGACATAGTCTGCATGTTGACCACCCAATTTAGGGAAAGCCGCCAAATTATTGCCTTTACCTGCGGGACCATGACAGCCTGCACATGGTGCAACGCCCGTTGCAGGATTCCCACCACGATATAATTTTTCACCTTTCGTAATTAAAGCAGGATCAGCGAGATTAACTCCCGACTTTTGCTGAGAAAAATAAGCCGCAAGATCTGCCATTTGCTGATCAGTTTTATCCGCTGCCATTGGCATCATCAACGCATTGTTACGGCGGCCTGCTTTAAAATCTTGCAGCTGCTTGTAAATATACTTCTCATTTTGACCTGCCAATTTCGGAAACGTTGGCGCAGCACTATTACCATCTGCACCATGACAAGCCGCACATTGAGCAGACATTGCCTGACCCGCGGCAACATCGCCTTTGGGCATGACCACACCTGCACTCACCGAGGACATCGACAACACAGCAACCAACGCAGCAAAAGACTTCTTCATAACAGCTTCCAATAGCTTATTGAGACATATAGTTAATCAGGGCAATGTAGTCAGCATCACTACAATCGTTACACAAACCTTTGGCTGGCATATTTTTAAAGCCATTTTTGACGTGGGACAGTAAAACATCCATGCCTTGTTTTAAGCGCGGTTGCCAAACAACAGCGTCGCCTTTTTTGGGCGCACCTAAAACACCTGCACCATGACAAGTTGCACACGCTTTGCCGTACTTCGCTTCAATGTCAGCAGCATTTACTTGACTGCTAATAATGACACTAAAGCAGGCGACAATCATCGCTAACTTCTTCATAATTCTCTCCCACGGTTCAAACCGTTGCGCGATTATATCGCTAACTGTTACTAACTGTAATACCCTTATACAATATCCGTCTTTTTTGCCCCCGTTGATTGAACATGAGCGAACAAAATCCCGTACTTACGTTACTTGAGAAAGCCAAATTTATGACCAGCGCTCCGCGTTTGTCGGCTTGCCCCCCCAATATTGGCTATGAGGTAGCATTTGCAGGACGCTCGAACGCAGGAAAATCCAGTGCCATTAATGCACTGACTCGTCAACGTCAATTGGCTCGTGCCTCCAAAACCCCCGGCCGCACACAGTTACTGAACTATTTCAGTTTAGATGAAGAACGACGTTTAGTCGATTTACCCGGTTATGGCTATGCTGCCGTACCAATGGCAATTAAATTGGCATGGCAAAAAGAATTAGAAAACTATTTAATTAAGCGCGAAAGCTTGCAGGGCTTAATTTTACTGATGGATATTCGCCATCCTTTGCAAAAATATGATGAAATGATGTTGAATTGGGCGCAAGAGCGCGGTTTGCGTGTTCACATTTTGCTCACCAAGTGTGACAAACTGAATCGCGGCCCGTCGATGCTCACCTTGCAAGACGTTAAAAAACAACTTTTAGCCAAAAAACTAGTGGCTTCTATTCAGTTATTTTCGTCATTAAATAAACAAGGCTTAGAAGATGCGGCGGTGGTGTTGGGTGAATGGTTACACTATCCGCCTGCGCCAGAAAGTGAAGATGTTGATGTCAACAGTCATCTGACTGGTGACATTTCAAACTAAGAAGATATCCATGCCGTCAAAACGACACAGTACAGGACTCACAGGGCTGGTGATTCTGGCGACATGGATTTACCCCATTTGGCCATATGAACAAGCGTTACATAACTCGTTAACATTCATGGGGGGCAGGCTGTCTTTGGTGGTATTTGCAAAAAAACACCTTAACAAATCATCATTTTTTTCTGATCTGCTTATTTTTGATGGCTCATAGCATTGCCGCACGCTGGTTATACTCTTATGTCCCGTATGACCAATGGGCAACTCAACTATGGGGCACGTCCTTCAGTGAGATGTTTGGGTGGCAACGTAACCATACTGACCGTGTGATTCATTTTTTATATGGTTTTTGTTTGACACCTGCCATCGTGCAACACTTTACACAACGCTACCTATTACCCATACAAACTGGACTAAAACTGGCCATTGGGACGATTATGGTCAATAGTTTGTGTTACGAATGGTTTGAGTGGGGAGTTGCCATGACTCTCTCACCTGAAGATACCGAAGCCTATAATGGTCAGCAAGGGGATATGTGGGATGCTCACAAAGATATGTTGTGCGCCACGCTAGGCAGTGTGATGTGGTGGTTTAAATATCAGGGAAATAAAACAGCCGTATAGAAAGTCTACACGGCTGTTTAGAGTAAAACCGTCATTGCTTCAATGAATCGGCAACACCAAATTTGCTACTTTTTCACTATGCTTGAACAGTCACATACACCTGTCCATCACGCTCACTGACATTGTAGTGTTTTAAACCGCACGGTTTTTTACCCATAGCCAACATATTGTGAGTAAATTTCGGTAATGGAATACCCGCAAATGAATCAACCCACTTAATGTTACTACCTGTCGCTAAATCAAATTCCGCACCATGAAATTTACAGGTTAACGTCCCATTGGCGACTTTACCCGATGCCAACGGCAACCCCATGTGCGGACATTTCGCGGAATAGGCTTTTAGTTTGTTGCTGATACGCGTCACGATCACCGCTTCGCCATTCACTTTGGCACTAAACAACTGACCTTCAACAATAGCGGTTGATGCTGCAATAGACTGTTCTGACATGATGAGCCTCAATAATTTTATCGGTAGGGTGTGATAACACACCCTACAACATGTTCAATTAGTTAAAAACAAAATGGTCATTTTCCATTTGCATTAACGATTTTGAGGGCGACAACATGCTGCTGGCATGAGCACTGGCACGCGGCAACAAACGCTCAAAGTAAAACTCTGCTGTTTGTAACTTCGCTTGATAGAACTCAGGTTGCTCTGAGCCGCCATTATCTAATTTATCTTGCGCAACTGCGGCTTGCAATGCCCAGAAATAACCCATCGTGACATAACCTGAATACATCAAAAAGTCATTACACGCAGAGCTGACAATATCACGATCTTTACGCGCAGTAAGCATAATGCGAGTAGTGAGATAGTTCCATTGTGCGGATACTTTGGTTAAATCCCAGACGTAACGACGCATTTTTTTATCACGCGCATGACGACCACAGAACTTCAAGATTTCCGCAGTAAAATCGCGTACTGCTTTGCCTTTGCTTTGCAATAATACTTTACGGCCTAACAAATCAAGGGCTTGAATGCCAGTTGTCCCTTCGTAAAGTGTTGCAATACGGGCATCACGAGCAATTTGTTCCATGCCATGTTCTTTAATATAACCATGACCACCAAACACTTGCATACCAATGTTGGCTGCTTCTAAGCCTAACTCCGTCAAGAAACCTTTCAGAATTGGCGTAAAGAAACCTAATTTATCATCCCAATGTTCGTATTTTTGCTTGTCGTTTTCGACGATGCCATTCGTCATATGGTCGGCATACTGTGCACCGAAATAAATCATCGCCCGACCACCTTCTGCAATGGCCTTCTGAGTCAATAACATACGACGGACATCAGCATGATAAATCAAGGCATCAGCGACTTGCTCAGGCTCTTTTTTGCCTGACAAAGCACGCATCGAACGACGGTCTTTGGCATAAGCCAACGCACCTTGATAGGACAGTTCGGCATGAGCCACGCCCTGAACAGCCGTACCAATACGCGCCGTGTTCATAAACGTGAACATCGCTTCTAAGCCTTTATTTGGCTCGCCAATCAAATAGCCAATGGCATCGTCAAAGTTTAAGACGCAGGTTGCAGAGGCTTTAATCCCCATTTTGTGTTCAATAGAACCACAAGTGACGGCATTACGCTCACCCACTGCCCCTTGTGCGGTTGGCAAAAACTTGGGCACGATGAACAAAGAAATACCACGAGTCCCTTTGGGTGCATCAGGTAAACGCGCTAAAACGATATGAATGATATTTTCAGCAAGGTCATGCTCGCCTGCGGAAATAAAGATTTTTGTACCCGTCAATTTAAACGAACCATCCGCACTGGGTTCAGCTTTGGTTTTGACTTGACCTAAGTCCGTACCACATTGTGGTTCAGTTAAACACATCGTACCTGACCATGTACCTGCCACTAACGGCGGCATATAGACATTTTTTTGTGCTTCTGAGCCGTATTGCATAATCGTGTTCATGCAACCCAAACTTAAACCAGGGTACATGGTGAATGACCAGTTAGCTGTACCCATCATTTCGGCTTTGAGCAGATTCATCGACATCGGTAAGCCTTGACCGCCGTATTCTGTTGGATGCGACAAACCCTGCCAACCACCCGCTACAAACTGATCGTAAGCATCTTTGAAGCCAGCAGGCGTAGTCACTACACCATTATCAAAATGACAGCCTTCCAAGTCACCCGATAAATTAATCGGGGCCAATACTTCTTCGCACAAACGCGCACATTCGGTCAAAATCGCATCAACCATATCGGGCGTAGCATCTGCACCGTTACTCAATGAGGCATAATGAGCAGGAAAATCAAACACATCGTTCATCAAAAAGCGCATATCGCGCAAAGGAGCCTTGTAAGTTGGCATAAATCACCTCAACACTGGAATTGAATTAGTTAGTGCCTTTATTCTAAACTCTTTTTAAGCGATGCCATTGACACGACATCGACTTTATTAGGGCATTTCGGTGAACTAACAGTCACGCTTTGTCTAGGCTTTGTTGTCGTAAAACGAAGGGAAGTGATTTTACTCGGCGACTAACTATTATTTATTAGGCTAATTTGTGTTATGAATAGGGGCTTATTGATGGGGTTCGAGAACGACATGACACAAACAATCGCGACTCGCGACAGCCTAGCAGGTGCAGCGATTTATACTAAAACCGCCCTAAAGCTCTATGATTTTTGGGTGCATGGTTTTTCTAATCACTACTTATGGAACTGCCCAACCGAGCAATTACATGCTCATTATCAACGCCATACCTCTAATAACCATTTAGAAGTGGGTGCTGGAACAGGCTTTTTCTTAAAACAAGTGCCGTTTCGGGTGTTAAAACCCCGTATTGTCTTAATGGACTTAAATCAAAACACCCTTGAAGTCGCCTCTCGTGCCATTCAACATTATGAGCCTGCGGGCATATTAGTCGATATTTTATCGGACACCATGCCCACATTACCCAAGTTTGACTCTATCGCCTTTAACTATGTTTGGCATTGTTTACCTGCCGCACCTGCCCGTAAAGAGCAAGCGTTTCGTCACTTAGCCAGCTTATTAAACAAAGATGGTGTCTTGTTTGGTGCGACCTTATTAAGACAAAATATCCCGATGAATCCTTTAGCCAAAGCCGTGATGACGTTGTATAACCAAAAAGGAATTTTTGGTAACAATGCCGATAGTCGAGCATCCTTAGAGTCGGCATTGGCGGCGAATTTTAGTCGCTATGAGATTCGTCAAGAAGGCGTAGCTGCCATTTTTAGCGCATGGAAATAGTCCTTGATCGTTCCTATTTTACTAACAGAGGTTGTTTTTGATGAGTGAATTACACAGCAGCGAATTGCAACAATTCCGCGACATGGTCAAACGTTTTTTAGATAAAGAAATTAAGCCTTTTTATAACCAATGGGAAAAAGACGGGATTATTCCACGTGATGTTTGGCATAGCATGGGCGCAAATGGTTTGCTAGCCGTTGATTTACCTGAAGAATATGGTGGCTCTGGCGTTTCTTATTTATATTCAATGGTCGTTTTAGAAGAAGCCTCCTATGCTAATTATGGTTCTTTAGCGACAGGTTTATCGGTACATTCGGATATCGCTGCACCGTATGTCTTGCACATTGGTAATGAAGCCCAACGTCAACAATGGCTACCGAAAATGGCTAGCGGCGAAGTGATTGGCGCAATTGGCATGACCGAACCCGGTGCAGGTTCAGATTTACAAGCCATTCGCACCACCGCTATTTTGAATGGCGACCATTATCTCTTAAATGGCTCAAAAACCTTTATCACCAATGGTCAACACGCCGATTTAGTCATTTTAGCCGCTAAAACTGACCCTAATGCGGGCGCAAAAGGCGTGAGCTTGTTTTTAGTGGATATGAATTTAGCAGGTTGTGCGCGTGGTCGTAATCTCGAAAAAATGGGTTTACACGCGCAAGACACCTCTGAATTGTTCTTTGATAATGTCAAACTGCCACTGGATAGTATTTTAGGTGAAGCAGGCAAAGGCTTTAGTTATTTAATGAATGAATTGCCACGCGAACGTCTCAATTTATCGGTGTGTGCGGTTGCCGCTTCTGAAGGTTTGTTGGCCGACACCATTGCTTATACCCAAGAGCGTATGGCGTTTGGCAAGCCAATCAGCCAATTACAAAATACACGATTCACTTTAGCGACGTGTCACACTGACATCGCCATTAATCGTGCATTTGTCGATAGCTGCGTTAACTTATATATGGAAGGCAAACTCGATGCCACCAAAGCCGCCGTTGCTAAACTATCCAGCACCGATATGCAAGGCCGTGTTGCGGATGCGTGTCTGCAAATGTTTGGTGGTTATGGTTATATGTTGGAATATCCCGCAGCGCGTGCTTATGTTGATGCGCGAATTCAACGTATTTACGGTGGCACCAACGAAATCATGAAAGAAGTGATTGCTCGTTCTTTAGTCGGTCGCTAATCTCATGAAAGCGCAGGGACGGCTTATCACCGTCTCTCGCGCAATATAAAAACAACAATATTCAGGAGATGCTTAATGTGGAAACGTGCCCTATTGATTGGCACTTCTATCGTCATGGCACATGCAGCAACAACCGCTCATGCTTTAGATGACGACTTAGAAGAGTTTAGAGTCAAATTGACGAATGAGTGGACTCAAGTCAGAAATGACCGCCTCCACAACATTAAAACCTATGCTAAACAAGAAGATGGCAAACGATTTCGCTCATTTAAAGTCGAAGCAGTGATGAATACCTCTCTTGAAACCATCACTCGCGTATTGTTAGATTTTGAAAATTATGGTCGCTGGTATTGGGAAGTCCGTGAGGCCAAGCTACTACGCAAAGACGCGGCCACAGACTATTATTTTTATATGGTGCATCGTGCGCCTTACGGTTTACCTGACCGTGATGTGATTTTACGTGCCGTTATTGAGCCACAAACCAGTACCCGCAAGTTTATTAGTCTCATTATCACTTCTGAACCCAATATGTTGCCGTTAAAACCACCGTTAATTCGTATGACCGCAGAAAATATGCGTATTAAAATATCGCCCTTTCCAGACAATCAAGTGTTGTTAGAAGCCGAAGGTTATATTGACCCGAGTGGCAAAATTCCCACATGGGCAAACAACCTCATTCAACGCAGCGCACCTTATAGCATTTTATTAGGCTTACAACGCATGGTACAGCTTGATGAGTATCGCCTTAGCAAGACAAGTATCCCCTTTCCCATTTATAATTTCACCGAATAATAATAAGAAAACTGCCTATTGCTTCTCATTAATGTCTATTGATTTTTAGCCAATTACGTCTATTCTCAACAAAGATACTCGTATGTATAAAAAAAATTTATCGTACAGTGTCCTAATAATCACGGCTATTTTTTACTAACCAGCTGTGACATATAAAAATAGCAATAACAATAACGGAGCAACCTTGTTATGCGTAAGTCCCTAAAGTTATTGGCTCTACCGTTGTGTTTATTGTTTGCAACAAGTTCAGCGCAAGCAGCCAAAGACGACGATTTGGATGAATTACAAACCAAACTTACCAACCAATGGACAATGGTCAAAAATGATCAACGTCACAACCTAAAAACCTTTGCCAAACAAGAAGATGGCAAACGCTTTCGCTCTTTCAAAGTTGAAGCCACATTAGACGGTGACATGGCCTCTTTCGTCCGCATGATTACAGACTTTGAAAGTTATAAAAAATGGTCTTGGCAAGTACTCGAATCCAAACTCCTGAAAAAAGTATCACCCACCGAATATTTCTTTTATGTCACCCACGATGCGCCTTATGGCGTACCTGACCGAGATATTATTTTACGCATGGTGATTGAGCCTCAAAGTGCGAATCGTCCCTTTTTAACTGTGCGCTTTAATGCCGTGCCCGATTATGCCCCCGAGAGACCACCATATGTACGGATGCTTGCTGAAGATATGTCAGCCAAAATTACTCCATTACCCAATGGCAAACTACACGTGATTAACGAAGGTTATGTTGATCCAGGTGGAGCAATGCCATCATGGTCTATCAACTTCGTCCAACGTAATGCTCCCTACTCAACCTTGCTAGGTATGAGTCGTCGCTTAAAACAAGATGATTTAATTAACAGCCAAGCCCCCCTCCCTTTTGCTGTTTATAACGCCGACAATTTACCTTAACCGCTCAAATAAAGCCCCTTCTATACTCAGTAGCAATGGAGGGGGCTGCACTCTAGCTCAGTCAAAATGCTTCTTTTTTGTGTGCTATTATGACAATTGCCCATAAACACGATAAGATTGGAGTCTAATAAACACTCAGCAGCGTTAATATCACACGAAAACAAGCAGTAAGATACATGTCCACAGATGAACGTCTCTCATCATCACGGAGCTAACGTTCTACCATGTTTTTGTGAAAGTCTTTTTATTAGGAAAAACAACAATGCTAAGAAAAGCACTCATCGCGGTAACGCTCACTAGCTCTTTATTATTTTCCGCCATACCCAGTTATGCCGAAGATGATCTTAATGACTTTCGTAGCCAACTCAATAATGAGTGGCAACTGGTCAAAAATGACCGTATGCGTAATCTTAAAACGTATGCCCGCTTAGAAGATGGTAAACGCTATCGTTCGTTCAAAGTAGAAGCTATATTAGATGCTCCCGTAGAAGCGGTTGCCCGCGTCTTACTTGACTTTGACCACTATACCCGTTGGTTTTGGAAAACACGCGAGTCGAAATTAATTCGTCAAGGTTCTCCCACCGAATATTTTGTTTACATGGTGCATGATGCGCCCTATGGCTTACCTGATCGTGACACGGTAATTAAAGGGACGATTGATCCACAAACCAAAAATAAACATTACGTCACTCTGAAAGTGACTGCTGTTCCTAATATGCTCCCCACTAAACCGCCGTTAGTACGGATGGTTGCGGAAGAGATTCATATTAAATTTACCCCCATCGGCGATAATAAAGTTGAAATGGTTACCGAAGGCTATTTTGACCCTGGTGGCGTTGTTCCTGCGTGGGCTGCCAATTTTGTTCAGCGTAGTGCCCCCTATGCTGTCATGTTGGCATTGCAACGCATGACTGAAAAAGAAGAATATCTCAAAGCAAAAACACCATTACCGTTCGAGATCTATGAGTTCAAAGACTACAAATAACTGTTAGCTTTTGGATAATTAAAATACGGGCGATGCTCTCCATCGCCCTATTAAAGCAACCCACCACCTCATCTGCATAATCACAAAAAACAATTGAAAAATGTGACACACCTCTCAAATTGACCAAAAAAACGATAATAAAAAATTTTCGGCCATTACTCATGGTTGTTTTTTAGTCTTTTATAGACTCCTGTTCATAATACATGCAGTCCTATCGGTAACGTTTTTACACATCCCCATGCCGATAGCCACAAAAAAAGAGAAATTGGTTATGTCACTATTGTTTCCCTTACGCTTTATTGTCCTGTCTTTACTGTTGATATTGGTTACGTTTAATCATCCTGTCTATGCTGAAAACGATATTGATGATTTAAGAACCAAACTCGGTAATGAATGGGTGTTAATGAAAAACGACCGCCTACGGAATATCAAAACCTATGCTCGGTTAGAAGATGGTAAGCAGTATCGCTCCTTCAAAATTGAAGCCATATTAGACTCCCCCGTTGAGCCATTAACACGGGTATTATTAGATTTCGAGAGTTACACTAAATGGTACTGGAAAACGCGTGAGTCTCGCTTAATCAAGCAAATATCGCCAACAGAATTTATTGTTTATATGGTACATGAAGCTCCCTATGGACTTCCTGATCGTGATGTGATCTTGCATGGTATCGTTGAGCCACAAACAAAGACCAAACGCTATGCCACACTGAGAGTGAAAGCAATGCCTGACTTTATGGCTGCCAAACCCCCTTTAGTCCGCATGCCCGCAGAAGATATGCAGGTTAAATTCTCACCTCTGCCCAATGGTAAAATACAATTTGAAGCCGAAGGTTATTTCGATGCAGGTGGCACAGTGCCTATTTGGGCTGCCAACTTTGTGCAACGCACTGCTCCCTATTCCGTTACCTTGGGCTTACAACGTATGGTTGAGCGTGATGAATACCGTAAAAACAAAAAGCCACTGGCATTTTCTGTCTATGATTACGGGGATTACTTGTAACAACACGATGATGGGCACAATCACTGCCCTTGCCTAACGACATTTGGTTGTTTTGCCTAAAAAATCAACATGAGATGACGGCAAAAAAGGATTGGCCTCGACTCTACTCAACTCGCATGAGCCTCAATCCCCCTTCGTTTACCAAAGGGGGACGCTGCAAAACTCAAAACGGCAACAGAACCAAGCAAAGTCAAACAAAAACTACTGATCAATCCCATCAAACAACCATATTGTGTTAGTCTTTCACGCGACTAAAAACCCAGATGCTATCTAACCCCATTGCTTAATGTGAACATCAAAACGAGAAAAAACGATGTTGCAGCCCATGCTACAAGGCTTTTTGGCCATGTTTTTGAGTGTTACGCTTGGCTTAAATAACGCCAGTGCCGCCAACAATGACGAATTAGAAGAATTACGCCCCACCGTGAGTCGTGAATGGATATTGACCAAAGACGACCGTTTACGTCAAATTAAAACATATCTCCGCTTAGAAGATGGCAAACAATACCGCTCGTTTAAGATTGAAGCCGTATTAGAAGCACCGATGCAAACCCTAGCCACTGTGCTATTGGATTTTGATAACTACACCAAATGGTATTGGAAAACGCGTGAATCTCGTTTGTTAAAACAACCGTCTAATACCGAATTTATTGTGTATTTTATTCACGAAGCCCCACAAGGACTTGCTGACCGTGATGTCGTCTTGCAATGTATTATTGAACCACAAACCAAAGTTAAACGGTCTATCACTTTAAAAGTCACTGCGTTACCTAACTTTTTACCTGTCGCACCGCCATTAGTCAGAATGCCTGCTGAAGACATTAGTATCAAGTTTTCACCATTACCACATGGCAAAATCCAAGTTGTTGCTGAAGGGTATTTTGATCCCGGTGGCAGCGGTGTCCCCGTTTGGGCGACCAATTTTATCCAACGCGCCGCACCTTATTCCGTCATTCGCAACTTCCAACGTATGCTTAGTCGTGATGAGTATCGTAACAGCAAAAAACCACTACCATTTCCCGTTTATGATGACAGCGATTATTGATTTATAAGAGTCTAAAAATATCGTGTCTTCTTTGTCATCATTAAACCTAGGCTCTGTTGACACTTCAATGTTTAGATAGTTTTTCGTTCTGAATATAAGTACACACACGTAAGTTTGTCTGTATTTCCGTTCGCACTGAGCTTGTCGAAGTGTTCTGTGCCAATGGTTCGACAGGCTCACCATAAACGGTGAAACTTTAGTTTGGGTACTTACCATTAATCACATCAAAAACGGCTTGGCTTCAACTCCGCTCAGCCAACGTTAAGACGCTCTCTGAGCAGAGTCGAAGGATTTGTTTACAAATGCCAACAGAGCCTAATAAGACGAATGTAGCTCTTGCCGTATTTCTGCCAACAAATCTGCGGTTGTGACACGTACGCCACGCCAAATAAAAAAACTTTCCGCCGCTTGCTCAATTAACATTCCTAGTCCATCACTGGTGGTGGCTTGTTGTGCTGTTGCCCATTCTAAAAAGGGTAATTTGGGCTTGCCATAGGCCATATCGTAAGCGCAAGCACCTGCTGCCAAAATATCTGCTCCTAATGGCGGTAACTCACCCATTAACGATGCCGATGAACCATTAATCACGACATCAATACTGTGTGGCGCAATATCTTCAAAACGGATCGCTGTGATCTGCCCATATTCTTGAAAAATATCAGCCAATGCTTGAGCTTTACTGTGTGTACGATTAGCGATCAACAATTGTGCGGGTTTGGCTGCTAATAATACGCCCAATACGCCTCTCACCGCACCACCCGCACCAACCACTAGAATACGTTTGCCTGCTAATGTCCAATCAAGGTTTTGCGTCATATCACGCACTAATCCCACGCCATCGGTATTATCGCCATAAAGACGACCATCTTTACCTTTCATTAAGGTGTTTACCGCCCCTGCTTGCGTGGCGCGTAATGACTTCACATCACACAAGGCATACGCTTGCTCTTTAAACGGCAGAGTGACATTTAATCCTTTGGCACAGGTATCCGCAAAAAAATCAGCAACCACCTGTTGAAAGTCATCCACGGGAGACAAAATCGCTTCATAGGTCAAATTTTCGCCCGTTAACTTGGCAAATATCGTGTGTATGCGTGGTGAGCGAGTATGGCCTATCGGATTGCCAATCACCGCATATCGGTCAGGATTCGTCATCACACCCACTCTCTTGCGGATAAAAAATCCTGCACAAAACGCGACTCAACCGAATCCGTTTCGGCCTGATAGTCATAATGCCACGCCACTAAATTCGGCAGGGACATTAAAATGGATTCGGTACGGCCACCCGTTTGTAAACCAAAAATCGTACCTCGGTCATAAACGAGGTTAAACTCGACATAACGGCCACGACGATATAGTTGAAAATTACGCTCACGTTCGCCATAAGGGGTATTTTTACGCCGCGCTAAAATCGGTTGATAGGCTTGGATATAACCCATACCCACTGCTTTAATAAAATCAAAACAACGGTCAAAACCCCATTCGTTTAAATCATCAAAAAATAAACCACCAATACCCCGAGGCTCTTGACGATGCTTGAGGTAAAAATAATCGTCACACCATTTTTTATATTTAGGATAAACCTCTACACCAAATGGCTCGCAGATGGCTTTTGCATTGCTGTGCCATTCTTGGCAATCTTCAACAAAACCATAATACGGCGTTAAATCAAAGCCGCCACCCACCCACCAAACGGGCGTTTCACCTTCTTTTTCCGCGACAAAAATACGAACATTGGCGTGAGATGTTGGCGCGTAGGGGTTTTTGGGATGGATAACTAAAGACACGCCCATCGCTTGAAAAGAACGTCCTGCTAATTCTGGCCGATGTGCCGTTGCCGATGGCGGTAATTTTCCACCATAGACGTGAGAGAAGTTCACGCCACCTTTTTCTATCACTGTGCCATTTTCTAATACCCGTGACCGACCTCCACCGCCTTCGGCACGCTGCCACGTATCTTCACGAAAACTACCGCCATCTTCAGCTACTAGCTGTTGGCAAATATGGTCTTGCAACGATAATAAAAACACTTTGACGGCGGCTAAATCAGGACTCAAAGAAGACATAACACAGACTCTAATTAAGAAGGACGTAACACAGCGCCCGTTCGGGCATCCCGAATTTGCGAAGGATTTTTTTGACCGCCTAAGGATGCGGGCAAGATATAGTCTATCCCATCGGCAAAGATAGTGACAATTTGCTCGGCGGTTAATGCGGTTGGCTGACCTGTGATATTGGCACTGGTAGAAATAATTGCGCCACCAAAAGCGGAACACACGGCTTGTACAGGCGGATGTGCGCTAACACGAATGGCCACACTTAAATGCTCGCCCCGAACCCATTGCGGAAAATCGGGATTAACGGGCACGACCCATGTCGTTGGTTGCTTGCTGTTTTGCCATGTTTCGATAACACGCTCACGCTCTTGCGAGCTGAGTAATTGTAGATAAGGCTCAACTTGCTCGACATTGGCGGCTATTAGAATCAAGCCTTTAGCCATAGGCCGTTGTTTCAGCGCGAGGAGTTTTAATACCGCTTGTTGATTAAAGGGGTCGCAACCTAAACCCCAAACAGCTTCGGTGGGATAGGCGAGAATACCGCCTTGCTTTAGGGTAGAAACCGCTGTTTCGACATGCATAGAGGAGAGATAGATCATTAGCTACCACTTTTTAATTGTTCATAACCACCCGAAACAGTGGCAATTCGCCCTGCCAATTCCAACTCCATTAACAACCCTGCCAAGCTCGCGGCATCCCATGAACCTTGTTCAATAAGGGCATCAAAATGCTGAACTAGCCAACCTAAAACAGCCAACACCTGCTGTGCTTCTAAGCTAATCTCACTGTTTTCATTGACAATAATAGGCGCAATACCACCAAAATGGCCACTTCTTGCCTGCCCTAAGCGCGAAGCGATATCTTCTAAAATATGACTTGGCTCTTCAACTAAGGTTGCGCCTTGGCGAATTAACGCATGACAGCCTTTGGCTTGCGGATTAAATACCGAACTGGGAATCGCCCAAACCTCTCGATTTTGCTCCGCCGCTAAACGCGCTGTAATCAACGAACCACTTTCTAAAGCGGCTTCTACCACCAACACGCCCAAACTTAAGCCGCTAATAATACGATTACGGCGCGGAAAATGATAATTAATCGGCGGTGTATGTGGTAAAAACTCACTGATTAACAAACCATCATTCGCCACAATTTGCTCGGCCAAAGTGACATGTTGTTTCGGATAAATTTCACTTAACCCTGTCCCTAATACCGCCAACGTAATGCCTTTGGCTTTTACCGTCGCATAATGTGCTGCGCCATCTATGCCCAAAGCCAAACCACTGGTAATCGCAATACCGCGTTGAGATAGCTCACTCGCAAATTGCTCGGCTAATTTTAGACCATTTTGTGTAGGCCGACGACTACCGACCATTGCCACTTGCGGCCATGATAATTGCGACACGTCACCACGACAAAATAACAACGGCGGCGCATCTGGAATTTCTTTCAGCAATAAAGGATAACGGGAATCGTGTAACGTAATGACCTGTTGCTGCTGTTGCTCAATACTTTTTAAGGCTTTGGCTAAGTCGCGCTGAATCTCTTGGTCATGGCCGTTTTGCCAATCACGATAAATGACTAAACCTTTATCGGAAATGCCTGCCTGTTGCCAATCAGACGCGGATGCGCCCAAAGCTAATGTTGGCTCACTAAAATAACGGAGTAATTTGTGCATACTCGACGATGATTGTCCAACCAATCGCCACAAAAACACCCAATCCAAAAACAGTTGTTGTGTCATGATTCCTTGACCCATTCGTTGTCACATAAAAAAGGGCTGTCTATCCAGACAGCCCTGATGCAGATTGACTGCAAAAACGATAATACGTTGTTAATCACCACTAATGGGTGGGCGAACTTCATCACCAATAGAAATGGCCGTTGATGCACGTAAAATAATCGCGTAACTGACTTTGTTAAACGTACGAAATACCATCGCTAAACCTGCACGCTCAGATGGCAGACGGACTAAGCCATCTTTGACTCGATCGCGCATTAAGCCGCCACGCTGATATAACGCAAACGTATGCCCTTGTTTAACACCGTCACGCTCGCCACGATTCAATACGATGACACTGTTTAAACCACCATTGCCCAATGAAGACATAATACGAACAATACGACCCGATTTAACATTTTCAGGGTTACTGGGGTAAAAAATGGGGGTTACAGCTCGTGCTTCGTTCGCAAATACTCGATCTTCAATACGCACTTCTTGGGTTGTCCGCGATACTTCTAACGTCGCAATATCACCTTCAACGGCAGTAATCGTACCAGAGCCAATATCTTCGGCTTCAAAACCTAAAAATTCTTTGGTGTCTGGATCATCATAACGCAGACCTTTACGATAAAGACCAAAGCTCTCTCCTAATGGCATATCTGTACCACGGATATAGACTTTATCGCCCTGCCCCGTAATCACACGTTTGCTTTCACCTGACACCACATAAGGTGCTTTAGCAAACTCTTCCGCCCCCATCACACGGCTATCCGAAAGATAAGCTCGAATCACCTGTAAAGGAATCGCAGGAATGGCAACACTCAATTCTTCATAACGGATTTCTGGACTCAGCTTGCCTTGACCACTCTCCCCCCCCACAGAAGCCGAGTTGGTAAAGTTAGCAATAACTTCATCACATCCACCCCCCTCATCGACAGCAACAATGGCTCTGTCTTGAATGTGACACAGCAACAGACTATCGCCCGGAAAAATCAAATGGGGATTCCGAATTTTTTGATTGGCCTGCCAAATTTCTGGCCAACGCCATGCATCTTTTAAATATCGGTTGGCAATATCCCATAGGGTATCGCCTTTTTTGACCGTATAACGTTCGGGGGCATTGGCTTTGACATCGACAGGCGTAGTATCAGCCTGTAATGGAGCCGCAAAAACCGTTGACGCGAGAGCAATTAACACCAATTTTTTCATTATCAATTCCCTTCTTGGCGGGACTTATGGTCGCACGCTAACAAGACCGCTATAATAAGCCAAGAGTCTTCGTTTTATTATTCGACTCAATAAACGCACTTTTACAACAAGCTCAAGAGCTTAGCAAGCATTGTTGTGATTAAACAACAGGTAATTCGCATTATGGCAAAACTTCCGATTCTGCATTTCCCTGATCCGCGCTTACGGACGAAGGCAAAACCTGTCTTAGTGGTAGATGATACCATTCGTCGGCTGGCGAATGATATGCTCGAAACGATGTATGATGCTCCTGGAGTCGGTTTGGCGGCATCACAAGTGAATCATCATATTCGCCTTTTGGTGATTGATATTACCGAAGAAAAAAATCAACCGATGGTTTTTATTAATCCTGTCATCACGCCGCTCACTGATGCAACTGTTCCTTACGAGGAAGGTTGCCTGTCTGTGCCGAGCATTTACGATTTTGTTGAACGTTATGCGCGGGTTTCGGTAACAGCTCTCAATGAACACGGTGAGTCGTTTACATTAGAAGCCGATGGCTTACTGGCCGTTTGTTTGCAACATGAACAAGACCATTTAGACGGTAAATTGTTTGTTGACTATTTATCGTCACTCAAACGTCAACGTATTAAAGCTAAAATGCTCAAACAGCAAAAGCAAAACGCTTAAATAGTTAATCCTCACCCCAGCCCTCTCCCTCAGGGAGAGGGAGTATTAATTCCTCTCCCTGAGGGAGACAACTGCAAGGATGCAGGAGTTAGAGTGAGGGTTTCCAAAGCATCAACATCTCCATTTTAGATTAGAGGTTTATTTTCTTGGCTAGTCCGCTCCGCATTATTTTTGCAGGCACGCCCGCCTTCGCCGCAGAATCCTTACGTGCGTTATTACATACGCACCATGAAGTCGTGGGTGTTTATACTCAGCCTGATCGTCCTGTCGGTAGAGGTCGTGAGTTAAAACCTAGCCCTGTCAAAGAATTGGCACTGGCGCGGAAGCTGCCTATTTTTCAGCCGTTATCTTTACGTGATAGTGGCGCACAAGCGGAGTTAGCCGAACTGGATGCCGATTTAATGGTCGTTGCGGCTTATGGCTTAATTTTGCCCAAAACCGTGTTAGAGACACCACGTTTGGGCTGTATTAATGTCCACGGCTCGTTGTTACCGCGTTGGCGTGGTGCCGCCCCGATTCAACGGGCGATTTTGACGGGTGATAAAGAAACGGGCATTACCATTATGCAAATGGATGTCGGCCTAGATACAGGGGCGATGATATATAAAATGTCCTGCCCTATTTCTGAACACGATACCTCCGCCAGCTTGCATGACCGTTTAGCTTTTCTAGGTGGCGATGCCTTACTAACGGTACTAGAAGCAATAGATAACGATGAACCTTTCCCTCCTATTGCTCAAGATGAAGCCTTAGCAACTTATGCCAGCAAGCTGACTAAAGAAGAAGGTAATATCCATTGGAAAAACTCGGCACTTGATATTACGCGTGCGGTGCGTGCGTTTAATGCGTGGCCTGTGGCTTATACCCAAGTCCAAGGTCAAATTGTGCGGGTTTGGCAAGCCCATATCGTTACAGGCGAAAAAACCACTGCTCCTGCGGGCATGATTATTCGTGCGGACAAACAAGGTTTATGGATTGCCGCAGGTGATGGCGGCATTGTTGCTTTAGATAATTTACAACTACCCAACGGCAAAGCCTTGCGTCATGTTGATATTTTAAACTCGCGTAAAGAACTGTTTCAGATTGGCACAACACTTGGCGAATCCGCATGAGCAAACTGAATGTTCGAGCTTTAGCCGCGCAAGCTCTTGCGCCGATTATTGAGCAACACGCCTCACTCAGTAGCACCTTACCGCCGTTACAAGAACGCTGCCCTGAACGTGACCGCCCACTGTTACAAAATTTAGTCTATGGTACAGCACGAGAATGGCTGTATTTTCAGGCCATTACTCGGCCATTGTTAAAAAAGCCGATTAAAGATTTCCCTGTATTAGCATTATTGGCCTTGGGTATTTATCAGTTACTGCGTACACGTATTCCTGCCCATGCCGCGATTGCCGAAACCGTCGAAGCGGCGCGGCAATTGGGCTATAACCACACGACAGGTTTATTAAATGCTTTGCTACGGGGTGTTCAGCGTGAGCAAGAATCACTCTGCGCGAATGCGGTTAAATATCAACACGCCCACCCTGAATGGTTGGTAAAACAATTACGCAAAGATTGGCCAGACCATGCTGATGATATTATGGCGGCCAATAATCAAGCAGCAGACTTAACTTTACGGGTCAATACGCGCCAAATCACCACCGCAGACTATTTAGCGTTATTACAAGCACAAGACATTGAAGCGACCGCTTGCCAATATTCGTCGGTAGGCATTCGTTTAACACAATTGTGTGATGTCACCAGTTTACCGTTATATGCCGAAGGGGGCTTTTCGGTACAAGATGAATCGGCGCAATTAGCAGCGGTGTTATTGAACCCTGCGGCCAATAGTGTTGTTTTGGATGCCTGCGCTGCCCCTGCGGGCAAAACGGCGCATTTGTTAGAGCAAGCGGATTATCAGCAGTTATTAGCGATTGATAACGAAGAAAAACGCGTTAAACGGATGCACGAAAACCTCGCACGATTAAAACTGAATTTTCCGTTTGTGCAGGTACTAACCGCCGATGCCAGCCAACCACATACTTGGGCAACTGACGCTCAGTTTGATGCCATTTTGTTGGATGCGCCGTGTACGGCAACGGGAGTGATTCGTCGTCATCCTGATATTAAATTGTTGCGTAAGGCCAGTGATGTTTCGCAAACGGTGGCGTTGCAAGCGCAGATTTTGGCGGCGTTATGGCCAACACTAAAGGTCGGTGGTCGTTTGTTGTATGCCACTTGCTCGGTGTTAAAAGCAGAAAATGAACTGCAAGTAGGATCGTTTTTGCACCATACCGCTAATGCTCGCGAAATAATGATTGATGCTGATTGGGGTGTGACGCGGCCTGTTGGTCGGCAGATATTTCCAAGCGTACAGGGTGGTGATGGTTTTTATTATGCGTTGTTAGAGAAAATCGCCTGATGTTTTGGCTGATTGAGTTGGGGTTTATTGTCTTAGTGTTTGGCGGGTTGGGTTTGTTGGTTTGGGTTAAACTGCGGTAAGGGGATAAGGAGGATTAGAGGATTGCTGAGGGCAAAGAACTAAAGCACGGCTTGGCCACTGTCAGAAATTAAACATCTGTAGAGCAAAACCGTGCTGGTAATACTCAGTACATTACCATTTCCAAGTATCTGGGCTAGTTGAAGTTACCAAAACGCCAATGCCATATTCGCTGATGGTAACAACCGCATAACGATCATCATCGTAGCAATTAAGTTGATAATCACGCCCTTTTTCTGTCCATTTCCAATAATCTTTATGACCAGATGCTGGCGCAAATGCCTGCTTAACCGAAACACTGCCTGGTTGCAATCCATTCACATCTATTGAGTATTCACTAGAGTTATTGCTCCATACGACAGAACCTGTCAATGCGCTTCGAGTCAGATTAACAACAAAAAACTCATGTTGCCCTGAACCAAGCATCGTTCCTTTTTCGACTTCTTTCATGATAGTTACCTATTATATCCCTTTAATATTGCCGTGGACGTGTGTGGGATCAAACACGACTCGGCACAACGCCAATCAACAGCGAGTTCAAATGCAAGCCAATGCGCTTGTTAAACATCATACAATTTGAAGTAGAAGAAAATATCAGGCAGGAAACGTAAGAAGTAAAATTGAACTGCACAGCCGTCCCTGACTGAATATTATTTGCAAACTTATAATAAAGTATTTGTTTACAAATCAACACTAACACATCAAACAATACATAACTTAGCCACATTGTGCAAATTTATTTTGAATATGGAATTGTAAGCACAAAACCTATCTTAAAATCATTAATGGTTTATCACCCTCACAATAACTCCACATCAGCCAATAAAATCCGCTAGTATCAAGCTTTGGTATCAGTAGCTCGTATGCAACATGGGCTTGCTAGGCTGGTTAACATAGCCATTAAACAATCATTACAATTGTGGCTATGATGATTGATAAAAAGGAGTCTGACATGGCTACTAATGCTAGAACTCAATGATAGTGCAATAGAAGCTTTGAAAATACTATGTAAAGATACCCGCATGAATCCCTCCAAAGCTCTACATGAGGCAATTACTGCGTATCGCTGTCAACGTACCAATGAAAAATATTTAGGTACGGGATTATTAGACTTATCGGAAGACCACCCTAGCGAAACCAAACGCGCAGTTAAAGCAGCCCTCAAGAAAAAGTATGGATATTCAGGCTTTTTAGTTGCTCTCATTGCCAAAGATAGCCCACACCATGAAACAGCAACAACTATGCTAAAAAAACATGGTCGCGCTAACTTTCATACATTATGGGAGTGTGTCACAGAAGCAGGGCATTTTTTAAACAATCAAGGTCGTAATTAACGTTGACTTTGGAAACAATTTTACTTATTGTATAAGTGCTTGCTCTTTTAGAGAGCAAGGAAATGAACAGAAAGTCTATCATGGTTATTTATCCTTATCAAGTTTACTGACTCTATGTGAAGCCAATGTAATTATTGTATTCGTAATAATTATCGCTGCTTCGTGTGGTACACCAACAACTTGTACAAGTAACATAGCCAATGCTAATGCTACTAGTTCTCGCAACATTTATGCGACTTTGGGAGTTGGATGTATCCCGAGAATACACATGGCTGTGTAAGGCTTCTGATTGGTGCAACATGTTTTTCAGGGAATGTCGTGATCCCGTGTGCATTTAAAAAAGAGAAGAGACCATACAAACTTCTCTGAAATCTAGCCGCTAAGAAAAGGGAATTTCTTCATGGATGAGTGTTCACCTCTTCGACCATCCTTTCTTAATAAACGCTCTTATACTCACTTTGACCTTGTACGTTCAAATCAGTTCTTGCATACATTTTTCTCACCAAACAATATTGAAAATAATATTTGCAATCATTCATTTTATCCATTCATAAAATTCACATCTATAACGGGAAAAATTAAAAGAGTAGCTAACAAAGTTAAATTCAATACAAAAGAAAGAGAAATAATGTATGCCTCGCATTTAGATAGTGCCATTTACTCATATTATGCAGAGCATTTATCTGAGCATTATGAAAGATTCTTAAAAGAAAATGAACTTTCCGAAAAAGTAATTGCGTTCAGGTCAATAAACAATAAATCTAATATACATTTTGCTAATGATGTATTTGATATTGTTAAAAGTCGTAAGGAGTGTGCAGTATTATGCTTAGATGTAAAAAAATTCTTTAATTCTTTAGATCATGTCTACTTAAAAAAAATGTGGATAAATTTATTAAAAGTCGAAAAATTATCTCAGTCTAATTTTAAAGTTTTTAGCAGCCTTACAAGTTATGCCTACATTGATAAAATTGACATTCTTAAAGCTCTTGATATAGATTTTTGGCAAAGCAAAAAAGTCCCAATGAATAGATATTGCTCCCCAAAAGATTTCAGAGAAAAAATAAGAGCTAAAGATAAAAATCATATTAAGATAAACTCAAAGAAAGCGGGAATTCCACAAGGCTCACCCGTTAGTGCAATGTTATCAAATATATACATGATGGAATTTGATGTTATTTTATCAAATTTTATTAAATCTATAAATGGTAGCTATTTTAGATATTGTGACGACATAATTATTATATTAGACAGAAAGCATCTAGTACCTACCCGTGATTTTGCATACGGATTAGTCAGAGAAATCCATTTAGAAATACAAGAAGAAAAAACAGAGTCTATATTTTTTTATAAAAATAAAATTGGAGAAATTAGCTGTTCTAAGCCATTGAAATATCTTGGACTCACATTTGACGGCAAAAATATTTTAATAAGAGAATCAACACTAGGTAGATTTTCCAAAAAGTTAAAAATTAAAAATGAGTTTTCACATGGCCGTAAAGTTCATTTGAGAAAACGCTTTAGTAAAACAGTTACTCATCACGGCAAAAGGACTTTTCATAGCTATTGCTACCGAGCAGCAAAAATCACACAATCAATTAAAATCAGGCAACAAATTAGACCTTTCTGGTCAAGATTCCGAAACGCCTATGGTGAGCTCGACACCAGTTAATTAGCAAAAAATACACATGATTGAATGACTAAATACCTAGGCATCATGAGTTTCAAAGTTTTTTCTTTATCAACATACAGCACTTAACTCGACCTAAAATCGTCCCTACCCCCCTCACAATAACTCCACATCAGCCAATAAAATCCGCTAGTATCAAGCCATAGCGTCTTATGGAGATCACGGTGATGACGACGACCGACATTGACCCCAATGCCCCTCTGCGTGATGATATTCGCCTCATGGGTAACTTGCTTGGTGACACCTTACGCCAACAAGTAGGCCAAGCCCTCTACGACAAAGTAGAAGCCATTCGTGTTCTGGGCAAACAAGCACGCGATGGCAATGAAACCGCCAATCAACAACTCAATCAGCTGTTATCAGCCCTCACCGATGATGAGCTTTTACCCGTCGCCCGTGCGTTTACCCAATTTTTGAATCTCGCGAATATCGCCGAACAATATCACCAAGTACGCCGCCACCGCGCTTGGGAATGCACTGACAATGCCCCTGCTCAATTTGGCTCAATTCGAGAATTATTTCCGCGACTGGCTCGCCAAGCGATTAGTCCTGAAGCCCTTTGGCAAGCGGTACAACAACTGGATGTTGAATTGGTATTGACTGCCCACCCCACCGAAATCAGTCGTCGCACCTTAATTCAAAAATATGACGACATTGCCGAATGTTTAGAAACCTTGGACTATGTCCGTCTCACTCCCGTTGAACGGCAGACAGAACTCGCACGCCTCAAACACCATATTATTGCCGCGTGGCGTACCGATGAAATCCGCCGTTTGCGACCAACGCCCGTTGATGAAGCGAAATGGGGCTTTACCACCATTGAGCAAACCTTGTGGTACACCATTCCGCAATTTTTACGTGAGTTTGATGACGCGATTTTTGAACACACAGGACAGCATCTACCCCTCACTCAAGCACCCATTCGTTTTGCCTCGTGGATGGGTGGTGACCGCGACGGTAATCCCAATGTGACGCATGTTGTGACAGAAGAGGTGTTGTTATTATCCCGTTGGCAAGCGGCTGAATTATACTGGCGTGATATTGATGCCCTACGTGCTGAATTGTCGATGGAAGATTGTACGCCTGCCTTACGGGCGATGGTTGGCGAACAGTGCCGCGAGCCCTATCGGGAATTATTACGTCAAGTGCGTGACCGATTGGCCTTAACTCGTGACTGGATTACGGCTCGCCTGCGGGGTGAACTGTTGGATCACGCAGGCATTTATCATCACGTCTCCGAACTGATGCAGCCGTTACTGTTATGTTATGACTCCCTTGTCGCTTGTAATATGTACGATATTGCCAATGATGAACTGAGCAACATTATTCGTCGGGTTGCCTGTTTTGGTCTGGAATTACTCAAGCTCGATATTCGTCAAGAATCGGGTCGTCATGCCGATGCCGTAGCCGCCATTACCGATTATCTCAAACTCGGCAACTATCACGACTGGGACGAAAGCCAACGGCAACGATTTTTACTGAGCGAATTGAACAATCCACGCCCATTATTACCTCGTCAACTCCACGCCACAGCGGATGCGCCGATTAACGCCGAACCCGTCAAAGAAGTGTTGGCCACGTTTAACATGCTAGCGCAACAACCTGCGGGCGCATTGGGCGCGTATGTTATTTCCATGGCCAAACAACCGAGTGATGTCTTGGCAGTCATGCTGCTACAAAAAGAAGCCGAAGTCCCACATCCGATGCGTGTTGTACCGTTATTTGAAACCTTAGCCGACCTTGATAATGCGCCTGCCTGCCTTGATGCGTTGCTGTCTATTGCTTGGTATAAAAACGCAATTAACGGCCATCAAGAAATTATGATTGGTTATTCCGACTCGGCCAAAGATGCAGGTTTTTTAACTGCGAACTGGGCGCAATATCGCGCCCAAGAAGGCCTAACCGCAATTGCCGAAAAACACGGTGTTCAGTTGACGTTATTTCATGGTCGTGGCGGCTCGATTAGTCGTGGTGGTGCGCCCACGCATCAAGCCTTACTGTCACAACCGCCCAAATCCGTGCAAGGTAAAATTCGTGTCACCGAACAAGGGGAAATGATTCGCTTTAAGTTTGGCATGAAAGGTATCGCTATGCGCAACCTAGAGCTATATGCCGCCGCGACGCTAGAAGCCACCCTACTTCCACCGCCTGCCGTCAAACCCGAATGGCGTGAACTAATGGCGCGAATGACACAAACATCATTAGCCGTTTATAAAGAAACTGTGCGTGACGAACCTGAATTTATCCGTTATTTACGTACAGTAACTCCTGAGTTAGAGCTGCAAATGTTGCCCTTAGGCTCACGGCCTGCACGGCGACACATGACTGGCGGCATTGAGTCCTTACGCGCCATTCCTTGGGTTTTTGCATGGACACAAGTGCGTTTGATGTTGCCTGCATGGTTAGGGACAGGACGGGCTTTAAATACGGCGATGGATGACGGTTTTACGCCTGTTATTCGGGATATGCGTGAACATTGGCCGTACTTTCAAACACTCCTTGATATGCTAGAAATGGTACTAGCGAAATCAGATTCAGCGATAGCCGCCTATTATGAAGTCCATCTCACCGATGACCCTGCTTTACACGCCTTAGGCGAACTATTACGGGCGCGGCTAGAAAAAACGGTGGGGATTTTACTAAACGTGATTGAGCGACAGGAGTTATTGGAGCTATCACCCATTTTGCAGCGAGCCATTACCGTGCGTACCCCCTATATTTTACCTCTGCATATGCTTCAAGCTGAACTGATGAGGCGGCGACGAGAATCGGTAGAAGCCAGTACCCGTTATGACCATGCGTTGATGGTAACAATTGCAGGTATTGCGGCAGGATTGAGGAATACGGGCTAAGGATTGAGTCCACTAAAAATAGATGGATTGCGTTTGGCAATCCATTCCACAACAACAATGCTTAATGACCATTGACTGTCACTGCTTTTAGGCCAAGATGAGCAACAAATGGCAGAAAATCTTTATCGGCAAAAAGTAAGGTATGACGATGCTCAATACAATACGTCGCAATAATCACATCGGCGGTTTTGCGAATCGTAATACCTTGTTTACGCAACAAGCGAAAATTATCGGCCGCTTTAATCGCCAACTCTGAACCTAACATATCAAAGACGGTCAACGTCATTAACAGACCTTTTGCTGTTTGATAATCGTTATCGGCACGAAAACCTTGCAAAACTTCCGTCAAAATCAAATCACCAATAGCCAAAGGCTCAACGCCAAGCAATCTATCTAAGGTGTCGGTTTCCGCGCTGATATTGCCATTAAAATAATCAATCCAAACACTCGAATCGACTAAAATCATGGCTGACTTCTCAGTGCTTCAAGGTCACCGTCCCATGTTAACTTGCCTCTAAATGCTTTAATGGCTTCTTGCTGATTTAATTTAACCAGAATTTTCAAGCCCAATTCAACGGCTTCTTTTTTCGTTTTTAATCCCGTCACTTTCAGTGCATCATTCATGAGATTATCGTCTATCACAATATTAGTACGCATTACCTTTCTCCAAATGTGTATTAACTTATAAATTATACACACTAATTAAGCACAAATACATGAGTCATTTCGTCATCAATTCGTCATAATATTTCCATATTATTGGAAATATCAAAATACAGACAACATGATGAATACTGAACTTGCCGTAAAACAACTTGCAGCACTAGCCCAAAGCAGCCGATTAGCCATTTATCGTGCTTTAGTCGTGGCTGGCGAAACAGGCAACACGCCCAATGAATTGATCGCGTTATTGGGTCTGGCCAACGCAACCCTGTCATTTCATTTAAAAATACTACAACAAGCAGATTTAATTCGTGTCGAGCAACAAGGCCGTTTTTTACATTATCGCGCCAACTATCCTGTCATGAATGAGTTACTGGCGTTTTTAACCGAAAACTGCTGTCAAGGTCAGCCATGTGAAATCACAACCAGCTGTTGTTAACCCGACAATTCATCCTATGCTCAACTGACAACTGATCACCAACTCACTCAAATGGAGAACAATCATGACCATCAAGGTAGGCATTAACGGATTTGGCCGTATGGGTCGCTTAGCCTTACGCGCCGCATGGGACTGGCCTGAACTCAGCTTCACTCATATTAACGACCCCGCAGGCGATGCTATCACCCTCGCCCATTTACTCAACTTTGATTCAGTGCATGGCCGTTGGCAGCACGAAGCTAAAGCCGAGGGTGAAGATATTGTGATCGGGACTCGCCGTATTAAAATCAGTCGTAATAAAAGTATTGCTGACAGCGATTGGTCGGACTGTGACGTGGTGATTGAAGCCTCTGGCAAAATGAAAACCACTGCCTTATTACAAGCCTATTTAGATCAAGGGGTAAAACGTGTCGTAGTTACTGCTCCCGTCAAAGAGGCAGGCGTCTTAAACATTGTGCTTGGCGTAAACGACCATTTATTTGACCCTCAACTTCACCGTATTGTCACGGCGGCTTCTTGTACGACCAATTGTTTAGCCCCTATTGTCAAAGTCATTCACGAGAGTATTGGTATTCGTCACGGTAGCATCACTACTATTCATGATTTAACCAATACGCAAACCATTTTAGACGCACCACACAAAGACTTACGTCGCGCCCGCGCGTGTGGCATGAGCATGATTCCCACCACGACAGGCTCAGCTACGGCGATTACCGAAATTTTTCCTGAACTCAAAGGTCGTTTGAATGGTCATGCTGTGCGTGTGCCGTTGGCCAATGCATCTCTGACCGATTGTGTTTTTGAAGTGGAGCGCGCCACGACGGTAGAAGAAGTTAATGCGCTATTAAAAACAGCCGCCGAAGGGGCATTAAAGGGCATTTTATGCTACGAAGAACGGCCATTAGTGTCGATTGATTATCGCACAGACCCACACTCCAGCATTATTGATGCACCCTGTACGATGGTGATTAATGGCACCCAAGTGAAAATTTACGCATGGTACGACAATGAATGGGGCTATGCCAATCGTACAGCGGAATTAGTGCGGAAAGTCGGTTTAGCATGATGCGTAGGGGCGAATTTATTCGCCCATCTATTCAATTTGGCAAATAAATTCGCCCCTACAGGTTTTGTTGGTTATGCCTTTATCTCCCCAAATCCGTCAATACCTCATCGTCACGGGTAATTATTGGGCGTTTACCCTAACCGATGGCGCGTTGCGGATGTTGGTGGTACTGCATTTTCATCAACTCGGTTACACGCCATTAAGCATCGCGTTTTTATTTTTGTTTTATGAGTTTTTTGGCGTTGTCACCAACTTAGTCGGCGGCTGGCTCGGTGCGCGTTTGGGCTTGAATCGCACCATGAATGTTGGTTTAGGTTTGCAGGTTTTCGCCTTATTGATGTTGGCTGTACCTGCGGCAATGTTGACCATTCCGTGGGTAATGGCCGCTCAAGCGTTGTCAGGCATTGCCAAAGACCTCAATAAAATGAGTGCGAAAAGCAGCATTAAACTGCTAGTCCCCAACGCCCAAGCGGATAGCCAACAAACCTTATATCGCTGGGTGGCACGACTAACAGGCTCTAAAAATGCGCTGAAAGGTGTGGGCTTTTTTATGGGTGCGGCGTTGTTATCCGTGCTGGATTTTACAGGCGCGGTGATGGCGATGGCAGCCGTATTGGCTATTGTTTGGTTATTGAGCATTTTTACGCTGACACAAGACCTAGGCAAAGCCAAAAACAAGCCTAAATTTAGCGAGATTTTTTCCACCAGTCGCGCTGTCAATTATTTAGCGGCTGCTCGTTTATTTTTGTTTGCCTCGCGTGATGTCTGGTTTGTTGTTGCGTTACCTGTCTTTTTAAGCACTACCTTAGGCTGGGATTTTGCCCAAGTTGGTGGCTTTTTAGCGTGTTGGATTATCGGTTATGGCGCAGTACAAACTATCGCTCCTCGCATTACTGGACGTAATAAAGACCATGTGCCTGATGGTAAAAGTGCGTTTTTGTGGGCGATTGCTTTAGCAGGTTTGCCTGCGTTTATTGCGCTGGCATTGGCAGCGGCTTGGCCACCTACGATGGTTGTAGTGACAGGTTTATTATTGTTTGGTGCGGTGTTTGCGGTGAACTCGTCGTTGCATAGTTTTTTGATTGTCAGTTATGCCAAGGAAGATGGTGTGTCCTTGGATGTCGGCTTTTATTATATGGCCAATGCCATGGGGCGATTATTAGGGACGATGTTGTCGGGATGGATGTTTCAAGTCGCTGGATTAAGTGCGTGTTTATGGATTTCTAGTGGGTTTATTGGCTTGGCAGCGGTGATTTCGTTGGCGTTGCCGAGGGGTAAGTGAGCCAATCTTAGCGGTTGATTAACTAAAAAAATGGTCAAATAACAATTTTGCTATTTGACCATTTCGACACGCTAAGTATCAATCTCATTGAGCATTCATATTTTAGGGCTCAAAGAAATACCATCGACATTTCGGGTTAAATACTCTGCTTTTTACTCATAAATAACCGCCAGTTGGCTCATTATCGAAAAATAACGTGGTACTTAACTCCCATTCCTTGCGGCAAATTGCTGCCTGTTTGCACTAGCACTACATGAGAACCATTAGCACTATGGAAAATCTCAAGTCCATAACTCTGCTGGCTATTAATCAATGGGAGGGCTAAGGTTCCGCTATCGGCTAGCAATGATCCTGTAAACAACTGATAGTACGGTTGATAACTATACTCATATGGATAGTTATCACTGGATGTCATGATAGTTACAAGTGCTTCCTCTTTTTCAGAAGAGTGGCTTAAGGATACGAGGCCACCTTTAAGTGCCAACTTACCCGCGTACCTTAACGACCCTGTATTGAAATAATTACCAGCTCCTGTAAAGACTAAACTTTGATTTCCAGATAAAAATAATGGACTATACATGGAGTAATCGCCATGATAAGGAGAGTCACCCGTAGCAATGACATCGCCTGTTGTGCCATCCAGAGTAAAATAATCGATATCTGATGGAGAAAGTCCAAACTCCATTAAAAACACTTTGTTAATCTTGTCAGCAAAAATGCCTTTCTGAGTCCCATAGAAAGACCAACTACAACACGTATATTCCCTTTGACCAGAATAACCATTTATTCTTGCAACACCTTCATCCACCCATTGTCCTCCACTTTGGCCAATCAAGTAGATACTGCCTGTATTCGTGGCAAAAAGATCCGTTTGTGCACCCGCTGTTGTAAAGGTTTTAATTAAGGTCGCTTTTTCAATATCAATTAGACTTGCAGTACCACTATATAGGACTGCCGCAAGCTTGCCATTAGGACTCAAACTAAGAGATGTAACATCTCCAGCCAGCGCAACAGATCGTATAGCACCTGTAAATGGGTCAATAATTTTTAGTGCGTTAGGATTTGAGGCAACGACTACCAGCTTGTCAAGACCTTGGCTATATTTCGACAGCAAAGGTGCAAAGGTTAACGCTACGCTGCCTGAAGACTGGGCTAACACTTTTAAGCCTAAATAGGCCGTATGCGAATTTGTACCATCACTCACTTCAACAGCTAGGCTATATGCTCCAGCCATATCTGGTGTAAAACTCATATTGGCTGCCGTATTATTGGTGATGGCAGCTGTAGAGCCCACAGGACGAGCATCAATGAACCAGCGGTAACGAAGTGTATCGCCATCTTCATCATAGCTACTACCTGCAGAGGCGGTCACTGCGGCACCTGTCAAGGCAGTAATATTGGACTTATCCAATACAGCAACAGGAGGAGTGTTACCTGTATCCAGTATTAGATTTTGCTCGGAATAAGCACCACTTGGGTCAGATGTTTTAAGTTTAAAGGTATAACTACCTGCTTTATCGGGAACAAATAAGCTGTTCATGCTGTTAGGAGTAGCTAGAGCGGCTGTACTATTTAAGGGTTTGGTGACTATAGTCCAAAGATAAGACAAGGGATCACCGTCAGCGTCTTTGCTCGCACTGCCTCGAAGCGTTACTTCTGTTCCTAATGGCAAACGAATCGTCGGCCCTTGTGGTAAAGACATTGGCGTAGCATTAGAGCTGATAATGGCTGTTGGTCGCTGATTGTTGACTTTTATCGTAGAAACAAAATAACTGATTGCATCAGCATTGTCCTTAACTGTGAGTTTGAAAGAGTAATCCCCCATCACATCAGGAATGAATTGCAGTGTGCTAGCTGTAGCATTACCAATATTGAGTGTACTGTTAGTAGGCTTGCTCTCAATAGACCATTCATAAGTTAAAGCATTCGCTTCTGGATCGACACTATTTTTACTATCAAGAAGAACGGTATAACCCAAAGAGGTCGAGATGCTATTCGTGCCAGCATCTCGACTTACAGAACCAACATCAGTGGCAATAATACTAGTTGGAGCCTGATTATTGGCGTCAAAAGTATAAATAGTCTCTGCGTATGCACCTTGCGTGTCGGTGCTACGGACAGAGACTTGATATGCTCCCAACACATCAGGAGTAAATCGGGCTTGCTTGCCATTGATAGCCAGTGTAGCAATACTGGTTTGGGGTTTAGCAAGTATCTTCCATACTAGATTAAGAGCCCCACCATCTGGATCGGTTGATTGTGAGCTGTCTAGTGTAATCAGTGCATTTACGGTCACAGGGAGCGTTGGCTTGGAAACAGGATTGGAAGAAAACACAATATTACTGGTTGTTTTATCTAGCGGTGTTTTATTGTCAGCATTATAAGCGTAGACCGTTTCAAAAAAAGCACCCTTTGCGTCAATGCCTTTGACTCTAATTTTATAAATACCAAGTATATCTGTCGTAATTTTGGCAGTTTTACCAGTAAGCGCCAGTATTGCCGTACTGCTTACAGGCTTTTCCAAAAACCACTCTAGGCTGACATTGCCACCTTCTGGATCTACGGATGCCGTACCATCAAGAGTGATGGTTGAACCAGTATGAACGGATTGGATTGGCATAACCGTTGGAGTGGCAACAAAACCTACATTCACTTGGGTATTCGCCGTAGGCGCTAGATTGTCGATTTTAATGAGGAAATGTTTCTCAGATTTTGCTCCTTTTGCATCCGTTACTGTCAAGAGGAAGTCATAAACCCCCATTGCATCAGGCATGAATTTGACATTAACTGAACTGCTTGGAACTAAAATCACCGTACTGGAGGCAGGCTTATCTTGCAGAGACCACTGATAACTCAGGGTATCGCCATCGGCATCAGTACTCCCTGAGCCACTAATAGTAATATCACTGCCAAGAGAAGCAGAAATCAGACCTGCTGAGGATGTGGTAATAGATATACTTGATGCCGTAATCGCAATAGTCGGGGTGTTGTTAGCTGACGCCGTATTATTTCCATCACCACTGCTACCACCGCCGCCACATCCAGACAGAAAAATATGACTTCCTATCAGTAGCCCCATTAATGGCTTTTGGAGCTGAGTCCACATTAAATTCATTTATATTTCCCTGTCAGTGATATGTAACAGGATTGTATAATTTTTACGTGATTTTTTCTAGCACGTCGTCATCGTACAATTAACAGAAAAACAAAAACATGAAGTGGTCAATGTACCAACTACTACTGTTTATTAGTTAACCAGCCTATAAACTACCACCTCAGAAAGGCGAAATATTGTTCACTTGAACTACTTCCTATTTCCCCTGCGGCAATGCCTTCAACAACTCATGCCGCAACACATAATCACCACCCTGATAATAAGCAATCGCACTATCAGTTAATGCCTGATTACTCGACGGTGGCAAAATCTCATCTTTGCCCAGCGGGTCACGATGCAACTCGACACGACGTTGTGGCGACAAAATCACCAAGTCATTGTCTTTATACAAACCCATCCGTTGATACGTCGCAATCAATGCTCTGCCCTGTTCAGGTGGTGTACGCAAAATATCACGGCCAAAAAAGCGGCTGACATAGTTCATATTCAATAAGCCTAAAATAGTGGACGGCACATCCATTTGGCTAGCCAACTGGCTAATTTCTTTCGGCTGTACATACTTCGGCGCGTAAATAATCAACGGGATTTGATAACGGTCAACAGGCACAGCCGTTTTACCCGCGCTACCTGCACAATGATCGGCACTGATGACAAAAATGGTATCGTTAAACCACGGCTTTTTGCGTGACTCGTTAATAAAATTCACAATTGACCAGTCGGTATAGCGCACCGCACCCATCCAGCTTTTCTGTTTACCCACCACTCGACCTTCAGGAAAAGTATAAGGGCGATGATTGGTCGTGGTCATAATAATAGAGAAAAACGGCTTTTTCGCTTGATAGCTTTTATCCGCCTCACGCATCGAACGCAGGAACAAATACTCGTCAGCGACCCCCCAAACATTGCCAAATAGTTTCTCATCTTCGGCAAAGTCAGTACGGTCAACTACTTGATAACCATTGCCTGCAAAAAACGCATTCATATTGTCAAAATAGCCATAGCCGCCATAAATAAACTTACTATCATAACCTTTGGCGTTTAATACTGAGGCTAAAGAAAACAAGCCCGAATTATTAGGACGACGAACAACCGCGCTACCCGGTGTTGGCGGAATACCCAATGTTAAGGCTTCTAAACCACGCACCGTGCGATTACCCGTTGCATAATAATGCGTAAAGAATAGACTTTCTTTGGCCAGTTTATCGAGCTCTGGTGTGACATTATCTTTGCTGCCAAAGGCAGTCATGTAATCGCCGCTTAAACTTTCGACTGAAATTAGCATGACATTTAAATGACGTTCAGGTTCTTTGGCGGTCACTCGTCGAGTCACATCAAATAACTCATGAGGGTGCAATAATTGCTCATTCGGCAAGACAACATTGGCTTTTAATAAGTCAGATGCTTTTTGCGGATCAGCCGCTAACTGATAAAATTTGTCGTACTCTAAGTCATTATGTCTAAAGGCATAAAAGAATTGAAATGCGCCGTTATGGGCGAGCTCTTCCACATACATATTATTAGAAAGTGCGGGGACACGGTCACCACTTAAAGAGCCTGCCACGCCTACAATTAATATAGTGACGAACGCTGTTAACACGCGTAATTTGAGGGTTAAAGGATGATTAATACTGGTTTGAATCCGTTGGCGAATCAGCCACACCACACCTGCCGCAATCACTGCTACTGAACTTAAAATAGGCACAACGGCATAAGACTCTTGAATATTGCCCGTCACTTCACGACGATAAATCAAATAATCAACGGCAATAAAATTCATGCGAACACTGAATTCACTCCAAAAAAACCACTCGGCAACCACGACAAAACCCAAAGCAAACGAATACACCCACGCCACACCCAGTGTCGCCCGATGCCCCCCAACACTTTGGCGCAAACGCTCAGGCATTAACAAACCAAACAGGCTAAAAAAGCCATAAACGTAAGCGGCAACCACCGTATCAAACAATAAACCGCGCAGAAAAAGCCCCGCTAAATCTGGCAGGTTAAAGGAAATTTCACTCCAGCAACGGCTTAACAGCGCAACACGCAATACGGTAAATGCAATAACCGTCATCATTGCCAGCAATGCAGGCAAGTTTAAACGCCAAAGCGTTCGGTGAAGCTGTAACATGGAAAAAATCCCTAAGCATAAAAAGATGCAGACTGATAATAAAAACAAATGCCTGTCATCACTATGTCATCAACAAAGGATTACAATGAGAAAATGGCAACTCTTTGGCTTTGCCCATTTTAAAGAGAAAAGCTTAAGGGACTCTTAAGCATCGGACAGAATGTCACCATCGACATAAAACCAACGCCCTTCCTCTTTAGAAAAGCGTGAACGCTCGTGTAAATAGCCTACTTTGCCAACACTCTTAAAATGAGCGATAAATTCGACTTCACCTTGACTATCTGCTGCTGTCCCTGCGTTGGTGGCGATAATTTCTAAACCTATCCACATCATTCCTTTAAATGATTTTTTCAGTGCTTTAAGCTCGTCTTGTTTGCGCGATTGAGTATGGTGCGTTTCGACTAAATAATGGGCTTTTTCTAAGGTGAAAGCCGTGTAACGAGAACGCATGAGCTGCTCGGCTGTGGGTGCAGGTGTGGTACTCCCTAAAAATACGTTACAGCAATCGCCATAAGATTTTCCTGAGCAACAAGGACAGAGGTCAGTTTTTTTCATAGAAAAAATGAAGATATTGAAAAAATGAGGGGAAGACGATTATGGCGACTGTTGAAGTTAACCGCTAGTTAAAAAGTCCTGACAGATACAACTCTCATCATCGATATTGTCGAATGTACACAAAAGCGACATAATCAATAGAAGAGCATATAGTTAGTGATGACTATACTGATTTTTAGCCGTCCGTTTTGCCCAGTGACTTAGTCAAAAACTCAAGATAGATAAGGATACTCTGATATGCGTAAACTTCCTCTTTATATTTCCCTCGTGACAATGGGTTTTGCTCCTATTGTTAGCTTTGCCGAAGTTAGTGATGCCCGCTCTATGGCGCGTGGCGGTGTGGGCTTAACGATGGGTGAATATAATCAATCGCTGAAAAACCCTGCATTACTCAGCAGTTTTGATAAAGATGATGATTTTAGTTTGGCACTCAATGTTGGGCTTTTTGCCTCAGACAAAGATGGCATGATCCAAAAAACAGACGATGTGCAAGTCGCCATTGATAACTTAGAAGCGGGACATGGCAGTGCAAACGCTGTTAACCAAGCGATGAAAGCATTAAACAAGAAGTTGGCTTTGGTTGATGTTGGTGCTGCGTTATTAATTGGCATTCCTAACAAAAATATACCAATGGCTTTTATGACCAAAAGTAAGGTCTCGTTTGGCACTGCGTTTAATTATCATCCCAGTGACTTTATTCAATTAAATAGCTGTGTTGCTGGCCTATCTTGCAACTTAAACAATCTCCAATCGACCGTTGATGCTTCTGCGATTGGTATTACCGAAGCGGGTTTGATGTTTGGCAAACCATTTGAAAACGGCCTTGAAGTGGGTTTGACCTTAAAAGGACAACAAATAGACTTAATTTCCTATTCTGCAAAAGTTACCCAGTTTGATACCGCTGATATTAGCGACAGTAACGATCTAAAAACCCACAATAACGTCAACATGGACATTGGCGGCATTATGCGCTTTGGAGCAGAAAAAAGTTTTAGTGTTGCCGCCACGGTTGAAAATCTCATCGGCAAAACCTTTGAAGGGCCTAAAAACAAAGTAACGGGCATCAACAGCGAATATGACCTTGCACCTGTTGCTGTTGCAGCAGTTGGTTACAGCAACAATTATTTTAAAGTTGAAGCCAATACCGATTTAACACCACGCAAAGGCTTCGATAAATTACTCGAAACACAATTTACGCGTGTGGGCATGGAGTTGTCGGCAGGTCGGCACTTTCACTTACGCGCTGGTTATCGCACAGATAGCAAAAGCAATGTTTCTGATGTCGTGACGGCGGGTATTGGTATTACTCCTTTTGACCGTTTGAATATTGATATTGCTGCGATGTTAGGTGACGGCGATACCGCAGGTGTTGGCTTACAACTTGGTTTTAAAATCTAACAACATCGTGACAGATGAGCCAAGTTGTTACTTGGCTCAGACACAACAACTGTCCAGAAACAAATACTGCTCTTGCTCCGCAAGATTGAGTAGGTGATGAGTTGACGTTAAAGTGGGGATAAAATAACTCGCCACGAAACTATCAGCCTCAACACCTTCGACAACATAATCACACGCATCAAAACGGCAAAAACTATCTGTTAACTCTTGCTCAACTGCATTAAGCCATCGCCTAAATAATGCGATGGACACTTGTTTTTCGGTTTGGCAAATATCTGCCAACTGCCCCATCATTAAACGATACGTTGATTCAGAGAGTAAATTTAAGCCATTGTTTAATAAAATAAACTGAAAATCTTTATCTAAAATCACTTCGTCATTTTTATAGGTTAAATAAATCAACGATGACATATTTTTGACTCATCAAGTGACTGGCAACGCTGTTCTATCCACCACGCGCCGCAACACAAAACTACTATGCACACCCGTTACGCCCGTAATACGGGTCAGTCGATTAAGCAATAATTCTTGATAGGCATCCATGTCTTTGACCACCACTTTCAACTGATAATCTGCCGACTGTCCCGTAATCAATAAACACTCTAACACTTCGGGAATATCAACAATACTGGCTTCAAAATGCTGAAAGCGTTCTGGCGTATGTTGATCCATCGAAATATGAATTAACGCCATCAACGTCAAACCCAATTTACGCGCATCCACTAAGGCGCGATAGGCGGTAATAAAGCCTGCGTCTTCTAGGGTTTTCACGCGTCGTAAACAGGGAGATGGTGTGAGGCCAATTTTATCGGCAAGGTCTTGGTTGCTGATGCGGCTGTCTTGTTGTAGCAGGTCGAGAATGTGGCGGTCGTAGCGGTCTAAGGTCATGATAACTCTCATTGGTAAAATCTACTTTCCATTGCCTACCGCAGGTCTCACTTTTGTTTCGACAAAAGTAAGCAAAACCATTTGTGGCACAGAACTCGGCATCCTTGAAAAATACAAACGACTACATCAGTACATGAACGGAATTTTGTTTGTACTTTCCGTTCACCCTGAGCTTGTCGAAGGGTGGTTCGACAGGCTCACCACGAACGGCGAAATCTTTGTATATATAATTATTATTAGCATTAAATATCAACTATAACAAATTTAACGCATTTTTATTGCTGAAAATCATTAAATATCAACATAACTCGCAATCCCCTGCTAACAGATTTTTCTTATGATAATGACAAGCAAAAACATATTATTGGACAGCATCATGTTAAAAAATCCTTCTAGCAAATACCGCGCTTTTCCTGCGATTAACTTGCCTAACCGTCAATGGCCAAGTCGCACCATCACCCAAGCCCCGATTTGGATGAGTACCGATTTGCGTGATGGCAACCAATCGTTGTTTGAGCCGATGAATGGCGCGCGCAAAATGCAGATGTTTAAGATGTTGTGCGACATTGGCTTTAAAGAAATTGAAGTGTCTTTTCCATCGGCTTCGCAAACCGATTTTGATTTTGTCCGTACCCTGATTGAAGATGGTCATATTCCCGATGACGTGACGATTATTGTCTTAACGCAAGCGCGTGAGCATTTGATTCGTCGGACGATGGAGTCATTACGCGGTGCTAAAAAGGCGATTGTTCATGTCTATAACGCCACTTCGGAACCGTTCCGCGATATTGTTTTTAATTTGAGCAAACGCGAAGTACTCGAAATGGCCGTCAATGCCGTGTCGTTGATTAAACAATTGACGGCAGAGCAACCCTCAACCGAATGGCAATTGGAATACAGTCCCGAAACCTTTACCGCCACCGAATTGGATTTTGCCAAAGAAGTATGTGATGCCGTCACTGAAACATGGGGCGCAACGCCAAGCAATAAAGTGATTTTGAATTTGCCTGCCACTGTTGAAGTAGCAACACCGAATGTCTATGCCGATCAAATTGAATGGATGGGTCGTCACTTAGCACGTCGGGATAGCGTGATTATCAGTTTGCATCCCCACAATGACCGAGGCACTGCCGTTGCCGCCACTGAATTAGGCTTGATGGCAGGCGCGGAACGGGTTGAAGGTTGTTTGTTTGGTCATGGTGAACGGACGGGCAATGTTGACTTGGTGACCTTGGCGTTGAATTTGTATAGCCAAGGCATTACACCGAATTTGGATTTTTCCGACATCGACACTGTTGCGCGTACCGTTGAGCATTGCACACAATTACCGATTCATCCGCGTCATCCTTATGTTGGCGATTTGGTGTTTACCGCATTTTCTGGCTCGCACCAAGACGCGATTAAAAAAGGCTTTTCTGTGCAGCAAGCGGACAGCTATTGGAATATGCCCTACTTGCCGATTGACCCTGCCGATGTTGGCCGTAGTTATGATTCGGTGATTCGGGTGAATAGCCAATCGGGTAAAGGTGGCGTGGCCTATTTGTTAGAAAACAGCTATGGCGTGGTGATGCCGCGTCGTTTGCAAGTCGAGTTTTCGGGCGTGGTGCAACAACATACCGATAGCGTAGGCGGCGAAATCAGTGCTCAACAAATTTGGCAGTTGTTTAGCCAAACCTATTTACAGAGTAACGCGCCCGTTTGCTACCGCGAATATCATTTGTTTGAACACGGCAAAAACCAAGGCATTCGTTTAGTGATTGATATTCATGGCGTAACGCAAGTATTAACAGGTTATGGCAATGGCCCAATTGAAGCGGCAGTGAATGCGTTACATGGCGCAGGGATTTATGTGCAAGTACGTAGTTATGAAGAACGCTCAATGAATGCCGATGTTGATGGTGCAAACGCCCAAGCCTGTACCTTTATGGAAATGACACAACAAGGGGTAACGGGTGCTTGTTATGGCGTGGGGATTGATAGCAATATGATTAGTGCGTCGATTAAGGCATTGGTGAGTGGGGTGAATCGGTTTGGGGTGGTGGAGATAATGTGACTTACGCATTGCACTGCAATTAGCGCGTTTTGTTAGTATGAAGACGTTGGAAACGTCCGAAGTGCGAACAAATAAGCGATAACCGCGTAAGTCCTTAAAAGTCGCTGTGGGGTAGGATTTTGGGGAGAATGGCAGCATAGACTAATGCGGCCATTACTTTGACGTACAACTTTTCCGTTAAGTACGAGCAGGCTTAGTTGCGTTTTTTAACAGCTCAACGATATCGTTGATTAAAGCTTGTAATTCTGGCGCAACGCCATCTAATAAAGACGTTTGGCCATTAACCACCTGCAAAGCAATACTAAAGGGTTGGAGAAAATCAGCATAATGACTTTTTTCCATTAGCTGCGCTAAAGGATGGCCAATACCTATACGCTGACACTCAAAAGCCTGCTCTTTCAATAAATTAAAATCATATTTACTACCTTGACTGGCTTTTTCAGCAATTGTAACGAGTGCTTGCATAGCCGTATCTTGATTACATAAATATAAATTTGCTTGCAAAATTAACTCAGGCTCAGCATCAATATCTGCTTTTTTCACAGCCTCTCTAAAGCTCACGATAGCTTGCTCATGATGATTTAAAAACGCATATAAACGTGCCAAATTGGCAATAGCATAATTATATTGAGGATCAATCTCTATCGCTTTTTGATAAGCAGATATAGCTTCTGCATAACGACCTAAATGATCTTGCAATAAATTCCCTAAGCCATTCCACGGTATAGCATTACTTGCATCCAAGAGAATCGCTTGACGATATGCTTCCTCGGCTTCGGCATAACAACCTAAATGATCTTGCAATAAATTTCCTAAACAAACCCATGGATAAGCCTCTTTAGCATCTAACGCAATCGCTTGACGATATGCTTCCTCGGCTTCGGCATAACGATCTAAATGATTTTTCAATAAACTGCCTAAACAAACCCATGGATAAGCCTCTTTAGCATCTAACGCAATCGCTTGACGATATGCTTCCTCGGCTTCGGCATAACGATCTAAA